>JANQED010000103.1 GCA_028278545.1 Anaerolineales bacterium
GCCTTTTCGGCCTCTGCTGGCTTGGCCGCTGTTTTCTTTGCTGCCTTCACGCCATCTATAGATTCGATCTGCAGACGTGTATACCATTGGCGGTGGCCCTTCTTTAGGCGGTAACGCTTGCTGGGCTTGTACTTGTAGATGATGATCTTGGGGCCCTTGAATTCTTTCACCACCATCGTGCTCACTTTCGCCCCTGAGATCGTCGGGGTACCCACGACCACATTGCCTTCATCCGAGACCAACAGCACGTTCTCTAAAACGTGATCCTCCCCTGCCTCTTTGTTGAGGCGATCGACCTCGATGGTGCCGCCTTCTACGGCCTTATATTGTTTGCCGCCGCTTTCAACGATGGCGTATTTCATGTGCTGCCTCCAAGCTTCACTTCGCCATTCGCTCCGCGCTATTCACCGCTAAGACCGCGCCGTGCGCTTGGGGAAGTTGGGGGGGGTGCTGCAAACGTAAGCCCCAGCATGTCGCTGCCGGGGCAGTGCAGGCCATATTATAGGGAGGATAGGGGGAAATGTCAACGTTGGCAGTGTTAATCTCTTCTCAGAAATTTGGGGGAACTTTTCTGCTGCCTGGGTCGTTATAGGAGTGTAATCCGCTCTTCACCAGCTAAGGAGAAAGCCATGTCCACACGATTGTTAGAACTGCTCATGTTCCTCATGCTCTTCACCTTCGTGCTGGTAGCCTTCAGCATGGTCTTTGCTCCCGCGTAGGAACATTCCCTGCCTACATTGCTAGGTCCGTCCTCGCCAGCTAAGGCGCAATGGCCAGAGCAGCAGACCAGAAGGGCGAACCCTGTTCGCCCTTTTTCTATTGGCGTATACCAGCTACAATACCCCTTTCATATTGAGAGGAGGCTCATAAAGTGTTGACCATCGCAATATTAGCTGGCTTAGCGGCAGGTATCTCGGTAGGGCTGCAAGGGCCGTTGGCGAGCATGATCAGCCAGCGAATCGGCACTCTGGAGAGTGCCTTTATCATTCATATCGGCGGCGCCCTGCTGGCCGCAGCATTGCTGCTGGTGGTAGGCGGAGGCAACTTGAGCGCCTGGCGCGCGGTGCCCTGGTACGCCCTAGGCGCGGGGGCCTTCGGTGTGCTCGTCGTGGTCTCGGTGAGTTATGCCATTCCGCGCGTGGG
>JANQED010000048.1 GCA_028278545.1 Anaerolineales bacterium
GAACTGCGCGCTGACTGCCTGGTTGCTGTCCTGGTTTCGCGCCGCCACCAACAGCCGTACCGTCACCATCCTGGTGAGCAGCTCCAAATCCCCGCGCACAACACGTTGGAGGGGCGGCAAAGACCAACCGATTTCTGCGTAAATCTCACGCAGGTTGATGCTTTGTTCGCTCCAGGTCTCTGGGTCGGCTTGCTGGTAGAGGTAGTAGTGGTTCGGCCCTAGGGAGCCTTCGCCTGTTTGAGGCCCAAACAGCACCCATAAGCGCTTCTGGTTTCCATCCACAAACTCGAGGCCGTAGGCCATGTTGAGCTCATCCTGGGAAATTGAAGCCGCAGCGGAGGGATACACCCACACTTTGAGTTCATCTGAGGGGAAAAGGATCCACTGACCCAAACCTGCGAATTCCCATTCCGGATTTTGTGCTCTGGGTGTGAAAGCCAACTCGGCGGCCTGCACTTGGTCATTAACTTCCACGCGGTTTATGGAGGGGGGCGCCTCAGCGATCCAATCCAAACCCCAGCCCCAGGGAGTGCTGTTTTCCCCCGGGGCGCGCAGGAAGCTGGCATTGAAGACGGCGCGCTGATCCAACAAGGAGAGATCGCGCTGAATTCTGACCGTGCCCCTTAAGCCGTAATCTCCTGAGGCATCGGTCACAACGATCTGCGCCCCGCTGATCAAGTCGAAGGTGCGGAAGGGTAAATCCGTGCTGACGACGTAATTCCCCTCTTGCTCGGGATCCAGCGTGATCGGGCCGCTTTGGATGTCCCAGGGGAAGGGCTGAAAACTTCCCTTTTGCACGGAAAACCGCGGTGTCAGCACGCGGTCACTGTTGTTGTAGAGTCGAACCTCAAATTGATGAATTTGATGAACGCTGTTATCTAGCTTCAAATTGACCAACTCAACATCCAAGGGTTTGTTCGATTGCTGATAGGCAAACGCCAGGCCGGCGCTCAGTCCCACGGCGGCTATGACGCTCAGAAACACAGCGTGCCTTCCCGCTAGAATTCTTCTCGCCAGGCCAAGAATCCGCGGTGTACTTGTTTCAGCGGGGGCTGAGGCCTCGTTTGAGAAAGCTGCATCAGCTACGTCTGGGTTTTCAGAGGGCTCTGCCTCCTCTGCAAGTGCGTCCTGTCTGCTTGATTCTCTCAGCATCTCAATCGCGGCCAGCAGGAGCAGGGGGACCCAATAAATGAAATAATTCTGCAAACTGCGGTAAGAGAACCACAATATGACACCCGGAAAGAACCACAAAGCATGTTTAAGGCGCTTGAAATTGAATGCATATAACAGCAGAAGCAAAGCCATGATGAGCAGACTGCTGATGGAATAAAAAACCTTTGGTAGTGTCAAGATGCTTAATTGGGTTAGTGTGGATAGCCCCGAACCGAAATAGATGAGCGGGCTTGCAACAGGGTCGAAAACTCCGGCGAACCAGGCGCCTGGTTCAGCAAGGATGTAAGGAGAATTGCTGAGCAGGAATACGGTTACGGCGATAGCAAAGAAAACGAGGGTCCGCCGCAGTCCAGAACGGGCGCTGGCATCTTCCTCATCCGAGAGCAGACGAACAAAGATGAATGGCGCCAATAACCAGGGAAACTGTTTATACGCGCAGGCCAGGCCAAACAGGACCGCACGCCAGGTTGGATGTTTCCAAGCCACAATCATGGCTGCCAGCAGAAGAACCCAGACCGCATCCGTCCCCCAGCCTAAGGTTAAATCAACGCTCTC
>JANQED010000096.1 GCA_028278545.1 Anaerolineales bacterium
AAGACCATCGTGCATTTCACGCGCGATGCGCGTTCGTTCCTCCACGATGGAAAAAGACTGCAGTTTGGAGGTCATCAAACCGTGCTGGATGGCAATCACCACTTGGTCTGCCAGGCCTTCTAACCACACCAGGTCTGTTTGGGTGTAGTCCTCCAAATTCTTTTCGCAGCGAGCGATCCATAAAGCACCCATCGGTAAATTGTCAAGTTCTAGGGGCACGACAGCAAGAGCTCGAGCAGATCGGTCCAGAACCGGGCAAACGCGACCTATCTGCTTTCCTGCATCTCCTGAGTGGGAAAGGTATGTTCGATTGGAGGTCACACATTCAATGATGATGGGATTGTCAACGACCTCCGATGAGCTTAGGATCTCGGAATGGCTACCATGGCAATGGCACTTCAATAACAATTTTGTTCCATCTTCGCCAAGTAGACCCAGCCCCACAAAATCTGAACGCAGAAGCAAGCCCGCCGTTTCCACGATTTTGAGAAGGATCGTGTCTACGTTCTCAAACTGGGTGATATTGCGATTAATAGCTACTAGCGCGTCGGTCCAATTCTCGGCGGTCTCCCGGGCGGCGCTTTGGGCCTGATAAGCTTCATGTTGCGCACGATCGCGTTCTGATTGCAATTCTGTTACCTGCCGTTTGCGCATGGCTTCAAAAACACCCAGGCCGCGGACGACGAAATAGGTGAGGGCAAAAGCTGACAGCATACGCCAGAACTCTATGGGCAGCCCAGTGAAATCCAAAACGCGCTCATAATCCAGCCAGGCTGTCAGGCCGTAGGCTCTGGCTGGAATGGCCTGCTCCCCAATAAAGGCGTTATGGACGACACGATCATAGTTGTAATATGAGGCGGGGCCGTAGGGGGCTGCCGGTACGATCAAGCCGACAACGAAGGCCTCAAATAAAAAGGCTAGTCCTGTCCCCAGCATGAGTGTGGCCACATCGTTTATTTCATCCTGGCGATAGATGTGCCATTGCCGCAGAAAGCCGGCACCAGCGATCATGCTGCCAGGCAGATATAGCAAGTAACGTGACCAGATGTCTACCGGGATGGCGATGGGGGAAGGGGTGATAAAGGTTGTAGCTGCGTAGGTGATGGCGAAGGCAATGGGCACAATCATGATCCCTGGAATAAAGCTCATCCAGGCAGGCAAGGGCGCCAGCTGTTTCAAGATGCCCCAACCGAACATGAGCAGAATAAACCCGGTGAGCGGGTGCAACACCAGAATCAATGTGGAGAGTACAGCATACAGCGACTCGTTTACGCCACTGCTGATGAACATCTCGACCCAGCTGGTCGCACCACCAGCGATCCCAAACGCGGCCAGCCAGGGTAGATGCTTGCGCAGAGGAAAATCTCCCCCCTGGCGCATTTGTAAATAGGCG
>JANQED010000158.1 GCA_028278545.1 Anaerolineales bacterium
AAGCAATGGAACTATACCGTAATGTCGAGATAGAAACCAACTCCGTCCGTCACCACTAGATACTCAAGCATCTTCTCTCCTTTTCATCCATTCAATCAAACATCTATGGGGGATATTTCTAAGATACCCTGCCTTGGTCATCAGTAGAATTGCCTCACGATGGTTATATCTAACGCGCCTACAGCAATTAGGCTTTTGGCAGGTGGTCACAAATGCCAAAACAAATAACACAAGATCATCTAGATGTACCAGAATCCCAGGTAATCGATGAACTCACCAAATTGATCTGCGTCTGTTTCCCTGACATGCCACAGGCCTCGGCCACTGCCTTGGCTGCATCGGAAGCGATGATAGACCTGCGCGCGATTTCCTCGGCATATCACCATGCCCTACATTCCCCTCATTTCAACACTGATTTCGTCCTTGTGGTTTTCTACTACCTTGTACAGCAGACTCTCGCCCAACTTATCGACCGTATTGCTGGTAATCCAGCCTACCAACAAGCCATCTCTGCCAGCGGCTTGGATTGGCGCGGCGCGGAATAAATCTCATATCTTGGAGGAACCCCCATGCTCGAACGACTCAAATCCATCGGCCTGAACGTAGGCATCATTGGACTCTCGATCGTTGTATTCTTACTGACGTTCTTCGGTATGAAATGGTTCGCGGACGCGCAAGTGCCCCCGACCATAGACGTTCTGGTGGCTGCTACCGATTTGGAAATCGTGGATGTGATCACAGCAGCGGACATCAGTCAGAAAACCGTCTACCAGGACGATAACCTGGATGTGTATATCCCTGTTGATGAGAGCAGCGTGCTGATCGGTGGCACGGTAGCGCTGCCCATGTGGGCAGGCCAACCGATCTTCCGCAACGCGGTATTGGCCCCTGCAGGCGAGGGCACCCGGCTCTCAGCCGTGCTGGCCCGGTTTCCCGACCACAGCCTTTTTCCATTGTCCTTGGAGGCTAAAAACGTAGTCGCGCCGGACATCGAAACCTTCTTGCCCGGTGATCTGATCGGTCTAACGATAGTGATGGGTTCCCGCCCGCAACCCCAGGTTACCCCCACGCCGCAACCTGAAATCATCACGGGGTTGGAGATCAACGAAGGGGAGATCACCTTGACCCTGGTAGCGCAGATCACACCGACTCCGGATGTTCTCACCGAGGAAGATGAAGAAGAACAAGAGCGTGAAGCGGCCCTGGCGCGAGGCTTTCCTCCCCTGGCCAAAGACCTGTTTCCCGAGGGTGTGCGGGTGATCAACATCCAGGGCTTGCCGTCCAAGCCACAGTCTTCAGGCGATAACGGCGACGGCTACCCATCGGGAGACCAGACGGGTTATTTCACTATCAGCGACCAGCAGAGTGAGATGCTCATCTTGCTGGTCCCCAACGAAAGCCGCGAGACCCTTTCTCTGGCTTTGCAGCAAAGCGATCAAGTGATCATCTCCTTGGTGGCACGCGGTTGGGAGGAAACTACCCCAGGTTTCACCTACTGGGACTTCGAGGAGATGTTCTTATCTGACCGCCAGGAAGCATTAGGAGAGGGCGATATAGATGTAGCTACTACAGAGGCAGCAGAAGCGCCTGTGCCTACGGTGACTTTCACTGCTCCCGCTAATGCAGAAACCCCTGCTGCTCCCGCCGAACCAAACAGCCCAACAGCTACACCGAACCCGTAAAGGGAGAAACCCACCATGCAAATCCTATTACTCGGTGCAGGCACAACCACTTCTCGCCTGAATCTACAGCTATCTGAACAGGGACACAGCGTTGCCGCGCAGCTAGCCACCTTCACTCCGCAACATATGGATCTGTTCGACTTCAAGGGGGTTGTAGTGGTATCTCCCGAAGCATCTGTTTCCCCTGACAGCCTGATGCAGGCTGCCGAACGCGGCAAGATGATCTTCCTCGTCGCTGGGGAGTCAGATGGGCTGACAGCCTGGGCTAATGGTTCAGGTATCCCTGCCTTTGCCTACCTGCTTTCTGAAGTGGAAACTAACCGTCTCTTCGATGATATCCGGCGCGCCGATAAAGGTGGGCGTGATGCTGCTGAGCAGTACCGGCGGGCGGTGTTGGGCAGTGATATGAGCGCCCGCATCCAATCTGGGATGGCCGTGCGCAAGATTGCTGTCACCTCTCCGAAGGGCGGCACTGGTAAGACAACTCTGGCCGTCAACCTGGCCGTGCTCTACGCCCTGAGCGGCATCACCACCTATTTGGTAGATGCGGATGGCAACGCCGGTTCATTGCAATATCACCTGCGCCTCCGGCGGGTCAAGAAAACCATGATCGGCCTGTTGCGTAAGCGGGTGTTATCCCGTACAGACACCCCGATGGATACCATCGCGTCCGGCGCAGCCTACCTGGATGCCTTCACCCCCATCGACGAACTGCCAACACTCAAAGTGCTACCCGGTCTGATCACCGATGATCTGGGCGACAAAGCTTTACAAGACGAGGAGCGCGTCCTGGAAGCCCTGGGTGGTTTGTATGAAGCCGCTGTTGCTTCGGGAGGCGTGCTGGTCGTGGATGTGGGCATCAACCCGGCCCATGTGGTCCACCGGGCCGCTTTGCAACTCGCTGAAGGGATCGCCATCGTGATCAAACCGGAGATCCCTGACCTGGCGGAAACCCGGCGCTGGATCGCCCGCATGATCCGCTCGATGGGGGATGCGGTTGGGCGTGAAGCTGCTCATGAGTTCATCGGCAGCCGGGTCAAGTTGTGCTACAACCAGGTCACCCCCAATGGTTTCAAAGAAGCCCACCGCTTGCTGGAGAGATCGTTGAAAGAAGATAATATCTCTCTGGACATTACACCCAACGGAATCATCCCCTTCGTGGAGGCTACCCTGACCAGCCAGTCGGTCAACAGCGACCGGCGGGATGATATTCTGATCTGGCGGCAAAAGCGAGAGCGATTGGAAGAACTGGGTGCTTTTGCTGATGCGCTGGTTGGCTTTGGCGCCAACTTCGTCCCGGCGGTGCGCGAAGGGGCTGCCCGGGTTGGTCTGGTAGATGGGGGTTCCAAGAAACGAGGTAGGTTTCTTGGCGGACTGTTTCGCTCTTGATCTTCCAACAGTATAAGCAAGTATCCCAATAGCACAAATAGATAAAAAGAGATCAGGAGGACATCAGTGTCAAAATCCCCTTTCGAACTCACCGACCAAGCGATCAAACCCACCATAGACGAACGCAGCGATGATGAACTGCAACGCTGGTGGGAGACGCTCCTGGAAGAAGGGCGCGCCGAGAAGGCCACCCAGGCCAGGCAGGGGCACCTCTCGACCACTGACATCGAAGCTTTAGCGCGGGAGGTTTTCGATCTAGTTCAAGAGAAAGCAGCCGCGCAGGGGCTGGTGCTGCCGGAAGAATATCTCACCCGCTTGATCGGCGAGTTGTCTGGTTTGGGGCCATTACTGGCTTTGATCGCCCGCCCTGATGTTGAAGACATCGCCATCAACCTGGGACATATCTATATCTACACCACCGGCCAGGGCTGGGAATACGCCACTGAAGCGCCACCCAGCGTCGGGGATGCCTTGCGGGTACTGATCGACCGGGCAGCGCAGCGACCTCCCTCGCCTGCCCATCCTGTTTCCGATGCCATGTTGCAGGTGATGGTGCCGGTGCCTGGACAAGGCATCCGCCGCAAGGGGCTGCGTATCAACTACATCATGCCCCCGGCTTCGCCTTACGGAGATACGATCACCATTCGGGTCAGCAACTATCGCACCAAAGAAGAATACCAGGGAAGAAAGAGCCTGGCTTTTTTATGCCAGAACCGCCTGCCGCCCGTGAAGCGCCCCCCATTCTCCCCAGTGGATTTCCCCCGGGGAAACGGCGTGATCACACCGGAAGTGGCCAATTACTTGTTGGCTGTGATGGTACATGGAGGCACGATGATCGTGGCAGGTTCCACCGGATCTGGGAAGACCTTCGTCAGCCAACGCATCCTACAAGAGATGATCGATTATTATCCGCCCGGTGCGTTGCGTCTGTTCATCATCGAAGACAGCAACGAAATCGTGCTCAACGGTTGGGATGGCGACAAGAAAAGCGATACGTGTAATATCGTCTACGCGGTGACGCGCCCGGCCATCGGTGGAAGTCCCCCGGCGGTTACGATGTATGACCTCATTCGTGCAGCACTTCGTTCACGCCCGCACGGGGTGGTGATTGGGGAAGCCCGCGGCGCCGAGGCCTGGGAGTTGGTGCGGGCGGCTGCCACGGGACACGGGCATTCAGCATTTACCATCCATGCTACCAGCGCAGAACACGTCTGGCCGCGTTTTTTGCAGGTGGTGCAGTCGCACCCGGATGCACAACGCATGTCGGAAGCCCAGATCGCCCAGAGCTTCGCCGAGGCGGTCACCACCATCGTGTATATCGAACGTGATTACACTTACGGTCAGATGGTGCGCGAGGTCGTCGAAGTCTCCTCCATCGTGGAGAAAAGCGCTGGGCGGCCTACCTTCTCTCCATTGTTTCGCTTCGACGAAGAGAGTCAACGCCTGCAGCCCACCGGCAACCGGCCGATGCGTCCGGGCTTCAGAACATCGGAGTTGAATTTGTTTGAGGCGATGTTCAACAAGAATAGTCATGGCTTATAACAGCCGAAAGATTGGAATATCAAGTGGAAAAAGGCCAATATCAATCATGGTGAATGGTGATAGAGAAGGGCAGGTCGGGAAAACGCAGGCTTTCGTCCTGGCCAGTGGTTTCCATCAGGTAGGGGGGCATTGGGCGTTGTGTGGCGAGGATGGCAAATCACGCCTGTTTGCTGAAATCACGGCGGATCCAGACCGGCCTGACGTGCGCCCCCAGGAAGCCTACCATGCCCTGTTGGCCTCGATGCAGCCTGGATGGACAGTGCGGGTGCTGCAGATCTTCTGGCCGGATCCCATCCCCCGGGAGGCTTTTCGTTCCCAGATCGAGAAATGGCCCCAACATGAACAAAAGGGCATGAGCTTGTTACAGGACGGGTTAGTGCTGTTTTTAGAAACCTACCCGCTGCCCTTCATGCGCCGTACGATCCTAGAATTTGTGCTGCCTAACGAGGACAGCCTGGGATGGTGGGAGGGGATTGCTGGGCTGTTTCACTCCTATGGCTTGCATATCGCTTTCCTATCTGACGATGATATTCGCGCCCTGGCCCAGTGGGTATTCAACCCGGATCTGACCATCTAGCTTCTATCTTCATAATGTTTGCCAAGAAGAAAACCTCAGCAGCCACAAATTCCCAGCAGGCTGAATATATTTCGGCGGTGGCAGCCGAAGCCGTAGAAGTGATCGAGGATCGTCTGGTGTTCCCCAACGGCATCCTACTGCCCATGTCCGTGCGCGGCAGCGGTTCGCCGGGGATGCCCAATCGTCCCTGGTCGCACGTCAGCGCAGCGACATTCCATCAAGCCGCCTTGCCTACAATCTATTCCCTGGTCTTAGAGCGTGTGCTCCCGGATGCGATGAAAAAATCGCTGCGCGCCCGGCGCACGCTCTTCGAAGGGGTTTTGTTAGCCCTTTCCGCCAAAACGGGCAGGCGTCCATCTATTGCCGAGAGAACCATGGATCAGGCGCTCGATTCGGCTGAGTCCGACATAACGTTAGGAAAACCTGCCTTCCGGGCGACCTTGTTGACGGGGTTGTTCGCTGAGCCTGGCCGGGAACAGGATGCCGATGCCGCCCGGCGGGTCCTGGAAACAGACCTGCGCGCTAAAGGCTTGGTGCCGCAGCGCTTATTCTATATCGCCGAACGTGCCTTGCATCACTTCCAACCGGGTGGAAGATTATTACCGGGTTTGGACGAACCGGTCTTGTTGATCGAGGAAGCCACACCCTTGATGCCAGCCCCCGCACGGCGAGTGAATCCGCCTGATGGGGCGGTCTGGATTGGCAGCCACGCTCAAGAAGGTAGAGACATCTATTTTTCCCCTGTCGAAGGATTCGACCCTGCCGCGCCCAAACCACCCCACGCAGTATCTTTGGTGCTTGGCGAGATGGGTTCGGGTAAGACCACCCTGATGCGCCTGATGATGACCCAGCGGCTGCTTCAGGGACGCACGGTGGTCAGCATCGATCCTGAAGGGGAAAACAACCAGCTTTGCCTGGCGTTGGGCGGCAAGGTCGTCCCTGCCGGTGCGCCGGATGACCCTTCCGAGATGCTCCTGGCGGTGCGCTTCCTGGTCGCTTCCCTGGGAGGAGAAGGCTCATTGACGCCGGGCATTCACGCTGCTTTACACGAGGCAGTCAAACGGCGCTGGGAACGGCGTCCAGACAGCATGTCCATAGCTGATTTGGTTGACACCCTCTCCACAGTCAACGCGCCGGAAACGGCTATTCCCATTGCCCTGCTGCGCCCCTATATGCGGGGTGGTTTGCTGGATGGCTTCTTTGACCGTCCAGTCGCCTTACTCTCGACAGATTTCCCGCAGGGGAAATGGTGGAACTTCGATCTATCTATGTTACGCAAGGAAAATAAGGGCATCGTTCACGCTGTGCTGGCCTGGTTTTTGTATCACGCCGTCACGGTTGGCCGCAACCCGATGGATATCTATATCGACGAAGGCTGGCGCTTGCTGCGCAGTGGCCCATTTTCTGATCTGCTGGACGAATTGGGCCGCAGAGCGCGTAAGCGCGGGGTTGGAGTTACCTTAACGACCCATTTGCCTTCCGACCTGGCACAAAATCCCACCTCCTTGAGTCTGGCTTCGACAGCCTTGATCGGTCGCCTGGGACCGGATGAAGCCTTCAAGTTCTTCCGCTCGCTGGGGGTGGCTGAGAGCGAAGCCAAACGCAATGCGGAGCGAGTAGCCACGCTGCCCCCCAGGATTTTCCTGGCATCCCCCTCTGGTGGGCGCAGTTCGCTGTTTCCAGTTCTGGTGGCCATTCCCCCTCTTTGGTTGGAGTTTTGGGAGAAGATGGGTGCGACGAATTAATTGTTAGATTTGTAGTTGGATAGTTTTGCCGTTAGGCGGTTCAAACACCCAATCACTCAGCTTCCCTACTATCAAACTACAAAACTATCCAACAATCTACCATGAATTCAAAAAACGCCATTACCTGCCTACAATGTGGATACGAATACGACGCAGGCATCTGCCCTTTGTGCTCAGGAGATTGGGAAACGTGGGAATTGCAATTTGCACCAATTTCGTTTCCAAAAATCCGGGGCCAGATCGCTTCCTGGTTGGGGCAAGCTCCACATCCGATCGTGCTAGAGATTCTGGCTACTGAGAATGGCTTGCGTGTGCGCTTGCACGCCCAGCCAGGCAAAGCCCGTGGTGTGGTCAAATCCTGGGCCTCGCTGGTGCACCAACAAACCCGCTGGGCACGTTGTGAGGCGTCAATAAGTTTTCCAGATTGTCAGACCTATGTGCTCAAAATGGGGGAACATATCCCCAACCTGGTACTCTCTGAAGGCGACCCTTTCCTTGCTCTGGGCGGGCAGTTGTTGGATCAGGTGTCCCCAGGGCAGGAAACATTGTTACGGATATGGATTCTCGGCAGGGATCCAAAGTTGCAAGAGCGTGTACGCGCCTTAGCCTCCTACTCTTACGGCACAGGTCACGGTGTAGACAATGACACACCCAATCCCTGGGGTCTGCGTCTGGCGCTTTGGCGGGTTGTTTTGGTCCTTGGCGCTATGATCGCCGTGATCGCCGGGGGGAGCCTCAGCGCAGGATGGCTATCCAAGGCTGCTGGAGTATTGGGTGTCATTGGTGGCGGCGTGCTGTTTCTTGTGGGCGCGTTAGGAATGCAGCAATGGATGCGCTGGCGCTCGATCCCTCAGGAGGTGTTGGAGGCCTGTGCTAAAGACGCGTTACTCAAGGTCAGTTTTTCACTGTGCGCCCCGAGTCCACAGTCTGTAGCTTTCCTGGGGGGAATCAGCACCTGGGGGCGCATCGAAAGCGAATGGCCAGGGGTAGGTGCCTATGCAATGCCGCTGCCAGCAGGAGAGATCGCTGCGCTGATTACGCCGCCTGAAATCGGCGAGGGCACTGGGGTCATCGATCGCGATGTGTTGCAGGAAGTGCCAGCCCCGCCGCCTGCTCCGGCTTTGGTCGCGGCGAAGTTTAGTATTGGGGTCAGCGTGGCTACAGGCGATTCTATTGGAGTAGATCCGGATGGGCATGGCGTGATTGCCGGAGGCAGTCGTTCAGGGAAATCGTCGCTAGTGTATGCATTGCTTCAACAGTTGATCGCCCGTGGGGAGGATGCTCCTGGAATCTTCTTAGTGGATCCCCATTTGGGTTTGGCCGACGCCTTTCTCCAGGCGGTCGATGTTCTCCCTGAACCGTTACGAAGCGAAGGCGTCCGCAGGCTACGGGTAATAACTCCAGACCAACCCGAGATTGTGCCACTCAACTTATTGGCCGTTCCTGAATTCACCTGGGCTGGCAATGCCATCATCCAGGTTGGTCGACGTATCTGGGACGATTATTGGGGACCGCGCATGCAGGCGGCTTTATTGGCCCTCTTCCGCCTGGCGCACGCCTGGAATATGGAACACCCCCAGGACCGCATGGGCTTCATTCATGTTATCTTTGCGGCTTTCAACACCAAATGGCGCCATTCGACGATGGCCTATCTCGATCCGGTGGATCGTATGGGCAGCCTGGCACTGGATGCCCTCTTGGGGCAATTGGCGGACGAGCATGGCAACTGGAGCCACGGCTGGGTCACGCAGGTGGTCAGCCCGGTGATGTCCAAAGCTATGGCGCTGGAACTATCACCGTGGTTATTTGCATCGATGCACCACAATCGATTTGTGGATCTAGAGAAATGGATTAAGGAGCAGGCCTGGATCGTCTTGCGCCTGCCCAGCGGTGAGATGGGGCGCGAGGGAGCCAGGATGGCGGCAGGCGTTGTCTACAACGTCTTCGAGGCTGCTTTTCGTAAGGCGACATTGTATCAGCCTATCCCTTTCTATTTCGTGATTGACGAACTCCAGGAAATTGGTGGGGGAATGATGCTCGAAGCCATGCTTTCAGAAGGAGCAAAATTTGGAGCGCGTGTGTTTGCCCTTGCCCAATCTCTGTCGATGATGCGGGAAGTCGAGGGTTTTGAATCCGTGGTGAAGGGTTTGTTGGCAAACACGTCTACCCAGGCATTTTTCTCTCCTGATCCAGAGGATGCCGACCTGATCCGTGCTACACTGAACCTGACGACGCGCTATGGGGATACCACCCTGGATTTACCTTCGTTGCGCGCTTGGCTGCGGGTGCGTATTGGGGGACGTTGGCAGCCTCCCACGCTGGTAGATGTGAATCCGATTGCCAGTACAAATCCTGAACGGGTACAGGCCATGATCCATGAAGTTATTGCAGCCCATCCCGAAGACTATGCCCAGCCTGAAGATTGGCAAGAACAGGCAGTAGCAGCGATATCTAATCTGGTACCACGTAAGCACAGGCCACTCTTGTCGGAGTTGCTTGCGCCTCACGAAGATTTCACAGAGGAGAAGGGGCAGGCAAAACAGGAAGATAAAAAAGGTGATACCCCCTTACATGATGATGATCCTAGACGATTGGGGTTTAGTGCATAAATTACGGGGCTTTGGAATAGCTATTTTCTGAAGACAATTATTGTGCTTGGGTAGAAAAGGTGACCCTAAGCGGACTCGAACCTTTATTACTTGAACTCTTCATAATCTCCGTGCATAGCCACAACTTGGGGCAGGCAATTCCCCAAAGGCTTTCCAATCGCCCAACACCAAGGCTACATCATCAGGTAGATCGCGAAACGCCCCTATCTCAGCGTTGAGAACCCAATTTGGCCCCAGAATAGCAAATACCAGATAGAGTGAGAACTCGCGGGCGTAGGTGAGTGCCCGGTTGAGTTTTCGCTGGGCTTTTAATTCTAACCGCGTGCTCGATCTGTTTCCCCGTTCGACTTCCAATATGAACAATGTCTCGCGATCTTGCAGCCTACCCCAGGCTAATGCATCAGGGCGTAGATAGCCTCCTAAGGTAACCTCACTCCACCCAGCCCATATTTCAGCGTGTGGCCAAGCCTTTCGCAGCCAGGCAGGCCATAGTCTGGCAACTCGACGGTGACGTCCCTCGCTGTGGCGATTGCGCTCACTGCGGGCTCGAAACGAAGCACCAGGTGGAACCCGCCAACTTCGCAAGGCAAGGGATAACCCCTTGCGCCGAACTTGCCATACAGGATACTTCTCGTTTTCTGTCATGTGATTGATCAGCCCACGATTGGTCAAACCACGCAGTGCCTTCCGCGCAGTTGGACGACTCATATTCGTCAAGGAGGCGATTTCAGCGGTGAAGCTTTGTTCCAGGCGCGCTAAAACTCTTAGACAAAATAGTTCCGCTTCAGCCATATCTTCTGGAATGGGATCTGCTTTCCGGGGAGGCTCTGGAGATGGATGTACACTTGTATTAGGATAAAAGGAAAAATCGACTAATTGGGGGAGAACGTTTTTCATGGTCACTGCACATGGTTGTGAAATCCCTTCAAGGGATTTCTTTATTTCCCTGGCGAACCAGGTCCCCTTATCATCCTGGACAGACACCCAGATGGAGGCAGAAGGGCGTCCTCTGCCATCTTGATCCACAAGCAGGTTGACCAACTTCTTGATCGCAAGGGCATAATCCGTGGGAGGCAAGCCATCTTGGGCGGACACGCTTCGGATGAACGTATCACTCCAACGGTTCTCCCCCAACCGCAGGCTCTTCCAATCATCAAAACACAGCTTGTGTTTTATACAGTAGACCATCTACATTGTTCTTAGCAATGCGTCAATCTTCGGGACAACGGATCTTGAAGAAATCTGCCCCTCCGAAATAGTCCGCCGGGTTACGCCATACGTAGCTATCTTCTCCAGTCCTTTCCTTGATGCCGTAATGCAAATGGTCGCCGGTTGACGTCGGTTCCCCCTGGGCATTCAATCCGGTGGTGCCCACTTCTCCCACAAGTACTCCAGCAGGAATGATTTGTCCTGTGATCACGTCTATGGCGCTGAGATGCGCGTAATAGGTTTGGATACCGTTGTTCTCGACCACGACCAGGTTCCCCCAGGGACCGTTCCAAACTGCCCAGACCACTTTACCTGCCATTGTTGAAAAAACTTCCGTGCCCCCGGGTTCAGGGAAATCAACGCCAGAATGATTTGGATAGTTCGGATCTCCAAAAAGGCAATTGACCAGAGGTATATGGTCGAAAGGCAACTTATTTGGAAGAGATAGATCGTGCGGATGGATGAAATCATCCCACAGGACACCCTGACTGGCAAACATGGCTGGCACATAATCATGCGTCTCTAACCAATCAAGATCATCAGTGGCTAACGCATATTCAGCGGCCCCAATGTCATAGGATTCAGTGCCGACCTCTTTGGGTACGCCTAACATCCATTCGATCACATCATCCTGCGCCCAAGCGGGAAGTTGCGGAATCGTCAACGCGATCAGAGCAATATAGACGGTGATGAAAAACAAGCCACAGAGGAAGGGAATTGCCAGGAAGCTCCCTACGAAAAACCTGCTTGTCCATTTCATTGCCCTTACAACACACGCCCAAGTCGATCCAATTCGATCTCCCCTTGTCGACCCACCTCGAGTCCCATAGAAGCTTCGATGGAAAGACCATTACGGATCATCCGAGTGGACAGCATGTAGGATGCGCCGGAGCCGATCAACACGGGCAACAGGAACAGTGGATTGGATGAATACAAACGTCCCACATCCGGCGTCATCAGGGAGATGAACACAATCACTGCCGGAGGGAAAATCGCCAGAAAACGCGCCTGCCACTCGATGCCTTTGGCTGCCGCGCGTGCTTTAGACAATACTTCGATGATGTCAGTCAAGGTGCGTCGTAATGCGCCTACTAGAGGACTGATTTCGATGCGTTCCTCTAGGGATGTCAACAAAGCCGTTCCGACAATGTCCACGGCAGGATTGTGCCAGATAGTCGTCCATGCGCGCACAGCGGCTGGGGCTTGGTCAGCAGCTTCTGAACGCAACCGCACTACCAAATCGGTCAACACCATCTGGCCATCAGGCCCAACCGCGTTGGCCGCTTCCGCAATAGCATCGTTGAGTGGCTTTCCCTGGCTAAGCAGTGTTTCGATGACACCCAGGCCGCGCAGGATGTCTTTTGCCTGGCTCAAGCGGAATTGTTGTTGGCGACTGGTCAACGTGCCAGCATATAACAACCCACCTGCAATGGCGAAGAGAAAAGCTGCAATGGCGCTCAACATCATTCCCCCCACAAAACCCCCGCCGACCCAGGCCAGAAATCCGAATATCAATTGGTTGAAAATCAGCCCCGTTCCGGTTTGTTTGGCGAATTTCTCTGGATCGAACTTCTTATCATCCACAGCCAACCCCATGGCACGCGCCATGCTGGCCTCGTTGACCGTTCGCCGCCAGCCAAGTGTCACCGGAATCGCTGCCAGGGATAATGCGCCTACAAATGCAAAAAGCGTACCCATGGATATGCTCCTACTTCAAATACATCTCGAAAAATAAAGCGATGTCATTACCACCGCCGTCATGGATCCAGACAACGAAATATGTCCCCACCACAGCCATAAACGCAGACATTATTGGATACAACCCCACCTCATCGAACGACAGGTACGCAGGCCAGAAGCCAGGTTTGGCTTGTGGTATACGACCATCATGCCCTAGTCCACTCCCCACTGTATACCCTTCCCGGTGATAGACAAACCGGTGGGATCCCAACCAGAAGCGAAAGCGACGATAAACCCAGGTTTCCAGCGGCACCCGGTCAGGCCCCAAACGAAGCAGGGCTAACACCATGGAGAGTGCCAGGAGGATGATGCCAAAGACCACCTTTACGGAAAACTCAAATGGCAGTAACAAGCACATCACTGCCAATGCTGCCCCTACACCCAGAATGGCTAAATCGCGGTCGTTAAACATATCAAAAGGGGGGATCGGGTTGCAAGCTTTCCAGCATTCCGCCCATTTCTGGAAGAACCAGGAAGACGAAGATGACCAGAACGATCAGGCCGACTGCACCAATGATGGCCATACCGGTCATTCTGGAGCCGCCAAAAGCTGCTCCGGCTGTACCTTGCAGGGAAAGCCATAAGGCACCTAATAGAGCTACAATGACGAATAGACCGATCAGGAATCCCCATGCATCTTGTGCAATCAGCCTGATTTGCTCCAAAGCTTTATCGAACATACCACTTCCCCCATCACCCCCATCATCTCCGCCATCGAGCAGTTGAAAAAGGTAGGGGTGAAACAGGTACGCAGTGATCAGAAATTTATGAGTCATGGTTGCACCTCTAACACGCGCCCAGAAAATGAGCGGATACAGGAATAGCCACGCTTGCGAGGAGCATTCCTAAAATCGCTTCACCACTCTCCAGCAGGGCATGCGCCATTTCGCCACTACCTCCTGCTGCTGCGGAGACTACCGCGGTGAAAACGGATCGAAGAATACGCAAGGCAGCTATGCCACCAATAATTGATGCAGATAGTTCGCCCAGTACAGTAATCGGACCGCATCCAGCACTCGCAGGGATAGCTGATTGTGTTGCCCTTACAATCGATGGAACGCCAAGAAATCCAAACAGCACCAGGAGAATGACGCCAAGACCAGCAGCGATAGCCTCCCAGATGTATATACTGGCACCCAGCATACTGGCTGATGTTGTCTTTAGAGCCTGCGATAACAATGCCAATGCTGCGAACGCAACCATCGCACCAACCAAGGCAACCCATGCTTCTTTCAATAGAAGGACAAAGAAATCAGTGGCTTCTGACATAGGGCCATCGTCAAGGGTGGGTGGTATCCAACGTTGGGTAAAAACGTTCACCCCAAAAACTCATCTCCCAAGATCGTTTAGGGCCAGTCCGGTCTTTGGCTGTATGCACACCCAGACGAACGCAACCACAATCTTGAACTTCACCGGCATGGTAGGCTACATAGACTCGATCAGCTTCGTATGGGACGCGTTCGTCGCCTAGTAGGGCTGTCAGAACGGAAACATCTAGGTCCCCAACGTCGAAATTATCTTTGCTCAAAGCCGCGGCCGCGATTATTGCCCAACCATGCTTGCGGGAAAGTGCTCTTAGTCGGGCAGCCGCTTCACCTGCACGGAGATCTTCGCTGATCCTGCCCGTCAATCCAATGACGGGTATACGCTGTAAGTAATCCACAGCCAGGAGTGCGGGACCATTCATTGGAAAACCATAGTCAGTAATCAGAACATCTTCGATACCACGGATAGTGTCTTCCTGGTCGGAGAGGGGTAACAACACAGCCTCAGCGCCCCAGGCGAGGAACTGCTCTGTATCTTCTGCCACTGCCTGGTCATGAGGTCCTGCAACAGCTGCCTCTGCCTGGCATCGTAGACGATATTTCATCTCTTCGGCCGTGTGCTCATAACAGCCGATAGCAGATGGAACTTCAGCTTCGGCACCTTTGAAGACCATCCGTAATAGCCATGATGTTTTCCCTATTCCAGGTGCGGCGGTGAGTAAGGTCAGGCCACCAGGCCAGAAGGGAATTTCTGCATACCTACCAAAGTACTTGTATGGCTGTGGGTTGCCGATTGTGCCTGCTCTTGGCATGATGGGATTGTATGAGGAATATGAATGGGGTATCAGAAAAGTATCCCCCCAAATGGCCAAAAACCTCAATCCCAACAATTCAGATAAGAAACGCCCTCCCCGATTGCATAAAAACAAAAAAGCTCGGAGGGACAAACTTCCCTTCCGAACTTTCTGTGGAGCTGTAATTTCACCAGGCGGTCCCGACGGGGGTGGAGACCACCTGAAGTAATTTAAGGGGGTCAGAACCCATGGGACACGCCTAGTAGTACAACCTGCGTGACTGCTGTATGTTATATGCAGCTTTTTCTGTTTTAAAGGAGCTTTCTTACTCTCAAGATCAAATTAGAACAATTGTGCTTCTTCCCGTGTAAGGAGTCAATGTCAATTTCTCGCTTTCAATATAAAGCTGAAAAGTGGACAGTATAAAGATGAAAACCGGACACCCAACAAAGTGGAATAGATCGCCCTGAGATTAACCTTGCCCGAGTTGGTTCAGACCGAAAAGGGCATAAACTTACTCAACAAAGTATTGTACAAATGCAGAACTGATTGATCTTTGATAATCATTTTATGTCCGATCCCAAAATACAATTACAGAGAAAACAGTTGTTCAGCTGTTCTCCCAAGACACGCTGCGAGGTCAACATCACTCAAACCCGCGGCTTTATATTTCGCCAACTCAACCGGGATGTTTTCAGGCAAATCGGATCCGAAAAGGATACGGTTCGCGCCAAGCTCTCTGATTAGCCACTTAACTTCTTGAATCATGCACCAAGAAGGTTCCAGGTAAATATTGTCACATTCAAGTGCGGCTACGTATGCTTCGGTGGTATAAACGGTGAAACCGGCATGGGCTAAGATGATAGGCAAATCAGGGTGGCGTCTGGCCTGGGGAATAGAGAGCGCGGGCAATGCCCATGGCGCTCCCAAGCCGGTATGCACAATAACTGGGACACCTAAATCGGCAGCAGAGTCGAAAACTTTGTCTGCGTTTTTCATCAGAGGTGAAGTGAGATGCTGCATAGGGTTGAGTTTTACCGCCACAAATCCCAGCTCGTCAATACAGCGCTCAACCTCACTTCTATAATCTGGTTCATCCCACAAAGGGCTTAAACTAACAATTCCTCTAAATCGTTGAGGATATTTTCGGCACAGTTTTGCGATTTCGTCATGTTCAGCAATGGGATCATCTGTGACCGCGTGAGGCATCACCAAAGAAATATCAACGCCATGAGTGTCCATTCCATTCAACAAATCGCCTTCCGAAACAGAATGACCCGAAAGCTTGGAAACACCAAGATGACAATGACTATCTATAATTATCACAGATCCTCCTCGAATTATTTTTGAGCGTGCTTCCCAATACTCAGATTTCATCTTGACTGGGAGCAGCAGAACCTCATGCGTCACCAAAGAACAAGGTTTTCAATCAACAATTAAGGCTTCAGTACATACCGAATTTTTTTCCTATTTACCACAAAAGCAATTCAGGGGCTTCCAATGCATGCCTGAGATCGTTTATAAAAAACGCCACGATTGCCCCATCGACAACGCGGTGATCGGCAGATAGGGTCATTCGCATAATCGGGCGCAAAGCAATCTGCTCGTTACTATCGGCAACCACCTCTGGCTGGGTCACTCCAACAGCCAGAATGGCTGCCTGAGGATGGTTAATTATGGCTGTAAATTGTTCAATACCAAATGGCCCCAAATTAGAGATGGTGAAGGTGCCTCCGGAGACATCCGATGGCATCAACTGTCCTTGTCGAGCGCGAATTACCAGATCGTTAAGCTCGGTAGCGATTTCTCCAATACCCTTTTGAATGGCATTGTGTACGACCGGAACAATCAATCCATTTTCTAATGCCACCGCCACACCGATATTGATCTCAGAAAATAGGTGTATCCGATCATCCTGAAAAGAGCTGTTCAAATAAGGGTGGCGTTTCAGGGCCCAGGCTACCGCTTTTATCAAAAGTGCCGTCGCTGAGATTTTGTGCTGGTTGCTCCCTTCAGCCTTGGTGTTGAATTGTTTTCGTACCTCGTTGAAACGGCTCATATCCACTTTCACGGTGAAGGTAATGTGAGGGGTTGATTGATAACTAACCATCATCCTCTCGGCGATAGTACGCCGAATGCCTTCAAGCGGCACCACTTTGGCTCCATCACTGGAAGCGGGTGAAACATCCACGAGCGATTCTTTCACCCTAAGGACATCAGCAGCTTGAATTCGAGAACCCGGTCCACTACCCATAATACTATTCAGGTTTAGGCCGCGCTCTCTCGCAATCCGTTTGGCTGATGGTGTGGCATATACTCTCTCGGGTTCTGAGACCTGGCTGGATTTCGTTGCCAGTGCCGCTTGAACATCTCGCTTTGTTATTCTGTCTTGAGGTCCAGTGCCAACGATGGTGCTCAATTCCATCGCGTGAAATTTGGCAATATTGTGAGCAACCGGTGTAGCATCAACGTCTATCGCATTGATTGCAGGCTCAACGGCTGCGGGCTGAGATGAATCTGAGACATCGTGATCTTGGGATTCTGGTTCATTGGGTAGCTGCTCACCCGGTTCCAGAATGTACGCGATGGTTTCTCCAATGGGAACGATCTCTGCTGGTTCTGCTCGAATTCCCTGTAATATACCCGTAGCGGGCGATTCAATATCGATGGCCACTTTGTCCGTTTCAATAATTATTATGATCTCCCCCTTCTCAACCGCATCACCGTTCTTTCTAGTCCATTCTACAATGGTACCGGTCTCCTGGTCCATATCCACTTTAGGCATAATCACATGGGTTGCCATCAGATTCTCGCTTTTACCAGATCACACGCTTTCTCGACAATATCTTCAACCTGAGGGACCGCGTGGTATTCAAGATTGCGGTTATATGGAATGGGAATGTCTCGCCCAGCCAAGCGAACTATAGGAGCGTCAAGATATCCGAACGCCTCACTCTCAGCGATAACCGAACATATCTCGCTCCCGAAACCACCCGTCTTAGCCGCCTCATGGACAATCAGCAATCGCCCGGATTTAATCACTGATTGAATGATGGTCTCTGTATCAAGTGGTTTTAAGGTACGCGGGTCAATAACTTCGACTTCAATCCCTTCTGCGGCCAACTGTTCGGCCGCATCCAATGAGCGTTTCACCATAATCGATGTAGCAACAATAGTTAGATCCCGACCTTCCCGCTTCACATCGGCGCTGCCAAGGGGAATCGTGTAGGATTCCTCAGGTACAGCTCCCTTCATCTTGTAGAGTAATTTGTGCTCGACATAAACAACGGGGTTGTCATCGCGTATGGATGCAATCAATAATCCCTTCGCATCGTAAGGCGTACTCGGCATCACAACTTTAAGACCTGGAATATGTACAAACCAATTCTCCAAACTCTGAGAATGCTGTGCGCTTCCTCCCACACCAGAGCCAGCGGGAGTGCGAAGCACCATAGGTACAGTCGCGTTTCCACCAAACATAAAACGGATTTTTGCGGCCTGGTTTACCAACTGTTCAGAAGCCAAAGTGACAAAATCCATAAACATGATCTCGGCAATTGGTCGCATACTCAACATTGCAGATCCCACGGCTGCACCGGTAATCCCCATTTCAGTGATCGGTGTGTCCAAGATACGCTCTGGTCCGAATTTTTCCATCATACCGTGTGTCACCTGAAATGCACCACCATAAGCGCCAATATCTTCACCAATCAAGAAGATCGTCTCGTCCTGTTCCATTTCTTGAATCATGGCTTCACGAACTGCTTCCAGATATCTGATTTCTCTCGTTGTCATGGCGCATACACTCCATCTTCAATTGTCTCCAACGCCGGTTCGGGAGCTTCTTCTGCAAACAAACGGGCTTCTTCCACGCTTGTGTTTGCCTGCTGCGCGATGTTATCAATCTCCTCCTCCGTCAATAAATCATCATCCGTGACCAATTTCTTAAAGCGAAGTATTGGATCTTTTGCTTCCCATTCCTTGACCTCTTTCTTGTCCCGGTATGCATCGCGGTCGCTCCTGGAGTGAGCCTTTCGTCGATATGTATCTGTTATGATGAGAGAAGGACCATCACCAGTGCGAGCTCGGTCAACTGCTTCTTGCACAACTTTTCTGACAGCGAGCACATCATTCCCATCCACGGCAATGCCGGGCATACCATAATACTCTCCAGACTCAGCCAGCTGCTCGCTTGTCTTTTCATCACCAGTTGGGAATGACATGGCATATTGGTTATTCTCACAAATATAGATTACAGGAAGTTCAAACCTGACTACCAATTGCATTGATTCATGGAAGGCACCGTTGGCAAAGGCACCATCTCCAAAGAAGCAAAGCACGACCTGATTTTGTTTTCTCATTTTTATGGCTAAGCCTACGCCAACTGCCATAGGGTTACCCCCTCCAACGACTCCATTGGCCCCTAGATTGCCGCCAGCTATATCTGCAATGTGCATCGAACCACCTCGTCCATGACAATAGCCAGCCTCCTTCCCAAAAAGCTCAGCCATCATGAGTTTGGGATCAGCGCCTTTAGCAAGACTATGTCCATGCCCACGATGCGTGCTCAGGATATAGTCATCAGGGTTGAGGGCACTGATTGATCCCACGGATGACGCCTCCTGGCCTATCGATACGTGTATCGTGCCGTGTACTTTACCTTCCATGTAGCTCTTGTCAGCCTGTTCTTCAAAGGCACGTATCAGGCACATCTTCTTTAGAAGGTTTTTAGCTAACTTCTTGGTCAATTTCATTCTGAGCATATCTCCATGATTAATAATATTTTGGGAAAGGTTATTGAGGAATCACCAGATTTTTTTCTAATCCAGCAATCATGCCTCGCACTACTACAGTTTCTCCTTGAAACAGACAAAAGGATGCGGTCAACAACATTCAAGCTAAAACTTATAAACGCCTTCCTCCATAACGCATACATCGTCCACATAGAGGGTGGTATCGTACATTTGACAATCAAGGTGGATCTTGCTGTGCACTTCTCCACCGATCGTATGGCTGTGGCCTACTGCAAAGTGGGTTGTTCCCCACGCACCGTATGAAAAGTGCCCAGGAATGCCATACTCATACTCGTATGAGCGTTTTTCTCTGTGGCTGGTGCAAACGCCACATTCGGCCATATTGTTGGCATTCTCATCCGCAGCGTCCATGATGGCTCGCAGCCGGCCAGCTGCCCGGCCACCGTTTACTTCCTCAGCCCTGCCCTCCTTCATGATCAACTCCACCGGATCATCTCGATGGTCAGCGCCGACGCTAATAATATAGCCATCGACTACAGCCCGTCCTTCCATAGTGCCCTCCCAGGGCACACAAGCAGCTTCGGCATAATTAGGCACAATCAGTGCCTCCCGCCGCTCTGAAGTCCTGGCAGCAAAGCTCCAGACCTTGCGCCCTGGCTTTAGTTTAAATTTTGCATCAGTGCCATTGGAGGTAGTCACCGTAACCCATTTGCCATTTCTCAATAAATCGGCAACCCTGAAGGTTCGCTCGACAAATGCATCAATATCTTCAGGAGTTGTGGTCCAGGAAGACATATCCTCCTCAACAATTACATACTGCATACCACCAGCTTGGGCTGCCTGGTTCTTTTCGGTGTGCCCCAAAAGATGGCAGTATTCTACATCTGCCGAACCAAACACAAAGTTGCTGGCTGCAAAGGCGGCAGTCATATGATCAGGAGGTTCTGGGCGTTGATGGGTAGCATAGTACCGCGCCACCTGATTGCTCACATCCATGAGCAGGGGCGTTGCACCACGAGCTAATATTACACCAGCAATGGCCTCTCCTTCAGGCCAGCGGCTCTTATCACAAATCACTAAACAACGATCACCTTCTTGAAGACCAACGCAGTGGTCAACAATCAATTCTGCACTTCGAGTGAGTAGAAAAGGCGTTTGTAGAGATGGTTGTGTTGACATAATCTTCCTTTCAGTTATTGCATCCCAGAAGTTTGCTAGAAAAGATGCTGCTTACAAACTTCGAAAGTCATTTTACAAAACTCTTGTTAGTTATGATCGCAATTTATTTTTCCGCTTTATTGCTCTTTTAGCAG
>JANQED010000182.1 GCA_028278545.1 Anaerolineales bacterium
AAGTGCAAACAGGAACTCATTCCACGAAAGGATCATGCAGATCATGCCTGTAGATACGATCCCGGGCAGAATCAAAGGCACGACCACCCGCAGCAAGGTCTCGAACTTGCCATAGCCATCAATCCAAGCCGCCTGTTCCAGCTCTACGGGGATGCTGCGGATGTAGCTATCGATCATCCAGACAGCCACAGGCAGGTTGGCCATGGCGTGAATGAGAATGAGGCCGGTGCGCGTGTCGGTGAGACCCGCGGTGCGCGTCATCATAAAGATGGGGATGCTGACGACGATCGGGGGCATAACGTAGGTGCCCAAGATCACCGAGGGAAGCACGATACCACCTGTCCTGAAACGCACGATGGAATAGGTTGTGGGAACAGCAATCAGCAGCGCTAGGAATGTGCTGGCAACCGCGGTAATTGTAGAGTTGAAAAGGTATGTAAAGAGGGGCACGCTGCGATAAGCACGAAACCAGTTGATGGTAAACAAACCTCTCGTTGGTAGCAGCGCCCCGGACTCACGAATCTCGATCGGCTCTTTCAGCGAAGTGGTCACCATAAAAATGATCGGCAAGAGCACGGAGAGCGCGAAGATCAAGATCAGGATCAGGCGCGCCGGCCGTCCAAAGAATACGGATGTGATCATGTTGCCGAGGCGTCCTACGCCCATGCCTTGCCCAGGTGAGGCAGAGCTCTGTCCAATGCTAGCCATTACTCATCCTCTTGAGAATAAAATCGCGTCCAAGGGTCATGATTGTCGTGATGATGCTGATTAACAGCAGCACCAAGATGCTCAAAGCAGCTGCATAACCCGTCTTGAACTGCGTGAAGCCGATCCTGTATATGTAAAATGAAGCCACATTCGTCACTGAGCCGGGACCACCATACGTAAGAATAAAAACCAGATCGAAAACCTTGAGCGCGATTAAGAAGCGAAACATGAAGATTACGATGAGCGCAGGGCTCACCATCGGCAGGGTTAGCCGTCGAAAGATCTGCCAACTGCTTGCACCATCCACGTTGGCCGCTTCGTAAGGGGCGAAAGGCAGCGCCTGCAGGGCAGCCAGACTCAGTAGAAAAGTAAAGGGCGTCCACTGCCACACATCGGCAAGCATAATGGCCGGCAGCGCCAGATTCGGATTCCCCAGGAAGGCTACTACCTCCTGAAATAACCCCCACTGCAAGAAATAGTGATTGATCAGTCCTGAGGTGGGGTCGTAAATTAGGCGCCAGATCATAGCAATCGCCACCGGCGGTGTGAACAGGGGTAGCAGCGCTAAGGTACGCACCACGCCGCCAAGCCGCCTTTCCCCGCGAAAGGCCAGCGCCAAGACAAAGCCCAAGAAAGTCTCGATAGCCGTCACGGAAAATGCAAATACCAGCGTATTTTTGATCGAGGTCCCTAAGACCTCATCGCGAAACGCACGCCCGAAATTTGCAAACCAAATGAAATCCTGGAAGGGTTTAGCAAGCGTT
>JANQED010000032.1 GCA_028278545.1 Anaerolineales bacterium
TCCCCCTAATCCTGTTCGATTAATAGCATGGGCCCTCCCCGATCAGGTCAATCTATAAAGGAAGTCAACCAACTGGACACCAGGGAGAACTCAAGTTTAACGCACCCCCAGCCTTAACCAATCAGGGATTGGCGGTGCACCAATCCCATGCCCAGCTAGCTCCTACGACGAACGCGCTTAGTCATCCGTCCACGCTTCCACTCGATTACACCCAGCCTGCTGGCGAACTCCCTAATGCATGCGCGCGCTCATGATTGCCTGGCCCAGCAACCTGCCTGCCCGCTCAAACAGCTCGTGCTTATCCCAATTGAATGGGCTCCTCGAATCACTGAACACCAGCAGCATCCCCAGGTTGCCATCGCTGCCTTCAAGTGCCACACAGGAGTAGCCTTGCCAATTTGGCCGCGCATCGGACACACCCAACACCCGCATCGAGTTGTCATCTCGCAAATCGCCGCACAGCCTACTCTTTCCTTCCAAAACGACGCCTTTGTAGAGCGGTTCATCAAACGGAAGTTGAGCCAAGCCTTGCTTCAAATTCCCCGGCAAATCGATACCGGCTGCATATTTCAATCGGTCTTCTTGTGTCTCGTAAAGGAAGATACCGGCGCCCGCCGCCTCGGTTTCATCCACCAAAGCGTCCAACACGTTGTCGAAGACATCTCCAATATCCAAAGAGCTGGTGATCGCCGCGACAATCCGATTAAGTGCCTTCACCTGATCTGCCAGGGCTGCTTGTCGTGCGTCCAACTCGCCAGTACTGCGCTTCAGGCCGCCGGGCAGTTCTCTGGCCGCATACTCTTCCAGCACGCGCAGCCAATCGGCCTCGGAAAACTGCATAAAGGCCTCCACTATCGCCGGGTCGAATTGGCGCCCCCGCCCATGCTCAACCTCCTCGCGCGCCACGGTATACGAGGATGCCTCGCGATATGGCCGGTCCGAGGTGATTGCGTCAAAGGCATCCACCACCGCGAACAAACGTGCTCCAATCGGGATATCTGTCCCGCTGATTCCATCGGGGTAGCCTTTTCCGTCCCAGCGCTCGTGGTGGCTGTACACCATTTCTGCCGGCTCCTCCAGAAAGGGAATGCCCTCCAGAATCTGTTTCCCCCACTCGGGGTGTTTCCGGATGATTGCCCACTCCTCGTCGGATAGCTTCCCCGGCTTGTGGAGAATCCCGTCCGGCACACCAATCTTGCCAATATCATGCAAGAGAGCCCCGCGCGCAATATCCTGCAACTGGTCCTCAGGCAGCCCCATCGCGCGCGCCAAGGCCAGCGTGTAAGCGACCACTCGCTTGGAATGCCCCTCTGTTTCCTTGTCACGGGCGTCCAACGCAGCGACTAATGCACTCAATGTACGATCATAGGAGATTGAGAGATCATCCACTAGCTTCATCCGCTCCAAAGCCACTGCGGTCTGGTTGGCTATCGCTTGGGCCAGGTTGATCTCATCCGCCTGAAATTCATAAGGGCCGAAGCTGTAAAACACCATTGCGCCAATCGCCCTTACCCCGATCAACAGGGGCACAGCCATCAAAGATCGCACACCCAGTGACCGAACATTGTGCGGGCTTCTGAAGCGATCCTCCACCCCCAAATCATGAGAGATCACTGCTTGGCGTTGCATGATGCAGAATCCGGCCGCCGTCTGCCCATCCGCTTTGCGTTTGAGCCCCACCAGATCCTCGGCTAAACCAACCTCCGCTTCAGCAGTGAACATTTTTTCATCCTCAGCCAACAAGACCGCCAGGGCCGCCTCACCATTTGTCGCCGCCAATGTCTCGTGCAATGCACTCTCCAGGGCCACGCGCAAATTCGCTGAGCCCAAGAAAGTATCGGAAAGATTAACCAAGGCCTGCAATTCCTCGCTGCGTTGCTGGATGCGCAAGGCGTTTTCCCACAGCGACTCAACCATCAAATTGAATGCCCCCGCCAATTCCCCAAATTCGTCCTTTCGCTCCATTGTCACACGGGTCCGCAAATCACCTTCGCCAACCCGTCTGGTGGCATTCGCTAGTAGTACAAGCGGAGTCGTCAATTGCCTCGCCAACCAGGCCGCCACCCCGAACGCCACCAAAAGAATGATGACCGTAGCCAGTGTCCAGATATATGTGAGCTGTGTCACCGAATCCAGCGCTTCACGGGTCCCCTTCTCAACAACCAATATCCAATCTGGACCCGTAATCGAACGATTGAGGTGCAGTGCTTCTTCCCCTCGATAATCTGTGAGTGCCACCACATAGTCATCGGGGCTCATCGGCTCCCTGAATGATTCTCCGCTCTGCAAGTGTTCGGGCAATGGTTCCAACAACGGAGCAGCATCGCTAAAGCGCAAGGGGCTTAGGTGGTAGTACTCTCCATCGATTTGCTTAACCAAAAAGCTCTCTCCTGTTTCCCCACGTTCTGGCCAGTTGAGCAGGAAAGAATACAAACTCTGGCTCACGTCGACGCGGATCACAACCGCGGCATTAACCGTACTGGTAACCTGCATTTCCTCCAAATCCACCCGGCGCATCACTTGGCTAAAAGCCATTTCGTAAGTGCCCTCACGTGGATGGATATCCAACAAGAACCGCCCGCTATCACTGCCAAAAGTGCTGGTTACGATCTCGTCCTCGGCCCTTTGCCCCACTCGATCCGCCTCAGTAGAAAGGATGATCCGCCCAAACAGGTCCATGTAATACACTTCCACGTATCCCACGCGCGAAGCCTGCAAGCTGTAAAGATTTTCGGTCAGGAAGTTGCCGAAATCCGCTTGGCGCTCCTCATCCCCACCGGGATCCAAGATGAATGTGAGATGTTCTTCATTTAGGAAATTGTCTGCCAGCAAGTTTGCATCCAATTGAACCAGTGCAATCCAGTTCTCGATTTCTGCTTGCTTCAGATCAGATACCGCCATCAGTTGGCTAGCGATCCGCTCTTCAATTGTGGCCGTTGCATTTTGGTAAGCCAGCACACCAATTAACAATGCCGGCAGCGCTGCCATCGCCACCAATGCCAGCATCAGACGCCCTCGCATCGTCAGGAAGCTTCCACGCATATTGCGTCTGCTAATTCCCACGCCAAAGCTCCGTTTCATCTCTCGCAGGTGCGAAGAGCAACGGTTCACCTAGAGTATCTGGATCAAACTATAAGGAGGATTGTATCGCGGGGCAACCTAGAAGCCCCCATTATGGTCAATTTATCTTGTTTTTGGCTCAATCTCTGTAAATAGCTACTCTGTTGCGCCCGGCTTCTTTCGCCTCATAAAGCGCCTGGTCGGCCTGAGCAAGCAGCATGTCCAACGGTAATTCCTCCCCCTCTCGGCCCGAGTAGCACGCCAGTCCAATACTAGCCTCGACCTTAACCGGCCTCCCCTCTGGATCCGTCAAAGGCTCTCTTTCAATTACCGACTGGCACCGCTCCGCTACTTCCTTGGCCTGCACCAGATTCGTGTTTGGCAGCACCACCAAGAATTCATCGCCTCCCCAGCGCCCCATCCAATCGTAGCGCCGTTTCGATTTTCGCAGGGCGGCCGCTAATTGCAGCAAGGCCTCATCACCGGTCTTGTGCCCGTACCTATCGTTGATCTCCTTCAAATTGTCCATGTCGATCAACAGCACACACATGGGTTGCCTTTCCCTTTGACTTCGGTGCCATTCCACATCCACGTGCTCTGCAATCGCACGCCGATTAAGCAAACCGGTTAATGGATCCTGCATGGCAATATTTTCCATTTCAGCCAGGTTATCGCGTAGCTGTTGCTCCAACCGTTTCCGGTTGGAAACATCGCGCACTACGCTCTGAATGTGAACCTGGCGTCCTTCCTCATCCGTGATCATGGCCACATTGATTTCCGCGGTAAAGCGGCTGCCATCTTTCCGCACCATTATGCGCTCATATACAGGGAGAATCCCCTGTTCCTCTAATTGGCCAGCAACTGCATATGCGTCTTCTAGTTCCTCCGGCGCCACAACTTGATCAATGTGCATCCCCGTCAATTCCTCAGCTGTGTGCCCCAGCATCCGCGCCGCCTGATCGTTGACCTTAAGCAGCCGGTTATCCTCCCCGATCAAAAAGACAGCATCATTTGTCTTTTCGAACAGAGAACGATAACGCAGTTCATTTTCTCTTGCCAGCGCGGATTGCCGCTTTGACAATCTGGTTCCAAAGATGATTAATGATCCAACCAAGAAGAAATTTATCAATGCAACCGACAAGAATTCAATTGGCATTCCTGACGATTGGTTTATCTCCGCAACATAGTCGTTGAAAATGAATAACAGCCCATCGCCAACTACGCTTAGTACACCCAGGGTTATGGCTGTGCCCTCGTCCATCAATAGGCCCACAAGCAAAACAAAAACCACTTGAGCCATGAGCCAGGGACTGGTTAATCCTCCCGTTCTGGCCACCAAAAACATGATCAGACCCCAATAACCGACGGCTGCCAACCAACGCGAAGGAACCAGATAGCCCCGTTTCACTCCGATCCATGCCAGAGCCGTGATCAACAGTGCAATAGCCGTGGTTACCATGCGCAAGGGAGCTGCGACCAATGCTGGCCATATCAATGGAATATTCACGAGAAGCGCGATGAATACTAACGTCAAGAGCCGAGCAATCAGCTTCGATTGCTCGCGCTTTACTGAGTCCTCCACTACTTCAAAGGCAACGTCGCGGTTAATAAACATCTTCTCGTGTTTTCCTTATGCAAATATGCCAATACTGTAACCCAAAATGCATTTTCCCGTAACACGTCAAAGGTCCTCTTCAACAGATGTGCCTCTTGCAACTCGTCTCGCCCTCTTGTTTTTGCCTGGTACAGCGCCTTGTTAGCTTCCCCAACAACTGCTCCACCCTTTGTTGTCCCCTTTTGCCTCCCTCTCGCAGGCCCTACCCAAACTAACCATCAATCTGGCTTCCTCCCCTCACTGATCTCCAGTCGATGATTGCGGATCCATAAGCGGAAGCGCTCGGTCCGGCTGAATGCTTCATCCCCATATGCCAACCGCGGAATTATAGCAAGCCCTCAGCTCGAGCACCTAAAACCTTTCCAGGAAATCCTCAACAAAGCCCAACACCTTACGCGGCTGCTCCTGCATCATCATGTGGCCTGCATCAGGAACGATCCGAGCCTCCCCCCGCAAGAGCCCTTCGGCCAGCTCCTGCCCTAATCGTGCCGGCATCATTATGTCCGCCTCCCCGCACAAAACCAGCGCAGGTTGTGTGATCCGGTCAAGCTCACTGCCAATATCAAATTCTGAGCAAGCCCGAAAATCCCCGTACACAACTCCCGCTCGATTGGCGGTCAGTTGCCGGACCATCGCTTGTCGCTGCCTAGGGTCGGTTTCACGGTGGAAGCTCCATTTTGCGATCTGCTCTGATGTCCCCCGCATGTGCTCCGCGATGGCAAGTTGGCCTAGCAGCTGGGGATTAACATCCATCCGGCTGCCTGCGCCGAGGAGCACCAATCCTTTTACTCGCTCGGGATCGTTCAGAGTCATCTGAAGCACGATCGCCGCACCCATTGAATGGCCGCCCAACATGGCACTTTCGATCTCCAACGCATCAAGCCAATCCAGGATCTTTTCCGCATAACCTTCGATCGATAGCAATCCTGGCCCTTCAGAGCGCCCATGTCCTGGCAAATCCGGAGTCAATACTCGCCAGCCTGGCAGTCGCCGCAAGGTGTAGGGCCATTGAGTCAGGTTGCCTCCTGCTCCATGCAACCAAACTAAAACCCGGCCCTGGTTCTCCCTTGTACTATCTACATAGTACATTCCATTTATTGCCGGCACCATGCACCTCTCTGCTCAGGCCCACACCCTGCCTTCAACCAACCCCTTTTTTATGTGTTCAGCCTCCTTTTTTCCAAGGTCCAAGCGCCCCAACCAACCACGCACCCGCCCGCAATCCACCATGGCCAGCCAAGCACCAAATTCCACAGTTGCGCGATGGAGATCTCTGCAAAGCCATGGGCATGCAATCCGCTTTTGAACGCCAGCAAGATAATCGCCAGAACTGGGACCGCGGCTCCCATCAACGCCCCTCGTCCCATCCAATTCAAGCCACTTGTGTCTTTGCTCCCGGTTACCCAACGGACCAGGAACCACGCTGCCCCAGACGTTGCTAACCATAAGCTACTGGCCGGTCCTGTTTCCTCAATTGGCAGCCAAAGCAAAAACAGGGCCATCCACATAGCCCCGCCCCAACGCACTACCCCGGACTTGGTGGCGAGCCGATCAGCCACGGCGCAGTCGATCCGCCGCCCCCTCCGTGAGCGGAGCCCATACCCGCACCCGCGTGCCGCGGCCTTTTTGACTTTCAATTCGCATCAGGCCATTGATCAATTCCACGCGTTCACGCAAGGTGAGCAATCCCAAACTGCCACTCGCTTGGCGCTTAATCTCCGCCTCCTGCAGGTCGAACCCAACACCTTCATCCAGGATCTCGACCAGCACAACGTCAGATTCCGCCTGCTGCACTCGCACCACAATCTGTTCCGACTGCGCATGCTTGCGCGCATTAGTCACTGCTTCAGCAACGATGTAAAACAAAGCACCCTGGCGACCTAGGTCCATGCGCCGGACTGAGCCAGGATCGGCCTCCAGCACCACCTTCTGGTCGTAGGAGTCCTCTGTCTGTCGCGCCAGATCTTTCAGCGCTGCCACAAGGCCACCGTTCTCCAGGGCCTGAGGACGCAGAGTAAACAACATGTGGCGGATTTCTTTCGTAGTCCGCCGCGCCAAATCCTCCACCTTGTACAACTCTTCCGCCGCCGCTTCTGGATCGCGCCCCAATAGGCGCCGCGCCAGGTTCACCCGCATCGCGATCGCCGCCACCGATTGAGTGGGGCCATCGTGCAGATTGCGCGCCAATTGATGACGCGCTTGCTCCTGGATCCCGCTGATTCGCTCCTTTTCCTCGTTCAGCGCTTCGTACAATTGCGCGTTATGTAACGCGACCATCACCTGTCGCGCCACAATGTCCAGGATCTCCCGGCGACTTTCGTCAAAGAAATCGCTCTGCTGGTGGCCGAAAACCATCGCCCCGAACAAATCCAGGCCCGCTCGCAGCGGTGCAATATAAGCAGTCTCAGAGCTGATCAGGCCCGAAATCGCCAGCAGTTCCGGATCCTTGCTTGGCTTGTCGACCAACCGTGCCTCGCCAGTTTCCAGCACCTCCTGCAAAGCGCCCTCGGCGCCTGGGAGTGTCCTTTCCATGTCCCCCGCTGCCAATCGCCGGGCCGTCGCGATTTTCAAACCCCCTTCCTGAAAAAGCAGAATACAGCTAACCAATCCAAATGGACCATGCGCCGGCTCCACCATCAACCTGCCGCTCAGATCCAATGCCGCGTCTAACACGTGCTCAAATACAAGGCTGGCATTTAGCGTTGAGGTGATTTCAGCCAATGCTTCGGCCCGTTCCCGCTCGCGCTGCCTTCGTTCTATCTCCTCGCCCAATTCCAGATCGCTGCTCTGCTTCAATTGAATGTAAAGCTGTTGGCTCAAGAATCCCAGGCCTGCGCCAACAACGACAAACACAGTTGCGGGAAGCAGCATACCAGCTGGGATTTCGATAGGCGGCACATCGATTAACGCCATGGCCGAAAATGCTGCAACTGTTGCTATGCTGGCCATCAATCCCCCAGTCAACCGAAACACCAATGCGGCACACACTACCGGCAGCAAACCTGCCCACACTAATGGGCCCTGCAAAGTCCCGCCAATATAGAATAGCCCTAGGGCTAGGCCGCTATCAATGATCAAGCAATACAGGCCCTGGTGTTTCACCCGCTTCCCAAACGTCAGCGATATTGAAAGTGCCAGGTTCCCTAGCGCGCCCAGCCCTAGCAAAATCAATACGGACGCGCTCGCCGCACCCTCCGCCGCCAGCAACAATCCCAGTGCCAGCAGCACCAGCCAGCGCAAGGCCGCGGCCACTCGCTCCCCCAAGAAAACCGACTCTGTCTGTAACACGCTCCCATAATAACGGAAAACGGCCACCCAAACACTCCCCCATATCGACCATCCCGGCTGCTGTATAATCGCTCCACCATGCCTCGCTTAACCAAGATTTACACGCGCACCGGAGATGATGGCTCCACCGCTCTGGGAACTAACCAGCGCGTGCCCAAGGATCACATCCGGGTGGAGGCCTATGGCGCTGTGGACGAGTTGAACGCCTTGCTCGGTTTGGCCTTGGCGCAGGGCCTCAGTGACCTCTTGCAGAAATCCCTTCTATCTATTCAGAATCAACTTCTGCATCTCGGCGCCGATTTGGCCATTCCCCCAGATGAGAATCAAGAAACCCCTCGCATCCAAACGCAGCACATTGAATCGATGGAAAAGCTGATCGATGAAATCAACGCCGTGGTAGGCCCTTTGCAGAATTTCATCCTGCCCGGCGGCGCGCCGGGGGCAGCTGTGTTGCAAGTTGCTCGCGCGGTATGCCGCCGCGCCGAACGTCGCACAGTCTCGCTCGCCCGCCAAGAAAGCGTCCGTCCAGAGAACTTGCGCTTCCTGAACCGACTCTCTGACCTACTCTTCGTCATGGCTCGCTACGAGAACCACCAGCAAAACATCGAAGAACCTCTCTGGGATTCTCGCGCCTAGCCGGCCACCCGCCAGTCCCAATCCTCTGCCTCCTGCTCCCTCGTTAATAGATATCAAACCGCCTGGCACCGGTGTTTGTCTATATCCTTGACGCCTTTGCCAGGGCCTTGATACTCTCGCCGGGATCGGCTAGAATATAGAACAAAAGTTCTAGACTCTTGCCCAAACGGGGGAGCCATGATCAAAACCGATTTACCAGCCAAAACTGCCGTTTCCCAAATCGTGCGCGAATACCGCCTCTTGCAGGGCGATGACCGCCGCCTGGCGCCCCTGCGCACCTTTGCCAACGCGCTCAGTGAAGCCCTCGCGCCTTTTGATCGGGCCGTGTCCTACCAGACCATAAAGAATTGGGGGGATCGCCGCTACTTGCCCAATCCCTTTACCATGCTGCAAATATCCCAAAGTGCCGGCCGCGATTGGCGTGGGGATTTCGCGGAGGACGTCCTGGCGGTCTTGCATCCGGAATCCTACCGCCCTGCCAGCGAAATAGGCCGCCGCGCCTTGTTGGAACATCGTCCCGAAT
>JANQED010000124.1 GCA_028278545.1 Anaerolineales bacterium
CATTGGCACCACAAAAACCCCAGAAGGTCAAGCTCGTCTCAGCAATATCAACATGTTAGCGGGCGCCGAGCCGCATCCACTGTAGAAGATGGACGTGACGCAAACTTCGTCGCGCCTCAAGACAGCGTGCAATCAGTTGCAAGGGTGCGGTACCGAATTCGACCCGCCCCCTTTCTCAATAAGACACAACAACGTGCGCCCCGGCGCTGAAATCGCGCAACGACACGACATCCCGGAACACATGCTGCCACACCCGCGCAAAGTCGGTATCGGGGCTGATCTGGACACCGACAAGCATCTCCAAGGTGCTCTGGAGACTCTTTTGGCGGCGTAGTTTGAAATCACCTCCACCCTGCTCGGTAGCATTCACGCAAGCATGGATCACCCAGACTTGGAAAAACCCGCCCTTCTCCCTCACGGTGATGGGCCGCTTTGGAAGATTTGCATCATTCACTTCGAGATCGAAATTGGACTCCGATCCGGTTCCGAGACCTCGGCCTTTCTAGATGCTCCGCTTGTAGCCGAGGTCAAAGCGGCAACACAGGGCGTACACTACGAAAATTCCGCCTTTGTTCTGTCAATGACAATTCGGTTAAACCCAGGATAGAACTCCTCCTTAATATATTGATCATCTAACTCTTTCCTTCGAAGGACGTGCGAAGTAAATGGATCATTCATTATATCGTAGCTCTCTCCATCATATATTCTTTCGTCAAGATCCAGGATGTCCTGGAATCTTGGGTCCAAATAATTCTCGTCAGGACGACCTGATATTCCAAAGCCCTCAAAGGATCTAATTGAAATTGAGACAAAACTAAGAAGGAAACCACGCCAGGCTGGATAGTAGTAACGCCTTGCCTGTTCTTTCATCATGCCTGTTTCATTTTCGTTAATGTATAGTCGATACAAATACGAATAGAAATCTAACATCAATGTGCAGTGCTTCAATTTGTTGTCTGCAATTCGGATGGGTTGACCTCGGCGTCTCGGGCTGTACCAGTCTAGGTTACTCCGAATCTCGTCGGATTCAAACCAGAAGAATAAGGCGACAGGCCACATTTCGGTGCGCGCAGCATACATGTCATTGCTGTTGAACACTTGGTAGAGTTCTGCATGTCGATCCCGCCGCTCGCGAGATGTTTCTTCCGCAAGTCGTTTTTGGGCCTTTGTGCTTTCGTTAATCTCCAGGAGCGATGCTTCAAAATCTTTTCGTTGCAGAAGTAGTGTCACCACGACACCAACAAAAGCTAGTCCGGTAAACAGTGTATTCAACATGTTGAATGCATCACCAAATTGCCCCCATTGAGCACGGGCACTTTCACCACCTCCGGTGGCTTCAACCGACATGCCACCAAAATACTGCAAATTGATAGCGAAAAAAAACAACCACACCGCAAGCACAATATAAACCCCGAACAGAAGCAAATTGCCAAATTGATATCGCAAAGTCATAATGCGATCTATGAGCTTGTAATTGAAGGAAGATGTGCTTGGATTATAGCTCTTCGAGTGAACAACCGCTTGGAGCGCTATGAGATTCGAACGCGAGAAGCCGGTTCTTGCGTCCCGTTTGCGGCGGATATCGTTCACTAGCTCTTCAATATGCTGCTGCTCCTCGTCTCCGAGAGCGTCGATGGCATTGATCAGTGTGTCTCTCATGCGACATGCCCCCATAGACCAGCGCAATCCCAGGCTAGAGTTTGCGAGACCGTGTGTCGATAAGGCGTTATGCGGTCTCGCCCCCCGCCTGGCTGGCTCTCCCCTCACAGCCGATAGAACACGTGATCACCGATGGTTCCCGTCTCCCGGGCAGCCTCGGCCCAGTACGGCGGCGCGATGTGACGGCTATGGTAGTGGTTGGCACCTCCCGTCGGGTCGGGGGTGGTTCCGGCGACCGCCGCCCAGACCGCGGCGTGGGCGAGCACGAACTCGGGGGCGTCCAAGCCGACGCCGAGCAGCTTGGCGCGGTTCGGGTCGTTCCGGTTCCAGCAGCTGAACTGCCAGGGCTGGGTGCAAACCGGGGCTAGGCGGCACGGCCATTGGCGCGGGTCCTCGACCCGGTTTCTGAGCACCCAGCCGACCGCGAGCATCCCTTCCTAGCCCTGGTTGCGGGCCTCGCCCCAGACGGTGCGCGCCGCCACGGTCAGATCGGCCAGGGCCAGGCCCGCCATCGGCTTCGA
>JANQED010000082.1 GCA_028278545.1 Anaerolineales bacterium
TTATTCCGGTGAAACCCTGGCCGAAGAGCTGGGCTAGCTGCTATGACCAACGTGCTGTGCAATGCCAGCCCGTTGATAGCCCTGGGCAAGCTCAATCGCCTGGATCTCCTGGCCGGTTTGTTCAACACGGTCCAAATGCCTTCGACCAGGCGGACCTTCTGATTCAGGAAATCGCAGCCCGGCCCGACATCTGGATTGCATCCAAGCTCTGCGAACAGGTCTTGGCTTCGCTGGCCCAGCTTGGCCCATAGTCTGGCACAAGCTGGCTCAAGTTTCCAATCGGACGCTGTATATCCGCGATATCGTGTATCCGTTCGGATCAATGTAGTACATCGGCAAATCTGATGTTTTGCATCAAGAGCCGCCGGCGGCTCAGGTACCTGCAAGCCCTCAGCTCAGGCACAAAACCCTTCGGCCTAGATCCCGGCCCCGGAAAGGCTTCGTACCTGAGCCCGGCGTCCTTGGCGAAAGATTTCCGATTTCTTGCTCCCGACCGCACGATCACCATTCTGGGCCGATTCTCATCGTTCTGCACAGCCTGCACCAAAGCGCAAGGAAATCTCAGCCTCCTTGACTTTGCTACAACCCCATTGCAAGGAATGCAAGAGATTGACAATATCGGGCGACCATGATATAATAGTCACCAAATCTAAAATCTGAAATTTCTATCTGCCTGCATTGAGGGGGAAAGTGATGAGGACTGAGTCTGGTTTGCCAATGATTCATACCCCCAGGATCAGCGAGGCGGCCTATCAAATACTGCGAGAAAAGATCGTCAGCAAGGAATTTGCTCCTGGGCAACGTCTCGATCTGAATGCTATAGAAAAGAAACTGGGGATAAGCCGAACCCCCCTGAAAGAAGCTCTGCTCCGCCTCGAAGCGGAAGGTCTCATAGTGATCGTCCCGCGCTCTGGTACCTTTATCAGCGATCCGGGCCCTGAGGAAATTGCAGAGTCCTTTGACGTGCGTGCAGCACTCGAAATCTATGCTGTCAAACTGACAGTAGAACGAGCAACTGACAAAGAAATTGGCGAGCTCCGGGCGATCGTTCAAGAACTGGCTGATCTAGCAGCCAAGAAAGACCGTGATGCCATTTATCCCCGCTATCTGGCCCTGGACCACCAGTTCCATCAGCAGCTCGTTGCCCTTGCCGGCAACGAGCGCCTTTGCCAAGCTCACGTTCGAGAGAACGTGCATGCGCAAATGGCTCGTATACGGTACAGACGTTCGGAGCGGGAACTTGACCTGGCCGAAGAGGAGCACAAGCGGATCATCGCGGCCCTGGAAGCGAGAGATGCAGAGACTGCCCAAGCCGAGATGGGAATCCATTTGATGCGAGCCAAGCGATCTATCCTGGCCGACATGGAAGTTGCGGCCTAGCCTTGTCAACGATGCCGTCCTGATAGGAAACTCTATCGCTGAACACCACCAACATCCATTCTCCTGAATTTGCAGACTCCGGCAAGTACCCAGCCAGCCTAGCTCGGCAGGACCATCGCTGCCGAGTCTCTATCCAGGAACAGGTGGGCATGTGGAGTCTCTCTCAAGATTGTCGCAGGACAGGCAGGCCCGACCGCGTCATTCAGGGTCTGGTAGACAATCTTAGCCTTCCGAGCCTCTGGAACGATGGCCAATGTCCTCTTGGCTGCGAGAAGGGCTGGGATCGTGAGTGTTATCGCTAGTTTGGGTACTTGATCGATGGAACCGAAATGCCCTTCCCCCACCTGCTGTCGTCTGCACGCCACATCCAACTGAACGACCTTTACCCACACAGGATCATCAAAATCAGCGATGGGAGGGTCGTTAAACGCCAAATGACCATTCTCTCCAATTCCCAATACACACAAATCCACAGGCTGTTCCCGAAGCAGTCTCTCATACTCCCGACACGCTTTGTCCAGGTTCTCAGCCTGACCCGGGACTGGATAGAACGCATTTGGATTGACAGAATCGATAATGTGCCTGCGGAGGAATGCCGGAAAGCTGGCCGGGTGATTGGGATCTATCCCTACATATTCATCCGCGTGAAACACATTCACCTTTGGCCACTCGATGCCTTCCAGGTCGCGCAGTGCATGCAAGAAAGTAAGTTGCGAATTGCCAGTAGCAAGTATGATTCGTGCTCCGCCATTGTCAGCAATGGCTTGGCAGATTATCTCTCGGGCCTCCAACGCCGCCGCCATGCCCATTGCACAATTGCTCTCGTACACCGCCACGGGCAACACGTTGTAGACGCTGGTTTTCACAGGTTCCGGCCTCGTTTTGGCCACTAAGCTCATTGTTCCTCCTCAGATTGCCACGTTTTGTTGTCAGCGCCCTCTATCAAAAGGCACCACTAGAATCTACATAGCGACCCCACGCAGGGTAATAGCATGCACATACCGACACCAATTGGCGCCGTCACCACATCCCCGAGAAACGCAACTCCGGTGAGGCGCGAAAACAACGGGCGGCAACACCAGAAAAACTGACCACGGAAGCACAGTACTTATAGACGGCGCATAGCAGTCTGTGCGCGATCATAGGCGACAAGTATTTCGGCGATCGCCAACTGAACGTCATCCTGAAGCGGTTCCACCTCATACGTGTCCATCAGTCTTTTTGCTTCGGTTCGAGCCCGGTCAAGGCCAATCTCGAGCCCGGATGCTGCGTCAGCCAAGCCATGTCGGACTGCGAAGCGCGGCTTCCACACCTCATCGGAACGTAGGTATCTCAGAGTATGCTCACTACCCAAAGCCATCCCCGTCTCTACCAGTTCGTTGATCACGTCGAGAGCAAGGTGGTCCTCATCGACCTGAACCCCGTTCAGAATCCGTAGTATCGCAGCGTTTCTTTCATTATCCAGCAATATCGTCTCATACGACGTGACCATAATATTGGCCAAAGCCCCCAGTCCACCCAATAGCGACGGGCGAGCGCTGGCTATCAACAAGCTGTTCAATGCTTTCTCCTCAGCAGCCTGAAAGCCCAACACCGGCGAACTGGTATGCCCGTGGGCACAAGATGGCATTTGCAGGTATTTGGCAAGCAGAACTACCGTCTGGCGTATCAAACCGCTTTCCGGACCACCCGTGGTGGCACTCAGGGAGCGCATTTCTGCCACACTCGGCGTGTTCTGATTCAGGATCGGCAGTCCTGGCGATACCACGTGGGCCATCACTGCCAACGCCAACACCTCCGCGTGCCCTAAAGCAACACAGCTTGCTATTGTATAGGGTGCAGTCAACCCCATCACGGGATTGCTAAGCGCATCCAGCGGTAGACCTGCCTCGGCTATTACTAGCAGGGCATCTATGGTATCTGTTGGGAAGGACAAAGGAGAGACCGGGCACACAAAAGGTATACAAATTGGATAACTGGCCAGCTCCTCAGCCCCACCATTCCGCATGGCACTTGCAATTGCGACAACTGCCTCGGCTTCAGCTCGATTTGTCACCCCCGGGCCCACGAGGGGCTTGGTGGTATTGGCCAATATCTCGGCAAAACCGCTGGCTGTGACCATATGGGGTGCCAAGTCAGTTGCATCAACCAGCGAGACATATACGGCATGTACGCTATCCATAGCGTCTAGAATACGGGCCGTTGTCTTCACATCCTTGAGAGTGCTTCGTCGTATCTCTCCACTATCAAAGTCATAGATATTCGGAAATACGCCCGTATTGGTGCAGTACGTCCTGTCCAGGCCGATCTCAAGAGAGCGATCCGTCGAACGGCCATAGATGGTAAACGAGGGCGGGATCTGACGGATAGTGTCTTCTACAAGTTCAGGAGGGATATATACTCTGCTGCCTCGAATTGTACAGCCGCTACCCGCCAGCCGGTCACGCATACCGGTGTGGTCCATCTCGATCCCACCTTCAGCCAGAATGCG
>JANQED010000120.1 GCA_028278545.1 Anaerolineales bacterium
TGTCTATGCTTACAATCGACGGCAACTCACTAAGATCCAATTTCCTAACTACACCTACCATCTCATGGATTTCTCAACACCATAAATTCGACCACTCCCGTAAACAACACTTCGTATAACCGGAGTAGCACCCTCGGCATTCTTACCATCGTATGGTTTTTAGGAATTGCAACTTTAAGGTGTCTCAGGTGAGGTGAAGACTTGAATGGCAGCCTCGATGGCGGTGTCCTGATTATCTTCCCCAGGCAGAACTTCGATATCTGGCGCTATGCCATTCTCTCCAATATTGATGTCCAACCCCGGAATCCACCATTTGGCCGCGGTGACGTGCAGACTGGAACTATCCTGAAGCTCAAAGGCCAGTTGGATGCTGTCTTTGCCGAAGGTGTGCGCGCCGATTATTGGGGCGCGGCTGTGGGCTTGCAGTGCGCCGGCGATGATCTCTGCTGCGCTGGCGGTGTTGGCATCGGTTAACACAACCAGAGGGATATCGTTAAGCGGCCCCGGCGTTTTGACTTTGTAGGTGTTGATCGGCTTATCGCGATACTGCTCTTGAAGGATATCGCCGCTTTCCAGGAAGAGCCTAGCAACGTCTACCCCGGCATCTACCAAGCCACCGCCGTTGCCGCGCAGGTCAAGAGCGAAGTACTCCGCCCCCTGAGATTTTAGGTCGGCGATGGCCCTTTCGATCTCCTCTGTGGTGCTGGCAGCGATCAGATTGACTTTGACGATGCCCAATGTCGCTTCCGCGGGGGCGGTATGCCAGGTCACTGAGGGCAGGGGGATGTTCTCTCGTTTGATCTCGAAGCTGTATTCCTCGTGCTCTGGGGGACGGCTGATGGTCAGGGAAACCGGGTCACCTTCCGGCCCCCGCAGCGCCGCCACAGCTTCCTCGGTGGGGGTTTCGGGGGTGATGATCAGATCATCGACCAGGATCAGCCGGTCGTTGTCCAATATCCCGGCCTCAAAAGCCGGTCCGTCTGGGAAAGGGTACAGCAGGATGAAGCTGTCCGGATCGCGGTCGAGCGTCGCCCCGATGCCACCGTAGCTGCCTTCTAAATTGTCGTTGTTGAGTTCGGTTTGTGCGGGTTCGGTGAAGTGAGTAAAAGGGTCTCCAAAGGCCTCCAGCATGCCGCGGATCATCCCATATTCCAGGGTCGCTCCCTCAGGGAGATCATCCAGGGCATGGTTTTCCAAGATGTTCTTTGCCTCCAACAGGACGGGGTGATCTGTCTTTGGTGATCCCCATTGTGCGTGGATCAGATAGCCGGATGTGAAACTTAAGACCAGGCTGAGGAGGAATATCAGGTAGATCGCGAGATTTTGTTTGCTGTTCATGCGTGGGGAAAGATGTGATAGGATTGGAAGTTGACCGTCGCAAGTGTAACAAGGAGCATATAGATTTACAAGGAGCGCTGTGATGCGTATAGCCGTTATAAGTGACAGCCATGACAACATCTGGAAGTTAGCCAAGGCCATGCCGCATCTGGAGGCCGCCGACGTGGTATTGCATTGCGGGGATTTGATCTCCCCGTTCATGATCGCCCGTTTGATCAAGGGAACAGGTGGAAAACCGGTCCATGTGGTCTGGGGGAATAATGATGGCGATAAACGCCTGCTGACCGAGTTGGCCGCTTCGGCGGAGAATATTCACCTGCATGGCGATTTCGCCGAGATCGAGTTGGACGGTCTGAAAGTGGTGTTAAATCACTACCCTAAGATCGCCCGTGCCCTGGCGGAGTCAGGGCGCTATGATCTGGTTTGTTATGGCCACGACCATATTGCCCATGAGGAATGGATAGGGGAGACGCTGCTGCTCAACCCAGGTGAGTTGATGGGCCTCAACGGCCGCAGTACGCTGGCGCTCTATAATACGGCGAGCAAGCAGGTGGCTTTTGTAGATCTGTAGGGGGAAGATATTCGCAATCCGAGGGAGTTCATCGGGATGAAGCCCGGGTGATTTGTTTGGTAAAATTGTGAGTCCCACTTCTACAAATGTTCCTTGAGCACAGGAAGGCAATATGACCAAACAGTATCACATTCAGCTGCAAGAGGGGGATGTGGGACGATATGTTTTGCTCCCAGGGGACCCGGGCCGAAGTGAGAAGATCGCCGGGTTCTTTGAAAACCCCCAACTGATGGCCCAAAACCGTGAGTATACGACTTATACGGGCACTTTACTGGGCGAGAAGGTGTCAGTGACTTCCACGGGGATCGGCTGCCCATCGACCGCGATTGCCATGGAAGAGTTGATCAAGATTGGCGCGGATACATTTATCCGGGTGGGCACCTCGGGGGGAATGCAGCCGGGTACCAAGACTGGAGAGATCGCCATCGTCACGGCTGCTATCCGCGATGAAGGTACGACCGCCCACTATCTGCCGATGGCATTTCCTGCCGTAGCAGACCCCGATCTTGTGCTGGCCTTGCGCCAGGGGGCCGAAAAGCTTACCTTGCCGTATCGTGTAGGAGTCTCGCACTCCAAGGACTCTTTTTATGGGGAGACGGAAGCCCATCGCATGCCCGTGGCGGAACACCTGGAAGGGCGTTGGCAGGCCTGGGTGAACGGGGGCGCGATTTGTTCAGAGATGGAAGCCTCGGCGATCTTCATCATCGCCAGCATTCACAACGCCCGTGCCGGTGGCGTGATGATGATGGTAGCCAAAGACGAAGGCTTACCCAAGGACGAGGAGGGCAAGAAGCTTTTCCATGGCGATCGGGCGATCAGAACTGCCGTAGAAGCGATCAAGATTTTGATCGAGCAGGATCGGGACAGCAGCTGATCACCAATTTCCGGTGATCAGCTGCTGAGGGCGGGAATGGGGAGTTATTCGCTGAATCTTGTAACCGTGGGTCTAGCGCGATACAGCAACTTTGACGACCTTCCCAGACTGATCGAGCGTCAGCCGCGCGTATGCCGGGTGGACGCGATAGGCATCGTGGATTTCTTTGCTCATGGTGACCACACGCCGCTGGGGATCAATGGCTGGTCGGGATTTTGTGCCCAGTTGACCGGTTGGGCAGGTGTGACCTTCGCAGCCACATTCGGCGTGCTCGTAGCTCATCGAGAGTTGCGCGCCCTCCATGCCGGGCAGATACTGCTCCACAATGTGCTTGACATGACTCATCACATCTTTAGGAATTGGCTCCGAGGTACCAGGGACATCCGAGCGGTCGCAGATGGTTTTTACCTGGGGCGGGCCGTCAGCGAAGCGTTGTACTTCCTTGGATGATCTTTTGAGACCTGGCAAGTTCCCCAAACTTCCGATGTCTTTCGCGTGTGCCAGGGGATCGCCATAGAGCACAAAGGAGATCAGGGTCTTCTGGTCTTCACCGTCAAGGTAGCCCTGACGTTTGTGCATCTCTTTGGCAAGGTAGATCTTGGCCCGGCGCAGGGATTCACCGACTGACAGGCCCTCCTGGAGATATTGCCAGAAGGCTTTGCCCAGCAGGTCGGCGGCGTTCAGGGGCGTGGTTACAGAGCCATAGGCAATGACGGTCGAGCCGATCACGGCCTGGCTGCCAGAGTACAGGAATTTCAAGGCCAGCGAATCTTCGATTGCGCGGTCGAAGACATGAGCGCCGTAGCAGGCCTCGCTGAAGACCACCTGCGGGGCGCGACCGCCATTGATCACATCCTGAGGGCGCAGGGCGACAGGGTAATCAGGGCCCTCGTCGATCGGTTTGACGCCAGGCCTGGGGGAATTGGATGGGTCGCGATGACCATACCATTCGGGGGCGTCGATCAGCCCATGCAGATTGAAATAACCCAACCGAGCGGCGGGTTCTGGGATCTCGTTGTGTTCTCCCACTGGCGGCGAAGTGATCAGGGCGCGCGGCTCCCCGATGGTGCGGAACACGGATAGGGCCGCCCGCTGCCAGATCTCAGCGGAATAACCGAAGCTCTGAGAATCTTTATTGCGAGGGAACAGGCGTTCAAACAAATAATTCAATATCGAGAACAGCCAACTATTTCGATGGGATTTTGTCGAGGCGTGACGTTTGGTGATCTCCTGCAGCGTGGTCAACAGGAGTTTTGTGTCTTCACCAGCACCTCCTGGCAATCGCCCCACGGGCCATTCGGGGATGAAATAGTTCTCGTCGCGCGTGGCATAGGGGTTGTCGGAGGGTACATCACTGTCAGAATCATCGGTGGGGTTGGGCAGATGGTGGTAGGGGACTACCTCTGGCCCACCCACGATCAGCACCGCACCAATCATTGCGCCCTTCTCGCGCAAGACCGTATCCAGGTCTGCCAGGGCTAACTTCAACTTCCAGGCATCGTCTGGTGGGCAGGGCTTGAGACCCAAGCCGGCCATTCCGGCGGGATCGTCGGCGTAGACCAGGATCGAACCCCAGCCCGGCCGCTCTCGTAAGGTCAGCACCAGCTTCTCCATGGCGTCATCGAGGCCAGCCATCTTTTCGAGACCGTATTTTCGTTCCAATCCCGCGCGAGTGGTGAAAACGACATACACCGGCAGACGCCCATCAGAACGGGCTGCGTCTGGCACTTCCAAATTTTTAGCGATATCCTCCAGCTCGTCTTCCATTGAAACCGGAGTCTCCGGTTCATCGGGCTGGTCTTTGCTCAACAGTTCTCTTACCGTTGAGCGGGCCTGCTGCAACTCCGTTTCGAGGTCGGTATGATCGGATTCGGGGATTGCCTCCGGCTCGGGTTCGTGCTCAACTAGATCTTCGCTGTCCAGGTCGCGCGCAGCGGAGTCCGATGGTGGTGTTGCCGAGTCGGCAACGGCCGGCACTTCGGGCTGAGGGGGATCGACGGCATCGGGGTGGGGAACTGCCTCCTCAGGGACCTCTGTTTCAGTAAGATTTCGATCCCAGACATTTTGCTGCGGGGACTCCACCGGCGACGGCAGCAGATTCCAGCCTAGAGCTGCTGCTACCTCAGCCGGGATGGAAACATCGATGACGGCTTCCATGCGTTCGGGCCACAGGGCTTTGTAAGGGTTGTTCTCCCCCCAAATGCGTCCAGCTACCTGCCCGTTGGGATCGTTGGTGGCGGCACGGTGTAGCAAAGCCACAGCCTTATCAGATTTACCTCCGCCCATCATGCTGTCAGCCAAGATCAACATCAGCGGAACGCAGTCCGGCCAGCGCTGATGATAGTATTCAGCGATGTTGTTTATCGCGGCCTCGGGGGTGTCTTTCTGTGACCAGAGGGTTTGCAGATGGGTGACGCCCAATAAGGCCGGGATTGGCTCGGACGCCAGGGCCAGGCTGATCTGCTGTTGAGCGGTATCAAAATCTCCATGCGTGAGGGCTTTACGGGCGAGACTCAGGGGTTGTGTCCAGCCCGGGGCAGGTAGGGCCTGCTTCTCATCCAGATCGCCGGTCCCGCCCAAAGCCTGGACGCAGCCCAGGGCCTCGTTTGTCCCCTTTGCCCCGGCTTCGCCTGTGATTTTGGCGCGCAGGATTTGAGCCTCTAAGAACTCGGGATCCGCAAGGCAAATTTTATCGACGATCGCTGAAGCTTGCTGGTCACGGCCATCCCCAAGCAGGGCTTGGGCATGCAGATAACGGACGTAGAGGTCGTTCTCGTAGGATGTCAGCCAGTTCAATGCGGTCTGGCGGGCAAAGCGATGGGACTTAACGGTCTGGGCGGTGTGCAAAATGTCCAGGAGGTACTGGCGTGGCCAGGGCCTGCCCTGAGGGATTTGCTCCAAAGGTGAGCCGGAGGGGATAGGTTGCATGGTTTCCATACCTTAGTGTGTTTTTATCGCGGTGAGCACCTGTTTGGGGTTGTGCACCAGGTTGAGTGCCACGATTGCGCCGAGTTGGCGTTGAATGCTGATATCTTCGGGAGCCAGTTGGGCGGCATTGCGCAGCATCACCTCGGCGTTGGGATAATCTTTAGTTTCTTTTAGGGTCAGTCCTGCCTGATAATAAGCGCGGGGGTCACCTGGGGTGATGGCAATGGCTTGCTGATAGGTTTGTAAGGCCTGGTCGTATTGCCTGCGCTCGTGATAGGTGCGCCCCAGTTCGATGTAGGGATCAACCCACTCAGGTACATAGTCAATCGCCTGGCTGAGGTGCTGGACGGCCTGATCTAGTTGGCCGTTGCGGCGCAGTAAGTGCCCCAAAATGTGGAGCAGTTTAGCTTTATCTTCGCTGGTGAGTTTGTCGCCGGAGTTTTGCAATGCCCTTTGGGCAGATTGAATGGCCTGCTGCCTATCACCAGTCTCGGCCTGGGCCTGGGCGTGCGCCACCAGGATCTTGGGGTCTTTTGGATACTGAGCGGCCAGGTTGTTGAGGGATTCCATGGCGACTTTCTCGCCCCGTACGTGGCGTTTGAGTTCAACGGTTTTCAACAGCAAGTCGGTTGTGGGGAGCAAGCGTGCGGTGGCAGCTTCCAGAGAACTCAAAGCTTCTGCATGTTTGTCCAAAAAGGTCAGGGCATCGGCTTGGAGCAGCAGCCCCCGGGGTTCTCCCGGTTTGATTTGCAGCACTTTCTTGACGTGTTTCAGCGTATCTTGCGGTTGTCCGTATTTCAAGGCGATCTCCGCCAGGATCAAGTATGGGCCAGGCAGGTCGGGAGATAGCCGCAGCGCTTTGTCCGCGCACTTCTTAGCCTTCTCAAGTTCGCTGTTGCTTTGGTAGATTTCAGCTAGCAATTTCCATGAGTGTGGGTCCTTGGGAGCCAGGCTGGTGGCCTGTTTCAAGGTGCGGATAGCGGAATCGATGTTTTTCGCGGCCCAGTGGGCTTCTCCTAGTTTTTGATAGTAAGCTACTTTGAGCGGCTCTAGCTGGGTAGCTTTTTCCAGGTGGGTAATGCCATCCTGAATGGCCATTTCGCCTGCTTCAACGTCTTTGAGCAGTAGGTCTGCGGCAATGGCGTGCCAGCGTGGTTCATTCTCCCAAACCGATAGCAAAGCTTGAATGGCTTTGAGTTGGGTTGCCTTATCCCCGACACGGTGTGCCACATCAGCTTGAAGGGCGTGGAAGATCGGATAGTTGGGATGGGCGTCTTTGGTCGCGTTGTCCAAGGCGGTATGTGCGGCCAGGGAGGCCAGCTCGGAATTCTCCCGGGTCAAAGTGATGGCGATCTGCCCCCACAGTTCTGGGTGAGTGATTTGTTCCGCCATGATATCTTCGAAGACGGACAGAGCGGCTTTTGCGGCCTGCTTCCATTCGCCGCAGGCCCGCAGAGTAGCCAGGCAGGCGGCCTTACTCTCCGGGGTTGGGGGGAGTTCGATCAGGGCTTTGGCGTGCTCCAGGCTCGGTTGGAAGATCGCCTGTCCGCGCGCCAGCCAGGTCGCCAGGAAGTTCTGCTGATGGCGGGTGGCTGTTTGACTGTCGCGAACGGATTCGAGGGCGCGTGTCGCGGACAGTATAGCGGCCTCGAATTGCCCGAAAGCGTGCTGCGAAGCAGCCGCGTCCCCAAGAGCATGTGTTTGCAAGTTTAGCAGGCGGCACAAATGCTGATATTCGGCCCTGAGCACCAAAACACGCGCCAGTTCAGCGAAGGCAAGTGGTTCGAGCGGTGCAATCTTGCCAGCTTCGTTGAGCAGGAAGAGGGCTGAATCCCAGCTCTGACATTCCACAGCAGCTTCAGCGACGGCCAGATGAATTGCTGGGGACGACAAATGGCCAGGGTCAAACTCGCCAAGAGCAAGGAGTGCTTTTTCGAGTCCTCGCTTTGCTTCATCGGGATTGTCTTGGCGGAGATGTAGTCGCGCTTGAAGTGCCAGCGTGCGAGGGTGGTCCGAGGCGACTTTCGAAGCCGAAGCCAGCGCGTCTTCGGCGGCGATTTCGGCAGATTTGGCGAGTGCCATTTCGCCTTTCAGACAATGTAAGGTCACCAGGTCATCGGGTGAATTCGATACGAAGGCAGACTGACTAGAGAGTGCTTCTTCAGCCCGATCTGGTTCCATCATCCCCAGCGCGAGATCGGTTTTCAAGATCAATGCCGAAAGCTTTTGGAAATGCTCGGAATTCTCAAGGGCTTTTTGAGCGTGGAAGAAGGCAGTATTTAAGTCTCCCAGGGTGCGATGGATGCGGGCGGCCTGCAGGTTCAGCGCCGGATTCTCTGGAGAGCGTTCCAAGGAAGCATCAATCCAGGCTGCGGCTCTCTCGACTTGATTGAGTTTGACAAGCAGCTCGGCTTTGCTTATCTCTAAAGCAGAAATCCCTGCTGTGAGAGCGAGCGCCTCGTCGATGGTATCTATGGCGGCCTGGTAATCGTGGTTGGCCTCGTGGGTTTTTGCCAGGCGAGTGAGCAGATTGATGAGCTGGTCTTTTTGCTTTGTTCCATGGTTGGATTTGCAAAGCGCGATGGCTCGTTCGAGAATAGCTGCTGCCCGGGAGGTATCCCCCATGGCAACCAGCCCTTTAGCGGCGGTTTCCAATTCATCCGGGGTGGCATATTCAAGAGTCGAAACCTGGTCGTAGGCTTCTCGAGCTTCATCAAAGTCTTCCAACTGGAGCAAAACATGCCCTTTCTTTAGATAGAGTCGCGCCTGCTGGGGGTCCAGGAGCAAGCCTTTCTCGATGGCGCTTAACGCCTCACTGGGCTCATTAAGCTCGAGGGCCTGGTCTGTGAACCAGATCACCATATCCAGGTCTGAGAGATTGGCTTGCAGCGCAGACTTGGCCACTTGAAGCGCTTTGTTGGGCAGCTCATTGGCCTTGTATACCTCCGTCAGCATGAGAGCGATCTCGGTATCCTCAGGGGCCTCTTGCCACGCGCTTTCCAGCGCAGCTAAGGCTGTGTCGGCTCGATCTAGTTTCAGGGCCACCCGGCTTAAACCCAACGACAGTCGTTTGGCCCAGATAGGGTCTTTGGCGAGTTCCGATCCCAGGGCCAGATGGTAGCTCTCCAGGGCGGCCTGATCCTTACCATTGCTCTCTTGGGCTTCCGCGAATAGTGCCTTAGCCAGGTCATGATCCGGATCGATCTGCAAGAGATTTTTGAGGGTCTCCTCAGCCTGGTCTAACTGAGTGCGCGTAGCAAGCTGCGCCTGGGCGTAATCCAGTTGTATTTCTTGGTTGTTTGGATCGTGCTTCGAAGCCATATATAAGGGCGCTAAGGCTTCCTCGGGCTGATCCAGGTTCAACAAAGCTTTGGCATAAGCATGGGCCAGGGCAACGTGGGTGGGCTGGCTGTGATGGGCGGCTCCCAGCACCTGTTTGGCCTCTTCGAAATGCCCCAGGTCGATGAGCGTATCTCCGAGAGCTTGCGTGATTTTCGTGTTCAGCGAAGTTTGGTGTACATCGACCAATTCGGAGGCGAGTTGAAATGCCTTGAGTGCTTTCGTGGGCGTATTGGCTTCTTGGTAGGTGTACCCCAAGGCCAAATGGATTTCGGGCGATTCAGGAGCTGCCCGGGAGGCGGTCAACAAGGTCTGGTGCGCTTTCTCACGCTCGCCTTTATCCTGCTGGACCTGTGCCAGGGCCAGCCAGGGTTCGGGGTGTTCGGGCGTCAATTGGATAGCCTTTTCGAAGTGGCTCAACCCCTCATCCGGCTTCCCTTGGGCGCTGACCGCGTGGCCGAGGAGGGTGTGTGCAACGCCATCCTCGGGGTTATGATCCAGTATTCCATTGCAGATATCGACTGCCTGTTGAAGTTGTTCGGCATACAGGGCGCAGTTTGCCAACGCATGATGATCGCTGGCCTGGTATTCGCTTTCTCTATGGATGACGGCTTCGCGCTCGCCTAAAGCTTCCGCCCACTCCCCGAGGGTTTCCAGGGTATCCGCCAGGTCGCGGCGGACTTTCATATTCTCAGGGTCCAATGTGACGGAGAGGTAAGACCAGGGCAGGGCTTGATCCGGGGTACCGGCCTGTTTTAGTGCCCTGGCCATGATCTGGGCAGATTTCGCGTCGTTGGGGTGATCGTCGAGAGTTTGGGAAGCCAGGGAGATGGCCTCACCGGTCAGGTTCAATTCCAAGAGGAGGGCCGCCAGGGCAGCTTCCTCGATGGATGGAGCGCCTTCGGCTTGATATATGTCCAGGGCCTGTTTGGCGTTTTCCTGGGCGGTGAGCAGATCGCCCTCATGAGCAGCGAGCCGGGCATCGAGCAGCAACGTGGAAGCGGTTGGCGAGGGAGACTGTTCAGCAATGGTGTTTGCCAAAGACTGGGCATCTTTGTAGAAGCCATGATCCATCAGCGTCAGGGCTAAAGACGCCGATTGCTCGACGGGTTGGTGGGGGCTGTGCTTTTTCCACACAGCCAGGGCCTCTTTTGGGTCTCCTGCCTGGATGGTAGCTTGGGCGGCCTGCAGGGCGAGCGTGGTTTTGATCTGCTCTAAGGCTTGCTGGGCTGAGGAAAGCGTTGCGCGCGCATCATTGGGGTTGGCTACCAAGTGTTGGAAATCGGCCTGTTGGAGCAGCGCCTGGAGATTCTTGATGGAGGGGGTTAGTTGGGAGGTGACTCCTTTGGCGTTTTTGGTGGGGATTACCTTTGCAGCAGTGGTTTGAAAGTCCAATGAGAGCCGATGTGTCAATTCTTCGGCGATTTTGGGATGTTGCGTTTGCAGGGTGTTCAGAATGGAGAGACGCTCCTCTGATGGGGCTGCCCTGAGGCGCGTTTCTAAGTTTTCGAGCAGATTTTCTACAGTCTGGGGGATGGACAATAGAACCTGAAGGATTTTCTCTAAAGAAATTGCCTGGAGCAACTCCTGCCCATCAGGGAGCAGCGAAAATAAGCAGGCCAGGGCTAAATCTGTCAGCGATGATGACGGTAGGGCAGACCATTGATCGGGTTTATCGCGCAATGCCAGGGCGATCAATCCGGCATTGTTGAGGTCTGATTTTAGTTTGTTGTCGGAGGTGAGCACCTCATAGGTGTATTGGGCGCGGTCGGCCAGGTCTGCGGGGAGGCTTTTGGGTACATTGCGCAGGTCTTCGGCGCGAAGTTTGTATCCCAGGGAAAGCAGGGCTAAATTTGCCGGTATCCAGGCCTCGGGGGTAGGATCCAGTTCGGACATGGCAGTCCCTCTGAACTCTTCATCCTGAAGCGCCGCCCAAACCGCTGAATTCTGCCTGAGGGCTGGAATGATTTGGGGCCAAGATTCTTCTGGGAAGAAATTCTTAAAATCAAAAATCGTCAAGGGTGGGGGCATTGGGAGATTAGCCTCTAGATAAGTAAAAGACGAGACCGAGGGCGGCTACCAGTTGCAGAGAGCCCAAAGTGACCAGTAGGACACCAAGCCCTGCCGTTGTTCGCACCATCTGGGTGGTGGCTGTGAGCAGCGCGGAGGCGTTTCCGACCAAACCGGAGAGTTCTTGGGCAAGCCCCTTTTGGGCTAACTTGCGGGTGTGGGTTGTGATCTCGCGCACATCCTGCCCCATGGAACGGGTGAGCAAGACTAGTACGCCAGCGACGAAGGTGACTGTGCCTAATAGGAAGAGGCTCAGGGTCATGGCGAGAATGATATCGTGCAGGTCGAGATTATTCATAATGGTCTCCTATCCTTGCGGGCTAATGGTGCAAGAAGTATTCCAGCCCCCCTTCCCCGATCTTACGGGTCAGACGGGAGTGAATTCTGACAAACTATTGACGAATACCCATTCCCCCAGTAAAATCTCACCCGTGTTTATGTCGTCGCCAATATCTGGTGGCGGCGTTTTTTTGCGAGGTAGATATGACTGAGGAAAAGCGAACGACCGACGAAATTTCCCGTGATGAGGCAGTTGAGCAGACCGAAAATCAAGATGTCTCAGGCGAGGTTGTCAACCTGACCGGAACCCAGGTGAGGGATGTCCAGGCTGATCTTGTGCGCTTGCAGCAGAGCGGTGCCCAGACGATCAGCGCCACCGAAGTCGAATTGCGAGCCGGTGGTGCCGGTCAGGTGGATGCTCAGGAGGTATCCATCACCCAGGGCGGCGCGGGCCTGGTTCAGGGGGAATCAGTGGATATCACCCAAGGCGGTGTTGGCGTTGCCCGGGCAGGGAATGCGACAGTTGTCGAGGGTGGTGCAATCGTGGTCTTCACTGATAGCGCTTCATTGCAAAATTCTCAGGCTGGCGTCGTCGTTGCACGCCAGATGAGCGCCGATAAGATCCGCACTGGCGTACTGCTGGCCGGCGAGGTCAATGGTGATGTGGAAACCGCCCTCGATACCCCCCGGGCGATGTTGGTGGGCCTGGTGGCAGGTGCAGCGATCGGTTTAGTGCTGTGGGTTGGGCGGCTGATCACAGGCCGCAGAGAATAATATCTGTGTTGAACTGTGCAGCACATAACACTTACGGTGCTGCGCGGAAATATTTTTTGAGGAGCGAGGGTAACCCGGGAAATCCGGGTGAGAGGCGCTCTGAGGAAGGATAGAATGTCTGAGCAAATCGTTTTAGAAGCCTCTAAGCGAGAGGTGGTTGGTAAGCAGGTCAAGCAATTACGCCGTGAGGGCAAACTCCCGGCGATTCTTTATGGACATGAGGTTGAACCAACGCCGATTTTCCTGAATCAGCGCGAGACCTCCAAGATCTTGAAGGAAGTCGGCTCGTCCACGTTTGTCACATTGAAAGTGGATGACGAAGAACATGCCGTCCTGGTTCGCGAAACCCAAAAGGGTGTCATTAGCCGGGAATATCTGCATGTGGACTTCCAGGTGATTGCCATGGATCAGTCGGTGCGGGCACAAGTACAGGTCGTCGTCGTTGGCGATGATATCCCGGCTGTGCGCGAACTTGGTGCTATGGTTGTCACTGGCCTGGATTCGCTGGATATAGAGTGTCTGCCGAAGGACCTTCCGGAACAGATCGAGGTTGACGCCTCTATCTTGGAAAACATTGGTGATATTATTATGGTCAGAGACCTCAGCCTGCCCGACAGTCTGACAGTATATGATGATCCAGAGACCATGATTGTTGTGGCGACCGCGCCAACGGCTATCGTCGAAGAGGAAGAAGAGGAAGAAGAACTCCTCGAGGTCGAACCTGGCGCGGAAGAGCCAGAAGTCATCGAAAAAGGCAAAGGCGAAGACGAGGAAGACGAAGATTAGGTTGTCTCTATGCGACATCCCGCGTGGCGTTCCCAGCGGGATGTTTTCATTTAATCAAGATGCGAAACAGATCGATTGACAGGATATTTGGACTATTTTTGGGGTTGGTCTGGCTGACCTCAGCGTGTGCTACCGCTCCCGAAGAGGCGGATGCCGAACCTGTGCTGATCCCTACATCGACTCCCACGCAGGCTGACCTGCCGCCAGAGATCGCCCAGCCCGGAGAAGTTCGTCAGTGGGGGATATCAGCAGAAGCCGGCACATCTTACGCTGACCCCGAATGGGGGGCCGAGCAAGCCAGCGGGGAGCCGGATACTGTACGATGTGGCGATTTCCAAAGCGCCTGGGCCTCCTCGGGGAGCGACTCTGTCGATTGGTTAGAGATTCAGTTCGAAACGCCCGTTTACGTTACGGCGGTGAATATCGTACAGACTTTCAACGCCAATCAAATTGCCAAAGTGGAATTGATCGGCACCTTTGGTCGCTCTCAGACGATCTATGAACAGATACCTGTTCAGGTCGATCAACCTTGCCCGTATATGCTGTCCATTGATGTCGCGAAAACATCAGTGCTGTATAACGCTGTTCGCATCACAGTGGATCAATCTGTATTAGGTTTGGGGTGGAATGAGATCGATGCCGTTCAACTGGTGGGGGATACAGAGTAGACAGCTGGCGATCTTGGAGCTAGCTGGCTGCCGAATAGCTCATTGATAGCGGTCTTGGGGTCTCGACAAGCCCAATGCCTCTAGCAGTAGCATGGTCATGCGGGCGCTGGCACCCCAGAGTATTTCGCCATCATAGGGTTGGAAGTGAATCACCGGGAAAGGCTTTCCCCGCTGTTGAAGCCGATGGCGCTGAATCTGGCGGTGGGCTGGGTCAGCCAGCCATTCGAGAGGGATTGTGAAAATACGGCTGACTTCGATGGGTTGGGGGCGCAAATCATACGGCCAGGGGATCGCACCGACGACGGGGGTAACGCGGTAATTGGTGATGGTCAGCATATCCCGCAGACGCCCAAGAATGCGCACATCTTCTGGATTCAACCCCACTTCTTCATGCGCTTCGCGCAATGCGGTTTTGTCTGCGTCTGGGTCCTCGGGGTCGCAGCGACCGCCTGGGAAGGCCACCTGCCCCCCGTGACGATCCTTGGGGTGCAGCGTTCGCCGGATGAAGAGCAGCTCCCAGCCGCCCTCAGCGCAGAGCAACGGTATCAGCACCGCAGCCGATTGAGGTGGGTCCTGAGACCATTGGGCGGTGTAGGGGGATCCGGGGAGTGATCCGGGCTTTAGGGCCTCGGCCAGGTGTTGAATGATCTCTGCTTCCGTAAAACGCATATAAAATATTTATCGCACGCCGCTGCCGCAATAGGGGCATTCCGCGGTGCTGGCGTCTTGCCATTCAACCTCGTCAGCGCGGATAGGCCCTCCACAGGATGGGCAATGGAGAGGCAGTTCAGGGCGGCGAGTCGATCTTCCAGCATCTTGATAGGTTTCGGCTTTCTCAGGTAGGGTGTCTTTCAGCCATTCCTCGAACTCTTTGGTGTGATCGGCGTGCCCCCACTGCTCGAGTTCGTCTACAACGCGTTGGCCTGTCTGGTGAAGTCTTCCCCAATGTTGGGCCGCGACGAAGATATTCAATCCTTGGCGCAAGAGATCGGTGCCTTTCTCCGTATTGCCCGCAAGTGTGTACGCTCGCCCGGCTTGAAGGTATAGCCTCGGGGCTTGCCGGAGCATCCCGCGATCATGTGCGCCGCGCGCCAGACGTTCGAAGATAGTGGCGGCATTGGCGTAGTCACCATTTTCCATCGAGCGATGGGCGCGCTGCAACGCCCGGTGGGCCCGATCGTGCTGAGGAGGTGGCCCCATTGGTCGACGACGGCGTCGCATGGGGGAACGTCTTCTTCGTGGCATTTCTTACTCTCCTGATGCCTCTGATTGTATCTTGCTTACTGTCGAGGCAATTTCAATTGGGCGCGCAAAGATCAGGTACCCGGTGTGGGCGATCATGCGATGTTCAGGGCGCAATCTCTTCCCAACCGGGTTGTAGTAGCGCAGCATGATCTCGCAGACCTCGACGAATTTGAAGTCCTTGCTTTCCAAGGCGTTGAGTAGCAGCCCAACCTGGTTTGTCGTCGGCAATAAACTGCCAAAGAACCCCCCTGGTTTAAGGGCAGCGCGCGCTTGGGCTAGATAATCCTCGGGATTGGGCAGATCCAGAAAGAGGGCATCCATGCCGGTTTCGTCGAAGCCTTCCTCGATATCCCGTTGCTTGAAAGTGACTCTGTCAGCCAGGCCAACTCTTTTCACGTTGTCGAGGGCGACTTCTTGATTCTCCTCCCGGGCCTCGTAGCTGAAAACATGTCCATCAGGCCCCACGGCGTGGGCTAAGGCGATGGTGAATCCGCCGGACCCAGAACCCGCTTCAAGCACCCGTTGGCCCGGTCCGATGGCCATATTCATAAGGATGAAGCCAATATCCTTCGGGTACATGATCGTTGTAGCGCGACGTAAGTTCAGCAGCACTTCGTTCAAGTTGGGTTGCAGCACCAGGAATTTCTTGCCAAGATGACTGCTCACCTGTCGCCCCCATGATTGGCCGATCAGATCAGCATGCTCGATGATCCCATTGTGCGTTTGTAGTCGCTCGCCCGGTTTTAGCTGTACGATGAAGGTTTTGTTGCGCGGCCCAATTAGCTGGGCGATTTCGCCGGGTTGAGCGAGGGAGGGAGCTGGTTGTTCGGGCATAAACTAATCTTGAGGGGAGCGTAAAAACGTTTAGCGCATTTTCTCACCGCGCCCCACGCTTACCGCTCTATGGTTTTAAATGCTTCTTAAAGAAGTCGGTGATGGCGTTGTAGCAGGTGACCCTGTTTTCGAATTTGAGCACGTCGTGGCCCTCGTTTTCGAACATCAGGTATTCGATTTCTTTGCCGATAGAACGCAGGTGCTCAACCAGGTCGCGCGATTCCTGTTCCACGACGCGCGGGTCGTTTTTGCCCTGGATGACCAGCATCGGTGCGCCAAGATTCTCGATGTGAGTGCGCGGCGACCGTTCGATTAGATCAGCGCGTTCTTCGGGGATATCGGGATCGCCGATGGCGATTTTGAAATAGGGTTTCCAGGTTTCGGGAATGCGTTCGCTGAAGGTGATCAGGTCGTACGGGCCGAACATGTCGCAGGAGGCGGCCCAAAGTTCAGGGTGGCGCGCGGCTAAGGTGAGGGTCATATAGCCCCCATAGGAGCGACCGACCACCGCGGCCCTGGAAGTGTCGAGGCGGGAGTCCTTGGGGAGCACTTCCGTCATGGCGTGGACGTGATCGAGGCGGTCGTCGCCGCCCCAATCGCGGTCGACCTTTTTCGTGTAGCTCAAGCCGTAGCCCGTGGAGCCGCGCACATTTGGAACGAAGACGGCGAAACCGTTGAGCGTGAGGAATTGGATCAAGGGCATCGAGAACCAGGCAAAATCGGGACGCTCCTGGCCTTGGGGTCCGCCGTGGATGTAGTAGACCACCGGGCGGGGGCCTTCGAATCCGAGGGAGTCAGCGGGCATATACAAGCGCGCGGAAATGCGCAACCCGTCAAAGCTGGTGTATGAAGCGTCCTGCCCTGGAGAGAGTAAATCCCCGGGGATTGCCAGGATCTTTTCATTGGTTTGCCGAGTGATGTTTTGGCGGTCTGCTCCTGCGATCAGGTAGATCTGGGTTGGCGAGGTCGCCGTGGAGAAGGATAGAGAGTAAGAATCGCTCGCTTTTTCCCAATGGATATGCTCAAGCACGCCATTGGAGATTTCCCCGCGGCCGACCAAAACGGTTCCCAGGTTGAATTCTAAGGCCTGCTCGTCAAAAGTGCCCTCGTAAACCCAGTCTGCGCCATCGATATTGAATTTGGCTAGAAAACGATCTCCTTGTAAGTGTTCCAACCCCACGAATTCGCCCATGCCCTCATGGAGCGCGCCCTTGATAGGCACTGGTTTGACATTTTCGGGGGAAGCAAGATCAAAATAGCACAGCCCGCCCGTGTCTTCGAAAAGCGTCGTGAAAAGCAGCAGACCAGTTTCGTCCCGCACGAAGTGGCTGTTCCCCATACCGGTCAAGGGGTATTCTTCGTCGGGTTGACGCTCATCGATCGGCGTGCCGAAGAGCGTTTTGACTGTTCCAGCCTCTTCGGCATCCCACAATGAAACCAAATGATCTCCCATGGAGTACCCTTCGAGAAGAATGACTTTGCGGTGGTCTTTGCTGACGCCATCGATGTGCCCACCGTAAACACTGCTATCAAGTTTTTTAATTGCGCCAGTCTCGAGGTTCACTTGAAGCGCGGTGTTGAGCGGTTCGTGATGGGATGCGGCTCGAAAGTAGGCCAGGTTTTCTTTAGGGTAGGTTTTACTGCAGAAAAAGCGATGATCTGCAAGCATTTCGTCGAAGGCGGGCTCGGGATAGCCGCCTTCGATGGGGATGAACACGGGTTTGTAATCTTCATTGCCGTCTTGGTCGATCATGACCAGGATTTTGTCCAACTTGGGGAAGACTTGAAACAGTTTACCTTCTACTAAATGGGGATTTTGGAGGGCGATCTCTGGCGGCAGCAGCGGTTCGGGCACACTGCCGCCTTTGTCCATGACATATAAGCTCAAATGCCCGCTGATGTTGCTGACGAAGTAGATGCGCTCTCCAATATGCTGAGGCACCAGAAAGAGACGCGCAGAGAGAAATGATTCTATACGGTACATGAGGGTTCCTTTTGTAGTATATTGTGAAACTCAGCCTGCTTCACTCATATCGACCAGGCTTAACCAGTATCCAATAGCTAACGCTACGATGCTCCCCAAGGCGGCCGTACCCAAATACAGTGGCCCCAAACTGAAGAAAGCCCAATTCCAGTGGACGCCCAAACTATGTCCGCCCCAAAAGCCCAACCAGGCTAAGAGCAGATAGAGCAGCAATCGGCCCGGCCCACCTCCGCGCCACAAGTGAAAGAGCGCGCCGAGTAAACTGGAGATCAAAAAACCGATGAATAAACTGGGAAGTGTCATAGGGTTAGTATATCATCGCAGGGGTTGAAAGTGTGCAGCCTGCGTTTCATGATAGAGAAGTTCAACTTCTGCTTCTAGTGAAATTGAACTTCTTGGTTGAATCACAACATGCTATGCTTCGTAACTGGGGATGGTTTTCAGTTCATCGAAGAAATAGTTCTTATCTTCTTCTTTTTCAATGGCCTCGCCAGCATCTTGGGCTATGCGGATATAGCCGGCAGTTTTAGCGACATCGCCCGAGACAGAACATGCGCGCGCCAGAGCTTCATAGGCAAAGGCGAGGTCGAAATCCCCGATATCGTTCTCCTGGCAATGATCGAGGCTGCTTTGGGCGTATTTGAAAGCCATCACACCGAAACCTAAAACCGCATAAACGCGGGAGATCTGCCAGTCGCCGCGAGCAAAGTTTATCGGTTCGCCGATCTTGCCCCAGTGGTAGCGTGAGGCATGGGCTGTGTGGATCATCTCAAGATCTTCAGCTTTCGTGCGATCCGGTTTATCGAGCAGGGTCCATGTGCCGTTGAAACAGTCGACCGCGAATTTGCGGTGCATTTCTTCCGCGGTCATCTTCTTCTCTTCAGTCATTGTGCTTCCTTTCGTTCTATTGGATGATGCCGCCGCCCAGGCAGGTGTCGCTATCATAAAACACAGCTGCCTGACCAGGTGTGATATCGCGTAGCGGTTCGTCGAATTCGATGTGTACGCCTCCATCATCTAGTGGTTTGACCAGCCCCCAGGCGGGCTGCGCTTTATAGCGGATCTTAACCTGGGCTCGAAAGGCTTCTTTGGGGGGCGCCCCGGAGATCCAGTTTACCTCACGGGCTGTAAGCTGGCTGCTGCCCAAGAATCCCCTGGGGCCAATGATGAGGGCATTGTTGCCGGTGTCTTTTCGGACTACGTAGAGCGGCTCTGCGGCAGCAATGCCTAATCCGCGCCGCTGGCCGATGGTGTAGAAAGCCAGGCCCTGATGCTGGCCCATTTCCTCGCCATCCGTACTCAGAATCGGGCCTGGTTTGCTGGTTTCTGGGGCGTTCCGCTCCAAGAAGGCTCGATAAGTGCCATTCCCTAAGAAACATAGATCCTGGCTGTCCGAACGTTCTGCGACGGGTAATTGATATTTTCTGGCTAACTCACGCACTTGAGGCTTGCTGTACTCTCCCAACGGGAAGCATGCCTTGGCAAGCTGCCTCTGGTTGAGTACGTGCAGCACGTACGATTGATCCTTTTGATCGTCGATGGCTTTAAGTAGTTCAATCTGGGAGCCATCTGCTTCCTGCTTCCCCTTCCCTGCTTTCCTGAGGCGTGCATAATGACCGGTCGCCATGAAGTCAGCCCCCAAAGTCAGAGCCTGGTTCAACAGAAATCCCCAGCGGATGTGTCGATTACAGACTAAGCATGGATTGGGTGTAGAGCCTGCTTGGTAGCCGTCGATGAAGTATTGCACCACGGTCTCGCGGAACACATTTTTGGCATCCACGGCGTAGAAAGGGATTTCCAACTGTGCCGCCACCCTGCGGGCCAGGTTCATAGCATCAATGGTGCAGCAGCGGTTTTCGCTTTCGCTGCCTGATTCGCTCCACAGCCGCAGCATCATCCCAATAACGCGATAGCCGCCCTCTTTCAATAAAGTGGCGGCAACCGAGCTATCCACACCGCCTGACATGGCAACAACTACTGTCGTCATAGCATGATTACCGGAAATGGTGGCTTCACCGGGGCAGTCTGTACTGATTTCACCGAAGATGATGCCATTCTAAACGAGGTTTACTGGTTCAAATCTCGATTTCGTTCCACAAGCGCAGGCAATACCTCTAGGAATTTGTCCACCTCTGCCGGAGTAGTTTCTTTGCCGACGGTCACTCGCAGGGAGCCAAGCCCCCATTCGGTGGGTAAACCCAAGGCCGTGAGCACGTCGGATGGCTCGGGATTGCCGGTCTTGCAGGCCGAGCCAGAAGAACAGGCAAAGCCCTGGACATCCAACAGCATGAGCAGATTATTGCCATCTACCGCTTTGAAGGCGAAGCTGGTGTGGTTGGGCAGGCGCTCGGCGGGGTGGCCAGTCAGTTGAGTATAAGGAACTTCCTCTAAGACCCTCCCTATAATGCGATCTCGCAGTGCTTGCACATAAGCTTGACGGGGTTCATGATCTTCTTGAGCCAGCCGAAACGCCTCCGCCATCCCGACGATGTAAGGTACGTTTTGGGTGCCGGCCCGCAACCCCGATTCTTGTGAGCCGCCGGTTTGATTGGGATATAGTGGGGTTCCTCTGCGCACAAATAATGCCCCCACGCCTTTCGGCCCGTAGAATTTATGCGCTCCGAGAGCCAAAAGATCGACGTTGAGTTCCTGCACATCCACGGGTAAGTGCGCAGCTCCTTGAACTGAGTCTGTATGGAAGGGAATACCCTTTTCGCGGCAGACGGCACCGATCTCGGCGATGGGGTTGATCGTGCCGATTTCGTTGTTGGCATGGATGACAGAGACAATTGCGGTGCTGGGGCGTAAGTGTTCCTTGATGGTTTCAGGGTTCACCACGCCATGCTCATCAATGGGCAGGTATTCCAACTCAAAGCCAAAAAGGTCAGCAAGCTGTTGCGCTGTATGGGATACAGCATGGTGTTCAACCGGGCTGATGAGAATATGATCCGCGTTACGCACTTGACGAGCTGCCCAGGCCGCACCGCGTAGGGCCAGGTTGTCGCTTTCCGAACCGCAGGAGGTGAAGACGACTTCCTGCGGCAGGCAGTTGAGACCCTGAGCAATCGTCTCGCGGGCGCTTTCTACAGCGGCTTCTGCTTGTTGCCCATAGATGTGCGTTGATGAAGGGTTGCCATAAAATTGATCGAAGAATGGCAGCATGGCTTCCTTCACCTTAGGATCAACAGGGGTGGAAGCGGCATAATCGAGATAAACTTTGTCTGATATCATCGCCGCCGATTATAGCATGTTCCTGCGGGCCTTCAGACGCCAAAATCTGCTCCCTTTGATATAATACCCTCGCTTACTATTTGCTCTGGAGGTCAAATGACTCAGGAAATCAAATTTGGTACTGACGGTTGGCGGGGCAAGATCGCCGAGGATTACACTTTTGCCAATGTACGTCGCTGTGCACAGGGATTCGCGGCTTATTTGCTAAAGAACGGTCACGGAAATAAGTGGGTGATCGTAGGCCATGACAAACGTTTTCAAGGCGAAGACTTTGCTGTGGCAGTCGCAGAGGTTTTGGCCGGGAACGGGTTGCGGGTTTATTTAACGGATGGGGCTTCACCTACACCGGTGATCTCTTATTCGGTCGTCGCCCGGAATGCTGTTGGGGCCGTCAATATCACGGCATCACACAACCCATATTACGATAATGGCTTCAAGGTGCGTGATGAAAATGGGGGTGCAATTGACCCCGAAGGGCTGAAAGAGATCGAAAGCTTCGTTCCTGCAACTGAAGCTGAGGTCAAACGCCTGGGTTTGGCCGAAGCGAGGAGGCAAGGATTCGTCAGCTACTTTGATCCTGACCCGGAGTATATCGAACACATCAAAACCCTGGTCGATTTGCAGCCCATCAAAGATGCCGGCTTGAAAATATTGGTCGAGCCCATGTGGGGCAACGGTGCCGGGTGGTTTCCCAAGTTGCTGGCGGGTGGAAAAACCGAAGTTATCGAAATACATAACACTCGCCATCCTCTATTTCCTGAAATGAGCCGCCCGGAGCCGATCCCTCCCAACATTGATGTTGGTTTGCGGGCTACGATAGAACACAATGCTGACGTATTATTGATTAACGATGGCGACGCAGACCGGGTTGGTTTTGGGGATGAAAATGGTCAATTCATCAATCAGCTACGGGCGTATGGCCTGCTGGCGTATTATCTGCTAGAAGTGCGTGGGGAGCGCGGGCCAATTGTCAAAACCATTTCTACTACCAAAATGCTCAACAAATTGGCCGAGGTCTACGATGTGCCGGTTCACGAGACCGGTGTTGGCTTCAAGTATGTGGCCCCTAAGATGCTGGAAACCCAGGCCCTCGTCGGAGGTGAGGAATCAGGGGGTTACGCTTTCCGCGGCCACGTGCCGGAGCGCGATGGCATCCTGGCGGGTTTGTATTTCCTCGATATGATGGTCAAGCTGGCGCGCAAGCCCTCCGAACTTCTTGATTTGCTCTTTAGCAAAGTTGGCGCGCATTACTATGACCGCATCGATACCCCTTTCAAGGGCGAACGTCAAGAGAAGATCGACCGCATCCTTTCCGCTGACCCGGAGAGCATCGGTGGTTTGAAGGTAACGGGTTTGATCACCATCGATGGGTACCAGTTCCAGTTGGAAGATGGCGGTTGGCTGCTCATTCGGTTCTCGGGTACCGAGCCGATCATTCGTGTATACTGCGAAACCACTCACGAAGATGAAGTTCAGGCTATTCTTGAAGACGGGTTGAAAATTGCGGGCATCAAATAAGGGTCAGGTGTCACGTGTCATTGGAATAGTTGACCCATGATGCTCACTGACACGCATTGCCACTTATATTTTGACGCCTATGATAAGGATCGGGACGCTGTTCTCAGGCGAGCGTGGGAGGCGGGGGTCGAGCGGATTCTGGTCCCGGGCATCGACCTAGCTTCCAGCCGCGCCGCCATTGAGCTGGCCGAGGCACATGAGCGGGTTTTCGCTGCGGTTGGCGTTCATCCCAACTCGGCAACAACTTGGGACGCTCAGACTTTGGGCGCGTTGGAGCTTTTGGCGAAGCACCCGAAAGTCGTCGCTATTGGCGAGATTGGACTGGATTACTATCGCGACCGGGCGCCGCGTAGCCTGCAAAAGCGCGTCCTTCGGGAACAGTTATCCCTGGCGGGACGCCTCCAACTTCCGGTGGTGATCCACACCCGAAATGCCAGTCCGCAGGATCGGGCTTGTTTTGCAGATATTTTAGGGATCATCAGCGAAATGCGCGCAGAGCTATCTGAAGATCGCCCTGGGGTATTCCACTCATTTTTAGAAAGTGAAGACGAAGCCTTGCAATCTTTGGAGCAAGGTTTCTATGTTGGTATTACTGGCCCTGTGACATTCAAGAATGCCCATGAGCTACGAAGTGTAGTCTCAAATGCCCCGCTGGATCGTCTCTTGATTGAGACCGATGGCCCGTTCCTCGCCCCCCACCCCCATCGTGGGAAGCGGAATGAGCCGGCGCATGTCTACTACGTTGCTGAGAAGATCGCCCAAGTTCTCGGTCAGGCGCCTCGGGCGCTTGCCGAAGCCACTACGGCGAACGCAGGGCGTTTATTTCAATGGAGTAATTCTGGTTGAGTAATCGCTTTTTTGTTTTGGTTGAAGATAGGATCCAACAGGTGGAGCGGCTTATGCGCGCCCAGGTGGATGATCACCATCCTGATCTGCTCACGGTCATTGAGCACCTGGTATCCTCGGGCGGAAAGCGCGTTCGCCCCGCGGTGACGCTGCTTACGGGGGAAATGCTCGGTGCTGACCCTGATCGGTTGGTGATTTTGGCGGCCTCCATCGAGATGCTGCACACCGCCACCCTGGTTCACGACGATCTGATTGACGGTTCGTTGCTGCGGCGGGGTATCCCAACTGTAAACGCCCAGTGGTCCCCTGCTGCGACTGTCCTGGCAGGGGATTATATTTTCGCCCGGGCTGCCGAATTAGCCGCTCAAACGGACTCGGTGGCGGTGATGAAGAGTTTTGCAGAGACTCTGGCAACGATTGTCAATGGTGAGATCACCCAGATGTTCGCCAGTCGCGGTGTGTCGAGTCGGGATGATTACTATCAACGCATCTACGCCAAGACAGCCTCGATGTTTGTCTTAGCCACCAAATCCGCCGCCCTCATTAGCCAGAGCGATGAAGTGATCGTTGACCGTATTCGCCAGTTTGGCTATGAGATCGGTATGGCTTTCCAGATCGTTGATGATATCCTGGATTTTACAGGCGAACAGCAGGAAGTGGGCAAGCCGGTGGCCAGCGATCTGCGGTCTGGGTTGGTGACTCTGCCCGCGATTTATTATCGGGAGGACAACCCCGATGATCGGGATATGGAAGCTGTCTTGCGGGGTGAGTTCAGCAGCGATGGCCGCATGAAGCGTTTGGTGAAAGCTATTCGTAGAAGTGGCGCGATCCAGCGCGCCCTGGAGGAGGCCCGTCAATATGTTGATCGTGGCTTCGAATATCTTGAACAAATGCCTGACGGAGTCGAGCGCCAGGCTCTGTTTGAATTGGGGAGCTATATCGTCGATCGCCAGATATGAGCGTTTTTTGGGATGGAATCAAAACGCCGTGCTGAGAGGCGCGGCGTTTTGGTATTAAAACCGGTCGTATTCCATCTTGCTGGGGAGTTCGAAATTGGGGGTTATTCTATGGTGTGGGCAAATTGAAGTAGTTATAAACCGCCCCGGAGAGCTGCCCGACCAGAGCCGAAGATGGATCCCAGATAAGCTGTTCCGGGTGGTAGAGAAATATCACCAGAATATAGTCTCCGCCGATGGTGTATATGATCCCTGCGTCGCCGATCAGGTTGATGATGCCGTTATTCGTGACCCAGCCATGCTTGTGCGCGATCTGAGTGCCTTCTGGGATGCCTGCTTCTATTAAGGACGGCATCTTGTTGAGGGTCAGGTAGCTGATCATGGCTTTGCATTCTTCCTGGTCGATCTCCCCGGCGAAAACGGCTGGTAGCGAGCCGCCCCCGGTTTCAGCACAGAGATAAAGGTCTTCAAGCAGCATCCCCAGGTCAGAGGGTGTAGTTTGGTTGTAGACGTCTGGATTAGTGTAAACATCCGTGCGAGTATTAGCAGGCGTCTCGTAGAGGGCCAGTACAGGGGCACCTAGGTAGAAGTGCCCTGCCAGGAAAGTGTTCTCCAAACCGAGGGCTTGAACGTCCTCAGTGATCAGGATGGGTGCGCGCAGAGGGTCGATTTCACGCTGCATCAACCAGTCGGCGGTTTCGTTTCCAGATTCGATGATCATTTTTTCGATCAGGTTGGCGGTTTCTGGGTCGGGGGTCTCGTCGATGTAGCGGTATGTCGAAATCAAAATCGGTATTTTGATGATGCTGGCAGTTGTGAAAGCGACATCTGGGTTGACAGGATATTCAACGCCCTGCTGGTACGCAAAGTGGATCTCCTGGACCGTTTGCAAATCTAGCATGTAGAAACCCACTATCCCCTCAAATTCTGCCAGATCAATCGTTTGCTTGATCAGGATTTCTAGATTCTCGCGCGAGGGGCGTGGAGGTAGTGTCCGCTCCAGGGGGAGTGAGACCACACGCTGGGTCGTAGAACGAAGGGCGTTCTCAATGGGCAGAATCGACCTGTCAATATCGAGCGCTGTACCTAGTATTCCCGGTTGAAAATCAACCGAACCAGCCACAGGGATAGGTGCTGTAGCCGGTTGGTCGTACCTCGAGGCAATTTCCTCAGCCAGGTAGGTTGTTAGTCTGGTTTCTGAAAATGACGATCGCATTGGGATGTCAGCACTTTGGGTTTGCCGCCCCCAAAGATAATCCCAGAAACCAAGCCAGAAAGGGACACGCGTACGTTCCAGATCGGCAGCAGCCAACATGCTTTCCAGATCGAGCTCGAAACCGAGCACCGAGGGGTTCAGGTGGATGATATTCTCGTTATAATGGATTTCGACCGGTAGGCTATAGACCTCTAACAGTCGCTGGGCAGCTTGTTGCCGATCTAGTCCGCCCACAGGGATTTTGGCGATACGCATACCGTCCGGGAAGACAGACCTCAAACGGCTGAAGGTAGCAATCTGAATGGTAGCAAGAACGACCGCAAATAGGATCAAGAAAACAGAGAGCCAACGCAGGGCGGAGATTGTTCCTTGGGTTCGCATGGCGGGATTCTATCACAGGATAGTATGGACTACTCTTTATGGCTGAGCAGTCGCGAAAGGTGTAAAATTACCCTGAAAATAATTATCTTATGCACTGTGCCCAGTTAATCCCCTCGTGTACGATGGATTCTGATCGGTCCCGTCGTTCCCACAGGAGAAAATAGGATATTGATTATGCTGCGTTCATTGCTGATATATCTCTCGAAGGCAGAATGGGCGCGTCGCATAGTGATGCGCTGGAAGATCGCTTGGCAGGTCGCTTCGCGCTTTGTGGCCGGCGAAACTCCTGCAGATGCCATACGCGCCATTGAAGCGCTCAACGCTAAGGGGATTTGTGCGACCTTAGATCATTTGGGGGAAAATGTTACCAGTGAAGATGAAGCTCGCCAAGCGACCGATGAAATCATTCATATCCTGGATGAGATCGCCCGCTCAGATGTGAAATCTGGCATCTCTATCAAGCTCAGTCAAATTGGATTGTTGTTAGATGTAGCTATTTGTGAAGAGAATCTGCGCCGGATTGTCGAGCGAGCCAGCTCCCAAGAGAACTTCGTGCGCATCGATATGGAAGATTCTCCCGTCACGGAGGTGACCCTGGAGCTCTTCCGCAAGATGCGGGCTGAGGGATACATCGACACAGTGGGGATCGTGATCCAGTCGTATCTCTTTCGCAGTGACGATGATGTCCGGCAGTTGATGGAAGAGGGCGCGCGCGTGCGCTTGTGTAAGGGGGCTTATAAAGAACCCCCTGAGATCGCTTATCCCCGTAAAGCTGATGTTGACGCCAGTTTTGATCGTCTGACTGAAATGATGATCGAAGGCGCGGCCAGGTATGACATGCCGCCTATTTCCGAGTGTAGACGCTTCCCGCCGATCCCGGCGATTGCCAGCCATGATGAGGCGCGCATAAACTATGCCAGGGAATATGCGGAGGAAAAGGGGTTTCCGAGAGAAGCTTTGGAATTTCAGATGTTATATGGCATTCGCAGGGATTTACAGATGCAATTAGCTGCTGAAGGCTATCCGGTGCGCGTCTATGTACCCTACGGTAAGGAGTGGTACCCCTATTTTGTGCGCCGCTTGGCTGAACGCCCGGCCAATTTGTGGTTCTTTATCTCGAATTTCTTCCGGGGCTGATATCCCCAACCCCGCAATAGGCGGGTGAAGCGCGCAAAAGCCTCCCTTGAACACGTTCGAGGGAGGCTTTGGTATTTTACCTGTTGAAGCCGTTATTCTGCGTGAAGCTATCCCCTAGTTTTCCACTATCGGGTGCCGCGGCGAAGTTTTGGATTCCAATGATCTCTATATTGCAGGACACTCGCACACTGCTGTTAAATCCATCCGGCAGGTTGGGGATGTTCGGAGCGTAATAAGACTTGGATTCATTCGCACCCATGGTGAAGTCATCGATCTTAGCCTCAGGTACGCCAGTGAAGTGGATCTCACAGAATCCTTCCGTATTGGATACGTTGGAGAAATAGAAACCGCCGGAGAAAACCCCCTCGACATTATTCATCACCTGGGGAAAATAGACGTTCTTAGTCTCTGACCCGGCAGGAATGGCACTGTACGTGGAGCCTTGCCCAATGCGTTCCTCTGGAATCGGATTACCATCATTGTCCTCAGGATTGCCGCGGTTATCTTCGTTGATGATGCCGACAATTTGGGCTTCTGGGTTGTCGGCGACGGCCACGGCATTGCCAAAGCGCTGGTTGACTGAGAGAGAGTCGACTGCGTCGATTTCGGTGACGTTTGGCAGATAGAGAACCAGGGCCGTGCTCGGGCTGATTGGATCAGATTGGTAAGTGTAGGACTCTTCGGCAAAGTTGAAGGTGATCGTGATGGTTGTGTCTACCTCCCCGATATTTTGGAGGGTGATTCCGCTGTTATACCCGTAGAAACGGCGCACAACCCGGGGCATAAGTAGTTTCGTCGCGCCGGTATTCAGACCGTTATAGCTGTGGAACTGGGAGGTGCCAGAGTCGCTGCCGCTGTTGAAGAAGTTGACCACGGCGGCGATCTTAGCGTCAGCAGGTTCTGTGACGGTCACTTTGGCCGCGCCGATGAAATCTGAAGGAAGCTCTGGATTGGATGATTGGTAGAAGATGGTGTTGCTGTAGCTGGCGATGGTGGCTGTCTCTGTTGCATCTGGGAGGTCTTCGCCAGCCTTATCTTTGTAAGTGACTTGGACAGTCACCGGGCTGTTGCTGGTATTTTGCACGGAGAGATAGGAGTTCCATTCGTAATAGTCCTTCATCAACTGGGGGGCATACATGGCGGAAGCGACCTCGAGTTCATCTAAGCCGGAACTGCTGGCGATACGATAGGGGTTTTCGCTCGTTCCTGTGCCGGTGTTTTGGGTATTGACAGTGCAGACGACTGGCTTGAGCGAACTGACCACCACCGAGCCAGAAAAATCAGCCGGGACACCGATCAGAGCATCGTCGGTGTAGTAATTTCGACTGCCCCCGGCGGAAAGGGTATCGCTGTAGCTTGCGGCTGCCGAACCGTCCGCATCAGAGTAGAAGGTAAAAGTGATCTCGGCGGCATTGCTCGTATCTAGATTTTGGCAAGAGATACTACTCGTCCAGTCACCGCTTGGACCCTGGGCGTTTATGATGGTGGTCAGGCTGAACAATAGGATGAGATTTGCGATTAGAGGAATTACTTTTTTCATGGGAGCAGCCCTCCGGCTGGGAACTACCTGCTGCAATCGTGGGAAGCAATCATATTATAAGTTATCGGGAGAAATTGGTCACTGTGGGGTGCCTTGAACGAGTTTTCGATAAAGATTCAACGTATCCACAGCGTCGTTGTTGTTTTGATACTGCTGGGCTTGTTTGAGCCCTGCTTCACGCATCTGTATTTGGAGATCGGGGTTGTCCAGCACATCTTCTAATGCCAATGCCAGGGACTCAACTCCTGGGTCCTCAAGCAGCAGAGCCGCATCCCCCGTGACCTCGGGGATAGCGCCAGCGCTGTTGGCGATGAGCGGAGCCCCGCATGCCATGGCCTCGGCAGCGACCAGGCAAAACCCCTCATGATGGGAGCTGATCAAAGCGGCTTGAGCGCCGCTGTAAAGTGCGGGTAGGTCTGAGGCTGGTACGCGGCCGGTGAAGATCACTTTGTCTTGAAGGGCTAGGCGTTCGACGGTGGTGTAAACGGACCGATCGGGGCTCTTAGGATATTCTTCGCCAACAATCACCAGGGCACCTGGATAATTTTGGTTGAGGTCTTGTAGATAGTGCGCGAAGGCCTCGATCAATAACGTAATATTATTTTTACGGTCGATTCTGCCCACATGGAGGACATAATTCTCCGGCAGGCTGTATCGCCCTCGGGTTTCAGCGATCTGCCTGTCGGTGGCGGGCTGAAAGCGAGGGTGAATGGAGGGGTAGACCACGCTGATTTTTGGGGGATCAACCCCAAAGTGGGCCTGGATGTCCTGTTTGGTGGTTTCGGAGATCGCAATCAAATGGCTGGCGCCTCTAAGGGTGTACTTTTGGATGTTTTGCCAATAGCACACGTCTACTTTTGGGAACAGCTCAGGGTGGATCAGCGTAGTCAGATCGTACATCGTCACAATCGAGGGGATTGGCATCCCGAAAACAGACAGGTTTTTCGCAAAATGGATCAGATCGTAGTGGCGAAGCTTGAAGGGCAGGGTTAATTGAGCCCAAATGCGTACCAGGAACCGATTTTTTGCAGGTGCAATCCATTGATGCAAGTTTTCTGCCACCAGATTGGGTTCGGGCTGGCTGAGGATAACCAGATAATGGTTTTTCTGATCCAGCGCAAGCAGATTGCCCAACAGATTGAGCGTTGCTGACCGCCCCCCGCCGTGATTGTGGATGCCTAGCGCTTCAATGGCGATTTTCATCTTAGTGGTTTTGTGCCGACGGCGAAGATCTCGTTGCAGAATACCCACTTGAAAGGCGGCAGGCGTGTCAGTCCTTGCATGATCCGCCGGGCGAATGGGTTGGATTCGGAACTGTAATCCTGGGTGGATTCCAGCCAGATTTTAGGAAGGAACTGGGTCTTTAGGAAGGTTTTTCTCAATTTGAGAGGTGTCTGTTCATTGATGTGGAGATGCGCGAAGCGCCAGCGTGATCTTGGGTTTTTGGGGAGTGCTTGCCCCCGGAGCCGCTGCACCATCCGGTAGAGCGGATAGCCAAAGCGGTAGTACCATAGGCTGGGCATGGTGTGGATGATCACCCGGCCACCAGGTTTTAGGGCGTGCCAGGCCTGGTTGAGCGTGGTGAGTAATTCATCTTGGCTGAGGTGTTCGATGATATCCAGCATTAAGATGGTGTCGAAACTTTTGCCTGCGAAAGGCAGCCGTGTCGCATTGGCTTGTTGAAAGGCCATTTTCTCTGTTTTGGGCAGCTTGGCGGCTAGGCCAAGTGCTGCCGGGGCGTAATCTAACCCCCAAACCTGGCCCCCCTTTCGGGCGCAGTGCATGGCCAGTTCACCTCGTCCGCAGCCGATATCAAGAATATGTTGGTCTGGCTGAATATCGGCGATTTCCAAGGGACGCCGTAAGCGGCGCGGGAGGCTCTCGCCCGACGAGGAAGCAAACTCTTCATAGCCATCGCACTCCGTCAAGTAGTATTCTTGGGTATAGGCTGTCTCAGGAACGGTGTTCTTTGGAGCGCTTTTTACCAGGACCCAGTTGAAATTCGGCACGAGCGGTTTCAGGAGACCCGCCAGCCAACGCGGCAAACCTATCCGCAGGTGTTCATCCACAAAGAAGTGTTGGGGGTCACTCAGCAGATGCGCGGCGCAGTCATGGATTTCGAACCCGCGCCAAAGTTTCTTCAACTGCCGGTAGCTGAGTGGGTAGATATCATAGATGCGGCCGCGACGAGTGATGCGCAGGTAATGATTTGCTAGCCACTGGGGCAGCCATGAGAGCAGGGGTAACTGGTAGTGCTCTTCGGAGACAGCCCATCGATTTGGTCCGCTGAAGAAGACCATTCCGCCAGGTTTCAGAACCCGGTGGATTTCCTCGATCAAAGCGGCTGGCGATTCTTCATGCTCGTACACCTGGGCACAGATCACGACATCGAAAAAATGGTTTGGAAAGGGCGATTTCTTCCCATCGGCTTGAGCCAGGCTTGCAAATGGCCTGGGTGATGTCAGCGCATTGATATCTATGCCAGCGACGAAACCAAAGTGTGCCGCCAGCGCATGGGTGATGGCGCCATCCCGGCTGCCGACATCGAGACAGGTCAACCCGGTCAAATCGTCACCCAGGAAGTCTCGCAAGATCGCCAGGATCTTGGATGCCTTGCGTTCCCGGGTGGCGGCGGTGTCATTGGGTCGCTTCATTGAAGATTTCCGTCAATTTGTTGGCTACAGCCCCCCAATTATGCTCGCTGACCACAGATTCGCGGGCGGCATTCCCAAGATATGCACGCTGCTCAGGGTGCTGCAGCAATCCTTCGAGGGTATTTGCCAGGATTTGGACATCTCCAGGGGGTACGAGCAGCCCATTTTCCTGATCCTTGATCACATTTTTCATTCCACCCAAATCGCTGGCAACGACCGGCAATCCACAGGCCATGGCTTCGAACAGAACCGTGGGCAGGCCATCCATGTTGCCGTGCTTATCCTGAATCGAAGGTAAGACAAATATATCCCCAAAGGAGAGGAAATCAACTGCTTGATCCCAGGGGATGCGACCCGGAAAGATCACTTGATCTGGGATAGTTAACGTTTGCGTCAGGGCTTCTAAGGATGCCCGAATCGGGCCTTCGCCACCAATGATCAAGCGGGTGTTCGGATGGTGTTGGGCTATCAACGCAAAAGCGCGTATCAGCACCTCGAAACCCTTTTTTGGCACCAGCCTGCCCAAAGTGATGATCTTGGTTTCCCTGCCGTTTAGCCCGTAAGAACGGGCCATTGGGCGATTTTCCGGCTTTGGACAAAAGATCTCTGGATCAGCCCCCCAGGTCAGAAGATGGATATTCGGTGGGGCGCTCAGGGCTTGTGCTGCTTGAAGGAGTTCCACGCTGCAGGCGGTAACCGCAGAGGCCTTTTGGAAAACCCATCTGGACACGGCGCCGAAGACGGGATTGCTTTGGGCAACATACATATCGGAGCCATGCAGGCTGACCACAAAAGGGATGCCACGGATGGTCGAGACCAGCGCAGCAATTGGGCCGTTGGGCAGCACCCAGTTGACGTGAATGAGCTGCGTTTTTTGCCCCCGGGTGACCCGCATCAGTTTGAAGAAGGCCCCCAGAAGGAAAAGGGGGGACAAAAGATAAGCCGCAGGGCGCAATCGCACATCCGCCTTGAGCGATTTAGCATGCCCCATGATATGCCAGCGCGCCGGCCAAACATATCGAAAGCGATGGGCTTTTATTATCGAGGATTTGTCATCCTGTAGGTCGGCATCATAGGGGGCGACGACCTCTACCTGGTGCCCTACCTTGAAGAGATGTTCTGCAATCGATTGGATGAAGGGGGCTGTTCCATCGCCTGGGAAGCGGGGATATGAACTGGTTAGAATGACAATGCGCATGAAGTCAATATCACGGATCGCGGGCAGCGGATTACGGAGTTGCCGTCTCTGTCACATTTTCCTCCTGCTTGATCAACGGGATATAGATATTCTGAGGTCCCTCTGTGGTGATCTCGTTTTGGGAGGTGTAGTTTTCGCGAAAATCGTTGCACACATCGCCTGACCGGTCGCAATAGATTTTGTCGTTGCACCAGGCGTTAATCACTCTCGGCCTTCCGCCATTGATATCCACATCCTCGAAGGTGATGTCAACCGCCCGGCCCCAATAGTAATTCTCGCCATACAAGGGCACCTGCACCTGGAAGTGGAGGTGGGACCCCCAACTCTGGCCGGTGTTATCCACAATGCCGATCAACTGACCTTGTCCGATCAGCTTGCCTTGCTCTTTGAGTTCATCGGGGATGCTATTCTGTTTGAGGTGCAGGTAAAGCTGGTAAGTGGCCGGGTCGGTGGATTCGTCTTTGAGCACCACATAATTCCCTATCGGCTGATGATCGGAGCAGGTGTACTCATTGCAGGTCGGGACATCATCCTTCCACAGCCACATCCGCCCGGCTTTTGAAGCATAGATTTCCCACAACTCACCTCGAGTGGAGAAGTCGAAGGAGTAGTGGGCGTTGCCGCTGGGAATATATTGGTCGTGACAGGTGCTTTGGGTCAATCGGCGGGTGACGCCGGCCTCCCAAGGAAGCTTATATCCGCTCAGGGCGGCTGTAGGGACGTTCACGGCCTGGATGCCGAACTGCCTGTCCCAGTTCCTCTTGTGTTCAGGGGAGAGCAGTTCGTCGGGAATCTGTGCCAGAATGTGGGCCCAACCATTGGTTGTCGGCAGCCAGACCAGCCATTCCTCGCCGATTTTTTGCATCAGCACCAGTCCGGGTTCGATGGGTACGGGCTCGTTGGTCTCGGGATCGATGGGGATCAGCCAGCCAACAGCCCAGTTGCCATCGCTGGAGATATCGATATTTTCGATGCTCGTTTTGGCAGTGATCAAGGCGAGGACGGTCTTGCGCTCTACGTCAATCGCATCCCGAATGACACCCTCAACCAGCGCGATATCAGCAGGAGAGTCAGGTAAGGGGCTGGGCTGGGGCGTTGGGATGCCCTTCTGTCCGGTGGACTTGGTACAGGTGACTAGAACGATGCTGAGAAGTAGGGGCAGGAAACGTCTCATAATGTTGCCTTCTTCCCGAACAGGGACTGCCAGTTCGGGCTTATTGACCCTCTGACTCAATTGCCGCCTCCATGGATAAATTGCCATCTTCATCCTGGCTGAGCCTCAGTGGGATAGTTTGCTGTTCGCCAGGGTCAAGCTGACTCTTGAATTCTATTCGATCAGTGACTAGGCCGTCGCTCAATGTTTGAGCGAGGAACTGAAAGGGAGTCGTCTCCCCGCTCAGATTGGTGATCTCGATCAGGTATTCCTGGTTATTTGCCAGGGGCGAGAACACGCTCAAGCTTTGCTCCCAGCCTAAATCGAAGAAAGTCCCGCCTGGGATGAGGCGCTCCCGCTCCGAAAGGGCGTTCCCGTCCGGGTCCAGCAGGCGCAGGGATACCTCCGCTGATCCAAGCAAAACTTGCAGGAACTGGCCCCCAGGCATAGTTGGGATGACCACTTCGTACGAACCCGTCCAGCGGGCATGGCCGCGCGTTGTCCGTTCGTGGAACGCCTCCCAGGGCAGTTCAGCAGCCAAACCGCCGGGGTTGCTGTCGATGACTCCGGTGGCATCATACATATTCTTGGGCCGGTTGTCGAAGGTCACTTCAGAAATGATAGCCACATGATCGATCTCCCCATCCTCGCTCCAGTCGAAGAAGACGATATCACCGGGTTGGTAGGGGACGGTATGCGGCAGAAGCTGGCCGGTATAGGCAAAATAGCGCCACATATCATTGGCATTGCGGGCATCGCGCCAGCGGTAGACGTGTTCGGGATGCGCCCGGTAGTCTTGCTCCAGGGCGAACTGGATGTTGTAATCCACGCCCCAGGTGTAAGCGTCCAACACCAGATCAGTGCAATAGCCGGCTGCGTAGCCGTGATAGGGCCCTTTTTCGCCGCGGTTGAAACTGTAGGGCATGCCCAGGTCTTTCTGCGCCTCGATCAATACTTCTTCATGTTTGGCTTGAAAATGGAGGCCCTCGAGGTCTGATTGGGCGTCAAAGGATAGGGATTCTGGCTCGAAGGTGTAGCCCTCTTTGCTGGGGAGCAGGGATTCCTTTCCGGGTGGGATGCCGCCGAGGAAGAAATACCCGTTCCCATCGCTGCGCGTGGAATCTCCACTCTGGGTGGTGATGGTGACCAATGCTAAGGGGTGGCCCGTTGCATCTGTCACGCGGCCGGAAAGGGTGTAGCCTGGCTCTGTGCGGGTCTCGATATCCCGGAAGAAGACCTGAGAAATCCCCTCGACTGTTTTTGTATAGGCAATACCGCTCCCATTCGTTGTTGCGGCCAGGCCTCCCTCGCTTGCCATGGAGGTGATGGTCTGGAATTGGCCTGTCTCTAAATCAAAGTGCTGGAGTTCGGCCTCATTGCCTTGGCCGGGGATCGAAGCAAATAGAGAGCTTCCGTCGTCGGCGAGGGCGATCCGGGGCGGTGCAGCCAGGGAGTTTTCGCTGGCAGGGAAGCTGACGAGGGGTTGGGTCTGATGGCTGCCACGGTCGAAGACCAGGATTTCAAAAAGTTCTCCCCCAACCAGGTTCAGAGCAGCCAGGGTATTTGCAGCCCCCGAAGAGTCTATCTGGAGAAGTGTGCGCTGGCGACCATCGATGGGCAGGTGGATATATTCTATCCGCGCCAGCACGCGGTTGAAGAGATACAGCCTGGGGTCTTCTGAGATGGCGATAGCCAACGTGCTGGCCTGGGAGCTGAAGATCACCGTGCGCCCATCGGGGGCGAGCAGCACTTGCTCACCAGAAGGGCCGTTGGCCTCCTGCCCCCGGCTGCTCACCGAGGCCTGGAAGGTATGCCCTGTCAATCGGTCTCGGATGAATACATCGGCGGCTGCGTTAGTGTCGTTGTGCACCAGGTTGCTGGCCTCTGAGCGGAAGGCGACGTAGCGTCCGTCAGCGGAGATGCTGGGAGTGGTGGAATCGCCATTGCCGCGCTCGCCGCGGTCGTTGACCGAGATGCGTTCGGTGATGCCCGTCAGGCGGTCGTGAATGTAGATGTCGGTTTGGGTGAGTGCTTCCCCGGGTACCAGGTTGGTGGCCTGCGATTGGAAGGCCACCACGCGCCCGTCGGCGGAGATCATGGGGAGTTCTGAGGCGGCATTGGCCTGCTCGCCTGTGGAGGAGATCGAGATGCGCCATGTCTCGCTGGTCAAACGGTCGCGCACGAAGACATCTGCGACGCCGTTGGTGTCGTTGGGCACGAGATTGTCGGCCGCGGAGAGGAAAGCCGCGAAGCGTCCATCCCCGGAGATCGAAGGGGTCGAAGACCAGTTGTTCCCCAGGGTGCCTTCGTTTGTGACGGAGATGATCTCAGGTTCGGGGAGCGTCTGGGCGCTGACACGAAACACCCATTGGGTGTGTTTGGCGAAAACGCAGAGCATACAGAGCGCGATTGCCGCGCGCAGCATGATGACCAGCCTAAGGGGTTCTCCCTTCCCCAAAGATTTGGAGTGTGGGCTCAAAGGTTCAACCATCGCGCGGCTTCTCCAGGCAGGTTCTGCAAAGGACCTACCCGTTGGGTACATTGCGGCAGGGAATCGATGAACAGGCGTCCATAACGTTTGGTCAGCACCCTGCGGTCGAGGATCACCGCCACGCCGCGGTCGAACTCGGTGCGGATCAGGCGTCCGAACCCCTGGCGGAATTCCAGTATCGCCTCAGGGACGTTGTACTGGTAGAAAGGCTCTTCAAAAGTTTCGGCGCGCGAGGCTACAATGGGGTCGGAGGGCACCGCGAAGGGCAGTTTGACGATCACTAAGACGGATAAATCCTGGCCGGGGATGTCGACTCCCTCCCAAAAGGCGCGCGTCCCCAACAGGACCGCCCGTTCTGCCTCCCGAAAACTTTCCAACAAAGAGTGCGCTGATGCGCCTTCTCCCTGCTCGAAGACAATGATCCCCTGGTCCGCCAGGGCTGGCGCAATGGCCTGGGAGGTGCGTTGAAGTTGTGCGTAGGAGGTGAACAGCACCAGCGCCCGCCCGCCCGTTGTCTTGCACAGATGGATCAATCCTCCCTCGACCGCGCGTTGGTGTCCGTTGCGGTCGCCCGGCTCAGGGATGTTGTTGGGGATATAAAGCAGCGTGGAATTCTCGTAATCGAAAGGAGACCCCAGCGCCAGTTCGTTGGCGTCTTCGGCGTAAAGACGGCCGCGCAGGTAATCGAATTCCCCCGCGGTGGTCAGGGTGGCGGAGGTCAGGATGATAGATAGCTTTTCGTGCCAGAGGTGTTTCTGTACCAGGGGCCCGATGTGCAGAGGTGCCGCCTGTAGCGTGACCCCGCGCCCGCTGGAACGGATTTCTGCCCAATAGATACCGTCTGGTTTGGGGTCGAATACCAGCGCTTCGACGCTTTCGATCATCTCCTTGAGCCGGTTGTAGACATTGGTGACGTCATGGTAGGTTTCTTCGAGAAGGTCGATCTCACCAGAGTCTGTCCCCGAGAGATCGGCCATCGCCTTAGCGATCTGTTCCAGCTTGTCGAGCAGGGCGGCCGCGGTATGGTGGGCGTTCTCCCAAGACACTTCTACTTCCAGCCAGGCGGGCTGCACCCGGGTTCCTGGCAGGATGCGGACCTGCTGCGCATAAGGCCCTACGGGTTGTCCCTCACGCTGCTCGAAGAGGAAGTGATCAATCGTTTCGAAGAACTCCCGTGCCTGGCTTTCCATCTGGAAGGCATGGTCGCTGGCCCGCTCTACTAGATGATTGTAAGCCGCGTATTCGCTGGGCGAAACGCTGTCGTGCAGCAGGGACAGAAGCCTACCCAGAATCCCGGAAAATCGGCTGGAGCCAGAACGATAGCTGCCCACCTCCCTAAGCAGACGGATGAAGTCCATCTGCGTGGCGCGGAAACTGAGGGCGTTTGTGCTGGCGCTCTCCAGGTGGTGCCCCTCATCGATGATCAGGTACTCGTATTCTGGAAGTACGCGGCTGCCCGTTGCCACATCAGCCAACAGCAAAGCATGGTTGACGATGATCAGATGAGCGCTCTGGGAAGCCTGTCTGGCACGATAGAAGGGGCAGGCGCCGCCAGTGTGCTTGAGGCAGTTGTCGGCGGTGCAGCCGTCATCCGCGGCAGACAGGCGGGACCAGGCCTCGCGCTCACGCGGGCCGTTCAGATTGATATCGACGCGGTCGCCGCTGCCCCCCTGGTAGAGCCAAACCAGGACTTTGGCCAGGACGCGCATTTCTTCGGGGGTTTCTGGGCCGCGTTTGCGCAAGGCCTCCATCCGCCTGGGGCATAAGTAGTTGCCGCGGCCTTTGAGTACAGTGGCGAACAGATCAATATCCAACGCCTCTTGGAGGTCGGGAATGTCTTTGTTGATCAACTGGTCTTGCAGGTTGATGGTGTTGGTGGAGATGACCACTCGCAAACCATTCTGCATCGACCAGAGGGCCGCCGGGATGAGATATGCGAAAGATTTGCCCACGCCGGTACCCGCCTCTACCATCAGGTGTTGGCTTTCCGAGAGTGCGCGGGTGACCGCACGTAGCATTTCGAGTTGTTCAGGACGCTGCTCGAACTGCTCGAAATATTTTGAGAACTCCCCGCCGTATTCCAGGATGGAAGCCACTTCCTCAACTTGTAAGGGGGCAGGTTCTTCGATTGGCGCAAGCGGGGGGATATCCCTGGGCATCCCCTGTTCGAGCAAGGGGCCGAAGAAGCCTCTCCGGGCTTCGCGCGCCGGGATAACCTCCTTTGACCGAGCGCGCAGCGCCTCAGAGAACAGGCCATAGCCAAGCCAATTCTCTACATCATCGCCCAGGCGGACGATCTCAGCCAGTACTTCGATGGGTAAAATGAGCGCCGCATCGTATAACCTGGTGAACACCTTTTGGGTCACACGGGCGTCGTCCAGCGCCCTATGTGTGGCCGGAAGGGCGATCTTCAGAGTCTGAGCCAGCGCACCGAGTTGGTATCGCCCGGCGTTTGGCACCAGCACCGCCGCCATTTCGTAGGTGTCTAAGGCTTCATTTTCCCTCAGGATGCCGTGTTTTCTCAAGAAAGATAGATCGAAGCGCACATTGTGACCGAGAACAGGAAAGTCCCCAACGAAGGCCGCCAGATCGTCGAGTACTTCGTGAATGGTGGGGGCGTTCCGCACCATGGCATCGGTGATGCCCGTCAGCCTGGTGATATGGGCTGGGATTCGCTGACCTGGGTTGATCAGGCTGTGCCATTCGTCTTCAATTCGCTCCCCCTTGAAGCGAACAGCGCCGATTTCGGTGATGCCATCAGATTCTGGATCCAAGCCGGTGGTTTCGATGTCTAAGGCGACTATGGTAGAGGTCATGCCAGAATTATACTGTAGGTCGGGTAGATGAAAAACGACCCCGAAGGGTCGTTGGCTTCAAGTGGACATTATCACTGGCATCCAAATAATATCAAGAACTGCTTGTGCGGATATCCTCAATGTCTTCAACGTGCGGCTCGATGACTGCGCGCACTTGATCCTCGTCGATACCGGTGACTTTGAAAGTCACTGCGCGGTTGCTGGGATCTTCACCGGCAGTCTGGCCGAAAGAGACGAAATTCCCACCTGCCTCAGCAATCGCTTTAGCTAGAGCAGCCAGCTCGCCTACTTTGTCAGGGACCAGTGCAGTCACGCGCACGCCTAGATCACGTGCCCCCATCAACTCCAGGAAAATCTTGAAGAGGTCGGTTTCAGTGATGATGCCCACAACGCGTTCGTTCTTCATCACTGGCAAACCACCGACTTTGTTGTCTGTCATAATGCGGGCGGCTTCCTCGATGGGGGTGTCGGTGCTGATGGTCGATACCTCACGTGTCATCACATCATCCACTGTGATCTTACTTAACAGGTAGTTCATCTCCCAAATACTCAACGATGTCGCTGGAGAGGGGGAGGCATTGAGTAGGTCTTTATCTGAGATGATGCCTACCAGCTCCCCATCTTCGATGACTGGCATGCGCCGGATGTGCTCTTTACGCATCAAGTTTAGGGCTTCGGTAATCGGTAGGCCAGGCGAAATGGTGATTACCGGATGAGACATTCGATCGCCAACTAACATGGGTATCCTCCTTGTGCTAAGTTGATTCCACTAGATGAAATCTGCTCATGAGTTTTCTTCTTGTCCTACGGGGGCTTCAAAACGGTAGCCAATGCCGCGTTCGGTCTTTATGTAATTAGGCTTCGAAGGATCGCGCTCGATTTTTTGCCGTAGGTGTCCAATATAGACGCGCAGGTATTCCGTCTCTGCACCGTATTCAGGTCCCCAGACATTTTTCAGAATCGCCTGATGGAGGAGCACTTTTCCGGCGTGTTCCATCAAATAGGTCAGCAGGTTGAATTCTGTGGGGGTTAGTTTTACTTCCTGACCATGTGCAATGACTTCGTGCCGTTCGAGATCAACGAGGATATCCGCATAGATCAAGCGCCCCTGCCGGGTTGGGGGTTCCGTCCACCGAGACCTGCGTAGGACGGCTTTTACCCGGGCGAGAAGTTCTCCCACGCCGAAGGGTTTTGTTAGATAGTCGTCTGCACCCAAATCAAAAGCCTTGATCTTATCGCCTTCTTCATCCAGAGCAGTCAGGATGATGATGGGGACCACAGAGCGCTGGCGGATGCGCCGGGTGGTCTCCAGACCGTCCATTTGAGGCATCATCAAGTCGAGGATGACTAAGTTGACATTTTGGGAGTTGAACTGGGACACAGCCTCTAGACCATTGGATGCTGTGATGACCGTATACCCGCGCACCTCCAGATTGCGACGAACAAAATCGCGCAGGGTGTCTTCATCATCAACGACCAATACAATCGGTTTTGCCATGGTTTTAGTCCAAGTCGTCGTGAGAATCTAGATATCTGGGCAATGTGAACGCGAAACAAGCGCCCCCCTCGGTTGGCTCTATCCAAATTTCACCCCCGTGGGCTTCGATGAAGCCCTTGCTTATCGCTAAACCAAGACCAGCACCAGAAGTTTTTCGAGATAGGCCGTTGTCGATACGGTAGAAGCTTTCGAAGATCGATTTTTGTTCGTCCACAGGGATGCCTGGGCCAGAATCTTTGATCTTGATAGTCACACTATTTTCATCGTAGGAAGCATCGACGTAAATGGGAGATGAATCGCCGGAATACTTGACGGCATTTTCGATCAGGTTCCTGAAGACAACTTCAATGCGCCGCCTGTCAACATGAATGGGAGGTAAATCTGGCGGAAACGCAACTTGAAGGCGGTCACCTGGTTGCGGGTTGGATCGCTTGGCCGCGTTGTGGGTGATTCTGTCAATCTGGCATGGCCGCTGTTCGACGGTCAGGCTGCCAGCTTCCAGGCGAGAGAGGTCCAGCAGTTCGTTAACGAGGATCGTGAGCCGGTCTGCTTCGTTCGAAATGATTGTGAGGAATTCGTGTTGAGCGGCGATGTCCCATTCCACATCCTCGGCTAGCAAAGTTGTGGCATAACCCTTGATGGATGCCAAGGGTGTGCGCAGCTCGTGGGATACTGTTGAGAGCAGATTCGATTTCATGCGGTCTAGCTCTCGATCGGCGGTGATATCGTGCAGCAGTTGTCCCTGCCCAATGGGGACCCCCTGGCCATCTGTGACGTTGAAGGTGTGCAAGCGAAGACAAAGATTGCGCCCTTGAAACGGGAAGGAGATTTCCGCAGTTTGACTATCCGGGCTGTTTAGTGCGGCCTTAATGATCTCTCTGTTTCTGTCAGGATCATCGGATTTTTGTGCCAGCAAATCTAGGACAGAATCGATCTTTGCCCCGATAATTCTGCTCGGGGGTAGACCCGTCAGGGCGCTGATGCGGCGATTGGCGTATACCACATTTCCATTAGGACCTTCCAGGATCAAGCCATCGGTGAGAGATTGAATCAGAGCTTCGAGTCGCCGAGTCTGTTTTTGCAACTGCATATCGCTACGTGCATAGAGGGCGGCGTTTTCGATGGCCATAGCGGCATGATTTGCGAAATTTGTCAGCAAATCGATTTCTTGGGGGGGGAATACGTAGGGTTCTGCATTAAAAATGATCAATGCAGAGGGAGGGGCGTATTGCGTGTTGAGCGGAATCGCTAACACCGCTCGATACCCTTCCCTCCTGGCCCGTTGGCGTTGCCCGGCATACATGGGGCTGATTTCAGTGTCACTGACCTGGGCCGGCTCGCCATTCCGGAGGGCTTGGATAGTGACGGAATGGGGTTCGCTGGGGTCAATAGAAATCTGCTCGACATAGTCGTTTGACAACCCCCGGCTGGCCTGCACACGAAAGACGGCATGTTGTTCGTCGAGGGCGACGATGGCGCTCTTTTTTACGTCCAACAGACGCTCGACTTGACTAAGAATGCGGTCGAGGACCGTTTGGGGGTCCAATGAGGAGACGACTGCCGCGCTGGTTTCCAACAAGATCGACAATTCCCTGAGTCGCGCCTCGATATCCTCCTCCATCCCCATGAGACTGCGCGTCAATCTGCCCATTTGGTCAGAGCGGATGGCTAGATTGCTGAGCGTGCTTTCTTGCTCACCTGTGGCTTTTTCATCCTCTCCGATCAAGCGGCTGTAATCTGTTAAGTCCCCCAGGGGTTTGATGATTATTCTCGAAAGGCCAATCCAAAAGGCCAGACCAATGACAATGAATGTTAGCAGAACAATCGTGATTCCCTGGAAGAATGTACGTGGTGTTTCGAAGGCTTTGGCAGTTGGCCGGCTGACGATCACCCCCCAGCCAGCACCCGATACGGGTACGTAGCTGTAGAGTCGTTCGACGCCATAGTCATCGACCGCAACAACAGTATCAACGCGTCCCAACAACAAAGGATCGGTGATCACGGATTGCGTTTCCGGCAATACAGTGAGAAGCTTTTCGGCGTCGGAGTGAGCAATGATCTGTCTGCCTGCATCGATGATGAGAACCTCAAAGCCTTCTTCGGGGTCGTACTCACGGGAGATCTTGACCAAGGTTTGGCTGAGTTCTTCGAGTTTGATGTTCGTAGCAACAACGCCAAGGAAGTTATTCTTGCTATCCCAAAGGGGCATCACAGCCGTAGCCACTGGCTGTTGGGTAGTGGGTGAGATGCGTCCCTTTGAGATGAGCGGGTTGGTGGTGACCAGTGCGCGCTGGAAATATTCTCTGAAAGAGAAATCATTTCCCACGGTTGTGCGTGGGCCGGTAGGATAGTGAAATACCATGAAACCTTGTGCGTTGAGACGGTATACCAGGTTGATGTCTGGTCGTGCGCTCATGATCGTTTCGAACAAGGGGTTCATCGCCTCGATGTCTGTAGTGATCACCGCTTCATGGTTGCTCAGATCGCGCACGGCTCTCATAGCATTGCGCATTGTCACGTCGGTTTCCTGGGCGATAGACCGGGCCAGGGCCAAATCGGCTGCCCGAATGTTTTCCTCTAATTGGTGCTGGGTGTTGTTGGCGATCAGCAAACCTGCGACTGCCACCAAACCAACAAAGAGGAAGTACAGAGCCATGAGCCTCAGCCCCAGATCCTGACGAAATGGGAGTTTTTTCACGATAGGGTGAAGAATCCGGTTTAGATAATTCATCCTTTGAACCTCTTGGCCTCTGGTCTAGAGTCTTTAGTTCGCGCTAAATTCTTTCAAAATGCGCACAACGTGCTTGGCATGCTTGACATACAAATCCAGGCGCATATTTTCATTAGGAGCGTGAGCGTTCGTGCCCGGATAGCCGCAGCCGGCCGTGGCGACAGGTTGATTGAGGACGTGTACGAAGGGATAATTAGGCCCCGACCCACCGATCATGGGAACGATCTGCATGGGCGTGCCATAGATTTCTGTGGCAGTCTCAACGACGGTCTTGATGAAGGGGTCGTCCGGGTCTGTCCGGGCCGGAGGCCCGCCTCCCAGGAACTTGATTTCGATGTCGGAGAAACCCTCGGCATCCAGATGGGCGCGCAACTGTTCGAGCACCTCGGGAGGGGTTTGATTCGGAACCAGACGAAAATCGACTTTGGCCGAGGCTCTTGCCGGGAGCACTGTTTTAGAGCCTTCACCCTGGTATCCCGATGTCAGGCCGCAGACCGTGCAGGTTGGCTCAAAGACTTCGGCCAGGCGCAGGTCCACGCCGCCTGGCAAATCTTTCAGGAAAGATTTCACACCATAGCGTGTCTTGTACTCATCCGCGGGATCAGGCAGCGCAGCTAATAATTCCTTGTCGCGCCCGGTGTAAGGCACAAGGGGGTCGTAGAAGCCTGGGATGCGGATGTGTTCATCTTCATCTTTGAGGGAGTTCAATGCCCAGACCAGACGCCAGGCTGCGTTGGGAAAGATCGAGCCCCCTAAGCCAGAGTGAACATCGATTTCAGCAGTTTCAACGGAGAGTTCCACGTAGCAGATACCGCGCAGACCGACGTACTGCATGGGGACTTCTTCGAAGTTGACCGCGCCGAACTCCCAAACGCAGGCGTCGGCAGCCAACAGTTCCTGATTCTTTTCGATGAAGTCGGGTAAATGCACGCTGCCAATTTCCTCTTCGCCCTCGATGACGAACTTGATATTACAGGGCAGTTCTCCATCCTCTGCGAGCAAAGCGTCAATGGCGAAAAGTCGGCTGGTGATGTGCCCTTTATCGTCGCTGACGCCTCGGGCGTAGAGTTTGTCATCGCGCAACGTGGGTTCGAAGGCCGGGCTTTCCCAAAGTTCCAGCGGCTCAGCGGGCTGCACGTCGTAATGGTTGTAGAACAGCAAGGTTTTATCTCGCCGCGCCCCTGCACGCTCAGCGATCACGACCGGGGCGCCGCCTGTGGGCATAATTTCCGCTTTAAAGCCGCGCTTTATCAACATCTCGGCGACCATTTGGGCGGTCTCCTGCATACCCCAGTTTTGGGCGGCCACGCTGGGTTGTGCGCAAAGTTCAGATAGCTCCTGGATGCTCTCATCAAGGTTTTTATCCAGATATTTGTCGAAAGGGGCGAATTCGCTCATTTTTTCTCCTGTGAATCGGTTCGTCGGTTTGATTGTTTGTCTGCGGGTACGGCTCGGTCACGCCACTAGCGGGCCAGACCGGCCTAAGCTGTCCTGGATTATGAAGACAATTAGTGATTTGCTATTCACCGAGGATCCAGGTCATTGATTGGGCGCCAGCGTAGGCGAATAGAGTCATTTTCAACGTCACACCGAGCAAAACGGCCACTAAAAACCTGTGCAGGGGCATCTTCAGCACACCGGCGGCGACACCGGCCACGTCGAAGGTGGGGTTGGGGATGGCGGCCAGAAATAGAATGGCCCAAAAACCATACTTCTGCACCCAATTTGTCAGCCGTTGATACAATTCTGCTCGCTCCACGACCGCCTGACCGCTGAAACCAGCCAGATAGCCGGATAACTCACCTAATGCACCTCCGGCGCCGGCAGCAATGCCAACCAAAAACGGGTTAAAAACCGCTCCCATGGCGATGACCACCGCGATCCCTGGGGCGGGCAGAAACACCGTGGCGTTGGTCAGCAATGCGATCAAGAAGATGCCCGGATACCCGTAAACAGCCAGTTCCTCAGCTTTGTCGCGCACCGAGTATACGAAGATCGTAATGCCGATGACCAGCAGCAGGGCCAGGATGCGGATAACCGTCAGGCCGTGTTTACCAAGTTTCAATGCATTGCTCTCGATGAGGAAAACCGCTTTCTTGTGTTCGCCGGTCGGATACTAATTTTGGCATTGCAGCTTGTTGGGCAAACTCACGTTGCTCTGTAAAAGCCGGGGTTCTCAAGTGTTGTTGGGCAGCAGACTTTCGATGCGGGCCACAACCATGTCGAGAGCTACGGTGTTGTAGCCCCCCTCGGGGATGATCACGTCAGCGTAGCGTTTGGAGGGATCTACGAACTCAAGGTGCATGGGGCGCACGGTATCCATATATTGCTCGATCACGCTCTGCGTTGTACGCCCGCGCTCGGCGATATCGCGCTCGAGCCTGCGGATAAAGCGGATGTCAGGATCGGTGTCAACGAAGATCTTCACATCGAAGAGTTTGCGCAGTTTTGGTTCGGCAAATATCAGGATTCCCTCGACAATAATCACGGCTTGCGGCTCAACGGGGATCGTTTGTTTTGTGCGGGTATGGGTCTTGAAGTCGTAGATGGGTAGTTGGATGGTCTGCCAGTTTTTGAGGCTCTCGACGTGTTGAATGATTAATGGCGTATCCAGCGAATCGGGGTGGTCGAAATTGATCTTGGCGCGCTGGGGAAGGGGCAAATCGCTCAGATCTTTGTAGTAAGCATCATGTGCGAGGAAGGCGATCTTCTTTTCGCCGACTTGCTCCAGAATCACATTGGCAATGGTGGTCTTTCCAGACCCGGTACCACCTGCGATTCCGATGACGATAGGAGTTGGCTGATTGGTCATATGAAAATTATACAGGATATCTGGCTTTGTGCGGCGTTTCGAGACGACGTTTGGGCTGGCAGCAGTTTCTTTGAGTTGAATCTGCCTCCGGTAGGTATCAAAACTTCTCCATGGCTTCCTGCAGACGTTTGCGGCCCTCGGGGGAGTACCAGCATTCGATGAACTGGTTTTTCTTTTGTTCGTACTCCGCCATGATCTTTGTTTCTACGGGCTTTGTGCGGTTTTCTTTGATGATTCGATAAGCATCGCCGGGCATATCCCCAAGGGTTTTGATTTTCTCTATCGAAGCAGATAATAATTTCTCTAAAGGCAGCACCCGGTCGACCATGCCTAGGCGTAGTAAATCCTCAGATGGGTAGAACTCCCCCAATTCCAGGACGTCGCGCCCCCTTTTGGTGCCGATCAGGTCTCGCAGAATGCAGTCCACCAGATATGGCACCGGTACACCGAGCTTGATCTCGTTCAATCCCATCAGCTTGTGACCTTCGGCGATGAAACGGTAATCGCAGCACAGCGCCAGGATGCAGCCTCCCGCGACCGCGTGACCTGTGATGGCGGCGATTGTCGGTTTGGGGAAGGTATACAGGCTCAAAGCGAAGCGGTTGAACGTCTCGTAGAATTTGCCGAACTCCGTCTGGCTGAGACCGAATAAGTTTGGGATGTCGAACCCAATTGAGAAAAATTTTTCATTGGAGCTGGCGACGACCACGCTGCTGATTTGTGGGTCATGGCGGGTGTCTGCCAATGCCTCATCTAGTTCGTGCACCATTTGCAGGGTGATGGTATTGGTGACCTGGTTATCGAGCTTGATGATCCTGACCGTGGCTTGGTCTCCAAAGGTGATAAATTTCATAAGCGCCTCCGCTTTTATAGTGTTGTTAGCCCCTCACCTCGAACCCAGTCGAGAAATGAGTCCAGGGTTGGAAAGACATGTCGGGAGAGTGCTTGCACCACCCAATTCGCTGCCATAGGGGAGATGCTGATGACGGGTTTGCCCTTGTCGTAAGCGCGGATCATTTCGAGCGCGGTGCCCATGCTGGCCTCTGGCAAGTAGGCTACAACTACATCAGCGTTGCCGGCCTCCTCAGCCATATCGAGAAGAACTTGTCGGGCGCGCTCGTGGTCATATTCTGGACTGTCGGGAAACAGCGAAAAGGGGTCAACGACCTCGGCCTCTTGATGCTCTTTCAAGATCGCCGTTCGAATGATTTGTCGATAATCCTGGCTGGTAATCCCTTTGCCCTTTTTTGAGCCTTGCATGACTCCGGCGATGAAAACACGCATGATTGCTCTCCTTTGGTATTGATCCCCACCATTAAAACATGATTATCGCCAAAAAGGGGAGGTAAGCTCAAGTTCTGGAACGGAGTCAATATCTTGTGGATTAGTCGTTGAGAAAACTTGTTTGTGCTCATGATAGAATACCTTGGGTGGGAAGCAAGGATCGAGGCTTCAAACCCAATGGAAATCGATGAATCAAAAGAGCCACTGATGGGAATCGAACCCATAACCGATCGCTTACGAAGCGATTGCTCTACCTTTGAGCTACAGTGGCACAGCCCAAATTATACCAGGCAAGTTTGCTGGTGAGCTAGTGGCATTGAGGCATTGAACGTTCTGATTTGTTTGGAGTATTGGTATTGAGTTGATTATGCGGATCGCTATGCTTTCTTATCATACCTGCCCGTTGGCAATTTTGGGCGGGAAAGACACCGGGGGGATGAATGTCTATGTGCGGGAGTTATGTCGCGTATTGGGTCGCTCGGGCATCAAGGTAGATGTTTACACGCGCTCTCAAGATGAGCATGTCCCCCATGTCTCTCATGATTTGGGGTTTGGCAACCGGGTCGTGCATATTCCTGCGGGTCCAGAAGTACCGCTTCCCAGGCAGGAACTGGCTGAACATCTGCCCACCTTTGTGGAGCATATCCTCGCATTTGCCGCGCAGAAGAGTTTCCAGTACGATCTTATTCACAGCCACTATTGGATGTCGGGCATCGCGGCGCGTGATTTACAGGCCGCCTGGGACGTGCCCATAGTGCACATGTTCCATACATTGGGGCTAATGAAACAGCGTGTCGCGCAGAATCCTCACGAGGCTGAGGGGAATTATCGAATCGATGGGGAACGTGAAGTGCTCAATCTGGCTGATCGGATCGTTGCCGCGACTATCGCTGAGGAAGCCCAACTCCAATGGCTTTATCAGGCTGACACGGAAAAAATCGTTGTGATTCCTCCCGGCGTGGACACCTGTCAGTTTTACCCCATCCCCTCCGACGAAGCTAAAGAGTATATTGGCATCTCGCCTCATGACCCCATGTTGTTATTCGTCGGGCGCATCGAACCGCTCAAAGGGATCGATACCCTTATCCAGGCGATTGGGTTAATGGCCCAGCAGGAGGCTTTCACGGGCCATCGGTTGTGCTTATCGATCATCGGTGGTGATCCTGATGTCGGCCGAGAGGAGAGTAGTGATGAGATGTCGCGCTTGCAGGCCTTGAGCACCGAGAACGGCCTGGATGACTTCGTGACCTTTCTGGGCCGGCGCAGCCAAGAGACCCTGCCGTATTATTACTCGGCGGCTGAGGCGGTAATCATGCCCTCCCATTATGAATCCTTTGGGATGGTGGCTCTCGAAGCCATGGCTTGTGGTACGCCAGTGGTGGCTTCACAAGTGGGGGGGCTTGCCTTCCTGGTACAAGATGGAGAGACTGGTTATCACATCAACGTTGGCGATGTGGACGCGCTCAGCGAGCGGCTGACTACCTTACTCAAAGATCGAAAACTGCGCCGAAGGCTATCCAAACAGGCAGCCGTTTTCGCCCAAGATTATGCCTGGGAGAATATTGCAAAGCGCATGATCACCTTGTATACAGATGTCTTGGGCACAGATTAGATAGTTCTATATTTGAAATTCCCCATCCTTATATAACAGCTCTCCATCGACGCGGATTTCGCTATCTTCTTTGACATCACAAATGAAGTCCCAGTGGATGCTGGACTTGTTCGTGCTTCCGGTCTCAGGATAGCCCGCACCCACGGCCATGTGGAAAGTGCCGCCGATCTTCTCATCGAACAGGATGCTCTTGGTGAATCGCTGGATGCCGTAGTTGGTGCCGATGGCGAACTCGCCCAGATATTTAGCGCCTTCGTCGGTCTCAAGCTGTGAGAGCAGAAATTCTTCGTTCTTTTCAGCGCTGGCCTTGACCACTTTCCCGTCCTTGAACTCCAAACGCACCCCCTCGACCTCGCGTCCGCAGCGGATGGCCGGATAGGTGAAGTTCACCCAGCCGTTGGCGGAGTCTTCGACAGGGCCAGTGAAAACCTCGCCGCTGGGCATGTTCTTTTCTCCATCGGAGTTGATGAAAGTGCGCCCCTCGATGGATAGGGTCAGGTCAGCGTTGGGGCTTTTCACAGTGACGATCTTTTTGCCCGCCAACCAGTCGATGATTTTCTGCTGCTCATCGTGGATCTTTTGCCATTCGGCGATGGGGTTCTCTTGGTCGCAGAAAGTAGCGGCGTAGACGAAATCTTCGTAATCTCTGAGGCTCATGTCAGCTTCTTGGGCGTACGCCGGGCAGGGGAATTGGGTGCCCACCCAGCGCAGTTCTTTGGCTGCCGAGCGGCGCAAGTAGGTTTCGGTGAGTTCCCGGTGAGCTACTGCTTTGATGCGCTCTTTTTCGGGGTCGATGGCGGTCAGTGCGCGGGTGTTGGATGAAGCCCGGATGCCCATCAGCACATCTGCTTCATCGTAAAGCACTTTGTTGACAGGGGATACCCAGTTGAGCTGCTCTTCGCTGGCCTCTTCCATGAAAGCCTCGCTGAGGCCGTCGCTGGAGAGTTGTATGGTCGGATTACCTCCAGCCTTGACAACTTGACGTACTACTTCGACGACCAGGGGTTCGGCAATAACGTCGCCGCGCACCAGCACCCAATCACCCGTTTTGATCTTCACAGAGTAGTTGACTAATAAACAAGCAAGTTTGACTAATCGGGGGTCGGGCATAATACTCTCCTGATGATTGAGCCTCAAACTTCCGAAATCTTTGCAATATCATGCTTCCTGTCGTATGAGATTTCCGAAGCTTCACATTTTCCAAAAGACCGCTGGATTATACCATTTGCATGCCGATTGAGTTACGCTCACCACTCCCAATCGAGACTGCGGGTTGATAATCTCATAGGGTATACTATCTGGCTAGTACTGGTTTTCGAATGATTGAGCGGAGATAACCTGTTATGAAGGATAGAAGCGCGCATCTATGCAAGAGATTGCGGAGTTCACTTGAGAAATCCCTGGCCTTTTTCAAAGCGTTGAGGCCCGAGGAATGGGCTGAGCAGATCTACTCAGAAGGCGCCTCCTGGACCATCAAGCAAATTCTGGCGCATTTCGTAATGGCTGAAGATGGCATGGTGCGCCTGATGGCGAATATCGTCGAGACCGGGAAAGGTGTCCCCGAGGACTTTGATTTGGATTCATACAACGAGTATAGGGTCAACAAGGTCGGGGACGCTTCTAGCGAAGAACTTTTAGATCAATTTGTTGAAGCCAGGGAGAAAACCATCCAGATGGTTGCCTCGTTTGGCGATGAAGATCTGGAGAAAACCGGGCGGCATCCCTGGTTGGGGATGGCATCCGTGGAGGAAATCATCAAACTGATGTACCGTCACAATCAAGTTCATCAGCGGGAAATCCGTGCGGCGTTGGAACGTTAGCATATAGCTCCTTCATGCACACTATTTTGCTCTTATGACCTTTTACGCTATTCGAAATCTCTTGCGTATCTCTCGCCCTCTATTTTTATTGGACGCAGCCCTCACTTATACCCTAGGTGTGGGCATTGCTCACTACCTGGGCGCATTGATCGATGCAGGAATGGTTGCGCTTGGTTTAGCCTGGGTTCTTGCCCTGCAGCTCAGCGCTCATTATCTGTATGCTTACTTCGCTCAAGAGAGCTCGATGGAAACCGATGACCCTGACTGGCATACCCAGGGGGATTTCGGCAAGCGAATGACCCGGGAATTGCCTCTTTGGGTGGGGATTACCGCGCTTACCCTGGTTACCTCCTTCTCCTTGCTGTTGATCCGTTCTGGGGATGTTGAAAGTGGCGTATACATTGTGATGGCTTTGATCGCCCTGGGCGCATTCGTCGCTGCGCTGCCGCCTCTTCGCCTGGCGGATACGGCCTATCGCGGCTTGATCCCATCGATTGTGTTGGCCAATCTTGTCCCCGGGCTGGCTTTTATGCTGCAAACGGGGGATATCCACCGCCTGGTATCCATGAGCACCTTTCCGATCACCCTTTTGCACTACGCCATGTTGTTGGTTTTCGAGTTCCAACGTTACGCGCAGGATTTAAAGCATGATCGCCCCATGCTCATGATCCGTTTGGGGTGGCAGCGAGGGATGCGCTTGATCAATCTGCTGGTGCTCTCGGCATACCTGCTCTTGGGCGTTGCCATGCTGATCGGCCTGCCGACTGATATTGCTTTGCCCGCTTATCTGGCCCTGCCCCTGGGTTTATTTCTGATCTGGTATCTCACGCGCATCGGCGCTGGCGCAAAGCCTCACTGGGGCGCGTTGAACATCACCGCCATGCTCGTCTATGGCCTCACGGTTTACCTGCTGACCTTTTCCTTCTGGACTCACTAATCTCTGACCTGTAGCCCCTGACTCATCTATGCCCGAATTTTTGACTTTACTTCCTCCGGCGGAGGCCCTGAAAAAGCTGCTCGACCACCTTCAAGCTGGACCTGTTCCCGAACAGGTGGAGACGGAACGCGCTTTAGGGCGCGTGCTGGTATCCCCGGTGACCGCGCCTCATCCTCTACCTGAATTTCCGCGCACTACCGTAGATGGGTACGCCGTGCGTGCTGCCGATACCTTTGGGGCCAGCGAGAGTTTGCCGGTTTATCTGGCATTGATTGGCGAAGTAGCGATGGGTTCTGCCGCGGAAGTGGCTCTCTCGGCGGGAGAATGTATGCTTATCCACACCGGCGGGATGCTTCCCAAGGGCTGTGACGCGGTGGTGATGCTGGAATACACCCAGCAAGCCCGCCCCGAGGAGATCGAGATCTTGCGCGCCGTGGCCGTCGGGGAGAATGTGATCAAAGTTGGGGAAGATGTCGAAGATCGCCAGGAAGTCATCCCGGCTGGGACGCGTTTGCGCCCAGCAGAGATCGGCGGGTTAATGGCTTTGGGCTTTACCAGTGTTTCCGTAGCCCGCAAGCCTGAAGTGGGGATACTCTCCAGCGGTGATGAGGTCATTCCCCCAGGCGAAAAACCTGCTCCCGGTCAGGTGCGCGATATCAACGCCTATACCTTGAGCACAGCTGTAGAAGACGCCGGCGCTGAACCGGTTTTCTATGGCATTATCCCAGATACCTATCAGGAGATGTACGCAGCAGCCGAGCGCGCCAGGGCGAAATGTGATCTGGTCGTGGTCACGGCAGGGTCATCGGCCAGCACTCGCGATCTGACCTCTCAAATTCTCGATCAATTGGGTGAGCCGGGTGTGCTGGTGCATGGAGTCAACACTCGTCCGGGGAAACCGACCATTTTGGCAGTCTGCGATGGCGTGCCGATGGTCGGGCTGCCAGGCAACCCGGTCAGTGCGTTGGTCAACACACGCTTGTTCGTTGTGCCAGTAATAAAAACCCTCCTGGGAGAGCTTACCACCCGGCCTCGGCCCATGGTTTTTGCGAAATTGAGCGTTAATCTCCCCTCTCAGGCTGGACGTGAAGATTGGGTGCCTGTTGCCTTGAATTTCGTAGGAGATGGCTATGTTGCCGAACCCATTTTCGGCAAGAGCAACCTGATCTTCACCCTCTCTCGCGCCGACGGGCTGTTGAAAATCCCCGCCGATGCGACGGGATTGTCCGCAGGGGAGTTGGTGGAAGTGTTTCTCATGTGAAAGTCTGGCAGTGATTCTGGAAACTGATAGTTGTTTGGGATTTTGACTTAGCATCGTGCGATATCGGGCGACTGTGGACACCCTTCCGCATATGAAGTTTACCCTTTCGATACTCCAGCATAAATATGCCGTTTGCCAGCTTTCCGCTAAGACAGCTTTACCAGATTGGGCCACTGGTGATGAATTGCTGGCCTTCGTTCGCACCGACGAAGAGTTGAGCATCGTTTGCCCCAGCGATGGCGTTCCCCAAGGTGTGCTCGCCGAGGACGGTTGGCGGGCTGTCAAAGTGGTTGGGCCGTTGGACTTCTCTTTGTTGGGTGTTTTGGCTCATCTGACAGCGGTATTGGCTGAGGCTGGGGTGAGTATCTTTGCCCTTTCTACCTACAATACTGATTACCTGCTCTTAAAAGGCGAGTGTCTTGACGAGGCCGTTGCTGCCTTGAGGGAGGCGGGTCATCGGGTTATCCCCAAATGAAAGCTAAATTGTGGCAATTGTTGTGGATGCTCGTCTTTAGCGTGGGGTGCACCTTGCAGGCTCCCGCCTCGAATGTCAGGGACGCGCAGACTCCCTTCGGGGTGGGAACAAGGCCTGAGAACACTGCCACCCCCACTGAGGTCGCGCGCACTGCCACCCCAACGCCCAATCCCACCTCGACGCTGACATCTACTCCCTCGTCCACCTCGACGCCCATTTACACGGGGACGCCGACTTTGGTCTATAACTCTCCGGGGGAATTAGTTGCCCCTATCTTGCTCTACTATCATATTGATAAGAGTGATCCACCTAGCCGGTATTATGTTTCGCCGGGTGATTTTCGAGCACAGATGGCCTACCTGCGTGACCAAGGGTACACTTCCATCACCATCTCGGAGTTGACCTTGGTGTTGATCAATGGAGGCGAGTTGCCTGCCCGGCCCGTTGTGATCACTTTCGACGATGGGGATGCCGGCATCTACGCGAACGCCTTTCCCATTATGCAGGAGATGGGCTTTGTAGGGGTGGTTTACCTGACGGGAAACCGCTTGTATTCGGACGGTTTTCTAACCCCGGAACAATTGGGGGAGATGACCGCCGCCGGATGGCAGGTTGGCAGCCAGGGAATGACGCACCAAGACCTCACCACAAAACACGAGGATTTACGCAATGAATTGCTGCAATCTCGGCTTGACTTAGAAGATGCCTTGGGAGTCAGGGTGACGACTTTTGCCTACCCTTTTGGAGCGATGGATGGGACTGTAGCCGATAAGTTGCAGGAATTTGGGTATTACAGTGCTGTGGGTCTGGGACAATCTTCGACGCACACCTGGGGGACAATTTACTACCTCAGCCGCATCGAAGTTCAGGGGGCGTTGGCGATGGACGATTTCGCGGCTCGTTTGCCGTGATCTTGGTCGCTTTTCCATCAATCTCTACAAGTCCAGCGGTCAAAAAGCTGCCAACACCAGTCCGAAGAGATATCCGGCCAGCGTGCTGAAGATCGAAACCAGCACAACGTAGAGGGCGGTTTTGCTTTTTCCGAGGATCTTCCCGGTGACCAGGATGCTCTGGATGGAAAGCTCCGGGTCGGCGATCAGGTAGGCCAGTAGCGGGCCGCGGTGCATGCCCAAATCGAGGAACATACGCGCGATGGGCACCTCCACCAGGGTTGGGAAATACATAAATACACCGAAGACCACGCCCACGAAATTGGCTAGAAGGGTATTGCTGCCGGTCAGAGATCGCACCCAGGTTCCAGGGATGAGCACCTTGACGATCCCGGCGGCGAAAACGCCCACGATCAGCAAAGGGAATATCTGCTTGACGAATTTCCAGGTTTCCCAAAGCCAACGGCCGATCTCATCTTGGGTCAGGCCTCGTTGGGCGGTGATGATCAATGCTATTAACATGGCCGTCACAGTGATCGCCCGGCCTGTGACGCTGATTTCTAAGCTGGCGCTTTCGTTAATGAGCGGCGCGGCGACCAGCAGCGTGATTATTACCAAGCCTAGGGTGACTACTGTCCAGGTATTGATGCCTTCCAAAACGCGCTCGAACCCCCAGAACGCTGCCAGGGCGATCAGCACTAAGAGAATGATGATTATGGCCCCTTGAAGGCTGAGATGTAGGGCGCTCAATGCGGAAATTGCGCCAGGAGCGAAATCCAAGGGGATGGAAAGGGTGAAGTAGCTTTGTTTGAGCAATTCGATTTGCAGCGTTCCGGCGATTAGCGTGGCGATCATCAGAGCGAAGAAAACCCATATCACAGGCCTGACTCGGGTTCTTTGGCCGAAAAGATCGTTCTCAACGTTGACCTCATCGCTCTTAAAGATCGCCGACATGATCAGCCCAATAACAATCCCAAAGAGGATGGAGAGCAGAATGCGCGCCAGGGCGATATCCATGCCAATTGCTGCGCCGGTGTAGGCCACTGCCAAAATATTGATGGCCGGTCCGACGAATAAGAAGGTGATAGCCGGGCCCAGGCCTGCGCCGCGTTTCCAGATCCCCGCGAAAAGGGGCAGAATCGTGCAGGAACACACTGCCAGCACGAAGCCGCCCAGGGAAGCTGCCGGATACGAGACCCACTTGCTTGCCTTTGGGCCGAGATAGCGCGTAACCGTCTCTTTTGGGATCAGGGCTGAGAGCGCGCCGGCGATGAAAAAGGCCGGCACCAGGCAGAGGATCACATGGGCAGCCAGATAGTCTAAGAGGCTCAACCAACCCGCTTCGACAAGATCAACGATATAAGTGATGGGCTCTGTTTGCATTCAAGCTGTATTGAGCGCGGTGGTGATTAAGGAGGTGACTTCGCCTATCGTGAGCACGCGCCCGCTGCTGACGATCTCGTCATTGATGATCAGGCCGGGCGTGGTCATCACGCCTAGCTCGACGATTTCGGCGTAGTCGGTCACTTTGCTGATATCCGCATCGATGTTGAGGAAGTCAACGGCTTCATGAACCAGTTTGGCAAGTTTCTCGCAGTTGGCACAGCCAGGGCCTAAGATTTTGATCGATAGCATGGTGGTGTCTCTCCTAAGACGAAAATTCTTCCCTCGCCGCCACCGATGTTTGAGGTTTCCCTCTACAATTTGGACAGCAGCAATGGGGAAGTGGGGTATCTGGCAGGAGCGCTTCTAGTTCCGTATCCGGCGTCTCGGCAATACGGCCTGCCTCTCGAATAAGCCCTAATAAGCGTTCATCGCTCAGCCGATAGTAGACGTAGCGCCCCTCTCGCCGGGTTTCCAAGATGCCCGCGTTGCGCAGGGCCATCAGGTGTTGGGAGATGTAGGCCTGTCGATAGCCCAGCAGCGCTTCCAAATGACAGACGCAGGCTTCGCCTTGGCCGATTGCTAGCAAAATACACAGCCGCGCCGCTGGCTGTATTGCCTTGAGCAGGCGGCTGATCCTCTTCTCAATACCTGATGTCTTGTTTTCCATTCGCTTATATTCTATTTTATATTCGATAATTTGAATATGACGTCTAGCACATAACTTCCGATCATTCTTCCTCATTGATGATAGAATCGCCACATGTCTGTATATCTCCACGATATTCCTTTATCGCAGGCCCAGGAACGATTAAAGCAAGCGCTTATTGATGCCCAATTGTGGGGGTTTCTCGGCGTTGAAGAAATCCCTCTGGATGAACATGCGCTGGGGCGGGTTACAGCCGAGCCAGTTTGGGCGAAGATCTCCTCGCCGCACTATCATGCCTCAGCTATGGATGGTTTTGCCGTGCGGGCACGCCAGACGGATGGTGCGTTGGCTACTACACCGTTGACGTTGCGTTATGGTGAACAGGCCCGCTATATTGATACTGGAGACCCGCTGCCGGAGTGGGCAGATGCAGTCATCCCCATCGAAGACGTTGAACCCGTGGACGAAGCTGGTGAGGCGGTCGCGGCGGCTTCAGAACAGCGTCACCCCTATGCCATTCGCATTCGGGCCGCGGTGACGCCCTGGTCGCATGTGCGCTCGATGGGGGAAGATATGGTTGCCACCCAATTGGTTTTGCCTGCCGGGCACACGCTGCGCCCCGCGGACTTGGGCGCTATTGCCGGGTGCGGTCACAGCACGGTGAGCGTGACTCGAAAGCCGAAGGTCGCCATCATCCCTACTGGCACGGAGTTGGTGACCGTCGGTGAATCCGTGCGGAGCGGAGATATTATTGAATACAACTCCATCGTGATGGCCGCTCAAACCAACCTCTGGGGTGGTCAGGCGACCCGATATCCAATCACCCCCGATGTTTTCGAAGATATCAAAGGGCGAGTCCTTGAGGCCGCACAAGACCATGATTTGATCTTATTGAACGCCGGTTCCTCCGCCGGTTCAGAGGATTTCTCAGCCAGGGTGGTTGAATCCCTTGGAGACCTGCTTGTCCATGGAGTCGCAGTGCGCCCCGGACACCCCGTCATTTTGGGGATGATAGAGCGACCTTCGTCCTCCGCCTCCCGCCCTCCGTCTTCTGTCCCCATCATCGGCGTGCCGGGGTATCCTGTCTCAGCAGCGCTGACGGGGGAGATCTTTGTTGAGCCGTTGCTGGCGAAGTGGTTGGGCAGGCGGCCAGTGGAACCTATCGAAATCGATGCCACGCTCACGCGCAAGATGGCCTCTCCTGCCGGAGATGACGATTATGTGCGCGTCGCCGTGGGCAAGGTTGGCGAGCGAACCCTGGCCGCTCCGTTGTCCAGGGGTTCTGGCGTGATCACCTCACTTGTCAGAGCTGATGGGATTGTAGTCGTCCCCAGGGGCTCTCAAGGGATGCCGGCGGGTGAGCAGATCAAGGTGCGCTTGTATCGTTCTCCAAAAGAGATCGAGCGCACCATCTTCGCGGTCGGTTCGCATGATATTGTCTTGGATGTGATGGCCCAATTCCTGGCGACCTCGGATCGCCGGTTGGCATCGGCTAACGTCGGCAGCCTGGGCGGTTTGGTGGCCTTAAGGCGCGAGGAGGCTCATCTGGCTGGTGCCCATCTCCTCGACCCAGAGAGTGGCGAATACAATTTGGCGTATATCCGCCAATATTTGCCTGGAATGCCTGTGCGGGTGATGGCTCTCGTGGGGCGGGAGCAGGGCCTGATCGTACCCCGGGGGAACCCCAAGGCGGTCGAATCATTGGGCGATCTGACCAACCCTGGGGTCAGCTTTGTCAACCGCCAGCGCGGGGCCGGGACGCGCATCCTGTTGGACTATCATCTCGACCAGATGAAAGTCAATGTTGAGCAAATCCAGGGGTACAACCACGAGGAATTCACTCATCTGGCAGTCGCTGCGGCGGTGGCCTCAGGGCGGGCTGATTGTGGTTTGGGGATCGCGGCTGCCGCGCAGGCCTTGGATTTGGATTTCATCCCGCTTTTCAAAGAAAGGTATGACTTAATTATCCCCAATGAATATTTGGAAGGCGATTTGTTGAGTCCGCTGATAGAGGTGCTCAGCAATCCCTCTTTTCGTGAATTGGTTGCCTCATTGCCTGGTTATGATCTTTCCCCTATGGGTGAGATCATCGCCGAAGGTGAATTTGCTGATCACAAGGGAAGTCCTTAGCGTCGTTCTGGTAACAAACGAAAAAACGAGTGCGAGCGGCGCTTTGTGCCATTTGCACTCGTTTTTCTACATCTTTTTGTGTATCTATTCGATTGCACTCACATTTTGAGCTTGAGGGCCTTTATCCCCCTGGGCTACTTCAAATTCAACGCGTTGACCTTCTTCCAGGGTACGATATCCTGTCCCCTGGATAGAACTATAGTGGACGAAGACGTCTTCGCCTCCGTCGCGTTCGATGAAGCCATACCCTTTGCTCGCATTGAACCATTTTACGGTTCCGGTCTCTTGCTCTGACACTGCATCTTCTCCTTTCGTACATTTGACCATTTTACAGGCAGAGCTTTCTATTGCAGAATACAGCCGAAAGACTAATACTTCAGATAGAAACAACTGCCGCCATCACAGAATTTTTAGCATGTCTGAAGGGGCTTGTCAAGTTTCCCCATATGGTTCTTGAGTAATCCTTGGGCGGGTGACTAGAACACAATCACCTGGGTACCGTAGCCTCTACGGTCCCATTCCTGGGGTTCGATTTCCGGCAGAGTCCATCGGTAGAGCCACTGGGCTTCCTCTACGGTCATGTTTACGCATCCGTGGCTCATTCTGTAGCCGTAATTGTGGTGCCAGTAGGTGCCATGGAATGCGACACCGGTTTGGTGGAAAAAGGTCACCCAGGGCACGCCGGGCAGTTCATAGGCGTGAATGTCATCAGTGACCTTGCCGTCGCCCATATGCTTAGAAGGCATTTTGACCTGTACGTTGAAGCGCCCTGTGGGTGTTACCGTTGGGATGCCGTTGGCTGTAGCCCCGACGCTGGGGATGCCGGTGGAAACGAGCGTACTCAGTACGACCTTATCCCCTTCGAATGCAGTCAGCGATTGATCTTTTAGGGAAACCTCAATGCGCTTGTCTTCCCAAGGGATGTGCGAGGAGATCGGTGCAAGCTCTTCGGGCATGAAAATGCGTACGTGTGTGGCAGGGACATGATAGTCGATTTTGAGCAGTTCGTCAGTGATCTTGTACCAGGGTTCGCCGTCCTGGCCTTCCTCCACGCCGGTGATCCAGTGCACTGATTGGTAGTACAAACGATAAAGCGGCACCCAACCATAGGTCAGGGTGTTGCGGTAAGAGCGAGTGTAGGGGACGGTGATCTCACCCAACCAGCCCTCTTCGGGAACCCAGCGGAGAGGGGTGTTCATACGGCGTTCTACAATTTGAATGTGAGCGCTGTGCGCATAGCCGCTGTATGTGCGGTACCAGCGGGGAGAATTGGGCAGGTCTTCTGGTTCGATGATCACTTCGAAGATGGGAATGAGTTGGTCCCGGTGGAGTTTGCCGATTTTTTCGCTCTTGTAATCGTCATCTGCAAAGATATCAATCTCCTTTGTGCCCACCCGGCCGAGAGCGACCACTTCTGAAGGGAATCCCTCACCTTCAGGGAACCAATCGAGGAATCGATTCGTCGATAGAGAGCCAAAAGCCAGGGAACTGAATTTCAGAAAATCGCGCCGGGAGATTGAACTGGTCATGATGATGAGATTCTACTACAGGGAAAATGGAGAAATCAAGTCCAATTACGTGATGATCACTTGTGTGCCGTAGCCACGCACATCCCATTTGCTGCGGTCGTCAACGGGCAGGCCGTAAGCGGGTGTAACCCAGCGGAAGAGCCATTTGGCGTCTTGGTTGCTCAGATTGATGCAGCCGTGACTCATGGGTAGCCCGAAATTGCTGTGCCAAAAAGTGCCGTGGAAGGCCACACCGCTTTCGAAGATGAAGAAGCTCGTCCAAGGGACTCCGGGGAGGATATATTCGTCAGGAGCGCCCGAGGCCTGGACTCCGCCCATATGCTTCGAGGGGGATTTGGATGTGATATGAAAGCTGCCGCGCGGGGTCTTTCGCCCCTGGGGGACTTCCAACTCCCCAAGGCCGGTGGAGATGCGCATCCGGTAGATGGGCTGGTCATATTCGAAGGCAGTCAGATATTGACCCGCCAAAGATACCTCGATGCGTTTCGCCTCATAGGGCAAATCAGGGGAAAGAGGGGTGATTTCCTCGTCGGGGATCGGCCTCAAGTGGAGCGCCGATACATAATAAATCAGGAAGTCGGTCAGTTCCGAGGTCAGTTGGTACCAGGGCTTGCCATCAGGCCCCGTCACGATTTCGGTGATCCAATGGGTGGTTTCGTAATACAGGCGGTAGTTCGGTACCCAGCCATTTGCCTGGGAGTAGGTATATGCCTGAGTGTAGGGGACGGTCACCTCGGCCAGTTGGCCGCTCTCTGGGACGGAGTCAAGCGGAGCGTTGTAGCGCGCTCTGGCCAACTGCAAATATCCGCTGTGGATGTAGCCGCCCCAAACGCGGTACCAGATTGGGTTGTAGGGCGGGCCTTCCACGGGTGTCAGCCGATAATAGATGTTGAGCAGTTCGTCCTGCCGCGTCCAGCGCACCACCCCGCTGTGGAAGCGCGGCTCCTCGTAGATGGCTGCCTGCTGATCGACAGTGACGCGCCCAACCAGCATCTGTCCGGCTTGGTAGTGATCGTACGGCGGTGGAAATGGGTTAAAAGCCAGGCCCCCCAGCGCCAACGTGCTGAGTTTGAGAAAGTCGCGGCGGGAGAGTCTCTGTGGGGCCATACGTAGCTGCGATTGTACTCAAGGATAAGGCGGGGAGCAAGTGAAACCTACCCCCCGTCCGTATCAGCCGCTCGATATCTGGGGGAATCTTGTCTTCATCGCAATTCAAGATGATGGCAACCGCCATAGGTGAAAATCATTTCCCCGGATAAAACGCCCCTCTTCGGAGAGGTAATCAGGATGGGGGTCTATTTCTAGCATTTTTGCGCACATTTTCGAGCCATTGAGGGTAACCAAACGAACTTTGCGCGGCTAAGCCAGGGCGTGGACTCTTCGAAAAGACGTGGTGGGCCGCGATCTCTAGTCTATTGTAGTTGGTTTTTTCGTCCCCAAAGGCCTCCAAGCCCAGGCTCCACCAGGTTTCTCTCTCGACGTTGATGAGCGTCAATTCGACATTGCATCCTCCGCTTGAATAATCCGGCAGCGAAGTGGGTTTGACCTCTCGATCAATAATTTCGAAGCTGAACAGACTGCGTTCTTTTCTGATTTGCATCCAGCTATCGCCCAAAATAGCGGGGGGAAGATGCCCCATCTGCTCCTGGGCGATCAAGAAGCTCCACTTGCGCCAGCTTTCGACGACCCCGCTGACTTTGTGCTCGAAATCAACCTTTCCAAATTCTCGAACGCGCTGCTTGATTTCGATACGTCCCTGGCGCAATTTGATCCCGAGACCAGAGTTGTTCGGTTGTTCAAGGTAAGTATCCAGGCGTGCAGGTTGGAGGATGGGCTCTTCAGCAACGTGATCGAACCAGCTTTGAACATCCCCAGGAATCCCCCCCTGATAAAACCATCTCACTTCAGCGGTAGAGAACATCAAATATCATCCATTCAAAGCGCTCAAGGCCATGGTATCTCGACGGGGTCGGAATAGCCGTGCTTCTCGGCAATGTAGAGCAAGCCTCGCGATGGGAGCTGGCAGCCTGGTTCATCGGTGACGGTCAGATCGTTCTTCTCAGTATGGTAGGCAGTCCAGAAATAAGCACCGTTTTGGCACAAGTACAACTCAAGCAAATAACCGCGGCGATCTTCTTTAGGAATGTAATAAGCATGCGACCAACTGACGGTGACCTCATTGCCGTCCCGTGAAGCGACCACCCCTTCTGGGAGGCGCACGAAAGTGGATTTTGGCAGTTCGGTTTCGACTACGTTGGCTTCCATAATGTCGCCAGTGATCTCGAAGAGCGAGGCCGCCGCCCAGCAGTGCCGGTCGAGATCGTGGGGCTGCACCCACAGCCAGGTGCCGAAAGCGTTGCGTCCGTGCACCAGGATTGGATCGCCCTGGTTGAGTTCGTGGGAGTATAAATAGGCTTTTCCCGGTCCGTAGCGACAGAAACCCTGCGCGACGATCACCTGTCCGTAGGGCACATCGGGCGTTGATGTGGCTGTCGCTATAGCGGTTGGGGTCAGCGTACTGGTCGAGATAGCTGTGGGCGTGTACGTGATTGTTGGGGTCGTAGTAAGGGTTGCGGTAAAGGTAGGCGTGGATGTAAGCGTATGTGTAGGAGTCAGGGTGGGGGCAGGCGTTGATGTTGTCGTCGGTGTTGGAGCGGCGAAGAGTGTGGTGACGGGGAGATTGCAGCCAGCAGCTACAACGGTCAATAAAATGGCTGCTGGGAATAGATAGCGGCTTGTTGACATCACACTCACTTATTCTCTATCAAGTACTGGTTGAAGAAACCGATCACCCGAGTATCATATTCCTCCGCATACGCCATGCGTATGCCCACATGCCCAATCCCCGGCTCAGTCCACAGTTGCCGCGGCTCTCCCGCGGCTTGATACAAACGCAGAGCCGAATCTGGCGGGACGGTTTCGTCCGCCTCTCCCTGGATGATGAAGACCGGTCGCGGGCTGATGTGTTGGATAGAGTCCACCGGGCGCAGATCATCAGCCGTGAGACCAGTTATACGCTCTGAAAAGAACTTCATAAATGGATCGAAGAGAGGATGAGGGGCGACTACCCGGATCATATCCTCAATAGCGGCAAAGGCGCTGTCGGCCACCACGGCCTGGATTTGGGGCTGCTCGGCGGCAGCGATAAGCACTGTAGCCGCCCCCATAGATTCGCCAAAAGCGCCGACTTTATCAACACCCCCTTCGCTTATGGCATAGTCCAGTGCGGCCTTGACGTCGCGGCGTTCGTGGTACCCCCAGGTGCTAAGGTCTCCTCCGCTGTCTCCGTGAGCGCGCGCATCCCAGGAGATCACGCCATAGCCGTGTTCAGCGAAGAAGGCGTGCATTTGGGCTGAACGAGCGCCGGCAAAGCCATGTGCTACCAGGATCAACCCCCCGTTCTTCGAAGGAGTGTACCAGGCGGCCAGGTTGATGGCGTCTTCCGTGGTTAGGGTGATCGATTGAAATTCGACGCCGAATACAGATGGGTCTTCTCCGGTAGCTCGTTGGTAGCGATGCGGATGAGCGTAGCTTTGGGCACCTTGATAGCTGAAGCGAATCAAAACGAACAGCGCTCCGAAGAATGAGATCAACAGGGCGAATGCAAGCAAATTGCGCCAGTAGCGCCCGTTCTGAGACTGGGATATCACGAGGCTGAATACACCTCCATCTCCACGACTTTTGCCTGCGGGGCTACGACTTTTGCATATGTCTCGATATCCCTGAGGTGTTCCTTGACAGTATGTTCTTCAATCCCGATTGGTGCGTAGACTGTGAAGAGCACTTGTTTCGTCTGAGCATTGATGCGTGTATGTTGATCTGGGCCATAGATCACGCTGGACAAAATCCTTTCGGCGTCGGCGATGTACATGTCCCCGGCTTTTAGCGTTTGCTCCTGCCCGCTGGTGCGGGTAAAGGATTCGCTTCCATCGGATATAAAGATTCCAATCGGCTGCTGAACAGCCTCCATATCATGTCCAGAGGTCAGCAGGTGATTTTTGAGTTCGGCCATGAACATGGTTTCAACCAGGGAGGCTACGTTAGGGATCGATTTGCCCTTGAAGATGATTGACTCAAGTTGAAGTTGGATATGGTATGTCTTCTTGAACTTTTTATAATAGGCGTGATAAGCGCCCAAGGCGGGGAGTTCCCGCAGGGCAGCGCGATCGAAGCAAGCATATTGCGTTCGCAGTTGCGTCTCTAACTCAGATTTCAACGCATCAAGCTCAGGATGGGTTTTGGGGTTGGTGACATCGTTCATGACCAATATCCCTATCGATGCGCCGGGATAAGTTGTTCTCCAATTTTCTGTGATGGTCAGCATAGTGGTTGCCTCCTCTGGCGCTTATCCAGTGAGAAACAGATACCTGACGTATGTTGAAAGCTTTCAACACCCTACATACCGCCAGCCCCACCCACAGCCGGTTTTCTTCGGATTTGTTGCCTTTGCCGTACCCAGTTGGCCACAACCCGTCATCTTCCTGGTTGGCTGCAAACCAATCAAGGCCCCTTTGGATGTCTGGGTCACTTTTGGGAAATCCAAGCTTGGATAATGAGTCCAGGCCGGTGAGAAGATTAGTCCACCAAAAAGGAAACTGTAGCTTCAGCCAGTAATCGGGGGCTTTGCGGTCGTTGTATTTATCAGCCTTGAAGAAGCGTTCTTTGAGCCGCTCGCCGGCGAGTTTGGCTTCTTTTCGATGGCGATATTGAGGGTGAGCGGCGAATGCGCGCAGTGCCATGCCCGTGGCCAGGTGCGCGTGGGGTTTCGATGGGTCTGTGGGGGTGGGGTCGGATTGCCAATATTGGTCTGTTTTCATGCTGGGGGGGACCAACTGTGTGGGGATCAACCAGCCGCCATCATCCTGCCGCACCGATAGCAGCCAATCGAGGCCTTTTATGACCCTGGAATCATCGGCATAACCCGCTTTGATGAGCAATTCACAAATTGCCCCGTGATAATAGGGCATATATTGGTTGCCAATGATGCCTCGGAAATCGCCTTCATTCGTCTGGCAAGAGAAAACGAACTCCGCTGCACCCAGAATGGCTGGATGATCCTTGTTCATGCCGTGCATCTCGACCAGGATGCGCAGGTTGCGGAAAGTCTCCAGAAGATCGTAGTTGTTGTAGGGAAATTTCACCCGTCCTTGACCCCCATAACGCCATGACCCATTTTCTTTCTGCTTTTTGATCAACTGGATCGCTCTGGGAAGTTCCCAGAGGTTCTCTATGGGAGCAGAGTCCTCATCGAGCAGGTCGCGCCTCACAAAGAACGTCAGCGCGTCATCTTTTGTATCAAGCAAGCAGGGGATCGGGTCCACGTTCAGGTTTTGGGTCATTTAGGTCTCATCTCTTTGTTAAGATTCCAATTTCAACCTGACATGGTCGCTTTTGATCCATCCAGGAGGGAACGGGGCGTGCTCGTTGAGGAGCATTTCTAGACCCTTACGGACGCGCGTCCGCACGGCGATGCTCTTGTCTCTCTCTAAAGCGCTGATCTTCGTGATGATATGCTCTTTTTTGTCCGGGTAAAGCCTGGCGATGATGCAAAGGCTGGCAATTGTCCAGCTTTTTACAAAGGCGGTTGCATCATTGAGAAGTTCTTTGAGTGCTTGGGTGATTTCGTCTGCGTGATTCTCATAAATTGCCAGATGCCCCAACAACATTGCCAGGTGAAAGCGCACTTCGAAGTTTTCGTCCTCTTTAGCTTTCCGAATGATTTCTGGGATGTGTTCAACGAAAAATTCAGGCTTTGCCCGCCCGATTTTTTCCGAGGCATCCGCAGCTCGTCCGCGCACAATGCCATCGGAATAGAAGAGGGCTTCGTAGAGATCATCGAAGATCTCTGGGGTTTCCAGGATCAACGAAACCACTTTATCAGAGTCGCCATCTGAACGCCGATCACCCCCCGAGAGCCATTCGATGATTTGATTCATGGGCTTCAGATTCTCCTCTCGTATGTTGGATATTAACTTCTGTGAGTATTGCGTGAAGGTAAGGAAAACACCCTTGATTTTATTTTGGTTATTTGAGAAAATTTGGTTGCTCTTCTCAGGGTGCCCCCCTCACTCTGGGAAGGGCTTTTTTTGTCCCTTTGCGGAACGGAGCACTAATTAGATCATCGAGCGATGCCTATTGTCTCTTCTTTTCTGTGCCGGGGCGTTTGCCCCCGGGGTGCCTGCTGAGAGCAATGCTGCTCCAGCGACATTCCTCATTCCGGCATGCGTACCGGAGGAATTTGGAAAAAAGAACTCGCTGCAAAAATTTATCCCACGATGTGCGGTGAACTCGTCGGACAGCCTCTCCACAAATCGGGCATGTTCGATCAGGGATATAAATGGACAGCAGAAATCGATAGCGGGCACGATGAAAGAAGAAAAATGAGGCCCCAATGATAATCACCCAACCGATTGCATCAGAAAGCGTGATTGCTTTTGCGTAATTGCTGACAACACTGTAAATATTTATCCCGGCCGCCCTAATTTGATTGTAGGCTTGAGAGATGAATCGAAAGACTGTCACTCGAATATCTAACTGCTCTACCAGGAGGAAAAACCCAAAAAGCACCACCAAAAGGGCGATAAGTTCAACTCGGTATTCTTTTAGAAGTTTTTTCATGCCAGCATCCTGTTGTATAATCTCCTTCACGGCCAGGATAATTATGCCACACTTCAGCAATGCTTTACAATTGGGCAAAGCATATAATCGGCGAGAAACGAAATGACAGACTTTTCCAGAGAGAACAACATTTCATCAGATCAATTGCAAACCATCAGAGAGAAGTGGGATACTGTTAGATCGATCGACCCCTCTCAAATTCCCTTTATCCAGCTTATCACTCATGAGGCAACTGAGTCTATCGAGATTACCTATTATCGCTTGTTGGATATGATTGCAAAGCGCTCTTCAATAAAGGGGGAAGTAGTCGATCAGACAAAATCATCGCTCAAAGAGAGTATCAACTTGTTGGCCCACGATGCCATCAAGATCGGCTTTGAATATGGCCATGGTTTTCAAATTGGAGCGCACAACTTTGAACTCGACGAGGCATGGGACGATGCGGCTGAGATTTTCGTTCAATCGAGGTCTGAAGTGGGGGAGCGTGGAGTCAAGCTGGTTAAGTCGGCGGCGAAAAAAGAGCTGCTCACCGAGGAGCAGATAAGCAAACTTTCCAAAACGATTGCCCGGAGTTTGGAAAAATGCCAAAGGATATGCTTTCGTTTCGGCTACTTGAATGTCGAATCCGGCAGCGCTTTGGACAAATGACTACCTGAACTCTGCCCCCGAGATGGCGATGAAAATAGGGATAGCCTGCATAAAAAAGAGAATCGCCAGCAGTGGATAAACCCATAATCGAGCGGTATGTTCCAGGTGATGCGCTCTTTCTGCTGCGGCGTCTGGGGATTTGCCCTGCCTCTTCAAGGTGAAAAAAGTCATCGCGGGCGCGGTTGCTGCGAAAAGGATATTCCAAACCAGCAGCCACCGGGGGTAGAACCCCCAGAATACCTCATTCGCTTGAACCTGAAATAGCTGTATGCACATGAGCAGCGCCCCAGCCATCCCAAACAAGATCAAGCCCAACAGTCCCCTGAGGTTCCTTAGATATTTCATCCATTCCCAATCCGCTGAAGTTCTTCGGGTCAGCCCAAGGATGGTGAAGATCCCAATCACGATTGAGGAGCTGTTTACCGCCATATCACTCCAGCCATAGAATCGCTTTGGGTGCAGGCCTTGTTCCAACTCATCAACCACTCCCAGCATGGAGCCGCAAATGAAGATCAGGATGAAGATTCCCTTCCCCTGGTAATCTTTGGAGAGCGCTGCATACAGCAGCCAGGCCATCAACACGTATTCTGGGATGTGGATATGCTTGTTGGGATTGGGTTCGTATTTGAGAATAATAGCTGCGATGATCGCGCTGGGGATGAGATACAGAAGATGGGTGAAGTTCCGATTTTTTAGAAGCCCATAAAGGGTGTAGGCCGCCCCGATTAGGATGACCCCATAAAAGGGGATTTTTCCTGTGGCCTCTTGCCCGATGGCGCTCTCTAATCTCCTGTAGACGAGGATGGCAGAGGGCAGGATAAAGGTGTAAAGAGCGATCAAACCCCAGGAGATCGCTCTGCGGACGATTGGACTTTGTTTCATACGTTGATCTAAATTGTACCCCTTGTTCCCTCGGTCGCTTGTGACATAGCTAATTTTGCTAATGTGAATGGATATAGGCGTTCAACCATGCATCGTAATAGCCGAGGTTTAACTTCACAATCTCGACGATTCTGTGGCGGTCAGTTAGTTTTCCGCGGGTTACCAATACAAGCTTATCATAGAAATTCGCCAGATTAGGGTCTTGGATTTGATTCTCTCCCGTCTCTAATGTCTCCAGATATCCGATGGGTAGCTCGCGTTCATAATGGCCTACGCGCCAGTCTGGGTCGTCGACCATGGGCAGTCTGGCCAATAGCGGATCGCTTAATCCATACCAGTCAACGATGTGAACTTCTGGGCCGGCGTAATACCCGTAGAGTCCAATGGTATCCCTGTGCACCACAGCCAGATTGTTCTCTTTGGCGTATTTTCCTTCGTCAACCCACTTCATTTGGGGGATCGGCCCGGACCTGGTTTTAGTTAATAAGCCAGTGAATCCATAATACCATCGACGCTCATCTTGGATTCCATTTACTTGACTACAATGACGGCAATTCTCCAAAGTATCGTTGGCGTTGTAGAATACCGGAGAATCTGGGGTCGCCAATATCAGCAGGATCAGCCCTATCAGGATTGCAAACCGGATGTTAGCAGATTTAAGCACATCTGAATGTGTAATGATCGCTACCGCGCCGAGGACCAGGGCTGATAAATACCTCCCGGACATGAAATCGCCCCCAATGGCGATGATATAGAGCAAATACAACAATATCCCTGAAGACAGCATGATTTTTCGCCAATCGCGATAAACGATTGAGACGAAGCCCGCCAAAAGGATCATCGCTAAGGAGCCGGGATCTCTGGACAGGGAATCGAAAATGTACAGGATGCCTTGCTTTACTAACGTGATGCTGTTAATGCCGGTGTTTAATTTCGCATAGGCAGTGTTCGGGAAGGGGAATCCATAATAGTACAAAGCGAAAATCTCCCAAAGCAAGAAAGGCAGAAATCCTAAAGCGAAATGCCAATATTTACGCGTGGATTGATGTTTGTTCAAAGCATAAATCAGCGGGGGAAGGAATATAAAAATGGTATCCATCCGGTTCAATACGCCAAGGGAAACCGTCAATGCCAGATAGAACACCGAAAACTTTCTGGATGGATGTTTCAAATAGATGAAGATAAAAACAATGTAAAGCAGATAGGTTAAGGGATTCTCCAAGCCTGAAGTGGAATAGTCGATAAACGCTTTGGAGATAATTAACATTAAAATGCCGAAGGTGGCATGCCATATCGTCGACGAAACCCTAAAAGTCAGCACCCATATCGCAGAAAGGGAAACCAGGATCGACCCCCATAAGATGATATGGTACGGATTTTGTACAATTGGATATACTGCGGCGATGAGCAGCATCCATAGCGGATGAGTATAGGTTTGCACTCTCTCCCCGATATTCCAGGTCAGGCCGTAGCCATGATAGAGATTGTCCACAGTTCTCAGTGTGATATAGGCATCATCGCAGACCCATGCGCTTCTTACGATCACAATCGCTAAAAGTATCAAGAACAGGAAAACGATAATCCTGTCAGGCTTAGAAATGGCATTCTGAAATTTATTGATCCCAGACATTGGCCGCCCCTTTGCTGCTCAAGTTAATATGAAATCTATTGTTCTTTACATAATATACGCTTTCGTTCCTTTAGAGTTCAATTCAATTGTGAAAAATTATTCATTTCATCATACCAAAGAAGACGCTCTTTGTGGAGCGCCCTCCTTGTCTGTCCTTTGCCAAAAAAGCTGGTGGGTAATATGTTTTTTAGAGACGGTTATTCCGGGGCATGCCGGGGCTTAGCCCCGGTTGATCGCGAGCGGGGGTGTGATGCCCTGATCTTTAAGTTAAGGATAAGCAGCTATTTCATACTCTCTGCGATTCGAGTCAATGTTTGCTGCGCGGTGTTATTGGGCAAGGTAGCCGCGATGGAAAATTCCATGCCTTGCGATTGCCACACGATTTGCTGGTTCGATATTGAAGGATCGAACTCATCACTCGTATACACGCCTTGGACAAACTTGCCAACCCCGTCTCCTATTGTCACTTGGCGAATTGCGTCGGCAGGATAGTACTCCTCAAGCTGATAGATGGTGTCGGACCCAATCGGTCGCTGACTGACTGACAACTGCTCGCCCGATCCATCACTGTGTGAGTAGCTCAAGGTCACGCTTTGAGTTTCTGGGTTGAAATTCGCGCTATCGAAGACCAAGTAGCTTGGCACATATTCGGGTAGAAATATGGAGTAGTCAGCTAAATCCTCCATATCTCGCTTACTGCATTCGATGCCCGAACAATCTTCAGCAACATCAAACGTGTTGCTTCCACATGCGGCCAGCAGCAGTATCATGACCAGAATAGCGACGAATCGGTGGATAAAACCTGAATTTATACCTTTCACATGAATGTTCATTACTTGTCTCCTTTTGTCTGGCGGAAGGTCCAAAATTCGTACCAACTTCTTGCAGTTACATTTATTCTATAATGGATGGATTTTTCCATAAACTGTGCCAAACGGTTGGTTTAGCTGCGGGGCGGTTTTGTCTTTGATGATGGCCTGTTCAAAGCAAAATTGTCAAAATCGCGCCGCGTACCCTCTCGGCGAAGCCGAGTCCGGTTGATGCAGGGTTGGGCGGCAGCATCACTGCATACAGAACGCGCTTCAATCACTTTCAATAAATTGATGACGCAGGAAAAACACGCCAATAATGATCAGTGAGACCATATATAAAAACCCACTTACAAGGGTCATCATTCCTAATAGCGGATTTTTTGCCGCAACTCCTACAACAGCAACAAAGGAAAAAACACCACTCAGCGCAAGCAATATGCTACCAACTCGTAGCCCCTTATTCTTGCGGAACATTATCACAGCGAAAATGATGGAAGGGATACCCAAGATTGCATAGGATATTGCATTCAGCGCTTCTATTGCGGTTCCATACCAGTTATGGATTGCTAGACCAAGTAATACCTGAGCAATCATTACGGTTTCTGGCTGATTATGCAGATTCAATAGACTTGGCACGACAAACACCTGAGATGAGTAGGAGATTATGTTACCCAACCCATAGATAGGGACAAATGCAAACGCAATCCATGACCATAGATCAGCTTCATCAAGACAGTACACGAAGAAGCCAGTGAACATAGCAACACCCAGAATCGTTATCAGGATAGCGTTAACATAGATGAAATAGAACAAGAAGTCTAAACTGCCCAGTGATTCGATCTTATCTTCAAGCGTTGTCACAGGGCCAGTTGCCACTTCGCTAATTGCCATCAGCGCTGCTAATGTCAATGTTGTGATTGCCACTGCTAATGCCAGTATTCCTATGATACGCGTCTTCATCAAGTTTTCTCCTTACTTATCTTATCTCTCTGCCGCACAACGTTGGCTTTAGGCGCCCGGCGGCTTTGATCCTGAACATCGCTCGCCTAAAACCTTTGAACCCAATTCAACCTCGCGACCTGGCGTTTTAGCTTTTTGACTGACTCTATCTTATACGATTTTCTGGCTTTTCGCGGCGCTTATCTTACGGCGTAGCCGTCTCCCCTGCGAGCGGGGTTAGCTTGTTTTAGCTCAGTGCGAATTTAAGAAACATGCCTATACTATTCTCTTTGCACTTACCCAAAACTTTATATAATACTTCTCAAATTGATCGAATAAACTATCTTTCGCTATGATCTTTTTTATATGCAATCGAGGGCGGTATTCACCGGCTTTATATGGAATAAATTCAACAACGGCTTCCCCGGCAGGTTCTTCGGGGTCAATTAGAATCATGCTCATGAATGGAATCGTACTATATACCTTTAAAGACATCTTATGGTGATTGTTCGGTTCATTATTCCATTCTTCGCAAAAAGCCTTCAGTAAATCAAACGAATGCCTAACAGATTGACGGTAATCTGTGATGTCCCGGAACCTATCCAACATATCGGCAAATTCTTGGTTACTCTCAAGTAATTCGGGATCAATCATTAGGAATTCAATTGGAGTATGTTTGCCTATTTCGGAAAGTCTATCGCGTGCATACCTGCTCAGATTAGTCATTCCAACACCAACAATTACAAGTTTTCGTTTAGCCTTTTTTGATATTTTTTGAAAAGCATCAATACGATTTGCTCCAGTACTGACGCTAAGCAATCCATAATTCTTCTCTAATGCCTGATCTTTCTGAATGTTAGTGAAGTAATATATTGCCAAGATGATAGCGGGCAATAAAAGCAGTACAATGTTAGCCCAAGGCCCAACACTTTCTAGCAATGAATTTTCTCCAAACCAACTAAAGGGTTCAATAAATTGAGAAATAATGCCGTAAATTACATAATAAAGCGATAGGAAAACAATAGTTTTCTTGAACCAATTATCATCAGTAGTAAACATATTGAACTCCTTTCAGGTAATTTGAAGACGTAGCAAGCTAACCCTAAATAAGTAGACGAATGTCTTCATAAGAATTAAATATGTTTGAAAACCAGAAAACTCTCTTCATTCGCGTTGATATTGGATGGTTAGTATGTGCCATGAAGCCCATGAACGCTTATCCCTGGCAGGGGACCATAAAGCACCCATGATTCTGAATTCAGCTTACTGATAAAGTCGCTTGTAGATGACGACGGGTTAACTTGGGAGGTCGCTGTAGCCCCGGCTGGAAAGAAAAGTTTGTTGATCGTCCCCAGGGAGAATGGCAATACTTACCCACTTCGCCGCTTTTGTGTCGAATAGAACCCAATCTATCCTTCTTGACCCTGTTTGAAGGCGAAGCGTATTTAAAACTTACCCACAAGGCGTTCTATCGTAAAGCACCCTTTCTCTCAAGTAGGGCGGGTGGGGGTCGAACCCACACGGTATTACTACCGAGGGATTTTAAGTCCCTTGCGTCTGCCAATTCCGCCACCGCCCCAAGTGAATTAATTCTACCCGGAGTTGGCGATTGGTCAAGGGAAGCGGCTGCCTGCCTGCACAAATTGGTTTGTGTTTTCGGGTACAATTGGGATCGGTGCTGATCTCACTGAGAAAGGAGTCCGTTATGAAGATTAGAGCCCTTCTTGTCCTGATCGTTGCCTGGGGTTTGGTGAGTGCCTGTTCGGGCGCGCCCACGCAGCTGCCCGCGCCGACCTCCGTTCCGGAGCAGGAGAGTCCTACGGAGTTGGAACCCGTTGAACCGATGCCCACCGCCACCCATACCGCTCCGCCTCCCCCTCCCACCGAAACGCCGACTTTAGCGCCCTCGCCCACACCTACCCGCAAGGTCATTGCTGAGGACGATTTCTCAGACCCAAACAGCGGCTGGGAGCACTATCGCCAGGCGGATGGTGTTCTGGATTACGAGCAGGGTGGCTATCGCATGATGATACAGGCCACGGATAACCTCTTTTGGGTCAACGCCGGGGTGGATTTGGCCGATGTGCGCCTTGAAGCGGATGTGCAGAAGTTGGCCGGCCCTGAGCGTGATCGTTTTGGGCTGCTGTGCCGTTTGAATACCCAGTACAACTATTATGTCTTTCTGATCAGCAGCCAGGGAGAATATGGCATTGGCATTGTGGAGAACTTGAACCTGCGCTTGCTCGGTGAGGGGAACCTGGGAGTGAGCGAAGCCATCCGGCCGGGGCTGGAGATCAACCACCTTGCCGTCACTTGTTTGGGCAATACGTTGACCTTAGAGGTCAATGGCCAGCCGGTGATCAGCGTTGAGGATGACACCATTTCCGCCGGGGATGTCGGACTGGTGGTGGGGAGTTACGACCAGCCTGGGGTGGACGTGCTCTTTGACAATTTCGTGCTCATGGAGCCGTAATTCAACATCCATGTTGCAAAAGTATAGGAGACAGAAAAATCCCCGGCGCTTGAGATTGCCGGGGATTTCTTGGTTTTCTTAGGCTTGTCAGTTTAGTCGCCAGAACCGGCCAAGGTCTCAGGCACGGGCTTCTTGCTCTGCATGATCGCCCACACCAGGCCCGCCAGCAGGACTAAAATAGCGAGCCATCCACCCCAGCCCAGGTCTTTGTAGGTCACCACGATGGGGGCAACGATCAGCGCCACCAGGTTGACGACCTTGATCATCGGATTGAGAGCCGGGCCGGCAGTGTCTTTGAAAGGATCGCCGACGGTATCGCCGACCACGCTGGCTTTGTGGCGCTCCGAGCCTTTCCCCAGATTGTTTGCCGGGTCTTGGGGTTCGTCCTCGATCATCTTCTTGGCGTTATCCCAGGCGCCGCCGGCATTGTTCAGGTAAACCGCCAGTAACTGCCCCGAGAGGATGATGCCTGCCAGGAAACCGCCCAGGGCCTCCACTTGCAATACCAGGCCGACGATGATGGGAGAGAGCACCCCGATCAGCGCCAGGGGAACCAGCTCTTTTTGAGCCGCTTCGGTAGAGATGGTCACCGCCTGGCGATAGTCGGGCTTTACTTTGCCCTCTAATACGCCCAGCTTGAACTGGCGGCGGACCTCCTCGATGATCAGTGACGCTGCCCGGCTGACGGCCTGGATGGCGAAAGAAGAGAACAGCCAGGGGATCGCGCCGCCGATTAGCATTCCTACGAAGACTTTGGGCATCGAGACGCGGATGCCATATTGCAGGGCCGTAGGGTCAACACGCCCGACATCGGTGATGAAGGAGCCGAACAGCGAAACCGCTGCGATGACCGCCGAGCCAATGGCGATCCCCTTGGTGATGGCCTTGGTGGTGTTGCCCACCGCATCCAGGTCGGCCATGATCTTCTGCGCTTTCTTGGTCTCCTCGTCCTCGAGCTCGTTCCAGGCCATCTCGCCGATGCCGGCGGCATTGTCGGAGATCGGCCCGAAGGAGTCCATGGCGACGTTGTTCCCTGTTAGGGTCAGCATCCCGATGCCGGCCATCGCCACACCATAGAGCACGTAAATGAACTGTTCGACGGGATCGGCAGAGACGCCGCCGTAGGTCAAGATCGAGGCGAAGATAGTGGCTGCGATAACCACGATAGCCCACACTGAGGATTCAAATCCTACCGAGGTGCCTGAGAGGATCAAAGTGGCCGGGCCGGTGTCGGCCGATTTTTTGATCTCTTGGACGGGCGCGCCATGGGAGCCGGTAAAGTAGTCCGTTAGGCGGTCGATCAGGATGGCTAATAACACGCCCACTGTGGTCGTCAGGAAAGGCCTCCACCAGCCCCCGTTGACATCTTGCATGTAGAAGAAAGCCACCAGCCCAAACATCACAGTGGAGATGGCAGCGGAGAAAAGGAAGCCGGAGAAGATGGACTTCATGGCGTCACCACCTTCATCCGGGCCGCCTTTGACTATATAAGTTCCGAAAATTGAAGCCAAAACCCCAATGCCGCGTACCAACAAGGGGTAGATGATCCACTCTAAATGTCCGGTCAGAGCAGTCAGCGCCACACCGAGGATCAGGCTGGAGACGATCGTGACCTCATAGGATTCGAAGATGTCGGCGGCCATGCCAGCGCAATCGCCGACGTTATCGCCGACCAGGTCGGCCACGACGGCCGGGTTGCGGGGATCGTCCTCGGGGATGCCGGCTTCGACCTTGCCAACCAGGTCTGCGCCGACATCAGCAGCCTTGGTGTAGATGCCGCCGCCCACGCGCATGAAGAGTGCGATAAGCGTGCCGCCGAAACCGAAGCCTAACAGGGCATCTGGCGCAGCGACTCCAAAGATCACGAAGATCACCGTGCCGCCGAACAGCCCCAGGCCGTCGGTGAGCATACCGGTGATGGTCCCAGCCCGGTAGGCGATGCGCACCGAATCGCTGAAGGAGCGCCGGGAAGCGGCGGTCACGCGCACGTTGCCTTGCACCGCCATGCGCATACCGATTTGCCCGACCATCAGGGAGAAACCTGCGCCCATGGCAAAGGCCACTGCCCGCCCAATGCCGATGATCCAGCGTACTTGCTGCAGCTCACCCGCAGAAAGGTGCTCAGCGCATTCCAGAGATGCTTTGTAAGTAGTGCCCTTGAGAGCCATGCAGTACCATTCTGAGGCCTCCGGAGTGGGCTTAACGATGAAGACCGAGGCAAATAGGGCCACAGTCAGGATCAAGATCAGGGGCAAGATAGATCTTAGCTGCCGCCTGAGGTAAGCATCGGCACCCTCGCGGATCGCATTCCAGATCTCTTGCATTTTGGCGTCGCCTTTGTCTTCACGCAAAATCTGGGCGCGCAAGAAGATCGCGTACAGGAGGCCTAAAATGGCAACGGCTAGTACGCTCCATATGGCGACTAACTCAAATGGTTCCAGTCCGAGTCCAAACATAAGTGAATATCCTCCAGCCTTTCTAAAGTATATTAATAAGATTAATTTAGGGTGGCTGGATTGTACAGGTCGGATTCTGATGTGTCAAGTTTTGGCCCCAAGTGTGGAACCGTTTCCGTGGATGCGGTGTTCTCTGAATTGTTCGAGCGTATGCTAGCGTTCTGCAAGAAAAAATTTTGATGCTTGACTTCCCTAATTGGGCTGAGTATAGTATTGGATCGGAAATCAAGAGTGGATTGCTATTTGTTGCCAGACTTCCGAGATTCGGTGTAAGGAAGGCGTTAAACGCACCAAAGTGAGAAAGTCTTGGAGGCCTTTTTCCGGTGATTATCTTGAGCAAAAAAGCATGTTTTTATTGCCCTTTTGTTGGTAAAATACACCGCTTGAAATCAAATCTCTCTCATTTTGACGATATATCATCCTCAGCTCGGCGGATTTGTTTTGTGAAATCATGATAGATGAATCTCTGTTATCTTCGATTGAAGAAATTGATGGCCTACCAGGCAGTTCTGGTGAAGTCTCTCCCCTGGCGCGCCTGTTGGAACTCGGTCGTGAAAATGGTTATGTCACGATAGATGAGATTCTGAGTTTCTATCCCAGCGCGGAACAAGATGTAAGCCAGTTAGAGGAGGCCTTCGCGGCCTTGCTCAGTGCCGGGATTCCCTACGTTGACGAGGAGGGGCTTGAGGAGCCATCGGATAAGGACCTGGAAGCGGAGGGCAGCCTGGATGAAGTGGAGGAACTCATCCAACTCGATGGCAATTTCCTCGCCAATATCGATACCAGCGACACCATTGGACTGTATATCAAAGAAGTTGGCCGGGTGCCATTGCTGACCGCGAATGAAGAAGTCGATCTGGCCAAACGTATCGAACGCGGTCGGGCTTCCAGCCAGGAATTGGCCGCAGGCAATGTCAAAGAAGACCGTCGTTTTGTGTTACAGCAATTTATCCGCGACGGTTGGGCGGCACGCGAGCATTTGATTACCGCTAACTCTCGGCTGGTGATTAGCGTCGCAAAAAAATATATGGGCCGCGGCGTGCCCTTCCTGGATTTGATCCAGGAGGGCAATATCGGCTTGATCCGCGCTGCCAAGAAATTCGACTATCATCGCGGCTATAAGTTCAGCACCTATGCCACTTGGTGGATTCGCCAGGCAGTGACCCGCGCCATCGCCGATCAGGGGCGCACGATCCGCCTGCCGGTTCACATGGGTGACCAGATCAATAAGCTGTTGCGTATCCGCCACCATTTGACCCAGGAATTGGGTCGCGACCCCAGCATTGAGGAGTTGGCTCAGAATCTGGAGGTATCCCCTGATAAAGTGGAATATATGATGAGGGTGGCGCGGCGCCCCCTATCTTTGGAAATGCCCACGGATGATGAAGCGGACTCCGTTCTGGGTGATTTCATCCCCGATGACGATTCGCCTCCTCCCGATGATAAGGCTATCCAGAACTTGCTCAAGGAGCATCTCTCCACCGTCTTGGACAACTTGCCCCCGCGCGAGGTGCGTGTGCTGCAACTGCGTTATGGGTTGCTAGATGGGCAGCTTTACACTCTGGAAGAGGTCGGCCGCAAAATGGGCGTGACCCGTGAGCGGGTGCGCCAGATCGAGGCCCAGGCGCTCAGTCGCCTGCGCAGCCCGGCGATACAAGAGAAGTTGAGTGAGTATCTTGACTAAGAGACTTCGGAAGTCTAAAAAACTTCCGAGGTCTGGTTAAGGAGATTTGGCAAAGATCAACATTCCGTCGCTGCCGTAAATATCGGTGGCGATTTTCTCTAAGAGGGCATAACTCTCATGAAAGCGGGGGTCTTTGAGCAGTCCTTCGCGTCCATACGCTTCTAAAATAATGAAATAGTCTGGTTGCTGGTCGTAGATCAAGTTGGGGGGGATCGCGTAATTAATCGTGTAGAAGGATTCCTCTAATGGGTAGTAGGCGGTTGACTGGGGAGAATTCAAGCCGACGGTGTCGAGGATGCGCGTGGGGGTATAGAAGCCCAGAACACCCACATCTCCCGCGGCTAACAATGGTGGTGGAGAACCGGCTTCGCTGCCCATTTCATTGGTCAGGATGTCGGCGGCTTGGCGGTAGAGCAGTTCTAACTTGTGCCAGGCCATCTCTGGGGCCGGTCGTTGGAGGCCGTGATCGGGTTGCAATGTCCAGCCCCGTAGGCTCAGTGCCAACGGGAACAGGATAACAATCGAAAGCAGTACCCAGCGGATTTTGGGCGACCAGCCCCGGTTCATGACGCGCGATTCCACCCCATCGGCAGCCGTCCGTAGGAATCTCTCCATCCCCAGCAGAATAAAGAAGATGAATGCTGGCAAGGGAGGCGTCAGATACCAGCGGAAAATGAGCGGGTTGGCGATGGCGAATGTAATCAAATACAGCCAGGGATAGACGGCCCATGGCCATAGTTGACGCTTTGTTTTGAGAGCTGCGCGTGCCCCAACCACGAAGAAGAATGGGTAGATGACCAATCCGACGCCGATCCAGGGGATGCCGAAGGTCAAATGGCCTAGAAAAGGTGTAGCGTAGTGTTGGATCAGCCGGGTCAGCGCGGCAGTTTGGGGTAGTCGATAGGCCAGGGATTTAGCCAGGATGGAGTGGGGAAGTGGGCTGCCGAAATAGAGGGTGGCGAAGGTGAACCAGGTGACAGTAGGAACAAGAAATACCGCCGCTTCTGCCAATAAGGTCGTTGATTTCCCTTCCTTGAACCGTGAAGCGTGAAATCTGAAACGCGCCAGTCCTAGAGGGGCGAGTAATAGCAGCGCATCAGGGCGGGTGAGCAAGCTGAGTGCGGCTAGAAAAGCACAGAGCATCGGTCGATCTCGGAAATGAGCATAGACCGTGGCGGTCAGCAGCAGTACATACAGGCTGGTTTCTAAGCCGCCGATAGCAAAGGTGACGCTGAAGGGGGCCACCGCCCAAACCAGCGCCGCAGCCACCCCAGTGACCTTGTGCCCCAGGTCTTTGCCTAATTTCAAGAGTAGCAGCACGGTGATACCGTCGCCGAGAGCGTTGACGATGACGGCGATCATCGGGAAATTCGCTTCTGACCCGCCAGTGAGGGCACCGAGAGCGACCAGGGTCAAGGTGTAGAGCGGTGTGGTTGTCCCCAACACTCGCTCGCCGGGGTTGTAGACAAAGCCGTCTCCGGCCAATAGATTGCGGGCATACCTGTAAGTGATGAATGCATCGTCGATGGTGCGCGGGCCGGGGATCAGCCGGGCGGCGATGGCGAGCAGAAAGATCGTTAGGGGGATGATGATGGATCGTAAGCGAGGTTTCATCTTGTAGGAGGTGGGTTTAGCGAACAATGCTGCTCGTCATGGTGACTTTGCGAAGATCAGCGCGTCATCATTGTCGAAGATCAGTTCATAATTGGAAGAATTCGTGATCGATTCCTGGAATAAGCTGAATGGGACTTCGTTTTCTCGGAGGGCCTTCTTTGCGATGTAAACATGTGAGAAACTAAGTTGGTGACGCTTTGCCCATGCCTCCAAACTGGCAATATCCGCGTCAGCATATGTCTGCAATTCGGCATGTAAGCTGACTCGACGAGAGAACTCCCTCTCGGGCAGCCATTCGTGTCCCTGGGGTGTTGTGGCGCTTTGTCGTCGAGCGAGGGAGGGGAACCATTCGACGGTGTAATCATCCCCATAGCTTTCGTTACCGGTCATGACGATGAATACTGCACTCTTCGGCGTGTGTTGGCTGATCCAAACCAGTGAGTCCCCTTGAGACCCAGAGAGGCTTTTGTACTGTGGAGCCAAGTAAGCCGCGGTGAGCGTGTAGGCTAACAAGAAACCGAGGGTGATTTTTGTGAGTTTCTCTCCCCACCTTTTCGCTGAACCTTTGGAGGCAACCAAGGGCAAGACTGCCTGATCTAGGCCAATGCCAACGAGCAAGGCCATCGGGATCGCCGCGTACACCGCGCTGAGTCTTGGTTCGAAAATGAAAACAGCCAGCAGCCAGCCGGGAAGCAGATATTTCCGGTCGCGCAGGCTGATCAGCAGCCCCAAAAAACCGATCACGGCCAGGATGTCCACCAGAGGTTCGTTGGTGAAAAGCAGTGAGAAGGGGGTTATCAAGGCCCTGAGGGAAAAGGCTTCGGTTTGAAATGGGTTGAGCAGCGTTTGCAGCCCGTGTCGATGGATTTGTGTGGCCCACCAGGGAGATGTCAGGGTTGCCGTCCCCAGAACGACAAGGATTGATTTCTTGATCTGTTCCTGCTTTTGAGAAAGTATGGAAAAAAGGAAAAGCACCCCACCACTGTAGAAGGTGAACCAGGCTGTTCCGGGATGGCTCAAGATCGTCAGGCCGGCAAAGAAGATTGTCAAGAGAACGTGCCGCTTGTGTGTGCTAGAGTACAGCGAGTGAATCTGGATCAGGGTCAGGATGGCGAAACAGAAGCCCGCTGCGCGGGTGAGACCGGCACCCACAATCAGGGGATCGAAGGCGGTTGGTAACAGCGCGTAGGTGATTGTGGCGGCGATAATCTGTTTCTTTGAGGACAGCAACCTGTTTGCCAGCGCGTAGAATGCTGGGATGGTCAGGCAACTAAGCAAGGGAGGCAGAACCCGAATCAGCTCAAGAGCAGGGACATTCAAAGAACGCGATAAGAGATCGGCTGTAAATAGTGCCAGGGGCGGGTAAGCAAATGGAATGCCGGTCTGGTTGTAGCTTGTATAAGCTGGCATTAGTGCATCTGCTTCCTGAAGGTCTTGAATCAGGGTTAGATAGAAGCCCCCATCGTTCAGGGGATATTCTTCAGGCAGCACATGCACAAAGCGGACAAAGCCTCCAATGAGAAGGGAGAATATCAGGCCCAAAGCGAGCAGGTACTTCTCGCGTTTCGGGGGGAGTGTATCTAATGAGATGCTCATCGAAAATAGTGTAAAATGCAGAAGAATTCTGGAATAGTGTAATTGAATTATATGCTCGAAAGATACCATCAGGCAAGTCGCAAATACCTGGGCCTCATTTCCACCGTCGGGGCGGTCGTCGTCGCCGTTGCGCTGAAACTCTGGCTGCTGCTGATCGAAGCCATCCCCTTCAACAGCGATGAGGCGGTTGTGGCTCTGATGGCGCGCCATATCCGGCAGGGTGAACGGCCAATCTTCTTCTATGGCCAGGCCTATATGGGCAGCCTGGATGCTTGGCTGGTCGCTGGGGGGTTCTTGGTCTTCGGGGAATCAATCTGGGTAATACGACTGATCCAGGGGCTTCTTTACGTCGGTGTGTTGGTCAGCACAGTGAAGTTGGGCGAAGTTACCTTGGGTTCAAAGCGAGTAGGGTTTTTGGCGGCCTGGTTCCTGGCAATCCCCCCGGTGGTGGTGACTCTCTATACTACCGTCTCTCTGGGCGGCTATGGAGAGACCTTGCTGCTGGGGAATCTGACCCTGATACAGGGCCTAATCTTGATCAACGCATTGCGGAGAAATCAAGCAGTACCCATGTGGCGCTGGTGTCTATGGGGAGGGATGGTGGGGCTGGGTATCTGGGCTTTCGGTCTGACCTTGGTATTCAGTATTCCAATTACGATTGCCTTGTTGATTTATTTGGGGCTGGGGAAAAAGCTGAGGGACACCCTGCGTTTGCCGAAAACTTGGCGGGCGCTCTTTCTGATGGGCTTGGGCGTTTTGATTGGTTCTGCCCCCTGGTGGCTGTACGCCTTTCAGTATGGCCTCCAAGAGTTGATGTGGGAGTTGGGGGGTGGGGCCATTGCGGGTGTAGGTCAATCCAATTGGTTGTTGCGCACCTGGGGTCATTTCTGGACCTTCTTCCTCTTTGGCAGCACAGTGATTTTCGGATTGCGCCCCTCATGGGAGATACGCTGGTTAGCCGTCCCCTTGCTCCCCATAGCGCTGACGTTTTGGACGGGTGTGATCGTGCATGCGATCACCCGCCTCCGTGGAAGACGACCTCACCGGAGAGGGGCTGCCGTGCTGATCGGTGTTATGGTGGTTCTGACCCTCGGCTTCATCTTCACTCCCTATGGAGCGGACCCATCGGGCCGCTATTTTTTGCCGCTGGTGATCCCTTTGTCTCTCTTCGCCGCGGAGATGGTCATTCTATGGGTTAAGGAATACGGCCGCTGGATATGGGGTCTCGCCGGGTTGATTCTGGTCTTCAATCTATGGGGAACGATCCAAAGCGCGGCTCTTTCCCCCCCAGGATTGACCACCCAAATTGATCAGATCGCCCAAATTGATCACCGTCACATGGACGAGTTGATCGATTTTTTGCATGAGCAGGATATTCAGCGGGGATACACGAACTATTGGGTGGCCTACCCGCTGGCTTTTAGGTCGGGCGAAGAGCTGATTTACCTGCCGCGCCTTCCTTACCACGCAGATTTTCGCTATACCTCTCGCGATGACCGCTATGAGCCTTATCACGATCTGGTCGCTGACAGTGATCGGATCGGCTATATCACCACCAATCATCCCGATCTGGATAATTGTCTGCGAAATTACTTTTCCAGTTTTGAGGTGGCCTTTGCAGAGACGGACATTGGCGATTATCACATCTTTTACAACTTATCCAGAGCTGTGCGCCCGGAAGAGATGGGATTTGATGGTGACCTGAAAGGTATCGATTGTTCAAGATGGGGTATGATTGAGGATGGCGCTGAAGGATAAAACCTGGGCACCGGCTTTGATCACTTTTTTGGCCCTTGGATTGGTCGTTGCCTGGGTGATCGTTGATGCGGTGGGTGATCCACTTGCTCTGGCCCGTTTGGGCACACGCTACAGCCAGAGCGACCCCGACGGTACACCAGGCTACGACGGCCAATTTGTATATTATATCGCCAGGGACTTGCATCCTGATTGCGTAGCTGCCCACCTGGATGTGCCAGCTTATCGCTACCAACGCATCCTGATGCCGCTGCTGGCGCGGTTGCTCAGTTTTGGAAGTCTGGATATTCTACCGTGGGCATTGGCATTCATTGGGATCGTTGCCCATTCTTTGGGGACCTGGGGGGTGGCAGCGCTGTTGAAGAGATGGCGTGTCAGCCCCTGGTTCGCTTTGGTCTACGGGCTGTGGGTCGGTTTCGTCCTGGCGGTGCGCCTGGATTTGCCTGAGCCCCTGGCCTTTGGCTTGATCGTGGCGGCCTTGTTGGCCGTCTCGGATGAAAAGCACGGCTGGGCCTGGATTCTGTATGGCCTGGCCTTGTTTGCAAAAGAGGTGACATTACTTTTCGTGGCCGCGCAGGGATTGGTCTACCTCTGGCGTCGCCAGTGGCGGAGCGCGTTTGGCTTGGGAATGATGACTTTGGCCCCCTTTGGACTTTTCCAGTTTTGGCTTTGGCATACCTTTGGGGCTTTTGGCCTCGGTTCAGGAGGGGATATGGCCACTCCCTTCGAGTGGGTCCCCCTGATGGGCCTCTGGCGTATCGGTGCTTACAGCCCGATATTGCTGTTTGCCAGCCTGGTGGTGTTTGGCCCCTTTGTGCTGGTACCTGCTCTTTGGGGATTATGGGTTGTGGGCAAAAAGGTCTGGCGACGAGAGATCGATTTGCTCAGTCTGGGTTTCGGGTTGAACGCCGCCATCATCTTGTTCTTGCCCTTCTCGACCTTCCGGGAACCAGGGGGTTTGCTGCGCTTTTCGTGTGGCTTGGTGCTATCGATGCTATTGTTCGCTGTGTATAATCGAAATCAAAAGGCCCTTACCTACATGCCATTGATGTTGGTGTTGAACGTGTTCTTGTTGAAATGAGGGACGGAGTCATCCAGGCCAGGTTGCAGTCATATAGCAAAGTGGGGATATTTCCGGTTATCTGGTGGGTTCTTGGCATTGGCGTTGTGGTCGGCTGCGGAATAAACTTCGTCAGGGGCATCAGCGGTTTCGATTGGATCTTCTTCTATTACCCCCAGGCGCAGCAGGCCACCTCCGATACCCTGATTAATCCCTTGTGGATTTATTTCATACTCAAGCCCATTGCGCTCTTGCCGCTGCCGGTCAGTTATGCGCTATTTTTGCTTTTGAATTTGGGTATGTTCTGGGTTGGGAGCAACCTGACGGGGGGTAATCGATACTTGTTGCTGCTCTCCTTTCCCGCCTTCTGGGTGCTGTGGTTTGGACAGTTGGATGGCTTTGTGCTCTTAGGGACAGCTTTAGGGTTGCAGGCGCTAGACTCGAAAATGCCCATCTTGATGGGGTTTGCCATTCTCCTGTTGCTGGTGAAGCCGCATATCGGTGCTCCCTTGGCAATACTTTATGCGTTTTGGCTTCCGAGGCGCGCCACTTTGCTGACGGTGTTGCTTGTCGCGGTGCTGTCCCTGGTCGTCTGGGGATGGGAGTGGCCTATCACATGGGTGAGGAACATTCTAACTATCCAGGAGGAATACTATGTCCCTCAGACCACGAATATCTCTTTGTTCCCCTATGGTCTGATAGCGTGGTTGGCTTTGTTAGTTCCCAAAACGCCCATGGATAGGGTCAAAGTTGCCCTGTCAGCGACGATTTTATCGGTTCCTTACGCAGCCACGTATTCGATTCTGCCTATTTTGGTTTTGCCAATGCCCTGGTGGATCTATTTGGTCGCTAGCGTGCCGTTCTTCCTGGGCCCGAACGGGTATTGGCTGACCATGTTTGTCCCCATTCTGACGATCATTTTGGTGATTCATCCATTGTTGAAAGCCAAATACTTGGAATTAAGAACAGCCGAATGAAAATCCCCATCCTGACGACAAAACGATTGGTTGTTTGCCTTACTTTTCTGGCTGTCTTCGCCATGGCAGCGCGTATCTCCGTGGATACAGATACCTGGTGGCATTTGCGCGCTGGCCAGTGGATTGTTGAGCACCGTGCAGTGCCTCAGCAGGATCCTTTCTCCCATACGCGCCTCGGGGAGAGCTGGCAGTACCCTGGCTGGCTTGTGGAAGTGCCCATGTACGCCCTCTATCGGGCCTTCGGGCCGGGTGGCCTGAACGTGTGGACGGCAGCTATGGTCACGCTGACCTTCTGGTTCGTTTGGATGACGCTCTCGGGCGGGGCGTTCTTGAGGGCTTTTGTAGTCATCCTGGCGGCGGCGGCTTCAGGGGTGTATTGGGCTGCCCGGCCCTATCTTATGACTTTTTTACTGACAGGGGTTTTCCTTTGGATTCTGGAAGAGGAGCGAAAGTGGCAGAGTGCGCATAGTCATGGTGGTGAGCGTGCCCGGCAATGGAAAATATGGCTGCTGCCCGTGCTTATGATCATCTGGGCCAACAGTCATGGTGGTTTTGCGGTGGGTTCCATTTTGTGGGGGGCGTATTTGGTCGATGCGTTGGTACGAATCCGCGAATTTGCAAACCTCCAGATTAGCAAACGGTCTTATGTGGCCAGGTTACTGATTGTTGGCGGGTTGTTGGTGGCGGCTGTATGTCTCAACCCCACTGGCCCGGTCATGTTGTTGTACCCCTTCAAGACCGTCGGGATCGATGTGTTGAGGGATTTCATTCAAGAGTGGCAGTCACCGAATTTCCATGACGCGCAAGTGCAGCCCTTTTTATGGTTGCTGCTGCTGACCATCGGTGCCTTGGGGGTTTCGCGCAAACGGTTACGGTTGGTTGAGTTCCTCTTGTTGGCGGGATTTGCTTATCTCAGCTTCATGGCGGGGCGCAATATCGCCTTATTTACCGTAGTGGCCCCCGTGGTGCTGACCAGGCACGTATCACCGTTTCTTGAGGAGGCGGGATCACGCCTGGGGTTTCGGAGATCGACCCAAACCCCCGTTCGGATATCTCAGTGGCAGTCCCTGTTGAACTGGGTCATCTTAGGGGTGCTTATCCTGGCTGTTGCCTTCAAATCCAGCCTGGTCATCCCCGAGAAGGTGAATCAAGAGCATTTTGAAGAGACGCTGCCCGTGGCCGCGGTGGACTTTTTGAAAGAAGCGCAGCCCGAAGGGAAGCTGTTCAATTCGTATAATTGGGGTGGGTATCTGTTGTGGGCTTTGCCTGAGTATCCCGTGTTTGTGGATGGGCGTACGGATTTATACGGCGATGAGTTGATCGGCCAATGGGTGCAGGTGGTACAGGCTGAAGAGGGCTGGCAGGATGTACTAGACATGTGGGATATCCAAGTGATCTTAATCGAGCCATTCCGTCCGCTGGCTGACAAATTGGCTGGGGAAGGTTGGAGTTTATACTATGGAGATGACATTGCTGTCATATACGGGCGCTAGAGAGGCTGGTGACGCTTCGACTTTCGTGTTTTCAGATGGGAGAACCCCCCAATGATGGATCATATTGAACGTATTACCTCGGGTGATCAGCTTCTAGCCATGATTATTCGGGGCGGGGACTATCCTGCGGAGACGACATTCTATACACCTCCTGAGAGCACTATGCAGGTCGGGCACGTTGTGTATCAGGTGGGCGGCCAGATCGCTCCGCATAAACATATTCCCCTTGAGCGCAACATTGTCGGTACTGCCGAAACGCTGATTGTCCGCCAGGGGAAGGTTGAGGTTGAGCTATTCGATGACGCTGAGAACCTGTTGGTTCGCACGATTCTTTTAGAAGGCGATGTCATTTTATTGCTCGGTGGCGCGCATGGCTTTCGAATGCTGGAGGACGCTGTGCTCCTTGAGATAAAACAGGGACCTTATACCGGATTGCACGAGAAAGAGCACATCCGTGGCCACGATAGATGATTCGAAGTGACGAGGCGCTCAATGGTGTTTGAGCGAGGATCAGAATCTAATGGTAATAGAAACGGTATGGGTGTCATTGAATGAGTGAATCTCAACTTATCCAAACAGCCATCCGCTCCTCAAAGTGGGCACTGATTGCGCGTATCTCTCAAGTTAGTGGGCGCGCTGTTATGATGATCCTGCTTCCCCTTTGGTTGGCATCTGATGATTTTGGGATGATCACTATGTTTACCAGTGTTTTGGCACTGGTAGTGGTTTTGCAGCAAGCTGGTTTGATCGAGACCGTTATTCAGCGCGAGCAGGGAATTGAAGATGTGCGTCAGGCGGCTTTGTGGCTGGGCGTGGTGATCAGTATATTTCTTTATGGGGTATTGTTCTTTTCTGCTCCTCTATTCAGCATTTTTTTCCGTGAGCCGCGTTTGGTTGGAGCGCTACGTCTAGCAGGTCTACAGATATTGATGTCAGGAATATCCAATATCCCTTTAGCATGGCTTCAGCGCACTTTTCGATACAAACTGTATGCGCTGATCCAGTTTTTCAGTGCTACGCTGATGGTTGCTGTGGCGGTGTTGTTCGCTGTTTTGGGATATGGATATCGGGCTTATATCCTTGGCGTACTTAGTGGTACATTGTCGATACTAATTCTGGCGATTCTTTTCCTGGAATGGAGACCGACTTTCAAGTTTCATTTCCATTGGTGGGGGGAAATCTTTAAGTTCAGCGGATTTGTGCTCTTGGAAATGATATTCGGCTGGTTTTTTGTCTATTTTGACAATGTAACGGTGGCTAAAAACCTCGGCAGTGAAGCGGCAGGGATGTATTCTCTGGCGTTCTATATCGCTACAATGTCCATTGCTATTCCCGTCAGCGCGATTAGCGGTGTAACATTAGCGACCTTCAGTCGATTGCAAGGTGATGTTGAGAAATTGCGTGATGCGTATTTTCAAGGGACTAGGTTGATCGCGGCATATGCGCTGCCAACCAGTTTTGGTTTGAGTCTATTGGGACCAACGATATTCAGGATCGTTTATCCCGATCGGTGGGAAGGACTGGGAGTCTTGCTGTCTATTCTGTCCTTGTATGCTGGTTTTGGACATTTGTGGGCCTTGAATAGCGACGCATTCAAGGCCATTGGCAGGCCGGAATTAATGGTTAAAATCTATGCGCCAGTTTTTTTTGTAATGATACCGTTTTATTGGTGGAGCAGTCTCTATGGGTTGATTCCTTTCGTAATTACGCGGTCACTTATCGTCCTGGTCAGTGCATTGCCGCACACGTATTTTGCTATTCGCTATCTAAACTTAAAAAATAATTATCTGCTACAAATTTTGAAAGCGCCTCTTGTGGCGAGCAGTATGATGGCAGTGAGTGTGTGGACACTTATCTCATTGGGCAGCTCTCGTATTCCCACCGGGCACTGGATGTTGTATTTTTTGGCTGTAGTAGTTGCCATAGGTGCCGGTGTGTATTGGCTGGCATTAAAAATTCTATCCCCTGACCTACTTTGGCAGATTGGGCGACTCTTTCGGAAGGTCACTCAAGGGGCAGGAACACCATGATCCCAAGACAGCTGCGCTCCTTGATTATTTTGTATGGTCAACCAATTACAATACTTCGAAGAATATTGCAACGATTAGCTCATTTCTCTTTTAGGGCGTTGCATTTTGTTGGTGGGTTTCAGCGGTTTCGTGGAAGAATATTTTTATTTGCTCCTCGTATCAGTGAGCAAGACCGGGAAAGTTTGTTGAGGCGCTTGAAATTTTATTGCCCCGATTCGTTGGATTTCAAGGTTGCAGAAGTTAGAACTGTGCCACTATTCCTTTGGTTTTCGCCAGAGCCCTTACTACAATCTGGGCAGCACTCCACGTTATTGAACTCTATGCTCTCTATAAGGCCGGGAACATTTTGTGTGGATTTTCGAACGAATGCCTTGGATGGTTGGGAATGGACTCGTCTCGCAGCATACATCGACCCACGTCGTGTCGATCTGGATAGTTCTCGGCAACGGTTTGCCTCGAGAGTTGCCCGCTTGCGGCAACAAGGAAAAGAAAAAACGTATATTTTTGGCACAGGGCCGTCGTTGGCAAATGCGCTGGATAAACAATGGGAAGATGGTTATCGAATTGTGTGCAATACGATCGTGCGCGATCGGTTTTTATGGGACCATTTAAAACCGGATTTCATCGTTGCCGGTGATGCGATCTACCATTTTGGATTTACTTCTTTTGCAAGAGCTTTTCGGCGGGACCTGCGTAAGTGTTTGGTTAGCAGTGACACCTTGTTTCTTTATCCTGCTGAATTTCACTCGATCGTTCGCAGAGAATTTGATGGGTTGAATGATCGGTTGATTCCCGTTCCAAAAGGATGGTTGCGTAAAATAGATATTGACCTTGTAAAACATTTCCAACTCCCTGGACTTGGAAATGTTCTTGGCCTATTACTATTGCCTTTAGCTTGTACCTTGTCCAAAGATGTATTTTTATTTGGATTCGATGGACGTGCGCCGAACGATAAACTATTTTGGGGTAATTCACCTAAGCATAGTTATCAAGAGCACTTAGCTGAACTTCAAGAGGCACACCCCTATTTCTTTGAATTCTTTGTTCCTGAATACAACCTAAATAAGTATGTCAAGAATGTGCATGGCGAGCAGTTGGATATTTGCCTTAGCATGGCAGAGAGCCGGGGATGGCGATTTGTGATGATGCACCGAAGTTGGACTCCTACATTGCAAAGACGTTTTCAGGGAGATGATTAGATGGTATTTGACCGCTATTCCCACTATTACGATACATTGTATGCCGAAAAAGATTACACCGATGAGTGTGATTTCCTGGAAAAAGTATTTGGGGAGTATGCCGACCAGCCCGTAAAGAGCGTTCTTGACCTGGGATGTGGAACTGGCGGTCATGCGCTTTTGTTTGCCCAGCGGGGTTATGAACTTACTGGCGTGGACATTTCAGAGAGCATGTTGTCTATCGCCCAAGAAAGAACAAGGGAATTGAACCTGGGGGTGCACTATCACTTACAAGACATCCGTAAACTCCATCTGCGAGATACTTTTAACGCTGTTATCTCGATGTTCGCAGTGATGGGATACCAGACCAGCAACGCAGATTTTGAGACGGCAATTCAATCGGTTCATCAACATCTCGTCTCAAGGGGATTGTTTATCTTCGATGGGTGGTTTGGCCCGGCGGTTTTGAAGACGCGCCCAACTGAGCGAACCAAGGAAATAGAAACGCAGCAAGGTCAGGTGGTCCGCTATGGGCGGCCGGAGCTGGATGTGGTTAACCACATTGTGAAAATACACTATAAGGTCCTCCATTTTCAAGATGGTCAGCTTATAGACGAGGTTGATGAAGTTCATTCGATGCGCTATTTTTTCTACCAGGAGATAAAATATTTCCTCGAAAGAAACGGTTTCCGTTTGGTGAAGATTTCCCCATTTTTAGAATTAGATCGGCAAATCACCGAGGACGATTGGAATATGACTGTCATCGCCAAAAAAGTCTAGTATGACCGAAGTTCGGGAACAGAGTTCAGCCTCTATCGCTTTTGTGCACCATCGGGGTGAGTTCGACACCGTTCCATCTTTGATGGGAGCGGTTAGGCTGCTCGTGCGAGATGGCAATACTGTCGATTTGATCTATGTATCCGACCCTGCCTTTGATGCGCCAAGCTTCGATGTTGGAGAGGTTCGTTTGGTTGTCTTGCCCTCCTTGCGGCGTTTTCCATTGCCTGCCAGCATCAGGAGAATCTTCGAAGCGTTGCTGCTGCTGATGGCGACCATTTGGCAATCTGCCAAACGAGGCTATTCCTGGTTGGTGGGGGTGGATCCCGTAGGTCTGATCATTAGTGGAACGGTGGCGACGATTTTCCGTGCTCAGTTTTTTTATTTCAATTTAGAAATACTGTTTGCCAGTGAACTTACATCTTTCTACATTCGCATAATCAAAGTGCTGGAACGCTATTTCAATAGGCGTAGCGCGTTTTCGGTCATCCAGGATCAGTCTCGTGCTGAAATGTTGGCCAGGGAAAACCAAATTCCTCTCGATACGATCTTGCTGTTGCCCAATTCTCCAGCAGGTGAGGCCCGTCCAAGGCGAAGCCTCTATTTGCGAAACAAGCTGGGCATAGCAGACGATCAGAGTCTGATCTTGCACGTGGGCACACTGAGCAAGTGGACCTGCACGCCGGAGCTGATATCAGCCTCTCGTCGATGGCCTGACCAACTTGCGCTTGTCTTGCACAGTCGTCAGCGCGGGGACGAGCTGAGCTTCGATTGGGCGGATCACCCTTGGGTCAAGGTTTCGGAAGGCCCTGTTCCTTCGCAGGTGCTTCCTGAACTCATCGCTTCCGCCGATGTGGGGTTGGTCCTCTATCGTAGGGACGATCATTTTATGCATGGCGATAACATTGAGTATGTGGGACTGTCCTCGGGCAAGATGGCAGAATATCTGCGCTGCGGGGTGCCGGTGGTCGTGACGGCTTTTCCGGGGTTGTGCGAAATCGTCGAGCAATACCGATGCGGTATCTGTGTTGATGGTGTCGATGACTTGGCCGGTGCGATCCGGGGGATATTGGCAGATCGCGCTCAATATAGCCAGGGCGCAATCCGCTGTTTCAATGAGGTGTTTCGTTTCGAGCACAAGTTTGAGGCCGTGTTGATGCGGTTGAATCATGACAGAGCGTGAGAACATCCTCGGCGTGGAGGTCAGCGCGATTAACTTATCCCAGGCTTTGGCGGTGATCGATGGGTGGATCGAAAACCGTCAATCAAATTATGTTTGTGTCACCCCGGCTCATGGAATCATGGAATGCCAACGTGATCCAACGTTGAGGGGGATTTTCAATCGAAGCGGGTTGACTACGCCCGATGGCATGTCGGTTGTTTGGTTGCTCAAGCTGCGCGGTCACCGCCATGTGGACCGCGTTTATGGGCCAGACCTCTTGGAAGCAGTTTGTGAGCTTTCGCTGTCTCGGGGGTGGCGGCACTATTTCTATGGGGGCGCGCCGGAGGTGGTTGAGATGCTGGTAAGCAGGTTGCAGGCGCGTTTTCCAGGCTTAGGGGTTGTTGGCTCATATTCGCCTCCTTTTAGACCCCTGACCGATGAAGAAGATCAGGCCATCATTCAGGAAATCAACGCTGTCGATCCAGATATTGTTTGGGTAGGGATCAGCACGCCCAAACAAGAGCGGTGGATGGCTGCGCATCTTGATCAGTTGTCAGCGCCCGTTTTGATCGGGGTTGGAGCCGCCTTCGATTTTCTTTCTGGAAAGAAGTCCCAAGCACCCAGATGGATACAGCGAAGCGGTTTGGAGTGGTTCTACAGGTTGGTTTCTGAGCCGCGCCGTTTGTGGCGACGATATGCTGAGTACCCCTATTTTGTTTGGCTGGTGATCGCTCAGAGCTTTGGTTTAAAGGATTTTGGGTAACCGTACATGTTACGGCGCTTTTCTGCAAATCTCGCTATCTTGTACATCCTGATCGATGCCGCGCTGGTGTTATCCGCGATGGTGTTGGCTGTAAAGCTTCGCCCACTATTTAATTCACTGGATTTTGTTCGGTTCTTGGAAGTGCCTATTCAGATGCCAGGGATGGTTTATGTGCTTACCGTCCTGGTGTGGACAGGGGTGATGGCTTTGCTGTCGGTTTATGATGGCAGGCGCAACCTTTTGATCGTCGATGAATTGACCAATCTGACTTTGGCTGCTGGGGTCGCTTTCGTCTCTCTGGCTGGTGTGCTGTATTTATCTTATCGAGAAGTATCCCGGCTACTTTATTTACTTTTTGGTTTCCAGGCCTATCTATACTTATTGATCTGGAGGGTAATCGTACGTTTGCTTTACCGCTGGCGCGGCCACGTTGGTGCGCAGACGCGTCGCGTGTTGATCATCGGGGCAGGTGCGGTCGGTCATCAGGTCAAGGAGCAATTGATCAAATACCCTTATTTCGGGCTGACATTTGTCGGCTATCTCGATGATGACGCCCAAAAGAGAGCGGCTGATGAATCCATCCTCGCGCCATTGGATCAAACCCGCACGGTGATCCAAGCTCAATCTGTCGATGATGTCGTCTTAGCTTTGCCGCGCAGCGCTTATGAGCGTGTCAATCGGTTGATCGCCGAGCTCCATGACCTGCCAATCAAGGTTTGGGTTGTACCGGATTATTTCTCGATAACTCTCTATCAGGCTAAAGTTGAAGATTTTGCCGGCATTCCATTGCTCGATTTGCGTGCTCCGGCGCTGAATGACTATCAGCGTTTGACAAAAAGAGCTTTCGATTTGGTCATGACGATTTTCTTTTTGCCTCTGGCACTGATGATGATGGGGGTGATTGCTCTGGCAATTTGGATAGATGATCCCGGGCCTGTGATCTTTCGCCAGACCCGGTTGGGGGAAAATGGACGTCTTTTTAAGATGTTCAAATTCCGCACGATGATCGTTGGGGCGGAGGAATTGCAGCACTTGATCGAAAGAGAGGACGATCAGGGTAGGTCAATTCATAAATTTCCCGACGACCCGCGTGTCACCCGCGTGGGAAACCTCCTGCGGCGGACGAGCCTGGACGAATTGCCGCAATTGTTCAATGTGCTCAAGGGAAATATGTCTTTGGTAGGGCCGCGCCCTGAACTCCCTCATTTAGTTGCCAAATATCAGCGCTGGCAGCGCAAACGCTTCACCGTCCCTCAAGGGGTTACGGGCTGGTGGCAGGTTCACGGGCGGAGTAACAAACCCATGCACCTGCACACAGAGGATGATCTGTATTACGTGCAAAATTATTCCCTGCGCCTGGATTTGTATATCTTGTTCAAAACGATCTGGGTGATCCTGCGCGGCGAAGGTGCTTACTGACGGCATGGTGGAGAAAGAAGGGCATCAAATCTCGCCTAATTGGGGGTATCTGGCTCGTGAAATGGGGTTGATCCTGTTATGGGCTTATGTGATCCTGGTGGCGGGCACGGTCACTGGCTTGATCAACTTTCGCATTCACGCGTTTTCGACCCTTTTGGGTGTCATCCTCTTGGGGGCTTGGCTGGTGAGGCGCTTGCTTCAGCATAAAAAGATCCTCTCGAGCGGAATTGAATGGGCGTTTTTGGCCTTTATGGCAGTTCAATTGTTGGCCCTCCTTTTTTCGCCAGATGTGCGCCGGGGTCTCCCCTCCGTTATGTTGTATGGCGTATACATTTTGGTGTTCTACTATGTTTATGATTTAGTTCATCATGGATGGCCTGTTGAACTCATCGAAAAGACTTTGCTGATCACTGGGGGGATCGTCGTTGGGTTAGCTTTGTTTCAGCTTACTCAAGCTTATATCGCTTGGCGGAACATGGCTACAATGCTGACGTATGCGCCCGGGTTTCATTACCGCCTGTACGCCGTCTTCGGAGACGCCAATTTACTGGCTGCCTTCGTAAACATCCTCGTCCCCATCACCATTGGGCGGATTCTGGTATCTCGAAGACCAATTTCGCGGATCAGCTTGGGTGGATTGCTGATTGGTATGGTCCCCGTCTTTTACTACGCATCTTCGCGCGGGGGATTTCTCGGTGATCTGGCTGCCATCTCCGTTCTAGTGTTCGGCTGGGTTGGTTTTGTGTCTGAGCGGGCCCGCGTTGGTGCTCAGAAAGCCTGGGAGTTTTTGCGCGCTCGGCCATTGATGCTGGGGTTGATCGTTTTGGGGGTTGCCGCCCCCCTAGTATTGGGGCTCATTCGGGCGTTGCAGTTTCAGGGGGATGCTACGCATGGGCCCATCATGAGCTCTCGGGCGACCTTTTGGGGAACTGCTTGGGACGCATTTCAGGCTTCACCTTGGTGGGGGATTGGGCCGGGCGTATACCCTTCAGCATATATCCAATACAACGCCATCCCCCCCGACCGGCCTTATCTTCATGCTCACAGCGTCCCCTTTACCGTAGCTGCTGAAAGCGGCTTGTTGGGATTAGTTGGGCTGATGGTCTTTATGGTTGTCGTCATTCGGAAGGTATGGTCTTCCCGCCAGGGCCTTCCTTATCGTGCTCGGGTTCGTTGGGTAACTTGTGTGGCCAGCTTGGCAGGTTTTTGTGTCCACTCGCTTGTAGACAATTTTCTGCTGTATCCTTCAGTTGGCATCGCAGTGACCGTTTTAGTAGCACTACTGCTTGTCCGGGATGCCGAGGATATCGCCCCATCGGGTGAGACCCCCAGAAATTCATTTTCCCCCTTTTGGCTGCTTCTGCCCGGTTTGTTAATTGCCGGATTTACTGTTTACTCCCTGCGGGCATATTGGAACAACGAGCAGGCGATCAATGCCGCTTCGGCGGGAGATTGGCAGGGCGCATCCACCGCATTTGACCAGGCCGTGACCCATGATCCGCTTTTGGCCCATTACTGGCTGCAAGGCGGCTATGCCAATGGCATGTTGGCCGCCCACGGTGATGAAGCAGCTTTGCAGCGGGCAATCGAACTCACTGAGTATGGCGTTACTCTTGAGCCAGGTTATGCTTTAAACTATGCTAATTTGGGGGCCTTATACTGGCAGGCGGGACATTTCAATCAGGCATTAACGAATATGCTTCGGGCGGCTGAATTGGAACCCCAGGTACCCGTTTACTGGTTGAATTTGGGTTCCTACGCCGAAATCATGTCTCTGCAAGACGAGGCGCGTCGAGCCTACGGCAAGTTCTTGGAACTTCAACCTGAGCTGTCCGAGACGGATTTCTGGGCCCAAACGAAGCTGCGCGCTGAAGTGTTGACTTCCTGGATGGCTTCCAGTGTCAAACTTAGTGTACCGGAATCGCTCGTTTCTCAAGGTCGCCGCGCCACCGCAGAAGGAGATTTTTCTTCCGCCGAAAAGCTATTGACAGCAGCATGGAGGGAGAACGATCAAGACATCAGGCTTTACTCCTCCCTCGCCGAACTTGCCTTAGTCCAAGGAGACTTGGAGGAGGCCGAAGGCTATCTGCATGCCGCGCTTTGGATCCAGGATATTGCCTCCAATGCCGAAAAGGTCATGCCGCTGCTCACTCTGGCTGAAATCGATCTACGGCGCGGGAATTCTGAGAGTGCCTTGATCCGTTACCGCCAGGTATATGAAGCCGTCACAGATTACACTATTTATGGTTGGGGAACCAAGGGCTGGAATCCTTATGCCTGGTTCGTATTCGGACGCCGTAGCCTCCCGGTTGATATCTTGCCCCAACTGATCCGTCCCCCCCTGCCGCCTGACCTTGTCGAGCGCTTGCTGCCTCTGGTGGAGCTACATGAAGCTCGCGGAGAACCTGAGATTGCCCAGGAAGTGCATCGCCAGCTCAAAAATACCTCTCCCTAGGCAAATTGATACTATCTTAGCTGGGGATTCTTGCTTTCTGCGGGTGATATACTTGGTTCTGTTGGCGTATTCCCATTCGTGCTTTAGCTCCAGGAGATTCCGTGTATCGTTATCGTTCAGCATTTCTCTTCGCCGCACTTGTTTTGGTTTCCTTGCTGGGTCTGGTTGGATTGACCTGGGCGAACTATCGCTTCTCTGCCCAGAATCCTGGCGGCAATGACTTCCTGGCCCGTTGGATGGGGGCCCGAAAATGGTTGATGGAGGGCATCAGCCCTTATGATGAGCGCGTCAGCTTAGCCACACAGGAAATGATTTACGGCCACCCTGCCGATATCTCTCAGGGGGAAGATATCAGTCACTTTGTCTATCCATTGACCTCGATGGTCTTCTTTGGCCCCTTTGGGCTGTTGGATTATTTGCCCGCTCGCGCGCTGTGGATGACCGTCTTGGAATTGAGTCTGGCGGGGCTGGCGATTCTTAGCCTGCGCCTGGTGCGCTGGCCGCTTTCTCCGCCGCGTGTTGCCGTGCTGATTCTGTTCAGTGTGCTCTGGTATCATGGGGCAAGGACGATCATCGTGGGGCAGTTTGCAGGCATAGAAGCTCTGCTGATTGTGGGGGCATTACTACTGATTCAAAAAGAGCAGGATGGTTTTGCGGGATTCTTGCTGGCCTTGACAACCGCCAAACCTCAAATGGGGTATCTGGTGATCATCTTTGTGTTGATCTGGGCATATTCTTGCCGCCGCACAAATTTGATCTGGGGTTTCTTCGGCAGTTTGTTGGGCATATTCCTGGTGTCTTTGTTCTTCATTCCCAACTGGCCTCTGCAAATGATCTGGCAGTTGATGGAATACCCCGGTTATACCGATCGAATTGGCTCCCTGATTTCGATCTTGGCTGGCCTGATACCGGGCTTAAGCAGGCAGCTAAACATCATCTTGAATATTTTCTTTTGGGGTTATTTGATCGTGGAATGGGTTTTGGCTTGGGGGAAAGATCAGCGCTGGTTCACCTGGACTGCCCTGATGACCTTGGTCTTGACCAATTTCCTGGTATTGCGCACTGCGACGACGAACTATGTGATGATGCTGCCAGCCGTGTTCATGGTGTTCAAAATGCTGGAATATCGCTGGCCTAAAGTGGGCCAGGTTATCGTCTGGGCGATCGTCGCTCTCCTGGCGGTGGGCCTATGGGCCCTCTTCTTTGACACTGTGCAGGGCAACCTGGAGCAGCCAGCGATGTATTTGCCGCTGCCTCTATTTTGCTTGTTGGGTTTGTGGTGGGTACGCTGGTGGTCTATCCGTCCCTCCCTCATGCCGATAGAAGACCTCGCCAAGCCATAGGGATTGCCAGTGAGATCAGCCATACAAGCGTCCAAGCAGCCACGCCTGGTTTATGGGGTCTTGTTCCTGGCCCTTGTTGTGCGCCTTTGGGCGATCTCTGCGCGGCCACTCTGGTATGACGAAGCCTTTTCGGTGCTGTTCGCCAACAAGGGACCAGTGCCGATGCTTGAGGGAACGCTTGGGGGAACGAGCGCATCGGCTGCTGAGGAACACCCTTTGCTCTACTACACTTTGCTTTGGGGGTGGATGAAGGCATTTGGAGAATCACCTTTAGCCGTGCGTTTATTCTCGGTTTTGTGCGGCTTAGGAATTGTGGGGGTGGTTTTTCTGTTGGGGCGGGCGATGTTTGATGAGCGTTTTGGTATATTGGCTGCCGGCCTGGCTGCGATTGCTCCCTTTCAGGTTCATTACGCTCAAGAAGTGCGCATGTATGCCCTGATGACTTTCCTGTTGATAGCGGCCACCTGCGCCCTATGGATGGGGATGCGGACGCGCCGTTGGGGGTGGTGGCTGCTCTTTGGGGTTTGTTCTGCCCTGGCGCAATACACCCATAATCTGGCCGCTTTTTATCTGATTCCCCTGGCATTGACGCCGGTTTTGCGAAGGGATTGGCTCTCTGCGCGCGCCATGCTCTTCAGCGGCTTTGGCGCGCTCCTGCTTTATCTGCCCTGGTTGCTGCGATTACCCGCTCAGTTTGCCAAAATCCAGGGGAGTTTTTGGGTTGATCGCCCAACCATCGCCCACTTGATGACTGCATTGCTCGCCTTTGTGGTCAATTTGCCTGTTCCAGATGGATGGCTTCCAATTGCTTTGTTCGTTACTTTGTTGGTTGTCACCCTTGCCCTTTGGCACACCCTGCGAATATGGCGAGCTCGGCGTCTAGATGATAAGGTTGTGCGGCGCGGTCTGTGGCTTTTATATCTGGCTTTCGCACCGCCTCTTTTGCTGTTCGTGTTTTCTCAGTGGCAGCCGGTATTCGTCGTGCGCGCGCTGCTCCCATCGGGAGTGGTGTTCTTGATGTGGTTGGTGTGGTCCCTTGGGCGGACGAATATGCACGGGGCCGTCCAACTCATTGCCTCTGCCCTCCTGGTGACGGGAATGCTCTTTGGGGTTTACCAACATGCCACCTACAAGGGGTTTCCATATAGTCCCTTTGCCAAGCTGGATACTTACCTTGCTGATCGCTCTTCCTCGGGGGATGTGATCCTACACTCCAATAAGCTTACCATGCTACCAATGGTCTATTATGATCGGGCTTTACCCCAGAAGTATCTGGCCGACCCACCCGGCAGCGGCTCAGATACACTGGCCCCGGTCACCCAAGATGTGCTGGGATTGCGCGCGGACGCTGACCCTGGCAGCGCTGTTGGAGAAGCCCAAAGAGTATGGTTGGTGATCTTCGAGCGCGCCATCGGGGAATATCAGAACCTTGGCTACGGCACACACCCCCACTTGGCGTGGCTGGACAACCACTTTGAGCTTGAGGATATCTCAAAATGGGATGATGTGCTCCTTTATGCTTATGTCAGAGAGTAGATCATCTTTGAATATTTGCCTAATGATCTCGTGAACACTCGCCGAAGCATACTGTTTGCACTTCTCTCCCTGGCCTGGGTAACGATGGTGGTCAGCCTGTATTATGTGCTGCACAAACCCCTCACACCCCAGTTGGCTCTTTCGATTGGGCGTGCTGCAGGACAAATCATCGTTGCCTGGGGACTGGTATCCCTTGGCGGGGGAGTTGGGGCTAGGCTCTATCTGGGAAATGGATGTCATCCCCTGGCGCGCCTGGCAGTCCAGGCCGCTTTGGGGCTAGGGCTCCTGAGTCTGGTGGTGCTGGTTGTAGGCGCTACATTGGGGGTTGGCGCTCCGTTGATGTGGTTTTTGTTCTTGCTGTTGGGAGGCGTGTTCCACCGTCAGGTGATCGCCTGGTGGCGAAACTGGGGGGGATTCTTCCCCATCTGGCGTGCGGCGGGCCGCCTGGAGCGGGGGATTGCCTTTGGCGTGGCTCTGATTTTGCTTTCAACGCTGATCACCGCCTTAGCGCCGCCGCTTAAGTTCGATGCTCTGGTTTATCATCTTACTTTGCCGCGCGCATACTTGGCTGCTGGACGGATTACCTATTTGCCCTGGCTGATGTATTGGGGAATGCCCCAAATCTCTGAAATGCTGTACACCTGGGGGATGGCATTGGGGGGCGTCGAGGCAGCTGTGGTGCTGGGTTGGACGTTTGGCCTGGTGGCATTGGCCGGTATCTTTGGGTTGATCACGCAGAGAATCAACTTGCCTTCCGCCTGGGTTGCCGTTGCTGCCCTATTAGCGGGTTTTACCACCGCCGCGGCGATGGGCTGGGGCTATGTCGGCTGGATGACGATCCTTCAGGGCGCAGCTTGCTTGATTGCCCTCGACCGATGGGTATCCCATCATGACCGCAAAGACTTGCTCCTGGCGGGGGTCTTCGCCGGATTTGCTCTGGGGACCAAGTACACGGCGGGGATTTTACTACTAGGGGGTCTTGGGGTGGTGGCTTGGTTTGGTAGAAAGGCACCTTGGAAAAGGTTTCTCCTGGATCTTTTCTTGTTTGGCTTGACGGTTATTTTGGCTTCGTCACCTTGGTTGATAAAGAATTTCGTTGCCACGGGAAACCCTTTCTATCCTGTGCTGTTCCCTGGCGGTGCCATGGATCAATTGCGCCTGGACTTTTATCAGGACCAACCGCTTTGGGGTGGATGGTTGGAAGTGATATTGTTGCCCATGACGGCGACGCTGCGAGGCGTGGAGGGCACGCCGGGTTTCAGCACCTCGGTGGGGCCTTTATTATTGGCTTTAGGCGCGCTGGCCTGGATTGGCTGGGGGAAACGCCCCCATAGCCAGAGAAAATCATTGAAAGTGGCGGTGATCATCTCATTGGTTGGGCTGGTGACCTGGGCGGTAGCCAGTCGCTTTTCAGGATTGCTGATCCAGACTCGTTTATATCTAACGCTCTTTCCCGCCTTCGCTTTGTTGGCCGGGGCTGGGTTCGATGGATTGAGTCGTATCAAGGTACCTGGAGTGCGTCTAAGGCGCGTAGCAGGTGTGCTCGCGCTGTTGGTGCTTTGTTTGACTGTTATTCAGATCGGCAGCACTGTCCTTCGCCAAAATTCGCTTCAATCCCTCTTATCGATCACGATCAAGGAGGAATATCTTCTCAACAACCTGGGATGGTATGCCTGGGTTCTCGAATCAATCGATGAACTGCCTGAGAGCAGCCAGGTGTTGATGCTCTGGGAGCCGCGCAGCTATTACTGTTACCCGAAGTGCACGCCAGATGAAGTTCTTGATCGTTGGTACCTCGCAGTCCGCCGCCACCGCGATACTGGCGATATCCTCCAGGCCTGGCGAGAGAATGGCTACACTCATCTGTTGTTTTATCGTGAAGGCGCGGATTTCATCAGGTACACAGATCGGCGTTACAATGTTGCGGACTGGCAGCTTTTAGAGGAGATGCTTGCTCAGTTACCCGCGTCGCTTGAGTTCGGTGATGTCTACACACTATACCCCCTAACCTCTCCATGAGTTACCGCCAATATCTCCTTTTACTATTCCTGGGGCTGGGTATGGCACTGCTGGTCAGTGCTTTTCAAGCATCGCCGGGTTATATGGATGCCGATTACTATTTTGCTACCGGATTGCGGCTTTCCCAGGGAGAGGGATTTTCCGAACCATTTTTGTGGAATTACCTCGATAACCCTCAAGGTTTGCCGCACCCCTCGCATACTTACTGGCTGCCTCTAGCCTCCCTCCTGGCGGCGTTGGGGATGTCTTTGACGGGTAGTCTGAGTTTCACCGGCGCGAAAATCGGATTCATTCTTGTAGCAGGATTGATCCCCCCATTAACCGCCGGGATCGCCTACGCCCTTAGCGGCAAACGACACACTGCTATCCTGGCGGGCCTGTTGGGGTCATTTTCGGTGTTTTATTTGCCCTATATCTCCACAACAGATACCTTTGGTCTGTACATGCTGCTGGGCGGCTTGTTTTTCCTGTTACCAACGCTGATACGCAATGATCTCGTCAAAAGTTTCCTCTATGGTGTTATCGCCGGGTTGATGTACCTCACTCGCGCAGATGCCTTGATCTGGTTGTTGATTGCTTTGGCTTTGACTGCTTATCATCATGGCTCTACAACACGCTTCAATTTTCACATCGCACGGGTCGCACTTGTTTTGATAGGCTTCTTGACCCTCGTCAGCCCTTGGCTCATTCGTAACCAGGTTGCTTTTGGCAGCTTTTTTTCTCCAGGGGCTACCAAAGCTTTGTGGTTTACAGGCTACAACCAGTTATTTGCTTATCCCGCCGATCAACTAGGATTCGAACGCTGGTGGGCTTCTGGGCTGGCTGAGATAATCCGGGTGCGCCTGTGGGCATTGGGGCAAAACTTGCAGACGGCCCTGGCTGTGCAAGGGGCCATCTTCTCATCCCCATTCATTTTGGCTGGCGCCTGGCATCTGCGAAAGGATTTCCGGGTGCAGATAGGGGGATTGGCCTGGTTGATCGCTTTGGCTGCCATGACCCTGGTGTTTCCTTTTGCAGGTGCTCGGGGCGGTTTTTTTCATAGCGGCGCGGCTTTGCAGCCCCTGCTCTGGGCCTTGGCCGCGGTCGGTCTGGATGTTTTCGTCCTGTGGGGCAGCCGCGTTAGGGGCTGGAATCTTTCTAGGGCTCGCAAGGTTTTTTGGGCTGCGTTCGTGATCTTCGCCTTCCTTCTTTCTTTATTTGTTTTTGGTCAGCGGGTGCTTGGTTGGGGAGCAGGTGGTCAGCGTTGGGATGCCAGCCACGAATATTATCGCCATCTCGATGATGTGCTGCACAAGTTAGATGGTTCTCGTAGTGCCGTTGTGATGGTCAATAACCCTCCTGGGTTTTTCATCGCCAGCCGACGTCCGGCGATTGTCATCCCTGATGGAGATACGGACACCTTGTTGTTAGCCGCCAGTCGTTACCACGCCGAGTATCTGATTTTGGAATTCAATCACCCCCCGGATTTGGATAGCCTCTACGGTGCCCCAGATCAGAATCCAGCTCTAGGACTTCTTTGGAGCGACGACTCTACACATATCTTCTCGGTAGCCTCCAATCCCTGACCATTCACGAACAGGTTTTTGGCTACTAGCTACGGATTATGTCTCGCCGAACACTGACCGCAATCGCAGCCCTCTCTTTGCTCTCACTTGGGGGCTTCTTACTGTCTAGCCACCTTTATTTGCGCATAGGCTTCCCACTTGATGATGCCTGGATACATCAGAGCTATGCTCGAAACCTGGCTATGCGGGGAGAATGGGCTGTGATCCCTGGCCAGCCATCGGGGGGCTCGACTGGCCCGCTGTGGGGGGCGATGTTGGCTTTGGGTTATGTGTTGGGCATCGGCCCTTATATCTGGACGTTTGCGCTGGGCTGGTTGATCCTATGGGTCCTGGGAGTTTTTGGCGTGTTGATCTTCCCGCATCTCTGTTCTGATCGCAAGGGATGGGCTTTTTGGGCTGGCGTGCTCTTGATGCTTGAGTGGCATCTCGTTTGGGCGGCGGCCTCGGGCATGGAGACGCTGCTTTTCGGGCTCTTTGTCACCATCGTGTTAGGCTGCCTGGTCGTCATTGGCGAGCGCGCGAAGCAGAGTGAAGGTGCATCTGGTAGGTGGACCTGGCTGGGCTTGGGCACGCTGATTGGTTTGAGCGTATGGCTGCGTCCAGATGGCGTTACTCTAATGGCGCCGGCTGGGCTGCTTGTATTCACGCAGCACGGGCCTTGGCGGGGGAGGGTCCGCGCTATGATCATGCTGGGGGTGGGGTTTGCAGTCTTATTTGGCCCCTATCTTATCTTCAACCGCCAGTTAATCGGCGCCTGGTGGCCGACCACATTCTATGCTAAACAGGCCGAATACGCTTTTCTCCAAAGTATCCCATTGTGGAGACGCTGGCTTGATCAGGGGGTCTTGCCGCTCATTGGCGTGGGATCATTGTTATCCTTCGGATTTCTGTTATATGTCGGTTCAGCTATCAAAAGGCATCGCTGGAGCGTCCTTATCCCGGTATTGTGGATGTTTGGATACATGCTGCTGTATGCTTTGCGGCTGCCGGTTACCTATCAGCATGGGCGCTATATGATCCCTATGATGCCAGCCTTCTTTTTGTGGGGTTTTGCGGGTCTGGCAAAGTTCGTGCACCTTAATGCAGACAACATGCTCGTTCGTGTGCTCAACAGAACCTGGCTGATGACCACTACAGCCCTGCTGTTGGCCTTTTGGTGGGTCGGTGCCCGGGCCTATGCCCGAGATGTGGCTGTCATTGAGAGCGAGATGGTCGCTATCGCACATTGGATTAATCAGAACACCCCACCAGATGCGGTAATAGCCACCCATGATATCGGTGCGTTGGGCTATTTTACAGAGCGACAGCTGCTAGATTTAGCTGGATTGATCTCCCCCGAAGTGATCCCTTATCTGTGGGATGGGGAGCATCTTGAAGATTACCTGGATACTCAGGGTGCGGACTATCTGGTCACCTTTCCAGGTTGGTTCCCCACCTTGACGGCGGCTCGCCCCCCAATTTTCCAGACTGAAGCGCCGTACAGTCGCGAGTTGGGAGGCGAAAATATGGCCGTCTATCATTGGAGATTTCCTTAGGTTTTGTTGCTTGTATAGTACTCCTGTGCTATACTGATTGCGGTGAAAATAGTACTGCTCAGCCCAACATAGTCAACATTATCCGAGCGATAGTCGAGTGGTTGTGCCAAAAATGAGAGATCACAAGCAGGGTACCTATGGATAAGTATAAACTGGTCATTGTGGATGACCACCCGCTTTTTCGACGGGGCGTGGTAGATACCCTCTCCCTGGAGGGGGAATTCGAGGTATTAGGCGAAGCTTCTAATGGCGAGGAAGCCCTGACAATGATCAGAGAAAGGCGCCCCCAGGTGGCAATCCTGGACTTGAACCTGCCAGGCATGAATGGCCTCCAGGTAACCCGTGCCATCAACAATGAGAATTTGCCCACTCGCGTGTTATTGGTGACAGCGTATGACGATGTCGAGCAGGTGGTTCATGCGATGCGTTCAGGAGCGGCAGCATACTGCCCCAAGGATATTCGGCCTGAAGAGTTGATAGAGGTCATCAGGTACGTCGCTGCTGGGAAGTTTGTGATCGGTGGGAGGGTTTTAGGGGAGCGAGAGCTCCATGATTGGTTGGAGAAGCACATGCAGGGCGAGTCGGGAACCCAGCGTGAACCAGGTGAGCCCCTGCATCCGTTATCTAATCGCGAAATGGAAGTTTTGTCTTATGTTACCCAAGGGATGAGCAACAAGGAGATCGCAATTTTGCTGGGAATCAGTTATCAAACTGTAAAGAATCACGTTACCTCAATCTTGCGCAAGTTGAGCGTCGATGATCGTACGCAGGCCGCGGTTTATGCATTGCGGAGAGGTTGGTTCCGTTTATATGACCAAGATGTTGCGGGCATGCCTAAGAGTGCTCAGGAGTGACGAGGATGGTATTTGAAGGTCAAGGCACCCCTGAAGAAGCTGGGCCCTGGGATCAATTGAGAGAGGATCTGGAACGCGATCTTGACGATGCTCAGCACGCACTGGAAGATGTTGATATAAAACTTCAGCAAAGCCAGACCCAGGTCAGCAAGTTAGCTGAACGGAATGCCAACATCACAATGCGTTTGCAAAAAGTACAGAATCAGTCAGACGCCCTTTTGCCGCTCGAAGTCCGCAAAGCTTATGATGCCGCTTTAGAAGCTCAACAGCGGTTGTTCTTGATGCGTGGGCAAGTCGAAAAGCTCACCAGCGAGAAGAAGCACATCGAGGACAACATAGACTCATTGCAGAGGGTTGTCGATTTGCTCGGCGATGGTGTCTCTGCGCCGACCGGGTTGGCAAATAAAGAGACTTTCAGCATGATCGAGGCTATTATTCAGGCGCAGGAGGCTGAACGCCAGCGTTTGTCTCGCCAAATGCATGATGGGCCTGCCCAGGCCTTGTCGAATTTCATTCTCCAATCTGAGATCGCCATGAGGCTCTTCGATGTGGATCTGGATCAGGCTCGGGAAGAGTTGACCTCCCTAAAAACGGCTGCCACTGCCGCTTTCCAGCAGGTGCGTAATTTCGTCTTCGAACTTCGGCCAATGATGCTGGATGACTTGGGCTTGATTCCGACCATCAAGCGATATGCTGAGGCTTTCAAAGAGCAGACTGAAACCCAGGTCGATCTCTCGATTACCGGTGTGGAGCGTCGCCTGGAATCTTATATTGAGGTGATTATTTTCCGCTCTCTTCAAGATTTGTTAGGATTTGCCCATCGCCATAGCCAGGCAACCCAAGTCAGCATCCTGATGAATATTGGGGATGACAACGTAAAAGTCACCATCGAGGACAATGGCAAGGGTTTCGATGTGGATGAGGTGTTCAGGGGGAGTGGTATTTCGATCAAGGCGATCAAGGATCGTATTGAGATGCTGGGAGGCTTCATGGATGTGGATAGTTCACCTGGTAGAAGTGGTTATTTCGTTTTCCAGATTCCGGTTGGCGCCACGAGCCAATCGGTGTTTACAGAATTGTAAGTGTTTTGTCTATTGATCTATTGGGCAGTTTTGCTATAATTTGGGGGACTTCATTAAGTCAATATTTAGAAGAAAGGAGGTTGTAAGCTATGTTGTTCGCACCCAAAGAGAAAGGTCAAGGCCTAGTTGAGTACGCGTTGATTCTTGTTTTAGTAGCCGTAGTTGTGATTGTTATTCTTGCTCTGCTCGGCCCCGCCATTGGCAATGTCTTCAGCAACGTGATTAGCAACATCTAATATTTTGACCCATTAGACGAGTACGTACATCAAATAAGGTCCTGCTTTGGGGCGGGACCTTATTTGGTTCATTTGAATGGAATATCACTAAATATGGGTACCCAGACACCGAAATCAGCAGGGGGTGGAAATTATTCTTGTTATCAGGTAGACTATAGATGTCACACTACTCTCCAAAGTGTTTGAATCCGGCACTAATCTTGCATATATACTGGGGAACAAATTGATGATAGCATCATTCTTTAGTTAACTAGCCAACGAATTGGGAGGCTATCATGCGTCGAGGACGAATTTTCTTTTATTTAGCTGCGATCTTGATCCTGGTTTTGGTGGCTGCCTTTGTGATTTCCCAACGATTTGGGCAGCCCTCCGGTGCAGATACTGCAGACGAGCTGCCGCCGGCCCCGGTGGTGGACTTGGTAAATGTTGTTGTGATTACCCAACCAACGCCTCGAGGGACGGTGTTGAACGAGAATATCTTGGGAACGATAGAGATGCCGCGCGATGTGGTCATCGAGGGGATGTTTACCGATATCGCCCTCGTAGTGGGGCGGCAGGCAAAGTTTGACCTGGATTCGGGTATTCCGGTTACGGCCAGTATGCTTGTTGATATTGCCGACCAGCTCTCGGCCAGAGGTTCGCTTGCCGCGCTTTCGATCCCTCGGGGGAAAGTTGCCATTTCTGTCCCCATTACCCGAGATTCGAGCGTTTCATACGCACCCCGACCAGGAGATCATGTGGCCGTAATTGCTACCATGTTATTCGTCGATTTGGATAGCGAATTCCAAACCGGTCTTCCGAATCGAGTGGGTGCGGTTACTGGACCTTCTACCAATCCTGAAACCGGTGACAACACGATCACAATTCAGGTTGAGGGCGGGGAGGGTTCTGGTGTGCTTGGCCGAACCGAGCTAGACCCCATTCTGAATGAACTTGTTTACATAGTTCCTTCAGAGGATCAACGGCCTCGCCTTGTGAGTCAGATCGTACTCTATGATGTCGAAGTTCTGCAAGTTGGCAATTTCCTGCTCCCTGAAGAAGAGGTTGCTGCCGAGCAGCAAGGTCAAGAACAGATCGATCTTGCTCCAGAACAACAACCTGTCGAGGGTGCTGAGGAAGCGCCCGTTATTACGCCGCCAGATGTGATCACACTCATCGTTGACCCGCAAGACGCGGTAGCGATTAATTACTTGTTGTACAGTGGCGCTGAGCTCACGTTGGTGCTCCGGTCGTCAGGTGATGATAGCGTCTTTTCGACCGAGGCGGCTACACTGCAATTCCTTTTGGATGTGTATAACATACCTGCGCCGGCAAAACTGCCTTATTCCATCGAGCCACGCATAGATGAGTTGGATGGAGATGTAACGATAGAATTTGAGACCCCATAGCCCTGCAAGCCGAATAACCATCCGGTTCATTGGAGTATCTACATGAGTGATGATGCAACCATCAGAGTGATCATTGTTGATGATGTGCGCGAAACTCGTGAGAATATTCGGAAATTACTTCAATTCGAAAGTGATATTGAAGTAGCCGGAGTTGCTACAACCGGAAGAGAGGGGATTCAACTGGCGCGCGATGTATCGCCAGATGTCGTTTTGATGGACATCAATATGCCGGATATGGATGGGATCGCGGCGACGGAGAGTATTCGGGAGGAATTGCCCTACATCCAGATTGTCATCTTGTCCGTTCAAGGGGATCCGAACTACATGCGCCGGGCGATGTTGGCCGGCGCGCGCGATTTCCTGACCAAACCCCCCATGGTTGATGAACTGATTGCCGCCATCCGCAGAGCGGGTCGTCTGGCTCATCAAGAGCGCAAGAAAAGCGAAGATCTCTATCCCATGGATGCGGCTGGAATGGCCGCGCGGGGACAATATGCTCAACAAGCTGTTTCTTATGGCAAGGTTATCGTTGTTTATAGTCCCAAAGGCGGCGTTGGCTGTACGACACTGACAACAAATTTGGCCGTGACACTGCACAATGCTGAAACCCCCGTGGTTTTGCTGGATGGGAATCTGCAATTTGGTGACCTGACCATCGTACTGAATGAGCGCGGCAAGAATAGTATTGTAGATCTTGCCCCCAGGGCAGATGAACTCGATGCAGAAATTGTTGAAGAAGTTTTGATCACCCATCGCGCTACCGGCGTGAAGATCCTGGCAGCACCTCAGCGTCCTGAGCAAGCCGAGAATGTAACTGGCGATCAATTTGGAAAAGTGCTGGCTTATCTGCGCAGGATGTATGCTTATGTGATCGTAGATGCTGAGTCTGCGCTATCAGATGTTGTATTGAGCGCTTTTGACGCCAGTTCGATGGTTCTGTTGGTTGCCAATCAGGATATACCCTCTATCAACGACGCCCGTTTGTTCATGGACCTAACAGAGGTGATCGGCATTGATCGCGAGCGCATCCTGTTTGTGATCAACAAGTATGATAAGCGGATTGCGATCACACCGGAATCGATTGGTGAGAATTTAAGAAAAGAGGTATCCCTCGTTATTCCATCGGATGAGCGAGTGGTTCTCCCCTCAGTTAACCGGGGATTGCCCTTCGTGATGGGGGACAAAAAGCGTCCTATATCGCGAGCGATACTTACCCTGGCAGAAACCGTTCGCCAGCAATTGGTTGAGCTTGAAACGGCCCACGAAGTGCCTAACCACGTCGTGTAACCGATGATTTGTTTTAATTGTACCCAGGATGTGTGAACCATGTCTTTATTAAGACGAATTGAGCAAGGTCAATCCGGTCAGGGCGACGAAGGAGATCAGGGGAAGACCAGATCATTGCAGTCGCGCCGGGTTGCCCCTCCAGATGGAGATGCTCAACGAGATACGTATTATGATCTTAAAACCAGGGTGCAAAATCGGCTTCTGTCGGAGCTGGACCCAACCACGGATGTGACAAAGATTGGGACAGTCCGGGGGACGATCCGAGATTTGTTCGAGCAGGTACTCACCGAAGAAAATATTGTCCTTTCTCGCCAAGAGAAACATCGTTTATTTGAGCAAATCGCAGCCGAAATCTTGGGCTTTGGTCCCCTTCAAACCTTGTTGGAAGATGACGATATCACTGAAATCATGGTCAACGGCCCAAAGAATATCTATATCGAGAAGCGCGGCATGCTCAACCGGGTCCCCCTTTCCTTCGAGAGCGATGACCACGTGATGCGCATCATCGAGCGCATCGTTGCCCCGCTTGGCCGTCGCGTGGACGAATCCAGCCCTTATGTCGATGCCCGGCTGCCAGATGGTTCGCGTGTAAATGCGGTTATCCCCCCCATCTCATTAGTTGGCCCGACCCTGACCATCCGCAAATTCTCGAAAACCCCCATTACCATTGAGCAGTTGATTAAATTTGGCAGCCTCACACCGGAATCGCTGCAATTCTTGAAGGCTTGCGTTGAGGCGCGTTTGAATGTCATCATTTCTGGTGGCACCGGCTCCGGCAAGACGACCCTTTTGAATATCCTCTCGCAATTTATTCCCAGCACTGAGCGTATTGTCACCATTGAGAACGCCGCTGAATTGCAGCTTCGCCAGGAGCATGTCGTCACTTTGGAATCTCGTCCTGCTAATATCGAGGGAACCGGCCAAATAACCATCCGCCAACTGGTGGTGAACTCACTGCGTATGCGGCCTGATCGTATCATCGTGGGTGAGATCCGCGATGAAGAAGCCTTGGACATGCTGCAAGCCATGAATACCGGTCACGATGGCTCGATGACCACGGCGCACTCAAACAGCCCGCGTGACACCCTGGCACGTGTTGAAACCATGGCTTTGATGGCCGGGATGGATTTGCCCGTCCGGGCTATTCGCGAGCAGATCGCCTCAGCTATTGATCTTGTCGTCCACCAGGAGCGCCTGCGAGATGGTTCGCGTAAGGTGGTCAATGTCACTGAGATCAGCGGCATGGAGGGCGATGTGATCACCATGACCGATATCTTTGTCTTTGAGCAGCGCGGTATTGAAGACAGCGAAGTGATTGGTGAACTGCGACCGACGGGCTTGAGGCCCAAATCGATCAATCAGATTGAAGCCGCGGGGATTCACTTGCCGCCATCGATCTTCGGTGTCGGCGCCCGTCGCGGGTATTAGCGGAGTGCAGATTTGCATGGAGAGTAAGTAACCCATGACGATCGTGTTGATAGGCGGAAGCATCCTTGTTATAGTTCTGCTGATTGCCGGGGTAGTCACCACTGTGACCAGCCAACAATCAATCATTGAAGAACGCCTGATCACTTATGTTGGGGATGATTATATTGATGAGGTTGAAGGCGTCGAAGCAGCTAGCACACCCCTATCTGATTGGGTAAATGTTCAAGTTGAGAGGACGCGGTGGGGAGGAGGTGTTGCTCGTAACCTGGCCCAGGCGGACATCAAGCTCAAACCTGGCGAGTATTTTGCGCTCATCGTCATCGCCGTTGTAGGTGTTGGTCTTGTGACCTGGTTCTTTGGGGGGCAATCTGTCATATCTGGCCTTATTGGGGCGGTTGTCGGCTTCTTCTTGCCGCGTTTTTACGTAAATCGTCAGAAATCCAGACGCTTGCAAGCTTTTAGCGACCAACTTCCTGATATGCTCAGCCTCATGGTCAATGGTTTGCGCGCTGGATTCTCCACAGTTCAGGCTATGGAAGCAGTCAGCAATGAGATGCCTTCCCCGTTGTCGGATGAGTTCAAGAGGGTGGTTCAAGAGATGCAATTGGGCCTCTCCATGGAAGGCTCTCTGGAGAATATCCTCCGCCGCATCCCCTCCGATGATTTGGACCTCATTGTTACTGCCATCAATGTGCAGCGCGAAGTGGGTGGCAACCTGGCAGAGATTCTTGACACGATTGCGCATACGATTCGCGAGAGGATCCGGATTAAAGGCGAGATTCGTGTGTTGACAGCTCAGGTAATGTACTCAGGGCGTTTTTTGGCTTTGTTGCCCATTATCCTCACGAGCATCATTTGGCTTGGAAACCGCGAATACCTCATGTCAGTTTTCCAGCCAGACACAATGCTGTGTGGTTTTGGTATCTTTGGGGCATCAGCGATCCTGGTTGCTTTAGGATACTTCGTCATGACACGTATTGCTAATATTGAGGTGTAATCCTCAAGTATTTTTACGGCTGTATCTACACTTTATTTGGAATAGGCTTATGGATATTACGGTATTGGTTATTGTGGCTGGGGTAGTGGTTGTCGGCGCGGTTATCCTGGTTGTTGTTGGATTGCGGGACCGTGATGCCAGAGATAACCCGCTTCAGGAGCGGTTAGCTGAATTTGTCAGCCGGGGCGAAACGGCCAGTCTCGAAGAGATCGAGATGTCCCAGTCGTTGGCCGATCGTGTCGTCATCCCGATGGCGCGCCGGCTTGGTGAGATTGCCCTGCGCTTTACGCCTCAAAACGCGCTCGAAGAAACCGCTCGTAAAATCGAATTGGCCGGCAATCCCAGGGGTCTTGATCCTACCCTTTTTTGGGCTGGACGATTTGCTGCCGCAATAGGGATAGCCGTATTTCTGCTTTTCATTTTTTCAATTGGTTCGATCACTTGGAGTTGGGGGCAGAAATTGATCGTCGTGATCATCTTCACGTTATTGGGTTTCTATGTTCCATCGTTATTACTAAATAGCAGCATTGGGCGTCGGCAAGATAATATCCGCAAGGCTTTGCCGGATGCCCTCGATCTATTGACCATCTGTGTTGAGGCGGGCTTGGGTTTTGACGGGGCGATGGCGAAGGTCAATGAGAAATGGGAAGATGAGTTGTCGCTTGCATTTGGGCGAGTGTTGCGTGAGATACAGTTGGGGAAGCTGCGTCGTGAGGCCTTGCGGGATATGGCAGACCGGATTGATCTCTCTGAAATGACCAGTTTTGTCGCCGCAATTGTCCAGAGTGAGCAGTTGGGGGTCAGCATGGCTAAGGTGTTGCGCATTCAAGCCGATCAAATGCGCATTAAGCGGCGTCAGGCTGCTGAGGAGAAAGCCCAGCAGGCGCCAATTAAGATGCTTTTCCCCATGGGACTGTTGATCTTCCCCTCTCTGTTGATCATTTTGTTGGGTCCTGCAGCGGTGCAGTTGATGCAATCCGCTCTGGGAGGTATGTTCTAATCAAACCATTTGTGAGTAAGGGAGTCCATTGATGCGGTATGAATTGTATCGATGGAAGTGGTCAGTATTAGATTGGTTGTTTCCACCTACTTGTGGGGGGTGTGATATTCCTGGCGAACGTTGGTGTCCAGATTGTCAAAAGAAAACGGCGCGCATTCAGGCCCCAATCTGTGAAAGTTGTGGACAATCTACTTATGGCGATGTCTTATGCGCCCGGTGTATCGATGCACCTTCCAAGATGACTTCGATAAGATCATGGGCGGTTTTTGAGGATCCGGTAAGGGAAGCTTTACATCGCGTCAAATATCGGCGTGATGTCGCTCTTGCCGAGGCGCTCACCCGGCCCATAATAGAGTATGCGCGTGGCCTGGAATGGCCGTTGGATATGGTCGCACCGATTCCTCTTAGCTCAGAGCGCCAGAAAGAGCGGGGCTATAACCAGGCTGCACTGCTGGCGAAACCCATAGCCTTGGGCTTGGGTTTGAAGTATTGTCATAACGCTTTGACGCGAGGACGAGACACCCGCTCCCAGGTTGGGCTGAGTTTAGATCAAAGACGCCAAAATGTAGACGGCGCTTTTCATGCTTCACCCACTCTGGTGGCTGGAAAAGCCGTATTAGTTGTGGATGATGTCGCCACAAGCGGGTCTACGCTGGATGCCTGTGCCGAGGCGCTTTGGCAGGCCGGCGCAGACAATGTTTATGGAATGACGCTTGCTCGTGCAGTATTGTCACCGAACGAGTCGTAATCGGTTCATCAACGAAATGGAGGTACAGGATGGCACTAGACGTTAAACTTTTTGCACGTGATCTTAAGCTGACTGACCGAATGCGAGAATATGTCGATAAGAAGGTTGGCAAATTAGATCGTTATATCAGTAACATCAGTGAGGCTCGTGTTGACCTTGCCTATGTCAAATCCGCCAGGGATGCTGGTGATCGTTATGTGGCCCAGATCACTATTCGCGGGAAGGGCTTCATCCTGCGGGCGGAGGAGCGCTCTGATGATATCTTCACCGCTTTGGATATGGCACTCCCCAAGATTCAGCGACGAATTAAACGCTATAAGGGTAAGCATTATCATCAGCGAGGCGACGGCGTATCTGCCGCGGAGGTGGCTGATATCCTGGCTGGTGAAGAGGAAGATAGCGCTGGCCCGGAGATCGTCCGCCGCAAGCATTTTATCCTCACCCCCATGGATGAAATGGAGGCCATCGACCAGATGGAACTGCTCGGCCACGAAGACTTCTTCCTGTTCCTCAACGCCAATTCTGGTCAGATCAATGTGCTCTACAAGCGGCGAGATGGGAAGTATGGCGTGATTGAGCCGGAAATCGCCTGATGACCCGAATTTCTGAGGGCTTGTTCGAGTGGTAGCCGTTTTCTTTCGCTGCCACTCGGTTTTTGTCGGCAGCCGTCAGAGAGGGTAAAATAACCGGTATCCTACTTGCACTTTTGTTAGCCAGTACCTCAGTAGGGTTTGATGAGATGTTATTTTGCATTAAACTAATCATAACAAGCAACAGGCATAACCGCAGCAGTTTCCACAAACTCCTGTTCTATAAGTGAAGATGCCAAACAAAAATACCTCTGGCCAGAGTTTTGTTGAGCTTGCGCTCATCGTCCCCATCTTGTTGTTGCTGATCGCCAGTTTGGTGGAAGCAGGGTTCTTCATCTATTCCTACCTGACCGCCCTGGATCTCACCCGTGAAGCAGCGCGTTTTGCATCATTGCGCGACCCTTTTACGCTTACTTTGCCTGGGGGCGTCTTGCCAGATGCTGCCTGCAGCGATGATGACTTGCACTATTTTTTCGACACGGCTTGCCTGATTTTGGACCCTGGATTCAACCCTAATATTGTTTTCGATACCAATATCGACGACGTTGCCATTTCTGTCCTGACGATATCTGGAAATGTGGTTACAGACCGCTGGCCCGCAGATGGAGATGGTGTCTGGTCATTAGCTACCGCCAGCACGGGTTGGGCCGGAAACGAAAGTTGGACCAAAGATTGTGAAGGCAATGTGATCTATAGTGAGCCTTTTTTTACCAATGCTGAGCTTCAAGCCATGTTTCAAAGTGGGGCTCCCTCCAATAAAGGCGTCGTGATCGTCGAGATATACTATTGTTATGAACAAGTGCTCAGTCTGCCGGGGCTGACCGATTTTCTACCCAACCCGGCCCGCATTCATGTATATTCAATGATGCCGGCCTTTGAAGCCATTCCTACACCGACGCCGATACCATGAGCTTAGCAGATTAGCGTATGATGATTCAGAAAGTGGTTTGTCTAAAGGAAAAGATACAAGACTTTTTTGGGAGAAAATTGGCCGCGCCGCCTCACCGCGAGGGCCAACGGGGCCAGGTATTAGTACTGTTCATCATATCGTTTTTAGCCTTGTTGGCCTTTGTAGGCTTGGTGACCGATGTGGGAGCCTTGTATATCACCTACGCCCAGTTGAAGCGGGCTGTGGACTCTGCCGCAGTGGCTGCGGCCAACAACATCAAGAATCCCTCTCTATCTTATGCACAGCGGAAGACCAGGATCACAGAAGCGGCCAGGGAGATGATTGCCTTTCACAATATTGCGGATATCTCTTCGTTGAATGCCTATATCTGTGATGATAGTGGTTTGCCCGCAGAATTTGCCCTGGAGTGTCCGGATACTGGTGCTGGCGAGGACCCTCGAAAACTGGCCTGGGTGGAAGCTACGCAGGATGCGCCAGTATACTTTCTCAGGTTGTTTGGGATTACGAACATCCCCCTTTCTACTAATTCCATTGGTGAAGCTGCTACCGTGGATGTGGTTGTGGTGATCGATACCTCGGAATCGATGGGAGAGTCCACAGCTGGTTACGGCCCAGATTTTGATCCATCAGCATGTAATGCCAGCAATACGTGCGAACCGCTAAAGACCGCCAAAGAAGCCGCCAAGGCGTTGGTTGATTCCCTCTTCGAGGGTTACGATCGCGTTGCTGTGGTAGGTTTTGACTTCGATGCCACTGTGTATTCAAACCTGGATGATGATTTTACCAACGTGGAAAATGCCATTGATAGCATCCCGCTGCATGATGACCTGGACGCGTCTGTCGTCTTATCCTATGGGAATCCTGCTGCTGGAGAGCTAAACCCATTCGATGTCGATGGCGACGGTCTCTTGGGAGACCTGGATGACAACGACAACGGCGGAACAGGCCTTTACAATGATTCCTTCCTCTCCACATGTACGGGGTGCGGCATTCGCATGGCAGGCAATGTCCTCGCAAGTACGGGCAGGGTGGAATCCGTTTGGGTGATCGTGTTTTTGGCAGATGGCGCTACCAACGTCAGCGACGTGCCCCCAAATGTAGATGCTTCGTTTTCGAACGGTTTTTGCGGCGGCAGTATCGGGGCTCGGATGTGGACCAACCCTTGGTGTACGGACAATGATCCCGCTACGCGCTATTGCGGCCCGAATCATTCTGCTGCCAATGAATGTCCTCCAGGCGCGGTTTGGGTCGGCGATAGTACGCCAAATTACGACGTCGATGATTATGCCTTCGACATGGTTGATTATGTAGCCTTGCTTGAGTCTTCCAATCCAGATGAGCCAACACCTGGCAACGATATCGCCATCTACAGCATTGGCCTGGGCAAGGCCGATGCAGGGGAACATCTGTTGCGCTATATGGCGAATGTCGGTGATGATGGTTCCCGCGAAAATGACCCTTGCGAGAGTGTTCCAACCAAACAGCATTGCGGCAACTACTACTACGCCCCCAGCGCTTCTTATCTTACTCAGATCTTTGAGAATATCGCTTCCCGTATTTATACTCGGATTAGCAGGTAATTAAATTGGTGTCTCGAATGACAGGCGCATTGTTAAGGATTGCGATATGAACCCCAGACGTAAGCCCATACGCTCTAAACCACGCGGCCAAGCCATCATTGAATTCATCCTCGCATTGCCGGTTTTGTTGTTGCTGTTATTTGGCATTATCGAATTTGGGCGTCTGGTATTTTCTTGGATGGCTGTGCAGAATGCAGCTCGTTTGGGATTGCGCTATGCCATCACCGGTCAATTTGATGAGGAATACTGCGATGAAGCTGGGGTAGCATTGACCGCCGAATTGGGGGTAGATTATGTGGCTGCGGATATGGCCGATGGTGAGGCTAATTGTGAAGTGCCGGATTCATATTCTGACGAGGCGGAAGAGTTATCTGTCGATCTGATCGACTGGGCGCGTTTACCCTCTATTTGGGATGCTGCCAGAGCAGGGGGAGCGGGGATCTATATCGTTGACAGCATCATCGGCGACTACCTTTCATATCTGGCGTCTCATAACATCGCGCAGATCGGCGATCCGTCTTCGCCGGGTTACTTCCATGTCACCGTTTGCAGCAACCGGTATATCTATGATGAGAACAACTACGATATCCCGTTGTGCATCCAACCGGGTTCCGGTTCATTGATGGACAACGCTGGATTGCCTGGTGACCGGGTGAGGGTGGTGATCTCCTATCGGCATAATATGATCTTGCCGTTTATTGCCACGATCTGGCCTGACCTCCCTTTGAATGGTTGGCGCGAAGGTGTGGTTGAGCGTTTCCGGACCTCGCGCGTGGTCAGCGTGGCTGGGGGGATCACTGCCGCCCCAACCTGGACGCTGACACCCACGGTCACCAATACCCCTACCATCACGGGCACTGCAACCAAAACCCCCTTGCCGACGGCTACCGCCTCACCCACCCCAGTCGATTGCACTTTGTACTCCATGGGCGATTTCACATTCCGCAATAGCGGTATACTCAGAATGTATGTCAACAATAATAATGCCGCTGAGGTGGGCGTCAATCGAATTATTTTGGATTGGGTCAATGCAGAAACCCTCTACGCGTCTCAGGGGCACAACCTGAATGTCGATTGGTTCAAATGGGATGGCAATTGGGCCTGGGGGGATGGAAATGGCAGCTCCAGGGATTACGATTCGGCTACGGACACCGGCGCCGACTTCGCTGCCACCTGGTTGGGTCCATTGAGCATTGCCGGGAATTCAAGCGGCCGCTTGGATATCGACTTCGATGGTTATTCGCCGGGAAGAGACCCGCTTGTCGGCTTGGTTTCTGACGATTTTGGGATCACCATTGAGTTGGATAATGGCTGTACGCTGTCACGGGCTGCCTCTGCTGCCCTTCCTACACCGACCCAAAGTTGTGATTCTCTTTCTTTGAGCGATCCCTGGTTGCAGGGCGATGATTTCCGGGTCAATATCATCAATGCCAGCGGATTTTATGAGTTCAACCTGAATCGTGTCATCTTGCGCTGGCCAAAGATCCAGTCGAACACCTTTGTGAACTTCTTGCAGCTTCGCAGTGGATCGGTTACCTTCTGGAATGGTCGCGATGAGGTTCCAGATTTGGATACCTCCAGCGATCCTGGTTGGCAGGGAGGTGATCTGACATTTAATGCGCCTCATACGCGTCAGTTCCGCGCTGATTTGAACAACCACAACAATTTCAACGGCGTCTCCGTCGCTGATTTCTACGGAACTGAATTCTTCTTCGATGAAGGTTGTCACTTGATTGTCGGCGGCGGCACCGCGACGCCCTCCCCGCCCCCTACCAACACGCCGACACCTACAATCACCCCCACGCCCACCGATACCCCGGTGCCCAATTGTAATCTTTATTCTATGGGCGATTTCACCTTCCAGAATTGGGCGCAGCAGCAGCTAACTGTGACCAACGGCGATGCCTACGATGCCCAGGTCACCCGCATTCGATTGGATTGGGATTATGCCGAGCAGCTCGGTGAAGCCATGGGCTACAACAGCCTGCGCAACGACTGGTTCCGTTGGGGCGGTAGCTATGTCTGGGGTAGTGGCAACGGGTCGGTTTGGGATTATCACTCTATCACCGATACCCAGGTGGATTCCGCGAGCACCTGGACTGGGCCATTGAATTTCAACGCAGGCAGTTCGTATACCTTCCAAATTGACTTTGACAGTGATTGGGGCGGTGGTGGACCATTACCTGGGGTGATCTCGGATGATTTTGGTGTCACCATCGATTTTGACAATGGCTGTCAGCTAAGCCGCAATGCAGTTTCGCGGCCCGTCCAGACGATGACTCCTTCGAGTACGCCGACGCCCACGCGCACGCCCACGCGAACCGCGACCGCCACCATCACCCTTACCCCTTCGCGCACACCGACGCCCTCGCGTACACCGACCCCTTCACGCACCCCCACCATCACGCCCACACCGCTGCCGATCCATATCGAGATCATCGATCCCGAATTCAACAATATCGTGTATACGAGCCGCAGTGATACCGACTTCCAGGCCGAAGCTTGGGACCCGGAGGTAGGCACTTATGATGGTGCCGGCATAAACCGGGTCAGCTTTGAGATTAGAGGCCCCAGCCCCAGCACCGTATTACAGCATTCGCGTACGGAGTATGCTGCCGGATACTGCGCCTTTGGCGGGAACGCGCCTTGCGGCATCATGAGCAGCAGTTTGTGGGACAGCCTGCCTAACGGCACTTACACGATCTCGGCACGGGCCAGGGCCAATGATGGCAGGTGGTCGGATTGGGTCGAGAAGACCTTTATTATTGACAAGCCCGCAACATCTACACCTACGAAGACGGCCACGCCCACAAAGACGCGCACGCCAACCAGGACGTCGACACCGACAAAGACGGCGACGAATACGCTCATCCCAACCAAAACGAGGACTCCGACGCCCAGCCGTACACCAACCCCCTCGAATACTCCCTTCGAACCGACGGAAACCTTCACACCGTCACCGGAGCCCACACGCACACCGGCATGTCCGTTCGATGATCCGGGTTGGCCCTGTCTGACTCCCCCCTGGCCGTAAAAGCAAACAAAAAAGCGGAGGTTCTGGCCTCCGCTTTTTTGATGGTCATTCTTCGACGATTTTGCACGTCGCATGGAGATAGTAAAAATCTCCTCGAGGGGGGATCAACTCGAAAATCTCGATCACTTCCAGATCGAAAGTGCCCATATTAATAATTTCGCCCACCTCTGGCTGCTTGTCCAAATTGACGATGCCGCCGGGATGATTGCTCTTCGTTACTACGTAGCTGACCTTATAAATTGCCATATTTGAATTCCCCTAGTTGCTCTTGATCAGATTGAGGTGGCGAAGCTTGAAGGACAGGTCAGCCGCCATATTGCGCATCACTACAAAGCCCACGCGGGCGTTCCGATTGCACAGTTCCAGAAAGTCATTGTTGCGGATCATTTGAACGGTAGTTGGGTCTTCGATGGCTCGCACGGTTGCCGAACGCCTGCCGTGATCGATGAGAGCCATTTCCCCAATCAGTTGGCCGGCACCCATATGCAGAACTGTCTTGGGAGAAGGCTGATTCGCGCCTAGAATGACCTCCACTGAGCCGCCGGTGATCAAGTAAAACTCCTCGCCGATATCTCCCTCCTCGACGAGATTCTCGCCGCCCTTAAGTTGCTGGGATTGACAGATATTGACGATCTCTTGGAGCTCGGCATCCGTTAGCCCCCTGAATATTTCTACATTGCGGATAAGATCGAGTAATTCCATAGCGCCTCCGTTCAGTTAACTTCGTATTGTAGCTCTCTTTAACTGGCTTGACAACTGCAAAAGGTTCCCTGCTGGTTTGCACCCGCTTGTTGGGATGGGATGGGGGCTATTCCAAGGTTAGGCCTGCACGCAGTTTAATGGGGGATTCATCTTTCAGCGTTGTGGCAGTATTCCTCAGCAATGCCCCCGTGTGGTGGGCGGCGCGGTAATCAGAACAGTTTTGTCAATCAGTTTCGTGCTTGAGTTGCTCCGCGCCTTTGTTCAACATCCATAGGCTGAGGGCCAAAACCAACCAGGCGGCGATTTGGGCGATGCGGACACCGTTTTCGAGCGCGAGGCTGTCGCCGCGCAGCCCTTCGATGAACAGGCGAGCGCCTGCGCTCAGGGCCAGGAATCGCCAGAAGGTTTCAGCAGTCAGCACAGAGGTCAATCGTGAACGTCCTTTGCTGGGAGGCAGGATAGCCCATAGGATCAGGCTTGCCAGGATGACCTCGTAAATCTGCGTGGGGTGTCTTTTCGCTCCCCAAAGCTGAATGCCCCAGGGCAGGTCAGTTTGCATGCCAAAAGCATCTCCCGAGGCGACATGAGAGAGTCCAAAGGCAATGGCCAGGACGGCCAATAAGGGCGTAATGGCGTTGAGGGTGGGCCAGAGCCGCAACTGTTTGCGGTTGCCGTAAACCGCCGCGGCGAAAACCCCGATGACTGCTCCTCCAACCGGGTCTAACAGGGCCGGGTTGAGCGAAATCAAGCTGATCGGGCTGGCGATAAAGGCATCCGTATATTGTAGGACGTAGCTCAGGCGCGCACCCAGAATCCCGGCCACCAGGGCAGTGAAAGACAGGTTGTAAATGGTGTTGGCCTCGCTGCCATACCTGGGGGCCAGGCGTTCGGCCAGAGTCAGTCCCAGCCATAATCCCAGCAGCAAGACCAAGCCTGGAGTTTGTACTGCGAAAGGACCTATTTGCAGGATGGGCAGCATCAGGGGGCCTCCGCAAGCAGGTTATCGACGCGGGTTTGGAGCAAGGCTTCCGACATAGGGCCGCCGATGACGACCTCTTTGATAATCCCCTGGCTGTTGACAAAAAACGAGGTTGGCAGAGATCGCAAGTGATAGTGTTCCGAAACGCTTCCGTCTACGTCCAGCAGAATAGGGAATGTCAGTCCGTGTTCGGCGACGAAGGCTGCGGCGCTGTTGGGGGAGTCTTGATTGGTGGCATTGACTGCCAGAATGACAAAGCCACGTTCCCGGTATTTTTCGTGAATACGCTGCATGGCAGGCATTTCGGCCCGGCAAGGTGCGCACCAACTGGTCCATAGGTTAATCAGTACCGGTTGGCCGCGCAATTCAGACAGCGTGACCGTATCCCCATCCAGGGAACGCAGTGAGAAATCGGGGGCTGAGAAGCCTTCTTGCGGTGCAGGGATTTCCCCAGCCGAGGTGCTGCCGGCCGGTACAGCACTGAGCCAGGTCCAGACTGCACCCAAGATAAGCACGAAAAGATATGTCGGTATGCGATATTTTTCCAAAAGAGTTTTCAATGAAATTTGCTTCCTTTCAGAAAGAAGTGTAAGAGAGGATGAGGATGTGTGTCAAGCCGCCCGTCCTAAGGGCAAAAAATATTAATGCAATTCTAATCATATGTTTATTGACCCGTTATAACTTCCGGATATGATCTTTTATATAGATACTTTTTATTGGAGGTGGTATCCATGGTGAGGTTTGTAAAACTATTCGCGATCAGTGTAGCGGCTGTTTTGGTGTTGTCGGCTTGTTGGAGTGCTGGCGCGCCGGAAACCAACGCTAATCCCCCGGCGGTTGAGAGCAAAGTAGAGGAAGTGCAAGTCACTGAGGAAGTCGAGGTTCTATCAGATGATCAACCAGAGTCTACGGCTACTTCTGCGCCGACAGAAACTCCGGTGGAATCTGAGATGCCGGAAGGAGAACCGGAGGCCGCCGAGGAAATGGCGGATGAGTCGCCCCCGCCCGTCCTCAAGACCGGGCTTGAAGCGACAAATCCGAGCACGGTCAATTTGGCTTCTGGCAAGATTCAGTTGGTTGAGCTTTTCGCCTTTTGGTGACCGACCTGCCAGAAAATGGCGCCCATCGTGCATGGGCTTGAAGTTGAATATCACCAGCGGATTGATTTTGTCTACCTTGATATCGACGACCCCGCCAATGAAGAGTTCAAAAGGCAGTTAGGTTTCCGTTATCAGCCACATTATGTCTTGCTCGATGGGGAAGGGAATGTGCTCCAACAATGGGCGGGCAATGTCCCTGTGGATGATTTCCGTCAGGCGTTCGATAACGCGCTGGCGCAATGATTTTTTGTAAGTTCTAAGTTCGGCAGCGTCCAGTAAAAGGCATCCCTTGAAGGGATAACTTTTGGGCTGCACAGTTGCCCCCACTCTCCCAATCCCTGGGAGAGTGGGGGTTTTTGTTATCACTAATCCCTGTGCTTGACAGCAATAGGAGTTTCGGTTATCATAAATTAGCCCTACCCCCCTGGGGGGGGTATAGAATTAGACAGCGGAGGCTGTGATGAAACACGAAGAGGCGTTGCATCGTCTAAAAAATGTCGAGGGGCACATTCGCGGCATCCAGCGGATGGTTGAAGAAGACAAGTATTGCATTGACGTGATCCGCCAGATTCACGCTGCCCAGGCTGCTCTCAACAAGGTCAGCACGATGATTTTGGAAGGACATTTGAATTCCTGTTTGATCACTGCTGTGCGCGGCGATGACCCGGACGACCGCGAGCGCGTACTCCAGGAAATTGCCGACGTCTTCGAGACCGCTACAAAAGTCTAATATCCAATATCAAGCTATTGATAAAAAGGAGCAACTCATGACGACCGTAACGTATAACATCCCCAATATCAACTGTGGGCATTGTGTCCACACGATCAAGATGGAAATTGGCGATCTGGAAGGTGTGCAATCCGTGGATGCCAGCCCAGAAAGCAAATCAGCCACCATTGTCTTTGACGCGCCGGCTACTGAGCAAGTGATCAAAGATCTCTTGACAGAGATCAATTACCCGGTTTCTGCTTAACGCGGTTTTGTGGACTGCAGAATTGGGGCTGGGCAATCCTAAGCCCCGCTTTTCATTTATTGGTAAAAGGAGTTTCTTATGTGGCATGGACACGGATTTTGGTGGGATGGCATGATCTTCGGCGGCTTGGTGATGTTGCTGTTTTGGGGCGGCTTGATTGCACTCATCTTCTGGGGAGTGCGCTCTCTCATGTCCAGAGATGTTCATCGGGTTGATACTTCTGCGCGTTCCCTGAGCGCTCGCGAGATTTTAGATCAGCGTTACGCTCGCGGCGAGATCAACCGTGATGAGTATGAAACCATAAAAGAGGACTTAGCAGGTTGATGTCTGAGACAAAACAGCTTACTTTGCCGATCACGGGTATGACCTGTGCCAACTGCGTCGCCGCGGTTGAGCGCAACATCAAGAAAGTTGACGGTGTGCAGGTTGCCAATGTCAACCTGTCTTCCGAGCGCGCCACGATTGAGTACGACCCCGACCAGGCCAGTCTAGATGACTTCTTGAGGCGCATCGATCGCGCTGGATATGGCATTGCCAGCGGAGAAGCCGACTTCATGATCCAGCGCATGAGCGACGATAACGATGCTCGACGCCTGGAACACCTCCTTTCCAAATTGGATGGTGTCACAGATGCCCGGGTCAGTTTTACCAGCGAGCGCGCCCGGATCGAGTATATCCCCACCATTGCCTCTCAGGCCGAACTGCGTCAGGCCGTCAAAGATACCGGCTTTGATGTCGTCGTTCTGGGCGGCAAAGTGGAAGATGCCGAGCGAAAAGCCCGTCAGGCCGAGATCGCCCAGCAGCGTCATCTCTTGACGGTAGGTTTGATCTTTACAATCCCGTTATTCTTGTTCTCCATGGGGCGCGATTTCAATCTGTTGCCGGCATGGTCTCACCAACCTTGGGCAGTCTGGTTGATGTTTATTCTGGCGACGCCGGTTCAGTTCTATGTGGGCTGGCAGTATTATGTTGGGGCGTTCAAATCCTTGCGTAATCGCTCCGCAAACATGGATGTGCTCATAGCCATGGGCTCCTCGGTGGCCTATTTTTATTCGGTGGTGATCATGGTAGGCTTGCTGTCGGGACACGTCTATTTTGAGACCTCGGCAGTGATCATTACCCTGATCAAGGTGGGTAAGTTCTTGGAAGTGCGCGCCAAAGGGCGCACCAGTGAAGCGATCAAAAAGCTGATGGGTTTGCGCGCCAAGGTAGCCCGCGTTGAAAGGGATGGCGAGGAGATAGAAGTCCCTGCCGACGATGTTCTGGTGGGCGACATAGTCATCGTGCGACCTGGAGAGAAGATCCCTGTGGATGGTGTGGTGGTCGAAGGGCGCTCCTCGGTGGACGAATCGATGATCACAGGCGAATCTCTGCCCGTTGAGAAAGGCCCGGGCGACTCGCTGGTCGGTGCGACGCTCAACAAGCTGGGGCGTATCAAATTCGAGGCTACCAAAGTTGGCAAAGAGACCGCTCTCTCCCAGATCATTCGGCTGGTGGAAGAAGCTCAGGGCAGCAAAGCCCCCATTCAGAAACTGGCCGATCAGGTTTCGTCGATCTTCGTGCCGGCGGTGATTTTGATCGCCGCGGTCACGTTTCTGGTATGGTATTTCTTCATCCCCTTGACTCCAACGGCGGAGGTAGGCCTCTTCACGCGCGCCTTGATCAATATGGTGGCCGTCTTAGTCATTGCCTGTCCCTGTGCGATGGGGCTGGCTACGCCAACGGCGGTCATGGTCGGCACCGGCAAGGGGGCTGAGATGGGTATTTTGCTCAAATCCAGTGAGGCCTTAGAGCGCGCCGGTCGGCTAACAACCGTGGTGCTGGATAAAACGGGTACGATTACCAAAGGGCAACCTGCGGTCACGGATATTGTAGTGAGCGAAGAGTGGCTGGGGGATAACAATTCTGATCACCGTCTGTCGCCCACTGACCGCTTATTGCGCCTGGCTGCCTCTGTTGAGCAGGGTTCCGAGCATCCTCTCGGAGAGGCTATTTGGGCAGAGGCGGGAAATCGCTCGGTGGTTCTCAGCCAGCCCGAGAGTTTCAAAGCCGAAGTCGGTCATGGCGTACAGGCTCGGGTTGACGGTAACCAAGTGCTGGTAGGCAACAGGCGCATGATGGACGCTCGCCAGTTGCCACTAAATGGCTTACAAACTGAAGTATCGCGTTTGCAGGCCGAGGCTAAGACGGCCATGTTGGTAGCCGTCGATGGTCAGGTCTGCGGCGTGATTGCTGTTGCGGATACCATCAAAGATGGCTCAGCCGAAGCTATCACACAATTAAAAGATATGGACTTGCGTGTAGTCATGATCACGGGTGATAATCAGCATACCGCTGAGGCAATCGCTACACAGGTGAGCGTCGACCAGGTACTCGCTGAAGTGCTTCCCGGGGATAAAGCGGCGCAGGTCAAGAAGCTTCAGGATAGAGGTGAGATTGTCGCCATGGTTGGAGATGGCATCAATGATGCCCCGGCTTTAGCTCAGGCTGATGTGGGTATCGCCATTGGCACCGGCACAGATGTGGCTATGGCCGCTGCGCCGGTGACACTGATCAGCGGCGATTTGCGAGGCGTTCCCAAGGCCATCGCCCTTTCCCGTCGAACTCTGCGGACGATCAAGCAAAACTTGTTTTGGGCGTTTTTCTATAACGTCGTCTTGATCCCTGCTGCCGCGGCCGGATTCTTGAATCCCATGTTGGCAGCGGGAGCCATGGCTTTCAGCAGTATTTTTGTGGTTAGCAACAGCTTGCGCTTGCGAGGATATCGTATCTAAAACTTAAGATGAGGGTGATTGGCGGGGAAGATAATGAAAAACGGGTGCGAGCGGCGTTTTGTGTCAGCTTGCACCTTTTTTGTTGTATCAGCAACGTGAGGGTATAATTGCTAAAGCCTATATTGATAAAAAGTTGAGGAGTGCGGCATGAATGTATTGACGCTCATGGCGGATACACCAGATTTTCAACATTTTGCAGATCGCTTGGCTTCAGATGGATATCAAGTTCTTCGCGCCCATAACCTGGATGAAGCCTATGGGCATCTTCAGACTGATGCAATTCAAGCCGCGGTGCTTGATTTCGACCTGGCCAGTGTCGATCTTGTGATGCGAATCCGCGGTGTGGATACGCCGGAATACATCTATGTCTTTGGCTTGGTATCGACGGGTGCTGCCCAGGCAGCAAGCAAGAAATCTGGTCTACTGGCTGATGAATATATCACCAAGCCCGTGGAGCCAGATGAGCTTATCGCTCGCCTAGTTGTCGTCGAGCGTTATCTCAAGACGCTGATAGGGATCCGTGCTAAGCAAGAGTTTCCTGAGCCTATTCGAGATGCTGTCACAGGAACTTTCAGCCAGTCCATCATTCATGAGCTTTTGACAACAGAGGTGAGTCGCTCTGGGAGGACGCGCAAGAGTTTTGTGTTGGCAGTGATTACTTTGGATGATTCCGAGGGTATTTTGTCAGCGCATGGCAAAGTCAATTTTGACAAAGCCCTCTCGCAAGTCGCTTTGAAGATATGGGCCAGTGTGCGGGCTTATGACCTGATCGGTCGCTGGGGTGAAACCGGATTCATGCTGTTATTGCCTGAAACCACTCTTTCAGGAGCGACTGTCGTAGCAGAGCGCATCCGCCAGAAAGTGAGCGGTGTCCCCCTAAGGCTGCCCGATGAAAGTCACCTTGAACTCAGTATCAGCATGGGCTTCGTCCAGGCAAGTGCGCAAGAATTTGTTTCGGCGGACGACCTTATCACCGAGGCGGAAAGTTCTGTAGCTAAGGCTGAGCAGGTGGGCGGGAATCACATTGTATTTGCTTGGGATGTTTAAATTGGGATCAGGAGATTGACTTCGGGAAGCTCTCTCACGGAAATATTGATTGCTGAAGATGATCCAGTTTCCCTTTGAAGGTGCAGAATGAAACCTAGAAAAAAAACACTCTCGATAGCAGAGAAGTATTTACTCTTAGGGATTCTGGTTGGCTTGATTATTCCCCTGCTGGGGACTGTGATCACCCTGAGGGTGGCGGCATTGCCTTTCACTCTTGAAAATATTCTTGCGATCCATAGAGGCTTTTCACTTTTGTGGCTGATGGATTCATCCCCCGTGTTTTTAGGTCTTTTTGCTTGGATCGCCGGGCTTCAACAGCAGCGTGCAGAGGAAATCGCGGCTGAACTTGAAAATAAAGTCATTGAACGTACGGCGAAGATTGAAGAAAGCTTTCGCGAGCAGGATATTCTGAACGCCTTGTTGCGGATTTCATTAAGGCAAATTCCTTTTAGAGAGCAACTACAAAGTGCCTTGGATACTATTCTTCATACGCCAAGGTTGGCTGGTTGGAGGAAAGGCGCGATCTTCCTTGTTGACAAAAAGAGACCAGACACACTGGTGTTAACGGTTCAAGCCGGACTCGACAAAAAGCTGCTGGACGAATGCAGCCACGTCGAAATAGGGCAATGCTTGTGCGGGGAAGCCGCTGAGGCAAAGAAGATCATTTATGCACAGAATGCTGATGAGAGGCATCGCAGGATGTCCGGCGAGATTGAAGCCCATGGCCATTATTGTGTGCCAATATTATCTGGTGAGGCAGTATTAGGTGTAATGGTTTTGTACATAGAAGAGGGGCAGGAGGAGAATCCACGCGACAAAGAGTTCTTGGGTGCTGTCTCAAAAACAATCGCCGGTATGATCACCCGCCACAAAGCCGAAGAACAGATGCGTTTGCAGGGAACAGTTTTGCAAGCAGCGGCGAACGCAGTTGTGATCACTGATCGTGAGGGGGTTATCGAATGGGTAAATCCGGCATTTACGATGATCACAGGAAATACTTATCGCGACGTGGTTGGAAAAAAGGCCACTTTGCTGCAACCGAGTACGCATGACGAGCAGTTTGCTGAGAATCTGTGGGAAACTATTCTTGCTGGCAATGTTTGGCAGGGAGAGACGACCAATCGACGGAGTGATGGCAGCCTCTACTATGAAGATGCCACGATCACGCCGATCATAGCTGAAAATGGTGAGATCACCAACTTCATAGCTATCATCCAAGATGTCACGGAGCGTAAGCAGGCCGAAAAAGAGATGCTCCGCCAAAAACGATATTTTGAAACGCTTTATCAAGCTGGCCCCACTGCCGTCGTTGTATTGAATTTGGAGCGCAAGATTGTTGATTGTAATCAGGCTTTCGAAAAGCTCTTTGGTTATTCGAAGGACGAAGTGATTGGGGGAAACCTTGATGATTTGATCGTTCAAGAGGAAGAGCATCATACCGCTACCCGGTACACCGCCGAGGTGGGGGGTGGAGAGCAGGTTCACCTTCTCACGAAACGCCAGCGCAAGGATGGTTCTCTGGTTGATGTTGAGCTATTCGCCATGCCGGTAGAGGTTGGAGGGGAACAAATGGGTTTATTTGCCCTATACCATGACATCTCTGAACTTGTAGAGGCGAAGTTTGAGGCTGAGACCGCCGCCAGAGCTAAGGCAGATTTCTTGGCCAATATGAGTCATGAGATCCGCACCCCGTTGAACGCTGTGATCGGAATGACGGGCTTGTTGCTCGATACACCATTGAATGCAGAACAACGCGAATACGCTCATACTGTGCGTGCCAGTGGCGATAGCCTGCTTTCGGTCATCAACAATATCCTGGATTTCTCTAAGATCGAAGCCGGAAAGCTGGAACTAGAAAAACAGCCCTTTAGCGTCCGGCAAGTTGTTGAATCCAGCCTCGATTTGATCGCTCCCAGTGCCGCTGAGAAAGGACTCGAACTCGCCTACCTCGTCGATGGCGATACCCCCCCAGTTATTGTAGGAGATGTCACCAGAGTTCAGCAGATTTTGGTCAATTTATTGAGCAACGCCGTTAAATTCACCAAAGAGGGAGAGGTTGTTGTCAGAGTTGACAGCCAGGATCAGGGCGAGGGCCATTATGAAATACACTTCTCCGTGCAGGATACCGGGATTGGAATTCCCGCTGATCGGATGGAGGCCCTCTTTGAGTCCTTTTCACAGGTAGATGCATCTACCACACGCAAATATGGCGGCTCAGGCCTCGGGTTGGCGATCAGTGAGCAGCTTGTCAACCTGATGGGGGGCAGGATCTGGGTCGAAAGCGAAATTGGTCAGGGAAGCACATTTCATTTTTCCTTTCCTACCACCTCCGCGCCTGGCGTTAGAGCAATTGAATACCGCGAAGCGCATAAACTGTTGCAGGGTCGCCGGGTATTGATCGTTGATGACAACGCCACCAACCGTTTGATTTTGATCCGCCAGTCCAAGTCGTGGGGTCTGACGCCGCGCGCCGCTTCCAGTGGAAAAGAGGCCTTGGATTGGATCCACAACGGTGAGGAGTTTGATTTCGCAATCCTAGATATGCAGATGCCTGATATGGACGGGGTCATGTTGGCTAGGGAATTGCGCAAACCGCGCAGTGGTGAGGATTTCCCCCTGATTTTGTTCTCCTCTTTGGGAGGCCTGGAGAGCATACCAGACGATATTGACTTTTCTGCTCGTCTCACCAAGCCGATCAAACCCTCATTGCTTTATGATGCAATTGCCAATGTGATGAGTCATCAGTTGGAAGAAACGCCTGCCAGGGTCACGCCCGCTGACGAGGGAGCGCCTGCTTTTGATCACCTCATGGGCGAACGTCATCCCTTGCGCATTCTACTGGCGGAGGATAATCTGGTCAATCAAAAGGTTGCGCTTCGTATTCTGGAGAAACTTGGTTATCGAGCCGATGTAACCGCCAACGGATTGGAGGTTTTAGAAGCCCTGGGACGCCAGCACTATGACGTGGTGCTGATGGATATCCAAATGCCGGAAATGGATGGCGAAGAAGCCACGCAGCGCATTCATGAGGAGTATCCCGAAGACGAACGACCACGCATTGTTGCTATGACCGCCCACGCCATGGAGGGGGATCGCGAACGATACCTGGATTCTGGTATGGATGATTATGTCACCAAGCCTGTACGCATTCAAAAATTGGTTGATGCCTTAGAACGCTGCCAGCCTCGCCATGCAAGGCAGGAGAACAGCTAATTCACTATTATTTCATCATATAAGCACCAAAAAGGGCGACTGTGAATCAGTCGCCCTTTTTGGTGGAATACCTTCAGTCTTTATATTTCTCCGGCGATGAAGTCTTCTGTCATCTGGCGGGCTTCATCATCGGTGACCTGTTTGGGCGGAGACTTCATGAAATAAGCTGACGGCGCGATCAACGGGCCGGCGATTCCCCGGTCTAAAGCGATTTTGGCACAGCGCACCGCGTCGATCATCACCCCAGCAGAATTAGGCGAATCCCACACCTCAAGTTTAAGCTCTAGGTTTAGGGGCACATCCCCAAAACCACGGCCCTCCATGCGGATGTGGCACCACTTACGGTCAGTCAGCCAGGGCACGTAGTCGCTCGGGCCAACGTGGATGTTTTCTTCCCCTATTTCGTATGGTAGTTGACTGGTGACGGCTTGCGTCTTGGAGATCTTCTTGGATTCCAGGCGTTCGCGTTCCAACATATTGTAGAAATCCATGTTGCCGCCGAAATTGAGCTGATAAGTGCGGTCGATATGCACGCCGCGGTCTTTGAAGACATTGGCCAGCACCCGGTGCGTGATGGTGGCGCCAACCTGGCTCTTGATATCGTCGCCGATCACAGGCAGCCCTTTTTCCTCGAAGCGTTTGCTCCAGTAAGGGGAGGTGGCGATGAAAACAGGAATCCCGTTGACGAATGCGCAACCAGCCTCCAGAGTCTGCTCCACATACCATTTGGTAGCCATCTCTGCACCGACCGGCATGAAGTTGACCACGACATCGGTTTTGGTGTCCTTCAAAATGCCGATGATATCGTCGGTAGGCCCTTCGGCTTTTTCCACCCGTTGCAGTAAATACTTGCCCAGGCCGTCGTGTGTCATCCCCCGGGATACAGGCACCCCCATGTGAGGTATATCAACTAATTTCGTCGTGTTGTTGGGCTCAGCCCAAATCGCTTCACTGAGGTCCAAGCCGACTTTGCTGGCTACGATGTCAATCGCGGCGCTGATTTCGATATCGCGGATGTGGTATCCCCCTAGGGTAGCATGCATGAGGCCGGGGATTTCGACATCATCCGCCGCGTCTTTATAATATTCAAGACCCTGCACCAATGCTGATGCGCAGTTGCCAATACCGATGATCGCCACGCGCACTTTGTTGTCTTTCTTTGCCATCTGGTTTCCTTTCATCGACAAGCATCATGTTAAGCAAGCGGTTCCGGCGCATCGCGATGTCAGACTGCGATTAGATATGTTACGCTGGGGACCGCACAGTGGGATTATACCTTCTATCCTAAAGCTTTTCTAAGGGCTGCCATATTCCCCGCCACGCTGCTGGTATTGTTATACACTGCCGAACCTACCACCGCAACTGATGCTCCCGCCGCAGCCACCTCGGCGATATTGTGGGCCTTGATGCCCCCATCGACTTCAAGCTCGACGTGGGACAGGCCGCGCTCATCTAAAATCTGGCGTAAACGGGCGATTCTGTTCGTGCTGCCGGGGATGTAGGATTGACCACCATAACCGGGCTCCACCGACATCACCAGGGCCAAATCTACTTCGGGGAGGATCGCGGAAATTGAGCTTAGTGGGGTTTTGGGTTTGAGCGTCACCCCTGGCCGGACTCCCAGACTACGGATGAGTTGGATGGTGCTATCGAAGTTTGTGCAGGCCTCGACGTGTACGGTGATGATATCTGCCCCGGCCTCGGCGAAATTAGGAATAGATCGCTCTGGATTCTCAATCATCAAATGTACATCCAGGGAAGTGTTTGTTTCATCGGCAATGGGCCGCAAAGCAGCGACGATCAAGGGGCCAATCGTGATGGGAGGTACGAAGTACCCGTCCATCACGTCGATATGGATATAATCTGCCCCCGCATTGATGGCTTCGCGCACCTGCTCCCCCAAGCGGGAGAAGTCAGCGGTGAGGATGGATGGGGCGATCTTTAGGTTCATGTTTTACCAGTGCTCGTGTGCTTGAAAACTTTTGTGAGATTATTTTCGTTCCATGGTGCGGACGCCGTCATTTCCGGCGATGACAATAATGTCCGCCATATCGAGAAACAGGCCGTGTTCGACGATTCCGGGGCGCGTGGAGAGTGCTAGCGACAATTTGTAAGGGTCGTCGATACCATTTTCGAACCAGCAGCGTGCCAAATAGTTACCGTTATCCGTGACAACTGGGGAGCCGTCCTCTTCGAGCCACAAATCGGCCGTGCAGCCGGACGAATTCAGCCAACGGATTTGGGTCCCATGTTCGAACTGTACGATCTCAACGGGCAGCGGGCCGCGGCCTAATCGGTCTACGATCTTAGACTGATCTACGATCACCACAAATCTTTTGGCGTGGCTTGCGATGATCTTCTCTCGCAAAGCGGCCCGCCCCAGCCCTTTGATCAGGTTCAAGTTTGGATCAACCTCGTCGGCGCCGTCCACCGCTAAATCCATAGTTGGGTGTTCCGATAAATTCGTCAGCGGAATCCCCCATTTCCGCGCCCGTTCTGCTGTAGCCTCAGACGTGGGCACAGCCTGGATGTCGGTCAGTTCTCTAGCACTAAACCTCGCACCCAGCAAATCAATGAAAATACTCGTCGTAGAGCCGCTTCCCAGGCCGAGGGTCATGCCGCTTTCGACGTATTTCAGTGCGTGCTTGGCTGCCGCTTCTTTGAGGTTCATGGGGGCGCTGTGGCTTCGAAATCTCCTGATTTCGACACTACTTTCCTAAAACCTCCTTGGCCTTCTCGACCACATTTTCTGCTGTGAAGCCGAATTCTTGATAGATCTTCTGATAGGGTGCTGAGGCCCCAAAACGGTCCAGGCCGATCACTTCGCCATCCGCTCCCACATAATGCGACCAGGGTAGCGAAACGCCGGTTTCAATGGCCAGGCGCGGGACATCCTCCGGCAGCACGGAGGCGCGATATTGATCCGGTTGAGCATCGAAAAGCTCCCAACTGGGCATCGATACCACTCGCGCGCCAATGCCTTCGTCGGCTAACTGGGCTTTGGCATTCAAAGCGATCTCGACCTCGGAACCGGTGGCGATCAGCACGATCTCCGGTGCGATCCACTTCGGATCGGAGAGTACATATGCGCCTTTGGCGAGATCGTTGTCAACTGGGGCGATCTGCGGCAAGCCCTGTCGGGTGAGCACTAACGCGGTAGGCCCTTGAGTTCTTTCGAGGGCCACTTTCCAGGCCTGAGAAGTTTCATTCCCGTCCGCCGGTCGGATGGTCACCAGGTTGGGGATGACCCGTAAAGAGGCCAACTGCTCTACCGGTTGATGTGTGGGGCCATCCTCCCCCAGGCCGATACTGTCATGGGTGAAAACATAGATGACGGGGAGTTCCATGAGAGCCGCCATGCGGATGGTGGGGCGCAAATAATCGGCGAAGACCAGGAAGGTGCCGCCGTAAGGACGCAGCCCGTGCAGTGCCAGGCCGTTCATCACCGCGCCCATACCGTGCTCGCGGATGCCGTAATGGATGTAGTCTCCACTAAAATCCCCCGCTGCGACCGGGAACTGGCTCTTGGCTTTGGTGTTGTTGCTGCCGGTTAGGTCGGCCGAGCCGCCGATCAAGGTGGGGAGTTTAGGAGCGATGGCATCCAGTACCTGGCCTGAAGTGGCGCGGGTGGCTAAAGGTTTGCTTTCGCTGAAGTCCGGAAAAACGGCTTCCCAGCCGGGGGGCAGTTCGCCGCTAACATAGGCCTCCCACTGTGCCCCCAGATCGGGATAAGCTTCTCGATAGTTCGAGAGCAGTTCTTGCCATTCTTTCTGCTTCTCTGCTCCCAAGGCGGCTTTTTCTTCGAAACGCGCTTTGGCTTCGTCTGGGATGTAGAAGTGCGGCTCTGCGGGCCATCCAAAGTGCTCTTTGGTGGCCCTCAGGTTCTCTTCACCCAGCGGTGAGCCGTGGACTTTAGCCGTATCCTGCCAGGGGCTGCCCAAGCCGATATGCGTCTTACAGGCGATGATGGTGGGGCGTTCGGTCTCAGCCTGAGCGGCTTGGATGGCTTCGTCGATAGTAGCCATGTCGTGACCATCGACGCGCAAGGTGTGCCAGCCGTAAGCTGCGAAGCGTGCCAACTGGTCGGTGCTGCTGCTCAGGTCGGTGCTGCCATCGATAGAGATGTTGTTGTCATCAAAGAAGACAATTAATCTGCTCAAGCCCAGGTGACCGGCCAAAGAGCAGGCCTCGTGGGAAACGCCTTCCATCAGATCGCCATCGCCAGCCAGCACATAAGTGTAGTGATCCACGATAGGAAAATCGGATTTGTTGAAACGCGCTGCCAACCAGCGTTCAGCCAAAGCCATACCCACGGCGCTGCTGATCCCCTGTCCCAATGGCCCGGTGGTGACCTCGATGCCAATATCCGGCTCGTACTCAGGGTGGCCGGCAGTGCGGCTGCCCCACTGGCGGAAGTTTTTGACTTCCTCCAGCGAGAGGGGGTATCCGTTCAAATGCAGCAGGGCATAAAGCAGCGCCGAGCCGTGACCGGCGGAAAGCACGAAGCGGTCGCGGTCTGGCCAGAGGGGGTCGGCTGGGTTGTTCTTGAGAAAACGCGTCCATAGCACGGTGGCGATGTCAGCAGCGCCTAGCGGTAGGCCAGGGTGTCCGGAATTGGCTTCCTGCACAGCGTCAGCGGCCAGCATACGCAAGGTCGTGGCGATCAGTTGATCAGTTTCGTCGTAGATAGAGGGGATATTAGTCATGGAGTGCTCTTCTCTTTTTTGCCGCAGGGACGCGAAGGACGCAGGGGTTTAATTTGCTGTTGCTCTTTGCATTCGGCGGCTCTTTGGTCTATCGCATTGGATGTTTGACTCGAGTCTATTCTTACCCAGTGTGATTCTAGGGTTCCTTAACGTATGATACCAGAGGATTGATTTTCAGCAACACCCAGGTTAAGGAGAAACGAAAGTTTTTCGTGTACAATAGTAGTGTGGTCGTGTGAGGTTGACGTCGATGCTCCGCGTTGGAACGACTGGTCAATCGAAATATGAAGAGCAAGCATGAGGGTGTTCCAGCTAGATAACAGGTTAATCTTGTGAAAACCAAAGACTATGTTCTCATCGATATGGCTGAGACCAGCATCAAAGCCCTGGGTGCTACGGTGTGTATCGTCTCACTCGGTGAAGGCGAGAATGCTAACTTCGCCATTCAAGCGGCAAGCCCGATAAAGCGGCGTGAACGCTTGGTGCTAGATTTAGCGCCTCACGCTCTCTATCGTGTGTTCAAGAGAGAAGGGGTTGCTGATTTTTCGTACCAGCCTGACATTGTCCGCGATGTTGATCTCCTGCGGTTCATAGAGCGCGATTTGGGTTTGCTCAAACCGCTCCAATCAGCATTGCAGGTGCCGTTGGACGTCGATCAAAGGATTCTGGGATATCTAGTTTTTTGTGAGATGCGCAACTGGGGACGGGCTCCGTTCACCAAAGAGAAGATCGAGCGAGCCGTAGATAGGGCGAGTAAGGTCTCGGATTATTTGGAGAGGAAGCACGCTCAATAGAGGTTGGTATACATGAGGAAAGCGATATTTTGGATCATCTTCGTTGTGTCAATTTTGGCCAGCGGTTGTATATCGCCTACAGCCGAGATCATCGTTCCAACCGCTACAGAAACGGCCATAATACCCACTGAAACGATGCCGCCGCCTACCGCCACTCAAGAACTGGCAACATCAACCAATATTCCTCCCACCCCCAGACCCACAATAACGTTGACATCTCCGCCACCAACGCCTTGGCCGACGCATACCAGACCGATGCCAATTGCATATTTCATTGGCTTCCGCACTGATAGGCCGCCTTTTGATGATGTCCTGGTACGGCGAGCTTTTGCTCAGGCAATTGATCGCCGGAAGTTGGCGGACGATATGTGGGTGAATGGTTCACAGCCGGCAACTTCATTGGTGCCCCCGCAAATATGGCCGGATGGGCGTTCGTGGTATCGCGAAATTGGTTTGTACACCGACTCGACTGCGAATGAGCCAGTTGAAGCAGTTGAGATGGAGTGGGACGGCATTATTCGTGTTTCGATCCCTGAAGGCACAGAGAGAATGGGGCAGTTGCTGAGGGAGCAATGGCAAGTGCGCCTGGGAATTGTGGTTGATATCGAGGTTTTTGACAGCGATCAGTATGATTTGTTGATCGACTCGGATGATTCACAAATGTACTTTCACGGCTGGTATGCCGATTATGCCAGCCCATATAATTTCTTGGGTGATGCGATTGCCTACAATGCGCAGTGGCTCAAATGGTCAAATGAAGAATATGACCGGCTTATCGAAGTAGCCTTTTCAGAGACCGATGTGGATCAACAAATCGATTTGTATGTCCAGGCCGAGCGAATTCTCTGTGAAGAGGACGCGGTGATCGCCCCTTTGTTTCACGATTTGTTTTATCCATGAATTTGTTGAAGAACAAAACGCGTAGACGCTAGAATGGAAAGTCGTCCGGAAAACGTCTTGTAAAGAACCCCGATTTCTCGAAAAAATCGGGGTTCTGGCTTTCTATCGGGCAGCATTCGCTGTCTCTAGGGCTGCCAACCTCTTAAGAAAGCGACCACATTGGCGATCTCTTCCTCGGTCAGACGGCCCTCGAAGCTGGCCATGGCGGTGCCTGAGCGGCCTTCTAGGATGAATTGGACTATTTCAGCGTTGAGCGTCTCCTGGATGTAGGTGCTGGGCTGCATGGCCGGGCCGATGCCGCCTTCACCTTGTGCGCCATGGCAGGGCAAGCAGTAAGTACTGTAAACCTCGCTGCCTGCAACCGGATCGCCCAAGGGCCATTGTTCTTGCAGGGCGGTCAGGGTGGCCAGCGCGCCGGCATCATCTTCGTCGAGCAGTTGGGCGGCCGCGTTGCGCAGCACTTCAGCGCCCGTTCCTTCTGCAACAGATAGCGCGCGCGAGACGTGCAGCGCCGCGCTGTCGGGGTCACCTTCTTCCAGCGAGAAGATCGCTGAGCCGATCAGCTCTGTGACTGAAAAAGCTGCTTCTACGGTCACACCTTCGCGCCAGGCGTCTACCAAGGCGATCAGGTCTTCGATTTGATTGGGGGATAGCACCGTTCCCCAGGTGGGCATACCCTTGGCGGGGCGTCCGTTGGCGATGGTCGAGCGGTACCAGTTGTTGTCCAGAGATGCCAGCCGCAGGGTGTCGTTGATCGCTGGCGCTTCGTCGCCTCCCAGCCCGTCCTCTCCGTGGCAGACCGCGCAGGTGGTCTCGAAGAGCAGCGCGCCCCGGGCCGAGTCTGGCTCGAAGGCCACCGGCTCGATCTCGGGTGCGTTGGGTTCCCAGGCTCGAATGAAGGCCACCACGTCCTTGATGTCTTCATCGGTCAGCGGGCCGCCGAAATCAACGCTCCAGGCGGGCATCTGTGTGCTGGGTATGCCTGAGCGGGTCACTGAGAAGAGGATGTCGTCCAGGGTATTCTTGAGTAAATTCTTGTCGTTCAGAACTGTGCCGACGCCACCCTCGCCGTCCGCGCCATGGCAGGAGACGCATTGTTCAGTGTAGATCACCCGGCCGCGCTGCACACGTTCTTTGGCGAAATCTTCTGCCGCGTGGGTCAGGCGTGCCGCTTCGCCGAACCAGTAGAAGGAGAATCCGAGGATAACTAGCAGGGTCAATGCCAAGCCGATGATCACATAACGTTCGTAGTTGGGTTCGCTTTTGTTCATGGTTCCCTCTCTAGGCTCCGGTTATGTGAGTTGGGTCGTGTTTGCTGCGCTGGGTGGGTTTGCCGGTGTCCACCCAGACTTCACCACTTTTGATCTCCACAGGGAAGTAGTCCAAAGGTCGGGGAGCGGGACCACCCAAAACCTCGCCGTGGATATCGAACTCTGAGCCGTGGCAGGGGCAATGGAATATGCCTTCCTCCTCGATCCAGGGCACCGCGCATCCCAGGTGGGGACATTTCTGCCACAGGGCCAGGATGCCGTTTGGTGTGCGGGCGATATAGAATCGTCCTGCCAGGATGCGGTTGACGCTGTCGATGGTGAACTCTTCGATCTTGCCGGCGTATACCAATCCTCCAAAGCCGCCGGTCGCGACGGGTTGGATGAACTTCAAAAGCGCGACTACTATTTGGGCGAAGATCAGGCCCAACGAGCCTCCCCAGGCAATGCCCAGGAACTGGCGGCGAGAGAGCTTAGATTTTTTCTCTGTCATGGCGTTAGCTACCTCCATCCACCTATAAGTTATCCCAGGGGCTGTAATCCCCTGGCATATTCCAGGGCCAATAGAGCTCGAAGCCCGGCCCGCGGAACAAGAATCCCGCCAGTGTGAAGACGATGGCGCTGAAGAAAAGCACCGTAAACAGGGTCATCACCACTTCGCGAGCGGTTGGTTGGGTACGCCACAGCACCATCAGCGGCAGGATCACGATCGCCCCCATGATCAACGCCGGGATGATCGCTTGCAGCAGGAAGTCGGGCAGTTGACCGCGCAACATTTCCCGCAGGGGGAAAGTGGTGTCCAGGTAAATATACAAGGGCATCACCACCAGAATATAGACGGCGGTGTAAAGCGTGATGCGTTTTCCGCGTTTGGATGTGAACCAGACCCCGGAGCCTGTGCGCGAATTGTCGATGTAGGGGATGGCGATGACGAATAATACCATCAGGGTGGGCATCAGGACGGCCATCAGGGTTGGGTGCCCGTGTTCGAGCATTTCCTGCAGGCCCATGAAATACCAGGGAGCTTTGGCCGGGTCGGTGGTGGTGTTGGGGTTGGCGATCTCCTCCAAGGGCGCGTTGACGAACAGCGACATCAGTAGCAGCAGCGCAACCACCCCTAGTGTCAAAAGCAATTCCAGCAGGGCCACCACCGGAAAGGAGAAGATGGTATCGTCTGGTCCGTGATCGACCATAGTGGTAGGCGCCTTAACCAATTCGACCAGGGAGTAGGTCTTTGTGCTGTCTTTCGAAAAGCTTTCGGGCTTTGTATTTGTGTCAGTCATATCAGCTTCCTCACTCCTCACTCTTAGCCCCTGACTCTTCACTCTCCTCTGCATCCTGGGCTGCGAGACCGCCGTCTTTGCGCACCCGCCACATGTGCAAGGAAGTGATCAGCAGGATCGCTCCCGGGATCAGCATCACGTGCAGAGCATAGAAGCGGGTCAGGGCTTCCTGTCCGACTTCGGGGCCGCCCAGCAGGATGGACTTGATCGCCGCCCCCATCAGGGGCTCGTATCCCGCTACGCTGGTGCCAACGGTGATGGCCCAGTAGGCCAATTGATCCCAGGGCAGCAGGTAGCCGGTAAAGCTGGCGCCCAGGGTCAGGATCAGCAGCACCACGCCGACCACCCAGTTGAACTCACGCGGCGGCTTGTACGCCCCGGTGTAGAAGACCCGCGCCATGTGCAGTACCACGGAGATCACCATCAGGTGTGCTCCCCAGCGGTGCATATTACGCAGGAGCTGCCCAAAGGGGACTTGGGTTTGTAGGATGGTGATATAACCATAAGCCCGTTCGACGGTGGGGGCGTAATAGAACATCAACAGCAGCCCGGTGATGCTCAGCACGCCGAAGACGATGGCCGAGATCAAACCCAGCCCCAGTGAGTATTTGGCGCTCAAACTCTTGCGGCTGACCTTGACCGGGTGCAGGTGAAAGAAGACATTGGTGGTCATCACCAACGAGCGGTCAAGGGGGTTATCTGGCCAGCCATGCCGGAAGAACGACCGCCAGACCCGCGAGTTCGTTATAAAATCAATCAATCGTTGCATGGTTTCTCCTCAAATTTCCAATGTCCAACTTCCAATATCTAATATCCAAATTCCAGCCTCTAGTCTCCATAAGACAGAACTTCCTCAAACCGGAAGGCTTCCATTGTGATAGCATCGGTGGGACAGCGCTCGGCGCACAGGGCGCAGCGCGTGCAGGCCTCGTCGTCTTTGAGCATGGCTGCCACGGAGGGTTGATCCTCTGTCAGAAATTCTGAGAGCGGCGCGCCGAGTTGGGCCTCGACCAGCTTGGCAAACTGCTCGTCGCTGGCGATATTTTTCAGGCTGACGATCTTGAGACAATCCCAGGGACAGACATCCACACAGGCGTTGCAGAGGATGCATTTCGTGCCATCAAAAATGGTGTTGACGCTGCATTCCAGACAGCGGCTGCCCTGTTCGGCAGCTTCCTCTTCGGAATAGCCTAGCTCCACAACGGTAGTACCCGTGCGCCGATCGACGGGCAGGGAGGGCACTTTGCGCTGTTCGAGTTTGGTCCAATTCTCGAACATGACGTGGTTGGAAAGCTCCGTCCACTCGGTTTTGACCTCGATCTGAAGCTGTTTGCCTTGAATGTATTCCTCGATGCCCAGGGCTGCCAGGTGGCCGTGCTGTACGGCGTCGATGATCAACTTCGGGCCGTAAGCCACGTCCCCCCCGGCAAATACATCCGGTGCTGAAGTTTGTCCGGTAGCGTAGTTGATCTCCACCAGGCCGCGCGGGGAGATCGTCACGTCGTCCGCGCCTCCCAGCACTTCCAGGTCAGCTTGTTGGCCGATAGCCAGGATCACGGTGTCGCATTCCCAAACGCGTTCGCTGCCGGCTTTGAACTTGGGGTTGAATCGCCCATCGTCATCGAACACCGATTCGACATCGATGACTTCCAGGCCGGACACTTTGCCATTCTCCCCAACGATGCGGTTAGGCCCCACGCGTGGGAAGAGTTGAATGCCCTCTTCCAGGGCTTCTTCGATCTCGAAGTCAGAGGCGGGCAGTTCATCCCAGTTTTCGAGAGCGATCATTTTGACGTCGGCAACGCCCAAACGCAGCGCGGTGCGGGCTACGTCGAAGGCGGTCTTGACCGTCTCGGATTCTTCTTCAGCGCGAGCCTCAGTTTCATCCAGGGCTTCTTGCTGTTCTTCCGTGGGTTGCCCCAGGCGCAAGGCCGTACGGGCGGCATCCATAGCCACGTCGCCGCCCCCGACAACAAGCACCTTTTTGCCTAAGGTGACTTTGTAGCCCAGGTTGTAGTTGAGCAGTAAGTCCACGGCGATGATCACGCCATCTAGATCGGAGCCTTCCACGTTGAGCGAGCGGCCCTTCATCAAACCTATGCCCAGGAAGACGGCATCATAATCGCGGCGCAAATCAGCCAGGGTAATCTGCTCGCCGATGGATGTGTTGAACTGGATGTCGATGCCCATATCCAGAATAGACTGGATTTCTAACTCCATGGCCTCCTGGTCGAAGCGATAGATAGGCACACCGTAGCGCATCATACCGCCAGTTTTGGGCCCGGCCTCATAGATGGTCACTTTGTACCCCAGCAAGGCCAGGTCGTGGGCTACCGTTATTCCCGCCGGCCCCGCGCCGATGACGGCCACTTTACCACTTTTGCGCCCGGTTTGTGAGGCCAGGCGTTTCAGTTCTTTGCGCGACCAGCGCGCAGGAGAATAGATATTGGGTGCGCCAGCGCCGGGGACATCGCTGCAAGGGTCGAGCTGTTTACCGATTTCTGCCGAAAAGACGGAAAATCCCGTATCGACGGTGAGGGTTTCCTCGTTGATCACATCTCCGGCTGCGACGCGTCCCGGCAATCGATGCCCAGCCTCGGGGCCGTAGCGTTCGGTGAGCACGCGCTTGATGGGACGGATAGAGATCGGCTTCAGGTCGGGCCCGATATCGCCGCGGCGGCAGGCCACCTCGCAGGGCGCTCCGCAGATGCGGCCGCAGACTGTCGACAAAGGGTTGGGGTCATGGGCGATCTCGTGTCCCAATTCGACCTCGCCGCGAGCCATCGCCGTCACGTAGCCGCGCGCATCGGTATGGACCGGACAGGCAGCCTGGCATTTGACCATCTCACGCCAGTAATCGACATCGGGGATTTTTATGCGGTATTTTGTGGCTGTCATACTTGCTCCTCTTTACGGATAATCATGTAAAATTGCTTAGAAATGGTTATGATTTGCTGCGGAGATGACTGTTGATGAAAAAATTATTGCTCATTTTATTATTGTTAGGGATACCTCTGCTCGCGGCCTGTTCATCACGAGACAGGAGCAAGCCAACCGCACCCGATGCTTCGCCAGACTCTGTGCCAGACCTGATTGGTAAGTATGCAGTCAATGGTTTCGATCCCTTGGGGACCGAGTACGGCGGTCACTTGACCATATTTCCTGGGGAAGCGCAAAATCAGTACAAAATGCAGTGGATCATCGTTGGTAGCATCCAGGAAGGGCTTGGAATCTTGAAGGGCAACCAATTATTCGTCGAGTGGCACAGCGCTCAGGGCATGGTGGAGACCCAGGGCCAGGCAGTTTACACGATCACACAAGCTGGGGAGCTTTACGGCTCAAAAACCGTGCACGGTTTTTCGGGCCAGGGCCAGGAAATCGCCTTCCCGAACGATTAATCAGGCAGTATAGAGCGTGGGAGTGGAGCGAATCGGTTGTTTCGCTTCACTCCTCACGCTCCGCTCTCTTCGGATGGTTATTTCAGTGTGAGCAAGTAAGCCACCAACTGGTCAACCTGCTCGTCGCTGAGTTCATCGGCCCAAACGGGGGGCATCGTATCAGCGGGGAAGCCATCTACCAAAACAACATTGGGATCCAGGATCGATTGGCGAAGCTCATCGGCACTCAAGCGTCCGCCAACGCCAGCTACGGACGGGCCGACGATGACAACGCCTTCGTCCAACGAGTGGCAGGTGATGCAGCCTGCCTGAGCGCCGATCACTGTCTGTGCGAATAATTCTTCACCTGCTGCGGCATCGCCGCCTGCCGATGAACCGTCGCCACCACCGCAGGCAGCCAGAAAGATGGCAGAGGTTAAAAGAACGGCAGTGATGAATAGATACTTTTTCATGTGTTTCTCCTGTAACCTAGGTTTTTTGAACAAGTTGCATCTTGCTCAATAATCGTGTCTATTATAACAAAGTGATGGCTCATTCTTCTTTGAGGCTCATCAAAAATGCTACCAAATCGTCGATCTGTTCTTTAGATAGTATCTCTCCCAGGTTGGGGAGCATTTGACCTGAGGGATAGCCCTCCGGGACGTAGGCATCCGGTTCCAGAATGGATTGACGCAGATATTCCTCGGCTGACATACCGGGAACGCGTCTCCCGGCGCGCTCCGCAATCCCGTAGAAGGACGGGCCGACCAACTTCACGCCTGGTTCCAGCGAATGGCAGATCCTGCACCCGGCGTTGGTCCCCAGAGATGTCTCGAAGTAGAGCTTTCTGCCTCTGGCTGGATCGCTGCCCAACCGGGCATCATGGTAATTGAGCTTCAAGGTCTGGCGGCTGGTCAGGGTGATGGTTTGATCATAGATGATGTGTGCCTCGGTCTGGTCGGGGCGGTCAAGCATCAGCAATCGCAGATGGTGTTCTCCAGCGGTCACGGGAATTTGCTCAAATGCCAGTGAAGCGCGCTCCATCTCTGAACCCTGAAGTGGATAGCTTTCGTCCAGGGCGATCTGGCCGTCCACTTCTAAGATCAAGCGTGTGGGGTGTTCGATTCCCAGTGCTGGCTCGGCCATATCGGGAACATCGGCCAGGGGATACCCGGAATGATGACTCAAAGTGATCTCCAGCATGGCCTGATCGGTGTTGTAAGGCGTGTAGTTGATGTTGTTGGTGCCGATTTGGATTCCCAGCACGATGCCAACCAGGATTAACGCGGGGCCGAAACTTCGCCAATTCAATTTCGATGGCCGTTGACCGTAGGCGGTTGCGAATGTGTTCTCCAGCGGGCCCTGGGTACTGCTTTTGAAGTCGGTGGGGGCGATCCACGCTGTGTGGATGGGGGCGTCGGCATAAGCCACTCGTAAACGCGGCAGGCGCTGACGATCCAGGCGCTGTTGCAGCCACAGATTCCCTTCACGGTTGGCGCAATCCTCAGGGGGGCAGCCGACCACCCGAACCGAGTCCGCACCACCCTCTATGGCTTTGCCGATCAGGTCAGGGTGCAGCATCCCCACACAGGTCAAAGGGATCACTTGACGATCAGGCTCTTTTTCCCAGGCCCCATGCTGGATATGCCGCTCACAGGCGAAAAGCACTTCCCCTTGCTTGATCGTTTGGGTGGTATCCCAAACTGCCTCAACACTGATCCCATCCAGCGAGAGGGCGTTTTCCGGGCAGCTGCCAATACAGATGCCGCAGGAGACGCACAAAATGGGGTTGACCTCGGCCTGGAACTTGGGGCGGGCGCCGTCGCTGCGGAGCGCCATCGTGATAGCGTTATAAGGGCAATCGCGCGAACACAGGACGCAGCCATCACACAACGCCAGATCGACCTCCACCGGTTTGAGGGGCTTTCGGGCCAAAATCCAAGGGATCGTGCTCCCCAGGGCGATGATGGTGACCACCAGGCCCCAGAAGAGACCAGGGGGCCAGTTCAAAGCTCCTGGCAAGTAGAAGAGGAACAAGGGATCGATGGGCACTCGTTCTGGAAGTTGGGATGGATTGATGGAGGGCAGCAAGCCTACCGGCACGAGAGCCGAGGCGATTAAGAGCAAGGTCGCGGTCGCGGCCATCCAGAAGTTTGGCGGCAGCCACTTGGGGCGGCTGAGGCGGATGAGGTGCCACCACAAGAACAGGCCCATCAGTGCTGAGAGTACCAGGTGAACGGTTAATACCAGCAGCAAGAAGACCCAGCCGGTGCCAGCCTCTTCGGTCATCAGCAATTTGACCAGGAAAGCAGTGCCGAACCTCGAACCGCTGATCAGCCGAATCAGGGTCTGGTTGATGACCTGGGCGCGCTCGTCCCACAGCAGCCAATAACCGGTCACGCCGATGGCCCAGAAAAAGGCCGTCATCACTACACCGGTCACCCAAGCCAGCCAACGCGGCCCCCGGAAGCGATCCTGGAAGAAGGTCCGCCAGCCATGTAGCAACCCGGTGATCAGCGCCGCGCCGGAAGCATAGCGGTGTACGGCACGCATCAGGGCGTTGAAGAAATTGCCCTCCAAATTAACGATGGCTTCATAGGATGCTGTGAAGCCGAACTGGTAGAACATGGTCAGGTAGACCCCGGTGATCAAGATGATGCCTAACAGGAAGACGGTGATCGTCCCGGTGTGATAGAGCGGGTTATAGCGCGGGTCGCGGATCAGTTTTGTGAAGGGGGCTTCTACCGCCAACGAGACGCCCGCTAACGCAGTGAGCAGGCGCTTGACGAAGTTTTCCTGCCGTAGCTCCCAATCCACACTGGGGTTGAGCGCCCTGAGTTTTTTCGATCGCGATGGGGGTTTGTTGTTGGCTACCATGGCGCTGCTCTACGCGTTGTCTTTCTTATTCCCGCCTCGTTACCTCGGCTTCCCTTCCTCCCTGATGTATCCTGCGCGAAGTCGAGGGGTCAGGGAGGAAGAGTTATCTGAAGGATTGGGGATGGTGGGCCTATGCTTTACCAGTACTTCCCACCTGGAGAATTCAAAGACATATTGGCAATCTGGTCGACCAATTGGGGCCCATAAGCGATGATAATCAGGGCGAAAGTGGCGATGATCCAGGGCACCCATTTATCCAGCCATGCGGGTGTCTGCTGCGGGTCGTGGACGGATTCCGCAACTGGGATTTCGACATCCGCGGGCTCGTACTTCTTTGCCCAGGCTGTGCGCGCCACGACGATGAAGTAAAAGATCGCTCCAACGAACATGATCGTACCGCCGATGCCCACGCGCAGCAGGTGGCCACTCCACTCCTCGGGGATATAAGGAGCTAATCCCAGTGGGGTGCGGCGCGGTGCGCCCAGCAAACCGACCACGTGCATGGCGTTGGAGAAGATGATCATGCCCACGAACCAGACCCAGTTTGCCCACGTGGCCAGTCTCTTGTGTTTGAGCTTTTTACCAGTCACGTAGGGGATCAGCCAGTACGAGATACCCCAGAAAGACATCGTCACCGCTGAGGCGACGGTAAGGTGGAAGTGACCGGGTACCCAAGAGGTGTTGTGTAGCACCAGATTGACGTTGTAAGAGGCGTTGGTCAGGCCTCCAATGCCGCCGAAGAAGAACAAGATGCCGGCCAGGAGCTGCGCGGATACCGAAGGATCGTCCCAGGGCAGCACCCTGATCCAGCCCAACAGCCCTTTGCCGCCGTGAGTCCGTTTCGCGGCGCGTTCCAGCGAGGCGATCACGGTGAAGGCGGTCAGCATGGAGGGGATGAAGACCGAATAGGTCAGCATGGCGTGCAGGAACTTCCAGCCCGCCGGGACGCCTGGGTCGACGAATTGATGATGGAAGCCCAAAGGTACTGAGAGCAGGAAGAACAGCCAGAAAGCCAGCCGGGCCAGGGAGTCGCTGAAGAGTTTCCCACCGACTTGTTTGGGCAGCATGGCGTACCAGGAGATGTATGCGGGCAGCAGCCAGAAGTAGACCAGAGGGTGGCCGGTGAACCAGAAGTAGGTGCGGGCCAACTGCGGGTCTGTTCCCTCGATCAACCCCAGCGACCAGGGCAGCAGCATGGTCAGGATCTCCACAGCCACGCCCAGCGTGGCGATCTGCCACATCCCCATGGTGATGACGGACATCAAGGCCATCAGCGGGCTGCGCACGCCCGGGTTTTCCTTTCGCCAGGCGGCGTAGGTGAAATAGAACCCGTAGCCCTCGATCCAACTGCCGACTACGACCAACGTCAAACCAGCGTAAAAAGCCCAGTTAGCTTTCAGCGGCGGATAGAAGGTGTACAGCACGGAGGCTTCATCCAGCAGAATAGGGACGGCCGTGGTCACCAGACCAACCACCATCACCCAGAAGCCGACGCGGTTGAGTTTGGGGTAGCGCAGGTCGCGCTTCAGCCCATAGACCACGGTTAGCGTCAAAAACCCGGTGATGAAAAAGGTCGTCCACACCAGGGCATTCAGCACGCCATGGATGGTCAGCCCTTGATAATAAGACTGAAAGATCGGTTTGAGATACGGGTAAAGATCCAGCCCGGAGTGCTCCAGGGCCTGGAGCGGGCCAAACAAGATCCCGACAAAAAGTGACCCGGTCGCGAAGAGCAGGTGTAAACCGATAAACTTTTTATCAGCTTTTGAGACTTCATAATTCGATGTAGACATATACTTTACTCCTCCACATGTAGCGTTCCGAACATGGCTGCGTGTGCCGCGCCGCAGTATTCAGTACAGATGTAGTGGTAGTCACCCGGTTTGTCGAAGGTGATGGTCAACTTCGAAACCTGGCCGGGCACCACCTGCACGTTCAGGTTGGTGTCTTGCAGCTTGAAACCGTGTTGAACGTCTTTACTGGTAATGTAGAAGGTCACTTCGGAGCCAACCGGCACAGTCATCTCGCGGGGCAGGAAGGACCAGACTTGTGCCATGATATAGGCTTCATATTTCCCAGGGGCCAATTCACGCAGACCGGGGTCAGCCCAGGGGCCTTCCGTGGAGACTGTCCTGGGATCCACTCGCTGCTCTGGGGTGGGCACTTGGATGCCGTAAGCGAAGCCTGCCACGGCAATGATGATGCCAAATACCACCGCCAAACTGACGCTGATGATGATCCAGTTGCGCTCATATGGATCGATGTTGATAGAGGTCTTCATCTCGCTCATATGGTCACTCCTCGCGAAAGCAAAATAAAGAAAACTGAGCCCCACAGCAGGATGATCGTGATGATGAAGAGTATCAATATGGTCATCGTGCCTTTGGGATGAAACTCGCTATTACTATCATTATCGCTCATAACTCTTCTCCTTTGCACGTAAGGCCGTTTTTCTATCGGCCTTTCGCCACTCCAGTGCACGGCACCAGAGCATGAATTATTATTCCTCTTCCGATAAAATTTTGATATCGGCGGCGATATCTTCAGCCGCCATGCTCAGGGGATACACTGCCCGCCAGTGCCCTTGCCTGTCGATCAACATAATCAATGGGGTGCAGTCTACGGTGACGTCTGCCCCATTTCCCCTTGGTGAAGATTGGAAATAGATATCATAGCTGTGGGCCAGATCATGGATTATCTTAGGGTCGCCAGATAGCCCCACAAAGCTCGGGTCATAACTTTGTACGAATTCGGCGATCACATCGGGGGTTTCCCTTTCGGGGTCGGCAGAGATGATGATCGCTTGGAGACCAAAGCCCTCGTCGATGGCGAAATCCCTGGCTTGGACTAGCTTGTTCAGCAAGGGAGAACTGCGCGAGCAGGCCACGCAGCTGAAGGAAAGTAGCACCGGCATCCCTTGAAAATCGTAGAGGCTGTAGTTTTTCCCGTCGGGACCCTGCAGCCTGAAGTCGACCGCCGGAGGGGGCGGGTTGAGCATGGCTCCGCGCAAGATTTGAGGGGGGCGTAGTGCCCAGCCCAGGCCGTAAGCGGCAATCGTCAGAAGCAATCCCAGTGTGATGCCGGTGACCGCCAGCAAAAGGGGATGTTTGAGTGGAAAACGGCTTCTCTCTGGCATCGAGTCTCTACGGTTCGCGGATTTCGATCTCGATGATTATCTCGCCGGACTTCTCGAAATTCAGGGTCAAGGGCAGCACCGCGCCGACCTCGAAATCGGCTAACTTCTCGATGCACATGATGTGCAGACCGCCCATCTTGAGTTCAGCTTGACCACCAGGTAATATCTCAATATAGCCTCCTTCCACCGGGCGCATCCCCATCGCGCCCTCTTCGGTCTTGTAAGATTCGTGCAGTTCGACCGCACCGCAGGCTGGCGATTCGGCTGAGACCAATTTGTCAGCTTCGCTGCCTGTGTTCTTGATCAGCATGTAGAAAGCCCCGGCAGCGGCCACTTTCGGTGACGGGCGTCCCCAGGCTTCTTCAATACTGATGGCTGGCCCTTTTGGGCTGGGCTGGCAAGCTCCCAAAGCGATACTGAATAGGGCGAAAATACTTAGTGCGATAATGCCGAAATTCCTGCACCGGGGGATAACAACTATTGTTTTCATTTGCCTCTCCTGATCTATTTCAACAAGAATGCCAGATCATCTGCAATTTCCTGCGCTGGTGCACCGAACGGGAAGACCAATTTGAGATGACCTTCCTGGTCGATGACCATTACGGTGGCGGTGTGATCGACTAAATAGCCGGTGGCTTCTGTGCCTTCGTGCTTCTCGAAGAAAATGCCGTACATCGTGGCGACTTGGGCGATCTCTTCCTCGGTGCCGGTTGCCCCCAGGAAGCTGGGATGGAAGTGGGTGACGTAATCGCGCAGCATCTCAGGTGTATCTCGTCCGGGATCTACCGAAATCATCATCAATTGGATTTCGTCAGCTTTCTTGCCTAACGACGTTATGGCTTTGGATATCTCAGCCAGCGTGGCCGGGCAGATATCCGGGCAGAAGGTATAGCCGAAATAGAGCAACACGATTTTGCCCCGGAAATCCTCCAGGCTGACGGTGCCGCTGGCGGTGTCGAGCTCGAAATCGGGGGCTTTGTCCGGCGATTGCAGCACGGTGCCATAGAATGTGTGGGGTTGCAGCCTGGGGAGCGTCACTACAGCGACGACAGCCATACCCATACCTGCTAACAGGCCAATGATGAAAGTCCAGCGTTTGTTTTTTAGCATGATGCCTCGTCGTTAAAAAGTTCAACTTTTTTGAAGAAGTTGAACTTTTCCTGAACTGCTCATTTCGCTGCCCAGCAAAACCAGGCAGATCCAAACCAGGTCTGCCAGCAGTAGGTGGACGATTTGCATCCACACCGGAGCCAGCAGCAGCAAGTTAATCAGCCCGGCCAAAAGTTGCAGGCCGTAAAGCGCGATCAGCCCAACCCCCAACTTGTGTTGAATTGATCCCTTCTCGGCAATGGCGATCGCTGATTTGGTGACATAGGCCAAATAGATACCCGCAACGATGGCAATAATTGGGTGGATGACTCGCAGCCGCACCAGGAAGTGTGCCGTGGGTGAGAAATCTTGCTGGATGCCTTCCACCAACTTGCTTGCTGGGAAAAGCGTGTCCCCCAAAGCGGTTACCGCGCCAGCCATACTCAACAGCAGCACAGCCAACATGCCGATGATCATGCCCCTGGGAATGGGCCGGATGCCCTCTTTTTGGTTTTTCTCTGAGCTGGCCCACCAGGCAGTCAGCGTGATGGCGGCCAGCAGCATGTGGGTGTTGATCAAGTGGACACTGACGACTGCTGCTCTGGCGGCGGAGGTGTCCTCAGCTACCCATTCGAAAAGGACCAGGCCAGCCCCGACCAGGGATTCGCTGATCATGAAGATCATCGCCCAAAGGGCGGCTTTTCGGATGCTGTGCCCGACAGCGTAGGACCGCCACGCCCAAATCAGCAGTCCCACCACGAGCAAGAATGCCAGCCCGCTGCTCAAGCGGTGGGTGAACTCGATGATCGTCGAAGCTTGTGGCGCGCGTGGTACGATTTCGCCGTTGCATAATGGCCAGTGGCTGCCGCAGCCCGCTCCTGACCCCGTAGCGCGTACGAAAGCACCCCAAAGGATCACAGCGATGGTGTAGAGCAGCACACCCCATGAGTATTTCGCAAAACGACTTAGGTTCATAGCATTTTTGCTAAATATTCTTTACAGCCTGCAACTTGCATCTTGCTACGGCGTGTAGCAAAGGAAATAATGTGCCGCCTCGTAAGCCAGGCTGGCAGACCCCTGGCTGTTGCGGACCTCTTCGGCCAAAACCCTGATATGGCGCAGGATGCGCTCGGTGTCTGGGACCTGGGTTTGGTAGCGGTACTCGCCGCGGATGATGCCCCAACCGTCCACCAGGACGAATTTGGGGTCGAAGGCGAAAGTGCCGTCATCTTTTTGGTTGTAATAGGCTTCGAATCCGCCGCCAATGATCGCTTTCAGCAGAGTCTCATCGGGGGTAGTGGCAAACTTCCATTGGCTAGTGTCCGCCCCGAGGCCGTCCGCATAACCTTTCAAAACCGTGGGGCTGTCATAATCGGGATCGAAGGAGATGGTTACGAAATCCATGGAGATATCCCCAAGCTGTGCCTCATCGAGACGGCTCTGGATCTCCTGCATGGTCTGGTTGAGATTCCCACAGGGCGCGGGACAGCGGGTATAGGTGAAGTTGTAGAGCACAAACCCCCCGCGCAGGTCTTCATTTGTCAGGCGTTGTCCATCCTGGTCTATCAATGAGAAGCCCGGCGCTAAACGGATGCGGGGAACCACCTGCACGGGTTGGAAGATCTTGAAAGCCAGGGCAGCGACCACGACCAGGCCGATCAGAGCGTATAAAGCGTAGAGCAAACCCTTTTTCATATCGCAGTGTTTTGTTAGGTGACTAAAGCTTCCACCCTCATCGGGTAAGATACTCATTTAAGAATGTATCGACACATTGCGGATGATGTAGGTAAAATATCGTCACATAGTATACTCGATTTGTGAAAAAAAGGCGAATTATTATCGGATTTGTCAATGTGATCCCACCCGAATGGCTAGAAATGACCAAAGGGAAGCCCGGAAATCTGTTTATCTTTTCCTAATGTAAGAGTGGTATCCTATGGCTGGTCAGGAACACAACCGTAGAAACAAGTCGGTCGTTGATTATGAGCTACCGCAGGCACACTCCAAACAAAAATCTCTCCCGTCGGGATTTCCTGAAACTCTCCGCTGCCAGTATGGGCGGATTGGCTTTGAAGCCCTGGCGCACGCTCTTTCAGTTGGCTGATTTCCCTCAATCTGACAGGTTGGGGAGAGTCTGTTTTGGCAAAATCGACGTTAAATCGCAGCCTGATTATGACAGCCAGACGGTGGCCGTCTTGTACGAGGACGCTGTTGTGCCCTGGCTGCAAGAGGTCTCCGGGCGCTGGCCCTGGCGCAACAATCAGCGCTGGGTTGAGACCCCCCAGGGGTTCATTTGGTGTCCTTACCTGCAACCCGTCAGAAATCAGCCTGCGCAACCTGTGGAATCGTTGCCCCTCATGGGAGATCAACACGGGCTGTGGGTAGAAGTCAGTGTGCCTTACGTGGACGCCATTCTGTCTAATGGGCCGCCGCGTTCCGCTTGGTGGCAGTATCGCCAGGAGAGCAGCCAGCCTTTCCGTTTCTATTACAGCCAGGTTCTATGGGTTGACCAAATGAAGGTCGAAGATGATGGCGGCGTTTGGTACCGTATCAATGAGCGTTACGGCAATCCCGGCGATATCTTTTGGTGCCCAGCAGAGGCCCTTCGGCCGCTTACCCAGGAGGAAGTCTCCCCGATCAGCCCTGATGTGGAAGATAAACGCATCGAGGTAGACATCAATTGGTATACTCAGACCATCTCTTGCTATGAGGGGAATACAGAAGTTTATTTTGCCCGCATCTCGTCGGGTAAGGCGGAAGGCGCTACGCCCCTGACACCAATTGTCTCGCCAGGTTTCATGATCTGGCGGAAGCTGTTCTCCCTGCACATGGGCGGCAATACAGCCGCCGGGAGCTGGGACGTACCTGCCGTGGGTTGGACGTCTCTCTTTCATGGCGATGGAGTAGCCATCCATTCGACCTATTGGCACAACAACTACGGCGAGCCTATGTCTCATGGCTGTGTCAACGCCCGCCCGGAAGATGCCAAATGGATCTTTCGTTGGGCGCAGCCCGCCGTATCTTTCGAGACGGGTGATGTCACCGTGGTGGGCGCAGGCGGCACGCGCGTGATCGTCAACGAGTGGTGATCACAGAAAAATTTGGCATGCACGGTAAGATTTTAGATGAGTTGAACGTCCGGGGCGCATCAGAGCACGATGGATGAGCTTCTGAGCGACGGGAATGATTTTGTAGAAGACAAATAGCAGAAAAGGATTGTACATGGATGCGTCAAATATCGGCTTAGGCTTGGCTTTCTTGGCTGGGCTGGCTTCCTTCTTATCTCCGTGTGTGTTTTCCCTGGTGCCGGCCTATGTCGGCTATCTGGGTGGGCGCTCGGTTGCTTCGTCTCAAAACGAAAGCAGTAACCGTTGGGTGACATTTTCGCATGGCCTGGCCTTTGTGCTGGGCTTTAGTGTGGTTTTCATTTTGTTAGGGATCGCCACATCAGCACTCGGCGGGTTGTTATACGATCTGCGTACCTGGCTGGCCAAGATCGGCGGGGTTGTGGTGGTCATCTTTGGGTTGCATATGACCCACATTATCCGCATCCCTTTCTTGGATTACGACCTGCGCCCTCAGAGCCAGCCCGACCGCCAGCGCGGCTATATTTCCTCTGGATTGATGGGTGTTTTCTTTTCGGCAGGTTGGTCGCCATGTGTTGGCCCGGTTTTGGGCGCCATCTTGACCCTCTCTTTGAGCGGCGGCTCGATTTCCCAGGGTGCCTGGCTGCTGGCCGCTTACTCGGCCGGTTTAGCGATCCCTTTCTTGATCGCTGCTCTGGGTGTCGGTTGGGTGACGACGATCTTGCGACGTTACGGCAAGGTGATGCGCATTACCGAGATCGTCATGGGCGCTCTGCTAATTATCGTCGGCGTGATGCTGTTCCTGGGGATCTTCGAGCAGTTGGCCCGGTTTGGCTTCTTTATAGATTTTGGCCTCTAGGAGCATTGGATGCGCCGGGGTTTTTCTTTGATCGCTGGAGTTATCGCTGGTGTTGGCATCGGCATGTTGGTGATTGGATTCCTGCGCGGTGGGGATTTGCCTCGGATTAGTGAAATGCTCAACGAGGAGGGATCAACCACGACCCTGGCCGTGGATTCTCCTGCCCCGGATTTCAAGTTGGAATCCCTTTCCGGAGAAGATGTTCAGCTCGCAGATTTTCGCGGTCAAATAGTCCTCTTGAATTTCTGGGCCACTTGGTGTGGGCCCTGTCGATTGGAGATGCCCGCCTTTCAAGAGCGCTTCGAGCAGTACGGTGGCGATCTTCAAATTGTCGCGGTAAACTTCGATGAACCTCGTGGGAAGGTGGGCGTCTTTGCGGACGAGTTGGGGTTGACCTTTGAAATCCTCCTGGACCCGGGCGGGGAAATACAGAAGTTGTATCAGGTGCGAGGTTATCCTACGTCCTATTTTGTCGATGCTGATGGTGTGGTTAGGGTTATGCACATTGGTTTGATGACCGAGAGTCAGCTGGATGGATATTTGGCTGAAATGGGATTCGAGGGATAAATTCTGTCTGAGTATTGTTGTCGAGTGCTTAAATTTCGTTTGACCGAGGAGAGTGTGCTTGCTAAAGGTAACCTTATTCAGTAGAAAAGATTGCCACTTATGTGACGATGCCGAGGCTGCCTTGGGGTCTTTGGGTGACCGTTTTCCTCACGAATTGGCCGTTATCGACATTGAAGGTAGCCCGGAATTGGAAGCTGCTTATGGTATCGATATTCCGGTCGTGGAAGTTGGGCCATACACATTGAAAGCGCCCTTCGACGAACGGGATTTGGTGATGACCTTGGGGGCTGCTCAAGATCGCGCAAAGCAGCTCGCCTCCCTTGGTGATCAGGGCTATGAGAGACGCCTACAACGCGGCCAAAATATCTCTGGAGCCGATCGATTTGCCTGGTGGTTCTCCAAGAGATACATGCTGATTTTTAACGTGTTTGTTTTGATCTATGTAAGCTTACCGGTATTAGCTCCGCTATTACTAAGAGCTGGAGCTGTGAGGCCTGCCAATGCGATCTATTGGACTTACAGTGGATTATGCCACCAACTGTCTTACCGCTCCTTTTTTGTTTTTGGTGAGCAGCCCGTCTACCCGCGCGCCGCGGCCGGGGTAGATGGATATCAAACCTTTAACGAGATCACTGGGCTGGATGAAAATGCCTTGATACCGGCCAGGCAGTTCCGCGGGGACGATCAGGTCGGCTACAAGATTGCACTTTGCCAGCGGGATCTTTCCATCTATGGGGCGATACTACTCTTTGGGATACTCTTTGTGTTGACCGGCAAGCGCATCAAAGCCTTGCCCTGGTGGGCATGGGTTCTGGTGGGGATATTCCCGATCGGTTTAGATGGGGGTACACAACTGGTGGGGATGCTGTTCTCTTCGTTCGACGGTGCCTTCTGGGAGACTCTGGCTCAGCTCTTCCCACTCAGGGAGAGCACGCCATTTTTACGCGTTCTGACGGGATTCTTATTCGGATTCACCACGGCCTGGTTTGGCTACCCGCTGGTTGAAGAATCTATGCTTGATACGCGCCTCATACTGACCAAAAAGTTTGCCCATATTGAGCGCGGCGCGGTTAGCGGCGAGCGTTTTTCATCATAATCGTGTTGCACTCTATCCTTTTCGCTCCACGAAACTGATGTCCTTTCATCAAGTCGATTCTATGCGCTATTACAGCTTCGATATATTTGACGCTGAAGCGTTGACTCACGCCGTCTTTACCCGGCGAGGCGGGCTCAGTCCTGAACCTTGGGATTCGCTGAATGTAGGGGCCAGCGCCATGGTCTTGGATGATCCCGATAGGGTGAGGCGTAACCGCATCCTGGCTTTCGACGCACTTGGGCGCGATCCCGTTTCGATATACGATGTCTGGCAGGTTCATAGCGCGGATGTGATCTGCGCTGAGAAGCCGCGCCCCAGGGATGTGCCGCATACTAAAGCCGATGCCATCTTGACCGATAACCCGGCAGTGACCCTCTTCATGCGTTTTGCCGATTGTGTGCCGATTTTGCTGCATGACCCTGTGCGGCGGGTCGTGGGCATCGTACATGCCGGCTGGCTGGGAACTGTTCGGAAAGCTGCCACAGTAGCCGTCGATGCTATGGTAGAAAAGTATCGCAGCCGGCCCGGGGATATTCGTGCCGGTATTGGCCCATCTATCGCGGCCCACCATTATCAGGTGGGTGATGCGGTGGTCGAAGAGGTCCGCGAGGCTTTTGGGGCTGAGGCTGAGCGCTTATTGCCAACCCAAGGCGGTGCGGTACAATTTGATTTGTGGCGAGCCAATCAATGGCTTTTGGAGCGGGCTGGTGTACGTGCTATCCAGATATCTGGGATATGTACCGCCTGCCACCTGGAGGATTGGTTCTCCCATCGTGCGGAAAACGGCCAGACCGGGCGTTTCGGTGCCCTGATTTGTCTGAAGAATTGAAGGGAAAAACTGTGGTTGCCTTGCTCGGAGAAACCATTCATGCGAACTTTGACAACGTATTGAAGCGGGTTGCTGCCGCCGCTGATGAAGTCGGACGAGATGCAGACGAGATCAAGCTGATCGTTGTCACCAAAGGGCATTCCGTTGAGGTGGCTCGGGCGGCTGTCCAGGCCGGGGCTAAATGTCTCGGCGAGAACTACCTCCAAGAAGCATTGCCCAAGATGGATGCCCTGTCCGATGCCGAAGTCGAGTGGCATATGATCGGGCATGTTCAGAGCCGCAAGGCCCGCGCAGTGGTCGAGAACTTTGCCTGGATGCACTCCCTCGACAGGTTAAAGCTGGCCCGTAGATGTGATCAATTCGCTGCACAGATTGATGAGAGATTCCCAGTTTTACTGGAGTGCAATGTCAGTGGAGAAGCCTCCAAGCACGGCTGGCCCGTTTGGGATGAGGGCCTTTGGTCCAATTTTGCTGAGCAATTGGCCCCGCTATTCGATTTCGATCACCTGAAAGTACGCGGCCTGATGACCATGCCCCCATTCGAGCCTGATCCTGAAAATGCGCGCCCATATTTCCAGAAGCTCTCTCGTCTGCGTGATTTTTTGGCAGATCGTTTTCCCCAAGCAGATTGGGGCGAGTTATCTATGGGGATGAGCAATGATTACGAGGTCGCCATTCAAGAAGGCGCGACGATAATTCGGGTTGGTACTGCGATCGTCGGCGCACGAACCTACGGTAGAATATAGCGAAGTGTTCAATGAACTCTGAGATTTCTTTGCAAGGAGATGGCGTCTGGTGATTGCATTCTTGATCCAATTGATCGATGTTGTTGAGCGTTTATTCGTTTTGCTCATCTTGGTGCATGTAGTTTTATCGTATTTTATGGACCCGTTCCACCCTGTCCGGCGTCAAATAGATCGTATCGTTGAGCCAATGCTGCTGCCTATTCGAAGAGTGATTCCCATGGTAGGGATGTTGGACTTCAGTCCCCTCGTACTGCTGATTTTGGTTCAGGTTGTTGGTATGATTGTGACGAATATCTTGCGATCGCTGTTGTAAGCTGATGATGGCCTGAGGTGCTGTGATGACCCCAAAAGAAGTTCGTTTGCATGGTGGAAGGAAAGGTTCAGCCTTGGGTGTTCGGGTTATCCCCCGCGCCGCGCGCAACGAGATCGCAGAGATTCTTCATGATGGAACCATCCGCATTCGCTTGAAGACCGCCCCTAAGGAAAAAGAGATCAACCAATCTCTTTCTGAGTTTTTATCCAATATATTGGATGTTTCTGTAGATCGAATTGAGGTCGTCGCGGGACAGAGTGGACGCGATAAGCTGGTTTCAATTCTCGATATGGATGCCCTCACCGCCCAACGAAAGATCATCCAGAATCTCACCTAAGCATAACTTCAATCTCTGTCAACTCAATCCATACTGTTGCGGCGAGGGGATTTCTATCCCATTAGCTGCCAACTGCCAGATCGTCGAGAATGCCGCCTCGCGTAGCTCGACATTGCCTCCGTAAAGCAGGTGGAAGACCTCTGGGAAAACATCCCCAATCCCCCTTCTCTGGATTTGGTATAAACCGGCCAGTTGCTGCTCAATAGAACCTTGTGCGATAACGTTTTTTAGCATCTGCTGGGCTGGATCACCGGGGCTGATGTCCACACCGTGTTCCTCAGCATACGCAATCAGCCAGGGCAATTCAGCTAAGGGTTCCAGCGCTTGAGGGATGTGCTTATCGGGGTTGTTGATCTCCTCAACCGCTTGAGCAGCTGCGTTTTTGACCACCCATTGGGCGTCCTCGATTTGAAGCTCTTCCAAGATTGCCAGCACCCAAGGTTCCTTGACGCGCCTTAATCCGCTGATCGCAGAGCGCCTGACGAGAAGATCATCGATGGTGATTGCTTCGCGTAGAGTGGGATATCCCTCTTCAGGGTGGTTAGCGAAAGCTTCAGCCGCGGCGTGACGTAGTGCCTCACTGCCTTGGAGCAACGCGTTGGCGATGGCCTCCAGGGCGGGCTTAGTTCCAATATTGACCAGTGCCAGACAGGCCGCACTGCTGACCGCGGGTTGGTCGCCCAGCAAACCGATCAGCGAGTTGACGGCTTGGATGTCGCGATGGAAACCACAGCCCAAAGCAGCCAACTGGCGGACGCTAGCGCTTGCCGATTTGAGTAAGTGTTGGAAGAGGCTTGAAACCTCTGGGTCTTTTGTCCTCGCCATGGCAGTCAGGATGCGCGCTCGGACACCCAGGGGGATTCTCTCCACGACGAGCAGGTTGGAAAGCTTCCCTAGAATTACTCTGCGCAAAGATGAGTCTAAAGGCAGTTCAGGCAACCAGGAGGCCACAGAAATCTCATCACGGTAAAGAGGATCGTCGTGTTGAGTGAAAATCTGTTTTACCTGGGAGGTCAGATCGCGCCGAGAGGCAGCGAAGCGGACGGCTTCATCCCTGAGCAGCCACGCTGCTTGGGAGTAGAGTTCTTCGTTGTGGACTTTCGAAAAAACCTGGCCTGCTAAATACCCTACGAATATGGGATGAATGAATCCCAGGCGGCCATGCGCCCGCTGAACGAGCAAGCTATGATCGACCAAATCAGGTAAGATGCGCTGAATGCTGATCTTCCCGGTGAGGTGACCCCTTTGATCTACGGAATCGCTCTTTAAGGTTCGCTCAGCATCGATTTCCGCAGACCATTGGCTGGCTTGGCTCTCGGTGAAGCTGTTCTTTTCTGCTAACACTGCATGATAAGCCAATCGCTTTAGGGCCGCCCCTACTTTTGGGATACCCACCGACATCCGCCGCAGATATGCCTCCAGCATATCCGAGAGGGTCGGGCCGCGCACATCGCCTGCATATGCTGCCCAAAGCTGAAGCGTGAACTCCAATGGAGAGATGGCTGAAGCTTGGTTGAGCAGCCAATTGTTGAGCAGTAGAGGTTCTATCGAGGAGTGATCATCGCCCTTTTCAACGTCGATATATCGGGACCACAAATCGCCCCATCGTCTGGCGAATTGGGCTTGTTGCCGTGGTCCCCATAAGGTCATGGGGAGAGGTGCAAAGCCCAATGGGATCAAACCATCAACAAGTTTAGAATCCGCGGCAGCGACGATACGCGTTCGAGGATATTTCAGCAGCAGCTCTCTGATATATGCTACGGTTTCTACCAGAGGATCAGGAGCCAACTCATCGAGCCCGTCCAGTAGAAGTATAACCCGCCTGGTCTCGAAAGTTGTCTTTAGGAAATTTGACAAGCGTGGCGTGCTCAGTGTTGATCCTTGGTTGGTGAGGGCTTTGACGATGGGCTCCAGGAGGGAGTCGGCCTTGGCCGGGGATATAAGATCCGCGGCGTGGAGAAATATCGGTTCTAAGGCGGATAAGCTCTCATCATCAAGTTGACGGCGCGCCAGCGCGGAGGCAAACTGAGCCAGCGCGACGGTCTTCCCGCTCCCAGGCGGCCCGACAAGCAGGATATTTGCGCCTCCTTGTAAAGCCTGCTCCAGGGAAAGGGTGTGGGCACCATAGGCGGAGGCCAATTCGGGCCAGTCTGGCATGAAGGGGATGGTCTGGCTGACGATATCTTCGGGGGGCGGTTCTTGGTTTGGCTCTATGGGGATGGGAGGGGCCAATAATTGTGGGGGGATGGCGATTTCATCTAGCGAGAACAACGGTGCTGCCAGGTGCAGGCTCTGGGCATACTTGAGTATGTCCGCGCGATGCCGACTTGCGACGTTCCTACGCATCCCCAGTTTGATGGATGGGGGACTTTCTTTCAGTTGTTTCGCCCATTTTTTTACCAGCGGCCAGAGTTTGGTAGCCAGCCACCAGAATACCGTCGCTGCCGCAAAGCCTATCCAAAATGAAATCTGTTCGAGATTGATAGACCGGAAAAAATCGATCATGTTGTTATTCGGCGTAGAGAATCCGTTGGCAGGTATTGCACTGCGTAATCTTGCTGGGGGAACGCGCTTGCTGATAGATAGCCGAAGCCAGACCAGTGCCGCAGGCTGTGCAGTTTCGATCTTGAACCTTGGCGATGGCGATACCGCCACGTTTTGCCCGTAGACTCTCATAAAGCTGTAGTTCGCCAGCGTCGATATTGGTAACTTGGTCTTGGCGCTCTAGATCGAGCTTGACTACAGAGGCATCAATGCTGGCCTTTTCCTCGAGTAGGTCGGCGTTCCTGCTTTCGCTTTCTGCCAGTGCTTTTTCGAGTTGGCCTTGGGCTGCATCGAGATTTTCCTGGGCCTCATCCACGGCCAACATGCTTTCGAGTTGGCGTTCTTCCACAATATCCAGATAGCGTTTTAGCGCCGCGACTTCTTGCTGGATATCTTCCAACTCTTTGGGATTTCTAATGGTCCCACCATAGAGTCTGGCCTCCGACTCATCGATTTTGGCTCGCTGATCTTGAACATTTGCCTTCGCGCTGCGCAAGGCTTTCTGCGCTTCTTGGAATAGCTCTTGAGTCGAGTCGACTTCGGCCTTGGCTTGCATGACTTTGCGGTCATCTTCCAAGATGGCCTTGATTTCCTGTAGACGGCGTTTGTGTCCGTCGAGTTGGCTGTCAATTCGTTGAAGGTGATATAGGTTTTCAGAGCGGCTCATGAGGGTGTCTTTGTTTGTGGGGGATTGCTCGTTGGAAAGGGAATTTTCGTTTGCTTTGAGATTATAGATGCGGTTGCATTGGAAAGCAAGGGAGTTAGGATAAAATACAGCTATGCAGTCATCAAAGGCACCTTGGTTTCCGGTTGTCCTTGGGGTTATTGTGCTCGTTGCCATCATAGCCCCATATATCTATGCTGCCAATGCTGGGGGGGACGAATATGTTTTTGGGGGATTTTTATTGAATCCCTTGGATAACAACACCTATTTAGCCAAGATGTACCAGGGCTGGGAGGGTGACTGGCGTTATCGCCTGGCCTTCACTGCCGACCCCGGTGAGGGTGCCTATTTACATTTGTTTTATCTGTTCCTCGGGCACTGTGCCAGGCTTCTTGGCCTCCCGCTGATATGGATCTTTCACATAGCCCGGCTGCTGAGCGCAATGGTTTTGTTGTGGGTGCTGTGGCGATTTTTTTGTGAGCTATTCCCCGATCAGCGATCCCAGAAACTGGCATTTACCCTTGCCGCTCTCGGCTCTGGGTTGGGCTGGGTGCTTGTCCCCTTTGGAGTGATATCGTCTGATTTATGGGTTGCTGAAATATACCCCTTCTTATCGGCATTTACCAACCCTCATTTTCCATTAGGCTTGGCTTTGATGTTGGGGTTGACTATGCCTGAGCAGATTGAGCGAACATGGCGTGGGAAAATTGTGCGGATATGCTTGGCCTGGTTGTTGAGTGTTGTCAGCCCCTTCGGGTTGGTGGTTGTGTTGGGGATTTTGGGAGGCCAGTACGCAATAATGATGCTGGGTCGTCAAGCCTGGAAGGACATCAAACTTGTTCGCCGGGAGTCTACCCCCATTTTGCTCACCCTTATTGGCGGATCGCCGATGATTTTCTATGACCTTTGGGTAGTGCGTGCATATCCCACCTTCGCGGCCTGGAATGCTCAAAATCTGACGCCCTCACCTCCAGTTTGGGATTTGTTGGTCTCGTTATCCCCGGCTCTCATATTGGCTTTTGTGGGGGCATGGCAAACTGTTCTCTCTGAAAGGCTTATTTTTAGGCGGAAAAGACAATCTTTCCAGAGCGAATCCAATCTGCTGATTTGGGTGGGCTTGGTTTTGATCTTGGTCTACCTTCCCTTCGGCTTGCAGCGCCGCTTTTTAGTAGGCTTATTCATCCCTCTGGCTGGTTTAGCCGCGTTGGGTATCAAGTACCTGGCGGCTAGATTTTCGTGGTCTTATCGCTTTTGGGCTGTTTTTCTGATTGTTTTGTCGATACCGACAAACCTGATGGTTTTGCTGACCACTTTTCATGGTGTCCGAACCCAACAACCCCTGTTATATCTGACCCAAGAAGAGGCATTTGCCTTGAAATGGATTGCTGAGAACACATCTTCTGATGTTCTTGTCTTGGCCAGTCCTGAATTGGGCAATTTTATCCCGGCTCACACCGGGCGGCGGGTGATCTACGGGCATCCCTTTGAGACAGTAAACGCCGTCCAGGAAGAACAGGTGGTTGAGCAGTTTTTTGGGGGGGCTATGCCCCTTAATGAGCGCCAATTCTTTCTTGCCTCACGTGGAATTGACTATATAATTTGTGGCCCTCGCGAGCGAGATATCGGTGATCGGTGTATGGATTGGGGTTATGAGCCCATTTTTTCGCAGGGGCCAGTAGCGATTCTGCTGGTGGAGGAATAACCGGAGATGGCAGCTCGCAACGTATCGAAATCTTGGCGATCAGCCGTACGAAAAGTATTAGCATTTTGGCCTTTGCTACTGCCATTGTTCATCTTCCTTCCTGGCTTGAATGGATTCCCATACCCCTCTCTCAATGCTCCTTACTCCGACTTGGTCATATCGCACTACCCCAACGCGCTATACATAAAACGCGCCCTTTCTGAGTGGGGAGTGGTTCCGCTGTGGTCGCCCACGATTTTAAGCGGCTATCCTTTCGCCGCCAATCCGCTCTCGGGGCTGTGGTATCCGCTGGGTTGGGTTGCTTTGGTATTTCCATTGCCGTTGGGATTCAATCTGATGGCGATGGCGCACCTGCTGTTGGGCGGAGTGGGGCTTTATCGTTTGCTGCGATTAGAAGGACTCACGCATGTTGCAGCGTTGTTTGGTGCGCTGACGCTTGAATCGCTGCCCAAGCTCTTTGCCCACTACGGCGCGGGGCATTTGACCTTGGTTTATGCAGTCTCCTGGACACCATGGCTGTTGGTGGCGCATGTTTCCAGTTTTTCGAACAGCACTGGGCGCTATTTGAGAGGTTTCGCACCTCCCGGCCTGATCCTGGCGTTGATATTTTTGGCCGATCCCCGCTGGATGCCCTATGCAGGAGCTTTGTGGTTATTTTTCACCTTTGCGCATAGGCATCTGTCCCAAAAAGAGAGAACAGGCGAAAATTCTCCCTTCTCCAACCTCCAACTTCCAATTTCCAATATCCAATACCTAATCTCCAACCTCATCCTTTCCGCTTTCCTCGCCGCGCCGCTGGCATTGCCGCTTCTTGAGTACACCTGGTTTTCCACTCGTAGCTCTCTCGCAGTTGAAGATATATTTGCTCATTCTCTCCCCCTGGCACGCTTGTTGGGGCTGGTCTTTCCAGATTTTGGCGGCCATCATGAGTGGATGCTCTATCCGGGTGGGGCGGTATTGGTGCTGCTCCTTCTCGCACTGCTGGCTGATCACCGCCGTAAACAGGTTCGCTTCTGGGCGATTATCTTTGTTTTGTCTGCTTTGTACGCTCTGGGCTCTAATCTGCCGCTGCTGCAACACTTAGCCCGAATTCCTGGATTTGATCTGTTGCGCGTCCCTGCCCGGTCTTTGTTCCTGATGGGGTTGGCGGGCGCGGTTTTGGCGTCTTTTGGACTAGATGCGTTGCTTTCGGGGCGAATCACGAAGATTCGCGCTGTTCATTTGGGGCTAACGGGATTGTCGGCTTTTTGCGTTCTCTTCGTCTTATCTGTCAGGCTGTGGACGGGCCATTGGGTCGATCAATTCCTTTGGGGCGGGGCCGCCATTTTTCTGGGCTCCCTTTGGGTGATGATATTACTCATGGGAGGTTTGCCACGCCAAATCTGGCTGGTGGGCCTGTTTGGGATGGCAATCCTTGACTGGGGTGCGGTCAATGCCTCGGTGCTGTCATTCCGGCCACCAGCTCATCAATCCTCAGAATTGGCGCTCGTTGGCAGGTATCTGGCCGATCAAGCGGGCCCATTTCGGGTTTATTCGCCATCTTACAGTTTGCCGCAAGATGTTGCTGCGCGGCACGGCTTGCAGTTGGCCGATGGGGTTGACCCTTTGCAGTTAACTGCCTACGCCGAGTTCATGGATGTTGCCACGGGCGTTCCTCGTGACGGTTATAGCGTAACCCTGCCTTCCTTCGCAGAGGGAGACCCGAGCACAGATAATGCAGCATATCGACCTGTTCCTGAAATGCTAGGTTTACTCAATGTGGGGTATGTTGTGGCCGCGTATGAACTTCCTGTTGAGGGGTTGGTGCTTCAGGAGAAATTCGAAGAGCTTTGGATTTATGAGAATACGCAGGCCTTGCCGAGGGCCTGGATTCAGCCTGATGACACGGATATTGGCAGCGGCGTTACCCCTGCGGTGATCGAAGAGTGGCAATCGCATAAGATCACTATCCAGGCGCAAGGCCCTGGGTTGCTGGTGCTCTCAGAAATCGCCTATCCCGGTTGGGGTGTCAGGGTAGATGGCGAGCGCGAGGAAGTGGAAACCCCCTTCGGTTTATTGAGGGGGGTCATGTTGGAAGCTGGTAAGCAAGAAGTGGTTTTTTATTTTCGTCCAACCACGGTTTATCTTGGGCTTGGGTGCTTCGCCATTGGGGTTGTGTTGCTCGTATTGCGGAATCGATTTCAGAGACCGAGGCCTAGATGAGAGAAGATCACGACGCAGTTGCCAATGACCCATCTCGAACCGCCTTAGGCGAGCGCCGCTTCCCAAAATGGGTTTTGTATTTTGCGGTTGCTGTCATGATCGTCACCACTATCCCTTATTTGCTGGGCTACGCCGTCGAGGGAAGTGAGTGGCGGTTCACTGGCTTCGTATTTGGTGTGGAAGACGGCAACAGCTACATCGCCAAAATGTTGCGCGGCGCGAATGGAGATTGGCTTTTTCACACGCCATATACCGCCTGGCCTCAGCAGGGGGTGCTGGCCTTTGCCCCCTATTTATTGATAGGCAAGTTGACGGCTCCTCCCGGCCAGCATGTGCAGATGGTTGCCCTGTTTCATCTCTTCCGCATCGCGGGGGGGATTCTCTATATTTTAGCAAGCTATGATTTCATTGTCTTGTTCATCCGAGAGGAGCGCTGGCGTCGCTGGGGCGTTGTTCTGGCTACTTTGGGTGGTGGTTTGGGTTGGCTTTTGATCTTGCTGGGAAAGAACACCTGGTTAGGCTCGTTGCCTTTGGAGATATACTCACCGGAGACTTTTGGTTTCCTTTCGCTTTATGGTCTGCCTCACCTCGCCCTTGCTAGGGCCTTGTTGCTGGGGGGGTTGCGCGCTTATCTATATCCAGACTTGGCCCCGTGGTCAAGTCGACCGGGATTATTCACTGGGGTTCTCTGGTTGGGGATGGGTTTGCTACAGCCTCTCACGGTTGCCTTGGCGTGGACGGTCATTGCTGCTCACTGTGGGGTATTGTTCACGAAACGGCTGTGGTATCTCTGGCGGGGGAGAACCGTCGATTGGGCAGCCTTTCTGCCGTGGTTGGGCAGATATGCCAGGATGTCAGGTATCACATTGCCTATCGTGGTTTACACGGCCTGGGCATTCAGTGCTGATCCCATCTTGCGCCAGTGGACGGCACAAAACCTGATCCTTTCCCCTCATCCATTGCACTACCTGTCAGCATATGGGTTATTGATACCTTTCGCCGTTGGGGGTGCTATTCATCTCTTGCACAATCGGCGGGATACGAATTTGCTGCCGGTTGCCTGGAGCTTGGCCTTACCGTTCCTGATATACGCGCCCTACCCGCTGCAGCGGCGTTTGGCAGAGGGGTATTGGGTTGCCCTGATCGCGTTGGCGATGGTTTTCTTTGACCGATTAAAGCGCAAACGCTTGAGAAGATTTCAATATGTCTTGGGGCTGGCATTCCCGACGACGCTGCTTTTGCTTTTTGGTGGCGTGAACGCCGCCAGATTTCCAAGTGCACCCATCTTTCGCCCTCAGGCCGAAGTGGAGGCGTTTTTATTTTTAGATGAATGCGCCGATTCAAGTGGTATTGTTCTTGCATCTTATGAGTCGGGCAATGCCCTCCCAGCTTGGGCACCGGTTTTTGTGCTCATTGGTCATGGCCCGGAAAGCGTTGGCCTATCAGAGCTGACGCCGCGTGTGCAAAGCTTCTTTCAATCCAACACCTCTGCCGAGGAACGTATGGCTTTGATTGATCAATTCGATATTGATTATGTCTTCTGGGGACCTGAAGAGCGCCGATTGGGAGCTTGGGATCCTCGGGTTGAAAGGCATTTAAGACTACTCTACGATCAAGACGGCTATCTGATCTTTGCTGTTGATCCGTCTAGATATTGAAAGCCGCTCACGGTCAATTCGCCACTGGAATCCGATGTTCAAGCGCATCTTTCGCCTTCCCTATTTTCCCCTGGTTATCACGCCATTGGTTCTCTTCTCACCTTTGCTGTTCGCCGGGAAGGCCCTCTTTTGGGGTACGCCATCGTTGCAGTTTGTCCCCTGGTGGTCGTGGGCCTGGGAGACGATCTTGGAGGGACACCTGCCTTTGTGGAATCCGCTGCTTGGGATGGGCGCTCCGCTGATAGCCAACTATCAGTCGGCCTTGTTTTATCCACCCAATTGGATTTATTTCCTTTTCTATGTCATCGGTGGGATTGGAGCCATGACCTGGGCGCAGTCTTTGGTCGTCGTATTGCATTTGATCTGGGCTGGTTTGGGCATGGCTGCGCTGGTTCGCCGGCTGGGGATGGGAGTGCTGCCACAGGCTGTCAGCGGCTTGGCGTTCAGTCTCTCAGGGTATTTGGTGGCTAGAGCCTGGTTTGCCAGTATCAACGCTGCGGTGGCTTGGCTGCCGTGGGTGATGCTTTTTGCCTATGACGTGGTGAGCGTTCGCGACCGACGCGCAAAGCTCAGGCTTGGTTTGGTGATTGGCTTGCAGTTGCTTGCTGGTCATGCGCAGACGACCTGGTACACCCTCATCCTGACTGCCTTCTGGTTGATTTATTGGGGCTGGGAGCTATCTCCTGGGGTGGGGCTGAGCGCGCGCTTGAAGTCGTTGGTCGATGCTGCGCTGGGAATGGGGTTGTCTGTCATCATTGGTATTGGCCTATCCGCAGTACAGCTTTTCCCCACGGCTGTCTATTTGATGCAATCCCAACGCGTCGCGGCAGTGTATATGGAATTTGCTTTGAACTATTCCTTCTGGCCCTGGCGCTTTCTCGGCCTAGTAATGCCTGGGTTATTTGGGAGTCCTGCCACAGCAGATTATTGGGGCTATGGCAATTATTGGGAGGACGCGATATATATTGGCCTGTTGCCGATTCTGCTGGCGGTGAGGGCGATGATTAGCTATTTGTTCCGAAAGAGCGCAGTCGCAGACAAAAAGCACCGCAAGTCGTTGGTATTTTTTCTCGCTAGTATTGCCTTGGTCTCCTTTTTGCTTGCACTTGGGAAAAACACTCCCATCTATCCCTGGCTTTATCAGTACATTCCCACTTTTGACATGTTCCAGGCGCCAGCCCGCTTCTCTATTTGGGCGGTCTTCGCCCTGGCGCTGATGGCCGGCATTGGCGTGGAGAACTGGCGGCGACCCATAGGGCGCAGTCTCTATTGGAGTCGTCTGGGCACCGCTGGGGCACTAGCCGTTTCCTTGGGAGCTGGATTGGCTTTTTACACAAGGGATGTACGACCAACTTTTATCCGGGCCATGGCGCTGGCGGGTGTCTGGGCTTTCGGGATAGGTATATTGGCGCTTGCGGCCCCTCGAAGAGAGGCCGGTTTACACCAGCCGGCTTGGTGGCTGTGGGCAGTGGCAATTTGGCTTGCCGCGGATCTTTTGGTGGCTGGCTGGGGTCTAAATCCTGGCATTGATCTGGCATTTTATACAGAATCCGTACCGGTCGTCGATCAGGTCCGTAAGTTCATTGGGGAGGGGCGCGTTTATCTGCCGACTGACCAAGAGGAAATGCTGAAGTACCAACGTTTCTTGCGCTTTGATTCTTTTGAACTTGATCAGAGTTGGTTGGAACTCCGTGAGGCGTTTCTGCCGAACCTGAGTTTGATGAATGATCTTCCTTCGGTGAATAATTTTGATCCCCTCGTACCTGGCCGATATGCGCAATGGATGGCATCTCTTGAAAGCGCAGATAGTGTGACTCAGAGCAGCTTATTGGATTTGATGGGCGCAACGGTTTATGGAGAGTTGGATGTCTCACGGGGGGCTGGGGTGCGCTACCTTCCCTGGGAGGGTTCCGCTCGTTGGAGATGGGTCCCATGCGCCATATATGCCGAAGATGAAGTCGAATCCAGGGAGAGAGTCTTTTCTGGAGAGGTTGACTTCGAGAGCAAGGTCATCCTAGAAGGAGTTGAGCCCCCTCAAACATCGGACTGTTCGCCCGCTCAAGGACAGGTTCTGCTCGAGGAGCAGAGTCCCAATCGGATGGCATTATCGGTGGAAGCAGATACGCGCGGCTGGGTTGTACTCTCTGATGCCTGGTATCCTGGCTGGCAGGTCGCCATAGACGGTCAATCATCCACAGTGCAGCGAGCGAATTTCTTGTTTCGTGCTGTGGAAATCCCTCCGGGAAATCATCTTGTCGAGATGATCTATCGCCCGATCGAGTTTTATCTCGGGTTGATGATAAGTGTGTTTGCCTGGTGCTATCTCGTTGTTAGTGCAAAATGGAACAATTTCGCATATTCTTAAGGTACAATTGGCCTACTAAATGAAGTGGTTTAAGTTTCGTCCAACGGTAAATTGGAGCCGGGCTATGAAACGGTTGCGATATTCGTTACTAGTTTTGATTATGATCATTGGTGTCTTCCTGAATATCGAGCGAATCGATATTGGGGCTGAAACCGATATCGTCAATTTACAGTCCTTTGTATATGTTCTGGCGTTTTTCGCGGTTTTTTCGACATTGGTATTACCTGATAGATGGCGTCCACCTGCTTTATTGCTGATTGGTTTTTGGGGTGTGGCATATATTGTGTTGAAATTGACCATCTTCAATTACCGACCGCTTCTTGGAGGCCTGTATACATATTTGACGGTTACAGAATTGGCTATGCTGTCATTATTGGTGCTGTCAGCTAGCAGAGTATCTGGCGATCTATATGATGTTGAAGAGACAGTTGCCAATGTCACCCTGGAGGATGTAAGCGATCGTGTAAAGAGGTTAGAGCAAGCTGAAGAGTTCATCTCTAAAGAGTTCGCTCGCAGCCGCCGCTATGATTCTCCTATCAGCGTAATGGTGCTTAAAGTTCATCCAGAAGATATCGAGTTCAGCATGCAACAATCAGCGGACGAAATACTAAAGGGGATGTTGAAACGCTATGCCTCGAACCGGTTGGTTCGGCTTTTGGACCGGGAGTTGCGCCGAACAGATCTGGTATTGGAACGCATGCAAGATGATCAGGTGGTTCTGGTGCTCCCTGAAACTAACGCAATGGGCACAGATATCCTGGCGGATCGAATCCGGAATGCTATCCAAGAGAACATCGGCATATCTGTAACTGCTGGATACGCCTCGTTCCCTGATGAGGCGCTCACCTTTGATGATTTGCTGAAACAAGCAGAATCACAGGCGGTTCCACCAAAGATAGAAAGCAAATCTGAGGCAGTGAATAGCATCACTGAAGAGAATGTTGACTGAATCTTCAAATGTCTGACTGGAACACTGAACCCTATTACTCACAATATTTACGCGATGGTACAGAACATGTCGTACTTCGTTATCCCTGGCTGGAGCAATTTGGTTCTCGTCAACGAATCCTTGAGGGAAGGAATTATCTTGTCGCCAAACGCATTGTGGACCTGTTCATTGTAATTATCACAGCGCCGATCTGGTTGTTGGTAATGGGTTTGGTGGCTTTGTTGATAAAAATTGAACAGCCTGATGGCGAAATATTTTTTCCACAGGAGCGTACAGGGAAAGGGGGAACTCGCTTCCAGATGTTCAAGTTTCGAACGATGGTGATGAATGCTGAGCAGCTCAAAGAAGGCCTTTCTGCTCTCAACGAGTTGCGCTGGCCCGACTTCAAGATTACCGACGATCCGCGGATCACTAAAATCGGTCGGTTTTTGAGAAAGACCAGCTTGGATGAGCTGCCTCAACTCCTCAATGTTGTTCGGGGGGAAATGAGTTTGGTTGGGCCGCGCCCGACCTCTTTCAGTGCCGATACCTATGCACTGTGGCAAACTGAGCGCCTGGATGTTATCCCGGGCATCACGGGATTATGGCAGTTGCTTGGCCGTGGAGAAACCGAGTTTGATGAACGTTTGCGTATGGATATCACCTACATCGAACGTCGCAGTTTGTGGTTGGATATTCAAATCTTGTTCCGAACTTTCTTCGCGGTTCTAGGACAGCGGGGAGCGAAGTAAAGACATGAGCATCGCCTATATCATGTCTCGTTTTCCCCACCTTCCAGAGACGTTCATTCTCCGGGAAATGAACGCCCTCGAATCGCTGGGCTGGAAAATCTCACTCTATCCTTTGATCGAGCAGAAACAATCTGTGCTTCATAAGGAAGCGCAAGCCTGGGTTGGACGGGCTCAATATTTGCCCTTTTTATCTTGGGAAGTGCTGAAAGCCAATCTCCAGGCTTTCTTCAGAATACCGTTGCGCTATCTGAAAACTTGGTGCCGAGGGGTGCTTGGAAACCTGCCTAGCATGAAATTTCTCGTCCGCGCTTTGGTTCTATTTCCGAAATCGGTTCTGATGGCGCGTCGCATGGAAGAGGAAGGCGTGCAGCATATTCATGCCCACTATGCCACACATCCAGCTTTGGTGGCTTGGTTTATCCATCAGCTTACTGGATTGAGTTACAGTGTCACTGTGCACGCTCATGATATCTTCGTTGATAGAACCATGTTGAAGACGAAAATGGAAGCGGCAACGTTCATCGCAGCCATATCTCACTTCAATCGCCGATATTTGGCCGATGCGGTTGGTAAAGATATCCTTGCGAAAACCCAGGTTATCCATTGCGGCATTGATCCCTCCTGGTATGGCCGGAATGGGCAAGTTTTTGATGTATCGAGCGATCGATTCGAGATCCTCAATATCAGCAGCTTGCAACGGTATAAAGGGCAGATTTATCTGTTAGAGGCATGTGCAGCCCTCAAGGGTTGGGGGATTCCATTTCGCCTTCGGATCATCGGGGAAGGAGAAGAACATCCTCGTCTGGAGAGGTTTATCGCGGCCAATGGTTTGCGAGATGAAGTTCTGCTGCTAGGTGGAATGCCTCAAGAGAGGGTCGCACTGCTGTTGGAGACCGCGCATTGTTATGTTCAACCGAGTGTGATCACACCGGATGGAAAAATGGAGGGCATTCCCGTGGCATTGATGGAGGCCTTCGCATCGGGTCTTCCAGTTGTTGCGACGGATCTCTCGGGTATTCCAGAACTGGTCCGGCCTAGGGAAACAGGGATTTTGGTTCCGCCTGAGGATGCAGGCGCCTTAGCTGATGCTGTTCAGCGAGTATACAGGAATTGGGAAGATGCAAAACAGATGGCAATAGCAGGGAAGCAGTTAGTGTTAGAAGAGTTCGATTTGAATAAGAACGTCGAGCAACTGGCTTTGCAATTCCAACAAGCGATCAACACGGAAAAGGTGCAAATATATGACAGATATTTTGCTCTCAAAAACTGAAAACAAGATGATGGTTACTAGCGGACTATTGCAGTAATCTAAGAACAAAGATATGATAATCTTGCGTATAGATATGAACTCTCGATGTTTTAGAACAAACGGATTATCTCATTAATCGCCGAACTTAAAGACTTCTACTAGAAACCTTACTTGGAGGAAGAAGAAATATGGAACTCAGACTATATCTTCAAATGTTGCAGCGGAGTTGGTGGATTGTTTTCCTAACCGCTCTGGCGGCTTTGGCTATTGCATTGGCGGCTGTTTATTTGACTACGCCAATCTATCGCTCTACGGCTAGTTTCGTAGTAAGCCCAAATCTGGACTATTTTAGTGAGGACAACACGGATGTGCTCAGGAGTTTGGAGGCGCTTGACAAGCGCTCCATCATCGCCACATATGCTGAGGTTCTGAATAGTAACAAGATTTTAGAACAGACCATGGCTGTGGTGCAGCTGCCGCCGTCCGAGATGGCCAATTACACACACTCTACAGTTGTGCTGCCTGACGCCAATTTGTTGGAGCTGTCCGTTGATGGGCCAGACCCTCAAAAGACTTCGGTAATTGCCAATAGTCTCGGCCAGCAGGCTATCAACTATATTTCGGACCTCTACACTGTATATGATGTCTCGTTCATGGACCCTGCCACCCAACCGACAGTACCGATACGGCCTCAGCCAATTCGCGATGCCAGCCTTGCTTTCGTCTTGGGCCTGGCGGTGGGTGCTGTGTTGGCCATACTACGCGAGCAATTGCGCACACCTCTCGAAGCTTTCCTCGCCCGTACTCAGTTAGATAGCGTTTCTTCAGCTTATAACCGCCGTTACTTCGAGGACGAGTTGGATAATTTTACGGGCCGGTCGGCTGATTCGCTTGTTTCTTTGGGCCTGGTGCGTTTAGAAGGCTTGGACAATTATCTTCAAGTAATGCCTCAGCCGATCGTGCAGCAGTTATTGCGCCAGGTTACGGCTATTATGCGCAAAGAGCTGCGCGGTAACGATATCATCGGTCGCTGGGACGACAACACTTTTTCGATCATGCTTCCTAATACTCCCGGCGAAGCTGCCTCCAAGACCTTGGGGCGTCTCCAATCAGCCTTGTCAACTCCTCTGCGCTTTAGCCCTGATGGTGAGACAGTAAAGCTAAGCCCGAAAGTAGGCATAGGGCAACGGCTAAAAGGTGACGCTTCAAATCTAGTCATCGAGCGCGCCGAATCCGCCCTTGACGATGCTGAACATGATGAGAAGGGCTTAGTACTGTTCAAAGCTAGAGCATTGGTTGGCTTTTAGTTATCAGATTTTATAAGATCGATACAAAGTGAGAATTGGATGATTGGTCACGCATCAATACGGGCGCGATTCTGGGTGCGATTCCTGTACGGTTTCTTGGGTTTGGCTGCCGGTGCCGTTGCAGGATACCTCGTCGTCGAAATACCTGATGCATTGAAACTATTTGTGATTGTGGTTGGTTTCTTTGCATTTGCGGTCTCCATAGCGCGAGTTGATTGGGGCTTATTGGTTCTGATCTTCATAACATACACTCGCTTTTCGGATGTTGCAATTAGATACCACGGTGCCCCCTCTGTTGCTAAATCATTTATTGCGTTGCTGCTGATCGCTGTTATCGCGCGTTGGATTATCTTCTCCGAGAGACCAGAAGGTTGGCAGAAATCTACTGTGCTTATGATCGGTTTCGGTCTGGTAGGTTTTGCCTCGATCCTGTATGCCGTCGATCCCATTCGGACGCAAGAAGCGAGCATTGATTTCGTTAAAGATGCTCTGATTGTCATCACGGTGACTTTGTTGCTGCACAGAGGCCCGCAACTTCGGCAGGTTACCTGGGCATTGCTAGCTGCCGGGCTGTTTCTAGGCACCATCAGCGTCGTTCAGTACCTTACAAAGACTTTTGACAACAACTATTGGGGATTTGGTCAGGCGCCGGTGATGCACTTGGTCGGCTCGTCAAGCGGAAACCGAATTTCTGGTCCCTTTGGGAGTCCTAACGTTTATGCCCAGATTATTCTTACTTTGGTTCCCCTGGCGCTGGATCGATTCTGGAATGAGAGTAAGCGTTGGATACGCATTCTCGCCGGATATATATTTGTTGTCACATCGCTGACGGTTGTCTTTACATTCTCTAGAAGCGGCTTTGTTGCTCTGGCCGCTGTTTTCGGCTTGATGATTCTCTACTATCGGCCGCAGTTGACTTCGATACTGGCCATGCTCGTGGTTGCCATCATACTGGTGCAGTTCATCCCCTCACAATACGTTGAACGGATTGAGACATTGAGTTTGCTGCGGCCCGATTCAGACTATAACCCTAAAAATGAAGTTTCTTTTAGAGGGCGGGCAAGCGAGTTTCTGGTTGGCTGGATGATGTTTAGGGATCAGCCGATCCTGGGAGTTGGCTTGAAGAATTATCCGGTGCATTATCAAGATTATTCTCGCCGTGTCGGCATGGACCCTCGTACGGAAGAGCGTTCCCCACATAACCTCTACATTGAGGTTTTAGCCGAGCAGGGGTTAATGGGCTTTTTTATGTTTATGCTTATATTGTGGGTAGTATTTCGAAGTGTCTTGGAGGCGCGTCATATTTTTGCCGAGTTTGAAATGCATACCAATGAGGGGATTGTAACCGCCTTTGGGATAGGATTGGTGGGCTTCTTGATGGCTGCATTTTTCATTCACTCTGCCTATCCTCGGTTTATGTGGCTCCTTTTTGGGATTGCGCTGGCCCTTCCCAGGGTGGCTCAGAACGAGTTAGCACTTGTTAAGGCCGAGAACAATAACAAATGATCGCTGGCAAACAAGAAGACGAGCAAATTGATTTCGTTAGGGTAACGCTAAAGGGCACGTTTTGGATTTATGTTGCTCGATATAGCGGCAAATTGATCGTATTTGTCAGCACGATTATCTTGGCGAGGCTTCTTTCGAAAGATGATTTTGGTTTAGTGGGGTATGCTCTGTTGCTGACCAATTTTCTTGATCTTCTTAGCGATCTTGGTATTGGTTCAGCGTTGGTGTACCACAAAAAAGACGTCAGGGCCTCCGATACTGCTTTTTGGATTGTTTTTCTGATGGGATTCCTCCTCTTTGGAATAACGTGGTTGGTTTCACCGCTAGTTGGGAGCTTCTTTAGTGATCAGCGTGCGGTCGAAATTACACGAGTGCTCGGTATCACTTTTCCAATTGTCTCCTTTGGATACATTCATAACACGCTGCTGCAGAAAGAGCTAGCTTTTGATCGCACGTTCATACCCACTTTTGCCCGTAATCTTGCTAAGGGGTTGTTTTCCATTGCTTTTGCGCTGTTAGGTTTCGGTGTTTGGAGTCTGGTTATTGGTCATATTGGCGGAGCCGTGATTCTTGTGCTGGCTTTATGGTGGGTTTACCCCTGGCGACCTTCGCTGCGCTTCGACACTAAAATTGCCCGTGATCTACTCTCATATGGGATGAGGATTTTGTCAGTAAATTTTTTGTCTTATTTCTTGAGGGATTCAGATGGGTTATTTGTGGGGCGATTCATTGGCTCTGTTGCACTGGGCGTTTATACACTGGCATTTCGAGTTCCAGATATTCTAATCTATCAATTCATTAATATTGTGGGCACAGTCACATTTCCGGTATATGTGAAAATAAAGAAGGATGTAGAGAAGTTAAAAACAGCATTTTTAACCGCCACAAAATATGTTGCCTTTGTAAGTGTCCCTATTAGCCTTGGGCTGGCTTTAGTTGCTCGGCCATTCGTACTGACGATCTACACTGAGAAGTGGATTGAAGCTGTGCCGGTTATTCAGGCGATATCGATTTATGCTTTGTTGTTTGCGCTGCCGCGCAATGCTGGGAGCATCTACAAAGCCAAAGGACGTCCAGATATTCTCACAAAGTTGGCGGTTTTGCGGGCCATAATCCTTATTCCAGCCATGTATTTGGCGGCCACCAGGATCGGAACGATTGCCTCTGTTGGCTGGACTCATGCCGGGATCGCGCTGCTCGCTGGCACATTGAACTTTGTTGTCGCAAGCAAGATGATAGAAGTGCCCTTCATCCAACTGATTGGGGTTCTTCGTCCGGCCATCCTCAGCGGATTGATTATGTCCTTGGCTGTATGGGGCACTTTGCAAGTAAGTGCACCCGCATTGCCCATTGTGCAGTTGATTCTGGCTGTCGGTATTGGTGGCATTGTGTACCTAATTGCACTGGGCTTGCAGCAGCGTTCACTGGTGTTTCAGGTGCAGCAGTCAATGGTGACTGCTTTTAGTCGGAGAGGGGCATGAGGGTTGCTCAAGTGATTGATTCCCTCGCCTGGGGAGGCGCTCAAAAGATGCAGGTGCTTTTGGCACAAGTTGCCAAGGACCGCGATATCGATATGATGGTGGTTAGCTTGCGCGACAGTGGAGATGCCCCCTTTGAGCGAATGATTCAGTCTTTCGGCACCCGCGTGATTCGATTCCCATCCAAAAGTCTATTAGATTTGAAGCGCATATATAAATTGGCTCGATTCTTGCGACGCGAGGGGGTGGATCTTATCCATGCTCATTTGTCGTACGCCAATATTGTTGGGACGTTAGTTGGTCGATTAGCCAAGATTCCCGCAATTGCTACGCTGCGAACGTCTGGAATTGATCCCGATTTTTATAACCCATGGCGTTATCGCTTAGAAACCTGGGCATTGAGAAACTGGGCTACCCGTGTCATGGCCAACGGATATTCTATTGCAGAGAAAAGTAGCAAGCGGTTGAGTGGAAGACCCATTGAGATCATACCGAACGCAGTTTTTGTTGAGCAGCCGATGGCCGAAGTTGAGCGAGATGCAATCCGGTTGGAAATTATGGGAGAGACAAGTAGGCCACTCATCATTTCCGTTGGCCGGCTTGCGGCGCCAAAAGGCTACCATGATTTACTAGAGGCCTTTAGAGTTGTACTCAAAGAAGTGCCTAAAGCGTTTCTGATCATCGTGGGCAGTGGTGCCCTCGGACCAGAGATAGAAGCGTTGATTGATGCTCATGGTATTGGAGAAAACGTGCTTCTCTTGGGAGCACGTGAGGATGTTCCCAAGCTGCTCATGGCTAGCGACATTTTTGTGAGCGCATCGCACTGGGAGGGAATGCCGGTCGCGGTGATCGAAGCGATGGCAGCCGGCTTGCCGGTGGTCGCCACAGATGTGGGCGATAACGCTCGCGTGATGTTAAGCGATGCGGGATTGTTGGTGCCGCCTCATCAGCCCCAGGAGATTGCCGATGCTATCTGCGCCCTTCTTGAAAGGCCCAATTGGGGGCGATCCCTTGGCGAAAAAGCCAGAGAGCGGATACAGAGAGATTATCATCCTGAGGTTTGGGTGGATCGTTTCATATCTTTTTACGAAAGCATCCTTGGTGAGACAGAATTGCAAAGCAAAAAGGATTCTCGCACGGCTGATTTGGAACCAAATGCTTGATGGTGAAGAAAGTGAATGGTCGTTTGCACGTGGCGATGATAATTCAAGATTTCCTCCCCCGAGGTGGAGGGGCTGAGAGGCAAATAGCCTCACTGGCTCCTTTGCTGAAAGCGTTGGGCGTTGAGATCAGTGTGCTTACTCGTCATTATCCTGGTATGCCAAGATATGAGGTTCTAAGAGGTATCCCGGTGCAAAGGTTGCCAGCGCCTGGGCCAAAGTATTTTGCGGGCGCAATTTACATTTTGGGAATGTTGGTCTCGTTGATGCGAGACCGCCCTGATATTATTCACGCCCATGGACTGCTTTCGCCCGCTGCGTCAGCGGTAATAGCGAAATATCTTCTGGGCATCCCCGTCATCGCCAAGGTTTTGCGGGGCGGCCCCCTGGGAGATATCGACCGCATAAGGGATAAGCCATTCTCCAAAATCCGCAGCAAGTTGCTGAGTAAAGGAGTTGATATTTTTCTGGCAATTAGTCAGGAGATCGACCGAGAATTGGATCGGTTGGGTGTGCCTGAAGAACGCAGAATACGGATTCCCAATGGTGTTGATACGGATCGATTCGGGGTTCTGCCCGCTTCGGGAAAGCAGGCCGCAAAAAGTTCCTTGGGGCTGCCTGACGCACCTGTCGTGATTTACACTGGCAGACTGGTTCCTGAGAAGCGCGTTGATTTGCTGGTCGAAATCTGGAACGATGTGCGCTCCGTTCATCCCGATGCACATTTATATATCCTCGGTACAGGTGAGCAGGAAACCCAATTACGAGACAGTGCCGGGTCAGGTATCGTGTTCGTCGGATATACAGACGATGTACCGGCTTATTTGGCAGCCGCGGATATCTATGTGCTGCCATCGGAAACAGAGGGGTTGCCAAATTCCCTTCTTGAGGCCATGTCTGCTGGGTTGGCGGTGGTCGCAACCTCTGTGGGAGGCACACCCGATGTGATCGAGCATGGTGTGGACGGGTTGCTTGTCGAGCCGGGCAATTCAGAAATGTTGCGATCGGCATTGGTAAAGCTACTTGGAGATGACAGTCTGCGACAAGACCTTGGACGTAGTGCACGACAGAAGGTGGTCTCCAGCTATTCCTTGCCGGTCATAGCAGAGCGGCTGAGGGAAGTGTATGATTTTGTAACTGACAACGAATTTGTCAGCGCTGATCAACAGTTATCTCATGCGAATTAACCGTGGAAGCGATTGCAATCCTCTTTTGGCTTTTTGTTGGCCTTATTCTTTATGTTCACATTGGCTATCCAGTGATTGTAGTGTTGTTGTCTCGGTTGAGGCCCGAAATGCAGCTTAGTTCGAATGAAACCCCTGCGGTAACGTTGTTGATCGCAGCCTATAATGAAGAAGATGTGATTGCCGAGAAGCTGGAAAATAGTCTCAGCCTGGATTACCCCGTGGAGAAGATGCAGATCGTGGTTGCAGCCGATGGCTCTGACGATCGGACGGTTGAGATTGTGCAAAGTTATGCTGATCGGGGCGTGGAGTTGTCCTATCGGCCGGAGCGGCGAGGAAAAATGGCCGCCATCACCAATGCCATGGGGAAAGCCCGTGGAGATGTGGTAGTTTTTTCTGATGCTAACAATCTGTATTCCGCAAATGTGATCCGCGATTTGGTGGCGCCCTTTTCGGTCTCAGCGGTCGGAGGTGTCAGCGGCGCGAAAACCATTATCAAGAGTGAAAGCGCTCTTGGAGAATCTGAGGGCTTTTACTGGAAATATGAATCTATCGTAAAAGAGGCCGAATCTCGCCTCGATAGCTGCGTAGCCATTTCCGGCGAGGTGTGGGCCTTGCGTCGTGAACTATTTGTTCCTCCTCCGGATGGCATCATCAATGATGATTTCTTTATGGGCATGCAGGTTATCAAGCAAGGTAAACGCCTGGTATATGCGCCAACTGCTCGTTCTTATGAGAGAGTCTCGCCTTCTGCCAAAGACGAGATGGAACGCCGTGCCCGTGTCATTGCTGGACGTTACCAGGCGATGTCTTTGGCCTCAAAATTGCTCCCTAAAGGGAAACCATTGCTGAACTGGCAGATCATTTCTCATAAATATCTGCGCGTTTTTATCCCGTTTGCCATGATAGGTGCTTTTTTGTGTAATCTCCTTTTGCTTGTGTTTCCGCTCGATAACAGCAACCATCCAGGTTTGCATTTATCGCCCCCGATCAATCTCTCACTATTCGTTTTGCAGGTTTTGTTTTATGTTCTTGCTTTAATAGGTAATCAATTCGAAAAGCAGCATGGTATTGTCGGAAGGATCTTGTATATCCCAACATTTCTTTTGAACAGTAACTTGGCTGCCCTGATCGGTTTCTCCCGCTTTGTGACAGGCCGGCAGACCGTACTGTGGCAGCGAGCTTCGCGATAATATTTATAACTAGATAAGGAGAAGAATCATGTCCACGATGAAGAATATTCAAAAGTTGATCCTCAACCTGATGATGATTGGTTTGGTGGCTGGCCTGACCGTTCTCAACCCAATAACCAGTTATGCGCAGGAAGTTACGCCGACTCCTGAGGAGGGCTTAACTGAGGTAATTGCCGTTGAAGCTGAAGATGAATATAGTTTTACGGAACTTGGCTTTGCCGAAGAGACTATCAATGGTCCGTTTGGCGCTACCAGGTTGAGATTCGCCGTTCCACCGAATTGGGAGCTAACCGTAGGGGCTGAGATTCAGCTTGATTTAGCCTTTTTCTATTCACTGCCTGATAGGACAGATTTAGTTTATGAAACTGAAGTATTCGGCGGTTTGTTGCGGGTCGTGTTTAACGATGTTACGCTAGCTTCGGTGTTGCTTGATGAGAGAGGTGAGCGTACTGTTTCTATTCCCATTACGGCCGAAGCGCTTGCTCCCGCTCGGGATGATGGTCAGCATGAACTAGAGTTGCAGCTAATTAGTGATGAAAGCTGTCTCTACGGCATCGATGTTGTCGTAGTTGTTCACCAAACCTCCCGATTCATACTTCCGCACAGGGTCGTTGCTGTCGAGACAGACCTTGCGCAGTTACCCCTACCGATTTATCAGCCTGGCCTGATTGTCCCCAATTCGGCCACCTTTGTTGTGCCGGATACGCCTTCGCGGGGTGAGCTAAGGGCCGCGCTTATGGTTGCCGCGGGGTTTGGCAGGATGAGCGGCGAGGAACTCCTCGTCCAGCTTGTCAAAGCAAGCGATCTCACCCCCGAACTGAGAGCGCTGACCCACCTGGTCTACATTGGGAAGCCATCGGGCTTGCCCGACTTGAGTAGCTTGCCCCTGCTAGTGGCTGCTGATAGTTTCACATCTGGTGCCGGCAGTCCAGAAGATGGCATTCTTCAACTGGCAGCCTCACCATGGAATGAAGGAAAGGCAGTTCTAGTTGTGAGTGGTGACACCGACGAGGGTGTCGTGAAAGCCGCCCAGGTTCTTAGCTCTGGTTTTGTTTTGGGCACAGAGGGGCCGACTGTTTCGCGCATCGCGAGTGTTTCTCCAACCCAGGTGACAACCATTGCCGCCGCCAATAGAACACTGGCTGATCTCGGATATCCTACGGCAACGACTACTCGTTTTGGTGTTGTGATCAGTGATTTCGATTTCTATGTTCCCTATGGGTTTATTCCGGAAGGGGATAGTTACTTTGATCTGGTGTTTGCTCACTCAACTTTGGTGGACTATCAGGAGTCTGGTGTGGCGGTTGAACTAAATGGTGAACCTGTTGCCACCTCCCGGATAAGTGAAGAAACGGCTGGATATGCAACGCTGCGAGTGGATATCCCCGACAATTTAGTCAGAGGTGGTGAGAATCGGTTGTCTGTAAGGTTTGGGTTGATTCCTCAAGATACTTGCGCAGAGTTCTTGGTCGATAACATCTGGTTCACGATTTTTGATGAGTCGTTGCTCCATCTGCCTTTGATCCCAGCGCCGATAGAGACCGGGACGCGATTCTTAGATTTGGATTTCTATCCGGACTTCTTGTCCCTGAGTCCTGCCTCTGGAAGTGTGGCATTTGTTGTGCCTCAGGGAGACAGCGGGGCTTGGCAAGTTGCTGCTGATATCGCTGCAAATGTTGGTGATGATACCAACTGGAACGTGGCCGAGTCAGAACTTTATTTTGCCGATAATGTACCTGACGATGTACGCCAGAATCATGACCTTGTTCTGATTGGGCGGGCCTCGGTGCTGCCCATCATCTCTGAGCTGTCTGGGGTATTGCCCGCGTCCTTCGAAGCAGGCAGTGACATCGCTACTGTGCAAGATTTGCAAGTCACTTATCGGTTGCCTGCATGGGTGGACTTGGGCTATCTTGAACTTTTGGAGTCGCCTTGGAATACCGAACGGGCCATCCTGGCAGTTCTGGGGAGCACAGATGTAGGTGTTATCTCGGCAGGGAATACCCTTGCCACGCCAGAACTTCGAGGAGGTCTTGCGGGCGACTTTGCACTGATCAACGGCGAACAAGTTCTTTCCTTGGACACCAGATTAGATTTGAGTGCAGGGACCAGCGCCATTGCTACGGCAGTTCCAGAGACTGAGGTTGAGGCACCCGTTTTCGAACCTGCGCCGGAGGTGGTTTCGCGCCCCGAGTGGGTTCTGCCTGCTATTGCTGGCGTCGTGATCTTGATGGTTTTAGTGATACTGGTGGCGGGTATTTCCGCTTTGAGAAACCGTAATTGAGAATTGCTGGATGGAAATAAGAGACCCTAAGAGTCCAATAGCTCTTAGGGTCTGGTTTATAAAGAGATGATAGAAAACACTTCTCGGCTATCAATTGGTATGCCTGTATACAATGGGGAAGCTTATTTAGCTGAGGCTTTGGATTCTCTTTTATCGCAGACTTTTTTAGATTTTGAGCTCATCATTTCTGACAATGCATCCACTGATGGCACGCAGGCGATATGCCTGGAGTATGCTAGTCAAGACAGGCGAATTTTGTATGATCGCTTGCCTGAGAACTTAGGGGCAGCAAAGAATTTCAATCGAGTTTTTGAGATGTCCAGGGGGGAATACTTTAAATGGGCTGCTCATGATGATCTCTGCGCGCCGGAATATATGGAGCGTTGCATCGCGATTTTGGATGAGAGCACATCGGTTGTTTTGTGCTACAGTCAAACCGATGTGATTGATGAACATGGCGCTTTCATAAAAATTGATCCTAGCGATCTTAATTTAGGCGTTGTAGAGCCGTTTCAGCGCTACCGCAACTTTCATCAAGTCTATCGATATCCTCGCTCATGTAACCCGATTTTTGGGGTGATTCGCTCGAGCGCACTTGCTCAAACGCCTCTTATCGAGAGCTTCGTCTCGTCCGATATGGTATTGCTTGGGGAGCTTGCTCTGCGGGGCGAATTTCACGAAATTCCCGAGCCGCTTTTTCTCCGCAGAGACCACAAGATGGCGTCTGTAAGAGCTTATCCTGAATACCAAGACCGCATAGCTTGGTTCGACCCGCAGAGGAAACACCGGTTGCAGTTGACCCATTGGCGCTGGTTGTGGGGATATTACGATGCCATCCGGCGGGTTTCTATGGAGCAAGTAGACAGGCGGCGGTGTTACTTGCAACTGGTGTGCTGGATCACCTGGCATGTGCGCGGCTTGTCGAAAGATTTGCTCAAAGCCTTGTTTTGGCCGGCTATTCGGACATATTGGGTGATGAGGAAATAGCGGAAAACTGTAAAATGTCGGTCTTTCAATTCGATCACTACATCAAGCTGGAGTTTGTGGAGGCGTATAAAGCTGCGACGCTTGAAAACGTTCTCCGATCCATCAATGCATCGGAGATAATTCGTTTTGGCGTGCTGCAAGATAAAGAAACCCACACCCATTTCAGCCTCCTTGAAACTTGCGCGGATAAGGGGGAGCGGTTATGAAAGTGGCGATATTGGCAGGTGGCTTTGGTTCTCGCCTGGCCGAAGAGACCGAGATTAGACCCAAACCACTGGTTGAGATCGGGGGTTACCCCATTCTCTGGCATATCATGAAGATTTACGCCCATTATGGCTATAATGACTTCGTGATCGCCTTGGGCTACAAAGGGGAGATGATCAAAAAATATGTCGTCGATTATGCTTCTATGGGCAGCGACTTAAAGGTAAATTTCCAGACGGGTGAGGTCGAGAATGATGCTGGAATTCGCCCTGATTGGACTGTAGAGTTGATCGACACCGGCTTGCATACGTTGACTGGTGGGCGCATCAAACGGCTGAGACCGTATTTGGGGGACGAAACCTTTATGCTTACCTGGGGTGACGGCGTTGCTGATATCGACATTCAGGCTTTGGTAGATTTCCACTGTTCGCATGGCCGGTTGGCCACCGTGACTGCGGTTCATCCTCCCGCGCGTTACGGTTTGTTGGATGTAAAAGGCGATCAAGTAGTTGCCTTCGCTGAAAAACCCCAATTGAAGGAAGGTTGGATTAACGGAGCGTTCTTTGTGTTGGAGCCGGATATTTTTGATTACATCGAGGGCGATGAAACCCAATGGGAAAAAGAGCCTCTCGAACGTCTGGCCCAGGAAGGGCAGTTGATGTCTTATAAGCACACTTCTTACTGGCAGTGTATGGATACGCTGAGGGAAAAATATCTCCTGGAGCGCTTGTGGGCATCCGGAGAAGCCCCCTGGAAGATTTGGGATTAGAGAGCACGCGAGACTTGCATGCGTATTCTGGTTACTGGTAATTTGGGATATATTGGCGCCATCTTGACGCCGATGTTGGTCGATGAAGGCTTCGATGTTGTTGGTCTGGATAGCGACTTGTATGCCCGCTGTACCTTTGGCGATGACCTTCCCGAGGTCCCCACGATCAAAAAAGATATCCGCGACGTTGACCTGGAAGATCTACAGGACTTCGAAGCTGTCATCCATTTGGCGGGGCTGTCGAATGACCCTTTGGGGAATCTCAACCCGGCGTTAACCTACGAGATAAACCATCTGGCTTCGGTCAAGCTGGCCCAGTTGGCGAAACAAGCCGGGGTTTCCCGCTTTGTTTTCTCTTCTTCTTGCAGCATTTATGGGGCTGCGGGGGATGATTTGATTGACGAAAGTGCTGTCTTCAATCCGGTCACGCCCTATGGGAGATCGAAAGAGCTTGTCGAGCGCGATCTGGCCTTCATGGCAGATGACGATTTCTCCCCGATCTTTTTGCGAAACGCGACCGCATATGGAGTCTCACCTCGCTTGAGGTTTGATCTGGTGCTCAACAACCTTGTTGCCTGGGCGATGACCACCGGGCTGATTTATCTAAAGAGCGATGGCTCTCCCTGGCGGCCCTTGGTACATATTGAAGATATTGGGAGCGCTTTCATCGCCGCCCTGGGTTCCCCGCGGGAAACGGTGCACAATCGGGCATTCAATGTCGGTCGTACGCGCGAGAATTACCGGGTTGGGGAGATTGCTCGTCTCGTGGCCGACACTGTGCCTGATTGCAGGATTGAATTTGCTCCCTACGCTGGCCCCGATAAGCGCACCTATCGTGTAAATTGCGATAGGATCGTTCGTGAACTGCCTGCCTTCAAACCCCAATGGAATGTCCGACGGGGCGCTCAAGAGTTGTACAATGCCTATCAGCAAACCGGTGTGCTTCAGGAGGAGTTCGAGGGGCCGCGCTATAAGCGTATTGCACACATCGAGGGCTTACTGGCGGCGGGTGAGCTGGACGAAACTTTGCGCTGGGCATTCCCATGATGAGCACCACGGCTCCTGCTTGTCGTTCTTGCGGATTCGATGACTTGCAATCGGTCATCGATTTTGGTGTGACACCGTTGGCGGATCGCTTGTTGACACGGGATCAGCTTTCTGAACCTGAGTTGACTGCCCCTTTGGAGTTGTTCTTTTGCCCCCAATGTAGCCTGGTACAAATTGGCGTCACCATCGACCCGGAGATCCTCTTCAGCGAAGATTACCCCTATTTTTCGTCGGTGTCGCAGAGCTGGCTTGATCACTGCCGATCAAATGTCCTTGAGCTGATTGATCGCTGCGGTTGGGATGAAAATAGCTTGGTAGTAGAATTAGCCAGCAACGATGGTTACCTGCTCAGAAATTTTTTGGAACATCGAATTCCAGTTTTGGGCATCGATCCGGCTAGGGCCCCGGCAGAGGCAGCTCAAAAGTCGGGCGTTGATACCCTGCAACAGTTCTTCGATCTTGAACTGGCGGATGACCTCAGGGCGTATGGGCGTACGGCTGACCTCATCTTGGCAAATAATGTCCTCGCCCACGTCCCCAATTTGAATGGATTCGTGGCAGGGATGCGCACGATTCTCAAAGATGACGGCCTGATCGTTATTGAAGTGCCTTATCTGATCGATTTGGTGGAGAAGTTCGAATTTGACACCATTTATCATCAGCATCTGTGTTATTTTTCTGTGACCGCGTTGGATAGGCTGTTCCGCAGGCATGACCTATATTTGAATGACCTCCGCCGTTTGGCTACGCATGGCGGCTCGCTTCGGCTGTATGTGGGAAGGGAAGAGGCACCTCACGGTAGGGTACGCAATCTATTAGAAGAGGAGCGCTGCCAGGGAAGTATGGGTATTTCATATTATCAGCAATTTGCTGATGGGGTTAAGGTGATCAAAACACAACTCCTGGATGTTCTAAGAGATTACAAAAATCAGGGGAAAAAGATTGTTGGTTATGGGGCCGCTGCCAAGGCAACAACATTACTTAGTTACTGCGGTATTGATGGCCGGTTCTTGGATTATATAGTGGACCTCAACCCTTTTAAACATGGCAAATTCATGGGGGGGAATCACCTGCCCATTTATTCTCCTGAGCGCTTATTGGAAGACTTACCTGACTATGTGTTGCTTTTGGCCTGGAACTTTGCTGAGGAGATCATGCAGCAGCAAGAACCCTTCCGTCAGCAGGGTGGGAAGTTCATTATTCCGATTCCCCATCTTGAAATTGTATAATTGATGGGATATAGCGCTATTGTTTTCCTATACTTATAGGTAATTATGGATACGAGTGACTTTGGTCTGAAAAGCATACGTGGTGCAAAACAAGCACTAACCTCAAGGCATAATGATTGGCTGAACAACCATAGCACAGAAGAGTTATATCGCCGCCCCATCCATGCCCACCGGATTGAGCGCATCCTGGAGCTGACAGCCAATATTCAAGGAAATGTCTTGGATATCGGCTGTTTCGATGGCTATATCGGGCAAAAAATCCAGGAACAAGGCAACAAGCAGGTGATCGGATTGGACCGTGTTGAGAACGGCTTGGAGATTGCCTCAGACCGCGGCATCGAGACACACTACGCTGACATAGATGATGCTGATTTCGTTTTTCCGGATGACACCTTTGATTGCGTTCTGGCTGCCGATGTTCTAAATTACGCATATGACCCTGATTCTGTTGTGAGTGAAATTAGGCGCGTTCTGATTAGCCAGGGGGCACTCATCATCACTACACCCAATCTAGCTTCTGTTGAGAATCGTATTCGGATGCTTTTTGGCAGACACCCCCTTGATTTAGAAGTACGCGCTCAGCAAGGTGTCGGTAATGTGAGGTTGTTTACATTCAAGACTCTTCGCGATCTCCTCGTCGATAACGGTTTTATAGTTTGCAGTATAGAATCTGATATACTGTTTTTCCCCTTATTTTTCGTTACCTGGATGACCAATTTGGTTTTCAGGTCCAAGCCTGAACGAAAAGTGATGATTAGAAGCACCTTTCTGGCTAAAATTTTCCCCAAATTAGGTAAGAGTATTATTGTGGTTGCCCAAAAATCCGGGCCTCAGTCAGGTAAGAATGCGGATTGCGTATATTAGCCAGCCGTGGAATACAGTAATTCCGCCGGTCAATTCGGGGTCCATCGCTATCTGGAATTATCAAGTATCGAAACGAATGGCGCAATCCCACGACATTCTCGTCTATTCTAAGAGGTCTCGAGGGCAAAGGAAGCGCGGGCGCTATCTTGGTGTCAACTATCGGCGATTCCGCATAGCGCCAGATCAATGGCTGAACAGAATCCTGAAGCGACTTACCAGGAGCAGTGACCAATCGCCTTACTTTAGCGCGTCTTGGCATTATATCTGGTATATAACTCGGATTGCCATAGATCTAAGATCAAGCTTGTTTCGACCTGATGTTGTACATATTCACAACTTTTCTCAGTTCGTGCCGGTTGTCAAGAAAATGCTTCCTGGCACAAAGGTCGTTTTACACATGCACTCGGAATGGTTGTCTCAGCTTGACCGAACGCAAATCGCGGATCACCTCAAATATGCGGACCTGATTGCCGGGTGTAGCCAGCACGTAATTGATAAAGTACGTGAAGCTTTTCCCCATTATCAGGAGCGTTGTTGGTCGGTATATAATGGGGCGGATGAGAATGTTTTCTGCAAAAACCCCCACGTTTTGAATGACGAGAGCGATGAGTTCAAAATCATCTTTGTTGGACGCATTTCCCCAGAAAAAGGTGTTCACGTCTTGATGGAGGCTTTCGAGCAGGTTGCCGAACGTTTTCCTCAAGTGAAGTTAGAGATAATTGGGCCTGATGCAGTAACACCCTATGAGTATCTGGTGGCTTTGAGCGAAGTTCCGCTTATCAAAGATTTAGAGCGGTTCTATCACCGGGGAATGCGATATCTTGACTACCTAAAATCTATCTTGCCATTAGCGCTAGCACAACAGGTAGAATTCGTTGGCTCTATTCCCCATAATGAGATATCCAGTTATTATCAACGAGCGGACTTGCTCGTAAATCCCTCCTTCAGTGAGACCTTCGGCGTCAGCCTGCTCGAAGCCATGGCATGTGAGGTGCCGGTCGTGGCAACGCCCGTTGGCGGCATGAGAGAGGTCCTTTTAGAAAACGAGACTGGAGTTTTTGTTGAGCAGGGAAACAGCGCCTCGCTTGCTCGGGCGATCATTCATCTGCTTCAGGATAAACACCTGAGGCTGAAGATGGGTGCCAAGGGAAGGGAGCGCGTAATAGAGAAGTTTACCTGGGGATGGGTTGCTGATCAATTAACCTCTCACTATAACAATATCCTGGCGATCTGATGAGCAATGATTTCGTCCGGCGTACCTGGCGAGATTTTTTGTGGAAGGCCAGAGCTCGAATAGGCTATGAAACAGATATCGATAGTTGCCAGCGTTCAGCGATCGTATTCTCCCCTCACCCTGATGATGAAACCTTGGGCTGTGGTGGCTTGATTATCAGAAAACGCAACCTTGGCACGCCGGTTACGATTGTCGTTATGACCAATGGGGGTGCCTCCCACACTAGGTTTATGTCAAGACACGAGTTGGTGGCAAAGAGAGCCGAGGAAGCACATGCCGCTGCTCGCAAGCTGGGGGTGGATGGTTCATCTATAATATTCCTTGGTTTTGAAGATGGACGATTGAGCGCAGTTGAACGAGAAGCCAGCCAAATGGTTCAAGAGATTATTAATCGTGAAAGGCCAGACGAGGTTTATATTCCCTACCGTTTTGAACCGCCTTCAGATCATTGGTCTACGAATAGGATTGTTGCAACGGCTTTGCGAGCTGGCGGTTGGAAGCCTCGCGTATATGAATATCCAATTTGGTTCTGGTATCATTGGCCTTGGGTAGGGATTCCCTCTAAACTGGGTAGAAATCTTTTTCAACTCATCTTGAGAACGGCACGGTCTATGTTTGGGTCGTTTGTGCTGAGATTTCGGAGATCGATAGATATCGCCGATGTGCTCGAGATCAAAAAGGATGCCTTGGCTCAATACGAGTCGCAAATGATAAAACCTCTTTCCGGTGAGAAATGGCCGATACTACCGGAAATATCGGATGGCGAGTTCTTGGGCAACTTCTTTCAAGGATATGAGGTATTCCATGCTCGAAAGATATAGCGTGAATCTTCAGGGTGTTTTTCGGGCGCTGTTAAAGATATCCTTGCCCGTAATTTCATTGGTATTTATTGGATTTCTACTATCCATTGATGCATTTGATGAGGTGTTTGGGGAGCTCCCCGATCCTGGATGCCCGATGGAGATCGTTGCCAAAGAGGATGGGCCGGTGTTCGATATTTGGTATGGCCCGCATCAATCTTTTGGAGAGATGGGACTCCCCCAGCAATGGGTGAATCTTTTGGGGAATGTCGGTGCTCCGTCAGGGATCAAATCGCTGGCGTATTCGCTAAATAATCAGGAATTGAAACATTTAAACGTCGGTCCTGATGAGAGGCGTCTGGCATGTGAGGGAGATTTTAACATTGAAATTCCTTACATTAATCTTGGCCCTGGAGAAAACTTGGTTGATATCCGGGCTGTTGATAACGATGGCAACACAACCAATGAGACCGTCAGAATAACTTTCTTCGACGGGAGGGTGTGGCCGAATCCATATGCCGTACATTGGGGGGCTTTACAGCGCCTAGAAGATGCCGTCCAGGTTGTCGATGGCAGGTGGTATCTCGATGAGAGAGGTATTCGACCAGGAACGATCAGCTATGATCGTATAATCGCTCTTGGGGACCTCTCCTGGAAGGATTATGAGATCACTGTTCCGTTTTTCATTCATCGGATTGACCCAACGAACTCGCCGAGCAATGGCGCCGGGCTGGGCATCGTGATTAGATGGCGGGGCCACACTGACATGCCAATTGCCTGTGACCAACCAGGTTGTGGCTGGTGGAATTCTGGTGCGACCGCATGGTATGGATGGGATGAAACGGGATCCAGCGATAGCCTTACTTTGAGCGGCTATAAAGATAAAGCGTTGGATGAGTATGATCGCTTGGAGTTGCGCATGAACAAGTGGTATAGTTTAAAAATGCGTGTTGAGTCTTCGCCCGGAGATGAGGTCTATCGACTGAAATTGTGGGAGATCGAAGACCCCGAACCCAATTCATGGCTTTTAAGTGGCTCCCAAATAGAGCTTGGCCCGCCCAGCGGTTCTGTGTTGTTGGTTGCCCATCATGTCGATGTGACCTTTGGCGATATCACCGTTATCCCACTGCCCTGACGTAACCGACCTCAGCGTCGATGATCATGTATGGGTTGTGTTGTGTAGCTAATGGCGGATAAAGTTATTCTTACACAAGAAGATCGTGAATTAGTCCATAAGATTAGTGCTGAAGTCTCATGGGGCCTGCCTTCGTGGGGCGGGGGTGTTTCCTCGTTGGCGACCTTGGAGCCAGAAGTATTAAAATATCGCGCTTCTTTCTTCTTGCGTTATCCATCTGCTGAATTCGAAAATGGAGACAGTACCATTCTGGTCAAAATTCCCCGTGAGCATTCTATGGCATCCATCGCTGAGGCAGTATCGTCTGGGGAGCAGCTCGCTGATAGGGCTTTCAATGAGTTTAGATTGCTGAAGGAAATTGATTGGTTGGTAAAGAAACTAAAATTGACCGAATTGGCCGCTGTCCAACCGCTTTTTTACCTCCCTGAGTGGAACGCCATCGTCATGGAGGAATTGCCCTCCCAATCTCTTGAAGAGATTGCCAATGATTTGCGCACGCGAATGAGCATCCCCGGGCATTTTCAACTATTTGAGGACACCCTTTGTAGAGCAGGCCAGTGGCTACGGGTCTTTCATGAGGTTTTAGGGGGCTGGGAACTGCAAGCGTTTGATGGTGATGATTTTCTGGGGAAAGTAGATCGGAAAATTAACCAATTAGCTCCCCTTGTGGGTAGTCAGCTTGATTTAGCATCCCTGCGCTCACGATTTGCCAAGCAATTGGAGCTGATAGATGGTGTTGATATACCCCACGTTCAACTGCATGGCGATTATTTCTTTAAGAACATTCTTGTGACTGCTGATAGAAGGGTAGCCGGTATTGATCTTTATCTTCAGAAGTGGGGCCCTATTTATAGAGATTTGTCCACGTTGCTCACGGAGATTATCGAGCAGAAGCTCAAGTTCACCAGTTTAGGGTTTTTCGTTCGGCGTCAAAACCTTATCCGGAGTGAGAAGTCCGTTCTTGAGGGATACTTTTCAAATGAGAAGTATAATGGACGAGTGCTTTATGTCTGTTGTGGTTTAGACATTCTGACGATGTGGTATTGGTACGAGGACCGCTATTCGTCCTTGTCCGGCCCAGAAAGTAGTGCGGCAGCCCTGTTGCGGCCGAGAATCCGGCAATACCTGTATCATGTAGCTGAAAACTATTTGGAACACGCACAGAGTGCTCAGCTCGTTGAATAGTTGGTAATGACAAGTGAGTTCTCTCAGATTTTCTACGACATGAGGATGACAGAAACAGGTTGCCAGAATTGTTTTAGTAGTGGCTTGCAGCAGATTTATGAGATTCAACGCGTTCCTGTACACAGTGTAATTCTATTAGAAACGCGCCAGCAGGCGCTTGAATACCCCACCGGCGATATTTGTCTTGTGTGCTGCCCTCAGTGTGGCTTTATCTCGAACAGCTCCTTCGTTTCAGGCCTGCAAGAATACCATGGCGAATACGAGAGCACTCAGAGCTATTCGCCAACCTTCGATGATTTCTCCCGCAGCTTGGCATCTAAATTGATCGACCGCTACGATTTGCGAGGGAAAGCTATTATAGAAATCGGGTGTGGGATGGGGGAATTCCTGACTTTATTATGTGAATTAGGCCATAATCGGGGGATTGGCTTTGACCCTGCTTATCTCAGGGGACGTGTCAAGAGCCGGGCTGATGTTCAATTCATCAAAGATTTTTATTCGGAGAAGTATGCCCACTACAAAACAGATTTCTTGATCTGCAAAATGACCCTGGAGCACATCGCGGATCCCGCGCAGTTCGTAAAAATGATCCGCAGATCATTGGCAGGCTCACCAGATGCTGTGATTTTTTTTCAGGTACCGGATACGACCCGGATTTTGCGCGAGGTCGCTTTTTGGGATATCTATTATGAGCACTGTTCGTATTTCACGCCCGGATCACTGGCGAGGCTATTTCGCCAAAATGGATTCGAAATTCTTGATCTCAGGCGTGAATACGCCGACCAGTATATTCTCATCGAGACTCAGCTTCGAACTGGGGAGACGGAGGGGCCATTAGCGTTGGAAGATGATTTAGAAGCCATTCAGCGAGACGCGGCGTTCTTTAAGGAGAAAATTGAGTTTAAGCTGGAAATTTGGAGGGGTTTCTTATCAAATTGCCAACAACGAAATGCGCGTGCAGTTCTGTGGGGTGCAGGGTCGAAAGGTGTGGCATTTCTGACCACCCTGGGGGTTTTTGATGAAATCGAGTTCTGTGTTGATATTAACCCTCACAAGCATGGCGCCTTCATAGCTGGGACAGGCCAGGAAATCGTCTCCCCTGAATTCCTGTGCACTTACCAGCCGGAAGTGGTGATTGCCATGAATCCCATCTATCGAGAAGAAATTGGGCGCAGTTTAGCACACCTGCAAATCGATGCTGAACTGTTGACGGTAAAAGACATTCCCCATGATTGAAAAATGCCCTGTTTGTGCCTCCAGGGACTTCTTTGAATTCCTGCACATTCCTCGGGTCCCGGTGCTCTGTAATCGCCTCTGGGATACGTATGAGGAGGCATTGGCAGCGCCGCAGGGGGAAGTTTGCTTGGTATTTTGCCGGGTTTGTACCCATATTTTCAATCAGGCTTTCGATTCTTCACTGATTCAATATGACCCGGCTTATGAAAACTCTTTGTTCTTCTCCCCACGTTTTCAGAGATATGCAGAATCACTAGCCGTTGCTTTGATCGAGCGCTATGATTTGCGTGGAAAAACTATTCTTGAGATTGGGTCGGGCACGGGGGAGTTTTTGCAGATGCTTTGCGAATTCGGTGATAATCATGGTCTCGGATTTGACCCCAGCTATGAGCCGGCCGGAGAGCAGGTAACTGGAAGGCGAATCGAGTTCACCCCGGGGCTGTTCTCCCGCGCTCATGCTAAGCGCGATGTGGATTTCGTCTGTTGTAGGCATGTTTTGGAGCATCTAGATGCCCCCGCTGAGCTCCTTGATGATGTCTTACTGGTCGGCGCGCCAGTGTTCTTTGAAGTGCCCGATGCCCTTTACACGATCCGAGATTTGGGGGTCTGGGATATTATTTACGAGCATATCTCGTATTTCACATCCCTTTCTTTGGTCGAGATCTTTAAGCGAAGCGGATTTGATGTCTTGCGCATAGACAGCGCATTTGGTGGACAGTTTTTAACGGTTGAAGCCAAGCCAGAAAACGGGCCAATTAGGTCAATGATTGATGATGGCGTAAATCGCGGTGATGTCGAGACTTGGCTGGCAGATTTCTCGGAACATTACCATCAACGATTGAATTTCTGGGGGCAGAAGATCTCCAAATTGGGGACGGGCCATCATAAGACTGTCGTATGGGGGGCAGGCTCTAAGGGTGTGACGTTTTTGAATGCTCTGCCGACCCGTAACCTGATCGAGTATATCGTCGATATCAACCCTCGAAAGACCGGCCAGTATGTACCTGGAACCGGGCAGCAAGTTGTGCTGCCGGAATTTCTATCTGAGTATCGAGCTGACTGCGTCATTGTGATGAATGCAAACTACCAAGATGAAATCCAAGAGAGGGTTTCGCAGCTAGGTCTTACCCCGGAATTAGTTGTTGCCTGACTCGTGGACAGTAATCCCATGAAGCCTAAAATTGCCCATTTTCGGATTTGGTCTTCAGCGCCCATTGCCAGAAGCGTGGCCGATTTACTAACTAACACTTTCCCAGAGTTCTCCGTAGAGGTTTTCGATTTCAGTTCACTTCTCAGAGACGATAAAGCTGAATTGCTGCTGAATGGGCTTAGCGTGGTGCGGCACTATGGATGGGGGATCATAATGGGAAAATGGGATTTTCGAACCATGTTCTGGCGTACCCCGCGAATATTTCAATGGATCAAGTTGAAGGCTGAGGAGATTCTGGCTTCCTCAGGTTATCGTTTTTCGTTTCAACTTGGCTCTCTCTATGATGCCAGTCACAGCGAGATACCGAATTTTGTATATACAGATCACACCCATCTTGAAAACTTGAATTACATCGGATTTGATCCGTCTCGATTGGCCGTTCCCGCCTGGATATCTTTGGAAAAAGAGATCTATGCCAATGCCACCAAGGTATTCACGCGCAGTTCGAATATCACCCGGTCTTTGGTTGAACAATATGCTTGCCCGTCCGACAAAATTGCCCAGGTCAATATGGGCAGCAATGTCAGGTTGGTCAGTGCTGAAATGGAAAATGAGGGCTATTCCAGCAAAGAGATTCTCTTCGTCGGCGGGGATTGGGAACGAAAGGGAGGGCCAGAGTTGGTGGCTGCGTTTAGGAAGGTTTTGTTAGCGATCCCAGATGCTCGCCTGACCATCGTCGGATGCTTTCCGAAATTGGATGTCCCTAATGTGGATGTTGTCGGGCCAGTCCCTGTTGACGCGGTCCACAAATACTTTTTGCGTGCTTCCGTTTTTTGTTTACCCACAAAATTGGAGCCGTTTGGCGCGGTTTTCGTGGAAGCCTTATCTTACAAGCTCCCCATCGTGGCGACTGATGTTGGGGCGATCCCCGATTTTGTCACGCCGGGAATGAATGGATATTTAGTCCAGCCCGAGCAGGTTGAAGAGTTGGCTGGCGCGCTCCTCCAGTTAATTTCGAATCCCAACAAGTGCAGGGAACTTGGGGAGCAGAGCTATCAGCTTGCTCGGCAGAGATACAATTGGGCATCAGTGGGGAAATTAATTCGAGGAGAAATCGAACCTATTCTCGGGTTGTAATCTCAGCGATATGATTTACAGGATCGACCATCACTGAACCGCCGGTGAAATCGCGCCGCCACACATCACCATCTTGATACCTTGTCCCAATCGGTTCTCCGATGTCTATATAGTATGTCCCATAGAGCCAGGTTTCTGGGTAGGCACCTCGGTAGTTTGCATACCGGAAGGATGCCCGGCCATGATTGATGAGCAAATAGCAGGCAAAAGCGAATTCTTGCCGCGCCAGATTTTGCCGATCCCCTTGTGAGACCAGAATCACCTCTTTGCCAAGCCATTGAGTCCGTTCAGCTCTATCCATCTGCTCTTCCCACTTACTGACAGGAAAATAGCCGTCATCCCAGTCCACAGCCCATCCCTCGATCATGGCGCCATCTAAATACTGCATGTATCGGAACCAAACCGCTGGGTCTCTTACCGCAATGATATTCGCATAAAGAGGGCGGCCAAAGGGTGCATAGTAATTTGTATAGAGATATTTCAGGAAATCTTCGATAGCAGCCTGGTAGCTGGCATCATCCGGGTAATTTAACAGTCTCCGGTAGCTTTCCTCATGTTTTGCAAGGCTCGCCTCGACATTGTCCAAAAACGTGCCATCCCAGCCCAATACTTCTTGGCCTTCCCTGGCGCGATCTAACCAGAAAGCGCGCCAGCCTGGGTTGTCTGGGTCCATTTTTGCATAATCTTGGGTTCCGCTGGAGCTTTTCGTCACGATGCGATTCCCATTTGCGTCGAGAAGGAACCAATCTTGATGCTGCTCGCTGATCATGCAGAAATCGCCGACATTATAGGCGACTTGATTGCGCCAGGGCTTTGTATCACACCCTCCAGGATCGTGGATGTTTTCAAAATGCAGGTATTGTAGGATGGGGGCGGTGACCCCCATGGATTTGAGGGTGTCGCGTTCATCATAATCTTGCTTGGTTAAGACGAATGTGTCAAACGTCTCAGCGATAATCGAGAGATTCCCATCGCTGGGCGGTCTATAGAACCAGGCTAACTGCACCGTCTTGCCGGTAAAGACATAGGGTGTTGGGGACAGTTGAGGGGTTGGGGTCTCTTCTGGTGTAGGTTGGAGGCGGAATATCTCGGCGATCGGTTTTTCCGAAAGAATATCTTTGGCAACAATGACAAGGAAAACGATCGCTGTTATCAGTATCCCTGCCAGTATCAACCACACCAATATTGAAAATATGTTTCTATTCTTATTCATCCTGATCAACCATTTGCTGATAAAAGAATCATGGCGGTCTGATAGATATCAATGTCATGCTTCTGGTTTTGGGCGCTGGATAGACCTTTGGAAGGCATCATTAAGCTCTTTGAGGGTGTTCTCACATAAATCTTGGACTTTTGGGGATAGTTTGATAGTGCTCCCTCTTCCAAGAGATGATGGATTCACATCTCTGACTGTCCAATCGCCCGGATACTTACGACCAAGTTGTCGGTAGATTCTCCCAATGGATTCGCGTGGGTTTGTGACAAGAGATCTGTATGGGCACAGCATAATATCCTGATTACCTTCTAGGTCCAACTCGAAGAATATCCGGTTGCGAACAAACCAGAAGATGGCCGCGGCATCATGGGGGTTCATGTCCTTAGAGAAGAGCCTCAAGACGGCTTCCCTGGTCTGTGTTGAAACCTTTTCGCTTCTCCAGTTATCCGGCGAGTTTTCGGTGATAGGTCTCAGATTATTTACACCGTTTTCGATTCCAAAATAATTCAGGTTTGACGCGGCCACATCTTTGTAGTGGCGATATAGCCAGATGGCTTTTGACCCTTTGTAGTAGCTGAGTAAATCTAGAATGTTCTGGCTCTCAACCAACGGTTTTATCACAATAAGTGACGCTTTTTGTTTGACGATCTCGGCATTTACCATGACAGGAGGATTGAGGCGAACTTTGTTGGCATCTAAACTTGTCAAAGTGCCTGATTCGGGATAGGCATAAGCTTTTAGATCTCGTCTAAAAATATTTGATAAAGTATTTGTGCCTGATCGCTGACACCCGACGATGAAGAGAACTTGTTTGTTGTGGGTTTCTCTAAGCACCAAGTGCTGATAGAGATATTTGTATAGTACAAAGACCTTTCTAATTGGCCAGGTTCTGTAGTACGCTAGATATTGGGGGTTTAATCGCATCTTTGGATTATCGATTGCCGAATTTGTTCGATAAACTTTCGGCACGATCTCTGGAATAGCTGGCTAAACGTGAGAGCATTCCTTGGACCGCCCGCCAGGGGTTATCGTTTATGGGATAACCATAATAAAGCAGTTCGAATTTTTCATATGCCAGCCCTCTCATCTGCTTTACGCCCCGTCCTAAACTCATGATCAATTGTGATTGCATCTCTTGCGAATAGGATATCCCTAATGTGTCGCAAAGCGATCTCAGCCTCTCGGGGTTCCCTAAATCCTCATACCGAAAATCGATAATAGGCAATCCCGCTCGTTGATAGTGCCACATACGGTTGATTCTCGCGCGCCATAAATCAAAGCGGCGCAACAGTGAACCTGCCCAATGCGGGATGCTGGCTGCCACATCTCGTCCGTCTCGAACGAGATTGAGAAAACGGGCTTCGGGAAACACGTTGTACCAGATATCTAAGCAGATGTTTGTTCGAGGGGATTTTATTACCCAGGTCACATCCGCATCAGGCGGCATGCTCAACTCAGGGTTTGCCTCGATTTCTTTGATAATGAATTCGTGGAGACTTTCTTCTTGTTGATCTGAGGGGTGATAGTGCCAGTACAATTCCTTTGGGAGGATATTATGATCATGGTGCCGAAGGCCAAGTAATTTCGAGTTTACTTGGGCCGCTAACTTCCTATAAAACTCCCACTCTCGTTTGGAATGGCTTATATCGCCCAGGTAAACATTCTTCCCCTTTTCCAGAGCATGCATCAACCCCCTGGTTCCTGAATGCCCTGCTCCTGTGACGATGATGGGGTCTGTGCGCATTTTTCCTAATCCCGACGGTAACGAATCATTCTAAAATTATTCTTTGTGGTAGGCAATGACGTTCTTCAAGATTTCTTCCAAATCAATGCTGGGCTGATACCCAATCTGTTTGCTTATTTTTCCGATATCCGGCAGCCTGCGTTGCATATCTTCGAAATTCGCCGCATCGGCATAAGCTTCTTCGTATGGGATAAGCTTTATCTCAGATTGGCTCCCAGTGAGTTTCTTGATCAGTTTGGCAAGGTCATAGATAGAGATTTCCTTCTGGTGGCCGATATTGAAAACCTTTCCGACAGCCGCGGGATTTTCAGCCAGGTTTGTCAGTGCTTCGACCACATCGCCGACCCACGTAAACGAGCGCTGCTGTTTTCCATCCCCATACACCGTTATTGGCTCGTTGTTCAATGCCTGTTGAACGAAACGCGGGATAACCATACCATACCTGCCTGTCTGGCGCGGGCCGACAGTGTTGAACAGGCGAAAGACCACTACTGGAAGTCCCTTTTCTTGATAGTAAGCTAACCCAAGAAACTCATCGATCATTTTCGAGGCTGCGTAAGCCCAGCGGTTGTGGATCGTTGGGCCCAACAGAACGTCATCATCCTCTTTGAAGGGCAGGCGGTTTCCTTTCCCGTACACCTCTGAAGTCGATGCCAGCAGCACTTTAGCCCGGTAGCGCAGCGCTACTTTCAACACGGCCTCAGTGCCCATGACATTGGTCTCGATCGTGTGCACCGGGTTTTCGACGATCAACCTGACTCCGACAGCTGCCGCGAGGTGGATGATCACGTCGCACATGCTGGCTAGCCTGTCTAAGACTACGACATTGGTGATCGTGTCGATCGCAAAGTGGAAATTGGGGTGATCTACCAGGTGCTGGATATTGCTGAAGCGACCGGTGGATAGATCGTCGATGATCGTAACTTCATGTCCCTGTTCGATCAGCGCATCCGCCAGGTGAGAGCCGATGAAACCTGCGCCACCTGTAATGAGATAATGTGTCATGCAAACCTCTATGTTCTTTTGATTTCAGTTGGATGGAGTATAACAAAAAATAACCCTGTTGGGGTCAAATCTCTAGATCGGTTACCCAATTTCCCGCAAACATAGTCCCAATCGGGCGGATATTTCTCAGCATGTCGGGGTCGCAGGTAAAGGGGTCTGTGTCCAATACCAGCAGGTCCCCCCAATACCCCGGAGCCAGCTTTCCTTGCAGATTCTCGGTCCCGCCGGCATAAGCGGCACCCGTTGTATAGGCTTGCAAGGCCTCCGCAATGCTTAGTCTTTGTTCTGGGTACCACCCTTCAGACCCGGGACTGCCATCGGCGCGCTGGCGGGTCACCGCTGCGTGCAGTCCCCAGAAAGGGCTAGGGGGCTCGGCTGGCGCATCAGAGCCAAAGGCCAATACTGCGCCGTGGTTGCGCTGAGTTTGCCAGGCATAGGCGTTGGCGGCGCGAGCGCCCCAATAGCGATCCGCTATGGGCATATCCGAAGTGGCGTGGATTGGCTGCATGGAGGCGATGATCCCCAATTCGGCCAGCCTGGGGGCATCCTCGGGATGGATCAATTGAACGTGCTCGACGCGGTGGCGTAATGGGCAGGTGCCGGATGATCGAGTGTCGATTTCGAGCGCCCTCAATTGTTCAAGGGCGTTTAAAACCTCATGATTGGCCCGATCCCCAATGGCATGCACTGTCATGGCGAAGCCGGCGCTGGCGGCCTCCTGACCGTATTCTAGGATTTCTTCAGCGTCTAATAGCAGCATCCCGCGATTCTCGGGCTCGTTTTCATAAGGTTGCAGCATAGCCGCGGTGTGCGGACCAAGAGCGCCATCGGCGAAGGCCTTGATGCCTCCGATGCGCAGAAATTCATCGCCAAAGCCGGATCGCAGACCAAGTGCCCTGGCATGGGGGAGATCGTCCACGGGGATATTCTTGACCACTCTAAGACAGAGCTCGCCCCTCTGGTGCAGTCTCTGCAAGGCATCGAAGCAGGCATTCCCATCGAAATCGTGGACTCCGGTCAGGCCCATCTCCCAAAGCTTAGTCTGGGCGTTTCTGATCGCTTCAGCCACCTCCTCGCCATTAGGCTCGGGGATGGCCCTATAGATCAGCCACATGGCGCCTTCGAAGAATATGCCGGTTGGGTGACCCTGGGCATCGCGTTGGATTTTTCCGTCAGCCGGGTCAGGTGTACTGCTATCGATTCTCACTTCGCGCAGCGCAGCGCTGTTAGCCCAGCCGGTGTGTAAAGATTTGTGGGTCAGGTAAACGGGGTTGTTTGGAGCGACTGCATCGAGTTCTGCTGTAGAGGGGAAGCCTTCGGGCCACAGATTTTGGTTCCAGCCATGGCCTAAGATCCACTCACCTAGTGGAGTTGTCTTGGCGCGCCCGGCAACCCGCTTCAAGCACGCTGCTAAAGTGGGAACTTCACAATCCACTTTTTGCAAACCGAGTGCGTAATGCTGCAAGTGGATATGTGCGTCGATCAGTCCGGGGATCACCGGGTGTTGGTTGAGATCGTGAGCGCGCTTACCACCCCCAAACTGAGTCAGAATCTCCTCATCCTCTCCCAATGCCAGGACTCGCCCACCATCGATCGCAATCGCTGACGCACTTGGCATCTTATCATCTAGTGGATAGATTCGGGCATTGTGCAGTATCAGCATAGCGCAGCTTTGCTAAGCGTCCCCAGTGAATCTTTCGATCAGGTGATCGAGTTCTTCGTCCGAATAATAGTGCACAGTGATGGTTCCCCCTTTTTTTCCATGTTTCATGCTGACCTTCGTGCCCAGGGCAGATTGCAGCTGTTCTTCCAGGGCGGCGATTTCAGGCGCGCGGCCGGGCCTGGGTTGGGTTTCCGCTTTGCCTCCAGTCAGTTTGCGCACCAATGCTTCCGTCTGGCGGACGTTGAGCTCTTTTTTGATGATCGTTTGCAGCGCAGCCGCCTGGCTTTGCGCGTTGGGCAATGCCAGGAGTGCCCGCGAATGGCCTTCGGATATTTGTCTTTGTGCCAGAGCCTGTTTGACGCTGGGAGGTAAGTTGAGCAGGCGTAGAGTGTTGGTGACTGCCGCGCGGCTCTTGCCCACGCGTTCTGCGATCTCCCCATGGCCCATTTTGAAATCTTCTGCCAGTTGGCGGTAAGCCTCGGCGGTTTCTAATGGGCTGAGGTCAGCGCGTTGGACGTTTTCGATCAGGGCAATTTCCAGTCGGTCTTGGTCATTTGCTTCGCGCACGATTGCAGGGATGGATTCGAGCCCTGCCTCCTGAGCTGCCAGCAGACGCCTTTCCCCGGCGATAAGCGTGTAGGCCTTGCTTTGTAGATCCTGAGTGACGATTAGCGGCTGGATGACGCCGTGCTCCTTGATGGACATCGCTAACCCGGTGATGGCCTCGGGATCGAAGTGGGCGCGCGGCTGACGGGGATTTGGAGTGATACTTTTGACCGGAATCTCTTCTACCCCTGAAGATGGGGTTTTGAGGGGGTCATCCAAGGGGATGAGGGCGTCTAAACCTTTTCCTAGACCGGGGCGTTTTCGCTGCATTTTGGTCACCTACATGGATTTCGATATCATGCTGCTGCCATGGCAGGCACTTTGGGTTCGTCTGCGGTTAGTAATTCGATTGCAAATTCCCGGTAGGCCTGTGCGCCGGCGGAATTGGGATCATAGATTGAAATTGGAATGCCGTAGGAGGGTGCTTCTGCCAGGCGGACGCTGCGGGGGATGATCGCATCGAAGACTTGACCGGGGAAATAGCGTCGCACTTCCTCCACGACATCACTGGACAGATTGGTGCGCGCGTCGAACATGGTTAGCAACATCCCGCGAATGGTGAGATCAGGGCTGACCGAGCTGCGGATGCGGTTCAAGGTTTGCATCAGTTGTCCCAGGCCTTCCAAAGCCAAATACTCACACTGCACAGGGATGATCACTCCATCTCTTGCAGCCACCAGTCCGTTCAGGGTCAGGATACCCAATGCGGGGGGGCAATCGATCAGGACGTAATCATATTTTTCGATGTAAGGCTCGATAGCGTCCCTGAGGCGCCGTTCGCGGTCCTCTTCATTGACTAATTCAACACTTGCCCCAGCCAATGCCGGGGTAGAGGGGAGCAAATCCATCCTCAGCCGGGGATTGTGAAGGATTTTCCTCTTAGCCGACTCGATTCCCAGAATGACTTCGTAAGTCCCGCTTTGGACGCTTTCTTTATCGACGCCGATCGAGGAAGTGGCGTTGGCCTGCGGATCGATGTCGATCAGCAACACATTTTTGTAGTTTTCTGCCAGATAAGCCCCTAAATTGATCGCGGTTGTGGTCTTCCCAACGCCACCCTTTTGGTTGGCGATAGCGTAGACGATTCCCATAACATTACACCTTTATTCGGATAGCATTGATTTCTTCAGGGCTTGGTATACTCTCAAGCCCCGAGCGAGTGACAGATTGAGCAGCAAGTTGATTGGCATATTCTGCCGCAGCCCATGCATTACCTGTTTGACGAAGTTGGATGAAAAATGCCGCTGCAAAGATATCGCCCGCTCCGGTCGAGTCGATCTCTTTTACTTGGGGGGCGGGGAAGCTGCGAACTTCATCACGCCAGAATACCTGAGCGCCGGCGGCAGCCTTAGTGACTGCTAATATTTTACTGGCTCTGGCCATTTCCTCGATAAGGTCTTCATCGTTAGCGACGTCATCGCTGCTGATTACCGTTGCATCTGTGTTGGACAACACAAATGTTGCCTTGGGCCATTTGGCCTGGTGAACATGCCCGGTTTCGCTCCAATTTCGCAGCCATCCCTGGGGGGTGGCACACATGAGCGCATCTGGGAAGTATTTTACCAGGGATGGTTCCACTTCTTGGGCAATGGGTCCTAAATGAACGATTTGCGGGGATCGCCAGGCTTCGGGGATGTGGCTGAAATCAAGAGGTGGTGCGACATGATGGATGATTTGTTCTCGTTTTGAGAGGGTCTGGCTGTTTTCAAAGGACGTGCTACGTGCGGCAACTGTTCCAGTAATGGGCGTAGACAGTAGCGGTTCTAAAGAGATGTCCCTCCCCCAGGCCGAGACAATACCTACTCGCAAGCCTAAAGCGCGAGCCGTGAGCGCCGAGAACGCGGCTGTGCCTCCCAAGCGGGGACCATCGGGAGTCTGGTCGCGAGATAAATGCCCAATGACCAGATAATCAACAGCATCATAGTGGGCTGGGTTGTGCATGGTTGAATTATAACTGATAGTGCCTTGACCATTTTATGGGAGTGAATCAGCGATCATCTCGTAGAATCCCTGGGCGACTATTCGGTGACCATATTCATTCCAATGCCCATCAATCGGAAAGTGTGCAGCTTCCGTACGGTGGTCGATCACATAATTGTTCATGTCAAAGAATGGAATAGAATTCTCTTTGAGGTAATGACCTAGTGCATAGCTTTCTGGGGAATCATGGCTAAAAATGACGACCAACTCTCCGCCATATTGATTCACACTATGATTGAGTTCGTTGAAGATCGCGAATAAGAGTCGGTGTTCCTCACTGTTAGGGGATTCTCGAATGGTCTCGATATTGCTTATGTATTCACTCACAGGTTTGTCCAGATTGTAGATTGCCTCAGTCTGGTCGTAATCCTTTGGGGGCTCATAAGTGAAAATATGGTTCAATTTTTCAGGATGATGGATATGTCCCCCTAGCAAGTGTACGAAAGTTCTGTGTAGATAATTGAGTACATGCGATTTTGCCTTTATGTACCCAATGGCATATCGCAGATAGTACTGCCGTTGACTATATTCGAGGTCTATGTATTGAAGGTTTTCTCCATCGAACTTACAAAATTCCTGGTTCTCTTCCAGTTCTCCGGTATAGATGAGCAGCACAATGGCCGGCTCGTATTTCTGCACCCGGTGCTTGAAGAGTCTCAATTCCTGGCACGAATCGTAGGCGTATACGCCTGCTTTGATCACTTCAACTTCTTCGAATGGGCCAGCTGAGCTTTTTAGATGCTCATTGAGCAGCTCTTCAAGAACAGTCCCGTGCAGAAATTGATAATCAACCTCAGCGCCTTCGCTATATGAGTCCCCCAGTATCGCAACCCTGAGCGTGTTCTCAGGTGCTGCTAGCTGATATTCGTCTGGCCCCCGAAACCCCTCGGAGTTGTATTCGATATAGCTTATCGCCTCTTTTGATTCCGGAGTATGTTTGAAAGAGATATTGGGGATATGCTCGAATCCCCAAGGGCTGTATCTGACCGCGTAAGTGGGTTGTGGGGAGAAATGATAAAAGACGATCTCGGCAATAAGAAAACTGACGATTATTGAGCATACGGCTAACCCGATATTAACAAGGAGATCCTTCTTTTTGGATGACCTGTTTATGGAAGGGGGCATTCTTTAGAAGAGCGTGTAAATGAATGGGCCTACCCCTGATGCCGAAGCAAAGATTAACAATAAACCAAAGAGTAAAAGCACAGTGACCATCGGAATCAGCCACCATAGTTTTCTCTGCCATAGAAATTGCAGTAGTTCTCTGACTACCCCTAGGTTATTCCACATGGTGAGCAAGAAGTCCTTCATGATTAACCCTTTCGTATTATAAATCCATCCATATAGAGCGTATCAATATCACTTCTTCCAAATGTGTTAAGGGCGTTTGCGGGCGTATTGACGATCGGTTCGCCGCGCAGGTTGAAGCTGGTGTTTAATAATACTGGCACACCGGTTGCCTGGTTGAAGAGTTCGACTGCGCGATAGTAGAGCGGGTTCCACTCGCGCCGTACCGTCTGCATTCGCCCTGATCCGCCTTCATGGGTGACGGCCTGAATCTCATCTCCTCGATCAGGCTGTGTTTTGTAGACCATCAACATATAACGTAGGGGATAGTGTCGGGCTGGGTCATCCAGGTCCTTGTAATAGTCCGGCGCATTTTCTTCCAAAATCACCGGCGCGAATGGACGGAAGGGCTCCCGGAATTTGATACGCTCATTGACGATTTCCTTCATTTTCGCCGCGCGCGGGTCTGCCAGGATGGAGCGGTTGCCTAATGCCCTGGGCCCCCATTCGAAGCGGTCCTGGAAGAGGCTGATAACTTTCCCAGCCAGCAAATCGTCTACCATCAGCGAGGCGAGCTTTTCTGGGTCTTCGACAAATTGATAGGGTCGGTCTAAGTCGTCAATGGCATTTTGCACTTCTGATTGGGAATAGCTTTTGCCCCAATAGGCGTGCTCCATAACGAATTTGCGTGGTTGCCCAAGCAAAACGTGATGGGCATAGAGCGCCGCGCCTAACGCTCCCCCGGAGTCGCCCGCGGCTGGTTGGATAAACACTTCTTCGAATGGTGATTCCCGCAATATACGCCCATTCGCCACAGAGTTGAGTGCCACCCCGCCAGCCATGCACAGCTTGGTAGAACCCGTTTTTTCATAGGCATAATTGGCCATTTTTAGCAGTGTATCTTCGGTGACGCGCTGGATGCTCGCCGCGATATCGGCATAGTGTTGATTTTCCTGTGCTGTCGTCTCATCCCAATGAGGATGATCCTTGCTTGGATGGGTTGTGGGCGTGTAGAAGTCTGATTCGTGAACGCGTTGCTCGCCGAACAACTCAACAAATTTGCGGTTGAAAGTGTTTTTCGTGGAATGATGGAAAGAGAAATACTCCATGTTGAGAGTAAAGCTGCCATCGTTCCCTACGTTGATGAGTTTGTAGATGTCCTCGACGCGATTCGGCCGGCCATACGGTGCCATCCCCATGACTTTGTATTCGCCGTTGTTAATCCGGAATCCAAGGAACGCAGTGAACGCCGAATAGAGCAAACCGAGTGAGTGAGGAAATTTAACTTCGTTGAACAGTTCTATGCGGTTGGGCGATGAATTGCCATTTCCCCAATCTGCAGTAGCTTTGCCGACGGTTGCTGTGGTCCATTCTCCTACGCCGTCCACAGTCAAGATGGCGGACTCATCATATGGCGCGCTAAAGAAAGCGCTGGCCGCGTGGCTCAAGTGATGTTCCACAAAGAGCAGTTTTTGTGTGGGGATTTTGAGTTTGTCGATGATCTGGCTCTTGATCCAGAGTTTTTCATTGAACCAGGTGACCATGGACTCTCGGAAGACCCCCCATGATTGGGGGAAGGTCCCCAGGGTGGACATGAGTATGCGCTCGAATTTGAGTAACGGCTTCTCGTAAAAAACTATATAGTCCAGGTCGTGGCTGGTTATTTCCGCTTGCTGTAAACAAAATTCAATAGCCTGATGTGGGAAGCCAAAATCGTGCTTTTTGCGCGTGAAACGTTCTTCTTCTGCAGCGGCGATAAGCATACCGTCTTTAAGCAGTGCGGCAGCGGCGTCATGATAATAGCAAGAGAGGCCCAGGATATACATTAGAATTGCCTCCATGCCTGCTTGATGTCCAAATCTGTGGTGTCCCTATCGAGCCAAAATGAGGTTCTGATGCGATGCTTGATGTTGAGCGGGTCATTGAAAAGCCGCATGATAATTCCGAATGGTGCAAAAAGCGTGAAATAGAACAAGGTCAAAACGATCCGGGCGAGAATGTCGCCGATAAATTGGCCGACGCGCTTCCACGTTTCCCAAATAGATTTCAATATATTCACGATGTTGTCTCCTGATTGATGTTCTATGGATTAGCAAAAATCTGAGAGAAGCAACTAACTCTGCGGATATATGATAACTTTGCGTTGCCGTCCAACCCCGGTGCTTTCAGTATAGATCTGGGGGTCGTTCTGTAATTCGATGTGCGCGATGCGTCGCTCATTGGCCGGCATCGGTTCCAGCGACTGGCTGCGGCCGGTCTGGATGACCTGATCGGCCACCCGGCGTGTCAGCCTGCGGATTTGCTGCTCGCGACGCTGGCGGTATCCCTCTACATCAATGATCAACGGCACAGCGCGTTCGAGTTCCTTGCCGAGCATCAGGCGAGAAATATATTGGAGAGCTTCTAAAGTCTCACCACGATGGCCGATGAGAATGCTCAGATCGTCACCATAGATATCGATATGTACTGGGATGCGGTTTTGGGGGCCATAAGGTTCGCCCATATAAGCGTCCACTTTAGCGTATTCGAGCTTCATCTTGAGCAATAGATCGCTGACGATCTCGCGAGCTATTTCGACCGTGTAGATATCATCTTGAGCGACAGCTGTTTCTTCGTCTGTGGATGTTGGGGTCAAAACTTCGGGCTGAGTTTCCGGCTGGATGTCAGTGCCAGGCAAAATATCTGATTCCGCCGCTCCTTTCACGATCAACATCACACGCGCTTGACGGGAACCTAGCCCAAATATGCCGCCACCGCCCTCATCCAGTATCTCCACTTCGACTTCATCACGGGATAATCCTAAATCGTTGAGCCCTTTTTCGATGGCTTCATCTATAGACGGGGCAATGATTTCAAGAGTGGCGCGGTTGTCAGTCATATGTGACTCTCCGATTTTAATTCTTGGCCCTTCGAGGGAGTAGATTGCTCCAATCAAGGCGGCCCATGAGGGCATATTGCAAGATGGTGGACACGTTGCTTACGACGAAGTAAAGCGCCAGCCCAGAGGAGAAGCTGTAGGCCAGCCATCCCATGAAGATCGGCATGTACAAGCCCATGGCGCGCGTCATCTGTGCGCTTTGATCGCCGGCACCGCCAGTGCTTGGAGGCGTCATCAGCTTTGTTTGAAGATAGCTGGTCACAACCACGACAATGGCCAGAATGGGGATGCCAAAACCGCCAATTGCCAGCCCGAAATCTTTTTCGGGTAAGCTGAGGTCCATCCACAGGAAGTGGTTGTTGAGGGGGATTAAATCTGCACCGTCAGTGATGTGCTTGGAAAGGTTGAGCAGTTGCAGTGGGCTGACGGCCAGCGCCCGAATGATAGCTTGATAAAGGCCGATGATGATAGGGAATTGGATCAGCATAGGCAGACAGGAGCCAAAGGGGTTGACACCTAATTCCTGGTAGAGCTTCATCTGCTCCTGGGCCAATTTTTCCTTATCGTTCTTGTATTTTTTCTGGATGTCTTGCCATTTCTTATTCTCTTGCAGATCCTGCATCGCCTTGCTTTGTTTTAGTTGTTGTGCGTTTAGCGGGTAAGTTACAAGGCGGATGAGGATGGTGAATAAGATGATAGCCAGGCCGAAGTCTTGCCCTACAAAAGAGTAGATATAGAGCAAGATGTTGATCATAAGGCTGATGAAAGAATCCCACATAGCGTTTTCCGTTTCTAATTTTATTACTCAGTCACATACGGAGCCCCCGCGGTGGGGGCGTTCGCCTGAGCAGTTGATTGAGTTGTAATTACTCCGCTCCGTCAGAGAAAGTCCACTTTTGGACTCCGTTGGAGTCGAAGGCCACCAGCAGGGCTTCGGGTTGGGAGGTCGATACTAATATCAAATCGCCAGCCGCCACAGGCCCGGCATAAGTGTTGCCTTCGAATTGCTTTTGCCAGCGGTTGACGCCTTCAGGTGACACAGAAATCAGTAAGCCATTTTCAGCGGTCAGGTAGATGGCTTCTCCGGTGACTAACGGGGTATCGACGACCGAGTTTCCGGGTTGAATTTGCCATTTCTGGACGCCGCTCTGGCGATCTACGGCAAAGAATGCCCCACTCAGGTCTCCAAAGTAGAGAGTGTCGTCAAGTAGTGCTGGTCCGCCCCAAACCCAATCTTGTGTAGGGAAGCGCCACAGCTCAACACCGTTTTCAGCGTTTAGAGCGATCATCTCTTTGGCGAAAGTGCCGATATAGAGTTGTCCATCTTCGCTCAACGCTGGTGTTCCAACGATGGCACCGCCTAGACCATTTGTGACCCAACTTAGCGAGCCGGTTTGGGCATTGATGGCGTAAATACGGTGATCCATCGATGCTACGAAGACGTACTTGCCATCTGTAGCACCGCCAGGGGTAGCCCAGATTTCAGCCTCGGTAATATGTGCATCGTGTAGCTGCTGGCCATTGAAGTCGATCGCATAAACCTTATGATCCGTTGAGGGCACATAGATGCCGCTCTTTGTGACGTGAGGGCCTCCAACATAGCGTCCTTCGGCCCCCTCGAAAGTCCAATTAACTTGACCATTCTGCGGATTCAGACTGTAAAGAACATTGTCGTAGCCCCCAACGATCAACTGTCCATCTTCCGTCAGGGCAGGAGGCGAGTAAAAAGTGACTTGAGCATCCGGCTCTGCGGGATAGCGCCAAATCAGATTGCCGTTCGCCAGGTTAATGGCATAAACCTGTGTGTTATATGCCAGATAGGCGGCTTCCTCGTCGGCGGCGATGCCGGCCCAGCCAGAGGCTACAACTCGGTCTCCGCCGGCGCAGGCGCTGAGTGCGATGGCAATAAATAGCAAGATGAGAATAGTTTGGGGGAAGTTTTTCGTTTTCATATTTTACGGGACGGGATCGTACCCTCCTGGGTTGAAAGGGTTGCAGCGCAGGACGCGCCATATTGCCATCAGGCTTCCTTTGAGCGCACCATATCGATAGATCGCTCTATACCCATAGTGTGAGCACGATGGATAAAATCTACAGGTGTTGGGTGGCAAGGCCCGCGCAATCGTCAGTTGGTAGACACGAATTAGAGCCAGTAATGGCAGACGGGGCAGATTGAGAATCGTCCGAGGAAGATCCCGCAAGCGCAGCTCCTCGTCATGATGGCGGTGTTCGTGTTCTAAATGCTCGATATTGTCGAGATGAATTTCACTGGACATTCTGGTTATTGATAAGCTTGGCCTTTATGAGCAGTTCTTCGATGGCAGACTTGATCTCATGATACTCAGCTTGGGCGGTGGTGCTCCGGGCGAGAATGATGACATCCCACCCAGTTTGGATTCGAGGGATAAGCGGGCGAATGATCTCTCGGATTCTCCGTTTGATCCGGTTTCGGCGGACAGCGTTTCCAGCGGATCGTCCGGCGGAAATCCCAAACCGTGTGATCGCCAACGGGTTTGGCTGAATGATCAACACAACAAGCGGGTGGGCAAATGACTTCCCAAATCGCCGCACCCGCTTAAAGTCGGTGGTATTGGTCAGACGATACTTTCGCTTCACCCCTAAACCTGTGTAGGGGAGGTCTGCCAGCCCAAGGTTTAACTCTTCCAATTTGTTTTCTTGACGTGGTTATTCATTTTGACCGCCAAACGATGGCGACCTTTTTGCCTGCGCCGTTTGAGAACCCCGCGACCTCCGCGGGTTGACATTCGCGAACGGAAACCGTGCACGCGCACTCGGCGGCGCTTTTTGGGTTGATAAGTTCGTTTTGGCATATTATAGTACCTATTACTTTCTGTTTTTTTCAGCAGCTGTTCATCAAAGCAACAGACAATCTCGAAGGTTAATGACTTTGCTCATATGCTATCATAAATGGGCGATTAATCGTCCAACTAACTTCTAAACCGACCGATGATTATACCGTAGGAGAGTTATCTGGTCAAACTTAAAAGTATGTCGTTGGTATTGCTATTCTTAGGTTTCTGTTGTATAAATTAGCTATTTGGAGATGTATCAACAAAATTGCGCTATCATGACGCGTTGTCACCCTTTCTTTGCGTGGTTTTCCAGAGGGGGATGCAAGAGTTTTTTGTGTGTGGGTTAGAAGTAATGAGGAAAACATGCAAAGATCAATAAACCAAATCCCAGGGATGAGAGGCTTTACCATTGTGTGGGTGGGGCAAATCGTGTCTTTGTTAGGCACTGCCATGAGTAATTTCGCACTCACGTTGTGGGTCTACGAAATCACAGGCAAAGCCACTCCTCTGGCATTGGTGGGCTTTTTCTTTGTTACGCCAATGGTGGTATTGGGGCCTTTTGTGGGGACATTGATTGATCGCGGCAATCGCAAATTGATGATGATGCTCAGCGACCTGGCAGCCGCGTTGACCATGCTAACGGTGCTTATCCTGTTTCTGTCGGATGCCCTGGAGATTTGGCATCTCTACGTCACCGCAGTGATGACTGGGATATTTCAGGGCTTCCAATGGCCGGCCTATTCAGCTGCCATCTCTTTAATGCTGCCTAAAGAGCAATATGCCAGGGCAAATGGTATGTTGGAGCTTGCAGGGAATGCTTCCCTGGTCATCGCACCTCTCCTGGCCGGGGCTTTGATCGCTCCGTTAGGTGTGGCAGGCATCTTGACGATCGATTTGTGTTCGGCGGTATTTGCTATTATCACATTGCTGCTGGTTCATGTGCCCCAACCCGAAAAGAGTGCCGCTGGTCAAGAGGGTGAGGGCAATTTCTTTCAAGAGGCGATTTATGGTTTTCGTTATATCTTCGCCCATCCAAGTTTGCTGGGATTACAGCTCATTTTCCTGGCGGGGAACTTCTTCAACGGGCTTGCTTTTTCTGTATTTGCCCCCATGATTCTGGGGAGAACAAACAACAACGAGATCATTTTCGGCAGTGTGCAATCTGCCGGGGCCATTGGTGGTGTGCTTGGAGGGCTGGCTATGAGCGCCTGGGGCGGCTCCAAACGGCAGATCCATGGTGTGTTGCTGGGATGGATTTTTGCTGGTTTCTTCGGCCAGATGGTGGTGGGGTTAGGGAGGTCAATGCCCGTTTGGGTGATCGGTATTTTTGTTGTCTCGTTTTTCGCACCTGTCCTGAACGCCTCTAATCAGGCTATCTGGCAAGCTAAGGTCCCGCCCGATATCCAGGGGCGCGTATTTTCGACGCGTCGGTTGATTGCCTGGTTTGCATTACCTCTCAGTCGGCTGTTAGCGGGCCCCCTCGCAGACAACGTCTTGGAGCCCGCCATGTCTGCTGGAGGTACTTTAGCGCCAATATTCGGCTGGTTGGTTGGAACGACCACAGGCTCAGGGATTTCCTTAATGTTTGTCTTTACAGGCATTTTACTGGGTTTATCTGGGCTGACAGGCTATCTCATTCCTGTTATTTGGCGGGTAGAAGAGTTGTTGCCCGATCACGACTCTGCGGGCCCTAATGCTTAAGGCCTTGTCCCTGGGCCGATTTGTTCGCAAAACATTATCTTAAAAATTTATAAAAATCATGTTTTGCCTTACAAATTTGTAAGGTTTTAATGTATACTTAGGTTGCGATGTACAGTGGAAGAAAAAAGAGGCCCCAACAATTGTGATTTTCGTGATCGAAAAGGAGATAAAAATGTCGAACCCCACAGTTTCTCAAGCTGAGACCCAAGGCGATAATGGCTATGTTTGGAGCAGCCGCGCCCCTGGCGATATCTACGGGAAATAAGCATCACTAACGACAGAAACACCATTTAGGAGACACAAAATGTCGAACCCCACAATTTCTAAGGTCGAGACCCAAGGCGACAATGGCTATATTTGGAGCAGCCGCGCCCCTGGCGACATCTACGGGAAATAAGCACTACTAACGACAGAAACACCACTTAGGAGACACAAAATGTCGAACCCCACAATTTCTAAGGTTGAGACCCAGGGCGACAATGGCTATGTTTGGAGCAGCCGCGCCCCTGGCGATATCTACGGGAAATAAGTATCACTAACGACAGAAACACCATTTAGGAGACACAAAATGTCGAACCCCACAATTTCTAAGGTCGAGACCCAGGGCGACAATGGCTATATTTGGAGCAGCCGCGCCCCTGGCGATATCTACGGAAAATAAATCATATAAATAAAAGACTAAAATAACAGTTGTTCGCTATTTTGAGCGCGCTTTAGGTGTGTATAGGCCTACTATTTGTAGGAAAGCTTATATCTAGCGCCACAAAATGGTGGTGTTAAAGAGTCACCTCAGGTAGAATTTCTAAGCCTGCGGGGAGTCGTTTGATAACATCAGTCTTGATGTGTTGACTGGTGTTATTTTTTTGCCTGTACGTGGCGGTGAAATTGCCCGGGTTATCACAGAGACATCTTCCTGCGGCTCAGCGCTAGCGTATTTCGAATGACCTGGGTGAAGCAGGCTGCTATAGAAGGGGCAAAGATTTCTCTAAAGGGAATAATTCACAGATTCATAGTGGAATAGAAGTATAATAACGGTGCGGCATAGTGTATGCATCATTAGTTACCGTGCGATATTGGAGATATCCTTTTATATGGCAAATACCTGCCCATCATGTGGTAGTCAAATCCCGCAGGATTTTCGGTTTTGCGGATTCTGTGGGGAGGCTGTTGAGGTTTCACATCCAATAAACCTTACTGGAATCAAATTCGAAGAAAGCCGCGGCTCTCGCAGATTTGTCACAGTTTTATTTGCCGATATGACAAATTACACTCGAGCTGCGGAGGGCGCGGACCCGGAAATTGTTTTTCATGCCATTAGAACGGTTCTTGAGCGACTCGCACAAGTAATCAAGAAGTATGGGGGTCGGGTGGATCGATATTATGGGGATGGATTTCTGGCTATCTTTGGTGTCCCGGAGGCCATCGAAGACGATCAGCAGCGGGCATTGCTAGCGGCATTAGAAATGCAGGCGCTCATGAAAGAGCACCAATTGGATGCATTGCAGGATTTGAACTGGGATATGCGGCTCAGGATCGGGGTCAATGTCGGCCGAGTGGTTAGCGGGCAATTGGATACCGGGACAATTTTCGACAGCAGCGTGTTTGGTCACACCGTCAATCTGGCTAACCGCTTGCAAGCCTCAGCCAGGCCGGGTACTGTCTTGGTGACCGAACAAGTTTACCGGAAAATGCGTCTGAGGTTCAATTTTCAGGCACCGGTGAAACTTCAACTGCGCGGGATCGATAAACCAGTTGTGGCCTATGAGCTTATTAGGGTGCGTGCTGATCCTGAGCCTATGCGGGGGTTGGCTGGGCGTCAAGCCCCGCTGATTGGCCGTGACCAGGAATACGAATTACTTATTACCCACCTGGAAAACTTGGTGATAGATCACCGTGGTGCTGTTGCTTTTATCACCGGTGATGCTGGGGTTGGGAAATCTCGTTTAGTGGATGAGATATTGCTCCCAGAAAACGAGGTTTTTCGTGTTGTTCGCACTCAGAGTTCAGCTTTCGAATCGACTGGATATGCCGCGCTGCGAGATATCCTTCGAAGCCTCGCCGGAGTTACGTCTGATGATGGGGTGGTTTCCCAGCAAGAGCAGCTTGCGGAATTTCTCTCGCAAATTGATGATATTGGTGCGGATGTAGCCCCAATTTTTGAGGACATCATTTTTGGCCGATCGTCTGTTGAGCAAAGAGACAGAGATCCTCACGGGCATCAAAGGAGTATGATCGTCGCGTTCAGAAGATTGCTTACTCGTTTGTCGAAGCAAATACCCATGGCCATCCTTTTTGATGATATCCAATGGGCTGATGCTTCGTCAATGGAGGTGATCTCGCACTTAGTCGATCTTACTGTGGAGATCCCTTTGGCTTTGATCTTCGTCGGTCGTTCTGAATATCGAGAAGAATTACTTGGTTCCCTGCTGGAAACCCATTCTCCGAAAGGCCTATTGTTCATTGATATTCAGCTAGAAGCTCTTTCTTATGAGGAATGTGAGCACCTTGTGGAATCCCTTCTGAGTGAAGTGGATTTGCCTACTTCGCTAAAGCAAAGCATCTATGAAAGGACGGCAGGAAACCCGCTATTTACAGAAGAGTTAATCCGTATATTCCTTGACCAAGAGATTATCCATAGGAAAAATGGCACCTGGGTATTAATCGACTCGTGGAGAGAGTTTATTGAGAAAGTTCCCGAAACAGTAAACGGATTGCTGCTGAGCCGATATGATCGTCAACCTGATCACCTGAAAATAATCTTGGATGCCGCGTCTATATTAGGATACAGTTTTCATTTAAACCTGTTGTCTTTGATATTGAGTATCCCAGATTTGGAATTCAGGCGTGATATTGGAGCATTGGTAGAAGCTGATTTTGTTCGGCGATCGTCAGGTGTTGGCTCCCCAGTTTGCACCTTTCGGCATGCTTTGATGCAAGAAGCTATCTATGAAACGATTTTGCTCGAGGATCGGCGCAGACTTCATCGCAAGGTCGCAGATGTTCTCATTAATGTTGCCGAGGATTACTATGTTGACGCCGACGCGATCATTGGTCACCATTTGGAGCTATGTGGCTCAGAAGAAGCGGTATCGTATTTGCTGAGTGCAGCTAAGCAGGCGGCTGAAAGATATGCCAACGATGAAGCAATACTATACTTCAACCGGGTTTTGAAACTTATCGATGGGAAAGGAATTCGAAAAGAATACGTTGATGCTTCTATTGGGATAGGCGAAGTGCTAAACAGGACAGGGGAGTCGCAGCATGTTCTGGGACGGCTTAAGGAAATTAGAGATTATCCTAATTCACATGTTTTGTCTGAATATAGACGTGGAGATATTTTTTATCAACTGGGTTTAGCTTCGTACAGCACTGGCAATCTGGATGACGCGATTGATAATTTTGAGTTAGCCGCTTTTGCTCTAAAGAAGAACGAGAGTGAATGTCGTTCTTTCCGTCAGTCAGATATCGATAGGGAAATAGGCTGGGCGCTTTTTCTAAAAGGAGAACAGGAGGAGGCGCTTACGCGCGCAGAGTCTGCCCTAAGCCTTGCTAAGCAAGAGGGTAGATCGGATGCAGAAGGTAGTGCTCACAAGCTCTTGGCGTCGATTTTCTTTAAAAAGGGCCAGATGCAAAATGCGGTAGCAAACGCTGAGAGTTCACTTAGCATTCGTGAAAAGGTCGGCGATGTTTGGGGGGCAGCCTCCTCACAGACCACACTGGGATATTTCTATCACCAAATTGGTCAGTGGTCTCTGGCTGAGAAAATGCTTAGGCAAGCCATCTACGTTCAGGGGGAGGTTGGTGATTACAACAACCTGGCGGGAAGTTGGACGAATCTGGGGTTATTGCTGATGGATAAAGGTCAGTTCAATGAGGCATTAGAGTGCATCAATGAGTCGATCAACATTTTGCCTGGCCATGAGTTTCCCATCGTTAGAGTAATTGTATATTATCTTGATCGCGGTCTTGTGCATTTGCGCTTGGGAAATGCGGATGAGGCCATTGATGACTTCAAGAGGGCCTTGGAAGATGCACAGACCCAAAGTAATGATGATTTGATTGCTCTGGCCTATGCATATCTTGCCGAAGGCTATTTGAGAAAAGGCAGCATAACTGAGGCGAAACAAGTTATTGAGAAATCCCTGGCGCTAATAGGGGAGGCAACATCGAGTGAATTTAAATCAGATGTGTATAGAGTCAAGGCCTATATTTCATGTGCGCAAGGTGAATTTGAAGAGGCATATCAGAGAAATCTCGAAGCGCACAACCTGATTGGCGAAATTGGCAATCGCTACGAACAGGCGCGGTTGCTAGTTGATAAGGCCGAGATATACTTGGCGGATAGTGAACAAAGATTAGCTTCAGATGATATGGTTGCAGAATTGGAAACAGCTCTGGAGATATTCCAACAAATGGATGCCAAAGCTGAAATATCGCGCGTGGAGGAGTGCCTCTTCAGGATAATCGCCGATCAGGTTGATGACGGTGAAGAAATAGACTCATCTTTGAGATATCCGGTTGTCTTGGTAGCCATACAGCTCTTGCAACCCAGCAAAGTTCAAGAACATTTCGAGGGGGTAGTTTCTGCAAAGAAGCGCCTGATAAAAGAGTTGAAATCAATCGCGGAAAAAGAGAACGTTTTCCTGACTGCCACGCAACCAGGCTTCACATTGGTTTTGTCGAATGCTTATCCACAGGCGATGGACAGGATGTCGTTGAGCGCAGTTGATGCTGCTCATTTGGCGATTATGTCCTGCATTCGTTTGAATAGAACCCACCTGCGGAATTATGGCTATGAATTCCGCATGAAGGTTGGCATAGTAGCTGGAAGTTCCAATGAACTGATCAGCAATCAAGAACAGGCTGCCTTGTTTTCTAGTGTATCTCAATCCGGCCGTCAGGCAAATCTCTTGGCCGAGTTAGCGCGGGATTATCAAGTGCTAATCACCGGTGAGATGCCCTCAGCTATCCAAAGCACCTATGAATTGGATCTATTAGCGCAAGTCAAAGACCCCAGACTCTCCCAGTTTGTTTACTCGTTAGGAGAAGCACTTTCAGGTTCCGATGTTGACGGGAAATTGCCCCAGTCGAGTTTGCAGCTAATTGGCCGTGATGCCGAACTAATGGCTCTTTGCGACAGGATCGATGGCATGAAATCTCGAGGAAAGGGGTTTGTTTCTTTCGTTGAGGCGGAAGCTGGCATGGGGAAGACCAGGTTGCTGGCAGCGGTGATGAAAACTGCCGATCAGGGTGTTCTGTATCTGAAGGGGAAATGCGAAACCTTTCGATCGAATATAAGCTATTGGCCGCTCGTCGAGATTTTGGAAAAAAATGCTTTTCCAGATAGTCCAGAGTATCTTCGCCTGAAGAGCATGCTAGATATGCGCCCTCTGGAAGAGGCTGACGAGACATTATTGGGCAATTTGCCTCCAGATGCCGTAAGGAAAGAAATTTTTTCCAGTGTTCGGGATTTCATCCTCAGTCAAATTGGTCAACATCCAATGATTTTAGTCTTTGAGGATGTCCATTTTATCGATCTCAGCTCGCTGGAATTACTCGATTATTTGCTTTCGATCATCAGCGAGGCTCCGGTATCGTTGATTCTGATCTCGCGGTCCGAGATGCCCGGCCCACATCGGTCTTTTGTTAAAAAAGTCGAGCGAGTTTGCCAGGAAGATTATTTGCATGTTCGCTTTTCTGAGTTGACAAAAGACCAAAGCCTTGATTTGGTCAGGAATCTTTTGGGAGCCGATGTTTTGCCGGCAGATTTGGAAGACTTGTTGACGCCATTTTTCGGGCACCCACTGTCGATTGAGGAAGCCATCCGATTTTTAGTTGAACGCCGGTGGCTGCGCAGGCTAGATAACGCCTGGCTGCTGACTGATTTGTCGGATTCCAATATGGGTCAGATGCCTACGACTTTTCGCGATTTGCTTTTGAGGCGGCTGAATTATCTTGACGATGAATCGTTGCATGTTTTGCAAGCAGCGGCATTGTTGGGCGAAGTGTTTGATCGGATAACTTTGAATCGCATGATTTCTGGGAGCACTTTGGCTCAGAGATTGACTGCATTATATGAGAAGGGTTGGCTCAGGAAATTGGGGAGCGAAAATCCCTCCCTCTACCACTTCAATCACACTTTGACGCGCGAAACGATTTACTCAACTTTGGTGAGATCAAAGAAACAGTTGTTGCACCAACGAGCAGGCGAGGCGATCGAATCCTTGTATCCCGAGTCTCAAGAAGAGAACCTAGAGATCCTTGCCTATCACTTCGAAAATAGCGGCTTACTGGATAAGAGTCTCTATTACGCTATTCGGGCGGCTGAGAAGTGCGCCCGAAGGTTTGCCTTAGAGGAAAGTCGCAGATATTATCGCAAGGCTGAAGAGATCCTCAGTCAGCGCTACCAACCCCAAACGCGGATGATGACGCGGGTTGTGATTGGATTAGCGGATGTGTACCTGAGCCTGGGTGAACCAGGCAAGGTGGTGGATTCTGTTCAAAAGCTGTTGTCTGAATCGGGTAATTTGTCAATAACTTTGCAGGCGGCTTGTCTGCGCCGGCTGGGAGCGGCGCTGCATATGCAGGGTGATCTGCCCACAGCTCTTGAAAAGTATGGTCGGGCTTTGGAAACCATCAATTCTGCCAAAGACCCAGAGATGAAATTGGGGCGCAAGATTGTTGTGTCGGGCGATGAGGAGCGTATTGATATCCAAATTGGACTTTCGAGGGTCTATTTCGATATGCATCGGCATTTTGATGCCAAGGAACATGCCCAGCGTGCCTTAGCGCTTTTCGATTTCGAACGTTATACTGAGAAGGCAGCCCACCTCAATAACCTACTTGCTGGTATCTCGTATAGAGAAAACGATATCGACGAGGCCCTGCGTTTGTCAAAGCGGGCGCTGGCGATATATCAGGCCAACGGATTCCGGGACGGTACCAGTGACACATATTCGAATATGGGCATTTTATCTGTAGCGCTTGGCGATTACAATTCCGCCCTGGATCATTTCTCGTTATCCTTGGAATTGCATCAAGCCCTGGGCGATGTTGAGGGCATCGCAATTACCCGCAACAATTTGGGGCAGCTAGAGACCACACGTGGCTATCTCGTTGAGGCCATCAGCCATCTCAGGTTTTCAATTCAATATGCCCGGGTCTCTGAGTTGACGCGCACATTGACCCAGGCGATTGCTAACCTTGGATATACCTTGACCGTGGCAGGGGAATTGGATCAGGCTCTCGATACTTTGGTCGAGGCCGAGAATCTTTGTGGCACTCATCGGTATGGAGATTTATTGGGGGAGGTGCTGTGGAAGAAAGCCGAATGCCTGATCGCGCTGGACGATATCGATACTGCCATAGAAACCGCGATATATGCACTTGATCAGGCGGGCGAACTGAAGCGCCGCGACATTGAAGCCCAATCTATGCGGGTCTACGCGCGCGCCCTCCGAAAAAGGGGTGATTTTGCAGATGCCAGAGATCTTGCTCGCGAAGCCTGGCAGTTTGTTGCCGAGGATTCTGATGCGCACAAGCGCGCTCATTTTGCCGTCGAGTATGGCCTGGCACTAGATGCGAAAATGCAGCGCGCCGAAGCAAGCGACCTTATAAAAAGGCATGTGCGCGGGGTCAGGATTGTCGAACCGGAACATATACTTCGAGAATTCGCTGAGTCATTTAGTGATTTAGCGGATAGCGAACCCGCTTAGGGGGTCTTGAGATCGGGAACGATGGTGTACGAAAGCGTTTCCTTGGGTATATTGACAAACCCCATTGGGCTGATGGCGAAGCTTTCTACCGAATTGATTTCTAAGACATTTAGATGGATGGGGTTGGCCAGTTTTTGCATGAACCAGCCTAACGTCTGGAGGTAGGCAGCCGGGTCGGAGAAGTCATCGGGTGCAGAGCCTGGACAAGGGCACTGTACTACACCGGTGATCACTGCCTGGGGTAATTCAGCCAATTGATACACCAACTCATCAGCAGTTTGGTCATCCTCCATGACAGCGTTCAAGTTCAGGCTGGCCTCCATCGTAAACGAGACCGGCTCGAACGCGTTGTCATCCAATGCCCACTCGCAGGGAGTGCAGCTGGTGTCGCCGTAATATAGATCGCGGAATTCAGTCAGCGCGATGCTGTTGCGCTGCTGAACGGCTTCGCCGCCCTCGATTGGGAACCATAACTCGACGCGATATTCACCGCCGTATTCAAAAGCTGTGCCAGTGAAGTCGCCCATTGCGGCCGTATTCAGGGAAGTACTGACTGTGCCTGAGAAAGATACATATCGGTACCCCGCTTCAGGGTTTCCTTGATCTGAGGCGGGTGCATCCCCTGCATCCATGGTTTTGTCTTCCTGCAGGTCTTCTGCCTTGCTGCTTGGTATGGCGGCTGAAGTACAGTCTTGGGGGCAGTTTTGTGTGTTCTCAGGCCCATCGCAGACACCGTCGCCGCAGCGCTTCTCGGATTGGGTTTCAGATGGCTGATCGCTTTGTGAGTCAGTGCCCCTCGTTTCGTCCTGGTTGGTGTTGAAAGGCATACTGCACGCTGACACCAGCGCTATGAATATGGCGATGAGTAGGATTGCTCGCTTCATGAGGTTCCCTCCCGAAATTTAACCTGTGATGTTGTTAACTGATACGGCCTTGTTGGACACTCTTTTGCTTCTGTGTTTTAAGCCTATTTTGAATGCGATAAACCAATAGCGTCAACCATGGAGAAGGTTCCTTTTTGTTCGCGAATGACCAGCCCTTCCAGGCCATGTACATCGAATTGGCGGTGTAGCGTCCGTCTGCGTCGGCTTGGCCGGTGATCGTCGATACCATCTCCAAGAAGCGGGGGTCATCATGAACGAAGGGGAAATGGCTGAGCACATCGGTCGCGTGCAAGATATCGTACCAGATCAAAGGGTATTTAAGTTTGCGAAAATCGGTGCCGATGCCGAATAAGAAGTGCTTGATCTGACCGCGCTGCCCCCAATGTTTGAGCAGCATCTCGGTGCCGTTACGCGCGGCCTCGCTGTTGATCAGGTGGGGGATAGTCGAAATAGCCCTTAGATTCAGCACATTCACAACTGGGCAGGGAGCCTCCCTGGGGCCGGGGCCTTTGAAGTTCCCCAGCATCCTTGATGCATTACAACGCCAGCCGTTTATTTGTACAGTGCCCAAAACGCAATCCAGAGCCCTTTGGACGCGTTGATCTTCAGCGAGGCCCATGGCTAGCAGGGCATAGAGAATGGGGGCATCACATGCCATCCATGTCCAATGTTCTCCATCGATACCCGCAAAGCGTTTGTATAGATGGGTGTAGGTTTCAAACATGCCCTCGGGTGATTGATGTGCTAGAACCGCTTCAATGCCGGGCGTCATGCCTGGGTCATCGGCTCGCACGCCGAAATCCGCCAAAGTGGTGAGGGCATAAACAGGGTGTTTAGCATCATTATGGCGTTTGATGGCATAGCCCGGCCAGTCGGCTGTCTTGGCGATCAGCGCCTGGACTTTGGGATGCCCCAACATTTCCTGGCGGTTATCTTGGACTTCTGGATCATCTTCGGGATATTCGAGTAGGTCTGCAAGTGTTCGGTAGCGTGTCCAGGGTTCAGCCGAGTTCAACAGCCACTGGATTTGTTTATCCATTTCGGTCTCCTTTCAACCCGTAGTTATGTGGGTGATATCTTATTATACGAGAACTAATGCTCTCATCAAGTGGAGTTGGCCTGGGAGTGTTAAAATAGGCCCATGAAACTTTTCGATGAAATCCTTGAGACGCTGCCAGAGGGGGAGATTCAGGATGTTTGTATCGGCCTGAATTGGACGGCCGTGGTCGTTGAGGTGGCTGGTCAGATTCAATGCGGATTGGCTTCGACCCTGGGAGGCAGGCACGAGCACACCGGCGAACCAGAGATTCCCTTGGCCGGGGAGTTGGTTGGGCGGACGACCTCGGAGCTGCTCGCCCACATTGAGGCTTTTGACTCGCCCCGTAAGAGCCTGGCTATGGCCACCCTCAATGCCTCGCTGCCGCGCCAGCCAGAGACCTGGACCGAACTCAACGCCGTAGATGTGATTGCTTCTCAGGGGTTGGGGCAGCGCGTCGCCCTGATCGGCCACTTCCCCTTTGTCGAAGCGCTCCGTACCAGGGTCGATCATCTGGATGTGATCGACTACAATCCTTTGGAGGGCGACTTGCCTGCCGAGGCCGCGCCTCAGGTGCTCCCCAGAGCGGAATTTGTCGCCATCACCGGTTTGACCCTGCTGAACGGCACCTTTGAATCCCTGCTGGAAATGTGCTCACCTCAGGCAGAAGTGATGATGTTGGGGCCCAGCACCCCTCTCAGCCCGCTGATGTTTGACCACGGTGTCGATATCCTGGCGGGGTCCGTTGTAGAAGATATCGATGCTGTAATGGATGTCGTCAGTCAGGGGGGCAATTTCCGCCAGGTCAGGAAGGCTGGGGTGCGATTGGTGACCCAATCGAGAGGCAATCTTTGATGACACCTATGGCAACAAATAGCAAATCTCTATCTCCGCCTGCCGCCAATCCCGGCCACCAGGGAAGCCCAATACACCAACTGCAAGATCGCCGTGAAAAGAGCGGCGATATATGTCAGCGCGGCGGCGTTGAGCACGGCATTGACGCCGCGTTGCTCCTCCTCGGTGCGGATCAGCCCCGAGTTGGTCAGCAAGGCCCTGGCTCTGGCCGAAGCGTTTAGCTCCACGGGCAGGGTTGCCAGCGAGAACAGCGCGCCACCGGAGAATACCAGTACCCCCACCCAGGCCAGGTCAGTCAGCCTGAGCAACAGACCGATCATAATCAGAATCCACCCCAGATAAGAGCCGATATTGACCACCGGCACCAGCATGCTGCGGAAGCGCAGGGGGAAGTACTCGTCTTGATCTTGCATGGCATGGCCCAGTTCGTGGGCGGCAATAGCCAGGGATGCCACCGAATTGCCCTGGTAAACGCCTTGTGAGAGCCTGAGCACCTTGGCGCGCGGGTCATAATGGTCGGTGAGATTGCCGCGCGTGCCTTGGATGTCCACATCATAGAGGCCGGCATATCGGGTCAGCCGCTCTGCCGCCTCAGCACCGCTGACGCGGCTGCTGGCTGGCACCTTTCGCCATTTTCGATAGGTCGAGTTGACGTACAACTGCGCCAGCATCGTCAGGATGAAGGCCGGGGCCATAAAAAGTAAATAATAGGGGTTGTAGAAGAACATCTTTCTGTCCTTATTCAATCAAGAGTCGAACTTTTTCTCAACGTCCAATACTGTTCAATAACACCTCTACGGCTTTGTCGAGCTGCGGGTCGCGGCCCTCCTGGATATCTTCAGCGCTTAGAATCACGACCTGGTCTAAGGGCAAACCAAAGGACTCGATGTCGAAACCTTCATCGATAGCTGCCTGGGAGATCACTGCCAGGGGATAATCTGGTTCGAGACCAATCTCATGGATCAGGCGCTCGTTCGGGGTCAGCCAGCGTGCGATGGTGATGCGTATGGCGCCCTGATTACTCTTTAGAGGGACCCAGTTCTGCACTGACCCTTTGCCGAAGGAGGTTGTGCCTACAAGCGGGGCGCGGTTGTAGTCCTGAATCGCTCCGCTGACGATCTCGGAGGCTGATGCAGTGCCCTCGTTGATCAGCACCACCAGGGAGATATCGGTAGCCAGGCCTTCCCCATCAGCGGAAAAGGTATCCCGGCTCCCATCACCATACTCTTCGTACATCACGACGCCCTCGCCAATAAACTCTGAGGTGACTTCGATAGCCGTGCTTAGAAAACCACCGCCATTGTTGCGTAGATCGAAGATCAGGCCGACCGGGTCTTGGTCGAGGAGTTCTTGCAATGCACTGCGTAAATCTTGGTGAGTTTCGTCTCCGAAGTTGAGCAGTTGCACATAGGCAATATCATCTTCCATCATGTGATATTCGACGCTGGGGATGGTGATCCTGGCACGAGTGATCTCCACATCGAAGGGTTCTTCCACGCCTTGACGTTGAATGGTCAGAATCACCTTCGAATCAGCCGGGCCCAGGACGCGGCGGATGACAAGGTTGCCGTCGATGCCGGTCATATCATCGCCATCCACAGCGATGATCTCATCACCAGGGAGCAGACCGGCTTCTTCCGCAGGGGAGCCGGCCATCGGGCTGACGATGGTCAGATATTCACGGTTTGGGTCAACCCAGGCACCGATGCCTTCATAAGTGCCATCCAAGGGGATATTGGCCTGTGTAAATTCGTCCGGGTTCATATAGGATGTATGCTGGTCGCCCAATGCCTCCAGCATACCGCTGATAGCGCCCTGCATTAAGGCCTGATCATCAGGATGATGGGCGAAAGCCCAGGTCTCCCAAAAGGGGAGGAACAATTCCTCGAGTTCTTCAGGAGTGCCGGTGTCATCAGCGCTGGGGGCGGGCAGGGCTTCGTACGTGGTCTGATTGGCCTGTTCGAAAACTTGCAGCATTCCCTGGACAGCGCCGTTCATCAGGGCTTCGTCGTCGACGGGTTGGTCAACATACTGTTCGTGGACGATGTCCCAGGCCTCCCAAAAGGGCGCGAAGAGTCCCTCTAACTCATCTGTGGGCACAGTTTCAGGTACCTTGGCTTCAACGGTCGGATGCCCTGGTGGGAGTTCTTCTTCTGGGTCGATAACCGTATCTGAAGATGCTGTATCAGGGCTTTCGACAACTTCCGTATTCTCGACCTGGGGGAGGAACGGGGCCGCCAACTGGCATGACAGGGTAACCCCAGCCAATAAAATAACGACAACGATGATACCTAAACGGATTCTGCTACTTTTATTCATCCTGTTCTCCTGTGGACTGATGATACAGCCACCTTGCATCACGTAGTGCAGCTTCCCTACATGAATTTCTTTGTTAACTTATCACATGAAGATTAGTGCAATATAAACACATCGTAAAAGGGATGTATGAAAGATGTTTAGATTTTGTGAAGCTCCTCAACATACGCCTTCCAGGATGCCGGATCGCTCACCTGTTCGGTGTATGCCAGGATAGCCTCGCCATCCAGGGGGTAAAGCGGGTGGCAGGAGGTCGGGGAAGCGCCTCCAGGTGCGTGGACAACGGCATCCACCAGCGGAGCGACCAGATCAGCCTGTTCCAATTCGGGGGCGATCTCCTCAGCGGTCAGAATGACGGTCTCGGCGGTCAGGGAGAGTTCCTCATCGACGCCTTTATTCTTGCCAATTTGAGCGTTACCCTCTTTGTCAGCGCGCAGGGCATGGATCACAGCCACATCGGGCTTGATGGCCGGGAAGGCGATCAACTCTTCGCCGTCGTATGGATCGATAATGGTGCGGACGTCCGGACGCAGTTCGGGCAGGTCTGTGCCTAACCAACCTCGTCCTGGCATAAAGCTGATCCCAGCCATTTGGGCACGCAGCCCGAAGGCCAGGCTGGCCTCAGTCTCTTCGATGATCTCGATTTCGCCCCGGTTGGCGTGGTAAGTGAACATGGGAGCCAGTCCGAAGATCTCCAATCCAAAATAGCAACTGCGCACGCGCTCGATCATCCCCGCGCCGACGAGCAGGTCGCTTTCATAGCCAGCCGTGAACGCTAATAGAGTCAGCCCCTGGGGTTCGCCGGCATCCAGGAAATGGCGCAGCAGCTCGATCGCGAATGCCACCGGGCGGCGGTATAGAGTCATGCCCCCCAACGCCAGCATATCCCCAGATTTGACAGATTTGACCGCCTCCTTTAGCGAGATGCGTTTGTCAGTCATTTTCGATCCACAGCTCCGGTACACCGTCGCGAAGGACGTGGATGTTGTCGATAGTGCGGTCTGCCGCGGGATGTGCCCCGTTTTGCCCCACCAGAACCGTAAAGAAACCGGCCTCGTGGGCGGGGGTCAGGTTGCGGATGGAATCATCAAGAAAAGCGCACTCATGGGGGTCGGGAGCACGCGCCAATTCCAGTGCGCGTTGATAGGCCTCCCTTTGGGGTTTGCAGTAGGGGTCTAATGCCCACACATCCACGATGCCGTCGAAACAATCCTGAATCTCCATTTTGCTCAATACTCGTTGAACGTGGTCGAGGTCTGAATTGGTGAAAATCCAACGCGGGTACGGTATGCTGAGCAGTATCTGACGCAGTTGGGGCTCTGGATGCAGGTATTCATCCAATGGCAGGTCGTGGACGAAATCCAAATACTCCTGCTGGTCGATGCCAAAATGGGCCTGTAGGCCTCGTAGAGTGGTCCCATAATTGACGAAATAGTCATGGCGCAGTTCTGGGATCGCTTCGTAAGACAAACCCAGCCGTTTGTGCATATACAGGTCAATGCGTTGGCGGATTTTCTCCCACATGCCGTTAGATTCGGGATACAGGGTGGAGTCGAGATCGAAGAAGACGGTATGCAAGTTCATACTGCAGATTGTACTTGTTCTTGGGGGCGGGGCAAGGTGGAATATCTCGTTGAGATGCTATAATTGCTTTTGGAGCAGCCTATGCCGATTAAAATCCTTCCTGATGAAATCGCCTCACAGATTGCTGCCGGTGAAGTGGTAGAACGACCGGCTTCTGTGGTCAAAGAATTGGTTGAAAACGCGCTGGACGCCGACGCGGGCCATATCACTGTTTTGGTCGAGGGGGCTGGCAAAGAGGTGATCGAAGTCGCCGATGATGGGCATGGCATTCCCCCGGATGAATTGCCGCTCTCCGTCGCCCGGCATGCCACCAGCAAGCTGAACTCTGCGGACGATCTCTTTCGTATAGCCACTTTGGGGTTTCGCGGGGAAGCCCTGGCTTCTATTGGTTCTGTCTCGCGTATGACCATTACCTCCAGACCCCGTGAAGCCGAAATGGGCAGACGCCTGCGTGTCGACGGCGGGAAGGCTGGAAAGACCGAGCTTTTGGGTGCTCCCTCGGGGACGGTTATTAGGGTGGAGGACCTGTTCTACAATGTGCCGGCTCGTTTGAAGTTCCTCAAGAGTGATCGGACGGAGCGGCGGCATATAACCACTTTGGTTACGCATTACGCCCTGGCCTATCCCCATGTGCGTTTTCAATTGCGGCAAGCCAACCGCCAGGTTCTCCAGACCAGTGGTAAGGGAGATCGGCGAGAGGTGCTGGCTGCGCTTTACGGCGCTGAGATAGCGCGACAGATGATCGAAGTGCTGTCTCAGGATGACGATCTGGAAATAACCGGATTTATCAGCCCCATTTCCGTGACACGTTCCAATCGCAGCGAGATCATCTTCTTCGTCAACGGCCGACCGGTTCAAGATATCGCGCTGACGACTTCATTGGTCAAAGCCTATCATACGATGTTGATGGTGGGCCGCTACCCCATGGCAACCCTGTTCTTGAAGATGCCCCCTGATGCGGTCGATGTCAATGTTCATCCTACGAAGGCTGAAGTGCGTTTCCGTGATCGTGAAGGGGTATTCCGGGGTGTGGGGCGTGCGGCCCGTCAGGCTTTGCTGGCTCATACGCCTGTCCCCGAAATTGAGCAGTTGGGAGAACGTCTGCGTTGGACAGACCAATCCTATGCGCCGGGCACAGATCGGCGAGAGGTCGATCCGGCCTGGGGAATGAGCGCGGAAGCAGACCGCAGCCCGGAAAGGATGCCTATCCTTGAACTTGACGAGTCAGAACAAGCAATCGATCATCGCCAGGGAGTCCTCCCCGAGGTGATGGTTCCTCTGTTGCGTCTCGTCGGCCAGGTGGCTGCGACGTACCTGGTTGCCGAAGGTCCGGATGGTTTGTATCTCATCGATCAGCATGCCGCTCATGAGCGCGTGCTCTTCGAGCGATTTATGGCCCAGCGTGCGCAGGCCATCCCCTCGCAGCAACTGATGGAACCGGCCTCGGTGGAGTTACCGTTGGCCAGCGCTGAACTGTTGGAAGAGCAGATTCCTGTTTTGGAGAAGTTAGGTTTCCAGGTCGAACCTTTTGGTCGAGGCGCTTTTTTGGTCAGGGCGGTTCCGGCATTGTTGTCTGAGATCAATCCTGCCGCCGCTTTGCGAGTGGTGGTGGAGGACTTCGAAGAGGATGAGACGCCTCTTCAACATGAGATCGAAGCCAAGGTTATCGCCAGGGTTTGCAAGCGCGCCGCGGTCAAAGGGGGACAGGTGTTGTCTCGTGAGGAACAGGAAGCCCTGCTGCGTGATTTGGAAGCCACCCAGGCCCCGCGCACCTGTCCACATGGCAGGCCCACGATGATCCATTTGTCGGTCGATCTATTAGCACGCCAGTTTGGTCGTCTGGGAGCGCGGTAGCTCGTGGACAGAAGATATATCGTTTTGCTGCTGTTGGCGATATGCGTTGCGAGCTTTGCCCAATACCGGGATGCCCCGCCCGATGCAGATAGTTGCATAGCCGCTGACGAAGTCCCGGTCATAACCATTCCCTTGTCTGGAGGTGTCACCGATCGGTTGGCCGAAGTCTCCAGCTTGGCTTGGTATGGGGATGTGTTGATCCTGCTGCCTCAATTTCCAGAGCGGTTCCCGGTCGATGGCGGTGGGAGCTTATTCGCCATCTCGAAAGACGATATCCTGGCCTACCTGGACGGTGAATCTGATTTGCCCATCTCTCCTGTTGTGATCCCATTTTTAGGGCATGGCCTGAAGGAGGATATCCCTGGTTTCGAAGGCTTTGAAGCGATTGCATTTTCTGGCAGGCGCGCTTCTTTGACGGTGGAAGCAAAAACCGCTCAAGACACACTTGCCTACCTGGTCTCTGGAACGATAGAGGTGGATTTGAGCGCTTTCAGTCTGGATGATGGGGTTCAGGCAATTGCTCCCCAGGCCGATCTGTTCAATATCAGCGATGAGGCCATTCTGGTTTTCTCTGATCAGGTGCTCACTTTTTATGAAGCCAACGGCAAGAATGTCAACCCTGACCCGGTTGGGCATGTCTTCAGCCTGGACCTCGAACCCTTGGGCACAATAGCTTTTCCAAATATCGAACACCGGATTACCGATGTGACTGCCCCAGATTTTGATGAGCGTTTCTGGGCGGTCAATCAATCATTTTCAGGGGATATTGAGAGGCTCGGGTCCGTTCTCAATCTGATTGCGGCAGAGTTCGGTCTTGACTTGCACCTTGAGCAGCAACCCCATGTGGAACGCCTGGTGGAATTGCAGTATACGAATGATGGGGTTATTCGTACTCAGACATCTCCCATACAACTCGAACTGCCCGAGAATAGCCGGGCTCGCAACTGGGAGGGCGTCGCTCGACTTGATGAACGCGGCTTTCTTCTGATAACAGACAAACACCCTGAGACGATTTTCGCCTTCGTCCCAATGCCATAGCCCCCTCAACTAAATTATCGAATTGGTCTACGTTGTCGCTTGGTTCCCAGCTTATGGGGTGACCGGCAAGCGGATTGTGAATGTTGTCCCCACATCGACTTCGCTCTCGACTTCGATATCTCCCCCGTGGCCTTCGATGATGCGCTTTGCTATCGAGAGTCCCAATCCGGTGCCTTGGGCCAGGCGCTCGGAGCCGGGCACCCGGAAGAACTTACTGAATAATCTATGCACATATTTTTGAGGGATACCGATACCCGTGTCACTGACGCTGATCAGAATTTGCCTAGGGAGAGCCTCAGCCTTGAGCAGCACTTTGCCACCCTCGTGGCTGTATTTGATCGCATTGCTCAAGAGGTTGAGCAGGGCTTGTTTGAGCTTATCGCGATCCCCCTTTAGATTGGGAAGGTCGTCGGTGATTTCGATATTGCAGAACAAGCCGCTTTCTTCCGCCTGGTCGATGATCAGTTGGAAACACTCGTTGAGCAAATCGCTCAAGTCGAAGTCATCGACCTGGAATTGGGAACGACCCGACTCTAACCGGGCAACGCTCAAAAAATCTGTGGACATCTCTGCCAGACGAATCGTCTCTCTTTGGATGTTGCTGGCAAGCTGCTCCCTCTTTTCATTTGTGATCTCGGGATGGGTGAGCAGGTGTGTGGCGGTGCGTAGGGACGCCAGGGGAGTGCGAAGTTCGTGTACGAATTCGGAGATCAAGTCGAATTGCTGGAAGAGGCGCGAGTTTTCAATCGCCACCGCAGCTTGGGCGCCTAAAGTCATCAGGGCTTCTTGATCCGTTGACGAGAACAGCCCCTCACGCTTATTGATGGCCTCGAGTGCTCCACTGGCTTTGTCTTTTGCGATCAGGGGCACGCCCAGGAGCGATTCAATCGAAATCCCCAGCGATTGACCGACCTGCTCGTAATGCCGTTCGTCTTGCTTTGCGTCATGGATGATGATGGGCTGGCGGTTCTTTACAATCCACCCGGCGATGCTGTCTTTTACGGGTACTTCCAGGCCTCGTAAGAGGGGATCATCATATTGGGAGGCAACCTGAAAATAGAGCCGTTCCAGCCTCTCGTCATAAAGCAATATCGAGGCGGCCTCGGCTTCTGTTAGTTCGGCGGCTGCTTTGACAATGCGCTTGAGGAGGATATCCAAATCCAGGGTCGATGCCAGGTCATTGGATATGGAGATGATCTTCTTATAGCGGGATATTGGCGAGTTTTTGCCTTTGTCAGTCATTGAGAAGCTCAGCAGCTAACGAGGGGATGATTTCCGCTACATCGCCCGTCAGCACGGCTGAGGCTTGGCTGTTCATATAGGTTTCGGATTTGTTGACCACGATGACATCTGCGCCGTGCTCTTTAGCCCTGGCTGGTAAGCCAGCGACTGGCATGACCAATAGTGATGAGCCTGCCACGATCATCAAATCACAGGCTTCACTGGCCTGACGGGCTTCCAGCCAGGTTTTTGCGGGGAGCTGTTCTTCGAAAAGCACCGCGTCGGGTTTGAGGATGCGCGCACATTCCGGGCAGTGCGGGATATCGCCGCGTTCAATATAAGCATCAATGAAATCGCCTGATGGATATTGATCGTAACAACCAATACATGTCAGTGTGTTCAGCGTCCCATGAACTTCTAGAACATTTTGCGAACCGGCGCGCTGATGTAGGCCGTCGATGTTTTGGGTAATAATTGTGTGGATGAATCCGCTGCCTTCTAGTTCGGCCAGGGAAATATGAGCCGGATTGGGTGCGGCTTTGAGCATGTGGCTGGCTAGAGGCCGCAGCCAATCAAAAAATCGTTCCGGGTGATACCGGAACGATGATAAGGATGCAACTTCCATAGGGAAGAAACGGGTCCACAGCCCGCTGCCAGCGGAGCGAAAGTCAGGGATTCCTGATGGAGTTGAACTACCTGCCCCCGTGAGCGCTACGGCGTGCTTAGCGTTTCGCAGAAGCGATAGGGCTTTCTGAAAAGCCGTATCCTGGGGGGAAGTGGTCATTGAGGGGATGAGGCTGTATTATTGTTCGATGATGGTTGATGCCAGTTTCGTAAACTGTTCTGCCGTGAGGCTGCTGGGTTGCTGTAACACCATTGGGGTGCTTGTTTCCAGGGCTTTGTAGGCCAGATCGGGGGCCGGCGTGATCACGGTGGCGATAGGGTGTTGAATGGCTTCCTGGACATCTGCCCAGTTCAATTGCAGGCTGGTTCGCTGCCGATTGACCAGTGCGGCGCGTATCTGATCTTTGCTTACACCCAATGAAACCATGTCGTCGATCAGGGCCTTGGTCTGCTGGACGCCCGGAGGCGTTGGCTCAACGACAACTAAGAATTCATCTATTTCTTTTAAGATCGTTTGAGTCAACTGGGGGAGTGAAGAACCCAGGTCCAGGACCACGAATTTTGCGATGTCGGGGAGCTGTTCAGCAATGCTCTTGAATTGGGCGGTTCTTGTGCTGTAAATCGCGTCTCGGGGTCGTTGTGGGGACATCAGAATGTAGATTCCGCTTTGGTGAGACACAATTTCTTGCTGGATATCGGTGGGGGTGATCTCTTTAGCATCTTTCGCGAGCAGTTGTGTGCTTCCGTTTGGGCTGCTGAATCCAAAACTCAGGCCGAGGTCGCCTCTCCCGGGTGTGAAGTCGGCCAGAATGACACTTTCACGGGTCAGCTTGTGGATGGTTACAGCGAGATTCGTGGCTAATGATGATACCCCCAGGCCGCCTTTAGCAGCCAACACACCGATGGTGACTCCTCTCAGTTGGGCAATCGGTTGCGGCGCGGCGACTTGCGTAACCATGGTGGCTCGTGAGCGAGCGAGCAGGGCTCTGACCTGCGCCAGGAGTTCACGAGGCTGGGTTGGTTTTGTAAGATAAGCGTCAGCGCCGGACTCGAGACCTTCAACCTTGTCATCTACTTGGGCTTTTGCGGTGAACATGATGATAGGGATATTGGCTGTGCGATTGTTCGTGCGAAGTCGCTTGGCAACTTCATAACCGCTCATATCCGGCATCATGACGTCAAGCAAGATCAAATTAGGCTGGTCGTTTTGAGCCTTTTGGATGGCTCGCTCTCCATGATCTGCCGCGCTGATCTGATAACCCTGGCGTTCAAGCATTAGCCCTACTAAACGTAAGGTTTCGACATCATCATCAACAATTAAGACTTTCTCGGCCATATTTCCTCCTTGAGGAAGAATCTGAAAAAATCAGTCTGGTGTGACTGATGTACACTTCTCAGTATACTTGATTTTTCGATTGCGTTATAATTTTCTCAATGTTAACGCATTTTGACAAGGTCTTTCGCATAGATTTTCTCTTGGATAAGCAAAAACCGATCCTGATTGGGGTTTCTGGGGGTCCTGATAGCCTTTGCTTGCTGGACTTATTGCACAAATGCGGATATTTGGTCATCATTGCACACATGAATCACAAGTTGCGTCCTGAGGCAGATGCTGAAGCGCGCAGTGTAGAGGGGCTGGCTGCTTCACTGAGAGTTGAATTTGCCCTTGAGGAGTGCAATATCCGTGCCTTAGCCGAGAAAACTGGCCAGTCGATAGAGGGAACTGCGCGCCAGGCTCGTTATCGCTTTCTCTTTCGGCAAGCGGAAGAAATCGGTGCTCAAGCTGTGGCCGCTGGGCACAACGCCGACGACCAGGTTGAGACGGTATTGATGCACTTATTGCAGGGAACTGGTTTGGCCGGATTGATGGGTATGCAGCCGATTACGCTTCCTAATCCCTGGAGCGAAGAAATCCCTCTTGTGCGTCCGTTGTTATCTACCTGGAGCGATCAGATCTTGGAGTATTGCCGGACAAATCATTTGGAGCCACTATTTGATCGCAGCAATGAAGATACAAAGTTCCTTCGCAATCGGCTGCGTCATGAACTCATCCCTCAATTAGAAGAGTATGCCCCGGGAGTCAAGTCCAGGTTGTGGCAAACGGCGGATATTCTGGCAGCGGACCGCGCAGTTTTGGATGATGCTGTTGCTTTGGCGCGCCATAGCTGTTTGCTTGAACAGGGCGATGGCTATGTATCATTCGATGCACTGAGTTTGTCTTATCAGCCACTGAGTGTGCGGCGTGGCCTGGTTAAATGGGCGATGTCTATGTTGCGCAGTGATATCCGTGACCTCAGCTTTGAGGCCGTGGAACGAGCCACATCTCTGTTGGAATCCGCACCGCGCGCGGGGCAGCAAGATATCGCTTTGGGAGTCAGCGCCTTTCTTGAAGAGGGCGTTTTCTATCTCGCAGACAGGGGGGCTGATCTGCCCAGTAAGCAGTGGCCGCAGATGCCGTCCAATGCAGAGTCGTTGGTCATTGATCTGCCGGGGAGAATAGATTTGGCAGATGGCTGGCAGATCACGGCGAAGGTACATCGCGCTGGCGAGATTGATTGGGAGCAGGTCTTGAACAATCGGGATCCATACCGGGCTTGGGTCGATGTTGGGGAACAGGCCACCAGCCTGAATGTCAGGGGTCGCAGCCCGGGTGATCGTTTCTCGCCCTTCGGAATGGGGGGGAACTCCAAAAAATTGTCTGATTTGATGATTGATCTAAAGATTCCCCAGCGTGCCCGGGCCAGATGGCCGCTGATTTGTCGGGGTGATGAGATCCTTTGGCTGCCGGGTTTCCGCCAGGCACATGGATATGGATTGAACGAGGAATCCCGTCGGATTGTCTTTCTCCAGTTGCTCCGCCCATCTTAGCTTAATTATATACATCTCAATTGCCAGGATCGAAATCTTATATTAGAATATCTACACTAAAATTATTTTTAACGTGGATCATGGTACTTGGCTTTGGATAGTATTCAGTCGATCTCTGATTACGATGCGATCAAGATTTTGTCGGACCGGCGCCGGTTGGCGATTCTGCGCGCTTTAATGGGCGCGCCGGCAACGCTGACTCAATTGGGGAAGGCCATGGATTTGCATCCTGCCAGGGTTCGCTATCACCTAAAATTGTTGGAACAGGCGGGCTTGGTGAGGTTGACCTACACCCAAACCGTGGGGAATTATACGGAGAAGTATTACCAGGCCACGGCGACGGCCTTCAACATCCAGGTATCAGTTTTGCCCCAAATCGCCGGTAGGGATGCCATCATTGTCTGTGGTAGTCATGATTTAGCTTTGGAATTATTAGCAAAGACACTTTTCCAGGATGACAGATTACCCGCTGTGTACACTTTGCCCGTGGGCAGCCTGGATGGTCTAATCGCGCTGCGGCAGGAGCTTTGTCATATGGCCGGATGCCACCTCCTTGACCCGCTCGGTGGGGAATACAACACCTCATATGTGCGCCACCTTTTCCCGGGACAGCCGATGCACATGATCACGTTGGCACATCGTCAACAAGGCTTACTGGTTGCTCCGGGCAATCCACACAACATCCAGGGCATAAATGACTTGGCTCGTGGTGAGATCACACTCGTCAATCGCGTGGCTGGTTCAGGAACACGCTTATGGTTGGACCAGCAATTACAAATCCGCGGCCTTGATTCAACGCAAATTGCAGGGTACGACTATGAGGTCAATACGCATACCCGGGTAGCTGAGATGGTGCTTGCCGGAAAAGCGGACTTAGGTCTGGCGGTGCTCGCCGCGGCGCGTAAGCACAACCTGGATTTCATCCCTCTTTTTGAAGAGCGGTTTGATTTGATCATTGCTGAGAGCGCGTTTTCCGATCCGCTGTGCGCGCCCTTGTTCGATGCGCTGAATACTGCGGGAATCCGTAGGCATATCTCCGGTCTGGAGGGATACAAGACCTCAGAGACCGGAAGAGAAATTCAAGTTAATCAAGTATTTTCATCTGATCTACATTAAGGAGATTCAATATGAAATCTAACTTCATCGTCACTTCTTCCTTACTCATCCTGGCGTGTTTTTTGATTGTTGGATGCGCCGCTACAGACACTGGGATCCCGGAAGATGCAGCGCTGGTCGTTGTCGGCAAAGTTGACAAAGAAATCGGCTGGGTAGAAGCGGATATCCAGGCGATGGAAATGATTGGTACCGAGTCGAAAAATAGTAAGGGCGAACTAGAATCTTACACTGGCGTTCCGATCAAAGGTTTGCTGGACTTGGCCGGTGTGAAGCCCGATGCCACCACTGTCGCTTTTATCTCAGAGGACGGTTCTGTCGCCGAGGCCGACCTGGCGGAAATCCTGGCTTGTGAAAATTGCATTCTCTCTTCTAGAAAGAAGGGTGGTTTCAGGATCGTGGCACCGGGGTTTGGAGATGATATTCAAGTCAAGGGGGTTGTCAAAATCGAAATAAAGTAAGTAGCTCCAGGTCAATGAACGGGCTTATGCAGTACTACATCGGCATTGACGATACCGATAACCACGAGTCTCGCGGCACCGGCTACCTGGCGCGTTTCATGGCCCGGACCCTGGCGCGAGACTTTCGTGTCCACGGTGTGACGCGCCATCAGCTCTTGGAAGATGAGCGCATCCCCATGACGGCCAAAAACAGTTGCGCGGGGATTCTCTTCGAAGGTGATCCTTGTCCCCAGCGTGAGATTGCCGCGTATGCCCGCAAGATCATGTTGGATGATTATCAACCCGGTAGTGATCCGGGGCTATGTGTAGGAACCGCCATCCCCCCGGATATCACCACTTATGGGCATCGAGCCCAGCGTGAAATCGTAACTCAGTTCGAAGCCCGAGCGCTGGCTCATGCGCATGGTGTGCATCTCGAAGGCGTGGGTGGAGATGAGGGTGGAGTCATCGGCGCTTTGGCAGCGGTGGGGCTGTTGGCCCATGGCGATGATGGCCGCTACGTGTCCGTGGGCCGGATTCGTGAACTAGAAGGGTTGCAGTTGATCGGCGTCGTAAAAAGTGCTGGGGTCTTTGACGTTCGCACCCTCAGCGGCGAGTCGGTGACTGAGGGTTTCGTCCTGACCGATAAGCTGCGCCCTGCCCGACGCTCTGGCAAGCCTGTTCTTTTCGTCGAACGACAAGATGATTGTTGGTTGCCGCTGAAACTGGATTAATAGAACATCTGCTATCCAACCATGCTGCGGACAAATCAGGTTTCCTTTCGCTATCCTCAGAACGGCCATGGGTTATCTCCCTTTTCGCTCCAGATTTCGCCTGCCAAGTTGACTTTGGTCACGGGTTCCTCGGGGAGTGGTAAAAGCACCTTGGCGCGTTGCTTGATGGGTTTGATCCCTCATCTGTATAATGGCGAGATGACCGGCGAAGTGTGGCTCGATGGCGAGCGAACGGCTGACTTATCCATGTGGCAGTTGGCTCAAAAATCGGGGATGGTCTTCCAAAATCCGTCCGCTCAAATGCTGGCCCCAACCGTTGAAGACGAGATCATCTTTGGTCTGGAAAACTTGGGCCTCGAGCGGTCTGAGATTTCTGAACGGCTGGAGCGCTACTTAACTCAGTTTGATCTCGCTGAAATGCGATCTCGTTCGCCGCTCACCCTTTCGGGGGGCGAGCAGCAAAAACTGGCCCTCGCCGCAGTTGTTGCCCGGCAGCCCCAGGCCCTGATCTTGGATGAACCTCTCTCGATGCTGGATACGACCGCAGCCTTAGCTTTGATTGGCTACCTGGAAGAGCAAGTGGATGACGGCAAAGCCGTGGCGATCTTCGAGCATCGCGCCGAATATCTGGCTGGTGTGGAGGGGGTAAACCTGCTGGATTTGAACGGGACTCCAGCCCCAGAGATTACCTCCATTGAGGGGCTGAATCTGCACCCAAGGCGGAAGTTTAGCCTGGAAATCGAGGGGGTTACTGTTGCGTTTGGGGATCACACGCCCCTGAAGAACCTGAGTCTGTCTCTCCCTGGAGGGCAAATGGTCGCCATCGTTGGGCGAAATGGGGTCGGTAAGACCACTTTGTTGCGGGTGATCACCGGTCTCCAAAAACATTCTGGGGATGTAAAGATATCTTCCCCGGCAGGCACGGCTGCCCCCGATCTAGGAATGGTTTTTCAAAACCCCGATTTACAATTGTTCAACAGCAGCGTCCGGGAAGAAATTCTCTACCGCATCCCCGACCCCGACTTGGTACATTATGCTGCCTTGCTGGACGCTTTGGGGTTGCGAGCATATGAGGCTACTCCTCCCTTATTGTTAAGCGAGGGCGAAAAGAAGCGTTTGGCATTGGCACTGGTCCTGATGCGCAAGCCCAGGCACGGGGTTCTGCTGGATGAGCCTTCACTGGGGCAGGATAGCCATCACAAAGCCATTCTGGTGGGTTTGCTGCGCCTGTTGGCTGACGCAGGCCAGTTGGTTGTCATTACTACTCATGATCTCCCCCTTGCCTCTCAGGCAGACCGGTTGATCTTGCTGGGTGGGGAAGGTGTGATTGCGGATGGCGAACCCGCTGAGGTATTTACGGACGCCCATGCCTGGGGGAAAGCTGGCATCAAGCTGCCCGGATGGTTTACCGATCAACACTTGGGGGCTGACGTATGAGAGTGAGTCAATCGGGTCGCACCCGGCAGGTTGTGCTGGTGAACGAGTCGCCGCTCCGCCGCGCAGACCCGCGCGCCAAGTTGTTCATCAGCTTGGTGGCTTCTTTTGTGGTCATGCTGCCCTTGGAGCGCCTGGCGATTTTCATCGTGGTTTACGCCTTGTTCTTGACCTGGGCGCGCTTGCTGCCCCAGGCGGCTCGGCAGATCTGGCGGATCAAGTGGATTCTTTTGATCTTGTTTGTTCTGGATTGGTGGTTGATCGACTTGGATCATGCCTTGCTGATCTGTTCGCGTTTGATTTTGCTGAGCGGAGTCTTCACCTTGTTCTTCTCGACTACCACCACACGAGAGTTGAGCCTGACCTTGGAGTATTTGCGCCTGCCATATCGGTATGCCTTCAGTTTGAGCCTGGCCTTCCAAAGTTTGGGCTTGTTGGATGACGAGTGGCGGGCGATCAGGGAAGCCCAATATTCCCGGGGAGCGGTTCGCGAAACCAACTCTTTGCGGCGCATGTTATCGCAATTAAATGATCTGATTTCGTTGACCGTGCCAGCCATCGTGCTGACCACCAAGCGAGCCTGGTCGATTACCGAGGCCGCTTATGCGCGCGGTTTCGACTCACCTCATCGCCGTCCATACTATGCATTGTCTTTTAGTTGGATCGACGGTTATTTGGCACTGGGCGCTTCGCTTGTGATAGGATGTTTGCTTTTTCTAAACTAAGTGTTCGCTGGAGAATTACATGACTCAAAAAACACGCATCATCATAGCCATTACCCTTCTTGTTGTGATCGTTGGGTTGATCTTGGGCGTCGACGCCCTTCAACGGCGCATAGTTGCTTCCCAGGCACCTGCGGGTATGCCCCCGGGGTCGATCCCGATCTTTGTCGATGAACAATATGTGGCCAGTTTCACCCCCGACGATCTGACGAAACTGGAACTGGTCAGTTTTGTTGACGATGAAGAAGGGAAAACCCAAGAAGGCTGGTTGCTGAGAGATGTATTGCTGCTGTATCTTGAGCAAACTTCCCTAGAAGCCGCCTCTGATGTAACGGTATCGAGTTCCAGCCGGGGCAAAGAGGTCCAATTCGTCTGGGAGCAGGTCGTTGACTTGGAGAATATAGTGATGTTCGATCTCTCTGGCCGTGGTACGCTCAAGCTGGTATCAAAACTACCAAGCTTTGATACGCGCGCGGACTGGGTTCAGGATGTTGACAAAATCGAGGTTCAACTGCCATGAAGTCTCGCTACTTCTCGACGTTTCAACTCATCCTTTTGGCTTTATTCTCTGCCCTGGTGGTGGTCGCCAAGATTGCACTGCGAACGCCGTTGCAGTTACCCGGTCATTCAGGCATATTTTGGATGGCTATCATCGTCGTTGCGGCCAGGGTAGTACCCAAACCTGGGGCGGCTTCGTTAGTGGGGGTCACTTCAGGGTTGATTGCCGCATTCCTGGGAATGGGGGACTTTGGTATGCTGAATACCTTTCTCTCCTACACCTTACTCGGTGTGGTTTCTGACTTAGTTCTGTTGTTGCTGGGCGGGAATCGCGAAAACCTGGTCGTCGCTATCCTGGTGGGGATATTGGGTCACTTGGGGAAGTTAATGGTGAAGTGGGCCTACGGCATCATCAGCGGCGCGCCGGTGGGCTTCGTCGCTTTGGGGTTAGTGCGCGCCATCATTGGTTATATCATCTTTGGGGCGATTGGGGGATTCCTGGGCTGGCTGACTTTGATTGCCTTACGAAAAGCGGGCTTCTTTGCTTATCTTGCCGAGAAAAGATAGCAATTCACGCGCCCAACGACCAGGGCGCATCCCTGAAAGATGCCTACCCACCCTTAATTCGATTCGAGCTGCGCAGCTAGGCGCTTGAGTTTCTGGCTGATTTCGCGCCACTGAACTTTCGAGATGCCCATCTTCTGACGGATTTTGTCTGATTCCATGCTGGATTGCCAGTCGGTCAGGGCGCAGGTCCAACGACACATACTGAAAGAGAGGTGCTTCTCAAGGCCGGCTTCGTTGCTCAAATCCTCCAGGAGGTACTCCAGGCGTCGCTGTGACCAGGGGAATAGCTGATCGGTGAGTTTGTATTGAGAACTGTACTCATGGTAAGCTGCCACCCAACTTTCGGGCAGCGCGATTTTGCGTTCTTTGTAGCGATGCTTCAGATTGTCATAGCGCACGAACAGCGTGGGGCCATCCTCGGCATCGAGGTGAACATGATTGGGGCTGAGGCTTAAACATTCGCTCTTCTTGATCCCCGTGGCGAGCAGCAGATCGAGCAGCGCGAAGTAACGAGTATCCGGCTTTTCTGCCTGGCGATATGCTTCAGCGACTTCATAGGCTGCTTCGACTTCTTTTGGGGTGAGTACTTCGGGGAGAGGGCTCCGCACAGATTTTTGCACGACCTTCTCTGCCGGATCAACCAGCAGGATCCCCGCGCTGTGCAGCCAGCGAAAGAAGGCCTTTAGCGAGGTGATCCGGCGCGCCAGTGTCTTGGGGCTGCAAGGGACACCGCGCTCTTCCTGCATCCATTTCAGGAAATTGTTCAAATCGCTGGTGGTGATGCTTCCGATGGTTCGGTCTGGAGGCAGGTAAGAGGCCAGCAGCCGCATATCCCCGGTGAAGGCCTTGAGGGTGTGGGGTGAACTGCCTTGATCGTTGAGGTAAATCTCCCATCCGTGGATCGCTGGGTTGAGTGTAGTTAGGGCGGTGATGTGAGCCGTCTGTTGAGCAGTCATCCGATTCTCCATGTGCGTTTTTCGCATAGCCAGCAATGTGCGTATAGTTTATCGCAGGGTTGAGGAGAAGTCAACAGGACTACAGTACTACTAAGAGGATGACGGCTTTGGATATTGGCGACTTACCCTGCATGAGACCGAGCTTCAAGGCATTTACCAGAGTGTATAGGCACTCTCAAAACCCCAAGAATCGTCTGCTCGCCTGTCGTCAGGCTAAATGATATAATGCCGAAGTATTGCCCACTTTTGTTGAGCGGTTTGTGCTTTGGCAAGATGATCTTCGATCTGTTTTGCGCACATTTTTTTGAAGGATTTTCCGCGAGGTACTTAGATGTCATCGAAGAAAAAATATCTGCTAATGAATATTGGATTGTCCTTAGCATCCATATTCATCAGTATTATTGTTGCCGAATTAGTCCTTTATCACTTCTTCCCACAACCTACATATGCGGTCAGGTACAGCGATTGGGGGTTCGAACATATCCCCAATATCTCGTTCAAACATACACCGGAGTCAAAAGAGGCCATAAGCTATATCCAATACAACTCTGAAGGGTTCCGAGGTCCTGACGAATATCAGCTCTCAGCACCAGGAGACACTCTTCGGATTGCGATCCTGGGGGATTCATACGGCGAGGGAGCGGAAGTTGACTATCAGTTTTTGCACGGCACAGTCCTTGAAGAACTGCTCAATGAGTACCTAGCAAATTCCGATGGCCGATATCGAAAGGCGGAAGTGATTAAGGCTGGGGTCTACGCTTACGACTCCTGCCAGGAATTGAGGTTATTCGAACAACGAGTCAGGAAGTACGAACCCAAAGTTGTATTGGTAATTTATACCGGAGAGCTACAGGATAATTTGGATTTCTGTTCGTGGGATGGAAATGGTCTGCAATATCTGGATCTTGAATACACCCCGCTGCGCTATTACTACAGGTATGCGGTTGGCTATTTAAATGCAAAATCTCACTTGCTGACCTATCTTCACAGAGTCTATAAATACAGACTTAATGCTAACCTTCATCTTCCTGAACAGCTGAACAAAACCTTTGCCTATACCCCGCCGGAAGGATATGATCTTTTAGACGAGATCAGGGAGGTCGAAAAACCAGTAAATGAATACATGAATCGAGTTGAGACAACCAAGGAACTTCCTGATAGCGAGGTACATCAACTCTTGTTCGCTATTTTTAGCAATTTCAACGAAAGCGTTCAGCAGTATGGCGGGGACTTCATCGTGATATTCAGCCATGATGCTCCTGAAAACTATGCCCTGGCACATTTTCTCAAAGAAGAATCCATCCAATTCTTTGATTTACATACCTACATCAATGACCGCCGAACCCAAGCCGCCCATTTTCCTATCGATGGTCATTGGAACGAATATGGACACTCTATCGTCGGTCACGGATTCTATGAAGTGGTCCTGTATTTGTTGCCTCATTGGGAGTAAAACAGAAGCGTCAAAGTATCTGCCCGATTTCAAAAGATCACCTTGCCCTTTGGTATAATTTCCACCTGTATCAACCGGCCTGTATGTTGCTTATGAGGGAATAACTTGTCCAGATTTATTAGGGCTCTACTTGTTACAGGTGTTCCACTGGGAGTTTTGAGCACACTTGTTTTCATCGGTGGCTCAGAACTCAGTTTGCTTGGCTTTGCCTTAAGCGCTGTTGGCTTGAGCTTATTGTTTGGGTTAGTCCTTGGAACCGCCGTCTATTTCTTTACCAGCAAAGTTCGCTTTTCGGTTTGGAATTTCGTTTTTTTGTTCTTTTTGATGAGTATTGTGAGTGTCACCATTGGGGGTTTTGTTTCATTGGTGGGAAATGCGCTTCCTCACGGTGATTGGAAACAGATTCAGGAACCTCCAGAAGAGGTGGTTAGTTTCACTGGCCCTACGTGCTATAGCTTAGGAGATCAGACGGTCTATATCAGTACCGCGGGTGGGAATTTCTACTCCCATCAGTGCAAACAGAGAAATCAATGTGCGTGGAAGGAAGTGGCTGAGGTACCAGACCAGTCCTCTTTGAATATCTCGAGTTGTTCTGCGCAATCCAGGTCGAACTATCGCCCACCTGCTCCACCTGGGGAAATAATTGCGTCTTACCAGGTAGATGACATCGGGCCAAATTGTCGAGGACAGACGAACTATATACTTTTGGAGGATGGGAGCATTTGGCGGTGGAATAGAGCCTCTTGTGCCGGTAGTGGGACTATTTTCTTAACGCTATTCGCAATGTTCTCTCTGATTTCCAGCTTTTTGGGTTGTATTAGTTTAGCGCTTCAAAGGGGTAGAGGTAGCTGGCGCGACCTTCATACTCTTGAGCCTTGATGAACTGGGGGCGCGGAGATGTTAATGTCCGCTGCAAGACCGCGTTGCCCTGCTAACGGGATGGAATGGCAGTATCCTAGAGTAAGTTATTGATGCCTGAATACCGATTTGGTTATCCCAGGACATGTAGGATTTGTGAATCCTTTTCAACCGTTGGATTCAACCTTCAAGTTGCACCATTTCATAAACTTGGTGATGAGTTTCGCCTGATGTTGATTGGTCAAGACCCAACAATTACCGTAAACCCGGAGCGTGTAAAGCATGTCCTTATGTTGAATGAGCCTAACCGCCAATTATCCCGTTGGTTGCGTGATTTGTTAGGTGAGCAGAATTTCGACAGGGTAACGCTTTATGCTACAAATCTGGTGAAATGCACTTTCGAGCAAAAACCATCCAGCGTTCAAGGGGGAGCGTTGAAATTCCTGCGACCCTATTTTGAGCATTGTAAGCATCATCTGATTGAAGAAATCCAAAGCTATCAACCGGATTTTGTACTTACGTTGGGGGAAGCTGCCCACAAGTTGTTTGTCAGCATCCTTGACAACTCAACTGATTTTGCGGATACAATGCAGGGTGCGTTTACCGGGGATTTTTTGCAAGCGTCTATTGGAGAGTGCCACTTCGACTATTCTCCTAGTCTCCACATAAGCACTTGGCGGGTGGCCGAAGTTTATGGTGATGGGGTAAAGAAGTTCAAAGTCGGGGTTTCATCCTACTTTAACAAATAATAGTTGTGTATCAAGTGACCAAACAGAAAATCACTGTTGGAACGTGTTTGCAACAAGTGAAAAGGTATGATTTGAGAGATAATCCCCGCTTCTCCATGATTTTTGGATGCCCCAGTACAAATTACCTATCTGAAGGCGTGTAGACAGGCGGTGGAACAAGCGCCTTTGATACAGAGCATACAGCATTTTCTTCGTTGGCAACCGAGAGCTTGCCGGCATAGAATTTCGCCTCTCCCTGGCCTGCTGGCCCTAGAATATTCCCATAGCATTTGTGCTCCATTGGGTATTGAACACAGTTCAAACCTGAGATATTGAAGGTGCCCAATCCAAATAGCTCTATGCTGGCGGACTTTGGAAATAGCCCCGATACGACAAACTCAATATAGGAATAATTCGCATCTCCGGTTTTAGAGTAGAGGATTTCAAACCGGCACCAGGGGGCGTAATGCTTGGGATCAGATTGTTGAATGACTGGAACGTTGTCTTCACATTCGCCTGGCGGACATTCGGTGTTTGCATCAGCAGTTTTGAGTGAAATCTCGATGGGAAGAAGGATAATTACAACAGAAATTAAGAGCAAAATCGGGATAATCCATTTTTTCATGGCGCTCTCCATCATGTTCTGGTTCGGTGTGGTTATCCTAAAATGCAGGCGAAGGCTTGTGAGGCAAGATCAGTTCCCTGTGGATGGCCCCGATGGTGCGGGCTTTTTTGTTGTGTGAGTGGGATTATAGCATACAGTTACAAATATCTTGGCTGTTAGATATAAACAAACTATGCATAAACTTTTCTAAGGAAGCGAATCACTTGTATCAGAACGTAGACAATCATCCCCCCACCAACAAATATTCTTGTGGTTGCGTTATATGTTTTTTCACGATTGATTTTTTTACATACTAATAGTAATCGACATCGAATAAGACCTTAATACATTCAGCTACTAATGAATATTGAACGGATACGCTGGCGTGAATATTGCACAATTTCCTCTTCGACTGAAACAGGGGTGGCAGGGGAACACGTAGATCATTTTTGCAATATCGACAAATGATTGCTTCAGCCTGAATTTCCTCAGCACAATAGAGGCGCTTCTTGGTTTCATTCATTTTCTGGATTTTCCTGCTTTTCGCACCATTCCTCGAACTCTGCTTTCCAGTTATCTTCGCTGAGTTTTGTGCCATCGGGAAGAATTGCATCGGATAACGATTCCGTTGTTTTGAGCTGTTTTGGAGTCACTATGCATCCCTCCATTTGGGCGCTATCAAAGTTCGCGCCATTTAAATCTGCTCCCTCCAGGTTTGCTTTCTCGAGAGTTGTTGCCGCCAGCCACGCATTTCTTAGGTTTGCGTCGCGTAATTCTGATTCGTTCAGATTAGATAAGGGCAATCTTGCATCTTCAAGATTGGACCATGATAAGCTGCTTTATCCATCCATGCATTGTAAAGCGGAGCACCTGATAGATTGGCTCCATCTAAAAATGCCCCCGTGAGAGTACCGTCATTTAGCCAATTTCTTTCTTCGAGTTGACGAGCTGCTTCGATTGCGAACGTATTGTTTGGGCTTCTAAGTTGAATAATCAGTCTCATTTTTTCTTCATTGATGATTCTAGCTTGGTTTATATTATCGATAATTAAAACTGTTACCCCAATTCCTATAAGTTCAGTGCTGATTTTTCGGTAAAAATCTGTCAACCAAGGAATGTATGGAATACACCCATCAATATTCCCTGCCACTCCTAACCCTAGAATTATCAATGCAATAATATCCTCTAGCCCTATGAACTCCCTCACCCATTCACGAGTCGAATAAACCCAAAACTCGAAATCAAAACACCTCTCGTCCGTAAAAGTTCGCTGCATAATTTCTCGCCCTATCCTTTCCGCGTCAAACACATATCCCGCACCGCGCACATTGCTTATCCGCTTCTAGCTCTGGAATGTTACCAGCTTTGCCCGCAACCAGCTTATTAAAGGGCGCAGAATTTCGGAGATTCTGCCGTGCTTACTTCATAACCTTGAAGCAAGAATACCAGTTCAGTATGCTCTACTACTTTTGTCCCTGATTTGTTACGAATACTCCTAACAGATTATTCTCTGTTGGTGTCAATCTCTCCCTATCATCTCCTCACCAAAGCACACTCCTTCGAGCGTGCTGATTCCCTAATTATTTTCTGAGTACCCCGGTCTTTGTGGTGTCAAAGATGGCGAGGGTGGGAGTCGAACCCACGGCCAAGGGCTTATGAGTCCCCTGCTCTACCACTGAGCTACCTCGCCAGGGCGGGGAGAATATTACTATGCGCCCCGGGTTTTGTCAACGAAAAATGAACCTTCGACGCCTTAAGGTGTAGGGCTTTTCGATGCGGCTGGCAGTCCTGCTATGGGCTCCGCTGCGTACACTGCCCGTAAGACGGCCTGGGCGAAGACCTCTGCACCAAAGGCTCCCACTATGTTGACGTCAGCTTTTTTGGCCCCCGTTGCGAGGGCGAAGATGGTATCCCCATCTACCATGGTATGGGCCGGGCGGATGGTGCGTGCGAGTCCATCGTGAGCCATCTGGGCGACTTTGTTGGCGCCCTCTTTGGTCAGCCTGGCATTGGTGGCTACCACCCCGATCACCGTATTGCCTCGGCTGGCGAATCCCAGCACAGTACGGCCAACCAGAGATCGCATGATCTGGAGCGTGTCGGCGAAGTAGCCCTCGGCGCCGATATGCAGGGGGCCAACATCGGCGGCACGCGCACCGGCGATGATCTCTCCGCTGGTCGGATCGATCACGTCTCCAAAGGCGTTGACGGCCGCCATAGCCCCCACAACCACCCCCCCGCCGATATCCATGCTGGCGCCGCCGATGCCCGCCTTCATGGCTTGTTTCGGTCCCAGGATTTTGCCCACAGTAGCCCCGGTCCCCGCCCCGACGTTGCCTTCTGCTGGGGCATCGGCGCTGGCATTTAGGCAGGCCTGATAGCCCATCTCGGGGCCGGGGCGCACATCGGCGCGGCCGATCCCCAGATCAAAGAGGATGGCTGCGGGCACAATTGGAACTTTAGCCACCCGGACATCGAAACCCACCCCTTGCTCTTCCAGGTATTGGACGACACCGGAGGCGGAGTCCAGCCCAAAAGCAGAACCACCCGAAAGCACGACCGCATGAACCTGATCCACCAAATGGAGCGGGCGCAGCGCGTCCACCTCGCGCGTGCCCGGCGCGCCCCCGCGTTGATCTACGCCCCCAACAGCCCCCCCTGGGCACATGATCGCAGTGCAGCCGGTCAGGGCATCCAGGTCCTGCGCGTGTCCAACCTGGATGCCGGGGATGTCGGTGATAGCGTTGGTGGTTTTCACGCCATGCTCCTTTGGAAAGCGTTTAGGAACCGTGCTCCTCGCCCAGCATGCGGATCAATCGCTGGATGATCTCGGCGGAGACTTCGGCTTTACTCATCAGGGGTAGTTCTTCCTGCTGCCCGTCAGCGTGCAACAGAGTGACGCGGTTGGTATCGACGGCGAAGCCCGCGTCCACTGCGCTGATATTGTTTGCGGCGATCATATCTAGCCCCTTAGATTTGAGTTTATTTTGAGCATTGGCCAGCAGATCCTGAGATTCGGCGGCAAACCCGATCACTACCTCAGGATGTGCTGTTTCTGCGTGCTGATCTTTGACCTCGGATAGAATATCCGGGTTAGCCGTCAGCTCCATGGTGGGGACTCCGGCGATCTTTTTGATCTTCTGGTCGGATTGCTGGGAAGGTCGGAAGTCGGCCACTGCCGCGGCCATGAGCAATGCATTGGCCTCCTGGCAGGCGTCCAGCGTGGCTGACCTCATCTCCTCGGCTGTGCGGACGCGGATAAATTTTGCGCCGATGGGCGGGGATAGATGCGTTGGACCACTGATCAGGGTCACTCGCGCGCCCGCGTCAAGGGCAGCCTGGGCCAGCGCAAAGCCCTGTCGGCCTGAGGCGCGGTTGCTCAGAAAGCGCACCGGGTCGAGAGGCTCTTGAGTTGCACCCGCAGTGACCACTACCTGCTGATCTCGGAGCGGGCCGTTGCGCGCCAGTTGGCAGCGCACATGGCCGATGATTTCGGTAGGCTCGGTCATGCGCCCCTTGGCGACCAGACCCGAGGCCAAGTGTCCTTCCTCCGGCCCGATGATCACAGCTCCGCGCTCAACAAGGATGCGCAGGTTCTCCTGCGTGGCGGCGTGGCTGAACATGCCTGCATCCATAGCTGGAGCGATCATCAGTGGAGAACTGCCCTCACCGGTGCCTAGGGCCAGCGCCGTCAGGCTGAGCAGATCGTCAGCGCTGCCTAGGGCCAATTTAGCCATGGTGTGGGCGGTGGCTGGGGCGACGAGCAGCAGATCGGCCTCGTGAGCCAGACCCACATGCAGCACGTGCGCCTGCGCTCCCCACAAATCGGAGTCCGTGTAGGCTGGCTGCCCCGTCACAGATTGGAAGGTCAGCGGAGAGATGAATTCGGTAGCCGCCTTCGTGAGAATGGCGTTGACCTTCGCACCGCTCTGAGCCAGCTTACTAGCCAGGTCTGCGGCTTTGTAGACGGCGATGCTGCCGGTAACACCGAGCAGGATTTTAGCTTGAGAGAGAGGAGTGGTGATCATAACCCAATTTTACATCAAAAATGGCCTGGCGGAGATGAGAAGCATTTCTCTACAAGCTAGGCATGTGAAATGCGGCAGCTATCCTGGTTGGTTATCCATGCTGTTCAGCGCATGGCTTCATTTACAGAATGGTTAGGAGTTGTGGAAGCGTCTTGTGTGTACATTTAGCCTATGCTAGACTACATTCAGCGGATTATGTCCGAATCCAGGATGTTTCGTGAAGCCCTCGAGGCGATAGAGAAGAACCAACGTGCCAGAGCGCGCGATCTGTTGACGCGCCTCTTGCGCATGGATAAAGAGAACCCGGATTACTGGCTCTGGCTGAGTTCCGTAGTGGAGTCTGATAAGGAGCGAGTATTTTGTTTGAAATCCGTGCTCCGCATCGACCCAAATAACCAGTCCGCTCGGCGTGGACTGCGCCTCATGGGGGAAACGGTAGACGACGGTGAGGTCGAGCCTGTGCCCCCCAAGAAACGGCTGTGGGAGATCGATTTTGGCGATGAGGAGAAGACATCTAAGAGAATCATCGCCAACCCAATGCTGCGGCTGCTGGTTTATGGGGGCGGGTGGATCGTTGTGATTGGTCTCGTGCTTGTGGGGATATTCGCTCCCCGTGGGACTCTGTTTGGTCCGCGCTTGACCATCACGCCAATTCCCTGGTCGGCTACCCCCAGCGGGACGCCAACAGACACGCCGGTTTTTGTCGCGGCGACCGCAACCCCGGAAATTACCTCAACCCCTCAGCCATTGTGGATGCTGCTTGATGCCACATATACTCCCCGGCCCTTGTATGTCAACACGCCCCATCCGCGCAGCGAGGCGTATCAGATTGCCATGCGCGCCCTGGAGCGCGGCGACTATGAGTCAGCTTTGAACTTCATGGAGCAGGTGCAGCGCGAGAACCCTGAAGCGGCAGACCCATATTACTATATTGGTGAGGCGCACCGTTTCCGGGCGGATTACGATCTGGCTCTACAGGCATACGAAAACGCCATTGCTTTAGACCCTGAGTTTGCACCAGCTCATCTGGGGCGAGGGTTAGCTCAACAAGCTCAAGATGATGGATATAATGTGGAGTCTGATTTGAAGAAAGCGATTGCTTTAGCGCCAGATTTTGGGGAGGCTTATTTGGCACTGGCAAGCTATCAGCTTGAGTCGGGCGACCCTGAAGGAGCGTTGACCACTTTGCGGGGTGTCGCAGATCAGATGTTGGACCACCCACGCTTTTACATGCTCAGAGCGCAAATTCATTTGAGCCTGGGTCAAAATGAAGACGCGTTGAATGATGCCTTAAAGGCCCACGAATTGGATATCACCGCCTTGCCGGTTTACATGGTTTTGGGTGAAGCTCTCATAAAAAACGATCTATCTGAAGAAGCACTCAACTATATTCAGACCTATGGCTCATACAGGCATGACGAACCACTTTATTGGACGATGTTGGGAGCTGCGCAATACATGATTGGTGAAGATTATCAAGAAGCCATGAACTCCCTCGATCAGGCTCTGGCTTTGGATGAAGAATTTGGACTCGCCTACCAGTACCGTGGTCTGATCGCCCTGGAAATAGATGAGCCTAAGAAAGCAGTCAACGATTTGTATCTGGCCCGCACGCTTTTGCCCGATTCCTTTGACCTGAGCTTAGGTCTGGCACGCGCTTTTTGGGCTGACGGCAACGTCAACGATGCCTATATCCAGGTGAACGCCAGTGAAGTTCTTGCAAGATCAGATCGGGATTTCGGACGGCTATATTACTACCGGGCTCAAATCGCGCATGAACTGTCGCAGTACGACCGCGAAAAGCTGGATTGGAAAGCACTCCTGGAGCTTCCCGAAGGGGCTGTCCCCGAAATATGGCGCAATGAAGCGAACCAGTCTTTGAATCCCCCCACAGACACACCAACCGCAACGTCAACTTTTACCTACACGATAACATTGACGCCTACACTGACGCCCACATTGACCAAGACCCCATCCCCCACGCCAACACGCACACAGTCACCGAGTGTCACCCCATGAAATTCGGTTAGAATTTAGTGGATGAGGGACTGCAGACAAATGAAGAATCGGGAAAAGGAACCTCGTTGAAAAAAATGAAAGCTATTCGTCAAGAGAGCCGCTTATTCTATCGGGCTTTTATGATCGTTATAGGCCTGTCTGTTTTAGCGTTGGTTGCTCTCTCGGAAAGCCCCGTGGATCATCAGCTATGGCCCGCGCTTGTTGCGATTGGTTTTGTTGCTTTCCAGGTGAATTTCCCTCTAAGTATCTTTCTTGGCGAGGTCACATTGATTTCGGTGGTCATATTGGGGAGTGCACTGATCTATGGCGTCCAAACTGCGGTTTGGGTCGCCACCTTTGGAACTATCATTGGCTATGGCGTCCGCAGGATATACAAACCTGTTCCTTTCGAAAGCCATTCTCGGAAATTTGCGTGGTGGTACGATCTTGGCTTTGATATCAGCGTCAATATCGTCCCCCTTGCGTTGGCTTTTACGATTTTGGGGGATCCCGATATGGCAGTGCATGCTACATCTGCTGAACAAATGTGGAATATGGCCGTTTTGCCAGCGATTGCTTTCGTGCTTCTACATGGGTTGCTGATCTGGGTGGACGGCTTTATTCAATGGGGGGCTACGATAGTGACAGATCGCGGCGATCTCATTTTTCTGGCAGCGGTCGAATTGTTATCAGTACCTTTGTTGCTGGTAGCGGCTGAGGCCTATCCCTATGTAGGCAATAAATTTATTGTCCTGATGGGTGGTATCCCCGCGGTGATTTCTGTACTCCTTTACGGGGTGATGGCAGCTCGATCTGATCTCCAAAAACGGGTCATGGAATTGTCTACGCTCAGCCATGTCGGCCAGGCGCTGCGTTCCTCTTTGGATTTGGATGATCTCTTGCCCATCATCCAAGAACAGGTCATGCAAATTTTTGGGGTAAGCAATTTTTATGTCGCTTTAGTTGACCCCCAAACCGACGAGTTGTGGTACCCACTGGCCGTGAAAATGGGGGAAGCGCGATCCTGGCCGCGGCGTCCAATGGCTGATCGGCTGACGGATCGGGTCATCAGGGAGCGGGAGACGATTGTCTTGACTCCCCAGACCCAAAGTGGCCCCAACCCCATTGGTCTGCCAACCAGTGAGGTGACGCCCCAATCCTGGTTGGGGGTGCCTCTGGTAACCCCAGAGAGGGTTATTGGCTGCTTAGCCGTATTTGATACGCTCAGCGGTGTTGAATTCTCACAATACAATTTAGACTTGCTGACTACCTTATCCGCGCAAGTGAGCATCGCTATTGAGAATGCTTTGCTCTACGATCAGGTTCAAGAACGGGCATCCCAACTCGAAACGCTGAATCAGCTCACGGGCCAGATCACGGCCAGCCTGGACCTTGAAGAAGTGATGTCTCAAGTAAGCCAGGCAGTTGCTCAGGTGGGAGGAAGCCAGCGTAGTGCGATCTATTTGTATGATCCCGGTGAGGATGTGGTGCTTTTAGCTTCACACCATGGATTATCGGATGAGTTCGTTCAACACAACCTGGCATTCTCGATAGGGCGAGGCCGTAGGACGCGCTGTATGCGCACTGGCAGCCCCACACTGACTCCCGACATTTCGGATGCATCATTGCCAGTTGATTTGGTCATTGGCTTCCAGTCTGATGGCATTCAGGCCTTTGGAGATTTCCCGCTCGTAACACCAGATGGGCAAATTGGCTTTTTGTCCGTTTTCCATGATGCTCCCCATGAGTTTACCCACGAAGAAATAGAGCTTTTGCAAACATTGGCCGCTCAAGCCGCTTTGGCCGTGGCGAATGCACAACTGCATTCCACAACGGACGAGAAACTTACCCGCAGAGTTCACCAGCTTGCCATCCTGGAAGCGGTGGGCAGGGAGCTTTCGGCAGCTTCCCACTCAGAGCAGCTATTCAACTTGATTCTTGATTACGCCATAGATTTCACCCAGGCACCTTATGGCGCCATTACCCTTTATGATCCTGAGAGTGGGATGGTTCAATTCAAGGCGAAACGTGGTTACAATGTGCCGGTGTTCCTCCTGCTGGATAGCGGCATCACCTTGAGAGCAATGAAGACTGGCCAGGTGGAAAACGTAGGTGATGTACGCCGTGACCCAGATTTCCTCGATGTAACTGATGGAAGCACACGTTCCCAACTGAGCGTGCCGATTTCCCATGAGGGTGAAGTTTTAGGGGTGATCACCTTGGAGAGCGAAAGACAAAATGCTTTTTCGCCCAATGAGCAGTCATTGGTCGAGCAGTTAGCCAATCAAGCGGCAGTGGCTTTAGTCAATGCTGATTTGTATCACGAAACCCAGCGGCATCTCAATGAGCAATCTACGCTTCATCAGGTCTCTGCCCGTTTTGTAGGGTCACTGGATTCTGTAGCAGTGGTCGACATTTTGTGCCAGGCGTTAAACGCGGTCTCCACTCCGCAGCGACTCGGCATCTTCGTGTGGGATGAAGATTCTTCAACCTATCAGCTGCAATTGGCTGAGGAGTGCAACGAGGATGGCTGGTTGCCATATGAGTTGGAAGAGCGCATCATAACCAATCTCCCTTTCAGCAATTCGAACAAGCTGCTTTCAACGGATGGGGGAGTTATAGAGCAGCTTGTCTCTGATGCAGGCGAAGGACAATATGTTGTCTTTCCCATGAGCACTGCCCAACAACTATTAGGGATTGTGATGCTCAACTTCTCACTCGAGAGTGGTATTTCAGAAAACCTCAGCCGGTTGATCGAGGCAATCGTAGCACAGGGGACGATTGCCATTCAGAACGCCCGTCTCTTCTCAGAGACAACCCAACGACGCGAACAGCTGGTCGCGGTGATCAACTCCGTTGCCGAAAGTATCGTGATGGTCAATACTGATGGCTTGGTGACGCTGTCAAATCAACCCGTGTTGAATTTAACTGGATTGACGGCTGAGCAGCTTGCTCAAACCAATTTGAGGGATTTATCGGATGATGTGCTCGCCAGGCTGGGCTACCAAGGAGATGAAATTCAAGATCTGCTGGAGAATCTGGTCGAAGGGAAAATGCCCCTCTCGGCTAGGGTGATTTATCAAATCCCGGGCACTGAGCCGGTCGTTGTGCTTGAGCGGGATACGCAGCCTGTGATGGGCCTGGGCGGGCAAGCTTTGGGGTGGATGATTGTCTGGCGTGATGTAACCGAGGAGTACAAGGTCAACCAGGAACGCGAGGCCATCGCAGATGCCCTTATCCATGATTTGCGTTCCCCTGTCAGCGCTGTGTTAGGTTCTGTCGATTTGCTTGATGAATCTATCCCGGTGGAATTTCACAACGAAATGATCGATCGCTCTTTGCAGGTTGCCCGCCGGGGCGCTAAACGTGTTCTCCGTCTGATAATGTCTCTGTTGGATGTCGCCCGGATGCAATCGGGCCGCATTGAACTGAATCGCGGCCCGGTCGAGCTGTCGATTTTGGTGCCCGAATTGATGATGGATATCGAAATGGTGGCCGAAGAATATGGTATTTCGGTGGTGAATGAAGTCGCCGATGATTTGCCGGCGATCTTCGTCGATGAGGATAAAATTTCGCGCGTGATTACTAATTTATTGGATAACGCTGTCAAATTCTCGCCAGAGGGTGGTGAAGTTCGTGTTGTCGCTCGAAACGCGGATCAAGAAATCGTTTTCCAGGTTTGGGATCAAGGCCCTGGGGTCTCTGAAGAATATCGCGCTATTATTTTCGAGAGATTCTCGCAAATCTCTGGTCAATTTGGTCGTTGGCGTGGCGCTGGATTGGGTCTGGCCTTTTGCCGGTTGGCCGTCGAAGCTCATGGCGGTCGAATTTGGGTTGAAGACCCACCCGAAGGCCAGGGGAGTATCTTTGCGTTTACTTTGCCTCATGACTCGGGCCAATAAGTTTTCTTTTCCAACGTCTTAAATTGAATTTCGCTTGTGGGGTCCTAATCTTAGTGGAACAATCTAGCCTCCCAATGATCACGGCAGCAGGTTTAGCGATCTCATCGGATCGAAGTGTTCAAACTCCCCGCTGATTCGCCAGCGCGTGTAGGCGGCCTGCTCTTCTGGGGTGGCTAAAGTGTCGAAGAAAGCCATACTTTCGAAAATGACGCCCGGTGGACCGCTGCGTGTCTCCAGGTGCAAGTGGGCCACCGGGACGAAATAGCCAGTTTTGCCGACATCCCCCAGCACCTGTCCGCACTTGACTTGCTGGCCTAATTCCACCAGCGGAGTTTGGCCCAGGTGGGCGTAGAGGTGATAGATGGAATGCCCTGCTGGGATTTCTACGGTCTCGAATATTTCATCAGTCAGGAGTTCATTGGGCGTTTCGATGATGACCATATTGCCGTAGGGCAGTCTGTCGTGGATAGCGGCAGCCACACGCCCCGCCATGATGGCTTGCACGCCTTCCCCCTCGATGGAAGCACGGCCAGCATGGTTGTAATAGGCGAAGTCAACGCCGTGATGACGTTCATCTCTGCCGGGCGGCGGTGGATCATAAGGTTGTGAGACGATCTCGGGTAGTTGTTTGAGCGTATGATCGGCCAGGGGAGAGCAGATTCCACGATCGGGGGGCGCGGGAGTAGGCGATGCCGGAGGAACAGAAGCAACTGCGAGAGAGTCCGTCGGCCCTTGTGTCGCTGTAGCGGTTAGCGGAAGTTCAATCATAGGAGTCAGGCTGGGCATCGTGATTGTGGTCGGGGAGGGGATATCTATTTCCTCTTCAAAACGAGAGCAAGAAGATTGAACGCCGAGAATGACTACCAAGGAAACTATGATCAGCTTGCGCATGACCTTATTGTATCGTCAAAGTGCTTGCATGTTGGCCTGGATTGGACTATAATTCCCCCCGCTGTCGGGGTGTGGCGCAGTCCGGTAGCGCGCTTCAATGGGGTTGAAGAGGCCCAGAGTTCAAATCTCTGCACCCCGACCTGAGACCGCAATGATGCCAAATATGGCTAATATTGCGGTCTTTCCCGTTAAACTGGGGGCAACGCGCTGTACCATTGTTCAATCTGAAAATGGCTCTACAAGTGCCGAGAAAAAGTGGCTATTGACTCTCTCTAGTTTTTCTCTATACTAATAATTGGGATAACAAATAATTACCAATTGGCATGTTGCTGGCGAAAGGGGCAATGCAAATGGCCAAAATACTGTTTGACAAAGATTTTTCGGGCGAAAACAGAATCATCCGGTTCTTGTTTTGGTTACAGCTTGCTATATTGTTGATTGTTGGGATACTCCTATTAATAGCCGAGAAAAATCTGCGAGGGTTGATGCTGTTGCTATCACTGTTTGCACTGCTAACTATCTTGGGCGTTATTGGTTACTTGTATTTGCTGTTTACATCAACACCGCAGACAATACAAAAGAAAAAGTATGCCAAGTTATTTTCCGATACTGTGCAAGAACGCCGTGAAGTTGAAGCTCAGACAAGAACTGTAAAGGAGACTAGAGAGAGAATTTCCAGCGACGAAGAGATAGCAATAAATACACGTCATGTACAACACCAGAAATTGCTTAACGAATTTAAAGAAGGGAGAATTCGTCTCGATTCAGAAGAGAGGGAGGAACTTGCATCTAACTTAAAGAATCTTCAAACCCAGCATTTTACTATGGGCTTGGAAGCGACCACAATAGAGGATGCTGAGATTTCGGGCATAGGACCGAAATTAAAGCAACGGCTTATTTCGTCAGGTATCTCTACGGCCAATGATATTTCTTATTATGGTGTTGCCCAAGTCAGCGGGTTCGGAGAGGCAAAAGCTCAGAAAGTTGTAGACTGGAGGACAAGTGTTGAGCAGCATCTAAGGAAAACACAACCTACCAAATTGCCGGCCAAGGTGGAAGAAAGCATGCGGCAAAAGTACAGTCAACAACGCGAATCCATTGACCGCCAAGAGAAAAACGAAAAAGAGTCTTTGAAAGAAAGCCTCTTCACAATCCAGGAAGAAGCCAAAGAAAGGCATCGTGAGAATGATGGTGTGGAGGAAAAGGCTCTTGAACAATACGAGCAACTGTCCACTCGGATAGAGGAAGTTGGTGCTGAGCTTCGTGCTTATTCCGAAGTCACCTTTTGGAATTTCCTGATTCAGTGTTATAAACATGCCCAACCGTCTGTGGACTCCAGAAAACGAATTTTGGTTATCGCGATCCCGTTCATCATTGCGATAAGTTGTCTGTGTCAGGCATTTGCGGCAATCGGGACTACCGGAGCAATAATTATTGACCTTATTCCGACATTAACATATACAGCCACCCCAACACCGACATATACTTTTACCCCCACTGAAACACTAACTCCCAGCCCAACAAGTACATACACTCCAAGTGCCACCCTTACCCCTAGCATAACACCGAGCCCAACCATAACACTGTCGCCGACAATCACCCTTACGCCAACTCCACTACCAACAGCAGTCCCTACTTCTCCACCAAACCCAACTTCTCCGCCGCAACCGACTTCTCCGCCGCAACCAACTTCTCCGCCACAACCGACTGCTCCGCCCGCAGCCAATCCTACTGCAACACAATCATCAAGTGGCGGTTCTGCTGTATGTAGCTGTTCTGGAAATCAATACAATTGTTCAGATTTCAGCACCCACAACCAGGCCCAGGCATGTTATGAATACTGCAAATCCCAGGGGCGCGGTGATGTGCATAGGCTAGATGGAGATAACGACGGGAGCGCCTGCGAAAGCCTACCCTAAAGTGAGAGTAGCAAAAACAAATAGTAGTAGTTATAAAGCGCAATTAGCCCCAAGCATGAGTGGTGCGGACTAGAGTTCGAGGTTTGGCGCAGTCCGGTAGCGCGCTTCAATGGGGTCTTAGATTTTGAATTGGAGCTTGTGAAGATTTTGTATATAATGGGGGATGTATCGAATAGCAGATGTTTTTCCAGACCATATGTGATACTTGGGCAAATTTGGGCCATGTGCTATTGCTCGTAAGATGTTCTAAGGAGCGAAAATCTGGGAGTGAAACACACAATGTCGCTAAAAAAGATTGAGCGATACGAAATAAAAGAGGAATTGGACCGCGGGGGGATGGCCAATGTCTTTATCGCCTATGATCCACTGTTTCGCCGGGAAGTTGCCATCAAAGTGATCCCTCGCGAATGGCTTCATAAGCCGGAATTTCGCCAACGATTCAATCGTGAGGCCAAGATCATCGCTAATTTAGAAATCCAATCTGTCGTCCCTGTCTATGATTTTGGCGAGTATAAGGGGCAGCCTTTCTTGGTGATGCGCTATATGCAGGGAGGCTCTTTGGATGAACGCATCAAAGCGGCTCCCTTGCCTTTCAGCGAGACAGTTCAGATCATCCGCAAGTTGGCGCCAGCACTGGATGAAGCTCACCGACAAGGAATCGTTCACAGGGATTTGAAGCCCAAGAATATTCTTTTTGATACGCGAGAAGGGGTTTATTTGACGGATTTCGGGATCGCCAAAATTCTGGATAACGTGGTTAGCTCGACCGGAGACGCGATTATAGGTACGCCCTATTACATGAGTCCGGAGCAGGCCAGCGGGCACAAAATTGATCATCATAGCGATATTTACAGTCTTGGTGTCGTTCTTTATGAAATGTTGACTGGCATTCAACCCTATAAAGCGAACACGCCCATGGGCACGGCTGTCATGCATATCCTCGAACCGGTCCCTCGCATCTTAGAGCAGAAACCCGACTTGCCGCTCGCGGTGGATGACGTCATTGTAAAAGCGATGGCTAAAAACCCGGCTGATCGGTATAACTCTGCCCATGAGATGTTTGTGGCATTGGGGTCGATTTTAGATAATCAAAAGCGCGATGAGGCGACGCTGGTTTCAAGTGCCGTTGTCGAGGATAAGACGGTCATTTCGCCAGCAGAACAAGAAGTTGAAGTAGAGGAAACAAACGCCATTTCGGAAATCGATGTGCCCGAGAGTATCGAAGGCAGCCTGAAACTCGGGGAAGACTCCTTGCACACGCAGCAGAAGATGGAAGTTGAACCAAGGGATGAAAGACCGCCAGCCCGGACAGATGTCCCTGAGAAGGATGATCTGTTATTTACTGTTTACTCCCCGGTCATTCTGCGCTGCGCTACCTGGTATAAATTCCTGGTTTATGTTCACCTTCCCAGTGTAACCAGGATAATTGAGCAGGATAGCAGGAACTTGTTGGGTGGGGGGGTGCATGATTACCGTAAAACATTCGATGTGCCGGATGCTCTGATCGCACCAGGATCTGAGATCACCATAATCCCCGAAATCAGGGGTTGCGCTTTTGATCCTCCTTCCGCAAAGATCATTTGGAAGGGTGCATGGCAAAGGGCTAGATTTCAAGTACAGGCCCGAATCGCTAGGTCTCAACCTGCTTTTGGCTATGTCAATTTCCGCCTTGGGATAACCCAGATCGCGGAAGTAAGTGTATACTTCCATGTTTTGGAGAATCACAGGGAAATCGTGTCTTCCCCATCAACGCAGCATCTGAACCACACCGGTTCTATCTTCAGGAAGATTTTTGCTTCTTATTCTCGAAAGGATAGTGAAATCGTAGACCACCTCGAGCGTGTGTACACTGCCCTGGGGGATGAATATCTTCGAGACATTGAAAGCCTGCGTAGTGGCGAGGAATGGGAGCCGGCGTTGTTGGACATGATCGACAGTGCAGATATCTTCCAGTTATATTGGTCTGAAAACGCCAGACAATCCCAGCACGTGACCAAAGAATGGCGATATGCTCTAGCGCGTAAGATCCCACGCTTTGTTCGCCCATTCTATTGGCAAAAACCAATGACGGCCCCGCCCCAAGAACTCGGCAAATATCATTTTGCCCATCTGGATTTATCAGGTCTTGAGGGACCTGACCGAAATTGAATATACCTGGATATTTAGTTCATAAGATAAAAAGAGGCCCCAATGACACTTGATTTATCCCGAATCCGGTCCTATTTTCCGGCTCTCGCCGATGATCAGCTGATCTACTTCGACAACCCCGCCGGCACACAGGTTTGCCAGGGGACTTTAGATCGTGTGACCAATTATCTGATCCACACCAACGCAAACCGGCATGGGGTTTTCAAAACCGCTCAAGAGTCCGATCGGGTACTCGACGAAGCGCGTGCCGCCTGTAAGGATTTTTATAACGCTTCCAGGGTCGAGGAGATTGTCTTCGGCCCCAACATGACCTCATTGACCCTGCACCTAAGCCGCTCGCTGGCCCATCTGCTGGAGCCTAGCGACAGGATCGTGGTTACCTGGATGGATCATGATGCCAATATCACGCCCTGGACTTTGATCGCTGAAGAGCGCGGTTGCCAGGTCGATTGGGTCGATTTTGACGTCGAAGAAGGCACGCTCAACATGCAAGACATGGAGCGCGCCCTGGAACAGAGGCCCAAGCTGGTTGCCGTGGGATATGCTTCCAATGCCCTGGGGACGATTAACCCGGTTCGCAAAATCGCTCAGATGGCCAAAGACGTCGGCGCTTTGGTTTTCGTCGACGCGGTGCAGTATACTCCCCATGGGATTACCGATGTGGAGGAAATCGGCTGTGATTTCCTGGTTTCATCGGCTTATAAGTGGTTCTCGACCCATGTCGGGATGCTATACGGGCGCATTGAGCTTTTGGATGAGCTCAAGGCTTACAAAGTGCGTCCGGCGCCAAAGCATCCTCCGGGCAAATGGGAAACCGGCACGTCCAATCATGAGGGTATCGCTGGCGTACTGGGCGCGTTGGAGTATTTCGAATGGTTGGGGCGGGAATATGGCGGTGACCACCTGGCACGCTATCAGAATGACTTCAGCGGCAGGGCCTTGCGCCTGCGTCAAGGGATGGCTGCCATCAAAGCTTATGAGTTTGAGATCAGCCGCGCCCTTTTGGAGGTGTTGTCGTCGATCCCCGAAGTGCATATTTATGGGCCGACGGATGTGGGGCGTCTCGATGAACGCGTGCCGACCTTCTCGATCAATGTAGATGGCTTCCACCCTCGGGAATTGGCTGAGAAACTCGGTCAACGCGGTATCCAGGTTTGGGATGGCAATTACTACGCCCTGGCTGTCACCCAACGCCTGGGCGTCGAAGATAGCGGCGGCATGGTGCGCATAGGAGGGGTGCACTACAACACAGTTGAAGAAGTCTATCGCCTGGGTGAAGTGCTGAGAGAAATTATTTCATCACGATAAAGAGATTCCCTGGTTGATCGGCGAGAGGCAATATGTATGAATCGGACTGCTGACGTGAACGTTGAGCTCCTGGATTGGCTCTTAGAGCGGGATCCAGCCAACCCTGGCGTGCGCTATTTCGCCTTGCGCGATCTGCTGGGGCGACCCGATGACGACCCGGAAGTGATCCAGGCCAAAGCGGATATCATGTCCTCTGGGCCGGTACCGACGATATTGGCCGCCCAAGACCCTGAAGGATACTGGGTTCGGCCAGGGGGCGGCTACACCCCCAGTTACCAGGGCACCATGTGGCAGATCATGTTCTTGGCCTGGTTGGGCGCCGACCCCGCTGACGAGCGAGTACGTAGAGGCTGTGAATATCTTTTGAACCACAGCATCGCTGCCAGTGGCGCTTTCTCGATGAGCCGAAAGCCGGTTCCCAGCAAAGTGATCCACTGCTTGAATGGCGATTTAGTGGCAGCCTTGCTAGACTTGGGATATGGAGATGATCCGCGCCTGAAAATTGCTGTTGATTGGACGGTGGGGGCGATCATTGGGCGGGATGATATTCGTTTCTATAAGTCGGGGACTTCTGGGCCAGATTTTGCCTGTGTTTATAATGATGGCCAGCCCTGTGCCTGGGGGGCGGTCAAAGCGCTGAAGGGACTGGGGGCGATTCCTTTGGCTAGAAGAACGCCGGAGATCGAACAAGCTATCGCCATTGGCGCCGAATTCCTGCTCAGTCGCGACCCGGCCGAGGCGGGTTATCCCTACGTGGAGCGAGTCAACAGCACATGGTTCAAGTTTGGGTTTCCGCTCAGTTATCGCAGTGACGTTCTCGAGGTGCTGGAGGTATTGGCTGCGCTGGGTTATGCAGATGACCCCCGTTTGGTCAATGCCAGGGAGTTCGTCTTGGGCAAGCGGGATGAACTCGGTCGCTGGAAGATGGAGAAGTCCCTCAACGGCAAGATGTGGATCGACATCGAGAAGAAAGGCCAGCCCAGCAAGTGGATTACCATCCGGGCGCTGCGAGCGCTGCGTGCCTGAAAGGCGTTCGATGATGAAGGCCATGCTGCTGAACCGGTTGACAGACCTCAATCAAAACCAGACTCCGCTTGAATTGAGCCAGGTCCCTGATCCGACTCCCAGCGCAGGTGAGATCCTGCTCAAGGTGACGGCCTGTGGAGTCTGCCATACGGAATTGGACGAGATCGAAGGTCGTACGCCCCCGCCGATCTTGCCCGTAGTGCTTGGTCATCAGGTGGTGGGCCGCGTAGTGGGGTCTGGTTCCGGCGCGGGTCGGTTCAACCTTGGAGATCGTGTGGGCGTGGCCTGGATATTCTCAGCCTGTGGGGAGTGCCAGTATTGCCTCTCTGGGAATGAGAACCTCTGTCCGGTGTTCAAGGCTACTGGTCGCGATGTCCATGGGGGCTATGCCGAGTATATGACCGCCCCGGCAGCTTTTGCCTTTCCCGTCCCTGCGGCTTTTTCTGATGCTGAGGCCGCGCCGCTTTTTTGTGCGGGCGCGATTGGTTACCGTTCTCTGCGCTTGGCCAATCTCCAGGATGGCCAGAACCTGGGCCTGACCGGGTTTGGGGCCTCGGGCCATTTGGTGCTCAAAATGGTGACCCATCGCTACCCCAATGCCAAGGTCTTTGTCTTTGCCCGCAGCGAGAAAGAGCAGGCTTTTGCCCGAGAGTTGGGCGCAGTCTGGGCTGGGGATACTGAGGATGAAGCCCCAGAGAAGCTGCAAAGTATCATCGACACCACGCCGGTGTGGAAGCCGGTGGTCGAGGCACTGAAGAATTTGGTCCCTGGTGGAAGACTGGTGGTCAACGCCATCCGCAAAGAGGAGGCTGACAAAGGCTACTTGCTCCAATTAGATTACCCAACCCATTTGTGGATGGAGAAGGAAATCAAGAGCGTCGCTAATGTCAGCCGACGTGATGTGAGCGAATTTCTGGCTTTGGCAGCAAAGATGGGCATCAAACCCGATTACCAGGAATACGCCTTGGAAGATGCTAACCAGGCCCTGGTGGAGTTGAAGACTCGCAAGATCCGCGGCGCCAAAGTTTTGCGAATTGACTGAATGAAACCCTGCCCCCCTCACTCTTGTCTCCTGCTTCTGTATATCCTGTTCCTCCTAATTCTTACCAGTTGCAAGTCCATGCCTGCTCAACCTGATTACACTGTTAACTCTCCGGACGGCCAAATCCAGGTCGCTTTCTCTTTGGATGAAAGTGGCGCGCCGACCTACGAAGTATCCTACAAAGAGCAGACTATTTTGGAACCCTCTCGTTTGGGTTTCGTCTTCTTGAGCGACCCACCTTTGAACATGGGTTTTGTTCTGAAAGACATTAGGTGTAGTACCTTCGACGAGACCTGGGAGCAGCCCTGGGGAGAGGTGCGCTACGTCCGGGAACATTACAATGAGATGCGCCTTCACCTGCAAGAAGAGTCCTATCTCAAGCGCGAATTCATCGTCGTCTTCCGCCTCTTCGATGATGGCCTCGGTTTTCGCTACGAGTTCCCCGAACAGCCCAACCTGACCGATTTTCAAATCATCGACGAACTGACTGAGTTCAATTTCGCTGCCGATCATAAAGCCTGGTGGATACCGGCTTATCGGGAGCATCGCTACGAATACCAGTATCAGCGCTCGCCAGTTAGCTTGCTCAAAAAGGTGCACACCCCGCTGACCCTGGAAACCGCCGCTGGACTCTATTTGGCAATCCACGAGGCGGGCCTCACCGACTATGCCTCGATGGTGTTGGCGGGTACAGGGAAGCATGCTTTGGAATGCGAGCTGGTGCCTTGGCGCGCGGACGCAGATGCGGTCAAGGTTAAGGCCGCGACGCCACATCGGACTCCCTGGCGCACGCTGCAAATCGCTGAGACCCCCGGTGAACTGATCACCTCCTATCTGACGCTTAATCTCAATGAACCCAATGCCTTGGGGGATGTCTCTTGGGTCAGGCCGGGCAAATATATCGGCATCTGGTGGGCTATTCATCTGAGACACTACTCCTGGAGCAGCGGCCCGAATCATGGGGCTACCACCGAGAACGCCAAACGCTATATCGATTTTGCCGCTGAGCACGGCTTCGATGGCATGTTGGTCGAGGGCTGGAATCTCGGCTGGGACGGAGATTGGTACAACAGCAAAGACGCCTTTGATTTCACTACCGCTTACCCGGATTTCGATCTTGAGGAGGTCGCCCGCTATGCTCGCGAAAAGGGCGTGCGTTTGATCGGTCACCACGAGACCGGCGGCGATGTGCTCAATTATGAACGTCAGATGGCCGAGGCTTTTGCACTGTATGAATCTTTAGGAGTGAATACCGTCAAGACGGGCTACGCCAGCGTGCTTATTGATGGGGCTGAGTGGCATCATGGTCAGCGCATGGTAGAGCACCACCAGGAAGTGGTCGAGTTGGCTGCGCAGCACAAGGTCATGCTGGATGTGCATGAGCCGGTCAAAGATACCGGATTGCGCCGTACTTATCCCAACCTGATGACCCGCGAAGGTGTGCGCGGCATGGAGTGGAATGCCTGGAGCCAGGATGGTGGCAACACGCCTGAACACACCACCGTGATCCCTTTCACGCGCATGTTGAGCGGCCCAATGGATTACACTCCGGGCATCTTTGACCTGATCTACCAGGGCCGCTACGCTGACAACCGCGTGCGCACCACCCTGGCCAAGCAGTTAGCCTTGATGGTGGTGCTCTACAGTCCTTTGCAGATGGCTGCCGACATGCCTGAAAACTATGAAGGTCACCCGGCTTTCCAGTTCGTCATTGATGTACCCGTGGATTGGGAAGAAACGCTGGTGCTCAATGGGGAGATTGGCGAATATGTCACTATTGCCCGCAAGGATCGTCACAGCCAGGATTGGTATATCGGCGCCATCACCGACGAGAACGGCCGCCTGCTAAAGATCGAGTTTTCCTTCCTTGAGCCAGATGTGAAATATGTCGCTGAAATTTACGCTGACGGACCCGATGCTGATTGGGAGACCAATCCCCGCAGCTATGAGATTCGGCAGGAGTTCGTTGACCGGGGGACCACGATGAAGTTAGAATTGGCCCCAGGTGGTGGGCAGGCCATCCGTTTGCGTCCAGCCGCTGAAGGCGATTTATAACGTGGGATTTGTAATGAATTAAGGAGAAATAAATGAACGACGAAACACAAAATAATCATCGTGAGGATGTGCCAAGTTCGGAGAAGTCGTCGCGCAGCAGTTCGGCGACTTTACGTTGCACAACTGGTGGGCTTTATTTATCCTGATCCCGGCCTTCAGTGCCTTCGGGTCTGCGTACGGTCTCTGGAGAAGGGCTGGCCGCTTCAACTTCGCTGTCTGGTCGACGTTTTATGGGGGGCTGTTTCCGCTTTTAGTGGCCTTGATCTTCTTGTTCGATCTTGAATGGCGTGTTTACTGGCCCTTGTTCATCATCCTGCCTGGCTTCGGAATGCTGATCAGCGGACTGCCTTTCCATCGTCGCGAAGATGATGTCGTGCCGGCTGCGTTGCTGTGCCACCGCCCTTGGGGAATTTTCATTGGTTTGTCGGCGATCTTGCTCGGATTGAGGTTTTTGGGAGTGGATCTGGGTATTATCGAAAGTATTCCCTTTTTCGATGTTCAAAACTGGTGGGGTATCTACATTTTGATCCCCGCGCTGGGCGGCTTGACCACTGCGTTGCTCCTGTTGATCGGTGGTCACTCAATTATGCTGGTGATGATCAATCTGGCTTTGGCCGCCGTGATCGCCCTGACAGGTTTGGTTGCCCTGCTGGGCTTGAACTGGGAGCTGATGAACCTGACAGCCCCGATAATCCTCATTTTGGTTGGCCTGGGATTGATCTTTGGCTTTGGCGAGAAGAGAGATCGTTGATAAATGCGCGCCGAGTTTCCCATTGCCGTTCATCTGTTCATGTTTCGCGAGGAGCAAGTGTTGCTCTTGCGGCGCTTCAATACTGGCTATGAGGATGGCAATTACAGTGTTCCCGCAGGCCATCTCAATGGGGGTGAATCTGTGCGCCAGGCCATGATTCGGGAGGCGAGAGAGGAGCTTGGGGTCGGAATCCAGCCTGGGGATTTGATTTTTGCCGGCGTTTTCCACCGCAAGTCTGATGATGAGCGCGTGGATTTCTTCTTGTCGACCCGTCTATGGCGCGGCGCCCCCCAGAATAGAGAGCCAGACAAATGTGATCAGATCAAATGGTTTCCGGTGGATGCCTTGCCAGAGAATATGGTCCCCTATGTTCGGCAGGCCTTGCTGAACTGTCGGAATGGGATCCTGTTTCATGAACATGGATGGCGCCGAAATAACTGAATACTCACCGAAGAGGTGCAGCGTCAATGAAGTTTACGATTCCCCGTGCAGGGAGGGAAGTTGAGCATTGTGGATACTAAAAGCGAAGGGGGGAAAATCAAATAACGCTATTGCGTATAGTCAATACTGGCGCAAGTTATATGGAGGTAGGCTATGAAATCGGCTCTTGAACTGACGCTCAGTATACTGGAATCGACACCGAACTAGGATTGAATACTAGTTACTGGTAGACTTCAGTGTTCACGCAGTTTGGCAATCGTTCTCCCCGCAACCCAGCCAATAGATTGTCGCAAGCCAATTCGGCCATGCGCTGACGGGTGTAGCGGGTAGCCGAGCCGATATGCGGTACGATCAGGCAATTTTCAAGCGCATAGAGTGGGTGATCAATGGGCAACGGCTCTGGGTCGGTGACATCCAGGGCCGCGGCGGCGATCCAGCCTTCGCTTAAAGCATGAAATAGGGCTTGGCTTTCGACAACCGGGCCGCGGGCGGCATTGATCAGGATGGCGGTCTTCTTCATGGATTGCAAGGCTTCGGCGTCGATCAAATGGTGGGTCTCAGGGGTCAGCGGCACATGCAAACTGACGAAATCGCTCTCCCGTAACAGGGTTTCCAGGGGTAACTTCGTGGCACCAAACGCCTTTTCGATTTCGGGCTTGGGATTTGTGTCGGTGTAGACCAGGCGTAAGCCGAATACATGGGCGCGGCGAGCCACCGCAGCGCCAATTTTTCCCATACCAATGATGCCTAGCGTAGCCCCGTTCAAGTCCGTGCCCAGCCAGCCGGTGGGTGACCAGGTCTTCCAGCGACCTTGGCGAGCATCTTGGCCGGCTTGAGGGAGCTTGCGGGCTGCTGCAAGCAGCAGAGCTATGGTCAAGTCGGCGGTGCCCTCGGTCAGCACGCCAGGAGTGTTGCCAACAGGGATGCAGCGCTGGGTGCAAGCCCCCACGTCAACGTTGTCGTAGCCCACAGCCATGTTGCTGACTACTTTCAGTTTTGGCGCTTTCCTGAGCAGCTCCTCGGAGACGGGAATGGTCAACAGGGTGAAGAATCCCTTTGCCTCAGGAAGATATTTCTCCAATTCTGGGGCCAGGTGATCAGCATCGGGTGGCCCGCTCACTAGGCGACACTGCCCCTTCAATTTCGCCAACCATTCTTCTGGCAGCGTGTGTGTGATGATAACCAGGGGGAGATGTTCGGGCATAATCACCTTTTGGTTAGAACGCGAATAGGAAGGTCAGGTCGTTGACGTTGGTCATCGTCGGTCCGGGCTTCAACAGATCCCCCAAGGGGTCAAAGAAATCATAGGCGGCGTTGCGGGCAAGGAATTCTGCAGGATTCAGCCCTCGGCGAGTTGCCTGATCCAATGTATGACCGCTGACGACCGCCCCTGCAGCGTTTGTAGGGCCATCGTCGCCGTCTGTGGCCAATGCGATGAGTAAGGCGTCCTCCAGATTGGCGAGCTCCTCCACAGCGCTGAGCGCCAACTCCTGGTTGCGTCCGCCGGGGCCATCCCCATGTACGGTGACAGTGGTTTCTCCGCCAGCGATGATGCAGGCTGGCCGCGGGATGGGGTCGCCTGTGGCATCGACTTGTCGGGCAATCGCAGCCAATGCCGGTCCGATTTCACGCGCCTCACCCTTTAGGCGCGTTGTCAGCAGGAGAGTGTTGAAGCCTTCTTCTTGGGCTTTTTCGAGGGCTGCCTGCGCGGCCTGGTGGTTGTTCCCAACGACAATATCATGCGTGCATTCAAATATGGTGTCATTTTCTTTGGGTGTTTCCGGGACCTCACCCGAAGCCCCTCTCCACAGGTGTGCCAGGATTGAAGAGGGGATGTCCCTTGTGAGGTTGTAGCTTTCGATAATATCTATCGCCTCAGTGTAAGTGGTTGGGTCGGGGACCGTTGGCCCGGAGGCGATCACGTCTAGAGGGTCGCCAATTACGTCCGAGAGAATCAGAGAAACCATCTGGGCTGGGCAAGCAAGGCGCGCCAGATTGCCTCCTTTGACCTGGGAGACGTGCTTTCTCAGAGTGTTAATTTCGTCGATGTCCGCCCCACAGGATAGCAGCGCTTTGTTCAGCATTTGCAGGTCGTGCAGTGAAACCTCGGGGACAGGCGCGGTCAGTAATGCTGATCCGCCTCCTGATATCAAAAAGATGACCAGGTCTTCAGCAGAAGTCTCTTTTAGGAGATGGATAATTTTTTGAGCCCCCTCGACGCCGCTCTCATCGGGAACGGGATGAGAAGCATTAGCGATTGACAATTGCGGGTTGTCAATCGCTAATGACGGATGATGAGATTTTGTGATCAGAATACCTTTGGTGAATTTCTCCCCAAGAATATCGGCTGCTGCCTGACCCATGGGGAGACTAGCCTTGCCAAAGCCTATGAGCAAAATCCGCTGAATGGCTTTCAGATCATAACTCTGTGTCCCAATTTCTAGGTGGTTATCATCTCGTTGTAAACATTTTGCCACCGCATTGGCGGGATCGACGGCGCTGATCGCCGCCGCCAGGATTCCCGTGACAACCTCTCCATGCGGTGAGGATCGCAAAGAAGAGGTCAGAAAGCGGCCAGGGTCCATGGCAATACTATACGGGCCGGATGCACTCCGGGCCGTCATTTTTAGGGCTGTTAACGAAGGTAGAGACGGGATAGGCTTCCATCTCCTGTGCGGGATATGGTACGAGGAGTTGATCCAATTCAGCCGGGGGTTTTTCGCCGAGGCTGAGCCAAGTTTCGTAGGCGGATGGAGGCAAGATCACACCCATTCGATTGTGGATCGGTTTGATGAGATCGTTTGGCTCGGTAGTGATGATCGTCGCGGTGAGAATCTCCGAGCCGTCGGGTGCATTCCAGCGATCCCAGAGTCCGGCGAAGGCAAAGGGCTTTTTGGATTTCAGGCGAATGTAATAGGGGGTCTTGGCTGAACTGCCTGGCTGCTTTTGCCATTCATAGAAGCCACTTAGCAAGACCAGACAGCGATGGTATTTATAGGGGCCTTTGAAAGATGGTTTCTCGGCAAGTGTTTCACTCCGAGCATTGATCATCGGTTTGACTCTTGTGAGATCTTTGGCCCAAGTGGGGATCAAGCCCCACACATAATAATCGAGTGCTCTTTCGGCTGTGTTGGGGATCACAGCGAGAGGTTGACTGGGAGCGATATTGTATCGGGGCGTTTGTGATAATGCGCTAATTGAAGTGGTCACTTGTGAAAATGTATCAGCAGTTTCATCGGGCGTTGCTGTGAATGTAAGTCTTCCGGGCATGAGAACATCCTTTCGAAATCTGTCTAAAAAAGTGCCTCCTAACCTGAGGGGGGCAGGCTAGAAGGCTCGCATATTATTGCACAAGTCGGTAGGGTTGTCAACGACTTTGCCGGGTAGTACAATTCGATTTGATTTGGATTAGGGGGAAAGCGGTGAAGTTATGGTTGCGTGGTTCGGGTCAACAAACCTTTCGTCCTCAAGTTAGCATGTTCCTCTGAGGATTGATGCGCGCAACTTATCGTGTTGGATAACTTTCTGGCAAACCTTTTATTTGTCGGAGGGGCGGAGCGCGTCAACTGGTCAATGATTTCCAGATTGTTCTTGTTGCTTACCAGTGTAGAGGGTATTTTCGTCATCCGATCGATTCTTATGTTTCCTTCGGAGGCTGGCAGCGCGCGCTTTTTTGGTTTGTCGGCAACGAGATTGATGATGTTGGGCGCCGCCTCCGCGGTCGCTGCTGCCGCATTGGGATTGCTGCTGGCATCGCTGTGGAAGCATTCCTGGTTTGATCAGGTCTGCTTTCGCCTGAAAAAGAGAGTCGCACATGATCAATTTTCGCTAGTTATATTGGTAATTGGGATAGTTGGAGTGCTTGCCGGAACGCAACTCGCCCTTTACGCGGGCGACGCTGGTGAGCCCGTCGTCCAGGCGGTTTTGCTGCGGTTGCAGCCTTTTTTTGTTTGGATTTCCCTAATCTGCTTGCAGATTCTCGTAGTCTTATTTTCCTGGGATGACCGTTTGCAGTCGCTGTTCAAAAACAATAAAGGCGATTCGATCCGTTGGTTTATTATTTTTTTGTCGTTTTTGTTTGTTCTGATTTTGATAGCCGGTTCTGGATACGGCTTTTCGGAGGAAACCGATAAGACAGGCTATTTCCGAACTCTGGGAACCCCTATAACGGGTGTCCAGGTGTTTGGAGCAGTACTAATAACGATTCTATTTGTCTTGGTATGGCGCTTTATTAGGCTTCAGTCAAGCTCTGGGCGTTGGCCGCAATGGTTTGAGAGTGATTTTCTAGTAGGGCTGATTATTTGGATTCTTGCTTTTGCGATCTGGATGAGTGTCCCACTGAAACCCAATTGGTTCGCAGACCCGCCTCGGGCACCGAACTACACCTTTTCTCCCAATTCAGACGCCCATCAATATGATGCTGTGGCTCACAGCCTGATTGCCGGTTCTGGTTTTTGGCATCAAGAGAAGGATGCTCGCATTCGGCGGCCTGCGCTGTCGTCTGTGCTGGCATTGTTCCACACCATTGGGGGCGCCGGCTATGAGGAGATTATCGGCTGGCAGGTTGCGCTGTTAGCATTGTTCCCAGTGGTAGTATACGCGCTTACCAAGGATATCCATAACCGGGCCTCGGCGATGCTGGCCTCCTTGCTGATTATCGGCCGCGAGCGCAACTCCATTGTTTTGGCAGATACGATCACCGTTTCCCATGCCAAAGTCTTGATGGCTGATTTGCTGGCTACTTTGGGAGTGGTCTTGTTTTTCTTGTTGATCCTGAAGGGGGTGAAGCGCGCCGGAGTCCATTCGGTGTATGAGCTTCTCGCTGGTGGTGTATTGGGTTTTTTTGTGATGGTCCGCTCCGAGCTGTTGGTTTTCATTTTCGCAGCGGGGGTGTTCATCTTTTGGTACCAGAGAAAAAAGCCGCGGCATTGGATAAGAAGTATTAGCTCAATGTTAATTGGGTTTACTTTTATCGTGGCCCCCTGGATATGGCGCAATGGAGCGGTTACCGGTCAGTTCTACCTCGACAAGCCGATTGACAGACTTCCAATCCTTCGGGAACTTGATGAAATCCTCGGGGCAACTGATCAACCAACAGTGAATAGCGCTGCTCAGGCAGGTTACAAGAGCTCAGCCTCAATGGCAGTTGACTATCAAGATGTTCAGGATGTGCTTATCACAGGCATGGCTGCCAACTCAGCCCAAAAAGTCAGGTTCATTGATAACTTCTTGAATCATTTTTCGAATGGACTGATCCAAAGTGTAATATTCCTTCCAATGTCTCCCCGGCTGTTGATATCTATGGCAAATATACCCGCCTATCATGATGCCGGGGAGCTCTTGTCTACCTGTTGTGCGGTAAATCAGTACGTCAGAGGGCTACCATATTGGTGGAGTTATTGGGATGGTGGTCTCATAACTCAGTCAGTCGTTCCATTATTGATCGCGGTGGGCTTATTGTCGATCGGTTTAGCTGTTTTGTGGAAATCTCAGAAGGAGGCAATTCTATTTTTTTTTGGGTCTACACTGATGTATATCCTTTTCTTCGCGCTGAATAGCCGTTCTGGTGGGCGGTGGCTTTTGGAGATCGACTGGATTACCCTGATCGTCTACAGCGCAGGAATCATTGAGATTGTCCTTTTCGTAGCAAGATGGCTGGGATGGGAGTTGTCTCCGTTTTGGTCGCTTGCTGATGGTGGGCAAGAAGTAAACAAAATTTCAGGCAAGGCAAGTCGCCATTACATTGGTCTTACATTCGTGCTCTTCTTCGTTGGGGCTTCCATGCCAATCGCTGAAACCATCATTCCTGCTAGATACACCCAGGATGGATTGCAGCGCAAATTTCAAGCGCTGACTTTGCCCCAACCTGCGGAACAGCTTCAAACTGCTGAAAATCTGACCAGTCTGGTACAAGCGGGCGATTACAAGGCCTGGTATGGGCAAGCGCTCTATCCGCGTTATTATGAGGCGGGCGATGGCATGGATGGCAAATTAGATGCCTACAAGCTTCCCTATTCCCGCATAGAACTTCATCTCGTTGGGATGGAGCACTCCTGGGTGACCCTGCCGTATTCGGGGGATATCCCTGAGTTTCCGCATGCCTCAGATGTTGTCGTTTTTGGATGTGCTGGGAAACCCTATTTAGAGAGTATTGCAATTGCGATTTATCCGCAGGGTAGTGATCAACCCCAATCGATTCTCTTCGCCGATCAGTTCCCTGGTCAACACCAAAACTGTCCACTACCAACGGACTAATACTGAGCACCGTGAAAATATTTATTATCACTGGGATATTTCCCCCGGATATAGGCGGGCCAGCAACGTATGTGCCTGCTATCGCCACCGCATTCGCCAACAATGGCAATGAAGTTACAGTGCTTACGCTTAGCGATGGGGTGGCGCACGATGATAGCCAGCATCCATTTCCCGTAACTCGTATTCGCCGGAGTACCCACAAACTGCTCCGCTGGTTGATTACGTTGGTAGCCATTTTGCGCTTTGCGCGGAACGCCGAGGTGCTGTTCGTCAATGGGTTGGCGATGGAAGCCGCCTTGGTGAACAAATTCTTGCGGAAACCGCTTGTATTGAAAGTTGTTGGCGATTTTGCTTGGGAGAGGGCCCAAAATTATGGCTGGATTGAAGATGACTTTGAGACATTTCAGAAAGTGGAATATGGTTGGCGTGTTAAATGGCTGAAAATCCTACGTTCGTGGTGGTTGCAGCAAGCGGACAGGGTGATTGTTCCCAGCAAATACTTGGCAAAGTGGGCTCGCCATTGGGGGGTATCTGAGGATAAGTGCTCAGTGATTTATAACGCTGTAACCGCCGTAAATGGAGTTCAGCCAGCCGAGATTTCACTAAACACAGCCAGAAATATCGTTGTTGTTGGGCGTTTGGTATCATGGAAACACATTGATGAGGTCCTCGAGGTCATGGCAGACATCGATGACCTCGGCGCGATCATTGTCGGTGATGGCCCTGAACGTCCGCGCTTAGAGAAGTCGGCATCAATGCTGGCCTTGGCCGATCGTGTGCACTTCGCGGGCTATTGCAGTCAAGCCAAAACTCGCAGTTTGATGGCTGTAGGGGATTATTATGTGTTGAACTCTTCCTATGAGGGGTTTCCCCATGTGATCGTTGAAGCTATGCAGCTTGGATTACCTGTGATCAGCACCTCGGTTGGAGGCGTCCCCGAGATCATTACTGATCGTGTAAACGGCATTTTGGTAGAGAGAAATAAGTCAAGCTTGGCAGGCGGACTCCGCAGTTTGTTAGACGACCCGGAGCTTGCGGCGAGTATCTCGGTCAGCGCGCAAGAGACTATCTCGAATTATTTTAACCATCTTGTGATGGAAACTAAGACGGAAGAGGTATTGAGGCGGGCGACCGGCCATTCTGTAATGCCAAGCAAAAATTAAAAACATGAGAACTCAACCGAAAGCCAACCTGAATTTTAGCGATGATGAGATCGTATTCCCTGATATTTTGGGATTGATTGCCCGCTATAGATGGCTGATTGTGATTACCTCCTCATCAGCCGCCATCATCGCCTGGATAATTAGTGCTCTGTTCATCCCCCAGCAATACCAGAGTTCGGCTACGTTAGCTATAGTGCCGGTTAGTCCCTTGGCGATAAGCAGCAATTCTGCCGATCAAATTCTTTTAGACATCCCCGACGCATCGGTACTGGCGGCTCAGGCTCAGGAGGCCGATTTTAATTTACCGGAGGATGGCTTGTTCGAGAGAGAGGCAAAACCTTTAGAGGAGGATAGGATTATTTTTGATGTGATTGCATCTGATCCTGATGGCGCTGCACAGTATGCCGATCTTTGGGCACAATTGGCCATAGAATTATTCGTTGAAGAATTTGGGGCTAATAGATTCATCTCGAATTATCAAGAGTTGTATGGGACATCGGCCTTTGCTTTGACATCAGTCGAGGAGTTATTGGTGAACAGGTCAGTTAGCTTATTGAATGTCCGGCAAGAATATGCAATCAATAACTATACTGGTCTCCAGTCTCGTTTCGAAGAATACGATGGCTTGCTAGAAAGTATCAAGTCATTTCGTGGGCAGCTAGAACGTGAAGAGTCAAACGCGCAGCTTGGGGAATTGCAACTGCTTGAGTATGAAATCCTTTATCGGCGGGCGGTAAATGCTGATCTTGCCGGAGGCTTGGAATTCGATATTTCTTTTGATGATTCTACAGTTGGAAGCACTTTACATGATTTGGGGGGATTAGATTCATTTGTTCAAAGAAGAAGGCTTGAAGTCGAGAAGGATTTATTAATAAGCCAGGAAGTCATCAACGGAATTGCCAGGGAGCAGGAACTCATATTGCTGTTGCAGGATGCCAAACTTGCAAAAATAATATCTCCCGCTCAGGTACCCGAAAGGCCGATTAGCGCCTCGCCTTTCGCGCACGCGGTCTTGGCCGGTGGATTGGGAATATTTTTCAACATCTTTATCATCTTATTGAATGAATTGTATCTGGAGAATTATCTAAAAAAGCGGAAGTCAGAGCATATTGCAGATGAAAGGCCCGTCAAAGAGTAAAATTTTGCTGTGGTTGGTATTGCTGGGTACGTTGCATTGTTTCGGACACTCGGATAAGTGGAACATAACGTAAAAAGGGAAAGGGTCATTGGGGGAATCTCTTGGCACGGAGCTCTTGCGATCCTGGAAAAAATAACCAGATTCTTGACTGGCATCATAGTAGCGCGGATTTTGGGTCCCGAGCCATTTGGTATTTTTGCCTTTGGGATTTTAGCACTTAGTTTGCCGTCAGACCTTCTCCGGTCACCGATTGGAGAGGCTATCATAAACAGGCAAGAGGAGCGGGAATCTAGTTATCATTTGGCATGGACTGTGAAATTGTATCGTTTGCTTGTAGCAGTCATTGTGTTTTTTCTGGCCCCATTCATCGCCGATTTTTTTGGGCAAGCAGAGGTATTGAATGTCACAAGATGGCTGGTGTTGGGGTATATACTTGCCACATTAGAAAGTCCATACTTTTTGAGGGCCCAGAGGAAATTAAAATTTAAGAGAATAGCAATTTATGCTCATATTATTCTGTTCGGAGAAGTATTTTTTCAACTTATAGGTGCGGTTGTTTTTAGGAATGAATACGCTTTAGTAACGGGGTATTTGATAAATGGTTTCCTTACTTTTCTTCTCAGTTATTTGATTTTCCCTGTACGTCCAAGAATATATTTCAACTTTCGTGAGTTCGTTGAACTATTGGGTTTCGGTAAATGGGTTTGGCTGGACAGGGTTGCTGGGTCAATTTCTAATAATTCGGTAAATGCAATCATCGGAAAGTTGCTGGATACCGCGTCGGTGGGGCTATACTCGAAAACTCATAGCCTCGCAGTGACTCCATTGAAATTAATCAAACGAGCTTTGAGCCCTGTTCTTTTTCCGACATTTTCAGCCATGCATCGTGACAAAGATCGAATGAGCCGCTATATTCAGAATTTAGTCGCTGCCTACATTGTTATTGGGGTCGTTGTTGCAGGTGTTATGTTTAACTTGACAGAAGATATTGTGATCCTATTATTGGGGGATGAGTGGGCAGGAATAATCCCGATGATCAAAGCGTTTTTGCCCGTTTTTCTTTTTTATGGAACGCTTACGATATTCAGTCCGGCGGCTTTTAAAGGTTATGGATTGCCAAAAATCAGTACAAGTATCAAAATTGCTAACGCATTTTTCATGATCGCATTTACCTATTTAGGTATTCGTTTATATGGCTCTGTCGGTATCGTCTACGGGTTGAGCCTGGCTTTAACATTAGATACATTATTGATGGTGATTTTTTTGCATCGATTGCGCATTGTGAATATCGGATTTTTTGTGAAGGTCTATGGAATTTCTTCGATTGTTTTAGCAATAAGCTTAATTATGACTCCCCTGGGATTAGATCTTCTACAGCTTCAATATGAAGCGTCAATTACCGGTAGTATCTTGAGGTTATTCGCGGTACTGGTTTTTTATTTTATGGTTGCTTTAGTGCTCACGCTCATTGGGCCTTTCAAGGAAATAAGGGATCAGTTTGTCCGGTACAGCAAGTCCCAGTTATCCTTAAAAGTGTGACATGATCTGTTTGCAGTTGTGGTATGAGAAGATGATCGCCGATGTTCAAATAGTCTAAACCAAAGTTGGGATCATTAAAATGTATGTCGAAGAAAGGTTTGTCGATTTATGATTGGGTGGAAAACCCCATAAGCATACAATGATACTTTCTCATAGGTATAAGTTCATATTTCTCAAAACAATCAAGGCCGCGGGCACTTCAATAGAGATTGCCCTGTCCAAATATTGTGATGCCAATGCTATTATCACCCCGATTTCAGATGAAGATGAAAAAACAAGAAGACATCTAGGGTACCCAGGGCCTCAGAATTACCAATCCCCAATTTGTGATTATAAAATGCGAGACATTTTCAAGTTGCTTACAAGGGGAAAAAGGAAGGCGAGATTTTATAACCACATATCCGCCAAGGATGTTAGAACTCTGATAGGCGAACAGTTGTGGGATAGCTTTTTCAAATTTTGCGTTGTGAGAAATCCTTGGGATCGCGTAATCTCTTTATACTACTGGCTTCATAAATCAGAGCCTCGTCCGTCTATTTCGGAGTTTATTCAATCGAAAAAGTTGTTGCGTCTCAAGCATCGAGGTTTTGACCTGTATTCCTTAGATGGACATATTGCAGTTGACAAAGTTTGTCGATTTGAGAGACTTGAGGATGATTTGGAAGAAGTTCGAATCCAATTGGGCATTCCTGAGATACTGGTACTTCCAAGAGTAAAATCAAAATACAGAAAAGATAGAAGGAGTTATGTAAGTATTCTTGGTGAAGAAGATAAGAACATAATTGCTGAGCTATTCAGTGATGAGATTGCCCTTTTCGGCTATGAATTCTAACATTCACATTGCATTGGTTAACACCTTTTAGCCAAGTGTTTTACCTGTTTAGAAATAGAGCGTTTATTTATAGCTGTTAGCAGTTCTTAGCGTTATTCGCTCTAGTCAGGGAGTGGCAATGAAAACCAAAGTGTTCTGTGTAGGATTCCACAAAACTGGTACTAAAAGTCTTTCTGTTGCCTTAAGATCGTTGGGTTATCGAGTGACCGGGCCAAATGGGGTAAATGACCCAGATATTGAAAATAATGTGCTTTCAATGGCTTTTCAATTGGCTGAAAAATATGATGCCTTCCAAGACAATCCGTGGCCAATAATTTATAAGGAACTAGATGAACAATATCCAGGTAGCAAGTTTATTTTGATGCTAAGAGATCCAGAATCTTGGATAAAAAGCCAAGTTAAGCATTTCCATCGCAGGGAAACACCGATGCGAAAATGGATCTATGGCGCTGGATGCCCTGAAGGCAATGAAGATGTCTATATCAAACGATTCAAAGATCATAATAAAGAAGTTGTTAACTACTTTAAAAATCGCCCGCAAGATTTGCTAGTAATGGATTTAGCAGAAGGTGATGGATGGGATAAACTATGTACCTTTTTGGGGGTCGATATTCCAAAAATTGCTTTTCCACATGCGAATAAGGCCAGTGCCCGAGAACGAAAAGAAATGCTTAGAAAGGCGAAAAACTTATTTAGTCGTATAACAAGGCGATTTACATGACCGCTGATCCCCTGCACTCCATCGCAGCAGGTGAACTTGTTTTGGATATTAGGGCCTTAGCACTACGGAAGGCATGTTTTCGAAATCAGCAGTGATTAACAGGAGATTTTGTTGCGAATCTGTTTATTGTCTACTCATGCGCTCAGTTTAGATGGTTGGGGGAGGTATACCGTTGAAGTTGTCCGTGGACTTCGAGAACTTGGGTATGAACCTGTTTTGATTACGGCAAGTGTAAGTGTCGATGAGGGTTTGTCTGAGATTGAGCATTACCCAATCTTGCCTCCTCTTTTTGGGGGTCGCCGACTGACGACTTTGCGCATGTTGTGGAAGGTTCCTGCGGTAAAAAGCATCATTAATACATGTGATATTGTCCATTGTATTGTCGAAAAGTATGCGCCTCTTGCGGCCCTGTCTAAATCGGCCCAAACGCTATTCGTCTTGTCGGTTTTCGGAACCTGGGCCATCAAGCCGATAAAGCAGTCATTTTCATCGAATGTATTTCGATGGGCTTTCAGGAAATCCGATTTAATCCTTTCAATTAGTGATTACACTCGCCGCCGGATGCTTGCACTCATGGATTTAGATCAAATTGTGGTGTTGCCAGGCGGTGTACATCCTGAGCGATTTACAGACGTTCCTGAAACCCAGTTGCCTGGCTGGGTGGGGAAGGAGCCTTATGTCCTTAGTGTGGGAGCCCTAAAGCCTCGCAAGGGGCAACATGTTGCTTTGGAGGCAGTGGCCATAGCCCGGGAGCAGATTCCAGACTTGCATTATGTGATGGTCGGCAGTGTTGATGTCATGCCCGAATATGTTGATCGCTTGAAACAGCGCGCTGCTGATTTGGGGATATCAGATTTCGTCCATGCATTAGGACAATTGCCTCCCTATGGCAGTCTCGTCTCGTGGTATCAAAAGGCGACGGCATTCGTGCTTCCCTCGGTAAGCCAGGGAGATAGTTTCGAAGGATTAGGGTTTGTCTTTTTAGAGGCTGCTGCTGCGTCTACGGCGTCGATTGGCACACTGAATTGCGGCGCAGAGGAGGCGATCATTAATGGAGAAACCGGTTTTTTGGTGCCGCAATCGGATCCGGAAGCGCTGGCGGGGGCGATAACAACGATTGCTGAAGACGACCTGCTTCGGCAACAGATGGAAATCAAAGCTACAGAATACGCGAACAAGCTTTCTTGGCAGCGGCTGGTTCAAAAGGTAGCTGCTCATTATACAAATCTTCTAAGTTAACAGAAAGCTGATCGAAATATTCTTCTGACCGAGACGCGAAAAATGAATGTGTTGATGATTAGCATAGGGGATGACATTTTACAAAAGCCTGTTGGTGATGTGATAGAACGGCACGTAGAATATGCAAAGATAGCGGGGGGGGAAATTCACATGATTACTTATTCGCCGTATAAAAACAAAATAAAGCCTCAACATTTTGATAGTAAGTTTTTCATTTATCCTTCAGGCTCGAAGCGAAAAATTATCTATCCTTTTGATGCTTATAAAATTGCCAAAAAGTTAATTCAAGACAATAGATTTGACATAATTTACACGCAAGACCCTTTTGGAACCGCATTTGCAGGCAGCTTGTTGAGGAAACGATTCAAAACCCCCTTGATAATTGGTAATCACTCCAATTTTATTGATAACGAATTGTGGATAAGCGAAAAGCCTTTGTTGTTTAACATTCTTAATATATTGGCAAAATATCTGTTGCACAATGCTGATGCCTGGCGTGTTCTCAATGATAGTGAGCGACAAGAATATCTTCGCCTCGGTATTCCCGCAGATAAAATCTGGGTTCTCAATACCCCCTGCTACCCAGAAAGGTTTGCAGCCCAGGTGAGCGCTCGTGCTCTTGGCGAATTGCGAGATCGTTTGGGAATACCTGGCCGTTCCCCTGTGTTGTTGTGGGTGGGCAGACCAGTAAAATTTAAGCGGATTCCTGTTCTCTTTGAGGCCTTCAAAGAAGTATTGGATAGTTTTCCAGATGCATACCTTGTAATGATTGGAGATAAAAAGGTTCAGCAAGAAGATTTACAGGGAGAACTGAAAAAGTGTAATATACGAGAACGAGTAATTTGGATTACAGAGGGGGTTTCACACACTGAGTTACCAGGATATTATCAGCTGGGTACGGTATATGCTCACACATCCCATTTTGAAGGTTTTGGCAAAGTTATGGTAGAGGCCTCTGCCTCTGGGCTTCCGGTGGTGGCGACAGATTCTGCTGGAGCAAGACGGATCGTAAAAGATGGCGAGACGGGATATATTGTCCCCATTGATGATGTGGCCGCCTTTGCCGACCGTGTTAGTAAGCTCTTTGCCGATTCTCAACTGGCTCATCGGTTTGGGCAAAATGGAAGGTCACATGTTTTGGAGGCTTTTGGTCATCACAATACGATAAACGATATTGTCAAAATGTGGCATCAAGTGGCCAAAAGAGGCAGGATGGTGACGGCGTAACACACCGCTTCATCCGTTAGGGGTTGGAGTGTCGGACGGCAAACTTTGGTTGAGTTTTCCAGCAATGATCTGGTTTTTATTTTGCTCAAATAGTCTCTCTATATGATAAATAGTTGAGTATAGGTGTTGTGGCAGGATCTTTGGCTTGGGGGTGACTTGTTTTATGATAAGGTCGCGGCTTTTTATGAGGTCAATAGTCTTTAGACCCGTAAACTTTGAAACACTGTCTTTCCATTCGTTCTTTTGGGGATTGCATACGTCTGAAAAATCAACAATAATTCCGCCATAAATGTGAAGTTGTAGCCAGGCAGTCATGTAAACATTCGTATAGGTATCAGCCAATTTTTTATAGTCCCAACCAAATTTGGCGTGCCGGCTCAAAGCAAAGTCCTCAAAACTTCTATATGAAACAATGACTTTCGGATGAATGCCTACTTGGGTGAAATAGGGAACGAGCCAGACTAGCGTAGATGATTTCGCATATTTTACTGTTTTGAATTTTCTGAGATTATCTTTGAATTTGCTTTCCAAGAAGGAAATTCCAAATACCTTCTGGGGGAGGATAGAATCTTTTAGTTTTGATATTCGGCTAAGATGTTTGTAGCATATATGGCACAAAGGATGCTCCATGCTTCCTTTGATGTGGTCCCATTCAACTTGAGTATCCAAGCCAAAATTGCCTCCACTCATGGCAATAATTGCAGCTAATAAACTCGATCCAGAACGACCCGTGCCTACTATGCAATAGAGATTGTTCATGATGTCTCCGCAGTATGGTTTTCAGAAAAAGCCATTGTTGAATAGATTATAAACAAAAATTTATACCCGTGGGCTCAAAAGTTGGCGGTCAGTAGTTATGTGTCTTTGCCAAATATTGCTTCATGTTTTGGATTCTGCTCTTTTGAAGGCTTTTGCTTCTGATGCGTTTGCTGGTTTTTAATATGGAAATGAATATCAACGGACGAAGGGGATTTATCGTTCGTTGGGTCGAAGCCCTGGCAAAAATGACCGATCACGTTTATGTCATTACCATGAGCAAGTCCGCTTTGATGCTTGCCCCCAACATTTCTGTTTTGTCAATGGGTAAGGAGAGGGGCTACAGCAAGATTCGCCGCGCGTTGGAGTTTTATCGACATCTCTTTAGGATTCTAAGGAATGAATCTATTGACGCTGCTTTCGTCCACATGATCCCCATCTTTGCGGTCATGGCTGCTCCTGTTTTGCGGGCATTGGGTGTACCTGTGGTTACTTGGTTTGCGCATAGAGAGGTGACTTTTATCTTGAGGTTGGCTCACTTCTTGTCAAGCAAGATGGTCTCTATAAATCCAGCTTCCTATCCACATCATCAGGACAAGCTTATTTGCTTGGGGCACGGCATTGATACCGAGCTGTTTTCACCAGAAGATGATGAAGATGGGCATAATGTCCCAATGCTTCTTTCGGTTGGCCGTTTATCGCCGATAAAGAATTTAGAAACTCTAGTTGCTGCAGCATCTCTCTTGCGTGATAGAGGGTACAAGTTTAGCTGTGTGGTGGTTGGTGATGCCCCGGAACGTGATTCCAAATACGCCAAAGCGCTTAGGCAGCAGGTGCGCGACCTGGGATTGCACAATGTTATTAAGTTTGTGGGTGAAGTGCCGAACGATGATGTGGTTCAATGGTATCGGCGCTGTTTTGCCCATATTAACTGTTCTCCTGCAGAGCATTCCTTAGACAAAGCAGTATTAGAGGCCTTGTCATGTGAGAGATTAAGCTTAACTTCCACATTGGGTTTTCAGGAAACCTTTGGGGAGGCAGAACTCTTATTGTTGTTTCGGCAGGGGAATCACGATGAATTGGCGAATAAGCTCGAAAACCTGATCACCATACCTGCTCAGACTAGGAAGGAAATCAGCGCAAAGTTAAGAGAGCGGGTAGTTCAACAGCACAGCTTGACTCAGTTGGCTTCTCGATTGACCCAATTGCTTCGTGGGTTAAGAGCTGGGGCTGCAGTTGTGAATGAAATATGAGCAGATTGGGATAATCTCTTTGGGGAGTTGTTTGACAAAACGGAAGAGCTTTCTTCTCGACTATGTTTTGTCTGTCCTAAAACATGAAACTCATTTACCTTTCAAACGCTCGTCTGCCCACCGAACGGGCTCATGGATACCAGATCATGAAAATGTGTGAAGCCTTTTCCGGCTTGGGGATTGAGGTCACCTTGACACATCCATTCCGTGTACAGCCACCAAGAATGACAAATGCAGGTGATGTGTTTTCATACTATGGCGTTAGGCCAATTTTCAGGTTAAAAAAGCTTCCTTCTTTGGACTTTCGAAGGCTTCGATTTCGCCGCTCCCAGCGTTTATGGTTTCTCATTCAGGCTATTTCCAATGCATTAGCGAACTTCCTTTTTTCAATCCGGAGGTGGAGAGATACGGACACTATTTTTTATACCCGGGATAAGTTCATCCAATCTTTGCTCTTGTTGTTTCGTCCGCTGATTTCTGGGAAGTTGGTTTTTGAGCTCCACAAGCAGTCTCGAGTTATAGACAACCGCATTATTGGTTATCTGTACACCCAACTGGATTTGATCGCTGTGCTCACTCGCCAACAACATAGATTTTTGTTACGCAGGAGAATACCCGAAGGGAGGATTTTGGTTGCCCCTGACGCTGTTGATCTAGGCAAATTCGATATCGTGGATACCAAACAAGAGTACCGTGCCCGACTACATCTGCCAGCGGATCGCAAAATTATTGGATATCTTGGTCGTTTTCAAACCATGGATCAAGAAAAGGGGATACCTGCTTTAGTAGAGGCCATGCAGTATATCCAGCGACGTATACCAGACAATACGCCGTTGTTGGTATGTGTAGGCGGGCCTTTAGATAGGGTCCCCTACTATCTTGAGATAGCTGACAAATTTGCTGTCCGGGAAAGCAATCTCCGCTTCATCGATCGCGTGCCCAACGCGGATGTACCCATGTGGATAAAAAGTTTCGATGTTGCCACATTGCCTTTTCCCCATACCTCGCATTATGCCTACCACATGTCGCCCATGAAACTTTTTGAGTATATGGCCTCCAAAGTTCCCATTGTGGCCAGTGATTTACCTTCCCTAAAAGAAGTGCTGACTCACGAAGGGAATGCCTGGTTGGTAGATTCGGAGAGTCCCGAGGCATTGGCCGAGGGGATTGAAAAAATCCTCCTAGATGAACGATTATCGAGCCGATTGGCTGCCCAGGCCTTCCGGGACGTGAAGCAATATACTTGGGATCTGCGTGCCGTTAAGATCATCGACAAGCTTGCATTTTCTTCCGTATCGGCTTAGCCTAAAGACGTGATCCAACCAATATTCATTTTGGGCACTGCCCATTCTGGGACGACGATCTTCTATAATATGCTGGCCTTTCATCCTGATTTGGCCTGGTTTTCTCAATATTCACAACGTGATGGATCGATCCCGGGCAGGTTTTTTGTTCCTGGGGAGGCATTTATCAACAGGGGTCTTCGTTTTTTGTTCAAACATCAATGGCGGAAGAGCAGGGGATTCAGTCGCCATCTAATCCCCTCTCCTCGAGAAGCAGACAAGATTTGGGAGTATGTTCTGCCAGTTCAAAAGGACTCCTTGATCACAGATGGTATAAAGAAAAAGCTAAATTCTGCTGTGTTGCACGAGCTAAATCGTTGGCAGAAAGACGCCATTGTTTTCAAATTCCCCAGATTGTCAGAAGAAGTCCCGTTACTTCACGAGGTATTCCCACAATCTGTTTTCGTACACATCATCCGGGATGGCCGCGCGGTTGCATTGTCAAACAGACATAAGTTCTTGAGATCAGAACCCGATCAAATGAAGGCTTTGTCACTTTCTGCGGATCATTGGAAGCGAGTCGTCGCCAAAATCCATCAAGAAAAGCTGGCTGGAATGAACATTTTTGAAATCAAATACGAAGAATTCTGCGTTGCCGTCCATAGCCACATTTCGAATTGTCTGAAATTGATTGGCTTAGATGAGCGGGGAATGCCATGGGCTCGAATTCCCCTCGAGCTTATCCCAACCAATGATAAATGGATGGAGGGTTGTACGCGTGAGGAAAAAATCTTGCTGGACGATGTCCTAGGATCTTCGCTGAGTGAGTTTGGATATCGATAACGCCAAAAGTGGATAAACAGTTACCCCGCTTCTTCCATATTGGAACCCAAAAGGCCGCTAGCAGCTATCTCTTCAATCTGCTAAAATCACACCCCGAAATTTCTTTGTGCCCGCTTCAGGATATCAACTTCTATCGAGATGCGAAATACAATCGTGGCATCGGTTGGTACCTGAGTTGCTTCCCAGACCCGGGGATACGTATTGACACATCTCCTAAACTCTTTATGAGTGGCAGCGAGGCTGCACCAAGGATCAAACAGGTACTTGGTGACCAGCAGCCATTGTTTTTGCTGATTTTGCGCAATCCGATTGATTATGTACATTCACATTTCCAGATGCATCTGCGCAAAGGTTACTTCAAGAGCAATCCTGAAAGATATCCTGAACTCACAGAGAATTTGGTTGAATTTGTGCGCTTATACCCGGTGTATTTGAGGAGAGGTTATTATGCCGAAATCCTCGAAAACGAGTGGTTCTCGCGTTTTGCTAAGCAGCAGTTCAAAATTGTTGTCTTCGAAGAGTTAATTGCTAATACGGAAGATGTAATCGGGGAAATTCTATCGTTTTTCGGCCTTACTCCGATGCCACTAAGCACACACACCAGCAGCAAGAACAAAATGCTACGATACCCCATCTTCTACAAAATGCGAGATAGGATTACAAAATTCTCTAAACTGAAGGCATTTTTAAAACGAAGTGGACTATTCAACCGATTTTATGAAGATATACTAACGGAGAAGGTTGCGCTCTCAGAAAAAGACCGCAATTGGATGAAGGGCATTTATCAGGATGATGTCGCGCGGCTCAAAGATTTGCTGGAGAGTGATATTCCAAGTTGGGGGGATTTTTAAGAAGTACGTTATCGCATGAGTGAGCTGAAATTGCCGAAATTTCTTGAACGTTATGCCTGCTGGTTGCCAATATTATCAGCTGTTGCAATTTGGTCAGTCTTTTTCGCTTATCTCGGTGTCCGTTATGGTGGAGACACTCCTCGCTATCTTACCGGCGCTGAGCGGTTTCTAAAGGGGCTTCCGTTACAGGGTGATCAAAATCAATTCTTGGGCTATATTCTTTTTGTCGCCACAATGTTTTCCATGGGGTTTAGAGAGCTAGGAATAATTGTTGTTCAGGTTATTTTCACTTCATTGGCCGGAGTGGCAATTTATGATATGGGACGACGTATTGCTGGGGAGTTGACCGGGGTTTTGGGGGTATGTTTGTTCATCGCCAATTTAGATGTAATCCGCTGGTCATTTTATTTGCTCACTGATTCTTTGTTCATCTCGTTGCTAACTATTACATTTTGGGCTTTTTATAGGGCAGTTATCCAACCAAGACCACTCTGGCGGATTGCATTGGTAGTATTCTTGATGTTAGGCCTTGCTACCATCCGCCCTAATGGCTGGATTCTGTTGCCGCTATTTGCGGGATTTTTTCTTTTTATTATCTGGCAAAAGCATGGTTGGAAATTTGCGATTCCGAGCTTGGCTGTAATAGTCACATTAGCTGTTGTGATTTTTGGGTTGCCTTATGTGCGTGGTGTGACCCAGTATCACCCGTTACAAATGCTGTCTCGAGCCGAAGGCGTATACTCGAACACTGTGGAGGGTTTTGTGATATGGGGTTATCCTGAGAATCAAGTCACTATGCCGCTCGAAGATCAACGGGTTGATTCTGGTTCCATGGCTGTATTGTCATACTGTTGGCGGCATGTTGCGGACTGTACTGGAATCTTCTTGCGGAGAGCTTTTTTCGCTGTCGCAAGCACTCGCCCATTCTATTCATTTCACCACAACTTGGCCCTTATCCTGGTATTGCCCTTTTTGTATTTTTTTGCTATGCTGGGTTTCATCTCACGCAGGATGGAGCCGATTACATGGCTGATAATTGCAGTTATCATATTGCACCTTTCTTTTATCGCTATTACTCACGCTGATTCGGATGGCCGCTTTTGGGCGTATGTGTTGCCAATAATCTCTCTTTATAGTGCCGTTGGATTTAATTGGGTGCTAGAACGATCTCTTAGGCTACTTCTGTTGGATCGGCTGTCGATGCTTTAGATAAAGCCATCCGTCAGCACACAATCTTAATCCGACGGCGGGCCGAAATTACTTGGCACAGTCTTCTGCTACCAATGATCAAAGGCCACCGTCCGTGCAAGGTCTTGCTGATGTCCAAACCTTCTTATTTTTTGATGTCTTTGCCAAGCAAATTGCTATGGTTTTTTGAATAGATTGGTGCTTTACTAGAGAAAGGGTATAGTATGGAGAATAGTATTAGCGAAATTATTGGATCGAATTATAAAATGTACCCTTTGGAGCCTTTAGCAAAAAGAATCAGACAAAAAATATTGAAACCTGAAAAACGTCAATTAAAATTGACGCTTATTGTCTCGGAATCGGGTAAAAGTATAAACTTTTGACAGCAACCGAACATAATAAAAAGAAAATGATCAATCTTCAGGAAACCATTTGGCGGATAAATAGGTTTGATTTTGTCCCAAAAATTGTATTTGTGGACGATAATCGCGTCCTTCTTGAGTTCATCGAGGGTCGATTTCCAAATGTTCAGTCTAAAAAGTTTGTCTCAGCGTTTGCCAGTTGCTTAGCCCATGTCCACAATCAATCAATAAGCAGTAGGCCCGCCAGTGAATTTTACGAATGTATCCAGCGCGATTTGGTGTTTCTGGTTGGCGAAAGCGCAATTTGCCGACAAGAATCTAAATACATTTCACAGCGCATTGATTCGATTATGCCCAACAAAATTAGGACTACTGGTCTGTCCATCATAAAAGATAAATGTGGCACGCATCTTGCTCCCTGAATTGCGACACAAACGGCTGAGCAGGAGAGTGAGGAAATGAAACAAA
>JANQED010000145.1 GCA_028278545.1 Anaerolineales bacterium
GGCTTGCCCTGCAGTTGGCGGTAGGCCCATACGATCTCAGAAATGGCCCGCTTGATGGGCATGGTGGTTTCCGGCATGCGCGGATGATCAGAAATTAAGGAACCGTCCTAGAACTAGTGTTCTAATTTTACATAAAATTGGCTACTTTTTCAAGCGATTTTGGCAAAATGTCAAGCCCTTGATATTCTGCCAAACTAGGAAGTAGTTACTAAAGATTCGACCCTGCTCGTTCGCTTATAATGTGCGCCATGTCTAAGCCAGGAATACTCCTCCTCTCAACGCTCTCACTTCTGCTCGCTGCCTGTACAACCGCAACTCAAAGCGCCTTAACCCCTACCATCCCGGAAGAATTGATCTTGACGGCCATGCAGGAGATTGCCGCCGCGAGCACTGCGACCCTGCAAGCGGCAGCCTCCCCGACCCCAACCGTCACGCTTACCCCCGAGAATACGGCTACTTCTGTGCCCACCACGGAACTGGAAGCCACGCAGACGGCTGCGGCGCTGCCGACCGCAAATAAAGGGGATGGCGTTTATCTTGCTGGAGCCGAGATTGCCTTCGGCGAGTGGGTCTCGGAGGCGGGCTCCGGCCAGGACTGCTACTGGGTGCGGCGCAAATACGACGGCATTGTTTTTGGCAGCTACTACGGGCAGCCGGGTGTGAGCATGCGTGTTGAGCCGACCGATTATGAGGTTGAGCTGAACGGCTGCGGGACCTGGACCTATGTCGGATCGTGATCGCTTCATCTGGTTGCATCCGAAATGGTGTATCATGGAACAGAAGTTGCAATCCAGAGCGAAGCGCCAGGTCGGTTAGTTGCCTTTTTTCGATTGTAGATAAGGCTGACGCTGGCAGGCATAGTGCAATCATCACGCCGCATTGATCGCTAAGGAGTTGTTCTAGAAAGCATGTCACCACAAGCAGGATTGGCGCTGGGAATAGATGTCAGCCACCATCGCGGCCGCGTAGATTGGCGCTTGGTGAAGGATGACGGGGTCAGCTTTGGGATTGTAAAGACCTCGGATGGCGGCCATTTTATAGATCCAACTTTTGATTTCAACTGGACACAGATGCGCCACGCGGGTTTGATCCGCGGGGCCTATCATTTTTTCCGTCCGGCAGTTGACCCGGTGGATCAGGCGCAGTTGTACCTGAGCATGGTGGGCAATATCCTGCACGAGAGCGACTTGCCTCCCGTCCTGGATGTGGAAGCCTATCCATCCTACGTGCGCGAGGAGTATTATGCCTTCTCCCTTGCAGAGCGCCTGAATAGAATTCGGCAATGGCTGGATGTCGTGGCGGGGGCCACGGATCGCGTTCCCATGATCTACACCAATCAGAATACCTGGCAGGCCACCCTGGGCAATACCCAAGACTTTCGCCAGTTTCCCCTCTGGGTCGCGAATTATGGGGTGCAGCAACCAAACCTCCCAGCGGGGAACTGGGGCGGAAATGGATGGACTTTCTGGCAGTACTCATCTACGGGTGAGGTCGCTGGCGTCAATGGGGGTTTGCCGCCTGTGGATTTAAACGTTTACGAAGGATCAGAAGAAGAGCTTCGCAATTGGTTGGGCATCAGCGCACCGCGCCCTTTGCCCCCAGCCGTTACGAATGCCCAGATGCTTAACGCGGTGCGCAAAGCGGCCGAGGACTTAGGCGTTGACCCGGATGACCTAGTGGCTAGACTAAAATTCGAATATCTGGGAGCGCCGGCGAGCAACCGCAGCCGCCCATATGATGGTCCCGGATTTGATGAGATGCCGCTCAACGAGGATGAAAAATGGGCGCTGGTGCAGGCCCTCCAGGCCGTGCTGGATGGACCAGAAGATAATCCCCTGGAAGC
>JANQED010000153.1 GCA_028278545.1 Anaerolineales bacterium
CCATCTCGATGATGCTGACGGTATTGATGTTTACTTTATTCAGCGGCAGGGTTGATGCCCAAAAGACGATGATCGTTACCGATGCCGCCGGCCGAACGATATCGGTTCCCGACCCGGTAAACCATGTGATCTGCTCCGGACCAGGGGCACTGCGGCTGTTGACCTACCTGGGGGCACAGGGTCTCATCGTCGCTGTGGACGACATCGAAATCAGGAGGAGGCGTTTTGACGCCAGGCCCTATGCTTTGGCCAATCCCGAATTCAAGAAATACCCAATTTTCGGAGAGTTTCGCGGCTTTGACAATCCAGAGTTGATCCTAACTCTGGAAGAGCAGCCCCAGGTCATTTTCAAAACATTCGCGACCATGGGTCATGACCCCGTGGAGCTTCAGGCGAAGACCGGTATTCCCACGGTAATCCTTGAATACGGCAATCTCAGCACCCATCGTGAGCAGTTCTCACAAAGTCTACGTATAATGGGTGAGGTAGTGGACAAGCGCGAGCGGGCCGAGGAGGTCATCGAATTCTTCGATGCTGCCATAAATGATCTCATATCACGCACAGACAAAGTTCTCGAATCCGAGAAAAAGACTTGCTTTGTGGGTGGAATAGCCTACAAAGGACCGCATGGTTTCAGCTCCACCGAGCCGGGCTACCCGCCGTTTATGTTCGTGAACGCTGCCAACTTGGCTTATGACAAATCCATGATGGGCTCGGCTTCGCGCCAGGTCACTGTTGCCAAGGAGAAGCTTCTTGAATGGGACCCGGACATACTCTTTCTAGACCTTTCTACACTGCAACTCGAGGGTGAGGCTTCCGGCCATTGGGAGATTCTGAATGATCCGGCAATCACAGCGCTTACCGCGGTGCAGGAAAATAGGGTTTACGGGGTATTGCCCTACAACTGGTACACCATGAACTACGGCTCTATTTTGGCCAACGCCTACTTCATCGGAAAAATCCTCTACCCTGCACGTTTCAAGGACGTGGATCCGGCCGCCAAGGCCGAAGAGATATATAAATTTCTGGTCGGCAAGCCAGTATTCAAGGAGATGAACACTCTCTTCAAGGGTATGGCCTTCAAACCGGTGTTCGAGTAGCCTATGCATTTAGCGGATGGACAGGTCTCGCGGGAATATACCCGTTATGTTAATTTCAAGCTTGGCTTCATGGGTTTGGCCCTGGTTGCGCTATTTTTAGGACTGGTGATCTCCCTTTCATTGGGTGCAGCCAGGGTGCCGCTTTCCGCGGTAGCCAAGACCCTAGTGGGTATAAGCGTGTCCAAACGCTTTGACATCATCGTCTGGAACATACGCATGCCCCAGGTGTTGGCAGCGGTTGTTGCCGGCGCCGGCCTGTCTGTTGCCGGGGGTGCCATGCAGTCGATTCTTCGCAATCCCCTGGGCTCGCCGTTTACCTTAGGCATATCCCAAGCCGCTGCATTCGGTGCGGCCTTTTCAGTCATGATCCTGGGCTCCGGCGTGATGCAAAGCACCAACATCGGATCAGTTACGATATCCAATCCCTATGTTACGTCGATCTCGGCCTATGTTTTCAGCATGCTCGCTGCCAGTTTGATCATCATGGTTTCACGGATGCGCGGTGCAACACCTGAAATCATGGTACTCACGGGCGTGGCTTTGGGAGCAATGTTTACTGCCGGTACCATGTTCCTGCAATATTTTGCGGATGACATGCAGCTTGCGGCCATGGTCTTCTGGACCTTCGGTGACGTGGCGCGCGCCAGCTGGGCCGAGCTGAGTCTGCTCACCGCCGTCACTGGACCCTGTTCTGCTTATCTGCTTTCCCGGAGCTGGGACTACAACGCCATTGACGCCGGAGACGAAACTGCAAAGGGCCTTGGCGTGCGCGTAGATAGAGTGCGCATGACCGGCATGCTCGTGGCTTCTCTGGTCACGGCGGTGATCGTGTCTTTTCTCGGCATCATCGGCTTCGTAGGGCTGGTGGTTCCGCACATGGTCAGGCGAATCATCGGAGGAGACAATCGC
>JANQED010000017.1 GCA_028278545.1 Anaerolineales bacterium
AGTTGGTTGCATCCCTCAAAAGCGCGTTTTTCCACATGCGCGCGGGCACAAAGAAGGTGAGGCCAAGGAGCTGCGTTTGTGTTCGTCTATCCCTTCACACCTCCGGCTGTGAGCCCTTGCTCCAGGTAGCGCTCCAAGACCAAGAAGAGGAATACGATGGGGACGGTCATGATCGTCGAAGCGGCCATGACAACGTTCGGCCTAGGGCTGGGGTCATTGAAGATAGTGTTGATCTTGATCGGCATCGTGAAGAGGTCGCGGTCGTTGAGGAAAACGAAAGCATAGAGAAACTCGTTCCATGCGATCATGAATGTATAAATGCCCACGGAAACCAGGGCCGGAATGGCCAGGGGCAGCGTGATGCGCCAGATGATCTCCATGCGGCTGCAGCCGTCAATGAGGCCAGCCTGCTCGATCTCATCGGGAATCGTACGGAAGTAGTTCGTCAGCATATACAAGGCCACAGGCAAGGTCTGAGCCAGGTATGTGATGACCAGCACGGCGAGGTTGTCTTGGATCTCGAAGCCAATGGAGGCGCCGATGCGCGCCAACATAGCAAACAGCGGAATGATCAACAGCACCCCTGGAAATAGATAAACCAGCAGGATGCTGTTCAGCAATACGTTCTTGCCACGAAAGCGCAGGCGGGCGATGGCATAGGAACCCAACACAGAGAGGATCACCGCGATTAAGGTAGTTGGAATTGAGACCTTTAAGGTGTTCAGAATGTTCTCCCCAAAATCTTGGAAGCTCTCGTGAGCAGGGTCGAACAGTTCGTTAAAGGCATCCATGCGCAGTCCGCCTGGGACGTACACAGCATTGCGTCCGCCGATTTCGGCGCGCGTTTTGAAGGACGAACTGACCATCCAATAGAAGGGGAATAGCACACTTACGAGGAAAAAGGTCAGCACGATGGCGAAAAGCAGGCGAGGCAAGGTGAACCAGTTGGCTAGGTGATCGATTAGGTTCATGCGTTCTTTAGTCTGCATAGCTCAATCCTCCTCGATGTTGCGCATGACGATACCAATATATAAAGCCATGAAGACCACTAAGATGAGGAACAAGATCATGGCCGTTGCCGCGCCGCGCCCAAAGTCGAAGAGCTTAAAGCTGAATTCGTAAGTTAGCACGGGTAAAACTTTAGTGCCAAAGCCGCCGCCAGTCAACAAGAAAATGTCATCGAATTTGTTGAAGGTCCACATAAGGCGCAGCAGGAAGATGGCCCCAAGAACATAGCGCAGTTCAGGTATCGTGATGCTCCAGAAC
>JANQED010000021.1 GCA_028278545.1 Anaerolineales bacterium
AACGACCGGTTTGCCTGTTGCAAGGATTGCCGTAGCCAGTTCTTCCTGCACGCCGGGAAGGCGCAGGTCCGCGCTATCGCGGAACTCCCCCGTTGTGCAATTTGGCACCAAGCCAGAGCGGTCGCCAAGCACGAGCACGACGGCATCGGCCTGTTGTGCAGCCTTGACTGCTTCATCAAAACCACTGGTGTCCGCATCCAGGTTATCGCATCCTCTGGCATAGGCGATCTTCGTTTCAGGAGAAGCAATCGCCTGGATACCCTCGAGCACAGTCGTGATCTTGATGCCTTGCAGTTTCAGCGCCTCTTGATCCAAGTCAACAAAGCCTGAATCTTCAGGGGTGTTCGTGCTCAATAACTCAGCCGTGGCAGCGTAGGAATAGTCCCCAAGCATACTGCGCTCGCTATGGGCATTTGGGCCAATGACAGCCAGTGTACCTAGCTTTTCCTTGAGCGGCAATAAGCCATCGTTCTTGAGCAGCACCATGCTTTGGCGAGCAATTTCGCGCGCCAGCTCACGTTGCTGGGGCGTTTCGAAAACTTCGAGCACCCGCCCTTCATCCACGTAGGGGTCTTCAAACAGCCCCAGTTCAAACTTCTTGATGAGATGACGACTCACGGCGATATTTACACATTCGAGATCGAGGTCGCCGGATTCGAGTGCTGCCTTGAGCGGGGCGCCAAAACACAATGTAGTCGGCAATTCGACGTCGATACCCGCCTCCAGTGCCAGACGCCCCGCCGCGGATTGGTCAGCAGCCGCATTGTGAAAGTTATGGATCATGATGATGGCATCATAGTCGGACACAACCAGGCCTTCAAAGCCAATTTCATCGCGCAGCAAGTCGGTCAAGATGCGTCGCGATGTGGCCACCACCTCCCCATCCAATTCAGGGTATGAATTCATGATGGTTGCCAAGCCTGCATCTCGTATCACTGCCTGGAACGGAGCCAGGAAAACCTCGTACAGATCACGCTTTCCTACGTGCACAGGGGCGCAATTCTGCCCGCCTTGCGAGAGGCTGTGGCCGATGAAATGCTTGCCGGTCGCCATCACACCTTCAGCGAGATTCGATCCCTGCATGCCGCGCGTATAAGCCATCCCGAAATGACTCACAAGCGTAGGGTCCTCACCAAAGGTTTCTTCTGTGCGCCCCCAACGCGGGTCGCGGGAAACATCCAAGACAGGGGCCAGCGCCTGACGCGCCCCAATCGCCAGCAGTTGCTTGCGGATAGCCCTGGTCATCTTCTCTGCCAGTTCGGGCTGGAACGTGCTGGCGAGGCCGATCATCTGAGGGAATGCGCTGCCACCGAGCATCATGGCGCCCGAACAGCTTTCTTCGTGCAAAATGGCTGGAATGCCCATGCGGGTGCCTTCGACCAGATACTTTTGGATTTCATTTCCAGCTCGGGCGACAGCTACGGGCTCCAACGTAGAGGCGCCGGCAACACGCGTGATTTGCCCGATACCCTCACCGAGCTTAGATTGCAGTTTTTCCGGGTCCAACTCTCCCTTCGTTTGTAGGTCATACATCCAGTATGAACCAAGCTGGGCGAGCTTCTCGTCCAGCGTCATTTGCGCAAGCAGTTCTTGCGTGCGTTGTTCAATTGATGTCATTGATCCTCTTCG
>JANQED010000038.1 GCA_028278545.1 Anaerolineales bacterium
ATGAGGATGGGCGGGTGCGGGTTCTGCAGGGGCTGGGGGTTGTTCACCGGATAATCCATTTGGAAGTGCTTGCCCTCGTAGCGCTCGGTCTTCCCCGACCACATGTGGTGGGCCATCTGTAAGGCCTCTTCCAACTGCTCGAAGCGTTCTTTCCGCGGAGGGAAGGGCAGCCCCAGGCTCTTACTCTCGTGCTCGTACCAGGCTGCGCCGATGCCCCAATACGTGCGCCCGCCGGAGAGCACGTCCAGCGTGGAGACGATTTTGACAACGATGGCAGGATGACGATAGATCACTCCACCGACCAATAAACCGAGGGTGATCTTTTCAGTTACCCCTGCCAGATAGCCTAACGTAGTGTAACCCTCTAGCATGTCCTCCTCTGGCTCGCCCAGCCAGCCGCCCAGTTGGAAGAAATGATCCATTACCCACAGGCTGTTGAAACAGCCTGCCTCAGCGGCTTGCGCGGTTTCCCTAAACCAACCTCGCATCGTCTCGGCGCTGCTGGGACGAAAATGAGGTAATTGCAAACCAATTTTCATGAATATCCTCCGGATTGTTTGAAAGAATACGGGCTAATTATACGCTCACCTCAAGCGGAATTGAAGGCACACTGTTGCCCGCCGCCCAGTAAAGATTGAGCAGTTGACTTGCCACCGAAATCAATCCCAACAGATGTTGGACCCTCTGATTTTTCTTCACCTTCAAAAAAGCTTCACGGCCGCAGAGGGTATTCCCTGGTCGATGCAAGAAAAATTCTTGACATTCATTTTGGGGCTTGTATAATGGAGTCAACGTGCAATAAAAAAATTTATAGTGTGGGAACTTTATTGGTGCGGGGACCTGAATTAGAATCACAGGTTTTGGAATTATCGATCCACAGAGGCGGAAAATGCTGGTTTCACCTGAGTTTCAGTCAAACTTCATGCTGACCAGGGGCCCGTCATTGGGGCATCGATAGCGAAAGCGGCCATTGTGGCCGTTTAGTTGTTTAAGCCATCGTCCGGGAGGTGAATCTATCGAGAAGAGCGATCTGCGGCTTACTTCTGATTCGCTATATAAAAAGATCATGATTTGAATGGAGGGCAAATTCAATGAAAAAGCTTACGACTCTTACCATCGTGCTCTTGCTGCTAGTGGCTGCCGTGCCGGTCATGGCCGCTCCAGGGCCCTTGGTCGTGGATGACGATGGGCAAGAATGTTCCGATCCCGATTTCAGCACCATCCAGGAGGCCATTGATGCGGCTGACCCAGGCGACCAGATAAAAGTCTGCGCGGGCACATACTTCGGCGCTACGGTAAACAAGGCTGTACACCTTTGGGCCAAAGGCGATGTCGTGATCAACGATGGACCCAACAGCCACTCGTTTCTCCGGGCAGGCTTCCTCTTCGCAGATGACTACAGCGGCAGCGGCGCCAGCATAAAGGGGTTCCGTTTTGAGGGTGTGCAGCAATCCGGCTACACCGACGACGGCAGCCTGGACTTCCCGATCTTCAGTCGCGGCGCAAACAATGTAAGCGTTAAGAACAACGTTATGGTCAACAGTCTCCAGGGGGTCACGAATTGGAACGGCAGCGGCTGGAAGATCATGGGCAACAAGATCACTGATCTGTGGACCCTCAATGGTGGTGGCATTGGTATCCTCGCAGGAGGCAACGATGGCGCTGGGCCCCACAGTGGCAATGTAATCGCCAATAACAAGATTGGGGGGACTCTCCAGGTCTTCGCTGACGATGGCGGCGGTTACGATGGCACGGGAATCGTGCTGTTCGCAGACTTTCGTTGGACTCCGGGTGCGACCGCAGTCAGGAGTAACGTCATCACCAAAAATGAAATC
>JANQED010000065.1 GCA_028278545.1 Anaerolineales bacterium
ACCCATCGCGAACCTCCAATCCGATTCGCGACATTGATTCAGAGATTTGGGTTCCTGGGAATCCTCAAAATGAGTCAGCCGCAGCGCTCGCTGGTATTACCGCATGTATCGCGAGCAAGTCATTGAATCGCGCAGCCAAAACGATCAGTCCGATTGTCCGGACCGCCCGTCGAAACAACACAGTGTGCGCACGGATGCGGTGGGCTCGCGCGCGCTGAATACGCCTTGCCGCAGGTTACGAAAACCCTTCGAATTCGAGGGCATCAAGGATATAGTGCTCCTGGTTAGGTTGACCGATGGCGTTCAACGGAAACTGACAATGCGAAGCGATTTCATCAAGGCTTGTAGGACGCATGAGATGATACAGCGCTTGACATTGATTTTGTGGAGGCCTCCCCGCTTGGTGGCGACCCAAGCCAATACCATTGTAAGATGCGTAAGTACTTGAAATAGATCACCCTTGTTGGCATGAAAATTTGGCGAAGCTTTGTTGGGGTCTTTATGGTGAAGGCAACTGGATCCATACAGAAGTGAACTAAGGGGGAAAATTACATGTTGCGATTTCAGATTCCTGAGACGGGTGTTTCGCTTGAAAAGCGTTTGGCCAAGTTTGGCACCGCCTTGATCTTACCCGCGGCAATTGTTGGTTGTGAATCCGTGAACCAGGCGGTCGGAAGCGCGACTGGCGGCACAATTGGTGGTGCGGCTGGGGCTTATGTTGGTCGAGAAGTCGGCGGTGAACATGGTGCGGTCATCGGCGCAGCAGCGGGCGCGGCGTTGGGCTCGTTAATCGGTGGCGAGATTGGCAGGCAACTTGACGAACAGGACCGGCAACTCGCTTCAGCGGCGACGGCACAAGCGCTTGAAGGAGGAGTTGGTAGCACAAGTACCTGGGAAAGCGAAAATAATCCGGGCGTTAGCGGCGGAACGGAGATTGTAAGTCGCAGTCAAAATGCGAGTGGGGCGCAATGTTCTTTGGCGAATGAAAGAGCTGTTATTCGAGGCAGGGAAGTCACACAGAAACAAGAGTACTGCAAAGGCAGCGAAGGATGGATCGCGACATAAAGATTCTTTGCTTTGCGCTCTTGTTGATAGGCTGGAATTTTGTAGCTATTCCAGCTGATGCTGCGGACATTGAATACACGATCTCCAATACTCGATATCGAGTAAAGGAGAGCTATCCAATATTCCTTGTGCGCGGTAAAATTAGAGCGGGCGACTCCGAGAAATTCAAGCGAGTTTATGATTCTGTTACTAACAGTAGGGACGACGTCTGGTTTGACTCTGTGGGCGGTGACATGACGGAGGGCTTCAAACTCGGCCGGCTTATCCGCAGTTTACGTCTCGCAACACGGGTCCCTACTGGTGCTGAGTGCGCAAGTGCCTGCACAAACGCTTTTATGGGTGGCGTTCTGCGCTTCGCCGATCAGGGTGCTAGAATTGGTGTTCACATGTTCAGCCCTAAAAGCACGGATGCGCAAGTACGCGAAACCGCGCAGAAATTCGCTGCTTCCAGAGGGACATCAGAAACACATGTGGTTATGCAATACGGAGCGGGGGTTTTGAGTAAGTGGGTATCATACTTGGAGGAGATGGGCATTTCTCCTCGTCTTGCCTATCCCGCTATTAATACTTCGACTGATGAAATGCGCTGGCTAACCCGAAGAGAAATGATCGACTACTACGTCCTCAACGTTCCTGAATAGTTATTTTGCTATTAATGCAGGAAGTAGTAATGAGCCAGAGAGGTTTTTTACTATTGGTCGCATCAAAGCTGGTTTTTGGCGGCTTGGTGATTTCTTGGACGCTGGTAAGGGGCGGTCATCAAGCAAGCGAGATTTTTCCGTCTTCCAGACCACTGGAAACGTTCGTCCGAGGCAGGTGTCCCGCTGGAATAGATGCCGCGGGTGATAATTTTGCGACCTTTCGGCGTTTCCTCCCGACATCACTGTTTTGAGGAGACAGCTCGGAGGCGGGCGCCGTGCGAAGGCATGGGTGTGCCTTCCAACAACGGGCCATTAGACGACTCCATCAACACCGACGCATTGCCTCTGGCAATCAGAACAGCATATCAGAATGGCAATAAAGGGCGCACTCCAATGCCGCGACACACTTTAAAGTTGTTTGACCTCCGATCATCATGGCAATTTGCCGGCCTCTGCAAAGAGCGCTGCTTCCGCCTCCCTCCGCCGCACCAGCCCCTTCAACTTCCTACCCCCAGCCCACACCCAACGCCGAAACTCCGCCGGCACTGCGCCGTGCTCCCTCCGGTTCACCTTGCGCCGAAGCGTTGATCGCTGGAGCGGCCCCGGGCCTAGTGGATCGGATCAAACGCTTGGTTCCCAAGCATATGATCGGTCGATCCACTAAACCATTGATCTGGTGG
>JANQED010000111.1 GCA_028278545.1 Anaerolineales bacterium
CTATCATGGCCTACGATTCAGCACGTGAAAGCGGATGGGTGGGTACCTGTAGAATCCTCGCGCGAACATGATGGGGAGACCATCCTCGTCCCTAAAATAGACATTGTTCAATTGCAGCAGTGCTTCCCAAGGCTCCAGATCGAGCCGCTCTGCCAATGCCTCTCCACAGATACGCGGCACAATCTCCACCAGCGCTTGGGTTGTCTTGACATGGCAGACACGCTCAAGAAAGTGAAAGATGTGACCGGCATCGGCGGGTTCGTAGGGTTCCCGTATGAGCGACTCCGGGATCCAGTCTATGAAGTAGATCGTCGGCTGGTCGTCAATGTAGAATAGATAATGTAGAACGAGCACCGGGGAACCCGGTTCGACCTCCAAACGCTCCGCGATCTCACGTGGTGTTTCCTCGTGCTCGATACACGTGAGATCGCGTTTGACCTTGTGCCCTAATCCCTCAAAGAATTGTGTAACCTCAAAGCAGGCCTCAAGCCGTGTGGCCAGTTTCAGCACCTGCCTGTTGACGTAGGTGCCAGAGCCCTGCCGCCGGATGATCAGGCCCTCCCGCTCGAGGGTACTCAGAGCTTGCCGCAGGGTCCCCCGATTTACATCGAGTCTCTTGGCCAACTCGATCTCCCCGGGGATGCGCCCGCCCTGCGGAAACTCCTCCCTGAGGTACCTACGCAGGATCCTCGCCGCTTTCGTGGTCAGAGGCACATTGGCTTCTACCCGATACTGCTCACCCATGGCTGCACCGTCCATCTTGCATCAGCACTCCAAGATGTCGAACAAATACCAATCCTCCCTATTATACCAGAACCGGGTTCGATCTGTCAAGCACAAGCAATAGCCCAATAGCCCTCGACCCGGCTGATGTCTAGCTGGGGCTTCCTGAACCATTCTGATACCTGCTTCTACCAGACAAAAGGTGTCCGCCCGTCCCGGGTCCGTCGACTGCCGCGATGGCAGTCTGGGGCCTCCAGCAGCCGCAAGAAGAGCATCAGCAGTCGCGCCCGGCAGGGGTCGTCTCCCGACACCAGCAGGCTAAAGTGCCCGCACTGCGTAGCCTGGTAACCCCCGTCGTCCCTGCAAGTTACCTCGACTCAGGGTTCCTCTTGGCCGCAATACTGGCAGCCCAACCCAAGCAGCAGCCCGCAGGCTGGCCCGCGTGAAACTGTCTCTTCAACATCGACCGGCCAGACCCGTCTCAGGGCCAACCTCAGATACGCCCCAGGAGTACCCGTTGCCCATGCCACAACAGCCAGCGCCCGCCCCGCCACACTGGTTGCTGGCTCAGTTCCGGCCAGCCTGCCGTCACCGCCTGCCACAGCCATAGCAGCCAGGGCCAAACAATGGCCACAAACAGTCCCCGTCCCCCGCCGCAGCAACGCTAAATATGGAGACTCGGTAGGGACGAGACCCACAAAGCGACCGGTTTTCCGCGCCAAGCTCCCATATGCGACCCGAAAACGGCGCTCTGTAGGGCAGTCATGCCGAAGACTAGACAATAATTAGCCATATTAAGAATTGCTGCCCCCGCCGAAAAACATTTGACAAATCCGGGCTCATGTTGTATAATGAAAGTTGTCGAACAAATACTCACTTCTACAAGGCTGAGTCAGCCAGATACCTCGTCCAAGACCAGTGAGGAGACATATCTACTTTGACGAATTCAAGGGAAACTCTCGTAGACGTCGCTCTGGGAAAGGTCTCTCCGGATGTCGTGATTGCCGGAGGAGATCTTGTGAACGTGCTGACCCATGAAATCTATCCCGCCGATGTTCTCATCAAGGGAGACAGGATCGCTGCAGTAGGTGATGCTGGCGAGTACGACTTGAGTGATGATTGTCGAGTGATTGACGCAGCAGACCACTACCTTGTGCCCGGCTTTATGGATCCCCATTTTCACGTTGAGAGCTCGAGCATCACCGTGACCGAGCTGGCCAAGCTGATCGTCCCCAGGGGGGTGACCATGGTGGCAGAAGATCCCCATGAGATAGCCAATGTGCTGGGCATGAGAGGCATCGAGCAACTGTTCGCAGAAGGACGTGGTGTGCCTCTGCACTTTTGCCTGCGCGTGCCGGGCCGGGTCCCCCCCCTGGATCCAGACTGCGACACATCCGGGGCTTCGCTTTCCTTGGAGGAAACCAGGTTGCTGCTTGATTGGCCAGAAGCTGTGTGTCTCGCTGGAGACGTCAACTCCGAATTGCTCCTGCGCAAAGACAGAACGCACTTTGAAAAGATCGACTATACCCTCAAGAAAGGGATGACGGTCAGTGGCCAATGCGCTGGCCTGAGCGGAAAGCAGATGAATGCCTTCATCGCCGCCGGGCCAGAGGACTCTCATGTCTCGGCTACGGTGGAAGAGGTCTTGGACATCCTGCGGCATGGTTTGAAGGCCCTGCTCACCCATCGCCCTTCCAAGCTGGAGCCCAAGGATTTCGCCAAGCTCGCCGAATTGATCCAGGAGCACGGGTTGGATACGCGGAATATTCTGCTGCACACAGATGACACGCACGCAAACCAGTTGGCCAAGGAAGGCCACCTCGAATACCGGATCAGACTGGCCATCGAGAATGGATTTGACCCCATCACGGCCATTCAGATGGCAACCATCAACGTCGCCGACTTTTTACGGATTGCGAGAGACTATGGCAGCATCAGCCCGGGGAAGTATGCTGACATTGTCCTGCTGTCTGATCTCGAGAGGGTCAAAGCCGACAAGGTGTTCATCCACGGCAAGCTTGTGGCCGAAGGCGGGCATCTGGTGGAGCAACCGCCGGAGTTTCAATATCCTCAGTGGACCAGGGAGACAATGCACTTAAAGGCTCCTGTTGGAGCAGATGATTTGCAGATCTTTGCCCCCGGACAAGAGCAGGTCAGAGCACGAGTTGCCGTGCCGGACACCCCCAAGCGTATCGAGATCGAAACGTTGGACGTACTGAATGGTGTGGTTCACCCAGACCCACCTAAGGGTATTGCCAGCATGGCCGTCGTCGAGCGGCACAAGGCCACCGGAAGCGTAGGCAAGGGTTTCTGGAAGTATCCCATGACGGCCGGGGCCTATGCTTCCTCCGTGACCCACGATTCTCACAACATCTTTGTCGTCGGCGTCGATTTTGAGGACATGGCGCTCGCGGTGAACCAGGTGGCCGCCACCCAGGGTGGCTACGTGGTGGTCAAGGATGGCCAGGTGCTCGCCCAAGTCGAGCTGCCCATTGCCGGCTTGCTCAGCGAGGAGCCGTTTGAGACCGTGGCAGAAAAGATGGAAGCTGTTGAGAAGGCTTTGAGAGAACAACTGGGCTGCACCATCGAGTACCGCCCGCTCTACTTTTTGAACCTGTTCTCCCTGCCCAACGTACCCAACGTCGGAGTGACAGACAAGGGCCTCATCGCGTCAGAGCTGATGGCGCCCATTGACGTGGTTCTTCAGGAAGGGGAATAGAGGACCGGCGTCAGCGAGGAGGTTCAAGACCTAAAAAACGAAAAGTCCCTCGTCAGGACAGCGCCAAGCGCCGCAGAGAGTGGAAGCTGGTTTCCAGCAAAAATCCAGGAGGATGAAGATGAAGCTCACAAACATGTTGATTGTACTGTTCGTCGTAGCCATGCTGGTGGCTGCTTGTGGCCCGTCAGAGCCGGAAGTGGTCGAAAAAGAGGTCACCAGGGTTGTTAAGGAAACAGTGGTGGAGACAGTCATAGTCGAGGTTGAGGTAAAGACCGAGACAGAGGCAGAGGCAGGGGCAGAGGCAGGGGCAGAGGAGCCAACGGAGCTGACGATGGTGGCCATATCGCCCAATACCGCTGAAGATCCATGGCCACAGGCTCTGATGCAATCTGCGGATCGAGTCATTGAAGAAAAGTATCGCGGCTTGGATATGAACTTCGAGTATGTGGAAAATGTCCAGTTTCCGGATGTCGAGCGTGTGGGACGTGAGTATGCCAAGTCCGGTGAGGTGGACATTCTTTGGTTCCACACCAGCTATCTCGATGCAGTTAGCGTACTGCGAGAGGAGTTTCCCGACCAGTTAATCTCAATAACAAGTTCCGTGTATGATGATCATAAAGCTGGGTCTAACCAGTATTGGATGAATGCGGGCCCGGTGCTTGAATCATCTTACCTGGGCGGTGTGCTAGCCGGCTTAATGACGGAGAGCAACACGGTTGGCGTTGTAGCCGCCTATCCTGTGGATTCTCAAACGATGCCAATGAACGCTTATATTGATGGCGTTAGGTCGGTTAACCCGGACGCAGAGGTAAAGGTATCGTTCATCGAGAGCTGGTATGACCCGGCTAAGGCCCGCGAGGCAGCAGAGACACAGATCAACGCAGGTACAGATGTACTCTTCAGCATCGTGTTTGGTCCGTTTGAGGCTGCTACAAAGCATCCCGGCGTGTCTGGCATCGGGTTCCTTGTTGATCAGATCTATTTGGCGCCAGAAGTTGTGCTGACATCACCAATCGCCAAATGGGATCCTCGCATCAAGTTCTTAATCGACGAGTGGTGGGAGCACAAAGTCAACGGCACACCCTATTCTTCTCCTGCAGAAGCGATCCAGTTCACAATGGCTGATGGCGGCAATGAAATTGGCCCCATCAATGAAGATCTGGTACCGCAGGAGTTCATCGACCAGGTGATGGATATCCGACAGCAGATCCTGGATGGCGAATTGGTTGTCCAGGCCAGGTTTGAAATACCCGAATCTGACTAGTGGATGCCAAAAGGAGGGGTGGGATTGAACCCACCCCTCCTCACGTGTTATCGATGATGGACCTTGTCTGGTCAAAGTCCCGATGCAAATCCGGGTCGATGTCAGACATTTGAGAGCGAGAACATGCAGCAAAAAAGCCAACCGATTCTTCAGATTGAGAACCAGACCAAGCGGTTTGGGAACGTTCTGGCAAATGAGAATATCAGCATGCAGGTATGTGGAGGGGAGATCCACTGCCTGCTAGGAGAGAACGGCGCGGGGAAATCCACCCTGGCGGAATGCCTGTACGGCTTTTACCGGCCGGACAGCGGGAAATACACCTTCAAGGGGAAGGAATTCAAGCCCAGGTCGCCAAGAGATGCGATCGACGCAGGCATTGGCATGGTACACCAGCACTTTGTCCTCTCGCCGCCGATGACGGTGATCGAAAACATCGTCGTCGGGACCGAGAGTGACGGCATCTGGCTTGATCTGAAATCCGCAAGCGAGAAAGTTGCTGCACTTTGTAGCGACTATGACCTGGACCTGGAACTGGATACCATCGTCGGGCAGCTTCCGGTGGGCAGACAGCAATGGGTAGAGATTCTCAAAGCCCTTTATGTGGGGGTTGATCTGTTGATACTCGATGAGCCGACGGCTTCGCTTACCCCACAAGAAGTGGAGAAACTGTTTGAGATTCTGCAGAAAATGAAGACCAAAGGCTTATCCGTCATCCTGATCACCCACAAACTGCACGAAGTGATGGAGATTTCGGACCGGGTAACAGTTCTGCGCAAAGCTAGGCTGGTGGGGACGGTCAATACCATTGATGTGACGCGCGAGACGTTGGTCAACATGATGGTTGGCAGGACTGTCAGCTTTCAGGTTGCCAAAAAGATAAAGACGCCAGGGCGGGCAATCTTGGAGCTGCGTGACCTACATGTACTGAAGGATAACGGGTTGGACGGTGTAAAAGATTTCTCCCTGTCCATCTGTGAGAATGAGATTGTCGGCCTGGCCGGCGTGGCCGGGAATGGGCAGAGTGAGCTGTTTGACGCAATCGTCGGCGTCCGCCAGCTCCAGAACGGCCAGATACTGCTGTCAGGGGAGGATATCTCAAACGATTCGCCGGACATGGTGATTAAGAAAGGGATTGCCAGCATCCCGCCCGACCGCATGACCCAGGGCTTGTTGATGGGCTTTCCGATCAAAGAGAATCTGATCCTTGGACGGCACCGGGTTGCCCCCTTCAAGAAAGGCATCGAGTTGAAATACCGGGTCATCGAGCAGTTTGCCGAGCAGGCTATCGAGCACTATGAGGTCGTCGCGACTTCCGGAGAACAGATCGCCAAGACGCTCTCAGGAGGAAACCTGCAGAAGGTGATCCTGGCACGGGAGCTGTCGCATGACCCCAGGTTCGTCGTCGCCAGTTCGCCAACACGCGGCCTGGATGTCGGGGCCATGGAATATGTACACAAACGGCTGGTTGAACTTCGCGATTCGGGTATTGGGATCTTGTTGATATCGGAAGACCTGGATGAAGTATTCAATGTTTCAGACCGCATTGCCGTCATCTACAACGGCGAGGCTATGGGGATCTTGAATAGGGAAGAGGCCACCCGAGAAGGCGTCGGCCTGCTTATGGCGGGCTTCAGAGGGGGTGGCGGATGAAATACCAGTTTGTTGTTGAGAGACGCCAACAGGTGAGCCTCTGGCTGAACTTGTTGGCCGTCGCGGCCGCTCTGATTGTTGGCCTGCTGATCAGCGCCGTTCTGATTCGAGGCGCCGGCGCCAATGTGCTTGAATCCTATAAGGCGTTGCTAGAAGGGGCATTTGGGTCCAAGGAAGCGATCCTGGAGTCGCTTGTCCAGGCGACGCCGTTGATCTTCACCGGACTGGCAATGGTGGTGGCCTTTCGCTCAAAAGTGATCAATCTGGGAGTGGAGGGGCAGTTCTTAATGGGCACGATGGCGGCCGCCTGGATCAGCATGAATTTCAGCTACCTGCCGAACCTGGTGTTGATCCCCTTGCTGGCTTTGGGTGGGATGATTGCCGGCGCAGCTTTGGGCTTCATCCCCGCGATCTTGAAAGCCAGACTGGAGGTCAATGAGGTCATTTCAACCGTACTGCTGAACTATGTCGTTTTGTATTTCCTCTCCTACCTGCTATCAGGACCATGGAAGCCACCGTATGAATGGCTGATGCAGACGATCAGATTTGAAGAAAGCACCTATTGGCCGAATTTTTTCGAAAGCCGCCTGCACCTGGGTTTCTTCATTGGCCTGGTAGCAGCCGGATTTCTGCTATACTTGCTTCAGAGAACTCCGTTTGGCTTCGAACTCCGCTCTGTCGGCGAGAACCCGGTGGCGGCCCGATATAAGGGCATCAAGATCGAGCGGATCATCATCCTGGCCCTGCTATTGAGCGCCGCGCTGGCCGGCTTGGGGGGCGTGGGAGAAGTAAGCGGTCTCCACCACCGCCTGATCACGGGGATATCCAAGGGCTACGGCTGGACGGGAATCCTGATAGCGTTGTTAGGGCAGTTGAACCCGATTGGCGTGGTCTTGGCAGCTATCTTTTTTGGAGGTTTGATCAATGGATCGGTTGCGATGAAAATTCACACCGGTGTGCCGATCGCGGTGGTGGAATCGATACAAGGCATCTTGATGTTCGTCCTGCTATCGGCACAAACGATGGTCCATTTCAAGCTAAGGAGGATAGAAGATGCTGAGTGAGTTTCTGAATGCTGCCTTTTTGGTTGCGTTGGTGGCTGCCACTTTCCGCATGGTAACCCCGATCCTCTTTACCGCCATCGGCCTGCTGGTAGTCAATCGCGGTGGAATCGTTGACCTGAGCACAGAGGGAGTAATGCTAATGGGGGCGCTGGCAGGCTTTACAGCCGCGTATTACAGCGGTTCGTTGTGGCTGGGCGTTCTCGTTGGCGCGCTGACCGGAGGGGCGATCAGCCTCCTGACCGCCTTTCTGGTTGTGATTCTGAAGATGAACCAATCCGTCAGCGGTATCGCCATCAATATGCTGGCGGCAGGTCTGTCTTTCTATCTCTTCAGGTTGATCTATGGCAGCAGTGGTGAAACTGTACCAACTGTCAGCACCTTTGACCCGCTGCCGATTCCCCTGCTTTCTGAGATTCCTGTGATCGGAAAGGTATTTTTCTCCCAATATGCGCTGACCTATCTGGCGTTCATTATGGTTGTGCTGGTGTGGGCATTTCTTTACAAAACCAAGTCTGGATTGGTCATCCGCTGCACCGGGGACAACCCCCGCACAGTAGATACGAAGGGTATCAGTGTCAACCTGGTACACACGGCACTGCTCGTTTTTGGCGGCATGATGTATGGCATTGGCGGTGCTTTTCTACCACTGGTAGCGACTGGCCTATATGTTCCAGGGATTTCCGCTGGTCGGGGGTGGATCGCCATCGCGATCGTGATCTTTGGCAACTTTCGGCCCTTCCGGGTCATGTTCGGCGCGTTGCTGTTTGGCTTCCTGGATGCGCTGCAGTTGCAGATCCAGGGGATCGGGATCGATTTCCCCTACCAATTGCTGATCGCACTACCGTACGTGCTGACGATCATTGTGCTGATCATAGGCGGCAAGAGCTCAGGTAAGCCTCTCCACTTGGGTATTCCATATCACAGGGAATAGAGGAGTGAGCACCATGAATTCTATGCAACGCTTGATTGCATCCGGCCGGGGCGAACCCCTCGACTGCGTTCCTGTATCCCCTGGTATCAGCACTTATTGTGCTGTGAAGGCTGGGCAGCCGATGACCAGAGTCGCCTACGACCCCGAACTGATGGCCGATGTTATACTTCAATCGCTTGACCGGCATGGCCACGATAGTGTCGGCGCAATCTCAGACTATGGCGTCGTTACCGAAGCTATGGGCAGCAGGTCGGTGATCCGGGATTGGGAGCAAACCTATGTCGACCGATTTGCCGTAAAGTCAAAAGCTGACGTTGCCCACCTCAGACTGCCAGATCCCTTGCAAGATGGGCGCATGCCGGTCATCATTGAATGCCAGAAAATCCTGGTTGCCAAAGTGGGCAATTCCGTAAGTGTGGGGGGCAGCATACCTGGTCCCTTATCTTTCGCCGCCAATCTGTGTGGGCCACAACGAATCCTTTACGACCTGGTCGACGACCCCGAAATGGTCCACGACCTCTTGGCAATATCCGTTGAAGCCGTCAATTCATTTGCCCTCGCCCAGGTGGATCATGGAGGCGTTAGGTCCATCAGCATCTTCGATCCGATGATCACGATGGTCAGCAACCGCATGGCTGACGAATTTGGCTTCGCGTACATCCAACCACTTATCAAGTCCATAAAGGAGCGCAATGTTCCCATCCTTTTCCATATCTGCGGTGATACAACCCGTCTCCTCGAGCGGATGATTGAAGTCGGTACAGATATCCTGAGTGTGGATGTTGAAGTAGACCTGGCAGAGGCCAAAGAGATCATTTCCGGCCGTGCTTCGTTGTCAGGAAATGTGGCAACACAGAACCTTGCCAGACTGGGTCCGGAGGAGATCTACCAAGAATCCTGCAGGTGCATCGAAAAAGCGGCTCTCGGCGGAAGATTCACACTGTCCGCATCCTGTGAAGTACCCCTTGAAACCCCACCGGAGAACATTGATGCCATGGTTCGTGCAGCGCGCGAGTTCGGCCGAGAGTTCTTGGAGAAAAGCGCTGATCGAGAAGTCTGAGCACCAACCTTAATCGTGACTACTGGCTCCAGAGGACAAACAATCTTGGATTCCAACCATAGGAGGTGGGGAAGTGCCAAACCCAGACATTGCCCTCGTGGTCAACGAAGTGCAGATCGATTCGGCATTGGAAGTGTTTGCGGATGCGGTGGAGAAGGCATCCCGCAAGACAGCCTAGATATTGACGCATAAGGCTGGCGTATACGGGTGGTGATCCTGCAAGGTTTGATGGAAGCCTACTGCAACACTAGGGAGATCTGAATGGACAAAGTACTTTTCAGTAATTGCCGGTACCTGGTATTGAGTGCCGCCGATGAGGACGTGATCGAAGACGGAGCACTGCTGGTGGAGGGCTCGACGATCAGGGCCACAGGAACTACGGCCGAGGTTGAGGCGCTAGTTACCGACTGGCAAAAGGTTGATACGGTTGACTGCAGCGAAAAGCTCGTGATGCCAGGCTTGATCGACGGGCACAACCACCTGGCAAACATGGTGTACAACCTGATCTTTGGGTTGGCGGAATGGGACGTGATCCGTGGCATCGTTCCGGCGATG
>JANQED010000142.1 GCA_028278545.1 Anaerolineales bacterium
CCCGCCAGCCAACGGACTATAGGTGATAATGCCCAGATTCTCAGATTGTGCTAGAGGGAAGATTTCGACCTCTGCCTGCCGTTTAACCAGATTGTACATCGGCTCAATGAGCCTAAAGGGCGACCAGCCCTCCCGGGCCGAAATTCCTAAGGCCTTAGCGATCTGCCAGGCTGCGCAATTGCTGGCTCCCGGATAGAGAATTTTCCCTTGGCGGACGAGGTCATTCAGCGCCTCTAAGGTCTCATGCAAGGGTGTATGTTCATCAAAATGGTGGATGAGGTAAAAGTCGATCACGTCCGTCTTGAGCCTGCGAAGACTGGCTTCGACCGCAGACATAATATTTCTGCGCGAGCCTCCTCGCGCGTTTGGGTCTTCGCTTGTGGGAAAATAAAATTTGCTAGTGATCACGACCTCATCACGGCAATCAGCGATGAGGCCGCCTAAAATACGCTCGGCGTGTCCGTCCCCATAAATGTTGGCGCAGTCGAAAAAGTTTATGCCAAGATCTCGGCAGCGGTAGAAGATCTCTTTTGCACTCGCCTCGTCTGCTTCTTTACCAAAGGTTGCCGTGCCCATGCAAAGCGTAGAAACGCTTACTCCCGTGTTACCTAAGTGAACATACTCCATGTGAACATCCTTTGGGGTGCGTGAATGAGGAAAGCTCGTCTGTGATACTCAACTGTTGACAATGAAAGCTGTACTGTGATATAAAAGAGCTACTTCTCATCAATGAGTACCAGCGTTATATTGTCGATTATACCCATTGCCAGGTTGATGTCAACGCACATCTCGCTTCCTGCAGTGCTCAAGCACAGCGATTGAGATGACCTACAGTCAACTAAACAAGCTTTCTGCTCCAGGATACCAGAATTGCTCTCACCATTTCTAGCAACGCTCACGAATGAATATGGACACAATTGAAGAAAAACTAGCAAACCTAATCACGGTCAAAAACCCCCCTCGCCCTTCTGACCAGATTGTCAAGGGCTATCAGAATTTGACCAAAGCAGATACTGCTGGCAGCGTCGCGCGCACACTTGACGCCTTGGGGATCGTCGGGACGATACCGGCGACCAGGTTAGAAGCGATCTTGCCTGGCCGAGTGCTCATCGGCCCCGCCTTTACCATTCGCAACATTCCCGAACGCGAAACCCCCTACCGCCGTTGGGAGGAACACGCCCCGACCAACATGAAAGAGCGTGATGCTTTCTTTTTGGTGCAACCGGGTGACGTGGTGGTCATCGATGGGAGCACTGTCTTTCCCGCTTCCTGTCTGGGCTCTATGGCCGTGACGGTGGCGGGGCGCCTCGGCGCAGCTGGCGTGATCGTGTCCGGCGGTGTCACCGGTGTTGCGGGTATTCGCAATGCTGGTTATCCAGTCTGGGCGCGCAGTGGGACCACCGTCACCGGACATCATCGCTTGGAAACCGTCGAAATCAATGGGCCGGTTGGCATTGAAGGTGTGCGCGTGGAACCTGGCGACATGATCGTAGCAGACGACTCGGGTGTCACCGTAGTTCCGTTTGACATGGCAGAACAAGTGCTTGAACTCACGCGCGCAATGGCCGACAC
>JANQED010000134.1 GCA_028278545.1 Anaerolineales bacterium
GCGCCGCCGTCCACGCGGTCATCGCGGTTCACGCTGGTAATGACGGCGTGCTGCAGGTTCATGTCTTTGACGGCCTGGGCAACGCGCAGGGGTTCGGCCCAGTCCATGGCATTTGGGCTGCCGCGTTTGATGTCGCAAAAACCGCAGGAACGTGTGCACACGTCGCCGAGCATCAGGAAAGTCGCTGTTCCCGACCCCCAGCATTCACCGATGTTGGGGCACATGGCCTCCTCACAGACGGTGTGCAGCGCCTTGCTGCGCATCAGCGTCTTGAGGTCTTCGTAAGTCTCGCCCATCGGGGCGCGCACGCGAATCCAATCCGGGCGGCGCTGGGGTAGGGAGGCGATGTCCTCTGTGCGTATGCGGTTGCGGGTAGGGGTGTGGGCCATTAGGTCTCCTAGTTCAGGACCTAATTGTACTCCACCAAGCTGCAATGTTCAATATATGAGGAAAATGTTTAGATTCTTCTTATGCGATGCCAATCCTGCCCGCCAACTCGCCAAAATCTTCCTTGTGGGTGCGTATGGTAGAATCGAATAAACCATAAGTGCGGGCGTGGCCAAGCGGTAAGGCATCAGCCTTCCAAGCTGACATTCACGGGTTCGAATCCCGTCGCCCGCTCCTCAGATGCTGATTTACAGTATTATGCTTACGAAAAGGGGCCCGTAGCTCAATGGCAGAGCACACGGCTCATAACCGTTCGGTTGCAGGTTCGAATCCTGCCGGGCCCACCTTTTCTAGGAGGGTATTGCATCCTAACCCCCCACATCTTCGGGTAGTTTATCTCTCGGCTGAAGCTCATTGTGCAGTTTCTGTGCAATTGATACTTCATTAGCGATAAAAGCTCATCCATCAGTTCTGCTGCTTCGGCTTGTTTGCTCGGAATGCGATGACCATAGACATCCATTGTGATGTTGATGGAAGCATGTCCCAGCCTGCGAGAAACAATGATGAGCAGTATGCCCCAATTGAGCATCAGCGAATCGGCAGTATGGCGCAAGTCGTGAAATCGGATTTTGGGAGGTCCGGATTTCTTGATCACCCGCCTGAATGAGCGCCTAAGCTTGTTTTCTGCGAGGGGGAAGCTTTAATTCCGGGGAGGGTTCTTAAATAATAACACTCAAATAAAAACGAGGAATTTGGATCCATAGCAGTACTTTCAATAATCCATTGTAGAAGAGATTGGTAAGAAGAAGCTTGTCCAGGTAGTGCGAAGTTAC
>JANQED010000149.1 GCA_028278545.1 Anaerolineales bacterium
GGCTTCCGCCATCGCCGTGTAGGCTCTCATGCTCGTCGGCGCTACCGCCAGCGCTTGTTGGTAAAAGCCTATCGCCTCCTCATAGCTCCCAAATCGCGCCCTTACGAGACCCAGCCTCAGGTGAGCGTCACTAGCGTTGTTATCTTTTTCGACGGCCTGCTCCAAGAGCCGTTCGTACTCCTCGTAATCTCCCTGGCTGAAGAATAATTCGGCCAAACCCATATAGCCCTCTGCACTGCCAGGGGTCAATTCGATGATCTGGCGATAAACTTTCTCGGCCTCCTCAGGCTGGTTGAGCGCGTTGAGCTCGGCTGCCAGCGACAAAAGGGCGCGTAGGTCGCCGGGGTGCGCCTCGGCCATCGCATTATAAATCTCGAGGGCTCTCTCATGCTGCCCCTGTTCTTGCAGCGCCTCTGCGAGGGCGAGCTGCGCGTCGATGGAATTAGGGGCCACATCAACCGCAATTTCAAGCTGTTCTAGGGCAACGATTGCGCCCCCCTGAGCGTTATAAGTCCTCGCCAGGCCAAGACGCGGCTGGGTGGCACTGGCGTCCAGCGCAACAGCAAAATTGTAACTCTCAAGCGCCTCATCATAGCGCTGCTGAGCAAACAAGAGATCGCCTAAGCCGCTGTAATATCTGGAAATAGTGGTCGGGGATTGGTTGCTTTCATTTGCCTTCTTAATCTCTTCCTGAATGATCGCAATGGCCTCATCGACCTGGCCGATGCGACCATAGAGCTGCACCAATGCTTGGACTGTAGAAGGCGTTTCTCCTCCCTGCAGGGCCTCGATGAAAACGGATACATCAAATTGGTTGGTCGGATCCAACAGGTTGGTATCAAGGGTCGTAGTTTCTTCGACAGATCCCATTGCGGAAACGGAATTCGGCGCAGGCGCACTAAGGATTTCCAGCCCTAACTGAGAAACAGGCCTAAGAGGTTGGTCTGGGTTTTCAATAAACACTTCAAGTGCCTGGATGAGGTACGCGTTGGCGCTGGCATTGTCCCCTCTTGCTGAAAGCAAATTGCCTATCTGCAGGTAGGCGTCTAAATAGGTTGGGTCCACCTCGATGGCCGTGAGATAGGCGGTCTCAGCAGCCTGTATGTCGTTGCGGCGCTGGTATGCATTTCCTAGCAGGACATGGTATTGTGCATTGGAGG
>JANQED010000163.1 GCA_028278545.1 Anaerolineales bacterium
CTGCCCACCAGGAGTAAATCTCCAGCTGATCGCCAGCTGCTTCCTCCACAGGGGGAGCCTCTTCTTCTACTGGGGCAGCCTGGCCGCAGGCCGAGAGGAGCAGCGCTCCTATCAGCAGCAATACTACGCCAAACCACCAGCTTTTTTTCCTTTTCATGTTCTTCTCCTTTGCTAATTAGATATCCCTTTCCATAAGGGACCTAAACTATGCTCTTTCGGCTGTCTTCTCCTGAGCACCTCCTTTTAGCTTAGCGCGTTTTTCCTTGAAAATATGCGGTAGATTCACGGATGACTAGCTGTGTGTCGATGATTTTTCTGCGCTCAGCCGCGCCCTGGCCGCCACCGTCAACACGCTCCAGCTTTTCTAACAAGGTCTGCATGGCCAGCACGCCGATTTCGTAACGCGGCAGCGCGACCGTGGTCAGCGGCGGCGAAACGACGGATCCCAGTTCTATGTCGTCGAGTCCAACCACAGAGAGTTCACTCGGGATGCGAATGCCCTGGTTGCGCGCCTCCCAGATCACACCTAAGGCGGTTAAGTCGTTGAAGCAAAACACCGCGCTCGGCCTCGGCTCCTTGGCCATTAAAGCCAAGAGGGCTTTCCTGCCGCCGCTGATTTGCAGATTGCCCGCGAGGATGACTGCATCGTCTACATGCAGCCCATTTTCTTGTAACGCCCTCTTGAATAGATCGCGCCTCTCTTGTGCTGTCCAATGGCTTTCAGGGCCCCCAATATGGGCAATATGGTGGTGTTCTAAGTCAACTAGATGGGCAATCGCCTCTGAGATCCCTGGTTTAAAATTGATGCTAATCGTTGATGTGAGATCCGCACTCCCTGCAGGCGCCTTCCCCAGCATGACGACGGGGGTTTTGTTTTTGGTCAGGGTCTCGATCAGCTCCGCGGATAGACTGGAAGATAAACACAGCACGCCATCCACTTCTTTTTCGATTAGAGAATGCACCACCCGTAAGCCTCGCGCTGGATCGTAGCTGCAATTGCACAGGAACAACTGATAGCCGTTCTCCAAGGCGATCTCTTCCGCCCCTTGAATGACCTCCGGGTAGAAAGGATTGCCGACATCGGTGACCAACAAGCCGGCGGTTTTGGTGCGCTTGGAGACCAAGCTGCGCGCGACGCTGCTTGGGCGGTAGCCCAATTCGTCAATGGCTGCTGTTACGCGCTGCTTGGTTGCTGCCTCGACGTGGCGTGTATCGTTGATAACATGGGATACGGTTGACTTGGATACCCCGGCTCTTTC
>JANQED010000177.1 GCA_028278545.1 Anaerolineales bacterium
GTGCCATGGCACTGCCGGTGAGACGTGCCATCACGGACCACTTCGCGAGGAGCAACAATGACCGCGCCAACACCTCGTCGCATGGAAGGCACCACCGCGTGGCCCCTTTGGCGGTACGATGCCAACCTTCCACGATATCCGCATGCAACGGTGGGTTTGAGGTGATAGGCCGGCTCGCCAGCGAAGCCGTCCAAATGGCGCTCATGACCCACTGGCGAAGTCCCGGAGGCTGGGGTCGCGTCGCCCCATCATGTCCGCTTACGATCATCGCGTCGGGAGGCGGGACGATGTCATGTGCCAGCAATAGACGAATCATGCCTCATCGTCACCTTTACCCCTGATCTCGTTGGACGTCGTCCGTAAACGGTTGTGGGGCGGGCCAAACGCTGTTGAGCCCATTCTTTCGACAGTCACCCTCATTGCCCAAATGGCAGGACCTAAACGTTTTACCTTGGCATAACTCTTTCAAAACACCCGTACGCCTCCGCCGCACCTCTTTTGATCGCCTCAAAGCTCTGTTGACAAGTTTCCAATTCAGCTGCGCCTTTGACCATCACCTCATTACCGCCGCGCCGCCTTTCTACCACCCGCCAGCTATTCCTCTCGAGCGCCTTTACGCCGCCATCGAATGCGGCGTCAAGCCGCCTTCCCAACTCTGAATAGGCTTGAAGCCCCTGATCGACATACTTCAGTTCGAAGGTTACCCCCGCTTTGCGGAAATCTGGTCGAACGATCACATCGAGACCCCGCACGAGTTTTACCTGTCCCCCACCGGCGCCGCCAAACCACTCGTAGTTCGCTGGAAGTGGCAGTAGAGCCATAATCTCCTCAGCGAAAATCTCTGGATTATCTATGTCGCTCGGGTTCAGCATCGCCTTCTCGATCTCAGATAGCTCCCTCACAGCAAGCGCAAAATCCAACCTTTCTGCCTGCCGAATGTGGGTGCAATCTCGGATCAAGCGACCTAGTCGTATCGGTGCCGATTTCCATTTCTGATCATACCCTTTTTCTACAGCTCGTCGGGCCAAGTCGAGCCAGCGCTCACTTAATCCCTCGTTGGGACGAGGGTGCTCCCCGCCAAACAGGAAATAAAGCGTCATACCCAACCCGTAAGAGTCTACGCGCGTGTTCACAGCTGAAACGCCACGCACCGTAGTTGTTTGCTCAGGAGCAAGGTAGCCAAAATCATCTCTTGTCTCAAACACGACATCCTTTTCGTTTGATCCTTTATGCCACGACATATCGAAATCAAGCACCATGACGTCTGGAGCGAACATGCCACTGTACTCAAAATTTCTTATCATTATATTTGACGGCTTAAGATCTCGGTGCATCACTGTCTTTGGCAGTGAGTGACCTGAGAGAACAATCTGAGCGACCTTCGCTGCAATGCTGAGCTTGATCGACCACGGCACATCCGGGCGAGCCTTTATGGCATCTTCGAGCGTTGTGCCTTCTACGTGCTCCATAATGATAGTTGGCGGAAGCTCGTATGCATCTATTATCGGCACGACCCCCGACACACGAGCGTCTGTCATAATACGCATCGAGCGGACACCTCGCCGGAAACCACCCAACATGTTTTGATCCGACAAAATGGACTCGTGCATAATTTTAACCGCGCAGGGGCTTCCTGTGGTATCGTGCGCAAGAAATACTTCTCCAAAGTTACCTTTGCCCAGTCCTGGGAAATACAGATGAAGGTCAAACCATTTCGAGAATTCGGGGCTTTCATCCTTGTAAAAGGCCCGATTCAACGGGTAGCGATAAGTTTTGCAAAACTTAGTAAACTCGTCATAAACGGCGTCGTCGCTGCAATTTGACAACTGGCGCTGAAGTCTAGTCGAAACCACTTTTCTAATAGTCTCGGGGTCCTTCTGTGCCAGTTTTCTAGGGTCATCGTCGGACTCAATATCAACTGTGTAAGTGTGTTTGGTTCTTGCTGGTGGTGGCCGCAATTCATCCGCTGGTATGTATTCGATGCATGCGTCGACTACACTCTCGATCGTTTGCGTATGTGCGGCCTTGTCAAGAGCCTGATATAGGATAAGCGAGATATTGTTTTCCGCGGCCCAATTAGTTGTCTGCTCGTCAAGGCGAGGCGTCAGCCAATAGAGTGCTGGCGGGAGAAAATTCGCTTGCTGCATCTCCAGAAGCCCACCAGCAAGAGCAACATCGTCGACGCTTATACCAACAAATAACACCAGGTGTCTTGAGTAGAGCTCATAGAGGAAATGCTCGTGAGCTTTAGTCTTAAGCAGCGCTTTCAATTGTCTTCTAGTGAGCACCCAATTGGAAGGATCGCTCAAGTCGCCATGTAAATACACCAAATATTGAGTCGAATGCTGCAATGAATTCCATTTTTGCCCCAGCTCAAGACCGTAAATCGGAGTTGTTACATTTCCAAGATTCGCATTCGCGATAGCTTCGCCGGCAAATTTATCGAGGTTAAGAGTGACGAGGCCTCGCGGCTTCAGGCGCATGAGGTAATCGTAGGCGTCCGGAAGGTCTGTGCCGGTAGGGGGCGTCAGGTATTGAATTATGTAGTTTCTGAAGGTAGGCTCGGTCAGAATTTCTTCCAACAAGTCGAATGCTAACCACAGATCAAGGGTTGATGTAGCTGCTTTAAGCTTTCCATCGTATAGCTGCTGCCCAAGCTGATTGAGGGAGTCAACCTTATCAGAGGCATGCTTTTCGAGCAGCTTCCTAAGACATGACCAAACAGGAATATCTGCGTTGGCACTTAGCCCGGCGCCGCAGATGCATACAAGCGGTAGTTTCCGTTCAGCAAATGCTTTCCGGAACTGTTGGAAAGCCGGCTGGTTGGCGACTGAGTCTGCGAGCGGCCTGGGCATAGTCGTCCTCCGCATCGATACTCCCGCGCGCCCATACGAACATTGCGTCGCGGTATGACGCAAGATTTGGGCACGCAACAGAGAAGGAAGGCCGATGTCAACGAGCTAACAAGGACCAATGACCCCTGAGGGTCAACCTCGACCGTCCCAACCATCCTTTGACTGTCAATTATCCTATCGATCAACTGCCGAACCGCAAGCTCCGCATCACATGATCGCGAACCGGCGCAACTGGCACAAATGCGACCTCATTGTATGAGCGCCCGACTCCCGCTCTTAAGGAGATAAGCGGACGCCTGAGCGTATTGGGCGCTGACCGCTTGGGGTCGCGTCTGCCGGACCGGCTCG
>JANQED010000148.1 GCA_028278545.1 Anaerolineales bacterium
TTGGGACCTGGCCTGGCCGATGGTTTTGCCCTCGGTGAGCTGCTCGAATTCCTCGTGGGTGCGGTTGTACCAGACCCACTTGCCGGGGCTGTTGCCCAACTGGCCCCGCTGGATGGTTTTGCCCGGCAGGGTGTCGTTCATCTGGCGGGCGAGGGTTATGTATTCGGGTAGTTCGAACATTCTGGACCTCCTCTGTTGGGCACCGCGTGAAGAGGCGGTGCCAGGTTGAAGCGCCTGTCGTCGATGTGAAGGGGCGGCGCTGGGCTGAAGGATGCCCCTTGGATTGCATGTCCCATGTACCGGTAATTGAATTTGGGGTGTTTGTAAGGTTCAATATCGGGACTCCGGGAGATCGGGACATCGGGAGATGGGCGGGTTGCTGGGCCAGTGCTGGCGCCGGGGGTGTTGTCCGGGTTGTACTCCTTTCTCGGGTGTTACGTGCGCGGATGGTTCCGCAAGTTTTTTCTACTTTGTATTATAGTACAAATGTTCTGGTTTGTCAAGGTTGGGGTGGTGTGTGGCAGGAGATTGTGGCAAAGTCGAGGGGAAACCTCCCGCAGGTTTGTCAGCGGCGGATGTTCTGACAGGATTGGGCGGAACTCGACCGTGGGCAACTGCCTGGGGAGGCAGAACCTGCGGGAGGGTGCTCTTGTCAGCTGTGGGTGTGTGGCAGGAGCTTGTGGCAAAGTCGAGGGGAAACCTCCCGCAGGTTTGTCAGCGGCGGATGTTCTGACAGGATTGGGCTGGTTTCGCCTGCGGGCGACTGCCTGGGGAGGCAGAATCTGCGGAGGTTGGATCGCCCGGCGCTAAAGACGCCGGGCTCAGGTGCGAAGCCCCTCCGGGGCTGGGATCCGGGGGGATTGCTTCGGCCCAAACGACGGGTTTCGCAATGACAAGTTTAGGTGCAATGCCCTGGACACGCAGAGATCGGCTCTTGACAGGCTGGCGGGTCTGTGATATACTGAAATTATAAATCTGAAATTTCAGATGTTGGGGATCCCTGGCCCATTGCGTCTGGATATCCCCAGGACCGGAGGTGACAATTGACGACCATCGCTGTGGAAGAAACTGAACTGAATCGTCCCGGGCTTTGGTCAAGGATAGCGCTCTTTGCTGTGGTACTGCCCCCACTTTTGTATCTACTTTGCCTGTATGTGTTCCCGGTTCTGATCATGCTGGCCTATAGCTTCTGGGCGCTCGATGATAACTATAGGATGGTTCCCGCGTGGAACCTCGAGCAATACAAGTACCTGATACAGCAGCCAACATTTGTCAAGATCTTGCTTCGTTCACTACGTATGGCGTTCCTCAATACAGCTATTACCCTGTTAATAGCCTATCCTCTAGCATACTTTTTATCGCGCGAGGTCAAGTCCAGATGGAAGCCCTTGTTGCTGGTGATGCTCATTGCGCCATCCTGGACCAGTTTCCTCATCCGCAGCTACGCGTGGATGCTCATCTTGGGCGACAGTGGCTTGATAAACTATGCATTGCGCACAGTAGGGGTCATCCAAGAGGCTCTGCCGCTGCTCTTTAGCCCTGGCTCGCTCCTCACTGCCTTGGTGTACATCTACCTTCCGTACATGTTGCTTCCTATCTATGCTTCGTTGGAAAAGATGGATCCTTCTCTGCTTGAGGCGGCCAGAGGACTGGGGGCCAACCCCTTTCGAGCTTTTCGGCGAGTGACGTTGCCGCTGAGCACGCCGGGCATCATTGCCGGGTGCATGATCACCTTCATTCCTACCCTAGGCGAGTACGTTGTGCCAGCTCTTTTGGGAGGACGCTCCGGCTATATGTATGGCAATCTCATCGCTGACCAGTTCACCATGTTCGATTGGCCAGCGGGGGCTAGTTTCGCGGCTATGTTGCTGGCGCTGACCCTCGTACTCATGGCATTGCTGTTTCGATTTGTGAGGTTGCAAGACATATGGGCCTGAGTTCTGCCAAGCTGCAAAAAGAACAGAGCCACATAAGAGGGCTTTTGACCGGCTACACAGTGTTGGTCTATGTTTTTCTATTCCTGCCCATCTTTGTGGTTATCCTTATGTCCTTTAATACCGCAAAGATTGGGGCCTTTCCGCTCGACGACTTTACCCTCCGTTGGTACTCGGAGCTCTTTCGGGACAAGACTGTCTGGGCAGCCCTGGTGAACAGCATTATCATTTCAGCAGGTACGACCCTCCTGTCGGTGATATTGGGCACCCTGGGTGCTTTTGCACTCGTGCGCCACCAGTTCCGCCTCAAAGCACTCTTTACCGGAGTCCTGGTCATACCCCTCATCATCCCTGGCTTGATAATCGGGATCTCTCTTCTCTCGTTTTATCACTTTCTGGGCGTGCACCCCAGCCGCCTTACTGTGATCTTGGGGCACACTGCGCTGGCCCTTCCTTATACGACCCTGGTCATATCCTCCCGGCTGGAGGGCTTTGACATTCACCTGGAAGAAGCGGCGGCTATCCTTGGGGCGCCTCCGTGGCGGGTCTTTTACAAGGTTACTCTACCCGTGATTGGATCAGGCATCATCGCGGCGGCCCTATTTGCCTGGACCATCTCCTTTGACGAGTTTATCATCACTTTTTTTATCATGGGTGGGGCTAAGAAGACTCTGCCGCTCAAGATCTGGTCATTGCTCAAGTTCGGTATATCGCCGCAAATCAATGCCATGTCAGCCTTGATCCTCGTAGCAGCACTGGTCCTAGTCACAACTGCACTGGCAATGCTGAGGCGGCCCTGAGTAAGAAAGGAGGTAGCCAGGAAGCAGAGTGTAGGGAGCTACTGGCCGAGATCACCCACTTGGTGCTTGCTATGCAAACGATCCGTTGTCGTGTGACGCGCCTGAAGAAAGGTAGGGAAGAATATGTCGGAAAACCGAGCACGCTATGCAATGAACCGTCGTAGTTTTCTGAAACTTGCAGGGTTGGCAACAGCCGCGTGGGCTGCACAAGGTTGCGGACCGACTCCCACGCCTGCCCCTACAGAGGCACCCGCTGCAACCGCGACCGCACAGCCGGCGGCGGAGTTGGAGAGTGAGTTGAACGTGCTGAACTGGGGAGCCTACATCGATCACTGTGTCGAGCCCTTTGAGAAGCAGTTTAACTGCACGGTGAACATCGAGTACTTTGGCAGTGAGGACGAGGCTATCAGCAAGATCCAGGCTGCCGGGATGGGGGTCTATGACTCAGTGAACCTCGGTGTCGGGTATCTGACCCCGGCGGCGAAGATGGGCTTGCTAGAGCCTCTAGACATCAGTCGGATTCCCAACTACGAACTGCTGTACGACAGATTCAAGCCGGGCCCTTTTGAAGTCGATGGCGAAATTTATGGTTGCTGCTATTGCTGGGGTACAAACGCAGTCATGTACAACACTGAGCTTGCCCCTGTGGCGGTAGATTCTTGGGCGTCATTCTGGGATCCCCAGTTCGCCGGTTGGACATCACCGGTCGATAAGGCAAAGGACCAGTATCTGGCTTCGATGCTGTACCTTGGCCTGGATTTCAACAATCCCTCGATGGATGATTGGCCAGAGGTTGCCCAGGCCATCAAGGATCGGGCCAAATTGATGAAAACTGTGTGGACCAGCGAGGATGCCATCATGCGCCTCTTTGTCAATGGCGAGGTTTGGTTGGCAGATATGTACGATGGACTGGGACACCAGATCGAGCAGCAATGTTCGACCTGCAGATATATCGTGCCCAAGGAAGGAACCTATGGCTGGTTTGACGGTCCGCTGCTCGTGAAGGATGCGCCCCATCCGAACCTGGCCTATGAGTGGATCAATTTTGTGATCAGTCCTGAAATGGCCAAATTGACGGCAGAGACTGTAATGTACTCACCCGGAAATTCCGGTGTTCCCGAGATGATAGACGACGATTTGAGCGATCTCTTGGGGTTGGGCAACGTTGAAGAGTCCCTTGGGGGGCTCAAGTTCTGGGAGAATCTAGGACCGGAGTGGGATCGCCGCATTCTCGATGTCTGGACAGAGGCCAAGGCGGGCGCTTAGTAATAGGCGGGAGGAGACGAGATGCAGTCCGTCTCCTCCCCAACTATCGACAGGAATAGGAACCGGTGACTGACAAACGCGTTGCGGTAGAACTCAAGGCTGTCACAAAGACGTTTGGAGAGGTCGTTGCCGTAGACAATGTCGGCTTTAGGGTCTCTGAAGGAGAGTTCATCTGCCTAGTCGGGCCTAGTGGCTGCGGAAAGACCACGACCCTGCGCCTCATCGCTGGCTTTGAGTATCCCACGGCAGGCGAGATTCGCATCCATGGGAAGGATATGGCGAGAGTAGCACCTCACCGGCGGAATGTCGCCATGGTATTCCAGAGTTATGCTCTCTTTCCTCACATGAGTGTGTTTGAAAATGTTGCATTCGGTTTGAGAGAACGCGGGATAGACCGCAAAGCGATCAGCAGGAAGGTTCCCCAATACCTGGAGATGGTCCAGCTTGGGGGGTACCAGGAGCGAAAGCCCGGCCAGCTATCAGGCGGCCAGCAGCAACGGGTTGCCCTGGCGCGGGCTTTGGTGGTCGAACCCGCGTTGCTCCTGATGGATGAGCCGCTGGGCTCGCTGGATCGAAAACTACGTGACGAGATGCAGCTAGAAGTAAAAACCCTGTTAGATGAGCTCGGCATTACCACAATTTCTGTCACCCACGATCAGGACGAGGCTTTGGTAATGTCCGACCGGATTGCGGTCATGAAGGATGGGCATATCGAGCAGGTGGGTCCACCCCGAGACATCTATGAGTATCCAGAAAGCGTCTTCTGTGCCACGTTTTTGGGTATCTCTAACCTTCTCACGGGATCTTTGACACGTCGGGATCCGGGGAGAATGATCCTGACTACCAAAGAGGGGTTAGAGCTTTCGTGCTCGCTGCCGGAGTCTCCAGAGGGGCAGATCACGTTGATCATCAGGCCTGAGCGCATACTCGTCAATCCGTCTCATTCCAGAGAAAACACCTTCCGGGGTCGTATAGAAAGTGTGAAGTATCTAGGATCCGAGGTGGAATACTATGTGCTCCTTCTCTCAGGCACAAGAGTGGTCGCCAGACAACAGATCAGCGATGCCCAGGATACTCTCTGTCGTGCGGGGCAGGAAATCGATATCCAACTCCCAATGCAGTCTCTGCGTTTGGTGAGCTGAAGGAAGGTCTTGCCTTGGGATCAGACTGTAGCATACCCACAAGCACAGCGATCTATTCTATTTGGCCGGGCGAAACCCTCTTCGGGAGGGGTGCTGCTATGCAAGTAGGGGCACAAGTTCGCAAACTGGGCGGCGGGCGAGTTCTTCTGATTACGGATCCGGGCGTACAGCATGCAGGGCTGGTAGAGTGGATCCTTGAAGCCCTGCGAAGAAGTGGGCTGGCGTGGATAGTTTTCGGTGGGGTACAGCCCGACCCCACGGACCAATTGATTGACAGCGCTGCTGAAGACTTCCGCAATGAGAAGCTAGACGCATTCGTAGCCGTGGGGGGAGGGAGCTGCATAGACACCGCCAAGGCCCTGCAGTTCGTGCTCTATGGCGGGGGCAACATTGTGGATTACGACTTGGGACTAGGAGATAGCGTTAGGCCCGCACCCGAGAGGAAAGCGCCGCTGATAGCAATCCCAACAACATCTGGCACCGGCAGCGAAGTCACTGCATGGGCCGTTGTGACAGATACGCGCCGGAAGTCCAAGTTCTCCGTCGGTGGTGCAAGCCTGGTCCCGTCAGTTGCACTCATAGATCCAGACATGACCAAGACGATGCCGCCATCTCTTACGGCCGTTACAGGGATGGATGCACTTTCCCACTGCCTCGAGTCCTACGTATCGACAGTTGAAAATCTACTGGGAGATGTCCTGAGTCTGCAAGGTATTCGGCTGGTGGCGCACAGTCTTCGGCGAGCAGTGGCCGACGGCACCGATATGGAGGCCCGCACCAACATGGCCCTGGCATCGATGATTGGCGGTATGAGTCTGAATCTCAAGTGGGGAGGAGCTTGCCATTCCTTAGCGCATGTGTTGTCTGCAAACATTGGATTATCCCATGGGGCTAGCATCGGGTTGATGCTTCCCCACCAAATGGAGTATAGCCTGTCCGGTGCTCTGGAGAGATATGCGCATGTGGCAGAGGCTTTAGGTCACTCTACAGGTAGTCTTCCCGAACGAGGTCAAGGCGCGGTGACGGCGGTCAAATCGTTGGTACACGATCTTGGTCTTCCTGACCGGCTCCGAGATGTTGGTGTGACGAAAGACGATCTGTCTGAGATGGCCCAAAAAGCGATGTTGGACGATAGTCACACGACGAACCCGCGCCAGTGTGACGTGGAGGGAATGAAAGAGATCTACGCAAAGGCGTTTTAGGGCCGATGTGTCGTCGCTGAGAGGAATGTTGCAGAAAATGGGCAGACCTGTTGAACCGATCCGTTTTTTGAACGACGTTGAGATGAGCGCTGTTCATCAGACAGCGATCCAACTCCTGGGCGAAGTTGGTATGTGCATTGATAGCGAGGAGGCGCTGAACTATCTGGACGACTATGGCTGCAAAGTGGATTATGATAACCGGGTTGTGCGCTTTCCACATGAGCTGGTTCAGGCGGCTGTTGATCGTATGCGCCAGAGATATCGGGATCCTGACCACGTTCCGCAGCGGATGTCGGTTCGATACTCTGAAATATACTTTTCCACCAAGCCACATCAAATCCATGCTAACTTTGCGACCAACACCGGGGGTTTCTGTGTCTTTATCTATGATTTGGAGGATCAACGTCGCCCAGCAACGATGGAGGACACACGGGCCTGTATCCGCCTGGCAGATGCGCTGGACAACATAGATTTTATGGGGTTGCCCGTCTCGGCTCAGGACATTCCGTCGGTTATGAGGCCAGTCCTTATGGCTGCTGAGCTGGTAAAGAGTACGAAGAAGCTCGGCGGGATTGAGGCTTTCGACCGCCTGGATGTCGATTTCATCACGCGAATCGCGGAGATTGCTGCTGGCAGCCCAGAGGCATTACGGCGCGCTCCTATTCTGGTGGGCTATGCTGAAGCCAGAAGCCCGCTGAGTATTGACCGCAATATGGCCGAGATCTTGATGGAATACGTGAAACGGGGACTGCCACAGTCGCTTGACACGATGCCCAATGGCGGTATGACCGCTCCGATCACGGCAGCGGGCGTTCTCGCCTTGGGTATCGCCGAAACCCTAGCAGGGTTGCTCTTGGGTTACGCTGTTGATCCTGATGCGGTAATGAGTGTGGACATTAATCCCGGCAAAGCAGATATGCGCTCAGGATTGTACTCCTATGCCAGCTTTGAGCGAATGCCACTGCTGGCGGCTGCCGTTCAGATGATCAATGGATACTATGGCTGTCCCAGTGGGACCCACGGTGGCAAGACGGATGCCTGCTATCCCGGTATACAAGCGGGTATGGAAAAGATCATGTCAATGCTCTTTCCCTTAATGGCCGGAAGTGTCGGCGTCGGAACGATGGGGCACCTCGAAAACGCCATCACGTTCTCTCCGCAGCAGTTGGTTATTGACAACGAGATTGCCGGCGGTGTTCGGCAAGTGCTGAGAGGTTTTGAGGTCAACAGGGAAACACTGGCGGCAGAAGTGATCGGGGAGGTCGGACCGAATGGTACGTTCCTTGAGCACGAACATACACTGAAACACTTGCGAGATGAGATTCTCCCAACGAGCATGTTTGATCGCCTGAACTGGGATGCGGCGGTCAACCGGCCGACGAGAGGTATCGAGGAAAGGGCGAAACAGGTCGCGGCAGAACTGATGAAAAAGGAGACCGCTCATCCGCTATCTTTGCACCAGGAACGTGCGATAGATGAGGTTGTTTCCGAAGCGTGGGCGAAACGGGCAGAGTTGGGACAGCTCTAGATTCGTGTTGGTCAGGTTGCCGCCTGAACAACACTATGTGCGGGAACTATCGCTCTCCTCTTGTGAGTACGAGTCTCAGGCGAGTCAATGACGGGAGAATAGCGGAATGGTAAGCAGATGGCTGCATGTTTCTCGAAAGGACCTTCAGCTAATTCACGAGACGGCTGTTCGCATTCTGGCTGAAGGTGGGATCGAGATGGACCACACCGGTATGCGTGACCGGCTGGCGGGTAGCGGCTGTACAATTCGAGGCAGCAGAGTATATATC
>JANQED010000019.1 GCA_028278545.1 Anaerolineales bacterium
GAAGATATAGTCAGCGGCAGTGATGGACTCGCCATCGCTCCAGACCGCATCCTGCACCATCTCGACAGTCAGGGTGTAGGTGCCATCGCCATTGTCCACCACTTCGGGGATCGCCTTCGCCAACATGGTGACGAAGTCAAAGCGCTTGTCTGAAAGTGCGAACAATTGTGGGGCCTGACCGGCAAGCACGTACTGAGTCCAGACGGAGCTGCCTGGGCCGAGGTAGTTCCAGTAGTTCAGGGAGACAGGCTCCTCGAAGAGGGCGATGCGGTAAGCATCACAGCACTCTCCGCCAGCAGCTTCTTCGGCCATTGGTTCGGCTTCCTTCTCAACCTCAACAACCACCGTCTCGACGACCGTCTCGCCTTCTTTCTCGACCACCACAGTTTCGACAACCGTGACTGTCTCAGGTTGGCAGGCCGCTAACGCCAGGCTGGCGATAACTAGTAACCCAACCAAAATAAACAATTTTTTAGACATTTTCCTTACTCCTCCAATGGATTAGGGTAAATGGATTTTGAACTTTCTGACATGGGGAATTCCTTTGCTGTGACACTTATCTTGCTGGGCATCACCTCCTTCCAACATGATAACCTCTTATTTCAGGCGCAATCACTATGTTTGATGACGCAGCACCTGTATTCCAATCCAGGCGATTATAACATAATTGAAATGATGTAAACGGCACGCTATCCTGAGCAGACCTGACCAAAAGATGGATTATTCGGAACAACCTATTCCATAATCAAAAGCCTCGAGATTACTCAAACTATAGAATGGCTGGTTCACCTCGTTGAGCATACACATATCTGCACGCATTGCTGAAAGCTCCAAACGCCAATACAATGGAATAGCCGGTATGTCTTCCGCGAAGATCGCCTGTGCTTTTTGGTGGGCAGAAAAATGCTCATCCGTATCCGGCAAGGAGTACAAAGCAGCCCGGCAAGCCTGATCGAACTCGGGGTTGCTGTATCCAGCCAGATTTCCACCTCCCCATCCTTTCGGATATTCTGGATAAGGGCCAGGGATCTCTTCACTCAGGTACAGGTAGCAGGGCGGAATCTGCGATGCAGACCAGGCAAATTCGGCCAGATCAAATGTGCGTCCGAAAACAAGGCCTTCTGGCCCAGGAGCCAGGAATTGATGCCAAGGCTGAGTCTGGACGATTACATGAACGCCGCATTGAGATAACGACTCTCCTACAATCTGAGCGACTGCCTGCCGTTCAGAGTCCTCAGGGATCAGATATACCAACTCAAAGGGCGTGCCATCGGGAAAACCGGCTGCACCAACCGAGGTCAGCGGCGTGCTCGGGTTCTGATCATAATCCGCCCAGCCAACGGTGGCTAAAAGTTCCAGGGCTGCCTGGGGATCGTAATCATATTGGGCGATCTCCTCATTATATAGCGGATGCCTGGGGAACAAATATCCATCGGGGACAGCCGACTCACCGAAAAGGAGTTCATCAACGATCCTCTGGCGGTCGATGCACATCGTAATGGCCTGGCGGACCTCTTTCGTTTCAAAGAAATCCATATGGCCTACATCCAGCGAAGCAATGCCCATGGCGATCTGCTCCCAGGAAGCGCTCTGCTGAAATTCGATCCGCATCTGCCCCTGGGATTGTGCTTCGAGTATACGCGGCACCTGTGACAAATCCAGGCCGGTACGATCTACATAGTCACACTCGCCAACAGACAGAGCATCAACAGCAGTCGCAGCGTCCGGCACAAAGCGGAACACCAGATGATCGAACGCCGGCAAACCCTCTTCAACGCCGAAATAGTGGGGATTTCTGTCCAACGTGATGTGATCACCCGAAACCCATTCCACGACCGTATACGGCCCCCAACCCAAAGGAGGCCGGGTTGACACCTCAGCAGCAAACAATTCTTCCAGAGTCAGCGCCCCTAACTGGTGTTGCGGGAGCGGGGAGAAAAAGTTGGCCGCATACTCACCCTGATAACCAGGAATGCTGACCCATTCAACTGTACGTTCATCCAATGACGTATAAGAATGAGTGAACCGTAGCGTATCCAAGGCATGACCGTAGAACGCCTGCGCAATAGAGAAGGAGAAAACTGAATCAGCGGCTGTCAGTGGAATCCCATCGGACCATAAAATATTCGATAACAACCGGAAGCGGGCTACCAATTCATCCATGGTCATGGGCTGATCGCCCTCATAGACCTGGGTACATTCTGTGCTGGTGCAACCACTGGGCCGGTAGCTGACTCCATCTTGCAGGCTGACCCAATTCCCCTGGGCATCCATGATGATATCGCCCATCTCCACTTCAACAGGTCGCAGTTCAGCACCCCCATTGGCAAAAGTAGGAATACTTTCCAGGATAACCGGTTGAACTTCTCCGTGCAGGATATCGAATGGCCCGTCATAGATAGCCTGCAATACCCCTTGAGCGGCTGAAGACGTATCAGCATAGAGAAACAAAGAACTTGGTTCCTGTCCCATGCAAACGGTCAGCACCCGAGGAGGCTCAGGCGTCGGAGAAGGCAGCAACGTGGGGGTTAAGGTGCTGGTCGGAACAATCTGATCTGTGATCACAATATTCTCTTGATCAGAGACCGCTGTTCGAGACACACAAGCTGTTAAGGTTCCAACTAAAATGGCAGCGATGATGTGTTGTAAAGGTTTCACCATTCAATAACCATAAAAACCACCGGAAAACCGGGGGGAGGCTGCGCCCCATCCCCGGTTTTCCGGACTCGTTCGATTCAATTGCCCAACCCTCGAACCAACAAATTTGCCCCTGTTCCCATCATACGATCAAAACCCCTATTTGCAGGGAATACGCCGTCGCTTTTGCAAAACGCTCAAATGAATGGTTAGCATACTCGCGACCCCAAGAAAGGGTCATTAAGCGAACGATCAATGACTGATTAGTCTTCTTCTCTCGGGCTGCAGCCGACAAAAGACGCTTGCGAACATCGGCAGGAGGGTGTTTGCGCTCAAGCCAATTCTTCATCCCACGACGCAGCCTGAAATCAAACAGGTCTTTACCGGAATACTTATGTGAATTCATACTGCACTTCCCTGAGGCTGGTTTCATCGGTTGCTTCTAAGTGCGTCTTCAAAGCCTGACGACCGTAGTGCAAACGTGATTTCACAGTACCAACAGGGATCTCCAATATCTCTGAGATTTCTTGTAAAGTAAGGTCGTTAAAATAGTGTAAAACGACAACCACGCGATGACGCAACGACAAATTGGCAACCGCCCGACAGATATCCTGCCACTCCTCATCTTTTTCGAGATGAAAAGCTGGGGAATTCCTCTTGCCGCTTGTCAGCCATTCAGCCATATCCTCTATGGGCTGGAGCAACCAACGCTTGCGTCGTTTGAGCCAGGTATAAGTAAGGTTGGTGGTTACACGATACAACCAGGGCTCAAGAGGGCGATCTGGATCAATGCGCATGGAAAAACGGTTCACCCGCAGGAAGACATCTTGCAGCAAATCCGCTGCAGCAAACTCATCCCCAATGATCGCCAGCGCGGTTCGGTAAACTAAATGCTGGTAGCGATCATATAGCTCACCAAGGGCATCCAAATCCCCCTTCTGAAGTTGCAAAACCAATTCGCGGTCGCTGAACACTGGCAAACTTCCTGATTAAAATCTTGCCTATACTACTCTTTCGATTAAATTAGGTTCAAAAATCATCCAAATTCCGAAATCAATCGAGTTATCTCTTCGAGTTCAAAAAAGCTATGACATAAGAAAGGGATAATGGGATTTGCCAATGGGGCATTCATCGTTTTATATGCCCTCAATGGGTTTAGTCGAAAAAAGCACTCACACAGTACAGCAATTATGCATTACAGATACACATCTGTCAAATATGAAGAAGCACAGATTGCTTAAAATCGCATGGGATCAAATTCTTGCCAGGAAAAAAACCAAGTCCGCGTTCATAGCAACATTTTAGCGAGGCACTATCCAGCTTTCAGTGTCCCTCTCAATCATCGCCATCTTCGCCGTAACGCAGACGGATAAAGGACTCGTAGCGCTCTTCATGCACGCGCCCTTTTTCGACCGCAGCCTTGACAGCGCAGCCCGGCTCATGCAGGTGCATACAGTTGCTAAATTTGCAGTCCGCGACAAGGCCTCGCAGCTCCGGGAAATAGCCATCGACCTCTTCAGGCTCGATATCCCAAAGCGCCATCGCTTTTAATCCCGGTGTATCAGCAACATAACCCCCATTTTCGAGAGGGAACATCTCGCGCACCACGGTTGTATGACGCCCCTTGCGCGTTGACTTGCTGATATCCCGGACAGCGAGGCCCAGTTCGGGCTGAACGGCGTTTAATAAACTGGATTTACCCGCTCCCGAGGGGCCCGCCAGCACAGAAACCTTCCCCCCCAGCCGTTTTCGCAATGCCGCTACGCCGCGTCCTGTGGTCGCTGAGGTGAACAACAGGGAATAGCCAATTTTTTTATAGTGCCCATACCACCGGCGGGCATACCACCAGCCGATCAGATCGACTTTATTAAAGACAATCAGCGAGGGAATTTCAGCCTGTTCAGCAACAATCAGCAGTCTATCCAGCATACGCAGGCGCGGTTCTGGATCCGTGCATGCGAAAACAAAAACCGCCTGGTCTGGATTGGCGATCAGGATTTGCTGATATTCCCCCCTCGGCGTGGGCGCCATACGTGAGAACATGGAACACCGTTCTTCGATCTCCTCGATCATCCCCGTGCCATCTTCGAGAAGTGTGATTCGTACCCAATCTCCCACAGCGATGATATCCCCGGTGCGGCGCCCTTGTTTCAGCCGCCCCCTGAGACGGCAAATAACGGGACCACCATCCGTATCGACAGTATAAAAACCCGATTGCGAGCGGACAACTAATCCGCGCATCTCCTCACTCGTTCCCAGATAAATCTCCTTCCTCCGTATTATGGTTCTGGTGCATTTTCCTCCTCTGGAGGCTCAGGTGTGGACAACACGCCCACAGAAGCCTCCCAGGGCAACAGATAAGTACGCCGTCCTTCGAAGTATTGCTGAACGACTGCCCGGAAGATCGGCGCAGCGATATCGGAGCCTTCACCAGAATACTCGGCAATGACCACAATGGCAATATCCGGTTTGTCGGCGCGATTTCGACGGGTATATCCCGCAAACCAGGCGTGAGAACTCTCTAGACCCGTTTCGGCAGTGCCCGTCTTGCCAGACATCGGGATGACATTAGCGCTATAAGCGCCCAAAATGTGGTTTGCCGTCCCGCGCCGATTGTTGACCACATCTTTCATCGCTCCCTGGATCGCAGCTAGCGTTTCCGAGCTGATGGGCAGGGTGCCCTTGATGATTGGTTCAAGTTCAAGTACTGGCTCCTCACCTTGCACACCAATGCTCTCGATGATTTGCGGCTGATAGATCGTGCCGCCGTTGCCAATCGCGGCAATGAACTGGGCCACCTGTATCGGAGTCACCAGTGTGTCGCCCTGGCCAATGGCATTATTGATCGCCGCTACTTCATCTCCGGGGTCAGGGATATTGCCCTCTTCCTCCTCAACACCTTCGATCCCGGTCGGGCTGCCCAGCCCAAAAGCGCGCGCCATCCCTGAGATCGCATCGGTCAGCCCCTGGCGATACAAATCCAGGCCCATGTGCCAGAAGAAGGGGTTGCACGAACGCATCAATCCTTCCGGCAAGGTCAGCATACCGCTCGGCAGAGTTTTACATTCACCCTGTGTAGCTTGCTCATCGCGGCAATGCTCCCAGGTCCAATCATATCTCGGCGCGATACTGGGAATCTCAGTAAAGGAGTACTGGCAATCATATGTGGACTCGACAGTATAAAGTCCGCTCTCCATAGCAGCCGCCATGGTGATGATCTTGAACACAGAGCCCAACGGATATTGCCCTTGCGTGGCGCGGTTGAGCAGCGGCTGGTTGCCGAAAGGCGAATAGATCTCTTCTAGTTGGTAACTGAAGTTGTAGTTTGTAGGTTCGAAGGCATTAGGATCAAACCACGGGGATGAAGCCATCGCCAACACCCGCCCGGTATCGACCTCCATAACCACGATAGCCCCACCATATTTCATCAGGGTTAGCTGAGCGGCTTGCTGCAAATTGGTATCCAAAGTAGTGAAAATGGACTGCGCTGGCTGGGCCTCGATATCGGCAAGCTGGGTGACGACCTTGCTGTCAGGCCCAAGCACATAAAGGGTGCCGCCGCGATCACCTGTCAGATAGGATTCGCCCCATTTCTCGATGCCCTGACGCCCAACCATCTCATCTCGCCGGTAACCTTTGCGGAGGAATTCTTCTTCCTCTTCAGCCTGAATGCGCGAGACATAGCCTATGGCTTGCGGCGCGATCCCCATATCGAAGTAAAAGCGCGATTCGAATGGATACATGTATAAAAGGCCGTCATCGTATCCATTTTCGACATCATAATAACGTTCAATCCGCTCGCGCAGCACCTCGCCCAGGGGCAGGTACCAATCCACGCCAATAGGGAAATCTTCATAGCTGGCCGCGATGGTATTTGGGTGTAGCCCCGTAATCCATTGCAGGTCTTCGAGGAAATCGGCTTCTTGCTCGGGGTCAATACGCCCGGGGACGATCCCAACTGAAACTGCCTGAGCATAGGCAACAATCGGCTCGCCATTCCGATCATAGATATTGGCGCGTGAGGGCACATGCCGCTCCATCCACAGGGTATTGCCGCCGGCCAGCTCTGGCAAGATCAACTCGTCCGCCCACTGTACCCGCCAAGCATTATTCTCCAAACGCAGGTCCATCACCGTATCACGCTGGATTTCACCAATCAGCACACTATTCATCAAGACACGATAACTCACCTGAGCGCTCTCTGCATTACGAACCAAGGAAGATAAGATTTCATACTCCAAATCGGCCAGCGCCACTTCCCCAGCGACCGTGCGATAGCGGTCAGTGAACTCTTCGAGGGTGATGGCATCCTGGCTGACCTGCGTAAGCAGGGCATACATGGCGTCATAATCATCCGCTTTCCAGGCATCCAGATAAGCTATTACCGGCGATTCCACATCGGGGACAGGCGTTGTTTGGGGGCCAACGGTCGGGAGAACGGCCAACGTGGGGGAGGGAGTGTCAACAGCTTCCTGTGGCGCCTCGGTCGCCGCAGGTGTGGCCGCGCGGCACCCGGCAATGGTAAGAAACAACAGCCCAAAGATCAAAAGTCGAACTTTCATAGCGCTTCTCGTAAGGCAAAAATAGCTGTTAAGGCCAAAAGAGGTCCTCACTATGGTAAAGCATTCAAGATTGAATTATAAACCGGACACTGATAACCCAGAGAGGTTTGACATGCTTCTGGTACGTTGATATCAGGCTCGAGGCCCACTTTGCTCAGGGTTCGTGTCAGGTGGCACAAGGGCAAACCGACCACATTGGCATAACAGCCTTGCAGCTCATCGACGGGGTGAAAGCCAACATGTTGGATCGCGTAAGCTCCAGCTTTGTCCAGCGGATCACCAGTATCGATATACGCCCGCACTTCTTCGTCAGTATAATTCCGCATAGGGACATCGGTAGCGCCAAGATCGGTCAGTAAAAGGGTATCCGGGCGGTGAACCGCTACACCGGTATAAACCTGATGGGTACGCCCCCGCAGACGATGCAGCATATCGGCGGCATCTTCAGGGTCGCTGGGTTTACCTAAGATATCATCGCCATCGACTACGGTGGTATCCGCTGAGATGATCAGCGCGTCGCCCCCTGACCCTCTGGCAACCGTGCGGGCCTTGGATTCTGCCAAACGCAGCACATAATTCGGTGGCATTTCTCCCGGGAGAACAGTCTCATCCACATCGGCAGGTACCACGCGGAAATCCCAGCCCAGGAGACCTAACAAAAACCTTCGCCGGGGCGAGTTGGAAGCAAGGATTAGATCAAGTTCAGAGGCCATGAAACGGACACAACCATTTCAGTCGATTAACTCGCTGGATTCTATCACAACAATCTACCCCATTTTATGAGCTCATTGTACAATCATAATCAGTCATTTGCTAAGAGTGATTGATGGATAGTTCCACTCGCTAACCGCACAACTTCCAAGATCCATTTTCCAAAAACCAGGAGAGGCAATGCAAGCACTCAAAGATCGTATTCTCAAGGAAGGCAAAAACCTGGAGAACGGCATTCTCAAAGTCGATAGCTTTGTGAATCATCAGGTCGATCCGGCTCTCATGAACGAAGCCGGGGTTGAATTCGCCAAGCTGTTCAAAGACCTCGACGCCACGAAGATTCTCACCGCTGAGATCTCCGGCATCGCCCCCGCCGTTTACACCGGGCTACATATGGGGCTCCCCGTCGTCTACGCCCGCAAACGCAAACCCATCACCATGCCAGACCAGGTATTGCTCACCCTGGCCCCCTCGCACACCAAGGGTCGCACCGTCGAATTAATCGTCTCCCCAGAATTTCTGGCGGGCGGAGAGCGTGTGCTGATTATCGACGATTTCCTGGCCAGTGGAGCTACCATTATGGGGTTAGTGCGCCTGGCCGAAACCGCGGGCGCTATCGTGGTCGGCATCGGCACATTGATCGAAAAAACCTTCGAGTCCGGGCGCGAAAGCCTGAGTGTTCTGAGCGTGCCCATCCTCTCCCTGGCAGCGATCAAATCAATGGAGGGAGATACAATAACGTTCGAAGGGTGAACATGCAAGCGTCATAACGAATTGCCATGCACGATACAATCGTCATCCTAGACTTTGGTTCCCAATATTCACAATTGATCGCTCGGCGGGTGCGCGAGCAGCACGTCTACTGTGAACTCTTTCCCTGGGATACCCCAGCCGAAGATGTGCTGGCACTCCAACCTAAAGGGTTCATCCTCTCTGGCGGGCCTGCATCGGTCTACGCGCCGGACGCCCCCAGAATCCCAAAATACGTCTTTGAAACCGGATACCCTATCTTCGGCATCTGTTACGGGATGCAAGCCCTCACCGAAGCCCTTGGGGGACGCGTGGCACCTGCCGAGGAACAGGAATACGGACTCGCCCACGTGCTGACTCTGGCACCCAACCCTTTACTGCCTCCTGGCGAATACCGCGCCTGGATGTCCCACGGCGACCGCATCGAATCGCTGCCCCCAGGATTTGGGACATTAGCAGAATCGCCTAACTCGCCGATCGCGGCGATGGGAGATTTGGGGCGGGCGTACTTTGGCGCGCAGTTCCACCCCGAGGTACGCCACACTCCCCAGGGATCAGCAATGCTGCGCCGCTTCGTCCTAGACATCTGCAAAGCCCTCCCAACCTGGACTCCAATCTCCATCATGAAAAAGAGTGTGCAAAGAATCCGTGAGCAAGTGGGGGACGAGCAGGTGCTGTCCGCCGTCAGCGGCGGCGTAGATTCCAGCGTTGCCACGGCATTGGTTCACCAGGCTGTCGGCGAGCAGTTAGAGGCCGTCTTTGTGGACAACGGTCTGTTGCGACAAGGCGAACCCGAAAAGGTGGTGACAACCTTTCGAGAAAATTTGGGCGTGCATCTGCATCCCGTCAACGCGGTAGAAGAGTTCATGGAGGCGCTCAGGGGCGTCACCGAACCGGAAAGCAAACGCCGCATCATCGGCGAGCGCTTTATCCGCATCTTCGAGGAACAGGCCCAAAAACTTGGGTCGCCAGGATTTTTGGTTCAAGGCACGATTTACCCTGATGTGGTCGAATCCAGTGCACCAGACCGAGCCCAGGCTCATCGCATCAAAACGCACCACAACGTAGGTGGCTTGCCAGAGCATATGCTGTTCGAACTGGTCGAGCCGCTGCGTTATTTATTCAAAGATGAAGTTCGGGCGGTTGGAGAGGCATTGGGCTTGCCTCCTGAACTGGTATGGCGGCAACCCTTTCCAGGACCTGGGTTGGCAGTACGTTGTCTGGGCGAAGTTACCTGGGAGCGATTGAAACGTCTGCGTGCTGCTGATGCCATTTTCACTGATGAACTGAACGCAGCAGGGCTCCTCGTAACCTCACCTGGCGCAGCGGGAGGAGTCGGAGAGGGTACCTCCCAGGCCTTCGCCGTGTTATTGCCCGTCCACACTGTGGGGGTGATGGGCGATCAACGGACCTATCAAGAGGTCGTCTCTCTGCGAGCTGTCACCACCGAAGACTTCATGACCGCCGATTGGGCGCGTTTACCCCATGAATTTTTAGCTCGCGTAGCCAGCCGCATTGTCAATGAAGTAGCCGGGATCAACCGGGTAGTGTATGATATAACCAGCAAACCCCCAGCGACGATCGAATGGGAATGATCCATGAGATCGAGGAGAAAGGTTTCTATCTGTCTCAACGCATAGGAGTAAAAAATGGATATCGGCGAAGTTCTCTCCCAAGCCTGGAAGACCATCTGGAAATATAAAGTGCTCTGGATTTTCGGCATCTTAGCCAGTTGCGGTCAGGGCGGTAGCAGTGGCGGAGGTGGGGGGAATACCGGCTACCGTTTCTCACAAGGCGATCCCAATGTATCGCCCGAGGTAGGAAGTTTCTTCTACGGCATTGAGCGCTTTTTCCAGCAGATCGAGGTCTGGCAAATCGTTGGTTTCATCGCCATCCTCATCTTGTTCTTCTTAGTAATCTGGTTCATTGTGCTTGCCTTGAGCACAATCGGGCGCCTCGGGTTGATCCAAGGTACTGCGAAAGCCGGTGCCGGTGCCGAACAGCTTACTTTCAAGGAACTCTTCGATGACGGAAAACCCTTTTTCTGGCGCATCTTGGGGGTGAATGTGCTGATTGGATTGGCAGTATTCGTTCTGATCCTGGTGATCGTGCTGCCGATGATGGGCATTGCCACGCTGACCTTTGGGATTGGACTCATTTGCCTCATTCCGATAATATGCTTGCTGATTCCAGTGGGCTGGGGGATAAACATCATCCTGGAACTGACCAATATCGCCATCGTTTTACAAGATTTGGATATCTTCACTGGTATCCGACGCGGCTGGGAGGTCTTCAAGGAAAACCTGGGCTATGTCCTCGCAATGGCTTTGATCCTGGGAATCGGTGGGACGATTGTTGGCTTCGTCTTCGCGTTGCCCTTGTTTGCCATCGTCTTCCCGGCAGCTTTTGGGGCGATTTTGGGTGGCGTAACGGATTCGGCATTACCGCTGGGTGGCGGGCTTGCCGTCGCCGGTTTATGCTTCGTGGGGTATCTGCCGATCCTGGTCGTGCTGGGCGGCATCTTGCGCGCCTACATCCAATCCGCCTGGACCCTCACCTATATGCAACTGACACAAACCCCTGGTGAGCCAGTTGAAGAGGCGGACGACAGTTCCCCAGAAGAGTAAACGTTAGAAACCACGATCCTTCAGTGAACACAAACCAGGCAGCAAGCGTCTGACGTTTGTATGCTAGAATCTAACCATGTTCAAAGCCATTAGCAGGATTATCCTGTTAAGCCTTTTGTTGTCTTTGGTTACCCCGCCAGTATGGGCGCAAGAGACAAACTGGGCAAAGCTCTCCCTCCCAAATACAGATTCATTCCCTTCTATCTCCACATATTTGAATGTGTACGATGGCGAAGGCGATTTCGTGCACGATTTAGGCGTACAAAACGTCCGTATCATCGAAAACCAACGCTCAGTTCCCGTCAGCGAAATCACTGAGCTGCGCCCCGGCGCCCAATTCGTGGTTGCTATCAACATGGGGCCCGCGTACGCTATCAAAGACAGTCAGGGCACAACCCGGTACGAGCACATACAGCAGGCTATGAGCGACTGGATAGATTCCTACCCCGCGGAAGCCTCTGATGATCTCAGCATAATCACCAATGACGGCTTAGAAGGTCTGCACATCAATCGTCCAGTAGCCTGGCTTTCCAAATACAGGTCCTATGAGCCTGACATTGATGGCGCCACCCCGAGCCTGGATGTCTTGGCACGTGCGATCACCACCGCCGCTGATCCAGCTGCTCGCTCCGGGTTGGGAAGAGGCATACTGCTGATAACGCCTCTGCCCGGCCAGGATAGCCTGGCAGCCTTACCAAGCCTGGAATCGATGGCCAGAGGGGAAAACGTACGCGTCTATATTTGGATGGTCTCGTCCCGGGCATATTTCGACAGCGCCGGCGCTGACCTTTTGGCCGAGTTCGCAGCCCGAACCGGCGGGCAGTTGTTTCGATACTCCGGGGATGAAGCCCTTCCCGCTGTTGACCCTTATGTGGATCAACTACGCCACACCTACCACCTGACCTACCATTCCCAGATTTCAGGTGGAGAGGTACATCAAATTGCGGCACACATAAACACCCCCTCCCTGGTGATCACCAGTGAGCCGGTTGAATTCGCCCTGAACGTCCAGCCGCCCAACCCGATATTCGTCTCCCCACCTCTGGATGTCATCCGCGTCGAACAGGCCAAGCCAGCGGACACATCCACCGAACTGGCTGTGTATACACCCAACGAACAGCTCATTGAGATCCTGGTCGAGTTCCCCGACAGTTATTCTCGCCCCCTCAAGCGCACAACACTGTATGTTGACGGTGAGATCGCTGCGCAAAACACCTCTCCCCCCTTCGATCAGTTCACATGGTCGCTGGAGGATTTTGTCAGTGACGGCTCTCACCTGATCCAGGTTGAAGTCACAGACGATCTGGGGTTGAGCGGCGTCAGTATCGAGCATCAAGTCGATATTGCCATTCAACACGCGCCCTTTGATTTTCTGGGCCTGTTCAGGCAGAATGTTCCCGCCCTCGTCGGAATCGGCGCAGCGGTCGTGATCAGCATTGCCTTGTTCACGCTCATCCTCGGGGGCAAGATTCAGCCAAGGACGACCGGTCGGCTAATCCGCAGGAGACGCCGCCGATACACCAAAGAAGCACAAGTTGACCGCGATCAATCAGTCACCCCCTCAATTCCACCGTCTTCACAGCCCCCTCGAGAACGTCTATCTCAATGGATGAACCGTTTTGCCTGGCCCACCCGGCATGTAGAATCCCCTGCTGAAGAAGCCTACTTAGAATTCTTGCCCGCCAGGAACGGAAATGGACGGGAAGGTCACATACCTATCGCCCAACGCGAACTGACCTTCGGGAATGACCCTACGCTTGCTACAATAGAACTGGATGATCCTTCTTTGGACGCTCTCCACGCCCGTCTGCTCAAAGACGATAACGACGGGTACATCATCGCCGACGAGAGCTCCGTGGCCGGAACCTGGGTAAACTACACCCCGGTAACCCGTGAAGGAACCAGGATGAATCACGGCGACATTATTCATATAGGACGGATCGGTTTTCGGTTCACTTATACTGACCCCCAAAAAATCCCCAAACCAAAAATAACCCCCCAGGAGACACTGTGATCCCCAAAGAGCGCGCCCATCTCAATGTCACAGCAATCACTCATGAGGGGATGAGTGGGAAAAATAACGAAGATCGCTATGGTGTTTCGGCGCACACACTCAGCGAGCCTGAGTCAACCCCATCACTATTTGCGATTGTCGCGGATGGCATTGGCGGCCATCAGGCAGGAGAAATTGCTGCCGAAATTGCTGTCGAAACCATCAGCCATGCTGTTGCAGCCAGCGATGCCAGCGACCCCCTTGCTGTTCTAAACGAAGCAATTGGCCAGGCCAACCTGGCAATCCACCAGCAATCCAAATCCGATTTAGCGCAGCGCGGCATGGGCTCTACCTGTGTATGTGTCTGGGCCATCGGCGATCAATTGTATACGGCCTCAGTTGGAGATTCGCGGATTTACTTGGTACGCCAGGGCGCTATCCGACAAATCTCTACCGATCATACCTGGGTGCAGGAAGCCATCCAATATGGCATTATCACGCCAGACCAAGCGCGTGGACACCCTCAATCTCATATCATCCGCCGCTATTTAGGCTCCGAAAAACCGGTCGAAGTGGATTTCCGTTTGCGTTTGGACCCTGAGGAGACCGACGAACAAGTGGTTGCCAACCAGGGCATGACTCTGCTGCCCGATGATCTGCTGATCCTCTGCAGCGATGGTCTCTCCGATCTGGTTGAAGATGAAGAGATTCAAACAATCCTAGAGGAAACCGGGCTCGAAGCCGGGTTGCAAAGACTGGTTGATCTTGCTAATCAACGCGGCGGGCACGATAACATCACCATTGTCGCTTTGCAAGTCCCTCACGAAAAGGACCAACCAGAGGAAAAGAGAAAAGGAACTCCCTCCAAAATGGGTTGGTTTTGGGGTCTTCTCGTAGCCATTTTGGCCTTGATCATCGTTGTGGCTGTTGGCTTTTTCGCCTGGGGAGATACTCGCCCTGATGTTACCCAAACCCCTACACCGCAGGCGACCGCTCCGATGATCACTGAAACCAGTCTTCCCCCCACCGAGATATTTACCGAATCACCAGCGGCCCCTCCACCAACCAAAGAACCCCCGCCCAAGTCTACATACACACCCTGGCCCACATCGACAGAAACGCCATAGCTTTGGTGGACCAAATTTCCCCGGCTAATTGCAATCCTCTTTCGACGATCCGCTGGAAATATTTTATCTTCCCCTCACGGTAAAAGCGCAAAATAAACCTGGTTCCCGATAGCCAGGAAAACTTGATGATTGGGCCCCACTGTAAAAGCAGTTGCTTCACCCTCAGGCAAAAGTGTCTGGGAGCGGTATTGGCGCTGATAAACCAGTTGTAAGCTAAAATGATAAATGGAACGTTCATCCGCATCCAGCATGAAGATCGATGGATCAGGGGGAGGAACGAATTGGATTTCGCTGAAGACGGCATCACCCATTGTGGGGCTATCAGCATATCCATCACGAGGGTCTTGATACGTAGCGGGGTCGGCAAAATCATCACCCCCAAAGTAGCTCGTCATCAGATGTCCATCCGCATAAAGCAAATACAACTTGCCATCACTCACAGTCAGGTCCAGCACACCTACCATAGAAGGGACCTGGTCTCCAAAAAAGAAATCCGGTCGATCTTGGAATTCGCTCGCTCCAGCATACACCCAAACCGAACTCGTCAGCGGGTCAAGCACATATAGATTCCCCCCATCCAGTGCAAAAGCTTGCGGGGTACCCCAGTTAGAATCAGGCGGCGCCATAGAAAATGAGAGCTGTTCCGCGCCACCGGGGATGCACTGTACCAGGTTGCCATTGCCATCCATGCCGATAGCCGTTGCGCCATGCGGATAACCGGGGGGGAGCGCGGCGATATCTACCAAAGGGCCTACAATCAAGGGCTGCGGCACCGGCCCACAGCGGAACTCGGAATCCAACTCAAATCTATCTCCGGTGAACACCGCCCGGTAGACCGCCCCTGCTGAACCATCAAGCATATAAAGATCATCGTCTATCGTAGCTACAAGGCGCGTGATCTCTGCTGTCGTTGGCAGCCCATCGACCATTGCTGGTCGGTAGCTGATGCGCACCACATTTTCCAGGGTATCCAACGCGATCGTAGCAGCACCACGCAGACTTTGCGAATCTTCAGTCACCTTATAATTTTCTGCCAAATCCAGGTACTCTAAAGTCGCTTCCCAGGCCACGCGCTGCTCGTTGACATGCTCGAATTGCTGGGCTTGCTGGGCCGCGCTTTGGGCTTCAAGGAGATAGCCCTCAAAATACCTGCCGCGGCCTTTTTGGAAATACACCGCCGCAGCCACTGCCACGACGACCAGGGGAACAGCCACAGCAATAAACGCCATTGTCGACCCAGGCAGGGACAGCATATCCTCATCGGGCAACATACGCTCGATCAACGTGCTGACTGCCTGGGCAGCCTGGCGGAGCGTGGACATAATTGCGCGTCCAAATGCGACCATCCCCTGCACCACTGTGGATGACCATACCTGACGCAAACTGCGTGTCCGAGGCTCGCTTCTCCTGTCTTGGCTCACTTCAGGAGATGGCTGCTCCACAGGTGAATCCGAAGGCCCTCTGGCCGGGGATACTTCCACGCCGGATATATCGGCAACGCTGGAGATTGGTGCTGTTGGGGGCGCGGGTTCCGGTATTGACTCCTCCTGTGGAGGCTCATCTCTTCGGGACTGGGCGTGATCAGTTGCTGCCTCGCGTTGCTCTTGAGGAAGTTTGGGGGCCACAAGCCGGAGATTACCTTTACCCTTCTTTGTCAGCATCAGCGCGGCTTCCAAATCGCCACCTGCACGCCGAATCAAGCGGCGATACAGATCTCTCAGGGAAAGCCCATGCATATTCCGCAACGTGGTAGTGTTCCAGGTCGTAGGCGGGCTTGAAGAGACCAAAAGCACATCGCCAGGGTCGAGCTCAGCCTGATGGAAACGCAGCGTTGTCGCACGGCTGAGGCCCAAACCGCGCCCGGTGCCGGTGGGATCATAGAATTGCTGAACACCGGCAGTTTTTATCAAATAAGCATGCGATGAGCCGCTTTGCAGAAGGTAAAGACGGCTAAACCGCACCACACCAAGAGCCAACACCCCAACAGCCTGTCGCCCCCGGTTGAGGGAATTCAAATTACGCTTCAGCAGCAACTCATTCAGCGTCTCCGCCACCGCCCGCATGGCCGCCGTCGACGAGCCTGACGCCATATAATATTCATCCGCCATTTGCGCCAGGAGCCTGTCCAGTTCCTTGGGGGATAAGGGCAAATTGCCTTCTAAAGATAAATAACTGAACAGATAATCCGAAGAGCGCCCTCGCGCTGCTCGGCGAGGCGGGTTGGCAGCATGCAAGCCCGGCAATTTCGGCCGATCTTTGCCAGCTTGACGCACCAGGGGAAGCAAAACTAAATCAAGGGATGTTGCCATGGACGAGATACCCTAAACGCCGATCATGATCACTACCATTATACTGGTAAAATGGCTGGGACTACAATTCATCCTGATCCATCAACCAAAAATACTATGAAATTAGAGATTTTACGTACAATAACCGAGTTCGAGAAGATGGCCGACGAATGGAACCATCTCCTTGAGAACAGCGCCAACAATGTGCCGTTTTTGCGCCATGAGTACCTGACCACCTGGTGGGGTTCTTTGGGCGGTGGGGAATGGCAAGGTGGGGAATTATATCTCGTAACCGCCAGAAACGATGCCGATGAGCTCATTGGGATCGCGCCCTTATTCCTCACGAAAAACCTGGAGGGCAAAACTGCCCTGATGCTGGTCGGGAGCATCGAGATTTCCGATTATTTAGACTTGATCGTCCTCGAAGGTGAGCTGCCCGCTTTTATAGATGCCCTATTGGAACACCTGACCGGGCCTGACGCGCCTCCCTGGGATGTTTTGGACTGGTACAACATCCTAGAGGATTCGCCCACCCTCCCCACCTTAGAGACTGGTGCCCATAAATTGGGCTTAAACTACTCCTTGGAGCAACTACAGCCCGCGCCGCGCATTGCCCTCGCTGGTGATTGGGACGAATACCTGATGGGTATCCAGGGCAAGCAACGCCGCGAGATCCGCCGCAAGGTGCGCCGCGCCGAAGGGTTTTACACACCCGTGAGTTGGTATATCGTCGATGACGAAGCGGTGCTCGACGACGAAATCGACGCCTTCCTTGAACTGATGGCCCACGACCCCGAGAAGGAGGCCTTCCTCACCGAGGTGATGCGTTCCCAAATGCGCGCCTCAGTGCATACCGCTTTCCGCGAAGGCTGGCTGCAACTGGCGGTGATCACCGTTGGCGATGAAAGGGCCGCCGCGTACCTCAACTTCGATTATGACAACCAGGTCTGGGTCTACAACTCAGGGATCAACTTCAAATTTCAGGAACTCTCCCCGGGCTGGGTTTTGCTGGCATACCTGATCCAATGGGCTATCGACCACGGCCGCGAGCACTTCGATATGATGCGCGGCGATGAGGTCTACAAGTATCGCTTTGGGGGCGTAGACCGCTTCGTGATGCGCGCCCAGGTCACGCGCTAGACTACAAAACCGCGTTCATATCCAACCCCCTGGCCGCGGCGCGATCTGCCAACCAATCTCCCTCCGTCACCGGAATGGGCAAGACCTCCTCTTCGGGCCGCCGCACCAGGCTCAACGCTCCCTCAGGGCAGGCTGGTACGCAGACCCCGCAGCCTACACAGGAAGTGGCGCTGATCTCGATCAGCAGTTCAGCCTCGCTCAAAGAAAGCGCATCGAACTGGCAGTAGTCTAAACACGTTTCGCAACCGTCGCATGAATCCTCGTCTACCGTATTGAGGAAAGCCGAGCGCGCCACCACGTTAGCGATCCCCATCTCAGCCATGCCGCGCAGGATGCCGCACGAACAGGTGCAGCAGTTGCAAATATAGGTGGTGTCTTTCTGAGAATTGCCTACCGAATGCACCAGCCCAGCATTGGCCGCCTCTTTCAGCTTCGCCATCGCCTCTTCTTGCGTAAGGGACTGGATGAACGAGATATTCTCAAATGCCCCAGGGCGCTTGCTAAAGACCATACAGTTATCCATGGGGTGATCGCAAGGATCATCGATCAACGCTTTCTGTTTGCGGCAAATACAATCCTGCACGCCCCAGGCATTGGCATTGTTTACGATTTCCGTGGCACTTTCAAAGGGCTGTACTTCCATCCCCGTCTTCACAGTCTCATCGACTGGGATGACGCGATGGACCGATGGTTCGACCGACAACACCCTGCTAAACGCCTGTTGGTAATAGTCCTCAAAAAGCTGGGCTAATTCGCCATCAATGCGGCTGATTTGATATTCATAGATGCCAACCACGAAGGGCAGCAACCCATAACCTACCCCACCATCTCCTCGGCCAGCGCTTATCAACCCCCGGCGCGCCATCGTTTTGAGCTGTGCCTTCAACGCTTTCGAGTCGCCCCCAACGCGCTCGGCAAGTTCTTCAGGGGTCTCCAAAGTCAGCCGCAATTGGGAGGCCAGGGTCGCCTGTTCCGGGGTGAAGATCTTCTCGAGCAGGCGCAGTTCAGCGCCATCTTCCGTTGCGGGGAACCCGTTGGGCAGTGCATCTAACCGTTGTGCCAAGCATCGATAGGGATTGTCGTTCACAGTTCACCTCACAGGTCTAGGGAATCCAGGGCCGCCGATGCGAACCTGGTCTGGCCGGTTTGTCCAAACGCCGGGAATTTTGGCATCACATTTGGGGCAGGTGCCTTCGGCAGTTATACGATAGGAAAGGATAACATATCCATAGCGTTCAATTAACAGCGTCTTACACTGATGACAATACGTGTGCTCATACTCAGCGAGGCTCCCGGGCAGGTTGCCGGCATACACATAACGCAACCCGGCTTCCTGACCGATCTCCGCGGCGCGCAGCAAGGTCTTCGCCGAAGTGCGCGGCGGGGCTGTCATCTTATAATCGGGATGGAAGGCGGTCACATGCCAGGGGATATCTTCATTTACAGATCGAATGAAGCGGGCCGCATCCATGAGTTCCTCGTTGCTGTCGTTGAAACCGGGCACCACCAGGGTGACCACTTCCACCCACAAACCCAGTTCGTGGGCACGTTGGATGCTGTCCAAGACATGTTGCAGCACACCACCCAGGCGTCGATACTGCTTATCCTGCATGGTTTTCAAGTCGATCTTATAGCCTGCCAGATATGGGCGCAGATAATCCAACGCCTCCGGAGTAGCATTGCCATTCGAGATAAAAACGCACTTCATCCCCTTTTCTTGGGCTATCTTGAAGACCGAGACGGCCCACTCCGAGGTGATCAACGGTTCATTGTACGTCGAAGCAACCACCTCGGCACCTCCGCGCAGGCCGTATTCCACCAACTCTTCTGGGGTGATCTGTCGGATATAGCGGCCCGAGGCATCCGAGGCTGGATCACGCAGCGTCTGAGAGCTGAGCCAGTTTTGGCAGTAAGAACAATGGAAATCACAGCCCAACATACCAAAACTCAGGGCGTCCCCACCGGAAAACATGTGATAGAAAGGCTTCTTCTCGATCGGATCGACTTGCAAGCCGGACACATACCCCCAGGGCACTCTCAGCTCGCCCCCCTCATTGAAACGCACTTTGCAGATCCCCCGCCGCCCCTCGCGGATCAAACAGCGATGCCCACAAGCATAGCAGCGTACGGCCTTGTCATCCAGGCGTTCATAGAGCTCCCCCTGCCGGGTCAAGGCATCGAGCCTCTCTTCAACCGTAACCATACATCTATTATAATCGCAATCATGCTCACCCTTGTCATCCAGGCCGGCGGCCAGTCCAGCCGCATGGGCCAGGACAAAGCATTGATGTCTTTTTTGGGACGCCCGTTGATCGAGCGCGTTCTGGAGAGGTTGTCACCCATCGCTGATGAAGTGGTGATCATCACCAACCGCCCAGAGGGGTACCGTTATTTGAGTATCCCCTTGTTCCCGGACGTGATCCCTGACCGTGGAGCCCTGGGGGGGTTGTACACAGCCCTAAAAGTGGCCGGCAACTCTGAGGTCGCCGTGGTGGCCTGCGACATGCCCTTCGCCTCCGCGGAAATCCTCACCGCTGCGCAAAACACCCTCAAAGACGAGAGCATCGACGCGGTCATCCCCAAAACAGAACGCGGGCTGGAACCCTTGCACGCCGTCTACCGACGGAGCACCTGCCTGCCAGCCGTCGAAGCCGCCATCCAGGCCGATAACTGGCGCATGATCTCATGGCACGATCATGTCAAAGTCCACCATCTCTCCCCCGAAACGACCAAGCAACTCGATCTGACACAATATACCTTTATGAATCTCAACACGCCCGAGGAATTCGGCCAAGCCGAAGCCCTGGCCCGGCGGATAGGATAGACACCTGATTAGCTCTGTTCCCAATAAAATCGATTTGAGATTTGAACGCCGATGCGGTGCAGGAAAAAGGCACCCCAATAGCCGTTAAAAACAAAGTCCCGGTCGGGCCGGGATTGGCTTTTAACGCGACAAATGCCCAAGTGAGGGGGGCACCCGGACATTCGTCGCCGAATATCATACTAAAGACTTGTTCGTCCAGAAAAACAGTTTCATAACAGTTTCATTGCAATTTTGTGTCTTAAACGTTTTTGCTAAGAACACCCCAGGCAAATAGCCCAAAATGCGGAAAAGCAGCGTCCCAAACGTTTGCTATACCGTGATCAATCCAGTACGAATGGCAAACTTGACCAGCTCGGTAGCAGAATGAAGATTGAGCTTTTTCATGATGCGTTCCCGGTGCCGTGAGACGGTCTTCGGACTGATATCTAATTGCTCAGCAATCTTGGGTGTGGAGAAACCATCAGCTACCAATTCCAAGACTTGCCGTTCGCGCGTGCTGAGAACATCCAGATCGGGGTGACTCTCTTCAGGCTGGTCGGCAGAATCCATTTCGCGGATTCTTTTCGTCAGGCGTCGAAAATCATCCAATAACCAACCGGCTAGCGCAGGCTGAAGGTAGACATTGCCATCATGAATAGTCCTTATCGCCGCTACAAGTTCCTCCGCTGCTGACTGTTTGGTGATGTAGCCCGTTGCACCGGATGCCATCATTTCGAAAAAATACTCCTTACCCTCATGAATGGTCAACGCTAACACATTACAATCAGCACACTGTTTCGCCAAGCGGCGAGTGGCTTCCAGACCATCCATCTCTGGCATAGTAATATCCATCACGATGACATCAGGACGGAGTTCTATGGCCTCGTCTATCGCCTCTGCGCCATTACTGGCTTCTCCGATCACCTTCATATCCTCGTGCGTCTCCAAGAATGATCTCAATCCGGTACGCACAACATCATGGTCATCCACCAGCAGAAGACGGATCATCTTCATCGACTATCTCCTTCAATTCCTCTTTGCGAATGATCTCCCGTGGAACGCGCACTTCGATGAGCGTACCTTTCCCAGGCGTGGATTCTAAAACAAAAATACCATCAACAGAATGGATTCGTTCGCGCATCCCTGCTATTCCCAATTTGGATTGAGGGTCTATCAGCGCATCTGCGTCAAACCCCACCCCGAAATCACGGATTCTAAGCACAGCCTGGTCGCATTGATATATCAATTCCAAAACAGCCTGATCAGTCTGGGCATAACGCATGATGTTTGTTAGCGCTTCTTGGGCGACTCGATATAGGATGGTTTCGATCAGGGGATCAATTCGTTGTCGATCTCCCGAAACTTCAAAAGAGATCTTCAATTGGGTTCGGTTGCGAATATCATCGAAAAAATGTTGCAGGGCTGGTACGAGCCCTAGATCATCCAATTGGGCTGGGCGCAGATCATGGACCAGTCGATACAATCCTTGTGACATCTGGCGGCTGAGTTCTTGCAAGCGATCAATTGCCTCAGTTGTCGTTCGGTCTCCCGTACAGCGACTTTTGATTGTCGCTAAATCCAGGCTGAATCCAGTTAAGATTTGGGCTAACTCATCATGCAGTTCCCGAGATATGCGGGTGCGCTCTTGTTCCTGAGCGAGGACCGTATGACGCAATAACTCCCTACGCATCTCTTCTCGCTTGACCAATTCCTCCCTCACCCGTTGCAGCGCTGCAAAACGAGCTTCTTGGGCGGTGGCTAACTCTTCCCGGCGTTCCATCTCAATCACTTGTGTGGCACGAATAAGTGCCACGGTGATTGTAATTCCCAAGGCAGCCCTGAATACCTGTATCGGCAATCCGGTTACTTGAATAAAAGTTTCGGTATTGACAAATCTCGCTGGAAATAAATCCAATGGAGGGACGAAAATCTGCGTGAGTCCATAAAGAACGAATCCCCATGTAGCCCAGTTCAGACTCGATGATAGCTTTTGCCGTTTATTTTGGATAGCTAACAGGGATTGACGGCGAAGGGCAATGGCCGCCAGAATACTTCCGGGAATGGCTATCAAATAGCGTGCCAAAACATCAGCGTAGGTAATCCAAGAAAACGGTGTGCCTGGATTTAGAGATGCCAGGAAAATACTCATCGCGATATACAACATCAACATGCCGCCGCCAATATAAGCATCTACGGCAGCCAACCCGCGCGGGGGCCGAATGACTTGGATACCATACGCCAATAATGAGACAAACGACAAAGCTAATAATCCCAACCTGACAAGAGAGAGAGGGATTGGCAACATAATTGACTGCCATTCAGCTTGCAGCAAAATTAATTCATACCACTCGTGAAGTCCGTGTACAATCCCGAAAACTGCCAGCGGTCGCAGAACTCGGGCCTCGCCCAGGGATGGACTACGGCCTGCTTCCAAGGCAATAGCCACTCCCATGCAAAAGAATGCGAGTCCGTATATGAAATAAACTGCAATTGTCGTCAGGTGAAGATCAGCCATAGGTTATTCCATGGAAGATAGTCCCGCTTTGCTGTCACAAAGGTTTTAGTGTAATGTGACAGCAACATAGAAGACCTTCCAATTTTTCCGGTATTGGGGTAAAATACCCAATGAGTTTGCTTTACCTACTAGGGCAATCCACCCAACGGGTTGTTTTCGTTCCATTTTTGGGTGAAATACCCCAAGCTATTTTACTCGATTTCGTTAAGGAGGTGTTTCTCAAGATAAAACCGATTGACAATATCTCGATTGATTTCATAGTAAATGGAGAATGCTCAATGAAGCCAAAATATATCATATTGATTAGCATTTTGCTGGTCGCAATCCTGGCCTTTGCTGTTCCTTCTGGCCTGGCCGAAGAAGGTGCTCCCGGCGCAGAATATGTCACAAGCGAAACTTGTGCTGGCTGTCATGCGGAAATCGCCGCCGTATTTGGCATGTCTGGTCATGCTTACAAGCTCAATCCAGTTGTTGATGGTCAACCTCCAAAATATCCCTTCACTGAGGTTACGGAAGTTCCCGAAGGTTACACCTGGGAAGACATCTCCTACGTTATTGGTGGTTACAACTGGAAAGCACGTTTCATCGATCAGGAAGGCTATATCATTACCGGCCCTCCTGGGACGCGTGGTGACGAAGGGGCTGCTGAAGGTTTCTTAGGCCAGTATAATTTTGCCAACCCCATCGTTGGCAATGAGCCTGGATGGGTTGCCTACCACCAAGGTGAAGAGAAACCTTATAATTGTGGCACTTGTCATACGACCGGTTACAATCCGAACGGCAATCAAGATGGCCTGCCCGGTTTAGTGGGCACCTGGTCGGAACCCGGCATTACATGTGAAGAATGCCATGGCCCTGGAAGTTTGCATGCATCCAATCCCTACGGTGTATCCATGGAAGTCGACCGAAATGGCGCACAATGTGGTGAGTGCCACTTGCGCGGTGCGATCGAATCCGTTAACGCCAGTGGTGGTTTTATCAAGCACCACGAACAATACGAGGAACTTTTCCAGAGCAAGCATGTCACGATCGATTGTGTAATTTGCCACGACCCACACGCTGGCGTCGTTCAACTACGCATGGCCGCTGAAGAAACTCCCACTACACGTACACAGTGTGAAAACTGCCATTTCAATCAGGCCAAGTACCAGGATTCCCCGGTACATCTGGAAGTTGCTGCCTGCATCGATTGTCACATGCCGCGCGTCACCAAGAGCGCTGTGGGTAATGCTGAGATGTTCACCGGCGATATCCGCACTCACCTGATGGCCATTGATCCCACTCAAATTGGTCAGTTCACCGACGACGGAACTGTAGCTCTGTCACAGTTAGGCCTGGACTTTGCTTGCAGGAGTTGTCACGTTGAGGGGGGTGTTGCGTCAGTCAAAACGGATGAAGAACTGATCGATAAGGCGTTTGGTTACCACGATCGGCCTGAAGCCCCCTAGAGCAAAATACTAATGACTCCATGCGGGTTGAATAGACAAACTATTCAACCCGCTTTGATTTGGTCATTCTATTGGCACATCAATATAAACACATAGTAAAGTGTTGCTTTTGCTGAGATATAGAGATGTCTGGTCAAGCTTCTTGATCCAGCACACCAAGCCAGGCGCGTAGAGCTGCTAATATCGGGGTTAGCATCAAGAGTACCAGGATTACCAACAGGGGAATGGTTTTTAGGTTGAAAAACCCCAGGAGTGCAATGAAACCTGCGGATATGAGCATCACCCAGCCCCCGACGCGCAGCGTTTGTCGTTGGATCGGGTCTAGTTGGATGGTGCGCGTCAGGAGGGCGATATTGACCAGGCTTACAGCAATCGCCCCCACCAGCAGCCAGCGAACTTCAGGGGGCTGATGCTCACCGGTATGCTCCACCACCTTCAGCACCGCCGCACCCACGGCGGCAATCCCCATCGTTAATGGCAGGTGCAGGTAGAACCAAGCCGAGACCATCAGCGGGTTGGGGAGCGGCAGGCGATGGGAGATGGCATCGAAATAAACCCACCACAGAGCGATTGCAACCAAGGTGCCCAATGCGGCCGTTACACCTATAAGCCAAGTAAAATGATGGTGTTCGGAAACCCCAGACACCACTCCGACGACGACTTCTCCTAGCACGATAATGTTGAAAAGGCCGAAACGCTCCACCAGCGAAGGGCTGCCGGCCGTAACGATCTCGATTTCAGCCTGAGCTGCCGGATTGCGCTTCCCCAGGCTGAACGTGTACAGCGGCAGCAGCAAAGAGATCAGCAAGGCCAGTGCCCACAGGTAAAACCGCCATGGAATCGCTACAAAGGTCGATCCGGCAAAGAGCAAAGTGGTGAACAAGAAGGATGCTGAATAGGGGTTCGAGAGTACGCGGTGGTTGGCGTCATAAACTCCGGTACGCCACCACAGGTAAGTCAGGATCAATTGAAAGGCGGCGTACGACCAGGCGAAGCCCACCGAGCTTTCCCCAAGGGCATCGTGGGCGAAGATAGCCATCGCCACCACGCTGAGCATCTGCAAAAAAGTGAAGACTCGGGTGCGGACATCATTATTGCCATGCAGGTCATGGTAGCTGGTGCCGTTGAACCAGGCCCACCAGACGATCACGAAGAGAAAGGCATAGTTGCCCAATCCCTTCCAGCCGATATGCGCCGAGAGGGCGTGGGACAACTCGGCGATGATGACCACATAGACCAGGTCATAGAACAATTCTAGAAAGGTAACCTGGCGATGTTCAATTCGTTCGCTGGCCTTTCCGGGAGGCTGCCAATAATCACGAAATCTACGAATAAAGATGCCCAATTCGATCGCTCCTTGGCTTGAAGGTTTACAGCTATTTTACCCCGATTTATCCTTCAGCCTCTGGATGCGAATATAGCAGCATTCCCATTATCAATCACGAATCAGATAGAGCCTGGCATCGCCGTCCTGACGGACTCTCTGCAAGCCTGGAAATGTAAAGGTGTTGGATACTACTCGTGTGCCCCCAGTTAATTCACGCTGAAATTTCTCTTCGAGTTTATTGTTGGTACTCTGGAGCAGATAACAGGTCACCACATCGGCATCACTCAAATCCTGGTTGAAGAAATCGCCAAAGATGACCTGGACTCGGTCACGGAGACCCAACACGGTGATCAGCATCTGGCACCAGATGTAGCGAAGGGGATCTAGTTCAATCCCCACCGCCCTGGCGCCATAGCGCCGGGCTGCGGTGACGATTGTGCGCCCATCGCCACAGCCCAGATCATAGAGCACATCGTCTGGCCCGACCTCGGCCATGGTCAGCATTTTGCGGACCGTATTCATGGTCGTCGGCACCCAGGGCGCTCCGCGCCGATCCGTCCAGGAAACAGAGATCACAAAAACCAAGAAGAGGAGGAGCGTAAAAATTACGAACCACATATTTTCTCGCTTTGGGGAAGCACATTATAAATGCTTACAGGCAAAGCGTATCTCCTCTCATTCAGAAGATACGCTTGTTAGACGCTGCCAGCAAAGTCCTAAAAGTCTTTACGTCGCAGTCGGCTGGTGAGGGCAACCAATGTCATGCCACCAATTTCTCTCCAGGATGGTTCGATGGAAAAACTGGACATGTGTCGAGAAAGATCCTGCAAGACATGTTTTTGGGTCGCAATCAAGTGGCCGGCTGACATGAATGATGACCAGATGATCGACTTTTCGACATTTTCAAAGCTCAATTGGTTGCCAAAGTTACCGCTGCCGGAGACGAACTCTTTGCCTTCTTCGTTGCCGCCCCAGGTAAGCCAGGGATTGAGCCACACGGCCGGAGGCATGTCGTTGATGGCGATGCCGCCATATTCCAGATCGGTGACGGCTTGTTCAACTGCACCGCGATGATTATTTAGAGTATCCTCATCAACCACAATGCAAGCACCCAAGGTGCCCAGCAAGTTGTTGTTGCTGAACGCAACCGCTTTTTCCAGGAATGCACCAGCCTCCGCAGGCGTATCCAGGGCCACTTCGCCCACAACCTGGCAAAAGGCTTCGTTGTTGACGGCAAAACCGTCTTCTTCGACATCTTCAATGAACAAGAAATCGGAGTTAGGGATTCTGCCGCCTTCTGGCTGGATAAGTTTGGCATCCGGATAGGCTTCCCGGAAGGCAGCAAAGGTCTTGTCCACATTGGGGTACCAAGTCGTGAAGCCCGGTGTTTGCTCGCGGATGGCCAATTCTAGGGCATCCAGGAATTCACGGCGCTGGGGCCAGTTCTTGGAGGTTACCAGGGTCTGCGCCCGGCCGCACACTGCGCCGCCATTGAGCTTACCGAAGGTCGCCAGCAACTCGGCATGATGTTCGATCTCGGCTTCCGTCCAGGGACGGTCACCCGGGACGATGATGCAAGGGTTATTGCCACCGCACTCTGAAATAAATTCAGTATCGGTGGAAGCCATGATTGCCTTGGCCGCGGGGGCGCCGCCGGTAAAGTAGATCTTGGTCAGGCGTTCGTCCTTGACCAGGTCGCGACCGCTTTCGGGATCACAATAACTCAGGGCTTTGTATTCCACCAGGGGTTCGAATACCTTTTCCCAGACAGCATCCACACCCACATTGACGTGATGGGGTTTGTGAATAGCGGTGCAGTTATCGATGAAAAGCGCCCGGATCATTTCAAAGGCTGCCGTGAAGTTGCCGGCTCCCAGGATGGCGATAATGCCGCCCTCTTTCTCCAAGGGATTGGTTTGTACCGGTTCACCTTTAATCCGTAAGATGGCCGTCTGGTCAGCATGTAGCATCCGGTCCATGGCGCTGCGGGGGAAAACATGGACGTCGTACAGATCATCGCTGACTTGCTCGATTTTGACCGGCTGGGGCATTTCCCCCTTGACCAGGGCTTCGTATACCTCGATGCTGGCAACCACATTGGTGGCAATCGGGGCAAGCCCTTGCATGGCTAATGCAACCATGTGTGCTTTGTCATCATCGTCGCGCTTCAAGCCGTGCATATCAAGTTCGGCCTGAAACAACTCGTCCTGATAGGTTTTCATCCTTTGCTGGATTTCTTTGAGGAATTCCAACTTCTTCTCGGCAGGTGTATTCTGCCACTTGATCGGATCAACCCAATCTACAGCTTGTTTCGCGTTCATTTTGTTCACCTATATTCTTCTTATCTCAGCATCATCGAGAGCACTCGATCAAAGAAGCGATCCCCAAACCATTTGCGCATGAACATCAAGGGCTTAGCCATAGCGCCGACCGCATAGCGGGTTCGGGGTCGACTGGCCTTAATCGCTCTGGAGATCGTATTGGCGATCACCGAAGACGGTGATGATGGCATACTGCTTTCACCCTCCGCATTGCGAGCCAGGGCCTGAACAATGTCCTTGTACGCTCCCTCCATCGATTCAGGGGGCATCGTTGCGGCAACCACCTCTCCAAATTCGGTGGCGATCAAGCCCGGTTCGACGATGATCACGTCGATACCAAAGGGGGCTAATTCGAAGCGCAGGCAGTCCGACCAGCCTTCCACAGCGTGCTTGGTGGCGTGGTACCAAGACCCCAGAGGGGTGTAAATTTTGCCGCCCATCGAAGAGATGTTAATAATCTTGCCTGCCTTCTTCTCGCGCATATAAGGCAGCACCAATTGGGTCAGCCAGGCCATCCCAAACAGATTGACCTCGAATTGGTAGCGGGCTTTATCCAATGGGGTCTCTTCCATGGGGCCGTACTGTCCAAAACCAGCGTTGTTGATCAGGATGTCCACGCCGCCGTGTTTCTGTTTGATCTGCTCAACAGCCGCGACCATCTCATCTTCCTGGGTGACATCCATTCTGACTGGGACACCGCCCAATGCCTTGAGATCATCCATCTTTTCGACGCGTCGGGCAGCCGCATATACGGTATAGCCCACACCAATCAGGGTCTTGGCAGTTTCCTTGCCCATCCCTGAGGAAGCACCTGTAATCAGCACTACTTCTTGTTTACTCATTTTTCGTCTCCTTCGAACTAACAAATGTTGCTTTATGATAAATAAAAATACTTTGCTTTATCAGTTATCATATTTGATAATGACGAAAAAACGAATACATATATCTTCAAAAAGCTTGCACAATTCTTCGAAATGATGGGGTTTTGTTTGCTAAATGAGGGAAATCTTAGTATAATGCTGCTGTGATAGACTTCCGAGGTTTTGAAGACCTCGGAGGTCTGAGGAAACTCGTGTGAGCAAATTTGGAAAATGAAAATGACCTATCAACAAGATCAATTCAAAAAGTTTGTTGACCTTATGGAGCAACACTCCCCCCAGGAAGGCCCAAACTATAGCGCCATTGAAAATGTCGGCACCTTCAAGGCATCCACAACCCAGGGCAGACACCCGATGGTCGATCCTCCGGCTATTTGGATTGTTGGCCAGGGGAAAAAGACCTGTTATGTGGGGAGTCGCAAATATGAATACTGCGCCGGAAATGTGGTGGTGATGTTTTATCCGATGGCGGTGGAATACGAAATCGCAGAAGCCAGCCCCGACAAACCCTACCTGGTCGCAGGTGTGGTCATCGACCTGGGCCGCATGGCCGATGTACTGTTACGGATTGACCGCATCGAAGGCGGAGCGCCCAAACCTGTGTCTAGCGATCCATCGGGCATCTTTTCGATCCCCCTGAACGACAATTTGCTCAATCCATTCATCCGGTTGTTCGAAACATTGCCCGATCCCAGAGAAGCAGCCTTCTTAAGCGAATCTATCATCGATGAGATCTATTTCCACCTGCTGAGCAATGAGCGAGGCGGTGAACTCCGGCATCTCTTACAGCAACGGGGGGAGATTCAACGCATCTCGAAAGCGGTGCAGTTTATCCACCAGAATCTGGATCAACCGGTTTCCGTAGAAGGATTGGCGACCATGGTGCACATGGGGCAAACTTCATTTTATGAAAATTTCAAAAGGGTAATGCACATCTCCCCTTTGCAATACGCCAAATCGGTCAAACTGCATAGGGCACAAACGCTGATCAAAGAAGGCAAGAAAGCCAACGAAGCGGGCTACCTGGTCGGCTACAACAGCCCGGCCCAATTCAGCCGGGAGTACAAACGGCATTTTGGCTTTGTGCCTTCGCAAACATAAGGCGAATAAATTGATTTATTCAGCTAAAGGCCCAAAACCTATTCCTTTTGATACTCACGAATGAACTCTCTTTCAACGCCCCCAGTCGTTCAAAGCGTAATATAAAACAAACTGATCCAAGGGTAAATTTGGATCAGTTCTGCTGACTTAAGTGCCCCAGGTAGGAATTGAACCCACAACCTAGGCTTTAGGAGAGCCTTGCTCTATCCTATTGAGCTACTGGGGCAGGTGAAAAGATTATAGCATTCCGGAATATGCGCAGCAAGGCGCACTTTAGTCCGGCAAGTCCAGCAGGGTGTAAACATCCACCAGGGAATCGCGCCCGTGCAGGTATTGGGGCCCAATGAACTCCACTTCGGCCTCAGGCACTAAGCGATAAGTGGCATCGCTGATCAAAATCTCCCCAGGCTTAGCGGTTTCTTGCAGCCTGCGAGCCACATTTACGGTATCCCCAATCACGGTGTAATCCATCAAGCGCTCAGAGCCGATATTGCCGACAATCGCCTCCCCTGAATGAATCCCAGCCCCCAAGCCCAACGGTTCCAGGAGTTGGTCTGGCACCTCAGCTTGCAGTCGCCGGAAGCATTGCTGCATATCCAGAGCAGTTCTCAGCGCTCGATAGACATCGTTCTCGCCGCTGATCGGCGCACCGTAGAACGCCATAATGGCATCCCCCAGGAATTTATCGAATGTGCCCTGGTTTTTGTATACCAACTCGACCATCTCATCGAAAACCAGGTTAATGATATCGACCACCTGAGGGGCCGGATGAGAGGCACTGAAATGGGTAAACTCGCGCAAATCCGCAAAAAGCACCGTTATTTCGCGAGTCTCCCCTCCTAATTTCAAATGCCGCTCTGGGTCTGTGAGGATGATATCGGCAACTTCTTGATCGACGTAGCGGTTTAGCACCTGACGCAAGAGATCATTGCGGCTCTCGAGGTCATCATGCAAACGCTTCAGCCGCAGCAGAGAGCGTACGCGCGTGAGCAGCATGATTGAATTGAAGGGTTTGGTGATGAAGTCGTCAGCGCCGGCTTCGATGGCGTTCAGCTCCTCGTCTTCAGCATCCAATGCAGTCACAACCACCACCGGGATGAACTGGGTGTCTGGGTTGTTCTTGAGCATGCCGCAGAGTGCCAGGCCATCTATCTGCGGCATGCGGATATCGAGCAAAACCAGATCGGGATGATCCTCCTGAATGGCCTCCCAAGCTTGTGCGCCATTGACGACTGATTTGACGTTGCAACCGGCGTCCGTTAGATAAGTTTCCAATAAATCACGCACAAACCGGTCATCGTCAGCAATCAGGATATGGGGGGGATGAGGGAATTCTTGACGTAAATCCATCGAGGTTCAGCAAAACACCTTTTTAGTGATCTGATTATACCCACAAAATCAACCCTCCGTTGGCAAATTAGCTGACACTTTTGTTATTTCGCGGGCCGCGGATATTCCCGCCATCCAGCAGCCAAAAATTCAGCTTAAAAAGAAAGCGCCCCTTCAAACTGGGGCACTTCGCTTTTTGGAGAGACTAATCCAGGCGAGACGTGGCGATGGCTTTCTTGACCTCACCAATCGCTTGGGTGACCTGGATTTCACGCGGACAGGCGTCGGTGCAGTTGAATATCGTGTGACAGCGGTAAACGCCAAACTGATCGTTGAGGATCTTGAGGCGCTCCGCCGCGGCCTGGTCGCGGCTATCGAAGATAAAACGATGGGCGTTGACGATAGCTGCCGGCCCAACATAGTCGCCATTAGCCCAAAAGGAGGGGCAAGATGTCGTACAGGCCGCGCACAGAATGCACTTAGTGGTGTCGTCGAACCGCTCGCGATCTTCAGGGCTTTGCAGTTGCTCCTTCTGAAGATTCTGCTCATCCCCGATGAAATATGGTAACACCGAGCGGAAATGATCGAAGAAGGGCTCCATATCGACGATCAAGTCTTTTTCGACCGGCAGCCCCAGGATGGGTTCAACGGTGATTTTCTTGCCGACATCTTTCACCAATACCTTGCAAGCCAGGCGGTTGACCCCATTGATGCGCACGGCATCCGATCCACAAACACCATGAGCACAAGAGCGGCGATAAGACAGTGTTCCATCCTGGTAGTCTTTTATATTTTCCAATAAATCTAAGACTCGATCCGTGCCTTCAGCCTCGACAACGAATTGATCGAAGTGCGGCTTTTTATCTCTCTCGGGGTTATAGCGGAAGATTTTTAGTGTGACTTGCATGAACCTCTCTCCTAGTACACCCGTTTCTTCGGCTTGTAATTCGTTATAGTGACTGGCTTGTAGCGCAGTTCAACATCGTCATCATGCAGCCAGGCCATCGTGTGTTTCATCCATTTTTCATCGTCGCGCTCTTGATAGTCATCGCGCGCGTGAGCGCCGCGGCTCTCCGTGCGAGCCAAAGCAGAGACCGTGGTCACTTCAGCCAGATCGAGGAGATTGCTCAACTCCCAGATGTTCAGCAGATCCGTATTATAGACCTTGCCCTGGTCTCCCACGCGCACCTCTTTGAAGCGCTCTTTCAACGTTCGAACCTTGTCCAGCGCCTCTTTCATGCCCGCTTCAACACGGAAAACACCGACATGATCGTTCATCACTTCCTTCATCTCTTTAGCAATGTCGGCGGCTTTCTCATTGCCGCTGCCGTTGCGCAAGCGGTCGAATTGTTCGCGGGCGAAATCGGCCGCGTCACCGGGCAGCGCTTGGAAGGAAGCCTCATTGGAGAACTCAGCCGCTCTCAAGCCGGCCTCTTTGCCAAAGACGACGATGTCCAAAAGCGAGTTTGTCCCCAGACGATTCGCGCCGTGCACAGACACACAAGCCACTTCACCGGCGGCGTAAAGCCCTGGCATGATCGTGTCCTTCTCATCGATGAACACCTCGGTGCGGGCGTTGGTGGGGATGCCGCCCATGGCGTAATGGGCCGTCGGCTGCACCGGCATTGGCTGTGTGACCGGGTCTATGCCCAGGTAGGTATGGCAGAAATCGATGATATCCGGTAGCTTGGCGAGAATCTCTTCGGCAGTCACCCTGAAGGGGGAGCCATCAGGCCGGGTGCGCCCATCGGACGCGGCGAATTTGTTGACCGTCTCGGGCGTGACATCCAGATATAGATAGCGCTTGCCACCAATGCCAAGCCCATCCTGCATCTCCAGGTACATTGCCCGGCTGACCACATCGCGCGAGGCCAGGTCTTTGACCGTGGGCGCGTAACGGTCCATGAAACGTTCGCCCTTGTCATTGAGCAGCACGCCTCCTTCACCGCGCACCCCCTCGGTGATCAGGATGCCCATGCGGTAGATACCAGTGGGGTGGAATTGGAAGGACTCCATATCCTCGGCGGGGATACCGCGCCGCAAGGTGATGGCAACGCCATCGCCGGTGTAAGCATAGGCGTTCGAGGTGACCTCCCAAACGCGGCCATGCCCGCCGGTGGCGAAGATTACTGCTTTGGCATGGAAGATATGCAGTTCGCCGGTCGCCAACTCAAGAGCAACCGCGCCCGCCGCAGAGCCATTGACCGTGATCAAATCGACCACGTGAAACTCATCAAAAAAGGTGACGTTATTTTTAATGCACTGCTGATACAGCGTCTGCAAGATCATATGGCCGGTGCGGTCCGCAGCGTAGCAGGCCCGGGTAACCGGTTTGCCAGTGATGTTGTTGGTATGCCCCCCAAAAGGGCGTTGGGCGATGGTCCCATCCGAGTTGCGAGAGAAGGGCAAACCCATGTGCTCTAATTCATAGACAACCTGAGGTGCGGCCTCACACATGAACTCGATGGTGTCCTGGTCGCCCAGGTAGTCGCTGCCTTTGACGGTGTCGAAAGTGTGCCACTCAGGGCGGTCTTCTTCCGAGTTCCCCAAGGCAGCGCCGACACCCCCTTGGGCCGCACCGGTATGGGAACGCGTGGGGTATAGCTTGCTGAGTACGGCAGTGCTGGCCCCTTTGGAAGCGTACAAGGCCGCCATGAGACCGGCCCCACCGGCCCCAACGATCAGTACTTCGTATTGATGTGTTTTCATCATTACAACTCTCCAAAAGGCCTCAGGACGCCAGGATCACGAAAACGGATACCAGGATCATAAAAATCCACAGCAGGAAAATGAGCAACCGGATAATGCTTTGCCAGAACGGTTGCGAGATGTAGTCCTCTAACACCACCCGCAAACCATTCAGACCGTGGGTACCTCCAAAGAAGATCATCAAGAACTGCATGATCTGCCAGAATCCGTTGGCCCACCCCAGGGCCACATCAGGGATATTGCTGTCAAGCACGTGATTAGGGTTTGGGAAGAAGGTCCAGCGCATCAAGGTTCCTAAATCCATCTGGTAACGTGCCCCCATGATCAATGCAGCGGACATGCCGATAACTGCCAAAAAGAAAAAAGCCAGCCCGGAAACACGGGTGAATAAGAACATCAGATATTCAAGGTTCCAGCCTGGGTGAGGGATTTTTCTAGTTCGCATGTGATTACTCCTCCTGCTCTCACTCACCGGTGATCAACCGCTGGATCATAATGAAGATGGTCAGGCCATAAATAGGGATAAAGATCAACCACTGCAGCCAGGTCATCTCCTTTTGATATGCCAACATGCGCGGCCACAGATCAAGAATGATGATGCGCATCCCATTGATACTGTGGTACAGCACTGAGAAGACGATGAACAATTGGAAATATACAGACTCGTAAACGATATTTATGCTAATCGCCCAATCACTGCCCATTTCTTGCGTGAAGAACGAAGCGATAACATGCAAGCTGACGAAGACGATCATACCCAGCCCTGAGATACGGTGAAGTATCCAGGCCAGCATGGGACCCCCGCCTTTGTATCTCAAACCTTGGAAAAAGCCGACTTTCCGATCAAGCGCCATAAAGAGCCTCCTCTCATAGCGAGGTCAAACATATTGTTTTAAGAAATCCCCGTTATTATAACCGTTTCGTTCCTGGCTAACCGGCAACGACTATTATCGCATTTAAAGGTGTACGGATTAAGTGACAGATTACATGCGTTGTTAGTTCCAGGTATCCTCAACATTCCCATTCTTCTGTTTTATAATACTAATCTGAGGAATTGCAGACCCTGCATCTAGTAAACAGAGATGCAATGGCGTCGTCAGTAACTTCATGCAGGCAAATTTACGCTGCTTGCCTTGCAATTCCGGTATTATGCGCATTTGTCTGCCTATCTCAATTCACCAGAGCTCACGTTCCAGAGTGGATTGAAACTCTGGGGATAAGCGAGATATCACCAGGAGGTACGAATGGCAAAGAAGACCTCTTCCCCCAACCTCGATCGCCGCGATTTCGCCAAAATCGTGATGACTTTCTTGGGATCTATCATGGGGGCGATTGTTGGCCTGCCCATTATCGGCTATATCATCTCCCCCGCCCTAAAAACCCAAGAAGTTGATGATTGGATTTCCCTGGGAGCGCTGGATGGATACCCCATCGGCACTCCAAAACTATTCAGCTTCACGCGCACAAAAGTCAACGGCTGGGAACGCACTACCAACAGCTACGGTGTTTATGTTGTCAGAAAATCCGCAGCCGAAACGACGGTCATCTCCAATGTGTGCACCCATTTGAGCTGCCGCGTCAAATGGGACGAAGAAGCTCACGCATATCTCTGTCCCTGCCACGATGCCCAATTCGAGATCACTGGTGAGGTCATCTATGGCCCACCCCCACGGGCCATGGATGAATATGAGTTCAAGATCGAAGACGGCAATATCCTCATTCACCTGACGGAAGGCTAAACATGGCTGAAAAAATCTTTGCTTGGCTCGATGAACGCCTCGGCCTCGAGGAAATTTATGGCACGGTTTTAGACCGCAAAGTCCCAAAGGTGAATTGGTGGTTTACCTTAGGCAGCGCCAGCTTGTTCTTAGCAGTGATGCAGGGGATCACCGGCATCTTCCTGACCATGTATTACGTCCCCTCTCCTGATAAAGCATATGACAGCATTCAATATATTATGAACGGAGTCGCCTTCGGCTGGCTGATCCGGGGCATCCACCATTGGGGAGCCAGCCTGATGGTCTTGATTGTATTCATCCATATGCTGCGCACCTTCTTCTATGGGGCCTACAAATACCCCCGCGAAATCACCTGGCTGACCGGTGTCTTGCTGCTGCTGCTCACCCTGGGGATGGGCTTCACCGGCTATCTATTACCCTGGAACCAGCGAGCTTACTGGGCTACCACTGTGGGCACTGAGATTGCCGGCACGGTGCCCTTCATTGGGGATTTCATCCTCAAAGCTTTGCGCGGGGGGACAGACCTGAGCGCGGTGACGCTGGCCCGCTTCTTCTCCGCCCACATTTGGCTGCTGCCCCTGGGTATTGTGCTGCTAATCAGCGTTCACATGTATCTCGTCATCCGGTTGGGGATTTCCAACATCCCCTCGGAGGACGAATAACGGCTAAGGCAAGGAGTCACCCGTGAACGAAGAATTCAAGAATAAATATCAAGAGAAATATTCCGCCGCAAAACAGAAGGGGGTCAAATTCTGGCCGGACATCATCTATAAGGACTTGGTCATCTCCTTCGGGCTGTTCATACTACTGGTTGGGTTGGCAGCCTTTTTTGGGGTTGCCCAAGAACCCAAGGCGGACCCCAATGATGCCAACTACATCCCCCGCCCGGAGTGGTACTTCCTGTTCTTGTTCGAATTCCTGAAATTCATCCCCGGGCAGATCGAGTGGGTGGGAACAGCCCTGATCCCCGGAGTCGCTATCCTGATCCTATTCCTGCTGCCCTTCATCGACAAAAACCCTTTCCGGCACTGGAAAAAACGTAAAACCGGCATCACCGTGATGGGATTGACCGTCATCGGCATCGTCGGTTTGACCGTCAGAGCCGTGGTAACCACCCCCGAGCAGGAGGAAGTCTCCCTGGCCGGGTCCATCGCCGAACAAGTCATCCAGGGGCAAGACCTCTATTCCATCTGGTGCGCGGATTGCCACCAGCCCGATGGTGAGGGTGGGGAGGTCGTCGGCGTCGAAGGATTAGAAGGCGTGATCTTGAAGCCCATCAACAGTCAGGATGAGATGTGGACCCGCACAGATGAGACGCTTTTCAACATCATCGACCAGGGCCAGCAGGATTTGGGCATGCCACCCTACGGCCTGGGCTATGGCGGCGAGCTGCAGCGGAGTGAGATCGAAGCCATTGTGACCTTTATGCGCTATACCTGGGACGAGCGCGCCGAAATCCCCCAGGAAGCCATCATCGGTATTCCCTCCCTGGCCGAAGGTGAAGTGCCCTCCTATGAAGTGCATATCTCGGCAGTGTCCAAGCGCTACTGCGTCTCCTGCCACCGCCCCGGCAAAGAGAACAACGAATACCTGATGCAGACCTACGAAGAAATCCTCACCAGCGGTGATAACGCGGACAAGAACGTCATCGCCGGCAACCTGGAGAGCTTTATCATCACCACGCTGTACCGTGAATCAGTCTATGACGCCAGCGGAAACGAGATCATTGGGCCGATGCCGCCCAGCAAAGAGCTTAAGGCTGAATATATCGATATGTTCGAGCGTTGGGTGCTGGCGGGCATGCCGGAAACCGCCGCCGAGGCCGCAGCGCTTTCTGAATCTGCCGGAGAAGAGGCTGCCCCCGAAGCCGAAGCAACCCCTGAGCCATAAGCAAAAACTCCCACCCTAAGAAAAGTCCCCAGAAATTTTCGAAAATTTCTGGGGACTTTTTTCTATTCAATCGTAATCGCTTCTAAAGAGGCGATCGGGGGTAAATAATCCGCCAGCAGTTGCCAGCTATCGCCGTCATCTTTGCTGAAGAAAATCTGCCCGGTGCTGGTGCCGATATAAATGCCCGCCTGTTCACAAGTATCCGTCGTCATCGCATCACGCAGCACAACCAGATACGCCCGTTCTGGCAATCCCTTGGTCAGCGGCTGCCAGCTCTCCCCGGCGTCCTTGCTGCGCCAGACCACAAACTGATAATCCACGCTGACGCGAAACTGGTCGCTCTCTTCAGGCACCAAATAAATGATTTCTGGCTGATGGGGGTGAACGGCAATCGGAAAACCAAAGCGGCTGGGAAGTTTGCCATCACCAATATCAATCCATGATTCGCCTCCGTTGTCGCTGCGGTACATGCCGCAGTGATTTTGCTGGTACAGGCGGTTCGGGTGCTCAGGGTGCATCACGATCTTGTGCACACACTGACCGTATTCGGCGAATTTCTCAGGCAGGAAATCCGCGCGCACATTCTTGTTTCGGGGATTCCAGGTACGCCCGCCATCGGAGGTGTAGTAACAACCCCCTGTTGAAATCGCCACCCACATCTGATCTGAATCGGTTGGGTGGGGCAAAATCGTGTGCAGGCACAACCCGCCCGCGCCAGGGAACCAGGTCGCCCTGTGGGGGTGATCATACAACCCCTGGTTGATCTGCCAGGTTTGGCCGCGATCGGTAGACTTAAAAAGCGCCGCCGGTTCGACCCCGGCGTAGAGCGTATCCGTCTCCCTTTCCCGGCCAGGCTGGATCTTCCATATCTTAAGCACTTCCTCGTCTTTTTGAACCGCTTCATCCGGTTCGCGGGCTTCATCGGGCGTACCTAAGGGTCGTTGAGAGGCAGCAGGCTCTTCAAAAACGGGCGGTTTCTCAGCCTGCGTCCAGGTTTCCCCAAAATCATCTGAGTAGTGGGTGCTGGGGCCAAACACTTCGTGAGCCGTAGCCGCATGAATCCGCCTATCGCGGTGGTCCATGCCCATATGCATCACATTCCAGGCCTTGAAGTGTAAACCGCTGGGGGCCCATTGACGACGAGATTCGTCGCTGGTGAAGATCAGCCCGCCTTTGCGCGTGCCTGCGAAGATCATTACCTTCGTCATCGTTTCCTCATTTCAATCGTGGCCGATCACCCAGGCATCATACAGCGCGATGCGGCCACAGAAATTACATATCAACTCCACGGGAACAACCGTCCGTTCCCCTTCCACATCGAACTCAGGCCCGGTGCGGCCAATAAACCAATCTTCACTGCCACAGACGATACAGCTGGTATCAATCCCTCGTTTGAGGAAGTAATCCATATAAACTTCTTTTTGTTTTTCACGATCCGGCGCGTATTTCATCTTCGTCACCTCACCAACAAGAAGTCATATTCTCCACCCTGTTTATAAGTACAATCAAACATATTTTAATATAATCGGAGTAAGATTGTCAATTTATTCGGTCTCTGAGTAGTGAAAATAGAATTGGGCATACAGACTTGCATCCGCATTGACGCTGAGACACTCAGCGTTTTTGAATGCGCCGCTTTCTCACCTTTCAACATTGATAGTATATGTGCAAATACTTGACAAATTATGGGTATTCTGATAAGGTATCTCCATAATCAAGCAAGTTGCGAGGAAAAAATGGCATTTTATCTGAGTATCAAAGAAATCTGGCGGGCTAAAGGACGCTTCTTCCTGTTCAGCTTGGTGATCGCCCTGATCACCTTTCTGGTGCTGTTCACAGCTGGCCTGGGAGAAGGCCTGGCGTCGGCCAACAAAGAATACCTTGAAAAGCTGGACGCCGATGTGTTGGTTTTTCAGGAGGACACCGGCTATTCCACCATCGAAAGCCGCCTGGATTATCGAATTCTCAAGAATGTGCGCCGCTGGGATGGCGTAGCTGATGCCGGCGCGATTGGATTCAGCAATGTCACCCTCACCTTCCCCAACGGTGCAGAAGCCATCGACGTATCCCTGATTGGCGTGGAGCCCGGCAAACCCGGCTCCCCACCCGCCTACCTGGGTGAGGCCATCCGCACCAAACAAGCCAAAGTTGTTGTGATCGACGAAAGGATTGCAGAACAGGCTAAGGTCCAGGTCGGCGATTTCATCTCCATTAAAACGACGCAGGGCGCGGAGGAAGAGTATTACGACATCAAAGTCGCCGGCATCACGGACGGCCGTCAATACTTCTTTCAGCCCTCGGTCTTTGTTTCACTACAGATATGGGACGACATACGGCCAAAAGCCGACGTTGAGAACCTAAATGCGCCATTGATCCCGAACATCATCGCGGTACGGTTGGGGGACCCCGCGGCGGTTGAGAGCATGTCCCGCTTTTTGGAAGACCGCGTAGACGGCATCGAAGTGACCGACATCAAAACCGCTTACGAATCTTCTCCCGGCTACGCCGAGCAGCAAAGCACCCTCAACACGATGAAGGGCTTCACCTTTTTGATCGGTGTCCTGGTGATCGGGGGCTTCTTCCAAATCCAGACTCTGCAAAAAGTGCCCCAAATTGGCATGCTCAAAGCCATTGGGACGGCCAATCACGTCGTCGCCAATGCCGCGGTGCTGCAGATCATCCTGGTGACCCTGTTCGGTGTCGCACTGGGCGGCTTGAGCACCTTTGGCCTGGCCATAGGGCTGCCAGCCGGGATACCGGTGCTGTTCACAAGCACATCGATTCTGACCACGCTCGTTGCCTTGATGTTGATCGGGCCGATTGGCGGCATGGTCTCGATACGGTTGGCAATCAAGGTCGAACCGCTGACCGCCCTGGGGATGTAGGTTTCGAATATAAGCAACAACTTACAGGTTGTAAGTTACAAGTTGAAGGTAATCATATGAAGAAAACCATTTTGGAGACGCGAGAGGTCGTAAAGATTTACGAGAGCGGCAATTTAGTGGTAAAGGCCGTGGATGGGGTGTCGATCAGCGTGGCGGCCGGGGAGTTCGTCGGTCTAGTCGGCCCCAGCGGTTCCGGCAAGACCACCATGCTGGCGATGTTGGCCGGTTTGTTGAACCCCTCGGAAGGGCAGTTGATCATCGATGGGCAGAGGATCAACCAAATGAATGACGTCCAGCGCACACGCTTCCGCCGGGAGAAAATCGGCTTCACTTTCCAGGCCAATAACCTGGTGCCCTATCTCACTGCCCTGGAAAACGTCGAGTTGATGCTACGCCTCAACAAGAAGAACGGCCGTCAGGGACGCAAAAAAGCACGCCAATTGCTTGCCCGTCTGGGCTTAGAAGACAGACTCAACAACCTGCCCTCCCAGCTCTCCGGCGGGCAGCAGCAGCGCGTGGCTATCGCCCGAGCGCTGATCCATGAACCCAGCGTGGTGCTGGCCGACGAGCCCACAGCCAGCCTGGACACGGAGCGCGCCAACCAGGTGGTGGGGATCTTCGCCGATTTGATCCACGAGCAGAACAAAGCCGGCATTATGGTCACCCACGACCTGCGCATGTGCAAATTCGTCGACAAAGTCATTCAAATGGTGGATGGCAAAGTCGCCCGCGTGATCACAGATCGGGCTACCATTGATCAACTGGCCGGGAGCAGCCAGTTCGACGCGGTCAGTGAGTCCCTGACCCAGAACCCATCTCAGCACCAACCGCTGCTGATCCCCCATGTTCCCAAATGGACGGCCGTGGCCGTTGGCGCTGACTAATCAGACTCTACCCCGGTTAAAAACGGGCTGCGAGCGGCATTTTGTGCCAACTCGCACCCTGCTTTTAACAGTATTATGCTCTTTATTAACCGAACAGAGAGACCAATAAAGGAACAGCCGCTTTCACTGCTCGCGCGCGATGGCTGAGGGCATTCTTTTCATCCATGGGCAGCTCGGCCATCGTCAATCCTTTGCCTTCCACCAAAAAGATGGGGTCATAGCCAAATCCAAACTGGCCGCGCTCTTCGGGGATGATCTCTCCGGGGCAGGCCCCCTCTGTAAACTGGGTATCACCCTCAGGGGTAGCCAGCGCAACCACACAGCAGAATCGAGCACGCCAGGGACGAGGATGCCCCGACAAGTTCTTCAGCAGATGAACCCGCCGGTCCGCATCGGTGGCACCCGGCTGCGGGGCATACCGGGACGAATAAAGCCCGGGAGCGCCATCCAAAGCATCCACTTCCAATCCCGAATCGTCTGCTAAGGTGATCAACCCTGAGGCGCGGGCATAGGCTTGAGCTTTGAGGGCCGCATTTTCCCGGTACGTCGCCCCGACCTCATCGACGGTCAGCTCCAGGCCAATATCAGACAGGGACACTAATTCAATGCGCGTCTCGGCCAATAGGGCCTGGATTTCAGCAAATTTGCCCGAGTTTCGAGTGCCGATGAGCAGTTTCTGCATTCATTTCTCCACAATTGGTCAAGATGATGACCCTGAGCATACCACAACTTTACTCATCCCCGCATAATCTCGCTATGCTATAATGCGCTCAACCTTAACATGACCAGGTGACATCATGGCAAACCCAACGAATATCCTTTTACTCGAGGTTGGCTTCATTGCCCATGAAGAAGTCGGTTACAGCCGCACCTTTGACTTCGAGTTTCCGCAGCTTGTTTTAGGGGACGATCTCGTACTGGATCACTTATCTGGGGAGATCGAATTCTCACGCACCAGCGAAGGAGTGCTCGCCCAAGCCGAGTTCAACGCGACCACAAAGGTCACTTGCGGGCGCTGCTTAGGTAAAGTTTCTCAACCCCTGGAGAGTCATTTTTCCGATCTGTTCACCCTGCCTTACCGCGCTGACAAAGATACGGAACTTATTCTGCCCCATAACGGTAAAATCGATTTCGCCCCCATCTTGCGTGAGTACATGCTCCTGGAAATGCCGATCAATTCCCTGTGCCGCCCGGACTGCCAGGGGCTTTGCCCAGCGTGTGGCGTCAACCGCAACCAAGAAAGCTGCGACTGCGTCATCGAGGCCGCCGATCCGCGCTTGTCCATGCTCAAGTCGCTCCTAGAAGATGGAGAATAGCACGGCTTTCTTAAATCCTATTTTCACCGCTGAGTGCGCAGAGTTCGCCGAGAAATTTTAATGTTTTTCTCTGCGAACTTGGTGATCTCTGCGGTAAGAATGTTTCTCAAGTTCGACTTTAAGAAGGCCCTGTGGAGAACAGGCAGGTAACTTGACAAACCCATGCGCCCGGTATAGACTCGTCGCACAAGGTTGACCTGTGAAGATGACTGGTAAGAACTCCCTCCAAGCCGTGTCAGCGATGTCCATGAAGATGGACATGATGTGCCGCGCCTGGTCGCTGGCAGCCGCTGGCTTGGAAAGAGCGAGCTAGTTTCCGAGATTATCAACTGTCGAGGCTGCCTGCTTGGCAGCCTTTTTTCTTGTATATGCGGAGACCCTAAAAGTCTCTGCTCAGGAGGTCTACCATGCCGAAGAATATCCTCATCGCCATCGCCTGGCCATACGCCAACGCCGAGATACACGTCGGCAATATTACCGGCTCGCATCTGCCAGGGGACATCGTGGCTCGTTATCATCGGTTGAAAGGAAACGATGTGCTGATGGTCAGCGGCACCGACTCCCACGGGACGCCGGTCACGCTGCGCGCCGACGCCGAGGGGAAACCTGTGGAAGAGGTCTACAAAGCCTATCATGACGGCTTCCTGGAATTATTTCAAGGCCTTGGAATCACTTATGACCTGTTCACCACAACTCACACCGAGAACCATTTCAAAGTCGCCCAGAGCATCTTCCTGGCGCTGAAGGATAACGGCTTCCTCTATCCAGAAATCCGCCCACAATGGTACTCCCCCTCAGCCGGCAAGTTCTTGCCTGACCGCTACGTGGAAGGGACCTGCTATATCTGCGGAGCAGAGGATGCCCGATCTGATCAGTGTGATAACTGCGGCAACGTGCTCGAACCCGAAAAACTGATCAACCCACACGCCAAGACCGGCGACGCCCTGGAACTGCGCGATACCGAGCACTTCTTCCTGGACCTCTCCAAACTGGAACCGGATGTGGCAGATTTCCTGCGGGCACGCCAACATTATATGCGCGACACTGTTCTGGGCGAGTCCCTGCGCAAAATCGAGAGCGAGGGGCTGAAACCGCGCCCCATCACCCGCGACCTGGATTGGGGCATTCCCGTCCCCGTGGAGGGGTGGGAGGGGAAATGCCTGTACGTCTGGTTCGAGGCTGTCATCGGATACCTTTCCGCGGCCATCGAATGGGCCGCCGTCAATGACACCCCGGAGCGCTGGGAAGATTGGTGGACCAACCCCGAAGCGCGGGCCTTCTACTTCATCGGCAAGGACAATATATTCTTCCACACCGCCCTATGGCCTGCCGAATTGATGGGCGCGGGGGAACGCTTCGTCGAGATCTTCGCTGAGGAAGAGGGCAAGGAACTGACACTGCCTTATGATGTGCCTGCCAATCAGTTCATGAACCTGGAGAAGCAAAAGATCAGCGGCAGCAAGAACTGGGCAGTCTGGGGGCGCGACGCCCTATCGCGCTACGACCCTGACGCGCTGCGCTACTACCTCACCGTCAACATGCCTGAAAGTCGCGACACCGACTGGGATTGGGATGAATTCATTGCCCGCAACAACAACGAACTCGTTGCAACCTGGGGCAATCTGGTCAACCGGGTGCTCTCGTTCACTTTCAAGAATTGGGATGGGCTTGTGCCGACACCGCAGGAACTCCGCCCGGCTGATGAAGAAATCCTTGCTACCATTGAAGAGGGGTTTGGGAAAGCAGGGGAACTACTCGAGCGAGTCAAGCTGCGCGCCGCCCTCAATCAGGCCATGCACCTGGCGCAAGAGGTCAATAAATACTTAGACGCTGCCGCCCCCTGGTTCGAGATCAAGTCCGATAAGGAAGCCGCGGGCACCACCCTTTACACGGCACTGCGGGCCATTGACTCGCTCAAAGTGATCTTTGCCCCCTTCCTGCCCTTTGCCAGCCAGCAGTTGCACAGCGACCTGGGATACACTGAGCCGCTTTTTGGCGAACAATACATCGAGAAGCGCGCCGACAGCCTGGGCGAACATTCGGTCCTGCGCTACAAAGCGGGGGACGCCAGCGGCCGTTGGGCTGTCAGCACATTAGAAGCCGGGCAAGCCTTGCAGAAACCCAAACCCCTGTTCAAGAAGTTGGAACCCGGCCTCGCCGAGGAGGAACGCGCCAGATTGGGGTAGCAATCTGGCGCGTTTGAAGGGAGATACAAACCAGGGTTGTGTGGGGACGCGCGTCTTCAGGTTGCCGCCGTCCCGCGGGATTTCAAATCAGGGCGCGTCGTTGTTATAGAACCAGTTATAAGCGTAAAGCCCCGAAGTTGGGCTCTCTAACCTGATGGCAATTTTATAAGAGCCTTTCAAAAAATCCGGGATGTAATAAACCGTATCATTAAGAGCGCCATTAGCATCCGTGGTCACGATTTGCACCACATGACCGCTGATTCCCTGAGTGCCCATCCAGTTCAAGCGCACGTAGAACTCATCGTTAGGCGGGAAGTTGCTAGGGGAGATCGTAACGTTGGTATCTTGCTGTACGGCTGATATGGAAAAGGTCGGGTAGCCGCTGTAAGTCGATGAGCTTGTAGACCCACTTGAAGATCCACTCGTAGTCGTGTTATTGTAAAACCAGTTGTAGGCAAAGTAGCCTGTATCGGGGCTGATTAACCTGATGGCAACCTTATACTCATTCTGCAACGCGCTGGGGATACTGTAAGTAGTATCAGAGAGGTTGCCGCTGGCGTCGGTTGTCACCGTTTCTACGATGGTGCCGCTCACCCCTTTAGTGCCCATGTAATTCATGCGTACCCAGAACGTATCATTGGGCGGGAAATTGCTCCCCAGAACAGTGACAGAAGTGCCCTGTACAACGCTCGCGATCGCAATTGTCGGATACCCACTGTAGGCGCTGGCGCCGTATATCGATGTCGCCTCAAAAGCCGCCGGTGACGAAGACACCTCTGGGCCTATGCCATTGGCAGCCGCCAGGACACCTCCCCCTGGCACCGCCAACAATGCAACAGCCAAAACGATTGCCGATAGATTTTTCATCTCGAACCTCCTCAAATAACTCTTACACTCGGGTTTCTAATTACGCCCAACACCGCTTTATGTGCAACCTGAGTATTCGTATTTTCCATCTAGTGCCGTCATCCTTAGCGAATACTTAAGCTGCGGGAATTCGTCCCCAGAAGAACTTAAACGACCACTCGGCGGTGCAAGAAACGAGCGAAACCCTTGTATGACGAACCAACCGAAAAAATCGGTAGATATAGGATATATAGGATTACCCGCGAACGCAAGAGGACTTTTGTCTCATATTGAAAAATTCATCCCAAACTATCCAGAGCAATCACATATGCATTTTCGCTCGGCTTGACTGAAAAATATATCTCAGGGTGGGCAGCCCAAAGGCTGTTTTCAAACTATGGAGGCTGTCCGCGAATCATCTCCCCAAACCAAATACCAGCGGCTCCTATCCGGCATAAAAAGAAGATGATGGGTGCGATTCCCGGGGGTCATCACCAAGATATGCCGCCCATCTTTCCCCTCCCACCGCCGCCCAACGGAGTCAACGCGGTACGTTCGTCGCTCCCAGACAAAGCTTAAGGGGACAATTTTGCCCTGGGCGTCAAAACGCGCTGTAACTTCAATAGCATCCATGCTATCGGGCCTCGAGGTAATCCACCAGGAGTTGCAACGTCGCCTCGGCGGACTTCTCTTTATTCGAAAGTCGATCCCCTTCCCAAACAAACTCTCGGGCTTCTTCGTGGTTGAAAGCGCTAAGACCAGCCCAGGTCAGGCCGACGGGTTTATCCTCCGTGCCTCCACCCGGCCCGGCAATGCCGCTTACCGAAAGACCTATATCCGCAGCCAGCGCCCGGCGCACGCCGCCCGCCATCTGCAAGACCACCTGCTCACTCACCGCACCATACTGCTCCAATGTCTCCCACTTCACCCCCAACAGACGGACTTTGGCTTCATAGGCATAGGCAGTGACGCTGCCCATATAATAAGTAGAAGAGCCAGGAATATTGGTAATGCGGTCGCCGATCAGTCCTCCCGTGCAGGATTCGGCCACCGCTAAACGCAGCCCTTGCTCGCGCAACAATTGCCCAATGATGATCTCGAGAGGGGGCTCACTCATGTTGACATTATACTATTTGTCCCTGCCGATCCCAAAAAACCGGCGTAAGCGCGATTGGAGAGGGTTATGCCGCTTGACCATGATCACCGTCTTGGAACATTCGTGAGCCAACCGCTGCGGGATGGTGCCAAACAGCCGCTGTTCCAGCAATCCCTCCGGCGGCGCATGAACGATTACCAGATCGTGAACCTCCGCTTCTTCCAGGATGGCCTGATACTCATCTTCGGCAGCCAGAATCTGGACCCAGGCCTGAACGTCGTTCTCCGCAGCTAGCCTGCGAAGCCTAGACGCCGCTCGATATCGACCGAAATCTCCCATCTCAGGCGAGACGACCTGCAAAAGGGTGATCGTCGAAGAGAGATCGTGATAATGCTCATAATCGTGGGCCTGGATGCGCGCCAATTTCAACGCCAGAGGGGCATGGAAATCTCCACGCGTGGCGACCAAAATCTTTCTGGGAGCTTTCCGCTTGCGGAAACGCACAAATGCGAGATCACAGGGCGGGTTGAGACCGATCATATCGATGAGCGGATTTGAAGCCGCATCACTTTTATAAGAATAGCCCGGCCACCCCATCATCATCAAATTGACATCTTGCTCCTCGACGGTCATCTGGATAACCTGTCCGACATCACGCCCCAAACGCATCAGGCTGTGCACAGGGATGCCCATTCCCTCCGCGCCCTTGGCCACTTCCTTGATCAATTGATGGCTTGTGGGCAGATATTCCTGCCCTTCGAACAAAGATAACTGTGTCGGCACCTGCACAACATGCAATGCCAACAACTCGCCGTTTTGATCAGCAGCGATGATGCCGCCTAAAAATCCCAGTAAACGGGCCTGTTTAGGGTTGCTCACAGGAACCATCACGGTAAACTCCCGTGAGGTGAGCTGGCGTTCCGAAATTATCGGGGCAGGCACCTCTAGGGAAACTCGCGCCTTGGTGTACGCAAAGTAGATCGCACCGCCTGCTGCAATCCAGACTAAACTGACTACCCAGGCCAGCGGTTGAAATACGATCTGGTAAAAGGCCAGAGCCAAATTAATGGTTATGCCCAGCGCCGGAAGCCAGGGAAAGAGAGGCGCTTTGAAGCCGCGCGCCAAAGCTGGTTCTCTCTCACGCAGAATGATCAGTGAGCCGTTGACCAGCGCAAACGAAAGCAAGAACAAAACACTGGCTGCAGAACCAACCACTTCGATGGGCAATATCACCGCCATGGCCACGAAAATAAGACCCGTGACCAACACGGCAATATGGGGCGTGCGCTGGCGAGGGTGAATGGTGGCTAACGCCTCTGGCAACATCCGCTCCCGCCCCATGGAGAACGCCACACGCGAGGAGGCCATCACCGTCGCGTTCAATGCGGACATCGTAGAGAGCAGCCCCCCGAAGACGATGATCAGCACCCCGACAGCCGGCATGAAATTCTCGGCCGCTCGCACGATCCCGGTCTCTTTGTAGATACCTAGAATCTCCCAGGTCGTATTGATCTTTGGGTCAGATGGGTCTAAGACTTGCGCCCCAGGGATACCCAATTCTGCAGGCAGCTTGCCGAAGATATCCCCAAAGGTGCTGGGATCAACTGCCCCCAGGCTAACCAAAACGATCAACAGATAGATCAACACGGCGATCGATAAAGAGGTAAACGTCGCTTTGGGGATATTGCGGGTGGGGTCTTTGATCTCCTCACTGACCGTGGCAATCAAGTCATACCCTTCGAAGGCAATGAACGTAAGCCCCATTGTGACGATCACGCCACCGAATCCTTTTGGCAAGAACGGCGTGAAGTTATCTACAAACAAGGTCGGTTCTCGAAGTATGGCGAACACTCCAAAGGCAGCAAACAGCCCCAGCACCACGATCTTGGCCATCGTGATGATATTTTCAGCTTTGCCGGTTACATTGGCACCGGCAACATTCAATGAGACAAAGAAAGCACTGACCATCAACGTGGTCAAAGCCACGGAACCCCTGTGACCCAATAGCCCCACCAATATCTCGGACAAGGGCGGCGCATAGCTGTGCAGTAACTCCATAAAATAACCCCCGAAGCCCACCGCGTAAAGCGCGCAAGCAACCGAATAGGCGAACCAAAGCATCCAGCCAGAGAGGAATCCCAACAGCCCGGGGAATGCATGTTTGGCGAACGCATACCCCCCTCCCGCTTCCGGGATAGCTGAAGCCAATTCGGCGTAGGTAAAAGCGGTGATCAAGGTGACGAAAGCATTCAGCACGAACGCCAACAACGCGCCAGGGCCAGCCTCTCCTGCTGCAAGCCCGGTCAGGACGAAAATCCCTGCCCCGATCATCGCCCCGACACCGATCATCGTGGCATCGAAATAGCCTAATGTGCGCGCTAAAGTTACTTGTTCTTTTTGAGGCATCCTTCAGGACTCGACTTTTTAACTGCTGTTAACCGCGAATGGCATAGATTATCACAAATCACATCAAGGCAAAAGCGGCTACTCCCTTTTCCGCACCCGCCGCAAAAACGCCGGTGTGTTTAGACCTCTTTCCAGGAGGTAAGTCAGATAATAATTCATCAGGCTCTCGATTTCAGCCACAATGGGCTGCTCGATTTGGGCGCGGGTGGCGTCTTGATAACTGCTGCGCTGGAAATGGCGCAGATATTTGAGCGCTGGCATGGAAATAGGGCGCGCCTCGGAAACAGTACCCCCGCACTTTGGGCAGAGCACCCCGCCCTGCGCGGCGGAGAAAAACTGGTCTTCAGGCTGAATCTCCTGCTCACAACTAGCGCAATTGAACAACTGAGGCCGAAATCCAATATGATCCAACAAACGGATTTCATAGTAATGCACCACAATTTCAGGGGCATCCCCGCGGTCCAAACGCGTCAGGGAATTACGTATCAGCCGAAAAAGCGCCTGATTTTCTTCTTCATCAAAAGTGAAGCGGTCCAGCAACTCGACGATATAAGATGCGTAGCCCAACAAAACCAGATCGCCTCGCAGAGCGATATGGGGCGCGATGGCCTCGGCCTGCGTAAGAATATAGAAACTGCGCCCGCTTGCCAGCAACAAACCGGCGCGCGTAAAAGGCTCTAAGTGTCCTGCTTTGCGCGAACGCGGTTTGCGCACCCCTTTTGCGATGGCCTGGACTTTGCCCAGTTCGCGCGTATAGATGGTTAAAAGCCGATCCGCTTCCCCCCACTCGCGGTGGCGCAATACAATCCCTTCAACACGCTGGGAACGTGGTTTCGCGGCCATCAAATCGTCATTTATCGAACGTAAATAGGGTTACTATAAATCCAACCCCTGCGCTTGCCCCTGAAGAACAGAAAGGCTTCCACCCGGTATACCCCCGGTTCGGTAGTGATGTATGTGCAAGCTTCGCGCTCCTGCCAGCTTTTTATGATTTCACCATCCTTGAGCAAATGGCATTCCGCTCGGATGGGCAGTTTTATCTGCAACGTCACCCCACTCGCCGCGGAGATCTCATCGCCTGCCCAGGCCTCTGCTCCCAAACCCTGAGCGGTGAAGCGGAAGCCCCGCGTAGCAGCCGGCAAGTCATAGCCAACAAAGGCATGCCCCTGACGCAGCGCATCGATCACCAAACGGCTGTCACGGGCCGCATCCCCATCGAAAGGCTCGGGTGTGTAAATATGCGTGTTCACCGCCCGGAAGTGAAATTCATAGGGGAAAAGCACCCTCGTCAAAGGGCCTAATCGACCGATCATCGCATGGGCATCCGACCCGCCGACTGCCACCACTCGCTGTCCTGCGGCGAGCAGTTCGTCCCATTTTTGCAGCACTTCGTCAAAAGGCCCGTGAGCAACCGAGGCTGGATTGTAAGCATAATAGATCGCCGGCAGCTTTCCTTTGAGCAGCGACTTGAACTCCGACATGGCATTCCACAATTCGATCCCCGTGTAGCCCTTCACATCCCAATCTACCCAGGAGAGATCGTCCTCCCCAAAAGCTGGAGCGGCCGGGTCCCTTGGGTGAGCGATGAACGTCAGCCCATTGGCCTCCCCCGCAGCATCGATCAACTGTTGAGGGTCCTTGGCAAATGGGGCCAGCTCCTTGTCCGCGCCAAAAATCAGCATATGGTTCTTCTGCGGCTGGCGAGCTTGATCGTGGACCTCTTCCCCCACCAACATCAACAGGCGCTGATCGCCCTCGCCATAATACCCTTCAGGGCCTTTCACCCAAACATTGTGATCGGTGACGATCACCACATCAATCCCCGCTTGTATCGCCGCCTGGGCTATCTCCTCATGGGTTCCACGCCCATCGGAGTACGGCGTATGCATATGTAAGTTGACGATGTATTCAAACATAACCTAAATTCCTCTTGGTAAACTCCAATCCCCACCCCAAATGCGCGCGACGTCTGCAAATTGACTATTCCACAAACAAACAGTATAATCCAGCCCTGCTTGGAGGCAGATGGCTCTCTAATCCATCGACTCCTAGACAATTCACTGGAGGTTTTATCGTGGAAGCTTATTTAAACATCGCATTGATTATAACGTCAATTGCGCTGATTGCGAGTGTGGTCCTGCAAAGTAAAGGTGCCGGACTGGGAGGGCTGACAGGTGCTGACACAGGCGGCATTTTCACGGCCCGTCGTGGCGTCGAAAAGCTGCTCTTTCGCGTCACCATCGGTTTGAGCGTCTTATTCTTCCTGCTGGCTATCCTGACAGTTATCACCACCGGATAATTGATCCCCACAGGGCGCAAACCTGAGAATCGAGGACTTCTTACGTCCATTCTGCAGGGCCACTGCGCCCTTTTTTCACGCCTGAATCGTGTTTTCTCCCTCTGAGTCGGGGGAAGCTGACCGTGACCGGCCTCAGCGACCCCAAATTACTGAGAAAATCCCCTAAACCTAGATGAAAAGACTGCGTTGGCAATTGCTGATCGTGTTCTTAGCCCTGGTGGCTATCGGCCTGCTGTTGGTTGGGCAGCAACCAGTCGTTGTGCAGCCCCTGGCCCCCGAACCGGTCACCGGAGGCAGCTACACCGAAGGCTTGGTCGGCGAGTTTTCGCGTTTGAACCCCGTCCTGGCCTTTTACAACGCCGCTGACCGCGACATCAATCGCCTGCTTTACAGCAGCCTGGTTCGTTTCGACGATCGCGGCTTACCCCAACCGGTTCTGGCTGAATCTTGGGGTATTTCCCGCGATGGCACCGTCTACAATTTCTCGATGCGCAGTGATGCCATCTGGCACAACGGAGAACCCGTCACCAGCGCCGATGTCATTTTCACCATCGATCTGTTGAAGAACCCCGCCCTGCCCATCCCAGAGGACCTACAGGCATTTTGGGAGGAGATCGAAGTCATCGGCCTCGATGAAAATACGATCCAATTTCGACTTCCCGAACCTTTCGCCCCTTTTCTGGATTACTTGACCTTTGGCATCTTGCCAGCCCATATGCTGGAAGGGCGGACGCCTGAGGGGTTGATCGTTGATCCCTTCAACATGAATCCTGTAGGTAGTGGCCCATACCAATTCGAACAGTTGGTTGTCGAGGGCGGCCAGATTAGCGGCGTTGCCCTGGCAGCCTTTGATGATTATTACGAAGGCCGCCCCTTCATCGACCAGATCGTCTTCCGTTATTACCCCGACCCGGCCTCAGCGTTGGCCGCCTACCGGGAAGGCGAAATCCAGGGCATCAGCCAGATTTCAGCTGATATCCTGATGGAGACCCTCGAAGAACCCCGGCTGAACTTCTACACCAGCAGGCTTCCCGAGCTCTCTATGATCCTGCTGAACTTGGACAGCGCTGAGAAGCCCTTCTTCCAGGATGCTTCCATCCGACGAGCTTTGCTCACAGGTCTCAACCGTCAATGGATGGTAGACCACCTGCTCCATAGCCAGGCCACCATCGCCGACGGCCCCATTTTCCCCAACACCTGGGCTTACTACGAGGGCATCTCGCGCATTGATTATGATCGCCAGGCTGCTATCCAGATGATCAGAGAGGCCGGCTACACAATCCCGGCAGAGGGGGGTGAGGTGCGCGCCAACGCAGACGGCGTATTCCTTTCGTTTACCCTGATCCATCCCGAAGGAGAGCCTTACACCTCCCTGGCCCAATCCATTCAACGAGATTGGGCAGCCCTCGGCGCTGATGTCGTGCTCCAGGCCATCCCGTACGACCAGTTGATCAACGACTATCTTGAGACACGCAACTACGAAGCTGCCCTGGTTGAACTAAACTTATCCCAATCCCCCGATCCCGACCCCTATCCATTCTGGCATCAGACCCAAGCAACGGGCGGGCAAAACTACGCCATGTGGGATGACCGCCAGGCCAGTGAATACCTCGAGCAAGCCCGCATCGTGGTCGATCCTGCAGAGCGCACACGGCTGTACCGCAACTTCCAGGTGCGCTTCGCCGGTGAGCTGCCTGCCCTGCCGCTCTTTTACCCGATGTACACTTACGGGGTAGACTCCCAGGTCAATGGCGTGCGCATCGGCCCACTCTTCGACACCCCTGATCGTTTCGCCACCATCAGCGATTGGTATCTGTTCTCGGAACGCGGCAGCGTTGAGCAGGCCCCAACCCCAACGCCGTAAAGAAAAACCCCTTACGGCGGCCCAAACAAGGCATCCTCTAGTTCCAATAAACTCTTCGCCAAGACATCCAAATCTGATTGCGCGGCGTAAGGAGCATCTTCTATCTCGTCAAGCACCAATTCCAGACGCTGCTCCATAGATGTGACCATTTCGCGCTGGTCCACCGGCAGCAGGCTTGAAACTCTTTCCAGGGCCTCCCCGGTCTTATCCAACACAACCCGCGCCCGGGCAGGGTCATCGCCAGCCAATGCCAATAGCGCGTTGGAGACATCCACACGCACATTCAAAATAGCAATATGAAGCTCAAATTGATCTTGCGCGCTCAGTAATTGTTCATTCTCAGTCGCCAAGGGGTTTAAGTCATCGATCTGGCCTTCTAATGCCAAGATCTGATCCTCCAACTCCGCAACCTGCTCCTCGGCGGCTTGCAGTTCGCTCTGCTTTTGATTTAGTGATTCCCTATTGTTCTGAACCTCAGGCTGGTACAGCGAATAAACCGCTGCCAGAAAACCCAACCCAAAAACGATCAATAAACCTAGCGTCCAACGCAGCGTCATGCGAAAGAAGCGCCGCACCTTGCTCTCTTGCTTAGGTGCTTCCGCTTCGGGTTCTGGCTCAGGTTCAGGCGCTTCAGCAGGGGCTTCTTCTGCCAGAACGACAGGCTCTGTGATCTCAGAATCTTCAGCCAAGGGCGCCGAGGTGTCAGGCGCCGCCTCGGGAGGGCTTAAGTCCTCGCCGCCCTCTTCGGTGGTGGGAAATTCATTTTCCAGTTCGGTCATGCTACTCTCCAATCAATGCCAATTCGGCGTATTTTACCGCACAGCGAAGCCGTTCTCACATCAAGGGCTTTCCGGTTCCTGGATGGCGTTCAACAGCTCACGCAAACCATCTAAAAAGTTTTGGAATTGAACCGTTTCAGCACGCAACTCATCCATCTCATCTACCAGGGATTCGGTCTGTTCGAGAACATCAGCAACATCTTGATTTAGCTGATTGACTTCCTCACCGACCCCCTCGAAATTTGACAACCGCTCCCGCAGCCCTTCCATGTCTTGCGCCATGATGCTGATTTGCTCGTCGAGCACCTCGACCTGACGGCCAATCTCAAGCAATTGGCCCGGCCTGACAAAGCGCAAACCGCCATTGATGCCTCCCAGGATTCCAAGGGTCAAGACCACAGCCAAAATGAAAGCGATAAAACCGCTCACCAGTGACAATGCCAAAGCCTGTCCGCGCGTGACGGCTTTCGCTTTAGGGGCTTCTTTCGAGTCCTCGATCTCAGGTCCACTTTCAATCGGCTCGGCGTCCTCCTCGGGTGATAACCCATCCTCTGGGATGGCCTCACCAACCTCGAGTGAGTCCGCCTGGGCCTCAAGAAGGGTCTCCTCTTCAAGCGTGGATTCGGTATCTTCAACGGGTTCAGGCTCCGGGGTGGGTACATCTACCTCCAACGTGACCAGGGAGGCAATCCGCGCGACAAATGCCGGGCCAATCCCCTCCACATCCCGCAATTGATCGAGTTCGGCAAAGGGACGCGCGGCGATGATGCGTTCTGCGATGGCTTGCCCCACCCCTGGCAGCGCAACCAACTCTTCGGCCGAAGCCGTGTTCAGATTGATTATTTCCGACATAGCACACTCCAGGCTTGCGAGAGATCACCTGTAGTATAGCCGAATTTTAGTAATAGTGCTCCAAAAAGAGCGTGTCGATTTCGACCTTCGGAACACGCTCCTTTAAACAAAACTGCATCCCAGTGAAGCATATTGGGAAGCAGACGGGGACAGGATATCCCAGTGATAGGATTACGCCCTTCACACAGTAAAGCAAATGAAACTCGCTCTTTTGCACATCTACGGGTGAAAACACATCCGCTTCTCCGGTGCTCTTGCAGCGGAGTGGCAGAAGGGCGATAGGATTACGCCCTTCCGCGCATTATTTGGTCTTGATTGTGATGGTCTTGGGGCGTTCTTCTTCCACTTTCGGGACCCGCAGGGTCAGGATGCCGTTCTTCAAAGAAGCATCGGCGTCAGCGGCCACCAGATTGGTGGAGAAACGCAGGCGACGCTGGAAGCCACCAACCGCGCGTTCGCTGCGCAGATAATCGTCATCATCTCCAGCGTCCTTCTTGAACTCGCCGCTGATGTCAACTACGTTATCGAGGATTTCGATATTCAGATCATCCGCCTCCAACCCGGGGAGGGTGGCGATGATCACATAAGCATCCTGCTCCTCTTTGACATCAACAGGGACGTGCACATCGCTGTGGATGCCAACGTGTCGGGCGACGCGGTCGCCAGGGAAATAGCGCATCATGCGGGCTCGGCTTCGGGGGGTCATGTATAAACTCATCATTTGTTCACTCCTATACATAGTAAGTTAATTTTTGTTTTCTTACGACCCTAATCATACAGGCTTTGTGTTAGAGGAGTACAAATGAAGCGTTAGAAGATCGCAAACGATCTGTAAGTGTTTTATTAGCAAATTTTCGGGTGGGAGGCATTGTCTGCCAGAGGCGCGCAGTCAAATATGACGTTGCAGGTCAAATGGAATAACCACATTCAGGCGAATGTTCGAACGATTATTTTGTGATGTCGCGTTACGCGCGCCACTTGCGTCACTCACTTCAGAAAAAACCCTCACCCCTGAGCAACAATGATCAAACTCGGTGAGTCGATGTCATAAGACCCACGCTCAAAATCCCCAAAGGTGCCGATAACATCTAATCCAACCTCTTTGAATTCCCTCAATATCTCATTAAGGGCTTGAGGGTAGTGAATGGTTGAGAGGGTCAGCCTCTCCACGCGGCCGTCAGGCAGCAGATGATCATAATGCCAACTGCATTGTATCCCCTCGTCCACCTGCTCCCACTGGCTGCTGACCTGCACGGGATTGACCGTGTGAGGGTGCTGGAAGGATGTTTCGTTTTCTGGCTCTCCGTCCCCTGGCAGCTCGGTCAGCAACCCTGGGTTGGGCATGCTGACAATGAAAACGCCCTGTGGGGCAAGATGCAAACGCGCCCTGGTGAGCGCGCTCCGCCGTTCGGTGAGCGCCAGGGTGCTGTATGTATTGCACGGCATGAGCACAAGCGGGAATCGGCTTGCCAGGCAGTAGCTGCGCAAATCGCCGCGCACAAGCACCACGCGGTCACGAGTTTCATCGGTAACTTGCCGACGCAGAAAATCCAACATCGCAGCATCGCGATCCAACCCAAAGACAGTGTGACCCGCCTCAGCTAGCGGCAGCAGCACCCGCCCTGTACCGCAGCCGAGTTCGAGGATCGGGCCGCCCTGCTGACGCGCCCATGCCAGCCAGAAGGGCAGATCATCCGCTTCCAGGCTGTGATGGGTATGATAAAGCAGGGGGATAGAAGGTGCTTCACTCACTTTGATCACCCGCACGCCGTTGGAACCAGCTTTCCACTGCGTTTTGATGTGTCTCAGACACCCACATGGCGGGGAATTCAGCCTGCTCGTGGGCCGCAGCCGCGGGTGGAGGTAATGTGACCCCAGCTCGAAGCAAACGCTTGATCGCCTTTACCGCTTCAAAGGGATTTTCGCTGATGCGTTGGGCCAATTCAACAGACGCTGAAAAGGCCTCCCCTTCGGGAGCCAGGCAGTTGGCTAATCCACACGCCAGCATTTCCTGGGCAGTCAAGATGCGCCCAGTGGTCAACCACTCGAAGGCGCGGGTGTACCCCACCAGGCGCAGCAAGCGTTGACCGCCTCCCCAACCAGGGATCAATCCCAGGGTGACTTGCACGAACCCCAAATCTGCGTTCTCAGCCACAACCCGCAGGTCACAGGCAAGGGCAATCTCACCCCCACCGCCCCGAGCTGGACCATTGATCGCCGCGATCACCGGGCAGGGCAGCATCTCCAGCCGCTGCAACGCTTGAGTCATCAGCCGAGAAAGCCGCCAGCCATCGGAAATCGAGGAAGCATTGTGCAACGCTTTGAGATCCCCACCAGCAATGAAGGTATCTCCAGCCCCGGTGACGATTAACACCCGCAAGTTTGCATCCCTATGAGCTTCTTCGACAGCGGCAGCAAAAGCCTCCATCGCATCCCAATCCAAAGCATTGCGTACCTGGGGACGCGAGACTTCCAGAACAGAAATTCCCTCTTCGATGGGTCGCAGTGTGAGCGGCATAAGAACTCCTTGCATTTATGACTGATTGGCATTATACTCCCGTTCGCCGGGGTGTAGCGCAGTTGGGAGCGCGCTGCGTTTGGGACGCAGAGGTCGGCGGTTCAAGTCCGCCCACCCCGACCAGGAGAAATGATGCGTAAAACGTGGCCGAAAGCGTTTTGCGCATCAAGTTTATCCGGAAGGCCAACATGATCAAACAGAAGAAATTCGACGGCGTAATTGAAGCCGTTCACTATGCTCCCCATGGGCAAATCGCCTGGGTGCGCGCCTACGAGCGCACCGGGTTCGTTTTCACAGATTGGCTGAAACTCGACCGAGAGAGCCTGGTAGAACGCTTGAAAAACGGGGCGCGCTTCTATGTCGGGCAACGGAAAGCCTATATGGGCAACGATTTCGACATCACCGACGCCGTCCGCCTGGAGGGAAAAGAGGACGCTGAGATCATCGTCGCCGGAGAATCCAACGGGGAACACGATCACCTCGAAGGCGTGCCGATTTTCTAAAGTCTAGCCACCAAACAAGCAGGGTGTGTGCCGGTATCGCTGTCACATACCCTGTTTTTATTTTCCCAACTGCACTGGTATAATTCACCAACACAGTCACTCGTCCCAGGCAATAGACGCGGGAGTCGATGCTATGATCGTACGAGATTTTTCCCCCATACCCTATCAGGGCGGCAAACTTCCTATCTCAGATCTCATCAAAGCCATGCTGCAGTACGGTTTCAGTTGGCCGGCGGAGATGAAATCCCAGGATTTGGTGGTTCTTTACTTATTGCGGTCTCTGGATAACTCCCACACACTCTTACGAAATGTCTTCCTGCCTGATGTAGAGGTCACCATCCCCTTTATCTTGATCGGCCCTACAGGAGTCATTGTAATCAATCCCAGCCCGGCCACAGGGATCTATCGCGCCGAGGATAACACCTGGGCCACTATGAACAAGCGCGACGACAGCTTCCGACCAGCCAAGCCCAATTTGATCATACGAACCACCTTATTGGCGCGCGCTGTGAAAACAATTCTGAATGAAGCAGGCTTTCCTGAGATGAACGTCGATGGTATCTTGATACTCACCGACCCCAGTACGCATGTCGATGCCATCAGGCCGGATGTGCGCGTGGTATTGGTGGATGGATTAGAACGATTTGCTGTCCAACTCTCCACGGAAGCCCCGACCCTGGATATCGATGTACGCCGCAAACTCATCTTTGCCATCGAAAACGCACTGGAAGTCGGTGAGCAAGAACTCCCCCTCCCAGCAGAACCCGCCGGCAGATCGCTTCCTCAAACGCTGGACACAGGTTTCGATCAGGCTGTCAAGCCGCTGCGCAAGAAAGCTAATTTTTCTCGGCGGCAATGGCTGATCCTGGGAGCATTCGTCGTCGCGGAAGTTGTCATCCTACTGATATTTATGCTCATGATTATCATCACCGCTTGAACAGCAATCCTTCGGAAAACCATTGTGGAGAATCCCCTCTTATCCATCATCATCCCCGCTTACAACGAAGAAACTCGCCTGCCCAAAACCCTTGGGCAGGTCTTCGATTTTTTAAGGGACCAGGATTACACTGCCGAGGTTCTCATCGTTGAAAACGGCAGCCAGGATAAGACGCTGGAAATCGCCCAGTCGTTTGTCAAGGAGCACTCCGGGTTAACTGTACTGCACGAGCCTCTGCCGGGGAAAGGGTCAGCAGTGCGCCGGGGAATGTTGACGGCACGCGGGCAATACCGCTTCATGTGCGATGCAGACCTCTCCATGCCCATCGCCGAGGTCAACCGTTTCATTCTCCCGGCGTTGCAAGATTTCGATCTGGCCATCGCTTCCCGCGAAGTCCACGGAGCCATCCGCTATAACGAACCCGAATACCGCCATTTGGGCGGTCGCCTGATCAATTTGATGATCCGCACGCTGATTCTGCCAGGCATACACGATACGCAATGCGGCTTTAAGTGCTTCCGCGCCCCAATTGCCGAAGACCTCTTCAACCGCCAGACTCTCACCGGCTGGTCCTTTGATATTGAAATTCTCTTCCTGGCCCGTCGCCGCGGTTACCAAATTCAAGAAATCCCCATCCCCTGGTACTTCAACGCCGATACAAAACTCAGCCCTGTCCGCGACGCACTGCAAATGGTTCTGGATATCTGGACAATCCGCCAAAACGCCCGCCGAGGGCAGTATGACGCCGCGGATTGATCCCGACCTGCTCCCCGCAGAACCAAACCTGGAGTGGGAAAACAAAATCTGGGGAGCCGGCATCGAATGGATTGCCGGAATCGACGAGGCCGGACGCGGGGCACTGGCCGGCCCGGTCGCAGCGGCGGCGGTGATCCTGCCAACTGAGCGGAGCCTCACGCGGGAGTTGGCAGGGGTGCGCGATTCCAAACAGATGACCTCCTCCCAGCGCGAATCCTGTACCCAACGCATCCGAGAGATTGCCCTGGCTTTTGGGGTTGGGATGGCATCTCCTGAAGAGATCGATGCGCTGCGGATCGTCCCCGCTACGCAATTAGCTGCCCAGCGCGCCCTGGCGACCTTGAGCATCGCGCCAAAGTATCTGCTGCTAGATTATCTCTTCTTGCCCGATTCGCCCCTGCCGCAAACCTCACTGGTCAAAGGGGATATGCGTTCACTGAGCATCGCCGCGGCCTCGGTGCTGGCAAAAACCTGCCGCGATGCCTTCATGGCCGATCTCGATGGGCAATACCCCGGCTACGGTCTCATCAATCACAAAGGTTACGCCACCACAGCCCACCGGGAATCTATTATCCGCCTCGGGCCATCGCCGATTCACCGCTTTACCTTCGCACCCATCAGGGAGGATTGACAGGCACTTCAATGGACGAGAAAATACCACAACTACAGATCGCTGATTGGTATTAGGGCCTTGTGAGAAGATTGGGGGTTAAGAGCCAGGACAATCGCGCAAAATTTCTGGTACACTGCCTTCCCAGACCCCAGACACTGAGGAGAATCGATGAGCAAACAGAAAACTCGCAAACAATTCGGCCTTTGGCCCAGCCCAATTTCACCTAAACGGCTGGCGCGCGGCATCAGCTTCAGCGATGTGGCCTGGGATCACGACGGCACGCTGGTGTGGCGGGAGAGCCGCTCAGGGGAGGGCATACTGGTCGTGCAGCCGCCCGATGGCAGCGCACCGCACGACCTGAACAGCGACTTCGCCGTCAGCGCCGGGGTCGGGTATGGGGGCGGAGATTTCACCGTCGGCCATGGGGAGGTGTATTTCATCGAGAAGGAATCCAAACGCATTTACCGCCAGCCCACGAGGACGGGGGCGGCGCGCGCCATCACACCGGCGTTCGGCGCGGTAGCCTCGCCAGCCATTTCTCCCGACGGGCAACATTTGCTCTTTATCCATACCTACGAACGCAAAGACTCTCTGGCCATCGTCGACACCGCAGGAGAGACTTGGCCCCAAAAATTGGGCTCCGGGGACGATTTCTACATGCAACCCTGCTGGCACCCTGACGGGGGGAGCATCGCCTGGGTTGCCTGGAATCACCCCCAAATGCCCTGGGACGGGACGACCCTCTATCACGCCGACCTCCCCAAAACGACAGGAGACCTGCCTGCCTTGGGGGAAGTGACCGCAATCGCCGGCGACGAGAATACTGCCATCTTTCAGCCCCAGTTCTCACCCGATGGCCGCTATCTGGCCTACGTCTCCGACGAAAGTGGTTGGTGGCAAATCTACATTTATGACCTAGAGAGCAAAGAGCACCGCCAGCTAACCACCCAAGAAGCCGAACACGGCATCCCAGCCTGGGTTCAGGGTATGCGCACCTATGGATTCAGCCCCAATGGGCAGCGTATCTTCTTCACGCGCATCCAGGACGGTTTCGGCAGCCTTTGGCAAATGGAGGTCGCCACCGGTAAAAGCAAATCTCTCCCCCTGGACGACGAATATACCTGGTTGGAGCAGATCGCTGTTCATCCGGGCGGCGAAGGCGTGGCACTGATCGCCTCTGGGGGAGATACCCCACCACGGTTGATCACCTATACCGGCGAAAAAGGCACACGCGTGTGGCGTCGTTCTACTTCCGAGGATCTACCACCATCCACCTATTCGCCGCCCGAAGCCCTTACCTGGCAGGGGATGGACGGCGAAGGGGTTTACGGGCTGTTCTACGCACCCAAGAGCGATCAATTTGATGGGATTGGGAAGCCGCCGCTGGTAATGCTGATCCACGGCGGGCCAACCAGCCAGCGCGGGGCGGGTTTCCATTCCAACGTGCAGTTCTTCACCACGCGCGGCTACGCGGTGTTACAGGTCAACTACCGGGGCAGCACCGGCTACGGGCGCGCTTATCGCGATAAACTCAAGGGGGACTGGGGAATCTACGATGTCGAAGACGCCGTCAGCGGTGCGCGCCACCTGGCTGCCCAAGACCGCGTCGACGTCAATCGAATGTTCATTATGGGGGGCAGCGCGGGCGGCTTCACAGTGCTCAAAGCGCTGGAAGACTATCCAGGCACGTTCAAGGCAGGCGTGTGCTTGTATGGCGTCGCCAATCAGTTCACCATGGTCGCCGACACCCACAAGTTCGAAGAACGCTACTCCGACACGTTATTAGGCCCGCTGCCCGAAGCCGCCGAGGTTTACCGAGAGCGCTCGCCGATCTTCTTCGCCGACAAAATCCAGGACCCCATCATCGTTTTCCAGGGTAAAGAGGACAAAGTCGTGCCCCCAGATCAATCGGATGCCATCGTCGAGGCCTTACAACGCAATGGCGTGCCGCACGAATACCATCTTTATCCTGGCGAAGGCCACGGCTTTCGGAAAGCTGCGACCATCGAGCATTTCTACGACGCCGTGGAGCGTTTCTTGAAAGCGCATGTGATTTTCGCGTAGCAAAAGGTGACTGTCACCCAGGAAACACAAAGACCAACACTATATACCCCTACGTGGGCCTGATGTTATCATTTTTCGACGATCGGAGATAAGTACCATGGCATTTTTAAAGAAAATTAGCGACTTTTTCACGGCCTCAGGCAGTTCGCCCACCTATTGGCTCTATGTGCAATGTGATCGCTGCGGCGAAAAAATCAAGGTGCGCGTCAATCTGCACAACGATCTCAGCATCCGCTATGGGGAAAGGGACGAAGGGGACACCTACTTCTGCCGTAAGATGGTCGTTGGCAACCAGCGCTGCTTCCAGTCCATCGAGGTCGAGATGACCTTCGACCGCAACAAGAAGCTCAAAGATCGGCAAATCACGGGAGGTCAGTTTATCAGCGAGGAGCAGTTCGCCTAAGCACCCTGGTACGCACCGACACGGGTTCTCCCGAAGCCACTATATTGACGGCGCAGCCTGTTTTTGCCGTTGGCTAAGGAACCACTTGGTAAACTCCGCCGCCAGAGCGGGAACGAAGAGCATGGGCAGCAGGTACTGCCACTGACTCCAGGTCAGCGGCGCGGTATTGAAGATCGGCTGCAGGAAAGGCACATAGACCACCGCCAGGAGCAAGGTCAACGAAGAAAATACCGCCCAGTTCATAGCACGATTGTTGAACAAACCCACTTGCAAAATGGGGATATACTCAGAGCGGGCAGTAAAGGCTCGCAGCAACTCCGAGAATGAGAGCGCCACAAAGGCCATCGACATGGCGATTTCATGCTGATCAGAGAATAAATTCAAACCAATCCAATATGCGGTCAAAGTGATGGCTGTGATAGCGATGGTTTGTACGGCAATGCCGATCTGCATCACCCGATTGATGATCGGTTCCGTGGGTGGACGTGGGGGACGGTCCATGATATCCGGATCACCCCGCTCCACTCCGAGGGCTAGGGCCGGCGCACCGTCGGTGACCAGGTTAAGCCACAATAACTGGATGGCCGTGAGCGGGGAGGGCAATCCCATCAAAGTCGCCAGGAAAATGATGGCAATCTCAGCCAGGTTGCAGGAGAGCAGGTAGTAGACAAATTTGCGGATATTGCTGTAAATCACCCGCCCCTGCTCTACCGCAGAGACGATGCTGGCATAGTTGTCGTCGGTCAGCACCATATCCGCCGTCTCTTTGGTGACATCCGTGCCGGTGATGCCCATGGCCACGCCGATATCGGCCTGTTTGATAGAGGGGGCATCGTTGACGCCATCACCGGTCATGGCGACCACCTCACCATTGGCGCGCAAAGCTTGAACGACGCGCATTTTGTGCTGGGGGGAAACGCGGGCGAAGACATCCGTATGGACTACGCTATCTTGCAGCGTTCGATCGTCGATGGCATCGAGATCAACCCCCGTGAGCGCATCATGACCCGCCTGCAGCAGCCCAATATCCCTGGCGATGGCGCGGGCGGTGTTGGGATAGTCACCGGTAATCATCACCGTGCGAATACCGGCATGGGTGGCCTTAGCCAGGGCAGGCGGCACTTCAGGACGAGCCGGGTCGATCATGCCTATCAATCCAACGAAGATCAAATCCTCTTCCAAATCATCATTCATAAAGTCGCCATCGTGATCGGAATCCAGATCTCTTGATACACGATAGGCCACACCCAAGACCCGCAAAGCATCTTCGGTCATAGCGTCGTTGGCAGCTAAGATGCGCCGGCGTTGTTCGTCATCCAGGGGAACAGCCTGATCCTCACGGTTTTGATAATGAGTGCATTGCTGGAGAACGACATCTGGCGCGCCCTTTTCGGCCACCACATACCATTCCCGCTGATCGGTGTCGTAGAACGGGGAGATATCTTCTGGCTGTGGATCGCGAACCGCATGCACCGTGACCATGCGCTTACGCTCAGAATCAAAAGGGACTTCCTGGATGCGCGGATAGGCTTCGTTCAGCAGAATCGGCATAGCCCCGGCTTTGGCCGCGGCCACCAGCAAAGCCCCCTCTGTTGGGTCTCCCACCACACGGTAAACCAATTCGTCTGTGCTCAGACGTTCGGTCTCAAGAATGGCATCGTTATTCAGCGCCCCGATCCATAACGTGGTCAGAATGGCGGGATAATCTTTGAGGCGAACGGCTTCACCATCCTTCAGGAATTCCCCCCGAAGATTGTAGCCGCTCCCGGTGACATCAATGAACTCCCCATCCGCGGCCACGCGGGTGACGGTCATCTCATTCTGAGTCAGCGTGCCGGTCTTATCGGAGCAGATCACAGTAGCCGAGCCAAGGGTTTCCACTGAGGATAAACGCCGGATAAGGGCATTGCGCTTGATCATCTCCCGCATGCCCAGGGCCAGGCTGATGGTCACCACCGCGGGTAAACCCTCGGGAACGGCAGCGATGGCCAGACTAACCGCGATGATGAACATCTCCAACGGATGGGTACCGCGCAGCCAGCCCAGGAGAAAGACCAACCCGCAAACCGCCAGAGCAGCCCAACCCAGGGTGCGTCCAAGCTGATCGAGACGCTTTTGAAGGGGCGTCTGCTCTTGTTCAACAGATTGCAACATCTCGGCAATCCGGCCAATTTGAGTCGTCATCCCCGTACCAACGACAACACCCTGTCCGCGTCCGTAAGTGACCACGGTGCCCATGAAAGCAGTGTTCTCTCGATCGGCGGTGGGGGTATCAGAGGGGAGCACCGAATGAGAGTCTTTTTTCACCGGGACCGATTCTCCCGTCAAAGGAGCCTCATCAACCCGAAGGTTGACGGCTTCGGTCAAGCGCACATCGGCAGGAATGTAGTTCCCTGCCTCCAGGAAAACGATATCCCCGGGAACCAGCTCGCGCCCAGGGACACTGACGCGATGCCCGTCCCGCAGCACATTGGCTTCAGGGGCCGCTAATTGGCGCAGCGCGGCCAGTTCCTCCTCAGCCCGGCGGTTTTGGAAGACGCCCAAGGCGGCATTCAAAACCACAATAGCCATAATCGCCGCCGCTTCGATCCAATCCCCCAACAAAGCCGAGACGACCGCCGCCACGATAAGCAGCATGACCACAAAGTCGCGGAACTGCTCCCAAAGCATCTGCCAGATCGTCGTGGGAGGCGCTTCTTCTAATTGATTTGGGCCGTATGTCTCCAAACGGCTCTGCGCTTCTGCAGAAGCCAAACCCTTTTCCGCCGAAACGTCCAGCCGTTCAAGCGCTGCGTTGGTCTCAAGCGAGTGCCAATCGACTGAAGACGGGGTGATGTTGTTCGCTGCTGACATGCATGACTCCATTGAATTCAAGTGCAATAAAATGCCGGGGAATGGTCCGCCCCTGGCGTTTTTGGATTATACCGCGCAACATGATACCCAATGAAATGAAGGCTTCACCGATATTATCTAAGGGTTGCAATCTTACATTCAGACATCCACTTCTCTGTTAGTTTTGAGAATGCTATAATCTGCCCGCCAATCGGTTGGCCTACTGGGTAACATTTTTACAGTAGGAGCATCTTAATAGTATCTCCATGCGTCATACAAGGCGCGGCGAGTGACACAAGAGTAGAGCATTGAGAAGGAGAAGTAAATAATGTCGTACTCCATGATCAAAGTTCCTGAAAACGGGAACAAAATCGGCATCAAACAGGGGAAGTTGCGGGTGCCCGACAACCCCATCATCCCTTTCATTGAAGGCGATGGCACTGGCCGCGACATCTGGCGCGCTTCTGTGCGGGTTTTCGACGAAGCCGTTATCAAGGCTTACAGCGGTCAGCGTGAAGTTCACTGGATGGAAGTTTATGCCGGCGAAAAAGCCTATGACATGTTCAATGAATGGCTTCCTAACGAAACCGTGGCAGCTTTCCGCGAATTCCTGGTAGGGATAAAGGGGCCATTGACCACCCCGGTTGGCGGGGGCATCCGTTCGCTGAACGTAGCCCTGCGCAAATACCTCGACCTCTATGTTTGCCAACGCCCTGTACAGTATATCGACGGTATCCCTTCGCCTGTGAAGCGCCCAGAAGACGTAGATATGGTCATCTTCCGCGAGAACACGGAGGATATCTACGCCGGGGCCGAATTCGAGTACGGCACAAAAGAAAATGAAGATTTCCGGGCCACGCTGAAAGAGAAGTTCCCCGAACAATATGCCAAACTCCGCTTCCCAGAGACCGCGGGCATCAGCATCAAGCCCGTCTCCAAAGAAGGCACTGAACGCCTGGTGCGCGCCGCCATTCAGTGGTCGCTGGAGAATAACCGCAAAGGCGTCAGCCTGGTTCACAAGGGCAACATCATGAAATTCACCGAGGGCGCCTTCCGCGGATGGGGTTATGAGCTCGCTAAACGAGAATTTCGCAATCAAATCGTGACAGAGCGTGAAACATGGATCTTGAGCAACAAGGAAGCCAACCCCGATCTAACTACCGAAGAGAACGCTCGCCTGATCGATCCCGGTTTTGGTATGATGTCCCCGGACAAGCAAGGGGAAATCCTCGACGAAGTTGAGGCCGCGCTGACCCTGTGGGAGACGCATGGGAACGGTCAATGGAAAACGAAACTGCGCATTAAAGACACGATTGCGGATATCGTCTTTCAACAAACGATCACCCGCGCGAAAGAATTCGACGTCCTCGCTACGATGAATTTAAATGGGGATTATCTCTCCGACGCGCTGGCCGCTCAAATAGGCGGTATGGGGATCGCTCCAGGCGCGAATATCAACTATGAGACCGGGCACGCCATCTTCGAAGCCACCCATGGCACCGCGCCCAGGTACGCCGACCAGGATAAGGTCAACCCCGGTTCAGTGATCCTCTCCGGCGAGATGATGTTCCGCTACCTGGGCTGGCACGAAGTAGCGGACTTGATCCTGAAAGGCATGCGCGGGGCCGTTAAAGCCAAGACAGTGACCTACGACTTCCACCGTTTAATGGAGAATGCCACCTTGCTGAAGTGCTCCGAGTTTGGGGAGGCGATTATCCAGCACATGGGAGATTAGCCAACTACGGAAAAATTACTCAAAGGGGTGAGGGCGGGTGTCCTCGAAGGGACGCCAGGTCGCCCTGTCCACACGCTTACTGAAGATATCGCCCCTCTACCCTGTGGGATTTGAAGACTTGATAGCGCCAAGGTACTATCCTTTTGTGTCCATTTAGGGTAAGATTATAAAAAACCTTCCCAACCTCACTTTGGTGTAGATATTCTCAATCCGATCATGTCACTCGATGCCCGCATCCTAATCATTGCCGTTGGAGGAATCGCCTTCATCATAGGGGCCGGTATGGCGAGTTTCTTTTGGTTTCAACGCGACCAGGATCGTCGAACGCGGGCAAAAGCACACGCCAGGAAACGGAAACAACCCCCTGAAGGACATACCCAACAACTCGGGGCTGGGCGCCTGCGTGAGATCTCCAATATGTTGACGAATCTCACCGCAACGCTCAACTACAACCGCGTCCTCGAACTGGCCCTCGATATGGGCATCCAAGCCCTGACATCCCCAGATGATCCCGGTGATCGCTTAGTCGGTGCGGTTTTGCTGTTCACAAGCGGTGATGAAGAAGCCGCAAACCTCTATGTTGGAGTCTCACGTCGCTTGACGCCAGCGGACATGCATCAAACCTTCCCTGGAATGCAGGGACTGCTTCACAAAGTGATCGATGAAGGCGACGCAGCCCTGACGAATGACCTGGCCAAGGACGCGGAACTGGGGAGGGTGATGGCATTTCAAAACTGCCGTTCTGGGTACTGCATTCCCCTTCGGCATGGCATCGACACGTATGGTGTGATCTTGTTTGCTCATCCCAACGAGAATTTCTTCAACGCCAATAATCGTGAAGTGCTCAACATTATCACCAAGCAAGCGGTGGTTTCCATCCAGAACGCCCGTCTCTACCAAGACCTGGAATTCGAAAAAGAACGTATGATGGAAATCCAGGAGGAAGCCCGCAAGAAACTGGCCCGCGACCTGCACGACGGCCCCACACAATCGGTTGCCGCTGTCGCCATGCGAATCAACTTTGCCCGGCGGCTGATGGACCGTGATCCGAAATCGGCCTCCGACGAGCTATTCAAAATCGAAGATCTGGCGCGCCTTACCACCAAAGAAATCCGCCACATGCTCTTCACCCTGCGGCCGCTGGTGCTCGAATCAAAAGGGTTGACCGCTGCTCTGCAATCCATGGCAGAGAAGATGAAAGAGACCTACGATCAGAATGTACTGCTCGAGATAACTCAAGAAGTGGTCAACGTGCTGGAGATGGATAAACAGGGCGTAATTTTCTATATTATCGAAGAAGCTGTCAACAACGCCCGTAAACACGCGGAAGCCCAACACATTTGGGTGCGCCTGCGCCCTATCCAGCAAGACCTGGCCTTATTAGAGATCCAAGACGATGGTCTGGGCTTCGATGTCAAAGCTGTAACCACTTCATATGAGCACCGCGGCAGCCTGGGCATGATCAATTTGCGGGAACGCACCGAACTGGTCAAAGGCGTCATAAACCTGGACTCTACTCCTGGCGTTGGGACCCATATCCAAGTCGTGATTCCGCTCACAGAAGAAGCTGTCGATCGTATCCATCACAGCCTATGACCTGGTCTCCGTCCGCCACCTCTCTCTGGCTGCGTTTCTCGGCCATAGGGGTGGGGATTTTGACTCTCCTTTGGCTCCCCATCGAAGACACAAATGAACTTGCAGCCATCTTCATCGCCCTGCTTATCAGTGGGCTGCTGGCACTGCGCGCCTTGCTTGGTCATCAGCACCATCAGAGTCTACTCCGATTCACCCTCATCGGCGGCCTAGCTGGGGCGGCGACCATCCCCATTGCGCTGTTGTTATTGGCTTTCAAAACGGGTTTGCACAGTCACGGTGCCCCCGACTTTCCCGCGGATCAAATCATAGCCGTGCTGCGAAGAACACCTTTCTTCACCACTGGGGGGTTATTATTGGGCCTGGGGAGCGGCACATGGAACATTTCTCGAAGAAGCTGAACTCAAACTGGAGTCCCCATGCCAATCACTGCCAATCTATATTACTTCGAACATCAAGGGAGGGGTATCCGCAAACCGCCGGTTGTCCTGATCCATGGGGCTGGCGGGACGCATCTGCATTGGCCGGCGTGCATACGCAGACTGCCGGAATACCCGGTCTACGCGCTTGACCTGCCAGGTCACGGCAAATCAGAGGGCCGCGGGCGGCAAACCATCACCGGGTACGCCCAAAGCGTGCTGGACTGGATGCAGGCCCTGAAAATGCACAAAGCAGTCTTCATTGGACATTCTATGGGCGGGGCGATTGCGCTGACATTAGGGATTCAACATCCTGAGCGTGTGCTGGGATTGGGGCTGGTGGGAACGGGCGCACGTTTGAAGGTGGCACCTGCTCTTCTAGAGAATACCGCTCATAAAGAGACCTTTCCAACGGTCATCGAAACGATTTGCGATTGGGCTTTTGGCCCGCTGGCGGACCCAAGGCTGGTCGAACTGGCTGCCAAACGTATGGCTGAAATCCGCCCCACCGTATTCCACAGTGACTTCACTGCCTGCAATGCTTTTAACGTCATGGAAAAACTGGGGGAAATCCGTGCACCCAGCCTCGCCCTATGCGGAGAAAACGATCAATTAACCCCACCGCGTTACTCCCAATACCTGGCCGACCAGATTCCCAATGCCGAAGTCCAGATTCTGCCCGAAGCCGGGCATATGGTTATGCTCGAAAAGCCCGACGAAGTTGCCGAAGCGCTGTTGACTTTCCTAACGAAAACCCCTTATCAGCCGGGAAACGTAAGCGAGGGCTCTTCGTAAAACGCCGTCCGCGGTACAATTGGCGGAACTCGCTTTGGTCTGTGGAGGTTGATTTGAAGAAGTATATTTCAGATTATTTGTACCTAGCGGTACTCGGCGGCGTGATCGTCGGGCTCGACCAGTGGTCGAAATGGCTTGTGCGCACCAATCTCGAATTCAGTCAGACATGGGTGCCGTGGGAATGGCTTGCGCCGTATGCGCGCATCATCAACTGGAAGAACACAGGAGCCGCCTTTGGAATGTTCCAACAATTCGGCGGTTTTTTCACGATCCTGGCCTTCGTGGTGGTTGGGCTGATCCTGCTCTACTTTCCACAAATTCCCCGCCAGGATTGGCCCTTAAGGATCGCTTTAGGGATGCAAATGGGCGGCGCGATTGGGAATCTAGTCGACCGCCTTGCGCGCGGCTTTGTGACAGATTGGATCTCCGTGGGGTCATTTCCCGTGTTCAATGTGGCTGACTCATGCATTTCTGTTGGGGCCGCGGTGTTAATCATCGGGATGTGGATTCAAGAACGAAAGCTGAAAGCCTCCCAAACGGGGTCCGAACAACCTTCCGAGGAAGTCGGGTCCTCTCCAGAATTAGCAGATATCCAGAGTGAGTGAGCGGCAACTGATCTTCGTATTCGAGGAGGGAAAACCCCAACGCCTCGACAAATTCCTCGCAGCGCGCATCCCCGAATTGTCACGATCACGTGTGCAGGCGCTGATCGAGGCTGGCAATGTCACCGTGGAGGGCGAGGTCCCTCACAAGGCGGGTTTCTCACTATCCCCTGGGGACCAAGTTGAGGTGGTCATCCCGCCCCCAGAACCCAGCAAGCTGGTTCCTGAGGCCGTCCCCCTTGAGATCCTTTTCGAGAACGACGATGTGCTGGTGATCAACAAAGCGGCGGGGATGGTGGTGCACCCCTCCGCCGGGCATGGTAGCGGGACGCTCGTGCACGCAGTGCTGGCTCATGCTCCTGAGATCATGGGGGTTGGTGGAGAGAAACGCCCCGGCATCGTCCACCGTCTGGACAAAGACACTTCCGGGACCATCATCCTGGCGAAAAACGACCGCGCCCAACGATGGTTGAGCGATCAATTCCAAGACCGGCAGGTTGGCAAAAACTATCTCGCCCTGGTGGACGGGTCACCCCCAACGCCGAATGGGCGCGTTGAAGCCCCGATTGGGCGCGATCCATCTCACCGCCAGCGTATGGCGATCACGCCTCCGCATAGAGGGCGCGATGCGATCAGCGAATACTTCACCATTGAAAGTTTCGACAAGCATACCTTGTTGAAAGTACATATCCTTACCGGGCGCACCCACCAAATCCGCCTGCACATGGCTTTCATCGAGTGCCCGGTGGTGGGCGACACGGTCTATGGACGCAAGCAGCCCAGCCTGCCAGTAAAGCGGCAATTTCTCCACGCGCAAGGCCTGTCGATCATCATTCCGGGTGAAGCCAGCCCGCGCACCTTTGAAGCGCCATTGCCCGAAGAGCTCACCAAAGTGCTGGAGGCGTTGAAGCGTTAGCCCAGGACAGGCTCAATACTTATCGACGCAAAACGGAATTATGGAGAAAGCTATGGAAATCATCGACCTTCGATCTGATACCGTCACCCAACCTACACCGGCGATGCGCGAGGCCATGGCGAAAGCCCAGGTCGGCGACGATGTCTATGGCGAAGACCCCACGATCAACCGCCTCCAAGAAATGGCTGCTGAGATGCTGGGCAAGGAGGCCGGGCTCTTCATTCCCTCCGGGACGATGGGCAACCTGGCCGCGATCCTGGCGCACTGTAATCGTGGGGACGAAATCATCCTTGGGCATATGGCGCATACTTTTCTCTACGAAGCAGGGGGAATCGCTGCTGTAGGGGGCATCCACCCCCGTACGATCCCCAATCAAGCCGATGGCACACTATTGCTGGATGATATTCGGGAAGCAATCCGCCCCAGGGATTCTCACTTCCCTATCACGCGCCTGATCACCCTGGAAAACACGCACAACCGTTGTGGAGGAGCGGTGCTTTCCGTCGAATACACCCAGGCTGTGGCTGATATTGCCCGCGCCCACGATTTGAGCTTGCATTTGGATGGGGCGCGCATCTTCAATGCCGCCGCCGCGCTCGATGTAGATGTCGTTGATCTGGTCGCTCCGGTCGACTCGATCACTTTCTGTTTGAGCAAGGCGCTCTGCGCGCCGGTAGGGTCGGTGCTGTGCGGCAGCCGGGAATTCATCAGCCGCGCCCATCGAATGCGCAAGCAGTTAGGAGGAGGCATGCGCCAGGCCGGGATTCTGGCCGCCGCGGGGATCGTCGCCCTGCAAGAGATCGTGCCGCGTTTGGTGGAAGATCACCTCCGAGCGCGAACCCTGGCCCAAGGCTTGGGAAGTGTTGCTGGGGTGATTCCCGATACTCGCCAGCCGCCCTCGAATATGGTTTACCTGACCTTGAGGGAAGATGTCTCTCTAGACGCTCAGGCCGTGGCTGAAGAGCTGCGAAAACACAACGTCCTTGTGGGCGTAGTGTCAAAGCGCAGTTTCCGGCTGGTCACCCATTACTGGATCGATGACAAAGCCATCCACACGGCCGTAGAAGCATTCGAGAAGGTACTAGAGAACTATTCGTGATATAATTTTCAATTGCTTAGCCTGTACCCTGGCATACATAGCATGGGCTGGTTCAGCATAAAGAACAGCGCGCCGCAGGGGACGTCGAGGGAATCATTATATCCAGCCGACGGGCCAAACTGCGGCGTTTCGATGAAGTGATTTCATGTTATTTTTGCAGTTTCCGCTTATCGACGAAAACCCGTAATAACCTCTCACAAGATTGGAGAAGATCATCATGGGTAATTTCCTCACACTCAAAGAGATCGATCAGACTGCTGAGGAGGTGCGCAGCCGCATCTCCAGAAAACCGCGTGTTGGTATGATTTTGGGTTCCGGCCTGGGGCCTTTAGCAGACCGCGTTAAAAACCCCGAATACATCCCCTACGGAGAATTATCTCACTGGCCTGTGTCTTCTGTTGTCGGCCATGAAGGGCGCTTGGTCGTCGGAGAATTGGAAGGACAAGATGTTCTGGTCATGCAGGGTCGCACTCACTATTACGAGGGCCATGAAATGGATCGGGTGACACTGCCCGTCCGGGTGATGCAGCGCTTGGGGATTGAATATTTCTTCGTCACCAACGCTGCCGGAGGCGTAAACCCTGAATTCGAGCCTGGCGACCTGATGTTGATCACCGATCACCTAAACTTCGTTGGTATGGCCGGGCCAAACCCTCTGCGCGGACCGAATCTGGACGAAATCGGCCCCCGCTTCCCCGACATGAGCCAGGCCTATGACCTTGAATTGATGGCTATTGCTCGCCAAGTCGCCAAGGAAAATGATTTCCACCTGAACGAAGGCGTGTACGTTGGCCTGGCCGGGCCATCCTTTGAAACGCCAGCCGACCTGCGCTTCCTGCGCGCGATTGGGGTGGACGCCGTAGGGATGTCCACCGTCCATGAAGTGATCGTCGCCCGTCATGGAAGCATGCGCGTCTTAGGCGTTTCCGGGATCAGCAACAAGGCCAATCTCGACGGCAGCACTATCACCACCCACGAAGAAGTCCTGGAAGCCGGCCGGGTGATCGTCCCAAAGATGGTCAGCCTTATGCGCGGAGTTTTGAAAAACATATCGTAACTTTCCGGCAAGATAGTCGCCAAGCACAAAAATAACCCCCTGCATGGCATCTGTTTTACAGTTTTTCAAGGACAACGAAGTCTACATCTACCTGATCTTGGGTATCCTTGCCGTCTGGCAGATACGCAAATTCTTTTTAGGTTGGGATGAATTACGCAGCGCGGCGTTCGGCCTGGAACAAGAGAGCGCTCGCGCCCGTCTCAACTGGGCGACGAGCATGTTGGTACTGATCTTCATCCTCGCGGTGGCCGAATTCGGGCTGGTATCCTTCGTGCTCCCCAACATTCCAGAGATATCCCCCCTGCTCACGCCGACATTGGACTTGCTCGCCACCCCAACCATCACCCTTGAAGCCACAAATCAGGCTTCAGAACCCGAAAATGCAGCTCCCTCGGTTTCCATTGAAACCCAAGATGTGGGCTGCATCCCTGGGCAAGTGGAAATCACTGCCCCCTCGAATGGTGAAACTGTCCGAGATGTTGTGGAGATCTTTGGCAGCGCCGATATCCCGAATTTCGGCTTTTACAAATTCGAAATGGCTTCGACCGACGATGCCAACTGGTTAACGGTTCAAGCTGGCGATGTCCCCATGAACGAAGACCTGCTGGGATATTGGGATACCTCTCGCTTGCCTACGGGAGACTACGCCCTGCGACTCATCGTCACCGACAATCAAGGCATCGCCTCGGAACCCTGCACCATTCAGGTGAGGGTCGAGGCTCCTACCGAGCAATAGCCTGGGGAACAAGACCGGTCACAGTGGTATTTCTAGGGTAGAATGAATAAATATGCCTGAAATCGAAATCCGACCTGCCATCGCCACAGATATTAACGCTCTCATAGCGCTGGAACACAGCTATTCCAGCGATCATGTCTGGCAGATGGATTTCAGACGAGAGGGGAACACGATCAAAGTAACCTTCCGCGAGGCCAAACTGCCCCGATCCGTGCAGGTTCGGTATCCTAATGACCCGCAGACTTTAGCAGACAATTGGTCTGCCCGAGATGGGCTGCTCGTAGCCGTCATAGACGGTGAACCGGTCGGCTATGTCAGCCTGGCGCAAAACCCGCAATTGAAAGCCACCCGGATCACCGACCTGGCGATCACCCGGCGATTGCGCCGCCAAAAAATCGGCAGTTCGCTGGTGATAGCATCTCAGGATTGGGCCTCACGGCATAACAGCCGACGTTTGATACTCGAGTTGCAGCCGAAAAACTATCCCGCTATCCAAATGGCAAAGAAACTGGGCTTCGAACTTTGCGGCTACAACGACCACCATTTTGCTAATCACGACATCGCCCTGTTTTTCTCTAAATGGTTAAAGTAATTGTAGTTATTCAGCCTGGCGACCACACCCGCTCGATGGCTGAGCAAGTACCCAAAAATTCTTTGCCCAGGTATTCGTCAACCACCTATGCCATCCCTTATAGGTAGCTTACAGACCATCAACCAGCTGCTCACTGCTGGGATCGCTATCACCGCGTTTTCCCTGCTGCTTTATGCTCTATCGTTTAACCTGCGAGACAGGGTGGCGCGCTCGGTTGCGGTGATCTTCTTTTGCGTGGTGATTGTCTTCGTAGGAGAGGCAATCACGAGCGTCACCCAGGGGTATGCGTGGGTAAATACCTGGTTCAAGTTGCAGTGGATAGGGATCATTTTCCTTCCCACCTCGTATTTGCATTTTTCCGACGCCTTACTCTCCACAACAGGCCGGCCCTCACGCGGTCGAAGACGCAACTGGATTCGACTAACCTATCTGATCTCTTTTATATTCCTGATCATGCTGCCATTTCCCAACCTGATGGGATCGGTGGCCTCTGAATACCCTGCTCTCTACCTGACCCCCGCCCCGCTTACCTGGGTTTTCTTCGCCTTTTACACCGTGAGCATGAACTGGTCCTGGGTCAATTTTTGGCGGGCATATCGCCGCACGGTCACCACTACCAGCCGTCGCCGCATGAGCTACCTGATCGCCGGCGCAGTTGCCCCAGCCCTGAGCACCTTCCCCTACCTGACCTACGCGTCCGGCTTCGCGTCAGACCACCCCCTGCTCTTCTGGCTGACCGCTGACCTGCTCAATATCAGCATGTCGGTGTTGATTGTAGTGATGGCCTATGCCGTTGCCTTCTTCGGCGTCTCGTGGCCAGACCGGGTAGTGAAACGACGTCTATTCAAATGGGTTATGCGCGGGCCGGTAACAGCATCCACTGTTTTGGCCGTGACGACGCTGGTGCGGAGAGCCGGTGAGTCCTATGGTTTTGTGTACTCAGCAGTCGTGCCCATCGCCATGGTGGCTACGCTGCTGATCATGCAATACTCGATCACCATGCTGGCGCCAGTTTGGGAGCGCCTGCTCTTCTACGGCGGGGCACGCGACGATTTACAGTTGGTTCAAACCCTTGAAGAACGGCTGATCACCTCCAGCGACCTGCGCCAATTCCTGGAATCGATCCTCACTGCGGTTTGTGACCGCCTTCAGGTGGACACTGCCTTTGTAATCGTGTTGATCCCGCGAGGGTCTGAGATGATCGTGACGATTGGGGATGTGGGCCAGCTCCAACAGGCGAACCTCTCGGAGGAGCTGCTCGAAGTCGTCACGAGGAATAATCTCAACAACGGCGCTGTGGATGAAGATGGCATGCGCTTGTTCACCTGGGGGGATTTCTGGCTCACACCTCTATTCGAAGAGAATCAATTGGGCCCGGAAAACGAGCCGTCTTTGTTAGGTTTGCTGGGAGCCGAACGGCTGCCTGGGCACTCCACAGACGAAGAGCAGCGACTGGCCCTAGAAACCTTGGCCGAAAGAGCCGCCCTCGCCCTGAGCGACCGGGCCCAACAGCAAACCGTCTTCAATTCCTTAGAGGTCTTGACTCCTCAAGTTGACTGGGTGCAACGATTACGCGCTGCCTCGCGCTACGACAGCACTGACGTGCTCATCGCTTCGGAGGAAGAGCTGGCCGAGGGCGACTTCGCCCGCTGGGTCAAGGAGGCGCTCAACCACTTCTGGGGTGGGCCAAAATTATCCAAAAGCCCCTTGCTGCGCCTGCGGGTCGTGCAAGAGGCATTGGATGAACATGAAGGTATCTATGTAAACGCCTTGCGCTCAATACTCCGTCGGGGCATCGAGCAAGTACGCCCAGAAGGGAAACGGAGGTTTACCACCGAATGGCTTTTGTACAATATCCTTGAAATGAAATTCATGGAGGGCAGGAAAGTGCGGGACGTAGCCACCCGTTTGGCTATGTCGGAAGCGGACTTGTATCGAAAACAACGCGTAGCAATAGAAGCCGTCGCGCAGGCTATAATAGAGATGGAGGATGAAGCCCAGGCAGAAGCTTCTGCCACAAGCTAAATTGACATTGCTAAACGAGTGAAGTTCGACCATTGGAGAGGCAGTTAGTATCAAAAAGGGTAAGTCATGGGACAGAAGGAAGAGTATAAATTCGCCGAAGAAGCTTCCCCAGATGAATCCTGGTGGTCCGCAGTTATGGCGGACGTGGAAGCCCATAGTGGGACTGCACGAGGCACGCCTGATGACAGCGAGGAGCTATCCGCTCCAGATATCGACTGGAAGTGGGCTGAAAATCTCTACAGTCAAGATGAGATTATCGAATTACATGTCACAGGGCATAATCGCGGGGGACTTTTAGTGGAAGACCAACGCATCAAAGGTTTTGTGCCTCTCTCGCACCTCATAGAGATCTCGGAAGAGACCAACGAAGAAAACATCAAGGAAATCCTGACCGCCTATATCGGCCGCACGTTACAGTTAAAAGTCATCGAATGCAATCCTAAACGAGAACGGGTTGTGCTCTCAGAGCGCGCTGCCCAGGCCGCTCCAGGCCAACGGTTGGAACTGCTCAAACGCCTGACGAGCGGAGCACATATCACCGGTAGGGTGACCACCATCACCGATTTCGGCGTTTTTGTGGACCTAGGCGGTGTAGAGGGGCTGATCCATATCTCCGAGTTGTCCTGGGGGCGTGTCACGCACCCCAACGAAGTGCTTTCGCCAGGCGAGGAAATCGAAGTCTGTGTACTTAGTCTCGACCAGGAACGCTGCCGGGTGGCACTTAGCCTGAAACGGCTTCTGCCCAACCCCTGGGACACAGCGCATCTGAACTATCAACCGGGGCAAGTCGCCGAGGCAACCATCACGAATATCGTCCCTTACGGAGCTTTTGCCAGATTGCAGGAAGGGCTCGACGGTTTAATCCACATTTCCGAGATCCAGGGGAATCATGAAAGCCCTGAAGAAGTGCTCATCGAAGGTCAGCGGGTTCAGGTCACCATTCTGCACATCGACCCCAGCCGTCAACAGCTTGGGCTGAGGTTGAAAACAGAAAAAAGCGAACTATGAAGAACTGGTGGCTACTCGCCCTGGGAGTAGTGTTTGGATTATTGGGGGCAGGAGCGGTTACCCTGGCCAGCAGCCCACCACGCGGTACGCCTATCCAGCTCTTGCCGCCTCCCACCCCGGCCCCCATTCTCGTGCATGTATCTGGTGCGGTACACAGTCCTGGGGTGTACGCCCTTCCCCTCGACAGCCGCGTCCACGATGCCGTCCAGACCGCAGGGGGCTTCACAGATGAGGCGCGGCAAGACCAACTCAACCTGGCCGCCAAACTGCAAGACGGCGATCAGGTGCGGGTACCAGACCTGAGTTCGTCGGGGGTGACTACGGGATCAACTTCAACACAAAATACTGGGGAGCTAGCAAGTGGAAGTACAATGGGCTTCCCCGTTGATATCAACACAGCCACCCAAGCAGAACTAGAGACCCTGCCGGGCATCGGGCCGGCAACGGCGAGCAAGATCATCGATTACCGTCTGACAAACGGGGATTTCACCAGCATTGAGGAGATCCAAAAAGTTCCCGGGATCGGTTCAGCCACATACGGGGATATCAAAGACTTGATCACCGTGCGCGACTAGGGGCGCAGCCACCGCACGCTTGCGCGATGGTCGAAGGGCAAGGTTTAGAATGACAATTTCGAGCACTGCGATTCGCAACCTTTCTCAGGTCTCACCGTATACTATAGTGCATTAAATAACCTGCCAATACAGGAGAAAAATATGTCTACACAACCAAAGAAACTCTTCCGCTCACGAGATGACCGCATGATTGCCGGTGTTTGCGGCGGTTTGGGAGAATATTTCGGCATCGATTCCACCCTCTTGCGTCTGATCTTCGTCTTCGGTGCCTTTATCACAGGCAGCGGCCTCTTCTGGGTTTATATCATCATGATGATCCTCGTCCCCGAGGAAGTCCCCGCTTCAGAAGACGTTGTCACCACCACCGCAGAAGATGTTGAATAGCAATAGCAAAAACGCATCACAAAATCGAACCCTCAGGGGCTACTGAAGAAAGAGTCCAAGCTCGTCGCTTGGACTCTTTGGCGAAACTCCCTATTCAGAGATCAATTTGGGCTGCGGCTGATCCGCGCAAAGCGGGCGCTGGTCAATTGGGCCAAGTCCGAGACCGGCAGACAGATATTCAAGCCTCTCTGCCCGCCCGAGACATGGACCTCGTCGAATTCCTCAGCCGAACTATCGATGACGACCTGAAAGCCGCGGTTGATCAATGCCAGCGGAGAAATGCCGCCCACCTGTAAGCCGGTCAATCTTTCGGCTTCGCGCTGTGTGGTCGCCTTCACTTTCTTCTCCCCCACGGCTTTAGCCAGGACCTTCATATCAACCTCAGCAGTTCCCGGCACCACCGCCAGAATGGGCTTACCGCGTTCAGGCCTGGTCACCACGATGGTCTTGAAGACGATTTCAAGGGGGATGTTCAGCAACTCGGCTGTTTTTTCCGCTCCCAACTTCTCCCCCGGAAGCTCGAATACTTGATGAGGGATTTTGCGCTGCTCAAGCAGACGAGTGACGTTGTTTTTAATCATTGACCAAAGCGCGCGCCTTCTCATCGAGATTGATCCCTCTGGAGCGCAGGAATTTCAGAAGGGTGAGGCGATCCTCGGCGTTCGTCAACCACACCGAAAGGGTCAGCAGGCTGCCATAAAAAGCAAATTGAACCTGCCGCCCGCCGCGGATTTTGACCTGCTCGATATCGCCGTATCTTTTGATGCCTTTGAGGATAACACGATACTCCAGGCGATCATCATACAGGATCAGCCTTGGGTTGAGGTTATTACGGCTGACACCAAAAACGCCCCCCAAGGGTTTGATGCCTGAAAACGAGTGGCTAATAGGTACATTAATCCCTTCCGGCGGGATGATCTGCAAATTTTGCAAGCGTTCAAGCTGTTGATGATCCGATTGACTCCCGCGGCGGCGTAACAACATGATAGCGAGAACCACCAACACGATAATGATGTTCGCAGCAGTGATCAGGATCATTTCCATAACACACTCTCCTACATCCTGGTTCTTACGAAAGTGTCACTCTGGGAAATCCTCGCCTGAGCAGTTTCTTGAATTGTAAGGGATGTTTCAGCAGGTACTTGGTAATGGGAGGCGGCTCTGGTGGGCCCGAATCAACCTCAGCCAAATGCTCCGGCCATTCGAAGGGCAGATGCCTGATACCCCCAGGCGTGTCCATCTCGACCAGGGCTTGTAAGGTAACCCGCAAAACGGCCAATTGCGTTTGATTGTTCCCAGGATAGCCCATGGTAAGGCTGAAAGGGTGCTCGATGGCGGCGATGCGCGGCGCGCTCACAGAAGCGGTCAAATCTGGCATCATCGACAGGGTAATGGTAGCAAACCCGGCGGCTTCGATCTCTCGTTGTAGCAGTCCCACGGACCAGCAGCAGATCGGTCAGGCAGGCACCAAGACGACTACATCAACATATTCATCTCGCAGGTTGCGGATAATGGCCGGCGCACTTTCTTCCAGGAGCTGCTCTGGCTGGGTGGTATAACCCATATACGCATAATGCGAAGGGGCCACGCTGCCGATCTCGCCGCTTGCCTCAAGTTCAGATAATCGATCCAGGGGCAGCAGACAATTCAAATCCTGCTCCGCGAAGGTGGGGTTGATATGCAGATGGTAGACTTTGATATCTTCAGCCGTCGCCGTTTTGGGGATCAGTCGATAGGATGGGTCTCCCCACCAGGGGTTTTGACGTTCCCCTTCTTGATCGAAAGGTCGATCGGTTTTGAGCGCCATCCCCCCAGAACTGATCATAGCAACCCTACACTCGGATAGTGGCTTAGAAATCGGCGTCCAAGGGATCTCCCTTGGCTCTGCGGAGTCGATCCAGGCTTTGGCAACCCGCCGAGTGCCTCTGCTTACAAAGCGAAATGAATCCACTTCTCGGGTCATGTAAAAAGCTCCTTATGCGGTGGAATCTGTGCTAAACCCATTATAGGCCAGGGAAGGGAGCATTACAAGAATAAGTACAGGCTGCTGGAAAGTGAATGGTCTATCTATGAACCGCTCAGGAAGCCGTCCAACTGCTGGCGACAAGACTGTACATCAGTAAAAACGATGCCTTCAATCCCCAAAGTCTTAGCTACCTCGATGTTCCTGGGAGAATCATCGATAAAGATGCATGTTGAGGGGGCCAATTGATATTCAGTTAACAGGTATTGGTAGATTCCCGGTTCGGGTTTGACCATCTTCACCAAGCCAGAGATGACAATGCCGTCGAACTTCTCCCAAAAATCATAGCGTTTTCTCAAATGCTCGTAATGCTCAACCGGCATATTGGACAGACAATATATTCCAAAGCCACTTTGGCGAAGCTCGTCTATCAATGGCAGTGTGTCGGCTTTGAGCCGCAGCGACTCGCGGACGATTCGCATCAATGCCTCGATTCGAGCTTCCGATAGCCCTGTCCGACTGGCAAATCCCTTACTGACCTCAGCTTCGGAGAGAACACCGCGATCTTTCTCGGCCCAATCGGGATGATCGAAAACCTCCCTTTTGAGTTTGGCGGCCATTTTCGGCTCCTGAGAAAACTCAGCGATAATCCCATCCGGGTCCCATTCAACCACCACACCCCCTAAATCGAAAATGATGTTTTGGAATTGCATTGAATTCTCGACGACCTCATCCAATTTGGGAGATCATTCTCTAAGTTCAGCGATACACTCGATCTCGACCAGGGCGTCGAGCGGATTCTGCTTCACGGCAATCGTCGTGCGCGCCGGGCGATGACCGCCAAACATCCTGGCATAGACCGCGTTCATGCCCTGGAAATCCGCCATATCTTTCAAGAAAACCGTCGTCTTGACCACATCGTGCAGAGACAACCCCAAACCATTTAAGACCGTCTCAAGGTTCATCAAAACGCGCTCCGTTTGCTCGCCGATGTCCTCCCCGACCAGTTGCATGGCATCTGGGTCCAGCGGTGTTTGCCCGGAACAAAAAATCCAGTTCCCGGACTGCATGGCATGGCAATAAGGCCCGATGGCCTCAGGCGCATCGTCCACGAAGTGGGTTTGCATGAGAATGCTCCTTTAGTGTTGTTGGCTGTTCCCCGAGATTATACCGCCTACTCGTACCGTAGCGCCTCCACCGGCTCGAGGCTGGCCGCACGGTTAGCAGGGTAAAGGCCGAAGAAGACGCCCACCGCCGCCGAGAAAAGCGTCGCCAACAGCACCGCATCCATGCCAATGACCGGGACGATGTCAGCATCGCTGGCCGCAGCAATCTGCCCAACAACCACGGAGATCAGCCAACCCAGGCCGATGCCCACAATGCCGCCAAACAAACTCAACAACACAGACTCGGTCAGGAATTGGGTCAGGATATCCATTTTGCGCGCCCCCATAGCCTTGCGCAAGCCGATCTCACGCGTGCGCTCGACCACCGAGACCAGCATGATATTCATGATGCCGATTCCACCCACCAGCAGCGAGATACCGGCAATTCCGCCTAAAAAGATGGTCAGAATACCCGTAATCGAGGAGGCCACATCCAGGAAATCCTGCTGGCTGAAAATGGTGAAGTCATCTTGCCCAATCCCGGTGCGGTGACGCTGGCGCAGGATCTGCGCCACCTCATCGCTGGCCTGAGGCACCAGGTCGGCGCTGGCCGCGCCCACAAAGATCACATCCACCCGGTCGCTCGTGGAACGGCGGATCAAACGGGTTTGAGCAGTGGTAAGAGGCACAATGATCTGGTCATCCTCACTGCCAAAAGAACCGCCGCCCTTCTCCTCGAGTACACCGATCACGCGGAATGGCTGTCCCTCGATGCGCACGGTCTCATCCACCAATCCAGATTTGCGGCCAAACAGCTCGTCCGCCACATCCACGCCCAGGATCACCACTGCTGAGCGCCCCAGCATGTGCGCTTCCGAGATGAACTCCCCCTCGGTGACATGATAATTACGCACAACTTCGTAGTCCGGGGTGACTCCGTTGATGGTGGTCACTGCGCTCTCGCCGGAATAACTCACTTCTGCATTGCCCTGTAAGATGGGCGCTACGCCAACCACCGAAGGCGCGGCAAAGGGGTCGGCTATCGCCTCGGCATCGCCCAGGGTTAGCGGTTCAGGGTTGCGCACGTCCTCTGACCCGCCGCGAAAGACGAAGATCAAATTCGTGCCAATCCCCTGAATCTCACCGGTGATGGAATTCTCCGCACCGGTACCAATCGCCAGCATGGCGATCACCGCGCCCACACCGATCACGATCCCAAGGATGGTTAACCCCGAACGCAGCTTATTGGACGTCAGGCTTTCTAAGGCCTCAATAAATGACTGCCAGAAATTCATCTCTTAACCCTCCACCACCCTGCCATCCAGGATGCGCACAACGCGCTGTGTTAACGCGGCGATCTCAGGATCGTGGGTGACAATGATCAACGTTGCCCCGCGGTCCTGATTGAGATCGAGCAGCAGCTCCATAATCGCCTCACCCGAGGCGGTATCCAGGTTACCGGTAGGCTCGTCAGCCATAATGATAGATGGTTCGTTGACAATCGCCCGGGCGAGCGCCACGCGCTGCTGCTGGCCGCCGGAAAGCTCATTGGGACGGTGAGTCATGCGGTCCGATAGGCCAACTGCATCCAGGGCCTCCCTGGCGCGCTGGCGTCGATTTTTGCTATTGCGGGCGTACCGCAATGGAAGCTCTACATTGGCTAATGCCGTAGCACGCGGCAGCAAATTGAAGCTCTGGAAGACAAACCCAACCTTGCGGTTGCGGATATCGGCCAACTGGTCATCATTCAACTCCGCTACACTCTCGCCATCCAAACAGTATTCACCTGTCGTAGGCCGGTCCAGACAACCGAGAATATTCATCAAGGTCGATTTGCCCGAACCCGAGGGGCCCATAATCGCAATCACTTCACCGGTCGCTATCGTCATAGATAAACCCCGTAAGGCGTGCACTTCGACATCCCCCATGGTATACACCTTGGTGATGTCGCTTGCGCTAACTACCAAATCTGTCATCCACTTACTCCTCTGAAATCCCGATCAATCAGCACTTCAACAACGATCCTTCGAAAAACCGGTCAGACACTCTCAAGACCTATCCCCCTGGAGGGCCGCCGCCTGGAGGCCCAAACGTATTCTCCTCGGTGAGTTCGCGCGGCGGGTTCAGGACGATCTCGTCGCCGGCCTTGATCTCGCCGTCCACCACCTCACTGTAAGTATCAGAGGATGCGCCTAAGGTGATGACAACTTTCTCGATCGTGTCACCCGCCCCCAAAATGTACACCACGCGTTCCCCTTCTACAACACGCACCGCCCGGTTGGGGATCAACAGGGTTTGCTCTAACTGCCGGATGACGATATTCACCGCTGAGGTCATCCCAGGGCGAATATCCTCATCTGCATCCTGCAGTTCGACAGTTACGGTGAAGTTGACCACACCCTGCTGTTCTGTCCCCACCAAAGCGACTTCCATCACTACCCCATGATATTCCTTCGCCAGAACGGCATCGAAGCTCATCATCACCTCTTGCCCCTCGGCGATCTTGTTGATATCCACTTCAGAGACTTCCAGGTCTACCAGCAGGCGGGAATAGTCATCCACCCGAAAAGCCAGGGTGCCGGCGTCAACCTGATCACCGGGTTTGCTCTCCACCATGGTGACGATACCATCAAAAGGGGCAACAATATGCACCTGGTCTAAAGTCGCCTGGGCGGCAGCCACACGGGCCTCCGCGGCGGCAATGTCATCAGACGGTGGGCCAGCTTGCAGGCGCTCCCACTCACGCTGCGCATCCGCTAATTGGGCTTCGAGCAAGGCAATATCAGCGTCGGAGGGGCCATCTTTGATGCGCTCGTATTCCCGGTTAGCATCCACCAACTGGGCGCGGGCAACCGCCAGATCTGCCTGGGCTTCGGCGATATCGATTTCCGTCCCGGTGCTCGAGAGCGCATTGAGGTTTCGTACGGCGGTATCATAGTTCTGCTGCGCCTCGGCCAACGCGCTCTGGAAATTAGCGCGCTCCAAATCATCTTCCGGGCGGCCTTCGTAAGGTTCAAAATCTTCTTGGGCTTTCTCGAGTCTGTCTCTCAGCAGCACAACTTCCGCCTCGGCGGCATCGATATCGGCCTGGCTGGCCGTTAGCTGCACACTGCGCAAGCGACGCTCCGCATCATCGACGGCTTGATCTGCATCTGCGATAGCCTGCAAAGCGATGGCTTGCTGCAGTTCAGGATTCAACAAATCCTCCAGCGCCTGCTCGGCATCTTCAACGGCCTGCATGGCCTGGGCGCGCTGCAAATCGGAATTGAGTAAATCCTTTAATGACTGCTGAGCACTGACCAAGTCCGCCTGGGCCAATATGACACTCTGGGGAAGCGAAGTCTGTTCCAGTGCAGCCAGTTCGGTGTCAAGGGTAACAGCATCCCCAACTTGAACGTTGACATTTTCTACCGTACCAGAAGTCTTCCATACCAATTGCGCACTTTGATTAGAGCGAACTCGCCCGGTCGCGCCAATGGTCGCGACCAGCGTCCCTTGCTCAGCGGTTACAGTCTGTAAACCGGCCACCAATTCCTGGCGCGCCCTATTCGCGCTGTAAGTCTGCCACCCCACAATGGCGCCGACCAAGACAGCCAGAACGACAATGACAATGATCCATCTCTTCATAACTTTTCCAACTCCTTCTACCGATTCCTCGTCGGGTTCAATTCAATAATTCGGGTATGGGATTGAGCAGGACCTCATCCCCCTCCATTAAATCCCCGCCGACGACTTCACTATAATCATCTGAGCTGACTCCTATTGTGATGGGGATGGGGAGAATCATGTCCGAGGGCGCGCCTCCCCCCAAGGTCTCCAGCAACCCTCCCAGAGGGCTTTCCGGGCCTCCCTCATTGGGGGCAGCCAAGCCCCCAGGGGCCGCGCTGTCTCCATACCTGTACACCACTCGCTGACCTTCGAGAGATCGGATCGCCTGATTAGGCACTAACAAAGCTCCCTCAACGCGGCCGATCTCAATATCCACCGCGGCGGTCATCCCCGGCCGGATGGCTGAGTCAGCATCCAGCAGCTCAACAGTCACTTCAAAGCTGACCACGCCTTGGGTCTCGATTCCCACTGGAGAAATCTCGACTACTCGGCCATGATATTCCTTGGCTAAGACAGCATCGCTGGTCAGGACGATATCCTGACCCAGGGCAACGTTGTTGACGTCAATCTCCGAGACCTGCAAGTCCACCAACAAGCGCGAAAGATCATCCAAACGAAACGAAACTGTGCCAGGATTGACCTGATCTCCGGGTTGGATAGACACCAGGGTGATAACGCCATCAAAGGGGGCTGTGATTTGGGACATATTCAGCAAGGCCTGGGCAGCCGTCAAACGCGCCTCTGCCGAGACGATATCCTCAGGAGTGGGGCCATCTTTGAGGCGTTCCCACTCCCGCTGTGCGTCAGCCAGATTGGCCTCCAGCACGGCGATCTCCGCCTGGCTCGGCCCGTCTTTGATCCGCTCCCACTGGCGGAGCGCATCGGCCAGTTGAGCTTGTGCAGCAGCCAAGGCCGCCTCGGCCACGGCGATATCGACCGGGTCGGGTGGAGCCAGCAACTCGTTATAGCGGGCAAGCAAGTCGTCGCGACGCCCCTGTGCCCCTGCCAGTTGCACCTGCAAGTTGGTATACAACTGCTTATAGGAAATACGGCTTTCGAAGGGGTGCAAAACAGCTTGATTGACCTTCTTCTCGGTATCGGCGAGATCCTCTTCCAAATCGGCGATGGCCTTTTCCGTCAACAAGATATTGGCAGAGATTTGCTCCAGGCTCGAGGCAGACGCGGGCGCCATCAGGATGTCATAATGACGCTGCGCTCTCTCTAAGTCCCGTTGAGCATTGGCAATCGAGGCTTGCGCCTGCCCTTGCGTCATTTGAGGGTTTAGAGCGTCTTCCAGCGCTTCTTTGGCATCCTCGACAGCTTTTTGGGCCTGAGCCTGCTGCATCTGTGAGTTGAGCAGATCATCCAGGTCACGCTGGGCGCTGACAAGATCAGCCTGCGACAGGATCACAAAAGAAGGCAGCGAAGTTTGGTCGAGTGAGGCCAATACCTGACCGCGGGCGACCTGATCTCCGACTTCAACAAGCACCTCGCTGACATCACCTGCGATCTCCCAAACCAGGACCGCACTCTGCTCCGAACGCACCACGCCATCCGCCTCAATATAGGAGAGCAGTGGGCCGCGTTCTACAACAGCAGTCTCCAAGCTATCAAGCAGTGCAGAGGCCTGACGCTGCCCCAAGGCGCGCACGCCTACAAAGCCCCCCGCAACGCACACAAACACCACCAAAATGACGATAATGAGCCTCTTACGAGACGATTTCTTGTTCATAGAGATTCAGGCATGGTTTTTTCTATCGCGCTCAAGGCTTTATCAAGAAGGCATAGAAAAGTCTCCTGCTCTTGAGATTCCAAACCAGCGAGGAATACTTTGAAGGTTGCTCTCTGATGCATACGTAATTGTTCTAGCAAAGTTTCACTCTTTTCGGTGAGATAAAGGGGTTTGGCACGCTTATCAACCGGATCATGACGACGCTCCAGCCAACCTTCTTTGACCAATCGCCTCACGCCAACGCTCACCGTCGGTGGGGTCACTTTGAGCCCTTCAGCAAGTTCCTGAACCCCGCATCCCGGTGATTGAGAGACCCAGTACAATATCGCTACTAAGGGCGGCGAAAGCTCACAATCGTGGGGCAGGCGCATCAGACGCAATGCCGCCAAGCGGCGCAGCAGCGCTTCCATCCGGGCTTCAGGAGAGGTCAAGGACCACATAGGCATCTCAAAAAATAGTTAGTTTATCTAACTAAACAGACGGAATTATACAGGCATTCATCTCCCTGTCAAGGGCCGCAGAGACATAGATTTCACGATCAACTGAGCGATTCTCTCCCGAAAATCGAATAACTGAACATGAAAAATGTTTGTGTCATCCGTCACAATGTGGGGTGACATATTGACCCCAAACTGATGACATCTGGAACTAAAATCAAACCAGTTTACTCGATATTATCTGATCTGTAAAACATCGGTATTTTCGACTTGGAGGAACAAGCATGACTCAATCAATTCCCAGTGAATTTTTGGAAATCGACCGAAAATCTCGCGCCAGAACGACATGTGACGGTATTTCCATCCGCACGCCGGAGGAGCGCGTCGGTGACTTCGACGATGTCGTCATCCCGTTAAACGCCGAATGCGCCCAGGTTGCCGCCTCACGCTGCATCCACTGCCCAGACCCAGCAGCCTGCGTGCTGGCCTGCCCCACACACAATGACATCCCCTCGGCGATGTGGCTCATCGAGCAAGGTGAATTCCTGGAGGCGGCGAAGCTCTACCGCCAGACCAGTTCGCTGCCGGAGATTTGCAGCCGGGTTTGCCCCCACGAGCAGCTCTGTGAGGGAGCCTGCGTGGTAGGGAAATCTGGGGACTCAATTTTGACCGGGGCATTGGAAACCTTTGTGATCGATTACCAGCGGGAAGTAGAAGGTTATCAAATTCCTGTCGGCAGTCCAACAGGGAAGAAAGTAGCCATCATCGGCGCTGGGCCTGCCGGTGTCAGTTGCGCTGAGCAACTTGTTCAGCAAGGTCACAGTGTGACCATTTTCGAGGCCCTCCCCGCGGGGGGCGGTCTGCTGACCTATGGCATTCCCAACTTCAAACTGCCCAAAGAAGTCGTTTTCACCGCCGTTCATGACCTGGAAAAGGCCGGTGTCCAGTTCGAATATGGCGTATTTATTGGGAAAGACAAGACCATTGACGATCTCTTCGCTGAAGGCTACCAGGCCGTCTTCATCGGTGTGGGTTCGCAGGTCGATGCCCCCCTAAAGGCTGAAGGCGTCGATCTCCCCGGAGTCCATCTGGCGACTGAATTCCTGATTCGCACCAACGTTAGCGGAAGCCTCTTGCCTGAGCACATGAAAGAGCCTCTGGATGTCGGGGAAAAGGTGGTGGTCATTGGAGGTGGAGACACCGCCTCTGACTCCCTGCGCTCCGCGCTGCGCCTGGGAGCCAAAGAGGTCACCTGCCTTTACCGGCGCACCCTCAAAGAGATGCCCGGTGGAGAGAAGGACCGTGAACTGGCCATCGAAGAGGGCGCGCAATACAAATTCCTCACGCAGCCGATCAAGTTCATCGCTGGTGACGATGGGCGGCTGGCCGCCGTCGAGTGCCTGGAGATGGAATTAGGGGAACCAGACGAATCTGGCCGACGACGACCGGTCAAGATCGAGGGCTCCAACTTCATCGTCGAAGCGGATACCGCCGTCCTGGCCCTGGGATATTGGCCCGATGAGACCATCGGCAAAACCACCCCGGGCCTCGAAACCCACGACTGGGGCCTGATCACCACCGATGCTGAAACCGGCGCTACCTCCCGGCCTGGTGTCTTTGCTGGCGGCGACGCGGCCACCGGCCCAGATTTGGTCGTCACCGCTATGGTGGCTGGCCGCAAAGCTGCCTGGGCCATCGACAAATATCTCAACAGCAAATAAACTCATCCGCTTTCTCTCTGTGAAGCCCTGCGAACCGGGTTTTGTCTAGTGCAGAACCCGGTTCGTCGTAAGCCGAATATCTGACAATCGCGGTATAATTAAACGTGTGTCCACCGATGGTGAGCACACGTTTTTTGCGTAAGAAACAAGTACAAGGAAGATCGATTTATGGATTTTGGCACAGTTCTTTCCGTAGATATCGACGACCAAATGCGCTCCGCATATCTCGATTACGCCATGAGCGTGATCGTCGCGCGCGCTCTCCCAGATATACGGGATGGCCTCAAGCCCGTGCATCGACGTATTTTGTACGCCATGCACGATATGGGCATTCGCGCCACAGGTTCATACAAAAAATCCGCTCGAATCGTCGGCGAAGTGCTGGGTAAATATCACCCTCACGGCGATGCGGCAGTCTACGACAGCATGGCGCGCATGGCGCAGGATTTCTCCATGCGCTACCCCATGGTGGACGGCCAGGGCAACTTTGGTTCCATCGATGGCGACTCTCCTGCCGCGATGCGCTACACCGAGGCCCGCATGGACCACCTGGCAGAGGAGATGCTCACGGATATCGACAAAGATACCGTGGTCTTCGAAGATAATTTCGACGGCTCTCTGCAGGAACCATCCGTGCTGCCTGCACGATTGCCCAATATGCTGCTCAACGGCGCTTCGGGGATCGCGGTGGGCATGGCTACGAACATCCCGCCCCACAATATGCATGAACTGGTGGCGGCGCTCACTTATCTCATCGATCGCTACGACAAAATCGATGACGTCACCGTCGAGGACCTGCTCCAGTTCATTCCTGGGCCTGATTTCCCGACGGGCGGGATCATCGTCGGGGATGAGGGTATCCGCCAGGCCTACAGCACCGGCCGCGGGCGCATTGTGCTGCGCGGTAAAGCCTTCATCGAAGAGGGGGAGCGAGGCCGCCACTACATCGTGATCACCGAAATCCCCTACCAACTCAACAAGACAACCCTGATCGAGCGCATTGCCACGCTGGCCCGAGAGGGGAAGCTTGATGAAGTCTCCGACCTGAGAGATGAATCCGATCGCACGGGAATGCGTATCATTATTGAACTCAAACGGTCCGCTCATCCCCGCAAGGTCCTCAACCATCTCTACAAATATACACCTCTGCAATCGACTTTCGGAGCACAGATGCTGGCCCTGGTCAACGGGGAGCCGCGTTTGCTCTCGCTTAAACGGGCATTACACCATTATGTCGATCACCGGCTGGATGTGATCACCCGCAGGAGCCAGTTTGAGCTAACCAAAGCCAAGGATCGGGCTCATATTCTTGAAGGTTTGCTCATCGCATTGGCGAACCTAGATGAAGTTGTCCAAACCATACGCCAATCCCCCGATGTAGACGTCGCCAAAGAACGCCTGATGAGCCGCTTTGAGCTCACCGACCGACAGGCACAAGCTATCCTCGATATGCAGCTTCGCCGCCTGGTGGCCCTCGAACAACAAAAGATCGAAGATGAGCACAAAGCCCTCCTGGAACGCATCGAATACATCGAAGACCTGCTCGCCCATCCCAAGAAGATGCTCAACCTGATCAGAGATGATTTAGGGGAACTGGCTGAGAAATACAGCGACGAACGCCGCACGGAGATCGTCCCCGAAGCCAGCGGCGACCTCAGCGATGAGGACCTCTACGCCGATGAAGCCTTGCTCGTCACGATCACCGAGCGGGGATATGTCAAACGCGTCGATGCCAAAACCTACCGTTCGCAACGCCGCGGCGGGCGCGGCGTCATCGGGCATACCACCCGTGACGAAGATGAAGTGCTGATGATGTTCCCGGCGCGCACTTTCGACACGATCCTGTTTTTCTCCGATCGCGGCAAGGTGTATTCTACAAAGGCCTATCAGATCCCTGATGCCGGACGAACCGCCAAAGGAATCTCAATTGTCAACGTGCTTGCCATCGGGCCATCCGAAACCATCACCGCCGCGGTCACAGTCCCCGACTTCGAAGCCGCCGAATACTGCACGATGATGACCCACAAGGGCAAGATCAAACGCGTAGCCCTCTCTGAGTTCGCTGCAGTGCGCCCCTCCGGTCTGATTGCCATGGGGTTGGCCAATGATGATGAACTAGGTTGGGTGCGTACGACCAGCGGAGAGGAAGAGGTGATCATCGTCACTGAACGCGGCCAGGCATTGAGGTTCCACGAAACAGAAGTCCGTTCCATGGGGCGTCCTGCGAAAGGGGTCTATGGCATTCGGCTGCGAGCAGAAGACCGCGTGGTCGGTATGGAAGTAGTGGAACCCGGCGCGGACCTCTTGATCGTCACTACGAATGGATTTGGAAAGCGCACTTCTCTCGAAGAGTATCCTGTCAAAGGGCGTGCTACCATGGGTGTTCTGACCATCGACAGAAACGCCCTCTCCAAGGTTGGCTTGATCACCTCCGCTCGGGTCGTCCAACCCAAAGACGATTTGATCACCCTGATCTCGGCCAATGGCATTGTCCTGCGAACCAATGCGGATGCTATCTCCCAGTACAGCCGGGCCACGCGCGGCGTACAGGTCATGAATTTGGAAGAAGATGACACTGTGGTCTCTATAGCCCGTTTCGCCGCGGCGGATTTGCGTAAAGCAGGGGCTATAGAATCAGATAACGCCTGATACACGACCCCAACCAGGCTTCCAAAAAGAAAAGCCGATCACTCTAAATCCAGCGATCGGCTATTTATGAACCAAAATCAATTTTTAGAAAAAGGGGAAGGCGATCTTCTCGGTGACCAGCAGGCAAAAAGTGCTCAATATGCAAACCATCATCATGACCATAACGGCGATAATGAAGCGCTGCACCGGCGTCATCCCCAGAAACAGTGTTTGGGCAGGGGAATCGTAGTCTAGGTCAAAGAAATCGTCCTCGTCTTCCAGAAATGCCGCATCGTCTGCTTGTTCACGTAGATCATCGAGCATGGCAGCCTCCCATGTCTAGTTCGAGTATCGATAGTTTAGCCTATTTTAGCGAACTGTCAACCGGGCGCAGATGGATCTCGCCAACCCGGAGAGATTTCAATTCCCCGGTGCGCAGCCGCACCCGCAGGGAACCATCTCCGTTCAGGTTGATGATCTGGCCCTCCAGCGGCGGCTTCTCGCCGCCATCAGCTTCCGAGGTGATCACCTGAACCCAATCTCCAAGAAAGGCTAATTTTTCACGCCAGGCCTGGATGAAATTAGGCTCCGAGAGGCGAGGCAGCCAACTGAGTAATTCCGCCAGAACGATTTGCAATAACACCAGACGATCCACCGGCGCACCCAAGGCAGATTCGACGCTGGTGGCCGGGAAAGGTCGCTCGTGGTGGCCAGCCCAATCATCAGGGGGGACCGAACCGGGAGCAACATTGATGCCGATTCCCAAGATCACCGCAGACAGTTGATCTCCTATCCAGGAAGCCTCCGCCAAAACTCCGGCAACTTTTCGCCCTCCAATCAGAACGTCATTCGGCCATTTGATCTCGGCTGGGAGGCGATAAGATTGCCGGAGCGCCCTGCTGACCCCCATCGCTCCCAGGCCGGTGATGCGCATAATCTGTCCGCTCTCTTCAGGAACTTCAGGGCGCAGAATCAGGCTCATCGCCAGCGCCGATCCGGGCGGAGTGAACCAGTGGCGCGCACCACGCCCACGCCCGGCGGTCTGCTCGTCGGCGATAACCAGCGAACATTCGGGGGCGCCGTCTCGCGCCCAGGTGGCAGCATAATCGTTGGTTGAGCCAATCGATTCGAAATAACGAATCTCCCCTAATGCCAGGTCAGCCAAACGAGACTCCAGGGATTGTTGGTCCACGCAGGAGATTCTACCTCAAAAAAGCCCCCGGAAGTCTCGCTACTCACCCTGCTCAAAGGAAGGCGCAAAGACTTACAGGGGCAAAAAAAGGTCAATCGAGTTTAGTAAATCGGCAAACTAGGATCGACTTCCTCAGCCCAGGCGTTGATGCCGCCTTTCAGATTTTTGACCTTGCGGAAACCAGCACTGACCAAAACCTCCAGGGCGCGCGTCGAACGGCCGCCCATCTTGCAGAAAAGCACGATCTCCTCCGCGCTATCGAGTTCATGCATGCGGGAAGCCAACTGCCCCAGCGGGATCACGTCGGCACCTTCCAGGGCGGAAATAGCCAACTCGTGGGGTTCGCGCACATCGATCAGCCGCAAGCCGTTCCCCTCGGCGAGACGTTCTTGCAACTCGCCGGCAGTGATATCCCAGCCCTCACCGGCAGAACCTTCATCCTGATCATGGGCAGGCATACCGCAAAACTCTTCATAATCAATCAGCTCGGTGACCTCAGGATGGTCGCTGCACACCAGACAGTTGGGGTTCTTGCGCAACTTGACGAAGTCGAAGGTCATATCCAGGGCGTTGTAGAGCAACAGCTTGCCGATCAGGGTCTCGCCAATCCCTAAGATCTGCTTGATAGCTTCCGTAGCCTGGATGGTGCCGATGGTTCCGGGGAGGATTCCCAACACGCCGCCCTCGGCGCAAGAAGGCACTAACCCTGGTGGAGGCGGTTCGGGGAACAAACAGCGATAGCAAGGCCCTTTTTCGGCGTAAAAAACGCTGGCCTGGCCGTCGAAGCGAAAGATCGAGCCGTAGACATTGGGCTTGCCGGTCAGCACACACAAGTCATTCACCAGATAGCGTGTGGGAAAGTTGTCCGTGCCGTCGATGATCAGATCATACGGCTCGGCGATGCCCATGGCGTTCTCGGAGGTGAAGATCTCGTTGTAGATATCGACCTGGATATCTGGGTTGATATCTAACATGCGCTCGCGGGCGGACTCCACCTTGAGTGCCCCCAGCTTGGATTCTCCATGGATGACCTGGCGCTGCAGGTTGGAGAAATCGACCACATCATAGTCGACCAGGCCAATGCGGCCGATACCAGCCGCGGCCAGATATAACGCCACCGGTGAACCCAAGCCCCCCGTGCCAATGACCAGCACAGAGGCGGCTTTGAGCTTCTGCTGCCCCTCCAAACCGACTTCCGGGATCAGCAAATGGCGCGAATAACGGTGAATCTCGTCGTGAGACAAATCAGGTAACATAGTTTCCTCGTGACATGGGAAACGTAGAGCGATCGCTCACCGCCCCCCAGCTATGGAGGGGATAATACGCAGCTTATCATCTTCGTTCAGCGGGGTATCGACGCCTTGCAGGTGGCGTACGTCCTCTTCGCCAAGGAAGAGGTTGACAAAGGCGCGTAACTCACCTGCATCAGAGAAAAGATGCTTTTTCAGTTCAGGGTATTGGGCTGTCAGGTCACCCAAAGCCTCGCCTACGGTTTGACCTTGAACGGATATTTCCGTTTGGCCCTCAGCATAAGGGCGCAATGGGGTAGGGATTCGTAATGTTGGCATGTTTTTCCTTGTTTTTCAGTTTGCATACGTTTCAATCTGCTTCAACAGTTTACCAGCAAGCGCAACGCCATGATTGATGTGGCGCGGCTGACCATTTTCGTCGATGATGAAGGTGGTCGGCACGCTCAACACGCCCCAATAATCCGCCAAATCCGTGTGGGTGCTGGCATCCACTTCGATGATCTGGACAGCGCGCCCAAGATTGTGCTGAACTTCCTGAATGGCAGGGCGTTGGATGGTCTTGCACGGCGCACAAGTTGGGGTGGTGAAATACAAAATCGCGGGAACTCCGACGCGGAAGTTTTCCAAACCGAGGTACTTCTCTGTGGAACGCGCCAAAAGGAAGCGATTTGCCAAGCCATAAGCTCCAACGCCTACACCTGTGATCGCCAGGGCCAACAAAGTCCTCGTCAGGATTTCGGTAGACATAGTGATCCTAAGCCCTGGGGCGCATCCCAGGGAAGGTGCCTGCGGGAGGAGACTTTGAAAATCCAGGCAGATTCAAGCGGTTGAGCCAGTAATAAACCGCACAACCGACGCAGAAGCCAGCAAACAGGTTGAGGGCTGCCAGAGCCACCACCAACCACACCAATCCCCATCCTAAAATTGACAGCCCGGTGTAAAGCGCAGCGCTGCCAGCCCACATGACCACCGCGCCAAACCCCTGGGCGAAACGATGGGGTTCGGGATTATCCATCAGCACGTCCGGCCGCGGCCAACCCGTGGGCTTCAAAGCCCGATAGATGAATCCAAATCCGGGCGTTTTCCGAAAAGTACCAATCGTCATCACCGTGGCCACGATCAACGCCAGCCAGGGGATATCCAATATAAAGGCGATCACATTCAGCGTGATGATCAGGGCCTGATTGGTTTTCAGAGCCGTGTGATCGACATTTTCCAGTCCGTTCGCATTCATAATTCTACCTGCAAATAACAAGTGAACAGTATACAGTTTATTGTTCACTGTTCATTTGTATGATTTCTTCGTCAAAACTTTTGCGGTCGTCGGCCAAACGCCACGAACGCGAATCGACCGCTTTACCGGAATCCACGCTGGTAATCAGATAAGAAAACCAGGGCATCGCCCACTCACGGTCGAACTCGGAGGGCTGGTTCGGGTGGTCAGGATGGGAGTGGAAGACGCCGATCACCTCCAAACCCAGCCGCTCGGCTTCCTCCTCAGCGCGCAGCATATCCTGGGGAGTCAGCAGGTAGCGATTGCGACGGGCGGAATCCTCGCGGGCGTTGGTCAGTGTCAAAATCTCAGTCACCAGCCGTGAGGTCGCCTCGGCGCGTCCCAGCAAAAGACCGGCCCCCTCCTCAGGATAAGATTTCTCACCATTTTGGTGAATACGCTCCAAAAGACCGGCGGATATCTCCAAGATCATGCTCACTCCATCGAGACTCTGGAGGTCAGGAGGCCTGACGGGCCTCCCAAAGGGCTTCGTCGCTGAGATATTTATACCCGGCGTCGGGGAAGACGGTCACCACGACACCAGATTCCAACTCAGCGGCCACCCGCAAGGCAGCTACCGCCGCCGCGCCGGAGGAAATGCCTACAAAATAACCTTCCTGCCGGGCCAGTTGGCGCACCATTTCATGCGCTGCTTCGGTGGTCACTGCTTCGGTATGGTCGGGGACGGCGGGGTCGAAAATTGCGGGCTGAATGGCGGTGGGCATGTGCTTGAGACCCTCTAAGCCGTGGAAAGATGAATCTGGTTGCGTGGCAATGATTTCCACCTCGAGATCGTATTCCCGCAGGTAACGCGAGACACCCATGAGCGTACCGGAGGTACCCAGACCGGCCACAAAGTGGGTCACTGTTCCCTGTGTCTGTTCTACGATTTCGGGAGCGGTGGAATTGTAGTGCGCCTGCCAGTTGGCCGGGTTGTCATACTGGTTGGCATAGTAATACAGATTGGGCTGCTCTTCAGCCATCTGACGGGCTACCCGAATAGCCCCATCCGTGCCTTCCAGCGGGTCGGTGAAGACCACTTCAGCACCTAAGGCGCGCAAGATAGCGACCCGCTCAGGGCTGGCGTTGCTGGGCATAGCCAGGGTAACAGCGATATCCAACGCCGCGCCGAAGGTCGCGTAAGCGATGCCCATATTGCCGGAGGTGGAATCCAACAAGCGCATTCCCGGCAGCAGATAGCCTTCGAACAGTGCGGTGCGGATGATATTGAAAGCCGGGCGATCCTTAACCGATCCGCCAGGGTTGAACCACTCTGCCTTGGCGTAGACTTTGACGTCCGGTGAGAGATCCCGTGTAACCCGGCGCAAAGGCAGGAGGGGCGTATTCCCAACAGCTTCGATCAAAGCCATGCCTGCCATATCGGTTTCCTGTGGATCAGCGATGATAGGGGATGTCATGGTTGCGTTGACCTTCAAGGTCGTGTTTTCTCCTGCTTTAATCAAAATAGCCAACAGACAAACAAAAAGGGCGGCAGATGCTGCGCGACAAGCAATCAATAAACTTGTGTGCTTGCGGGGTCATGCCTACCCTTCGCCAGTCCGTTGGCCGTGGATGGTGCCAGGGGAATAAAATTCCTCCTGGGCTTCTATGACGAGACGGGTAGACCTATGAACCCCGCCCCTTACAGATGCAGTTGAACGACATCACTTCACTCCGGTAATTTTTATGATAAAACTAATATAAATTATATTTGCTTTGTCCAATTTGTCAAGGCTGCCTGGGCGAAGGTTTGACCTATGGATGAGATTAGCAAACCAAAACTTACTTGTACACCCCGTTCACAGCAGATTTCAGGGAACTTTGCAGACCTTATTCAAGGCTCAAGGGCTCAGCAACACTTCCACGGTAGCGATATTCACCGGCCCAGGCAAGCGCCCTCCCCGCTCAGAGACGATCACCCGCACCCAGGTCGGCGCGAAGATTTGATAAGGCACTTCGGTAGCAAATCCTCGGTGCTCACCCTTTTCTGTGGGCTCTACCCCCGCCAAACGCGATCCCAGAATACGTCCATCGGTAGCCACCAGCTCCACCAACAGAGGTTGCTCAGAGGCCGTGCGCACCAGCCCCTCAACGATGATCTTATCTCCCTGGATCAATTCATTCGCGCCCGGGCTTTGGATCACAATGGGAGCCAGCGTATCATTGGCTATGCTGATATCCGCCTCCCCGCTCGAGAGCAAGATCAAATCGATGGAGGCCAGAGCCATCACCCGTCCATATTCATCTTGCGTTTGTATCGAAAGATGCCCGGTCTCCGCCACCCCAGGGATTTCAAAAGCGATCTCGGTCACGACACGCCCCCGGGGATTTGGGGTGGTGAAATTGAAGATCTTGCGATACATCAAACGCCCATCTTCCCCCCACAACTCGATGCGGGCGCGCTCATCGGCCCCAGGGACGACGTAGGCCACCAAAGAAATCGGGGAGACGACTTTCGAAAGCGGGCCAGGGTTGACGATAGCGATATCGGCCTCGGGAATGAGGGTTTCTGACGTGAGGGGTGGCTGAAGAGAATCCCGTTCATTTGCCTCCGCTGGGGCTGCTAAGGGAGTAGGAGTCCCATCATCAGCGTCATCTGTGAACAATACCTCTGTAGGCTTCGAGGTCGGCGTGCCCTCAGGCGTGTTCGAGGGGGTCACCATGGCCTCTGCGGTCATGGCAATCGCAGTGGGGAGCTGATCGGTGGGGATCAAGGTGGGTAACTCCGCAATCGAGCCAATATTCCCACACCCACTCAACCACACGAAGCATAGCAGAGACCACCCAACTACCGAGCGAAGAGGCATGTCATTAACCTGAGGTATATTTTTCAATCAGTTCTAGCAAATCATCGGTGAGCAGCGGTTTGCTCAAAAACTCTTGCGCCCCCTCGGCAATGGCCCGTTCAGCAAAGACTTTGTGACTGGCTGAGACCATCACAACAGGAATTTCCAACGGAACATCCAAAGCGCGGATTTGCTTCAGGATTTGGAACCCATCCATATCCTGTAACTGGCGGTCCAGGATGATCAAATCCACCGAACGCTCGCGGGCCAGCTTTACCGCTTTGGCCCCCGATTCAGCCAGCACCGATTCGTGGCCGTAATAAGAGACGATCCTCTCATAAGTTTCTAACGTCAAAATATCATCATCAACGAAAAGGACCCGCGCCATGGATGCCCTCACATAATAAGTGACAGATGGGGAAATTCTACCATGAGGAGATGAAAACAGAGAGCCAATGGTGGGCATTGGCTCTCTGTCTCTCCTTAAGGGGGCTTACAGCTCGTATATCTCGCCGTACTTCGTTCGTAAATACTTCATGTACGGCGCCGGGTCGATCTTGGAGCTGGTGACCTTCTGAACAAGCTCCTGCGGCTCGTACTTCTTGCCATGGACGTGGATCTTGGTCCTCATCCACTCTGTCAGCGCCCCAAACTCACCGCGTCGGAATTGGTCCGGCAAGTCGGGGATATCTCCAATCATCTTCTCCCACAACTGCACCGAGATCAGGTTGCCCAAGGCATACGTGGAGAAGTAGCCGATATAGCCGCTGGACCAGTGCACATCTTGCAGGACGCCCAGCTTATCATTTGGAGGGGTGACGCCCAGGTATTCGCCCATGCGCGTATTCCAGACCTCAGGCAGGTCTTTGACCTCCAGCGTGCCTTCCATCAAAGCGATTTCGATCTCCAATCGCAGCATAATATGCAGGTTGTAGGTGGCTTCGTCGGCTTCCACCCGGATCAGGGAGGGCTCGACTTTGTTGATCCCCCGGTAGAACGTGTCAAGATCGACATTCCCCAGCTGCGCGGGGAAGTATTCTTGCAGCCGGGGGTAGAAATGCTCCCAGAAAGGCATTGAGCGCCCAACCAGGTTCTCATAAGTGCGCGATTGAGACTCATGCACCCCCAGGGACGCACCATCAGCCAACGGTGTACGCTCATAAGCCGGGTCGATGCCCATGCCATAAAGACCATGGCCGCACTCATGTAACGTACCGAAGAGCGCCGTAGGCAGAAAAGTGCGGTCAACGCGCGTGGTGATACGCACATCATTGACACTGAAGCCTGTGGTGAAGGGGTGAACAGATTTGTCCTGGCGACCGCGCTCCCAGTCGTAGCCGTATTGGGTGATCACCTCAACGCCGAAATCCCACTGCTTCTGCTCGTCATATTCCAGATGCAAAAAAGAGTCATCCACCTGGGGCTGCTCGGCAATGGCTTGAAGCAGCTCCACCTGCTGGGGTCTCAGCTCATCGAAAATGGCCTGGACTTCAGCCGTCTTCATGCCCGGCTCGAAATATTCCAGGAGAGGATCATAAATATGCTCATAGGGGGAAAAGTATTCGGCATATTGGCGGCGGAGTTCGACCACTTTTTCGAGGTGAGGTTGGAACATCTCGAAATCTGACTGCTCCCGGGCCTTTTCCCAGGCTGCAAAAGCTATGGAGATGGTCTTATAGAACTCAGCCGTAAACTCAGGGGGCACTTTGGCCCTTTGATCGTAGAAACGTCTGGCTTCTTTGATCAAACGAGCATCGTCAGAGTCAGGGTCCAGTTCGCCAGCATATCCTTCGAGCTCCTCCATCAATTTGCTGTATTCTGGAGAGATCGTCTTGGTATGCAGCAGGCGTTGCAGGGTGGCGATCTGGTTGCCGCGCTGCTCAGCGCCCCCCGGGGGCATATTGACCTGTTGGTCCCACTCCAAAACATAAGCAGCGGCAAAAATATCGAAGATCTCAGCCGTCAGCTCTTTGAACTTATTCAGTTTGTCTTCCATGTAGGCTCCTTTGATTCTGTTTCGTGATGGGGTTCATTTCTTGGGGCAAAGCTCAAAATGGCTGTCCCGATCCAGGATGCAGCCATCGTAGCGCACTATTCATACGATCTTCCACCGCAGAGGTTCACCTCGCAAAGCCGCCAAAACCTCCTCGGCAATATCCCCTGCGGCGCGCGCTTGCGCCTCTTGCGTCTGGGCGGCGATATGAGGGGTAGCGATCACATTGGGATGAGCGACCAGGGCGGTCAGGCCAGGGGGCTCTTGGGCATACACATCCAACGCAGCCCCGGCAACTTGCCCTGATTCCAAAGCAGAGAGCAAGGCCGTTTCATCAATGATCCCTCCACGCGCCGTACACACCAGATAGACACCGCGCTTCATCTGAGCGAGGGCTTGCCCATCGACCATGTGGCGAGTGGTGGGGTTCAACGGAACGTGCAGCGAGATGATATCCGATCGAGAGAATAGATCGGCCAGCATGACCGACTCGGCACCGTGTTTTGCCAAAAAGGCATCCGTCTTTTTGGGGTCATGCGCAATCACCTGCAAGCCAAAGGCGGCGGCCCGCTGAGCCACAGCAGAGCCGATATTCCCCAGGCCGATAATCCCCAAAACCTTGCCATCCAGTTCGCCCCCCATGATCTGCTTTTTGACCCAGCGACCAGATTTCATGGCCGCATCGCCCCTGGTCACCGATTTGACCAGAGAAAGGATCAAGGCCTGGGTGTGCTCCGCGACAGCAATGGTGGTCGCTGTGGGGGTATTGACAACGGTTACCTCATGGCTTTGAGCAGAAGCCAGGTCGATATTATCCACCCCCACACCCGCCCTGCCGACGACTTTCAACTTTGGCGCTGCCCCGAACACATCGGCGGTCACCTTGGTGCGGCCGCGCACGATGAGCGCATCAAAATGGGGAATGCTTTCTAATAACGCTTGTGCCTCCAAGCCTGGCTGATATTCGACTTCCGCAGCAGCCGACAGAATCTGAAGACCATTTTCAGTGAATTTGTCTGTGATCAGAATTTTCATTTGCGCCATGGACGCACTCCGTTTTGGGATCGCGCATTATTGTACCCCAAAATGTCTGACAATTTTCAGCAGGGGAAGAAGTCAGCAGAAAGGCAGTTCAAGCGCAAAAATTGCCCCGCCATCAGGGTGATTCGAGGCAGTGATATCCCCCCCGTGCGCCTGGGCCAGTTTGCGGGCAATGGATAAGCCAAGCCCGGTGCCGCCGCCCTCGGCTGGACTGCGCGACCGGTCAGCTTTATAGAAGCGGTCGAAGATATGCGGCAGCGAATCTTCTGGGATCCCCGGCCCAGTATCACGAACAGTAACCCGCAGAGAATCGCCGGCGTCCGGTTTCTCTTCCGATTTCACCTGGTCACTGGACACAGCACACTGGACATTGATCCGCCCTCCTTGGGGGGTAAACCGCAAGGCGTTGCTCAGCAGATTGTTGAGGATTTGCTCAACACGCTGGGGGTCAACAGACATGATTACAGGTGCAGCCATCGGAGACAGCAGAATCTCGACGCCCCGCGCGGCAGCCTGGGGGTCAAAGCGGGAGATCAACCGCTCTACGAGAGCAGGGAAATCCGTCGGGGTCCGTTCCAGCGCCAATTGGCCGGCGTCCACCAAAGCCAGCGTGCGCAGGTCCTCCACCAAACGCGTCAGAGCACGATTCTGCTCCTCGATGGGGAGCAGGCTTTCAGCAGTCAGGTCATAGATGCCATCCTGCAAGGCCTCAAGATGGGCACGCTGGACGGCCAGAGGGGTGCGCAGCTCATGGGCAATATCCGCGGTAAGCGCACGGCGCCGCTCGCCAGCTTGCTGCAAAGAAGCAGCCATGCGATTGAAGGCGGAACCCAATGTCGCCAGTTGTTTATCACCGCGTACGCGCACGCGTTGGCTGAGGTCGCCTTCGGCCATATGTGTAGCAGCTCGAGTGAGATCACGGACAGGCCGCAGCAGGCTATAAGACAGCAGCAGCGCCAAAACCAGAGAGACTCCCCCGGCGACCAGCGCCGCGGTAAGAGCCGCGCTATTCAGCCTGGCGAGCAAAGCCTGCTCATTTTCAGAGCTAAAGACCATCCCGCCCTCTGTGAGCAAATAACCGACCTCTTGACCGTCCACTTCAAGAGGGACGGCGTGTTGCAGTTCCTCCGCTTCTATATGCTCGGCTGGATGACTATCTTCATTATCTAGAATGACAGTACCATCCAGGTCAACGAGGCGTAAATGCTGACCCCATTTCTCCTGGGGATTCCTTTCCATACCGGGCCCCATCCCAAACCCACCTAGCCTCATACCCGGCCCGCGGCGAAAGACAGCCTCGCTGTCATGCCATGACCCGGAGTCTTTGTAATGATCTTCTAAATCGCTGACCAGGCCCTCGACCCCCACCATCCCCCCACGAAACATAAATGTGCGCACAGTTTGAGCGGTGTTCAAACGCACCACGACCACCAGACTGACGATGGTAACCAAAACGACAAAAGCAAATGCGAGGATTAAACGGCGTGTCATCAGTAAATCAGTGTTCCCTGCTGGGCTGGCGCGCAAAACGATATCCCACGCCAAAAACAGTCTCAATATACTGTGGATTCTTGGGATCAGACTCGATCTTGGCGCGCAGGTTTTTGATGTGGGCGTCGATGGTGCGTTCATAGCCGGCGAAGGCTGTGCCCTGCGTGATTTCTAAGAGGCGCATGCGGGAGAAAGCCCGGCCCGGGCTCGCCGCCATCGTCGAGAGCAGTTCAAATTCAGTGGGAGTAAGATCGAGCAGCCCACCATCCCGGGTGACGGTGTAGGCATCGAGGTCGATCTCCAGGTCAGCAACGCGCAAGACTTGCGTTGGGGTGGGAACAGCTCCCGAACGGCGCAGTACGGCCCGAACTTTAGCCACAACCACGCGCGGCGAGAAGGGCTTGGTGACATAATCGTCGGCGCCCAATTCCAGGCCGATCAATTGATCGGTCTCTTCGACGCGCGCCGTGAGCATAATGATCGGTGTTTCCGATTTGCGGCGGATCTCGCGCGCCACATCCAACCCATCCATGCCGGGCAAGTTGAGGTCGAGTAGCACCAAATCGGGCCGCTCGCTTTCCCAGGTGGAGAAACCGGTATCCCCGCGGTAGGCGGTCAACACGTCAAAATTGGACTTCTCCAGGTAGGACCGCAGCACTTTGACGAGTTCAGGTTCGTCTTCGATGATCAGCACGGTTGGCATTTTTTCTGCTCCAGAATTAGGGAGCGACACCCAAAAGCATTGATGGATTCGTCAAGGTGATTATAATGGAAAATGGGTGGCGTGAGTTCGCCACCCATTTTCGCTACCCATACTTATTCAGAATTATTCACCGTCAGACCAATGCCGACCAGGTCCGCGCCCACCGCCACGGGGGCCGTCCCCATCACAGAAGCCGGAACCCGGGCCGAAGCCTTTCTCCTGCATTTCTTCCCAGTGGCTCTGCATCCAATCAGCCTGCTCCTGGGTGAGGATCCCATCGGCAACGGCCTGCTCAATAGCTGCGCTGCGGGCATCAGCCATCAGGGCGCTGAACTCTTCTTCAGTCAACCCCTGCTCCTGGGCAATATCCCAAGGGGATGTGCCCTCCTCGCGAGCAGCTTCCAATTCTTCGACGGTCAAGCCCAGAGCTTCAGCGATGGCAGCCTGCATGGTCTCATGCATGGGGCCAAATTCGCCATCTCCATCCCAACCTTTCATACCGTGACCAAATCCACCATGGCGGCCAAATCGACCCCAGCCAAAGGGGCTGGAAGGATCGTCATCCTGGGCATAGGCGTAACCCGCTACGCCTAATACCAAGGCCACGACGCCGACAACGGCAACAATCAACAAGGTTTTCTTCATCAGAAATACTCCTTTAGTTTTTTTGTACGCACTGACCTGGGAATGGGCACTCCCAGGTCAGTGTTGATGCGCCTAAAGGATAGCGTACCCGTGTGAAGAAGTTGTGAAGAGAAAGTGGATGTTCGATGAAGGTTATTTTCTGGTCAATTTGAACAAACATTGCGGTTGTGCTATGATTAGATTGCAAAAAACGGGGGTCCTCGTTTCACGACTCCCCTGCCATCAGCTTGATGCGTTCCCAGGGCTTGAGATCGCCTTCCTCGGCCAAAATGCCCCGCAACTCATAGACCTGATCTCTCAGCGCAGCAGCTTTTTCAAACTCCAGGTTTTTAGCGGCAACCTTCATCTGGTCTTCCAATCCAGCGATGATCTTCATCATCTCGTCTTTGGGCAGGGTGGTGACGGCATCGACACGATAGTCGGCCTGCTCTTCAGCGATGGCGTGCGCGGCGACCTGATCGGTGATATCGCGGATATCTTTGACAATGCCAACCGGTTCGATGCCGTGATCTTCATTATAGGCAGCCTGTTTGGCGCGGCGGCGGTTGGTCTCGTCAATGGCGGCTTGCATGGCATCGGAGATGGCATCGGCATACATGATCACCCGGCCTTCCACATGCCGGGCAGCACGACCGATGGTCTGGATCAGGGCCGTCTCCGAGCGCAAGAAACCGGCTTTATCGGCATCGAGGATGGCCACCAGGGAGACCTCGGGCAGGTCGAGTCCCTCTCGGAGCAGGTTAATGCCCACCACCACGTCGAACACGCCCAAGCGCAGGTCGCGCAGGATCCCCACCCGCTCGAGGGTATCGACCTCCGAGTGTAAGTAGTGCACCTTGACGCCCATCTCCATCAAATAATCGGCCAGGTCCTCAGACATACGCTTGGTCAGCGTGGTAACCAGCACACGTTGACCGATCTCCACACGTTTGTGAATCTCCCCCATCAAATCATCTATTTGGCCCTGAACCGGACGCACCTCGATCTCAGGGTCGATCAAACCCGTGGGCCGGATGATCTGCTCGACGACCTGATCAGTGTGTTCCATCTCGTAAGGGCCGGGGGTGGCCGAGGTATAGACCGTGAAGCCCATGCGCTCCTCGAACTCATCAAAGGTCAGCGGGCGGTTGTCCAACGCTGAGGGCAGACGGAAACCATAATCAACCAGAACGGTTTTACGGGCGCGATCCCCGTTGTACATGGCGCGGACTTGCGGTACGGTCATATGAGATTCATCAATGATCAGCAGGTAGTCATCGGGGAAGTAGTCCACCAGGGTCCAGGGAGGAGAGCCGGGGGGGCGTTGGTCTAGGGGACGAGAGTAGTTCTCGATCCCAGCGCAGTGCCCCGCCTCACGCAGCATCTCCAGATCGTAGCGGGTGCGCTGCTCGATGCGCTGCGCCTCTAGCAATTGATCGTTGGCCTTAAAATACTCGAGGCGTTCTTCTAGTTCTTCAGCGATATCGGCAATCGCCTTCTTCATCTTCTCCTCTTCGGTGATGAAGTGCTTGGCGGGGTAAATATCTACAGACTCCATCTCGCGGCGGACTTCGCCGGTGATGTAATTCACCTCGGTGATGCGCTCGACCTCGTCCCCCCAGAAACTGACCCGATAGACATGGCGGTCTTCATAGGCCGGGGCTACTTCCAGGGTATCCCCGCGTACGCGGAAGGTTCCGGGTCTCAGATCGACATCGTTGCGTGTATATTGGCTCTCGACCAGCCGACGCAGCAAAGATGTACGGCGATAGCTCTTGCCCACTTCTAGTTCGATGACCACTCTGCCATAAGCCTCAGGATTCCCCAGACCATATATACACGATACCGAAGCGACGATCACCACATCCTCTCGCGAAAGCAGCGCCGTGGTGGCCGCCAGACGCAGACGCTCGATTTCTTCGTTGATCTCGGTTTCTTTTTCGATGTACAAGTCGTGACGCGGCACGTAAGCCTCGGGCTGGTAATAATCGTAATAAGAAACGAAGTAAGCAACGGCGTTCTCTGGGAAGAAATCGAGGAACTCGGCATAGAGTTGGGCAACCAGGGTCTTGTTGTGGGCGATCACCAGGGTGGGCTTGTTCAGATGTGCGATGATGTTCGCCATGGTGAAGGTTTTGCCTGTCCCCGTGGCCCCCAGCAAAACCTGATTCCGATTGCCCTTATCTAAGCCCTCGATCAGTTGGGCGATGGCTTCCGGTTGGTCACCGGTGGGTTGGAAAGGAGCGTGTAGTTTGAAGGTCATAAGTTTTAGAGATTGAACTTAGAATGAAGAATTTGATATTTACGCGTTCTATTATATCGAACATTCGTTCTTTTTGGGATAGTAGCTCATTGTTGCGCAAGCATCCCCCATGCCTCAGCCAATATCACCCTCTGTGAGAGAACTAAAGTCGATAATATATTTATTCTGGCTTCGCTTGCAAGACCAGCTTAGACTTCCCGGCCTCCTCCACCTGCTGACGCGTCCACAGCATGGGGTGATATTCCCCTTGCAGCCAGGGCTGGATCAAATCGTCATAATGTGGGCTGGCAAGATGGCCCGACTGTCCAGGAGGGACGATGACCACGGATTGCGAGAGATCACCCATATCCACAATCTGGCGGAAAGAGGGAGACCAGGCGCGATTGTCGTAGGGATCGGCGGGCAGCATGGCCGTCTGGCAGGGGGTATCGGTGTCACCACCGATGGGGAAAGGCCCGCGGTTGAAGACCTGATCAAGGGGTTTCTGCAACCCCAAGGCGTGTTCGAAATTGACCTGGTGAATGCGCCCCCAGGCCCAATCTTCAGGCTCAGGCCCCAGGGTATCTCGCAGCCATGCCAAAGCCTGTTGGATGCTCTTCTTGATCACGCCATCCCGGCCCCCGGCCCGCTGCACCCACCAGGAATCGGGGCTATCGAGTAAGCGCAGGAGGATCACCGTATCCTGACCGTAAAACTCATTAGAATGCATCAGCAGGGGGTGGAAGCCCTCGCCCATCAATCGGGAGCAAAGCTCAGGCCCCAAACCAGGCTCTAACAGGTTGCGCACAAGGGTGTAGCGGATGACCTGGTAAAGCGTTCCGGGGACGCTATCCGGGGTGAGAACACCATCCCATTCGCGCAGCAGCTCCAAGGCCGTTTGAACATCCGGCTCGAGATCAGTGATTCCCTCCAGGCGCGCGACCAATTCCAACCCGGGAAGGCACTTGAAATCCATGTGGAATTCCCGGTGATCCTGCATGGTCAGTTTTTCGCGGGCCTCGATTAGCTCCTTCAAACGCCGGGCGCGATAGCCGTTCATCCAGATATTCCCCAGGTGGTGAGGGTAATCATCGGGGACGATCTTGTGATTGCAGGTAACCAGATAGCCCTGCTCGGGGTTAAGGGCGTGGGGCATCTCTTCGAAGGGCACCTCGCCGACCCACTCATACTCGCCCGACCAGCCCGGAACGGGCACGCTGCCATCGCCCTTAGCACGCACGGGCACCACCCCTGTGACCCAATAGCTAATATTGCTCCCTACATCGGCGTAAGCCACGTTGAGTTGGGGCGCTTCGATCAGGCGCATAGCCTCGACGAAATCATCCCAGCCTTTGGCCTTGTTCAACTTCAGCCAACCGTCAAAAGCCGGTGAAGGGCGCAAAGCCATCGAGTTGACCGCCACTTTTTGAGTTGCATGGCTGACCACATCGGAGATAATCGGGCCATGACGGGTGATAACCACTTTCTCGAGATGGGGTTCTGCCCACCCCTTTACAGAGATAGGCTCTTCAATCACTTCCGAATCACGCCATTCATCCCGGAAAAGATAGCGGTTTTGAGAATCAACCTGCTCGATGAACAGGTCTTCGGCATCGGTGAAGGCCAGGGTCATCCCCCAGGCGATATGACTGTTGTGCCCCACCAAGACCAGGGGCACTCCAGGCAAACTGACCCCAGTGACATGGAAATCCTCCCCCCCGTTGAGATGAACTTCATACCACAGGGAGGGCATAGAAAGAGCCAGATGCATGTCATTACATAGGACAGCATTGCCCGTTTCGCTACGCTGGGGGGAAACCGCCCAGGCATTGCTGCCCTTGCCGCGCTCTAAGAAGGGGCCCGAGGCTTTGCGGGTGGAACCATCGGGATCAAGAGCATTGAATTCGATCCCTTTAGGGAGACTGATGGGGTTTTCCCCAGGATAATGGACTTCTAACTCCCCAGCGTGCTGCGGGCCGACTTTTTCGATGATCTCTGCCCGGATGATCTCCCCCTGCCAGGCGTGAGAAAGCTGCCACATCATCACACGGGTGAAGGCCAGGGTGTCCTCTGGCTGCCAGGGCTGGGGTTTGAAGCCCAACAGGGTGAATTCAACTGGCAATTTGGATTTGGGGTGCTCCAGGAAGGCGTTCACGCCAGCCGCATAAGCTGAAATCCCCTCTTTCAACTCATCGCTGGCTTTCTCCCAATCAGCACGGCCCAGGCGGTTGAACCCGAAGGTGCGCGCAGTGCGGTCGGTGTCCAAAGCCAACTCGCCGAAGATCTCACTGAGAGTCCCTTGCGCGGTGCGGCGGTTGAGTTCCATCTGGAAGAGGCGGTCCTGGGCGTGGGTAAAACCCTGGGCGAAAAGGGTATCTCGGAAAGACTGCGCGTAAATATGGGGGATTCCCCAACGGTCGCGGAAGACCTCTACCGACGCATCCAAGCCAGACACGCTGATTTCACCGTCAATCTTAGGCAGCCGACGGCGGCTCATCCAGGTGAGCACAGTGCCAGCGAAAGAGCCGAGGAAAGTTTTTTGGTCAGGCATTGGGGTCTCCTATGCAAACTGAATAACGACTAACGGCGATGAGCTGAACGTGGATGAGTAACTTTTTCAATGAATTGTAACCCAGATTGCCAAGCGACTATCGTCGCTGAGGTTCAGCTCATGAAACCACCCTTTTCATTCCAGCCGTCATGACAAAGCATTTGCTCTACGTTATAATCACCAGCAAAGGAGTAAAGATTATGAATGACCTCAAACGCATCACCTTCGATCCGAACGTGATGGGCGGCAAACCTTGTATTCGGGGGATGCGTATCACCGTCGGGACAATTGTCGGCCTAGTTGCTACTGGGTACACTACCGATGAGATTTTAGAAGCATATCCCCACTTGGAAAAAGAGGATGTGCGTGAGGCGCTGGCGTACGCTGCTTGGCGCGCAGAGGAAATTGAACTACCTCTCATTAGGTCATGAAAATCTTGTTAGATATGAACCTGTCTCCAGATTGGGTACAGGCTCTTCAACAAGAAGGGTGGTCTGCTCAACACTGGTCAACTATCGGTGACCCACGTACCACAGATCGAGAAATTATGCAGTGGGCCAAATCTAACAACCACATCGTATTTACGCACGATCTTGATTTCGGAACATTGCTTGCGACTACCCGCGCTGACGGACCAAGTGTTATCCAGGTGCGAACGCAAGATATCATGCCTGAAAACCTGGGAAAACGAATTATCTCCATCTTGCGAGAACATCAAACGACATTGGAAGCGGGGGCCTTGATCACCGTCGATGAAAACAAATCCCGGATTCGCATTTTGCCATTCTCCTAAATTTATACGAGCATTCAAAGGTTATATCAATCACTAAACGCGCTTTTTGATTCTTGAGGTAACTATGACCACTCCCATGATCGAATGTGTTCCTAATTTCTCCGACGCCCGACGCCCGGAAGTCATCCAGGCCATCAGCCAGACCATCGCCAGTGTGGAAGGCGTCTACGTTTTGGACCGCCACTCCGATGATGACCACAACCGCACGGTGATCACTTACGTTGGTTCGCCCGTCGGCGTCGAAGAAGCGGCATTTCAGGCCATCGCCAAGGCCGCCGAGTTAATCGACATGACCAAGCACGTCGGCGAGCATCCCCGCATCGGGGCAACCGATGTCTTCCCCTTCGTGCCCATCTCCGGCGTATCCATGAAGGACTGCGTGGAAATCGCCCGGCGGGTAGGGAAGCGCGCCGGCGAGGAATTGAACATCCCTGTCTATCTCTACGAAGAGGCCGCCCTCCGCCCTGACCGCACCAGGTTGGAAGTCATCCGTCGTGGGGAATACGAGACCTTAAAAGAAGTCATCGCCACAGACCCCTTCAGGGCACCCGATTTTGGTCCCAAGGAACTGGGGGGCGCCGGAGCGACGGTCATCGGGGCGCGCGAGTTCTTGATCGCCTACAACGTTTACCTGACCACCGACGATGTCGAGATCGCCAAGAAGATTGGGAAGACGATCCGGCATTCATCGGGCGGACTGCGATTCGTAAAGGGGATGGGGCTGCTGGTGGACGGGCGTGCCCAGGTCTCCATGAACCTGACCAACTTCCGCAAAACCCCGATTGCATTGGTAGTCGAGACCATCCGCCGCGAGGCCCAACGCTATGGGGTCGCCATCCATCACAGCGAACTGGTCGGTCTGATCCCCCAGGAGGCCTTGGTCGATGCGGCGGTGTGGTACACACAAATGGATCAATTCGAGCCAGAGCAGGTGCTGGAAACAAAATTATTTGCAGCTTTGGGTAACCAGCAGGGAGCGAAGCGCGGAGAGCAGGGCAAAACTTCCGACAGCCAATCCGCCAAAGGCGTTTCCAACGCCTTTTTGGATGATCTCGCCGCAGGAACTCCCACTCCTGGCGGCGGCTCAGCCGCGGCACATGCCGGTGCGATGGCGGCGGGCTTAGTCATCATGGTGGCCCGGCTGACCTTCGGCAAGAAGAAATACGCCGATGTTGAGGGCCAAATGCAGGAAATCCTCAAGGAAGCTGAAAACCTGCGCGCCGAGCTTACCAACGCGGTCGAGCACGATGCCCAGGCCTTTGAGGCCATCATGACGGCCTTCAAGCTCGCCAAGGATGACCCCCAACGTGCCGCGACGATCCAGGAAGCCACTTTACATGCCGCTGAGGTGCCTCTGGAGGTCGCAAGCCAGTCTGTGCGCGTCATGGAGCTGGCTCTGGCAGCGGCCAGCCACGGCAACGCCAACGCAATCACCGATGCTGGCACAGGAGCGGCAATGGCGCAGGCTGCGCTCACTGGCGCGGGCTACAATGTGCGCATCAACGTGTTGGGATTGAAGGATGAGGCAGTTGTCGAAGCCCTCTTGGGCGAACTCGGTGCCTTGGAGGAGAAAGCAGCCCGGTTTCAAGACCAACTCAGGAAGCAGCTCATCGAAAGGGGAGGGCTATCCCTATAATGAGCCTGAGAGACCCGGTTTCTACTCCCCGTCACAGCAGAGATCACCCAAAAACCGGTCATTTTCAGGCCAGCAAGCGTCTCTTAGGCAGGAAAAGCCGGGTCTCCACCTCTCAGTCCCACTTTCCAAAAACAACTTTTCTCATTTATGTTGCCCTGATCAGCGGGCTCGGACTGGGGTTGGCCGCCTGTGCCTCGGAATCAGCGAACAATGGGCAGCGGACCGTGACCAACGATATCCCACCTGTCACCAACACACACTACCCAACACCCAGCAGCAAGGTTTCCCCCACACTCCCAAGCACGCCTACCCATCTCCCCGCAGCCTCCCCAACGCCCACGCCTTACTCACCTGATGTTTGCATTTACGCGGGGCATTTTCATTTATCCCGCCCCATTGCGCCTTCGGGAGTAGACGTTATCGACCCGACCTACCGCTATGGCAGCACACAAGACGGCCTGCGCGAGACCCACCACGGTGTGGAATTCGTCAATCCACAAGGCACGCCCGTGCTGGCCGCCGCAGATGGCATGGTCATCGTAGCCGGAGACGATTATCAAATCCCCTATGCCAACTACCCCGGCTTCTATGGCAATCTGGTCATCCTGGAACATGCTTTGCCGGAGGTTGAGGGGCCCATTTTTACCCTCTACGGGCATCTCTATGATGTGCAGGTAGAAATCGGTCAACAGGTCAAAACCGGAGACCAGATCGGCGAGGTGGGGTTCACCGGTTGGGCCACGGGTGAACACCTGCACTTCGAGGTACGCTACGGGGCGAACAGCTACCGGGAGACCCGCAACCCTGAGTTGTGGCTGCGGCCCCATCACGACGAAAACAATGAACCTCACGGTGCCATCGCAGGCCAGATCATCGATGAGTTTGGCACACCCATCTACAATGCCCCGCTGACCATTGAACAAATCTCCCCAGAAAACGGCGAAATCCTGGCCGCTTACTACCTCGAGACCTATGCCGATTGGACGGTCAACGGGGATGACAATTTGGGTGAGAACTTCGTTTTGGGCGATCTACCCGCCGGGCACTATCGCGTCAGCTTTGTGGCGCGCGGCTTGCAAGTATACGATGTCGAGGTACAGCCAGGTCAGGTCACCATGATCGTCTTCGACGCGCGCGAGCAAGGGGAGTAAAGATGCACAAAAACATAGCGGGCAGGTTGATATTTATGCTCGCCTCAGCCCTGCTTCTGGGGCTTGTAGCTTGCGTGCGGAGTGCTCCGTTCTCCTCATCTCACCTCACCAGTTCTGGATCCCTGGCAACGCCCACCCCTTTTCAACCCGTTCTCTGGACGGCAGTGCCGACAGCATCGGCAACCCCGGCACCACCAACCGCGACGCTTACAGCGACCCCCTCACCCAACAGCGTTTGGATCGCGCCATTCCTGGCTGATACATTAAGCGGACATATCACCCTTCCCGAGGAGTGGGGCTATACCTCCGAACCCGGGGACGCCGCACTACAGATCAAAGTGGGGGATGAAAACCGCGTCAGCCAATGGGTGTATGCTTTAGTAGCCCCCTTCCCAACGCTGACCGATGGAGTCTCAGCATTGGATTTGCACCGCGTCTGGAAAGGAGAAACGGACGATCTGTTCGGTGGGCAGCCGCTTTTGATGGCTGAATCTACCCTGGAGGCGATCTCTGCTTATTGGGGAGAACCAGCCTCGGGGTCGGTGCGCATTTCCCCGCCCGCGGAGCTGTTAGACAGAGCCTGGGATCAGCGTCCCGCCTGGGCCATCATCCCCTTCGAGCAGCTCCATCCCCGCTGGAAAGTGCTCGCCATCGACGGCATCTCCCCCATCCACAAGGACTTCGACATCAGCGACTACGAGCTGACCATCCCCATCTCACTGGTCGGAGAGCCGCCTGAAGGGCTGCACATCCCAACGAGCAATCGCCATCCGGGTAAATTGACCACCTTAATGATGACCGGGGTGACTGCATTGGTGCGGGCGACGGCCTTCACCATGGAGCGCCAGGGGGTGACCTACCCCGCCCAGGACATCGCGCACTGGTTGGTGGGCGCCGATATCACCCATATCAGCAATGAGGTGCCTTTCGCGGAGGACTGCCCCTACCCCAATCCTGTGCAAGAGGGCATGCGTTTCTGCAGCCGCGACAAGTATATCGACCTGTTAGTAGAAGTTGGCACCGACATCGTCGAGCTGACGGGCGATCACTTCGGCGATTGGGGGGCGCAGGCCATGCTGCACACGTTGGAGATGTACCAGGAAAAGGGCTGGCTGACCTACGGCGGCGGCGAGAATCTGCAAGCGGGTCGAGAGGCAGTGACCATCGAACATAACGGCAACCGCCTGGCGTTCATCGGCTGTAACGCCAAAGGGGGAGGCTACGCCGGGGCGAGCCAGTCGAACCCTGGCGCGGTAGCTTGCGACTTCGAGTGGATAGGCACAGAGATCGAGCGGCTGCGCGATGAGGGCATCTTGCCTATCGTAACCTTCCAACACTTCGAATATTATACGTACACCGCCCAGGCCAATCAGCAACGCGACGCCCAATTGATGACCTCGGCCGGCGCGGTCATCGTCAGCGGCAGCCAGGCCCATCATCCTCAAGCTTTCGAGTTCGCCCATGGCGCGCTGATCCACCATGGATTGGGCAACCTCTTCTTCGACCAATTTGACGTCAGCACCGGCACACGGCAGGCGTTCATCGATCGCCATATTTTTTACGACGGCCGTCACATCAGCACGGAATTGCTCACGATTATGTTCGTCGATTACGCCCGCCCACGCCCAATGACTCCCGATGAGCGCGCTGTTCTATTAGAAGCGGTCTTCACCGCCAGTGGTTGGTGAGGGCGATCCAACCCCCAGCCTAAGATTTCCTCCACCCAAAGTCTCATACCAAATTACCCCTCCGGGCCGATGTGTTTCTGTTGGAATACCTCTAGAATGTACCTATATCTGGTCACACATTTTTGGAGGTAGTCATGCGCACAAAAGCAGAAATCTCGTCTCGGCTCCTGTTCGCCCTCAGTATAGCGGTTCTGATCCTCGGCGTCGCTGCCCAGCGCGCCTTCCCCGCACAAGACACCGCGGCCTACTCAGACCTCTACCGCCAGGCCAGGGAAGATGACGAATATCCAGAGTATGGCGTCACCGGAAAGACCGAGGCCGCACGCGGCGCGCAGCCCTGGATGGTCGCGCTCGTCGATAGTGGTACCGACGCTTACAATGGCGCGTTTTGCGGCGCTACGTTGATCGCTCCCCAATGGGTGCTGACGGCTGCTCACTGTATCGAAGACCTGCGCGCCGCCGAGGTGGACGTTGTTGTCGGTCGTCACCAGTTGAGCAGTGACCAGGGTGAACGCCTCGAGGTCACTCATCTGATCATGCACCCCAAGTACGCTGATTTCCACGATATCGCGTTAATCCATCTGGCGTCACCAGCCACAGTCGGGCAGCCAGTCCCCATGGTCACAAGTACCACCGAATATTTGGATGATGCACCTGCCGTGGCGCGAGTGACTGGCTGGGGGCTGATCCCCGAAAAAGGCGACGAATTCTTCCCAGACACCCTGTATGGGGTCGATTTACCCATCATTGCGGATGCGTTATGCGAAGCCACTTACGGCAGCGATGTCGATAGCACGGTCATCTGTGCCGGGCTGGAAGAGGGCGGCGTAGATGCCTGCGATGGCGACAGCGGCGGCCCCCTGGTTGTCCCCGACGGCAATGGGTGGGCATTGGCCGGCGTGGTCAGTTGGGGTGATGGCTGTGGTCTGGCAGGTGGATATGGAGTATACACTCGCGTGGCCTATTACGAACCCTGGATTACCGGCTACCTCAGTGGAGACACACCCCTCCCCGAGCAAGACAGCTACCCCATCACCGATAACGATGATCTCTGGGACGACGAGGCATGGGAAGACGAATACTACGCCGATGAAGAGCTGATCTACACCCATGAGACCGATGAGGGCTTCGTGGATATCTACTCCTTGGGTGAATATGACGAAGAAATGGCCTCGTTCCTGGAAGAGATCGCCAACGAATATGCCAGCCAGATCGTCACCCTCGGTGGAACCGAACTCCTGATCGAAGATTTGAGTGACGAGCACGGCCCCTACTTCATCGGCACCATGGTTGTGAATGACGAAGTGATAGAGGTCTCCAGCGATATCAGCATCGAGGCCGTCATCGAAGCCGCCGAAGGGTATTTACCCTGACAAACTCAAAGCCCACATTACCTCGGCATCACCACTCAGGCCCAGAGGCATGCCTCTGGGCCTGAAAATTTTAATGTGGGGCAATCATCTCACTCAAGAAGCCATGGTAAACTTCTCCCATTCTTCAGCCGCTCGAGGAGGCCGATATGGGCTTAAAACCTGACCACTGGATCCGCGACATGGTAAAGGAACACAGCATGATCGAACCCTTTGCTGAGAACCAGGTCCGCAATGGGGTGATCTCCTATGGCGTTTCTTCCTATGGATACGATGTCCGGGTGACCGATGAATATAAGATCTTCACCAACGTGCATTCCGCCATCGTTGACCCCAAACAGTTCGACACCAGGTCGATGGTAGATTACCAGGGCGAGGTATGCGTCATCCCCCCGAATTCCTTTGCCTTGGCGCGCACGGTGGAGTATTTCCGCATCCCGCGCGGGGTGCTCACGGTCTGTGTCGGCAAGAGCACGTATGCCCGCTGCGGGATCATCGTCAATGTAACCCCTTTCGAGCCGGAGTGGGAAGGCTTCGTCACGCTGGAGATATCCAACACGACACCCCTCCCGGCGAAGATCTACTCCAACGAAGGGATCGCCCAGGTGCTGTTCTTTGAGGCTGATGAAGAATGTGAAACCTCCTACGCGGATAAGAAGGGAAAGTACCAGAAACAACAATCCATCGTGCTGCCCAAATTATAGGCTTCCAGTTCGACTGGCGACCTCAGCGCATCCGCCATCTTGATTTTTCTCTACCAATAATAGCCTTGGGCTGCGGTTAGCACCACCACAACCCTGCCCGGACTCCAATTCGAGCCATTCTCAACATAAAAATACTATAAAATCATTTTTTGCTCTGGTACATTTCGATATCCATACTGTATAATGATTACGGTGAGGAATACAGTACATACGGGTCTGCGCGTACACATAGCGTGCTTTCCCGATATTTCTACTCTTATGTGCCAGGTTCAGCACCAATAAAGAAGCTCTAAAAGCCCATCATCGTCATTGCGCCGAACTTAGTTTTCGTGTAGGAGGTGTGTAGGTTACGACTTGAGAATTACATTAACCCTTCCAAAATCCATCTCGAGGCAAGCTTGTCTTCAACTATGGGGTGTTGAGCTGTCGAAACCAGCGACCTTTATACCGAGATGGTGATCCCATACGGGATTTTTCTTAATCAAGATAACCAAAGGAGAAATGAGATATGTCGCGCAAATTATCCACTGGAGTTTCTATTTTAATCATCCTCGCTTTCGTGTTTTCCATGGTGCCCGCAGCGGTTGCCCAGGAAGCAGGCGGCGGTGAGATAATCGACCGCGTGCTCGAACGCGGTAAAGTGGTCTGTGGTGGCCGTACCGATCTAGCTGGATTTGGCATGCTCGACGAGGCGGGCAACAATATGGGCTTCGATATCGACCTCTGCAGGGCCGTCGCTGCCGCGGTTTTGGGTGATCCCACCGCGATCGAGGTGGTTCCCCTCACCGCAGCCGACCGTGGTCCCGCACTCCAGACCGCCGAGGTTGATCTGCTGTCCCGAAACGTGACCTGGACCTCCAGCCGTGACTCCCAATGGGGCAACTTCACCACCATCATGTTCTACGATGGACAGGGCTTCATGATCCGCGAAGACAGCGGCATCACCTCCACGGATGAGTTCGACGGTGCCACCGTCTGCGTCACCAGTGGTACAACCACCGAACAAAACCTGGCCGACTTCTTCCGCCAGAACGGGATGGAATATGAGGCCGTGATCTTCGAAGAGACCCCTGCCGTATACAGTGCCTACGAAGAAGGTCGCTGTGACATCACCACCAGCGACAAATCCCAGCTGGCATCCGTGCGCAGTGGTTTTGCTGAGCCTGATGCACACATCATCCTCGACATCACCATCTCCAAAGAGCCCCTCACCCCGGCTGTTCCGCACGGTGACGACACCTGGTTCGACACTGTCAAGCTGGTTATGTGGGCCTTGATCAACGCCGAGGAACTGGGCGTGACCATGGACAACGTCGAAGAGATGAAGGGCAGCGAAAACATCAATGTGCTGCGCCTGCTCGGCCAGGAGGGTGATTGGGGTTATACCGACCTGGGTCTCGCCCCCGAAGCATTGGCCAATGCCATTGCCGCCGTTGGCAATTACGGTGAGGTTTACGATCGCTACATGGGCCCCGAGGGCCTGGCCTTCACCCTGCCGCGCGGTCCCAACAACCTGTGGACCAACGGCGGTTTGATCTACGCTCCACCCATCAAGTAATCACTCCGTAACCCTAACCATATAAAGGATGCGGTCGCGTTTGTGGCCGCATCCTTTCATGAGAAGGAAGATCATTATGGCAGCCAATCAGCCTTCGATTCAGTTTAAATCCAGCATCCCATTTTATCGAGACGAGCGGGTCATCAAAGCTTTCGCCCAGGTGGTTTCGGCGGTGCTGATCATTGGATTCGTCATTTGGGCCATCCTCAACTTCTTGGACGCGGCGGAGGCCCGAAACATGACCCTGACGTTCGATTTTTTGGAAGAAGCCGCCGGGTTCCCGATCAGCAATCCCCCCATCGAGTACGAACCCGACATGACCTTTGGCAGGGCTTTCCTCGTCGGGCTGGTAAATACGCTGCTGGTTTCCGTCACCGGCATCGTCGCAGCTACAATCCTCGGCACCCTGGTTGCCCTGGCGCGTTTATCTTCGAACTGGCTGTTGAGCAAGATCGCCCTGGCTTATATCGAATTCCATCGCAACATTCCTTTGCTAGTTCTACTCTTCATCTGGTATTTCAGCGCCTTCACCCAACTGCCAAGTGTGAAAGAGAGCATCATCTGGCCCGGCATCATCATCAATCAACGCGGTTTTTACCTGACCTGGCCGCGCCTGACCGAGACAGGACAGCCCTTTGCGATAGCATCAGCAATCGGCATTCTCTTAGCCATTATCCTTTATAGTGTTCTGCGTCGCCGCCGGGAAATCACCGGTAAAGACACCTACTACGGCCCCATCAGCCTAGCCATCCTCATCATCCTGCCGCTCATCGGCTGGCTTCTATCTGACGGAACTCCTTTCCAACTCGATGTCCCTTTCTTGAAGGGTTTCAACTATAAAGGAGGCCTGCGCCTCACACCAGAGTTCACCGCCATGTTCCTTGGCCTGGCTATGTATACCGCGGCCTTCATCGCCGAAGTGGTACGGGCCGGCATTCAGGCCGTCGACCGAGGCCAAATTGAAGCCGCCCGCGCTGTCGGCCTCTCAACCAACCAGGTATTGAGTCTGGTGATCATGCCCCAGGCATTGAGGATCATCATCCCACCGATGATCAGCCAATACCTGAACCTGACCAAGAACTCTAGTTTGGCCCTGGCAATCGGCTTCCAGGAAGTATTTAGCGTCGGGAAGATCGCCATCAACCAGGCAGGGCGGGCGGTCCCCGTCTTTGCCCTGGTCATGTTGACTTATTTGAGCTTGAGCCTGTTTACATCCTTCGTGCTCAACATCTATAACCGCCGCATTCAATTTGTGTCGAGGTGACTATGACCAGCCAACAAGCTACTCAAGAAGTGCTCCGGCCGCCTCAACCCCCTGGACTGATCAAATGGATACGCGATAACCTCTTTAACAGTTGGTTCAACTCCCTGTTGACGGTCATCTTCCTTCCCATCGTTTTCTTTGCGGTAGTCAATATCATCATCTGGGCCTTCACCGTGGCCGATTGGCGCGCGGTCACCCAGTTCCCGATGCTGTATGCCGTCGGCCAGTACCCCCGGGATGAAGTCTGGCGTGTGGGGATAGGGTTGTCTGCAATCGTCTTTCTACTTGGCGCCAGTTGGGGCAATTGGGGCGGATTGCTGCAATCTATCTCCATAGCCTTTGGCATTGCCTTTGCCGTCTTCGCCATCCTGCCGGTTCAGCACGATCAGCTCGACCTGAACATGCGCCTCTACCTGGGGGGCAATGTCATCTTGCTCTTGCTGGGCTACCTGATCGGGCGCATGAAGGCTGTCAAGGGGGGTCATATCGTCATCGGTTGGGGGATCGTGCCCTTTTTAGCCGTCTTCCTGCTTACCGGTCGTAGGGGGAGCGAACTGCTCCCAGACGTGGCTACCACCCTGTGGGGCGGTCTGTTAGTGACCTTCTTGCTCTCGGCTGGGGGCATTCTACTCTCCTTCCCAATCGGTGTGGCCCTGGCCCTCGGACGCCGCTCGACACTGCCGGTGGTGAAAGCTTTCTCAACCATCTTCATCGAGACGATCCGCGGGGTGCCGTTGATCACGATCTTGTTCATGTTCTCAATCATCCTGGCGCTATTCCTGCCAGCCGAATCCCGCATCGATCGCCTGGTGCGCGCCCTGATGGCTGTCACCTTCTTCAGCGCGGCTTACTCGGCTGAGAACGTGCGCGGCGGTTTGCAAGCTGTTCCCCTGGGGCAGATAGAAGCCGCCAAGGCAGTCGGCATGAATGGGCTGCAGACGATGGTGTTCATCGTCTTGCCCCAGGCGATACGGGCGGTGCTCCCAGCCATTGTCGGCCAATTCATCGCCTTGTTCAAGGACACGACCCTGGTGGTCATCGTTGGGATCAACGACCTCCTGGGTATCGGGCGTTCGATCATCAACTCCGATCCCGAATTCGTCCAATTGCAACTCGAGGTGTATCTTTTCATCGCCATTGTTTACTGGATCTTCAGCTACCTGATGTCACTCGCCAGCCGGCGTTTGGAAGCCGCCTTGGGCGTGAGCACAAAACTGTAGGAGAAACCATTATGACCAGCGAAACGACAAACGAACCCATCATCATTTGCCAGGATGTGCATAAGTGGTTTGATGATTTTCACGCCCTGTGCGGCATAAGTATGGTGGTCCAACCCCAAGAGGTTATCGTCATCTTCGGCCCTTCTGGGTCTGGGAAATCGACCTTCATCCGCACCCTCAACCGGCTCGAAGAACACCAACGCGGACAGATCATCGTCGATGGCATCGAACTCTCTCACGATGTGCGTAACATCGAACGCGTCCGCATGGAGACCGGCATGGTCTTCCAGCAATTCAACCTGTTTCCCCACCTGTCGGTGTTACAAAACATCACGTTGGCCCCCATTTGGGTGCGCAAATGGTCCAGGGACAAAGCTGAAGAGGTCGCTATGCAGCTGCTGGAGCGGGTTGGCATCCCCGAGCAGGCGCTGAAATTTCCCGGGCAGCTTTCTGGTGGGCAGCAGCAGCGCGTGGCCATCGCCCGCGCCTTAGCCATGCAGCCCAAGATCATGCTCTTTGATGAACCCACCTCTGCCCTGGACCCTGAGATGATCAAAGAGGTTCTGGACGTCATGGTGGAACTGGCCCAAAGCGGCATGACGATGTTGGTGGTGACGCACGAAATGGGCTTTGCCCGCGCCGTAGCTGACCGCATGTATTTCTTCGATGAGGGCCTGATCGTCGAGAGCGGCACACCTGACGATATTTTCCACAACCCCCAAGAAGACCGCACCAAACTCTTCCTTTCCCAGATTCTGCAGCACTAACGCTATTCGACCAAAGACCTTCAAAGCCCTGCGTTTCAATACGGACGCAGGGCTTTTTGTTGTTCCCGCGAGTAGGGGATTTGGGCAGCTAAACCAAATAAACAAAAGCATTTTCGCAAAATAATGGAAATTAATTCAGTATTTATCTATATTCTCAAAATAATCGTTGACGAATTGGTGATTTTCAGCTACATTATTAATCATTATGCTCGATAAACTCGATAAACACATCCTTACTGAGCTACAAGAAGACGCCCGCATCAGTAACACCGAACTGGCGCGCCGCGTAAACTTGTCCCCGCCGGCCACCCACGCCCGCGTGCGCAGGCTCGAAGAAAATGGCTTCGTGCAACAGTATGTCACCTTGGTGAACCGCCAACAGGCCGGGTACGACATGCTCTGCTTCGTGCGCGTCAGGCTGCAACTGCACGACACTGAGCAGGTGACCGGTTTTCATCAGGCTGTCCAGCAAATGCCTGAAGTCTTGGAATGTCATTTTGTCACCGGCGATCACGACTATCTGCTCAAAATCGTGGCACACAACTCCGAAGACCTGGAAGATTTCCTGGTCAACCGCTTGACGCCCATCCCAGGTGTGGCACAAATCCATACCAGCCTGGTGCTGAGAGAAGTCAAATCATCTACTGCGATCCCCCTATCCTGACAGACAATAAATATGACAAGTGATCCACCCTGCTAACTGGGAATCACGTAAAAGGAGGCACATGTCCAACTCAAAATATCAGACCATGGGCCAGCAGTTTGGCCGCCGCTCTTGGGCCGAACCGTGGAAGATCAAAATGGTGGAGCCCATTCGCATGATTACGGCGGAAGAGCGCCGCAAGGCATGTCAGGAGGCCGGATACAACACCTTCCTGATGCGCTCCGAAGACGTCTATATCGACCTGCTGACCGACAGCGGCACCAGCGCCATGAGCGACCGCCAGTGGTCCGGCATGATGATGGGGGACGAGGCTTACGCCGGCAGCCGCAACTTCTACAACTTGGAAACAGCCATCCAAAAATACTACGGCTACAAATACGTCATCCCCACCCACCAGGGGCGCGGCGCCGAGCACCTGATCAGCCAGGCAACCATCACCAAAGGCGATTACATCCCCGGCAATATGTATTTCACCACCACCCGCCTGCACCAGGAACTGGCCGGGGGGACATTTGTTGATGTGATCATCGACGAGGCTCACGACCCCACCAGCGAACATCTCTTCAAAGGCAACGTCGATCTTGACAAGATGGCTTCGCTGGTCAACAAAGTGGGCGCCGAGAATGTCCCTTATGTCAGCCTGGCAGGCACGGTCAACATGGCCGGGGGGCAACCGGTCAGCATGGCCAATGTCAAGGAATTACGCCAACTCTGCGACAAACATGATATCCGCATCTACCTCGACGCCACGCGCATGTATGAAAACGCCTTCTTCATCCAGGAGCGCGAAGAGGGCTACGCCCACAAGACCATCGCCGAAATCCTGTTTGAGTTCTGCAGCTACACTGATGGGGCCTGGATGAGCGCCAAGAAGGACAACCTGGTCAACATCGGCGGCTGGCTGGCAGTCAACCAGGAGGATGTCGCCGAAAAAGCCCGCAACATGGTGGTGGTTTACGAAGGCCTGCACACCTATGGCGGCATGTCCGGGCGCGACATGGAAGCGCTGGCGGTCGGTATTGCTGAGGGCGCCGAAGACGATCACGTGGCTTCGCGCGTGCGGCAGGTGCGTTATTTGGGCAAGCTGCTGTTAGACTGGGACATCCCCATCGTTGAACCTGTCGGGGGGCACGCCATTTTCGTGAACGCCAGACAGTTTTACGACCACATCCCCCAGAACCAATTCCCCGCCCAGACGCTGGCTGCGCAACTGTATTTAGACTCTGGGGTGCGCTCCATGGAACGCGGCATCGTCAGCGCCGGGCGTGACCCCGAAACCGGGGATCATCGCTACCCGGCCCTGGAATTGGCTCGCCTGACCATCCCCAGGCGCGTCTACACCCAGGCGCACATGGACGTGGTCGCCGAGAGCCTCAAAGCGGTGTATGACAGCCGCAAACAGACCAAAGGCCTGAAGATGGTCTACGAACCGGAGTATCTGCGTTTCTTCCAGGCGCGCTTCGAGCCGATTGAGAAGTATGCAAAATAGGAAGTGGGAGCGTACGCTCCCACTTCCTATTTTGCGAGATTCACCTTAAGACAAGTTAACCAGGGGTGGCATCCAAATCCCCAAAATCATCAAGATACCAGGGATCCACTGTAGCTTACAACACAATCGCGTCCCGCAGATTTAGCAGCATATAAAGCCTCATCAGCTGCCTGGATAAGCGTTTCCACCATATCACCATGCTCGGGAAAACAGGCTACGCCGACCGAGATCGTGGTAGTAAGCTGGAATTGATCCCCTTGCACCACCAGTTCACGGACGCCATTCCGCCACTGCCTCGCCCTGATCACCGCAGTATCCAAAGAGGCCTCCGGCAGCACAACTAAGAACTCTTCCCCTCCATAGCGGCTGACAATATCACCTTTACGGGCATGAGTCCGGAGCATCTCACTCAGGTTGCGCAGCATCAGATCTCCAGCCTGGTGACCATAGGTATCATTGAACTTTTTAAAATGATCAATATCAACCATCACCAGGCTGACCACGCTTTGCGCCCGCCGGGCGCGCTCAAGCTCGCGTTCCAATGTCGAGATCAAATATCGGCGATTGAACAACCCCGTGAGCACGTCACGCATGGCCTGATCGTGCAGTTCCTCTTTCAATACATTAATTTCCTCGAGCTGCTCTTGCAGCAAAGCGTTGCTCTCGCGCAGTTGAAGTTCAACCGACTTTTGGAGCGTGATATCTTTCAATAACACCAACCATCCGTTAAGTTTTTGATTGTGGTCGTCTATGGAGATAATTTCCAAACAGAAATAGGGCTCCTGATCTTCATCCAGGCTGAACTCTCGTATCAATTTCGCCTCAGGATTCAGATCATCGACGATATCCTCCCAACCAGAGAACACCCCTTGAATCGTCGCGCCAATCGGGGGTTTAGAACCCAGCTTTAATATCGCCATCGCGGCCGCATTGATATCGATCACTCGATAATGCACATCCAATACCAGGACGCCGTCGTTCATGCCATCCACCAGGATATCCCGCGCGATGGGGACCAGGTCTAACAAGCGGAAATGATAGATGCTCAACCCAACCGCCACCCCGGTAACCGTAAAAACCACCGGGGTCAAATCCAGGTTGGGCAGAGGGCGCGTTCCCGTCATGTAAAAGATGTTCAACACCCATGGCAGCAAGACGCCGAAAAAGACCATGCCAGATTGCCCCCGGTATACCGCTGGGGACCTTAGAAACGTTTGCAGCAAGAACCAGAAACTAACCAGCATCAGGCCGTAAGAATACAGGGCGTTCCCCCAGAACCAAATCCCACCGTCAAAAATCAAGTCGGTTGCGTTTAGCCGCTTACCCCCATAGAACAGTCCGTGATAATGATCGGTGAAGATCATCAACACCGTCAAGGCGGGGATCGCTGCTAACAAAATGCGCCCCCGGCGGTTCAGCCAGTGCGCCCGGTTGGTATACACCAAGACAAACACAAAAAAAGCCGTCGGCGCGACCGCCACGCCCAGATAGGTGGCGTCGAGCCAGAAATAGGGTTGGGGACGATAGGCCTCCGTCCAGTGCAGCGCATAGGTCAGGTCCCAAACCAACATCGCCAGCGCGAACAATGCCACAGGGCGCGCCGTTGGCGCAACATCCCGCCGCCGCCAGGCCACTGCTAACAGAACCAGCGAGATAGCCGCAGCAACGAACAATAACAGGCTGTACAAATCCGTATTGGAAGTACTCATAGCCCCTTCATCATCCCTTTACCACCGCCACCGGCGTCAAGCGTGCCACTTTTTTAGCAATCCCCGCCCCCGAGACGGTATCGACCACCGAGTCGACATCCTTGTACGCCGCCGGGGCTTCCTCGGCCAGCCCAGCCATCGACCCGGCGCGGATATGGATGCCATCGCCCTCCAATCTCTTGCGCAAATCTTCTCCCCAGATGGTCTTCTTGGCCTTGCTGCGGCTCATCGTACGTCCCGCGCCGTGACAGGTGGACCCAAAGGAGCGCTGCATGCTGCCCTCCGTGCCCACCAGCACCCAGGAAGCAGTGCCCATGCTGCCGGGCACCAAAACCGGTTGGCCGATCTCTCTATACTCCTCAGGTAGCCCTTCATATCCCGGGCCAAAGGCGCGCGTCGCCCCTTTGCGATGGACGCACACTTGTATGCGCTTCCCTTCAACCTGATGAGTCTCGATCTTGCCCATATTGTGGGCGATATCATAAACCTGGTGCAAGCCGGCACTGCGCACTCTACGCCCCAGTACCTCCTCGAAGGCCTCCCTGACCCAATGAGCCAAGACCTGCCGATTGGCGAAAGCGTAGTTGGCCGCGCAGCGCATGGCTGCCAGATAAGCCTCGCCCTCGGGCGAATCCATCGGCGCGCAGACCAGCTCGCGGTCTGGCAGTTGGATGCCGTAGCGTTTGACCGCGCCCTGGAACGTGCGCACATAGTCGGAGCAGACCTGGTGCCCGAAGCCCCGCGAACCGCAGTGGATTTGCAAAGCCAGTTTGCCTTCCTCCAGGCCCATCACCTGGGCGGCCTGGGGGTGGTAAATCTTCTCGACCAGGTCCACCTCGATGAAATGATTGCCCGCGCCCAGCGTACCCACCTGAGGGCGGCCGCGTTTCTTGGCCCGTTCGCTGACGTGGCTGGGGTCAGCGCCTTTCAACTGCCCGCCCTCCTCGGTGCGGCGCACATCCGCCTCGCTGGCATAGCCTCTCTTCAACGCCCAGCGTGAGCCTTCGACGCACAGGCGCTCCAATTCACGTTCACTCAGCCGCAGTTGACCGCCTTTCCCCACCCCGCTGGGACATTTCCTGTCCAGGGCGGTTGCCAGTTCACCCAGATAGGGTCGCGCTTCCTCAAAGGTGATCTGTGAACCCAAAAGACGCACGCCGCAGTTGATATCGTAGCCAATCGCTCCCGGGGAGATGACTCCATCAGGGTAGCGGGTCGCCGCCACACCCCCAATCGGGAAGCCATAGCCCTGGTGCATGTCCGGCATCACCAGCACATGCCCCACCAGCCCCGGCAGCGTGGCCGCGTTGACGGCCTGCTCCAAGGATTTGTCGCGCATGGCCTCATTCAGCAGGCGCTCGGAGACGAAGACCCGCACTGGGACACGCATATCACCCCGAAAGGTCTTCGGGATCTCCCATTCATAGTCGCTTATCTTTTTCAAATCACTTACTGCAACCATGGTTCCACCTCCGTGGCCGCGTTTGCCCACTCAAACGTCGAAAACGATATTGACCGCTAAACCGCCTTCCGTCTCGGTGACTTTCATGCGATGATAGGTAACCGCCTTGACCTCCTTGGCCTGGTCTTCGATGGGCGCGCCCCAAACCTGGGCTTTGAGGCGGGCGCCGTCAACCGCGAGCTGATACGCATCGAAGGCCAGGTGCTCATCTTCCCCATAGAAAAGCAGTTCGGAGAGAAAATCGACCAGCAGAGATTCCCTGTCTGCGAAGACCAGTTTGAACCTGCGCTCAAGGCGCGGCGCCTCGGCCAGCCGGATACCGGACAGCGCATACATCCCTCGCGCGGCCTGGGCCAGCAGAGTCACCAAATCCGCCGCCCAGACGTGCAGCTCCCAATCGGCCGTATGCTCAACTTCGCGGAAACCGGCGTGCTGATCCATAGCCCCAGTATACTATGTAGTGCCGCTGTATTGGTATGTTAGGCGGGGTTTTCACAGATACTCTGCTCCGATAGAGGACGTTGTGGCACTCAAACCCGGCGCAGAGATCGCCCAAATAGCCAATCTTTCCTAATAAACACCCGCCACCTACACTTGTCAATCCATGATTATGGTACGCGCGGTTGGTTTTAAAGACCCCCTAAAATAAAACCTTGGCTATCGTTTTTCCTCATCCCAAAGCTCCGCCTCCCACACTCATTTTCTTCTTCATCTTGATAGTGCAACCCATCGATAGCTCGTGCCTTCTTGATAATCATGATGAGAGGATTTTTTGAACAATATTATCAAGCTCTTTCGGCGGCTTCTCCAACCTGGAAATTAAACTATTTCTGAAATGCTCATATCTCAAACCAAGTTCCCCACAATAGGATTTTAATAAATCCCTCCCTTTACATTTCACCTTCCAAGTTCCATCTATAATGGTGCTTTCAATAATTTCTGATGCAATTTGAACCATATCATCAAAAGTAGGATTTGCTTGTATTTCATCCCCATCGCCTGTAGACTTATAAACTGAATCATATGCCTTCTTTGCCAAAACAGCTAATTCTGCATCAAGAAGAGCTCGCGCGTAAGGTCTTAGATGACCGTCTTTCAACAACAGGCTTTCCAAATGATCTTTTACTTCCAAGGGGTTTTGATATCGACACTCCATGCCCAGGAGCGATTTTGTTACGGCAAAAATTTCTTCAATGTTCAATAAAAAATTTTCGACATGATATACCGGTAAATAAAAGAGTCTCGAACCATCGGTAGGATCTTCTTCAAATCGCTGAATATCTTGATCAACAATACTAAAAAACTGTTGGAAGCCAATTGAGCTAGTAAGTAGCAAATTTATCCTTTCTGCGATATTCCTTGTCGTTGATGAGTTGCCAGAAGGCACAAAGCTAATATTGTACTGTGATGGGGGATAAAAAGATTCATAGATCATCCTATCGGCTGACGCAGATTCCCCCTCTATAAATACTATTCGTTGATTTATGCTAACTAACCCTCTTGAACCCATTAGCTCAGATAATGTATCATGCAAAATCTCATCTTCAGTAACGCGGACTAACTGGTTTTCTCCAGGGGCAGCAGATTCCTTATGAATTGTATATAGCGCGTCGGAGCCAGCTGCAATCATCATTTCTGGAGAGTGGGTCGTTAAGATTAATTGATTACCTTTTGATAATTCTTTTAATCCAAATAAATATCTACGCTCAAGATCGGGGTGCAAGTGAGCATCTGCTTCATCAAAAAGTATTACCGAATCGGCGGGTTTCAATTGATGAAATCTTACAAAAATATTCAGTATTTCTTTTTCGCCTGAACTAAGATCATCTATATCGATTTCTCCCAATGGAGTTTCAATAACAAAACCAAAAGGTGATCTATCAAGATACACGTCTTTAAATTTTAAGGGAGCAAAAAATCTATCAAATGTTTCCCTTATTTCTTGTAATGAATCTGGGATCACAAGATGTCCTTCTTGCTGAGATGCTTGGATTGCCTGGAGATCTTGCATTTTTAGGCTTGCCAAATACTGTTTAGTCATTTGAAATTTCTGTTGACCTATTGCAAGAGTATTTTTTATTCGTTCGTCACTCAGAAAACTTGCATCCCAGTTGTTCAATTGAACCTTAGCAGCTTGTCTATATGCAGTAATGTAATCGAAAAAACCAAGTGACCCAAAAGATCGACTGTAATAACCAAAAAGTCTTGCAACCGGTTGTGATCTTTTTATTGGCCTACCCCTACCATCCTTATCTATTTCAATTACAATTTCATCCTTCTCCGGGCATTCTTCATCGTATTGGGTTTTGAGAAAATCTCGTTCACCATCAGAAAATAAAACTCCCATAATGATACGCGACTTGTCGGAATCGACAGAAACTACGCGAGGATCAAAATTAAAATTACCGTATGCTCCCGCCCTTTCTTTAGCTGTCATCAAAGCTTCAAGCAATGCACTTTTACCGCTCCCATTGCCGCCGCAAACGACCATAAAATTAGGGACATCTTCGCAGACCGCATTTTTAATGTTCCGGAAATTTTCGACACTGAAATACAAAATTTTCACAGAAATTTATCTCCTTTATAACAGGCTGACAAACTTGGGCTTCACTTGCCATTCGGTTTTGACCCATTACCTCCTTTGCCCATAACCAATCCCGACAAATCGTACCGCACGCCATTTCTCGGGATGCCTCCCCGGGCATGCTTCATCACTTCCTGAACCTTTTCGGCAATCCTATCATAGCATAACCGCGGCGCAGATTCAACTTGCTCAATAACCGCCTCTCCTCTATAATTGCGTCAGCCTACTGCATGAACACACTCACCATAAAACTAGACCAACTTGAAGCCCGTTTGCAGACCCTGATCGAGGGGCATATCGCCCGTCTGCTCCCGGCGCAGTTATCGAAAGATGAGATCACCCGGCAGATGATCGCTGCGATGCAGGCGGTCGCCCGGCAAGACGAAGAGGGTACTTTGCTGGCTCCAGATACCTTTTTCATCCAGTTGCACCCCCAGCACATCAGTGCCCTCCCCGGACCGGAGATGTTGCTGGCCGAACTGGCAGACCTGATCCAGCAGGCCGGGGCTCAGGCCGGTTTTGCCTTTCGGCATCCCCCAACGGTCAACCTGGTAGCTGAGTCCGAGATGGAGCCTGACGATATCGACATCGTCGCCCGCATCAGCCCGGGATTCCACGAAGAAACCCACGGCATGGCCGTGGAAACGGAGTCCAACACTGAAAACATCCCCCAAAACACCTTCATCATCGTCGATGGCGACCAGATTTTCAGCCTCGAAAAGAGCGTGGTCAACATCGGCCGTATGTCCGACAACGAACTGGTCATCGACGATCCGCGCATCTCACGCCAGCACGCCCAACTGCGCGCTACCCAGGGGCGTTATATCCTATTCGATCTCGATTCGACCGGCGGCACCTTCGTCAACGGCCGCCGGGTAACACAGTGTACCCTGCACCCCAGGGACGTGATCTCTCTGGCCGGGGTGCCACTGGTATACGCCCAAGAGGGAGCCGCACCCCTTGATTCGACGCAGCGCTATACGCCGCCGGCTTCGCCTGACGATGACCAGCCCACAAAGGGATCCCTGCTGTGAGCGCGATCATACTGCTGGTCTTGAGGAGCGTGATGGTCGCTGCCCTCTATGGCTTCCTGGGATGGATCATTTGGCTGCTCTGGCGTGACCTCAAATCCCAGCAAAACGCTCCGGTGATCCAGCCCGAAACCCCGCTCAGTTTTGTGATCGATATCGGTGAGACCAAGCGCGTGCAGCAATTCTCTTCCGCGGAGATCATCATCGGGCGCGACCCCAGTTGTGATTGTGCCATCGACTCAAACACCGTCTCCAAACACCACGCCCGCCTCAGCTTCGACCGCGGCCAATGGTGGGTGGAAGACCTCGGCTCGACCAACGGCACCCTGCTCAACGAGCAGCCGCTCTCTGTTCCCACCGTCCTGGCGCTGGGAGACCAGCTCCGCTGTGGAGAGGCTACGCTTACCATCGAGAAACCTGCTGAACCCCCTGGAAATTGAGGATGGAAAACTGTGTCCACCAAGAAAAAATCTAACGCCCATAACGTCAAAGTCTTTCTCATTATCGACGGCACCAAAGTGGCCATCATCGATGAGCAGATTTTTGGCATTGGCCGCAAAGAAGATAACGCCGTCGTCATCGATAACCCCCACGTCTCACGCCATCATGCCGAAATCCGGCTTATTGATGGGAAATATGTGCTCTTCGACCTGGAGTCCACCGTGGGCACATCGGTCAATGGAAAGCGTGTTCAAGAGGCTGTCTTAAGCCCTGGGGATGTCATCTCAATTGGTGGGGTGCCGATGATCTTCGGCGTGGGGTCGCCTGGGCCGCTGCCGGACGCCTCGCAACCTACGGATACCGCTACCGGGCCGACGGACGCCACGGATATCGAGGACCTAGATGCCTATCTGGGCTTATTCAGTGACAACTCATCGACGGAGGATTCTTCATGAATGATGCTCCCTCGCTCGCCATCCTCGGTGGCTCGGGCTTATACGACATACCTGGGCTGGAAAGCCCTCAAGAGTTCGAGATCGAAACCCCCTTCGGAAAGACCAGCGCCGCCATTGTCGTGGGCACTCTGGAGGGTCAGCGGGTGGCTTTTTTGGCCCGCCACGGCGCAGGCCACCACATCTCCCCCAGCGAGATCAACTTCCGCGCCAATATCTACGCCTTGAAATCCCTGTGCGTCGAGCGCGTGCTCAGCATCAGCGCCTGCGGGTCTCTGCGCGAGGATTATATCCCCGGAGAGATCGTCATCCCCGATCAACTTTTCGACTTCACCAAAGGCCGGGCACGAACCTTCTTTGGGGAGGGGATGGTGGCCCATATCGGCGTTGCCGAGCCGTTCTGTGCAGACCTCTCACAAGAGGTCTACGAGGCGGTCAAAGCCGCGGGGGGGACGACTCACAAGGGAGGCGCTTTGATCACCATCGAGGGGCCGCGCTTCTCCACGCGGGCCGAATCGAATACCTACCGTTCGTGGGGCATGTCGGTCATCAACATGAGCACCGCTCCCGAGGCCTTTCTAGCCAAAGAAGCGGAGATGTGCTACGCAGTGATGAACCACGTCACCGACTACGATGTCTGGCACGTCAGTGAGGAACCCGTCACCGTGGAGATGGTGATCGAGATCCTCAACCGCAACACCGAGCTTGCTCAAAACGCTGTGCGCAATCTGGTGCGCAACCTGAAGTCCGACCGGGAGTGTGACTGCGGAGACGCCCTGGCATCCGCCTTGATCACAGATCCCAAGGTCATCCCAGACAAGACCAAGCACAAATTGAACCTGCTCGTCAACAAGTATCTATAACATCAAGTAGCCATTGGAGGCCACAATGCGCGAGATCACCATCCCTATTTCCGATGAAATTATCCGCAGTCTGAAGGTCGGCGATACCGTTGCCCTCACCGGCGTGATGCTTACCGGGCGTGACGCCGTCCACAAATGGATGATCGAGACCTTTATCAAAAAGACCCGCGACCCCCAGGGAGACGACCTGGAGGTATACCAGGCCATCAAGCCCCTTCTGGAAGGTGGGGTGATCTACCACTGCGGGCCGGTGGTCTCCGGCTTGGACACCGGGGAGTATAAATTCGTCGCCGCGGGGCCTACCACCAGCATCCGGGAGGAACCCTACCAGGGCGACGTGATGCGTCATTTCAATATGAAAGGGGTCATCGGCAAAGGGGGCATGGGCGCGCAGACGCTCCAGGCCTGCAATGAAGTCCCTGGTGTATACCTTCATGCCGTTGGCGGCGCGGCTTCGCTGATCGCCCAATCCGTGGAAAAAGTGCTTGGCGTACACAAGATGGCGTTTGGCATCCCCGAGGCCATCTGGGTGCTCCAGGTCAAGGAGTTCCCCGTCGTCGTGACCATGGATTCTCACAATCACAGCCTGCACGCAGAGGTGGAGGAGAAATCCAAAGCCCAGTTAGATAGGCTTCTGGCAGAGGCTTAGCAAGCTTTTTTCGACCGGATTCTGACCCAAAATAACTGCGCCTCATGAAACATTTCGTGAGACGCCATCCTTTAAAGCGCGGTCCTATTCACCCCACGATCTTCCCGGCAATTTTCTCCAGCCGGGCCTGATCGGAAATCATGAACTCCGTGCGGTTAATCTGAATCGCCCCTTCATCCGCAAACTTATACAACTGCCGACAGACCATCTCGCGGGTGGTGCCAATGTGAGCCGCCATCTCGTCCAAGGTCATATCCCGCGAGACATAATCCCCCACCGCATCCCCAAAATGCTCCAACAACAGGCGCGCCAGACGACCGGTCACAGGCTGGAAGGCAAATTCGTCGAGAATCTCGCTGGCATACTGCATCCGCCGCACCATCAGGCGGGTCAACTCCCAGGACATTTGCCCATTCTTGAGTAACAGCGGCTTGATGTGGTCGTGAGACCACATGGATATGCGGCAGGTTTCCTTGGCAACCAGGGCAACGGGCATCGGTGCATCTTCCAGGAAGAAACTCAACCCCCAAAAAACTTCGCCTTCGTCAAGCTCAACGACGATCAAACTGCGTTCCGAAGATTCCTTTATCGGTGTAACGATCCCTCTCTCCACGACGAAGAGATAAGGCCAAACATCGCCATAGTGAGAGATCCATGCGCCCTTCTGGTACTCACGCGTGATGGCTGACTTGACGAGGTCATCTTTTTCCTGGCTGTTCAGACCGGTAAAGATAAGGTTTTGGGATAAAAGCTCGTTTAAATTCATAACCCGGCCATCTGCTCCAATTTATTGTGCTCAATAATTTCAAACTCCGTGCGGCTCACTTTGATGAACCCCTCACCAGCGAAACGTGAGAGTATCTTGCACACCATGACCGGTGTCGTACCGATCATCGTAGCCATCTCATCCAGGGTCAGGCTGCGGCTTACATGGACATCCGCCGTCTCTTGATATTGCTTCATCAACAAGCGCGCCAATCGGTGGGCTACAGGCTGAAAGGCCAGGTCTTCCACCATATCGCTGGCCTGCCGGATGCGTTGGATAAGCAGTTCACACAAATCCCACATCGCCTCGGGATTGGCGCGCACTCTTGGCAACAGTGGGTCTCGGTGCCATAGGTAAACCTCGCAAGTTTGGCGCGCTTCCAGCGCAGCGGGCAGCGGCCCACCATCAAACACCGAGGGACTCCAAAATACTTGACCAGCCCCCAACCTCAAAGCCCCCAGGCTGCGCCCTTCAGAAGACAATTTATGAACATTGATCTGCCCGTCGGCGGGGACCAAAACATAAGGCCAGACATCTCCCTGATGGGCCAGAAACTCCCCCTCTGCATACCTTTTCCAGACGGCCAGATTGCCAATATCTGCGCGCTCCCGTTGATTTAGTTTGCAAAATACTGGGGTTTGAGCTAAAAGCTCGCCAGGGGGTGTTTCCATTTTCGGCACAGAATCGAGATCAGAACTTTCCCAAAGGAAATGACACAACCAGATAACCAGATTATGCTGAATATGCTCGTTAATCTTATCACAATCATAGTCAAGGAGAATGCAAAATGAATCAAAACGATTTTACCCCCACAACTCGCAAAATAGTCGCCATTTTGGCCGCGGTTTTCGGGTTGTTTGGTGCCTTTGTGGTGCCAATCCTGGTGCGCGCCACCTTCAACAGCCTGGTCGGAAAGCTGGTCCACCTCATGGTCGAAGACCCTCACTTCGAGCAGGCGCCCATGATGCTGACGATCTGGTTCGTGGGCATGCTGGGGATCACTGTGGTCGCCAGCGTCACGCTGCTGGTCACCGTCTATCCGCTATGGAAAGGATACCCTTGGGCCTGGCCGGTGGCTTTGAGCTGTGTGTCGCTTCCAACGATCTTCGCCGTCATCGAAATACTGCCTTTCGTGGTTCACATGGGCAGGCCGCCAATGACGATAGCCGTACTACTCGTAGGTTTGGCCACCTACTGGACAATCCTGATGCTGAAAAAAGGCGAGCGCGGTGAAAAAGTTTCCCGCTTCTTCGCCTTTACATTGCTGGGTGTCGTGGCTGGTCACATCAATGTCTTGACCATGCACGGCTTCAAAGGCATCCTGGATCGCCCGGAGAGTCCACTCTTCTTAGACCTGGATCACGCCATCTATGGCGTGGAGGCCCCGATGAACTTCATCGCCATGGTCTTATGCATTGTGGCCATCCCACTGCTGGCCGCCCGCAAAGAGGCGGGTTGGTGGCTGGGGGTGATTGCCGGGGCCGTCGTCGTGGTAGCAAACCTGCCAACGCACTTGATCAGGATGAACACCTCCGACTTCATAGTGGCGACCTTGCTGGGCCTGGGGCTGATCGTCTCACTGACCATCCCGGCTTCCAGAAAAGCCCTGCTGGGCGATGCCTCGGCAGAATAAGGCAGACACCTTTCGATGAGAACTCGACTGCTATGTCTAGTGCTTGGCCTAGTTTTGCTTCTCTCCGCGTGTACAGCGCAATGCCCTCCAGAGCGAATCTCATATCTCGATGATCCTGCTCTCTTTCCGAAAATTACTTCGGTGGCGAATCTCGACGAACCATCGTCACCAGTCTGGATCGAAATTAAGGGCAAAGAAACCCAGGTGGATAGGATCGTCACCGGGCCGGTTTGCAACGACATCTGGAGTGGGACCGTTTACGTCACCTGTGACATTCAAATTGCAGCCTGGGAAACGGATCCTTTCTTCTTCCAAGAATGCGATCTCGAGGTGGAAGAAGGGACTGTCGTTTATGTAGAGGCCCATAACGACAAGGAGTACCTCCAGGGTTGCTCCTGTCATGAGTGAAGGAAATAGGCAGGGCAATCAGGAGCCGGAAAGTGATCGGCTCCTGATTTGCGTTAAAGCAAAGACCATCAAGGCTGTTTGAGATATATTTCACATATCAAGGTGCGTAATGTGAGCCAAGATATGCGCTGATTAACCGTATCGAGACCGTCGAAATCTTCCAGGAGTTCTTTATGAAACGATCCAAGTTGGCTGTCCTGCTCACTATGCTTGCAATATGCCTTCTATCAGCCTGCGAGAGGCAAAATGCCACTGTCTGCACTCCAGAGGTCGGCACGCCCAGGCCAACCGTAGATCTGGCGAGTTTGCTGCGAATCACCCCCACTCCCGGGCCTTCACCCACACCCGTCAAGGTTGAGATTGGGGGCAAAATGATGTTGGTAGATAGAGTCGTAGCAGGGCCTTTCTGTAATGAAGAATGGAGCGGGACCGTTTACGTCAATTGCGATGCCCAAATCGCCCCTTGGGATGACGAGGAGAACCCTTTATTCATGGAAGGTTGCAATCTAAATATCGAACCGAACACCGTGGTTTATGTAGCCGCACATAATGATGCCCCCTACTACCAAGGCTGCTCGTGCCATACCGGGGATTTGCCAACGCAATGAACAGCAGGAAACAGGGACGATTTGCTTTAAAGCAAAGACGCTCAAATCAATTTGTATTATATTTCACATGATGAGATAAAGATCAACCATAAAGGAGAATGCAATGGAACGAAACGAAAAACTTGGTGGCATCGTTGCCATCGTTGGCGGCCTGATGGGCATCATCGGGCACTTTGTGATCTTTCTGAACTGGTACGTGCGCGGGATGCATGCAGAGGCCGCCGAACCAGGCTGTGAGATCCTCTTGAAATACATCCACCCCGCTATTGCAGACCTCGGCATCTTTGGGGGCGTGATCTTCCTGGTGAGCGCCTATGGCTTCTTCACCAAGAAAAAATGGGCTTTCTTATTATCAGTGATCGCCATTGTACTGTCATTGCAGGCCAGTTGGTTCATCAATGTGCCCTTTATGGCTGGCGGGCTGCCCCCGGTTTACTTCACCCTCTTTTGGCCCTTCCTGGTCCTCTACTTCCTGATCATGGTTCCCGTTGGGAAGTTGTCGTGGGGCCGCACGATGTTTGGCTTCTTGGCCGGTATGGCCTGGGTTTTCTGCCTGATGAACGGTATCGCTAGCTTGAGCCGCATCATCACCATTGGTGCACCTTTCTTCTCCATGGTGCAGCGTCTGCACTGGATAGCCATGATCGGCTGGGGTGTGGCCACGGTTTCGATTTTGACCAAGCCCAAAGAATGGACCTATGTCCTGGGCCTGACAGCGGGTGCGTTAGAGTTGGTAGTGGGCGTTCCCCTGGCCTTTGTGACCGCTCAAGAACTAGGCCGCTTCTCCCTGTTCTCACTGGCTCCAATTTGCTGCTTGCTCCTGGTGATTCTGATGCTCTGGCCTGGGATCTGGGAGAAAATCCAGGCATCTCAAGGAGCTACAGCCTCCTCACAGGCAACCGCCCCGCAAACGGCGTAGCGAATAGCCTTCATAAGACGTGCCCGACCCGCTCTGGCGATGCTTCACTCGAGTTCAAGAGCGGGTCGAAACCGTTAAACCCCCTCAAACGCTGATGGGATTCCGCAACCAGTTCAACGTGTCGATCAACTGGGTCTGGAATTACTTGAATTTCACTTCGTGAGATACCACCCGTTGAGCTGAAGTCGAAACGCCGTATCTTCTCTATCCTTTTCCCTTCGACTACGCTGCGCTCCGCTCAGGGAATTGCTGTTTTCTTATCCGCAACTCAGGTTGGACTAGCAAATGCTCCAAAATCATTAAAAGTGACTGTGCAGCAATCGCCCCACGATGAATGTGACTAAAATCACAGACAGAGATTGTGGAATATGGAACAATAGAATAGGCGGGGTGTATTTGTTTCCCCGCGTGAAGAATCATCCTATCCCATATTCTTGAAAGGAGTTCTCTGTGTTTACGTTAGACAATCTTTTCCTCTTGCTTACCGGCCTTTTGGCCATCTACCTGATTTGGCGGTTCTACACTCGCTACTCCTCAGGAAAAGCCCTGCATGATGTTTACTATCTGCTGGGCTTTATTGTTCTATTGGTTTCCGGCTTGCTGTTAATCTTCATGGGTTACGGCATCTTGGGTCTTGGCGGCACGGCATTGTCACCTTTCATTTTGCCAGTGGCCAGCCTGATTCCGTTGGGCATTTCTCTGGGTATTGCCAACCAGTTCTTCCCCGAATGGAAGAGGGCTTTCGCCTGGTTTGCCTTGATCGGCTTTTTAGCCATCGCTGTCACCAGCATTGGTGGCATGGCAGGTCTCAGGAAATGGGCGGTTCCGGTCTTTCATGGTGTAGCTGGGCTAGTGATCTTCTTAGGCCCATTCATGGCTAAAGGTGCCCCTAAAGGCTTTTTCTGGGTGGGCATTGGTGGCGCGCTGATCGGCATTGGCGGTCTCGCTCTGGCATCCCTTACCATCACCGGAGCGCCACTGTTTGGTATTTTTTCCAAGGAATTGGTCTTCACTATTTTAGCTCCGTTGCTCTTCCTGATGACCCTGGCATTCACCTGGGGATTCATGCAGGATTTGAAATCCTAAGCCGTCAGCAAGATTAACAATGGGAGGAGTTCAACTTCTTACTACCGGAGAAGTTGAACTCCTTGACAACCGAACTTGCCTTTTGTCAAAGACAGCATAGCTACAATATGTTATCTTTTGCACAAACAAATCCTACCTCGGCGCTTCTGCGCCGGAAAAGCGAGAGTGCGCTAGAAGCCCATCTCTCGACTAAGGAGTCTTTATGGGTGCATTGAAACAACGTTGGAATTTCTTCTTCCGCTCCACCAAAGGACTGGTGCTGGTCGCTATCGCCTTGATTGCCCTGGTCACGGCGATTTGGGGCATGCTCTCCGGCCCGATGGTGGAGTTTGGCATCCGGGACATTGTAGTCGATGGTCTCGGGATGTCACTGGACCCCTCTGAGCGAGAGGGCCGCATCATCATGCTCTACCACACCATTGCTGTGGCGGTAGTGGCCATCGAGGTCTTCATCATCACCGGCATGGTACCCATGAAAGACCATGAGCGCGCCCAGATCAACGCCACAATGACCTTTGGCTATATGATCACCCTGATCTTTGGCCTGCTTTTCGGCTACTTTGGGCACAATTTCCTCTTCCATGGGTTGTACCTCTTTGGGCTCTCGCTGAGCTTCTTTGCTGGAATCTTACTCTCGGCGGCGCTGTGGCCTTGGAAAAAGGAATACTACATCGACGACCCCGAGATGAGCCGCACCAAGAAGGGCATGGATTTAGAAAGAGCAGCATTCTTCACCATGGCTGTGGCCACCCTGGGTTCGGCACTGTTTGGTGCTGTGTCTGGCTCTTACTGGGGCAACGGGCACGAGACCTTCCTGGCCGAAGACCTGATCCGTGAGCCGCACAAAACTGTTCTGCAAAAATCGATCATCGGTCACCTGCACATCATGCTGACCCTGATCGCCGTCGCGCTGACCTTGATTGTCGGTAAATGGTACGAGTTCAAAGGCGTATTCCACAAGATTGCCATGCCGCTGATGATCGTTGGCACCATCGTCATCTCGTTAGGGGCCTGGTCGGTGGTGCTCTTCCCCTGGGCGCATACCATCATTTATTTCGGCTCGGTATCGGTGATGCTGGCTGCCTTGATGCTGGTCATCTTCGGCTGGGATAAGCTGATCCGCGATCGCATCGCCGAACAAGACATCGAAAAGGCTAACGCCTGGCAGAAGATCAAAGCTTTGCTGCACGACCCGCTCAAGTTTGGCGCCACCTGGCAGATGGTCTTCATGAACTTCACCGTCAGCGGCGTGGGCATCTTCATGGCGGTCAAACTCGATGAGATCTTCCGTGTCTGGCCGCACCGTGAAGAGCGCATCACCCTCACCGGCCACTGGCACATCCTCTCCGGCATCATCGCCACCATCATTCTGTTCTACTATGCCGATATCGCCGGGCTAAAGGGCAAAGCCCGCAAATGGTTCGGCTGGTTAGTGATCATCGGCTCCGATATCGGTTTCGCTTCGGTGACCATTTTCTCTATGAAGCGCCTGTTCGTGACCGAATCCGCCCAGCAACCGCTGGTCAACTGGACCATGCTGCTGGCGGATCTAGGGTTGGCGCTGGTGCTGGTGGTGCTGGCGATGCTGATGTTATGGCGTCTTTTTGATCTATTCAAAAAGAAAGGCCGCTGGACGGAAGAACTCGAGGAGGAGGTGACCCAATGAAGCGGCTGATCCGACTCCTTATAGTGTTGATCCCGTTGATCTTAGCGGGTTGTGCCTCCGCAGAGAGTTCTGGTCCCCCACCCACCATCGACACGGGCGTAGACCCCGAAAGCTGGGCCACCGTCCCGGCGGGAGAGTTCTTTTTCGGTCTGCACCAGCACGAAGTGGACGTGGCCGAATTCGAGATCATGGTCACCCACGTGACCAACGCCCAATACGCCCGGTTCATCGACCAGGCCTACGCCGACGGCTCGATTGGCTTCGAGGGCGCTAACCCGGTTGGTTACTACCCCGGGGATGAGTTCCACGGCTACAAACATGAGGAAGAAATCCCTGAGGGCATGTACCTCCTAGCCGCGCTGGATGACCCTGGGGTGCGAATCCAGGGCCAGAGCGGTGCATACACCCCCAAAGAAGGTTACGAGAATCACCCCGTCACCCTGGTGACCTGGTTCGGGGCGCGCGCCTACTGCGAATATTACGGCTGGCGTCTGCCCACGGAAGTCGAATGGGAAAAAGCCGCCCGCGGGGTCGATGGCCGCGCCTATCCCTGGGGCGATGAAATCCAGCGCAACCAGGCCAACTACTACAGCAGCCATGATATCTTCGAGAAACTGGCCGGTGCGAGCGATACCTCCCCGGTGGGCTTTTACAATGGGAACACTTACGATGGCTACGCGACGGTAGATGGCTCCAGCCCCTACGGCCTGTATGATATGGCTGGCAATGTCTGGCAGTGGACCGGTGATGACTACGAAGACCAGCACTACCGCTACCTGCGCGGCGGCAGCAAAGAAAATTACGAGTATAATTTGCGAGTCTGGACGCGCAACTCCGCCGGGCCGGAATACTTCAGCCCAAACGTGGGTTTCCGTTGCGTGAGAGAACCCTAAAGAGCAGACCCCAGAGGTTTAGCCCCTCGTGCTATTCTGAGGGCGGTGCAAAACCCCTGGGGTCTAGAGAGCAACCATGCCCATTCTCCAATCCGCCAAAGGCGTCTCCAATCTCCGCCAAAAATACTGGCCCCTCATCAAGAGCCTGCAAACCGCCCTGCTGCTGACCACTGGCCTGGCCGGGTATATGAGCGCCCGCTGCCCGGTCTTCAATCTTGGTACCCTTTTAGCCTTGGGGGGCAGCTTGTTCCTGGCAATCAGCGGATCGACCGTGCTCAACATGTGGTACGACCGCGATATCGACGCCCGGATGAACCGCACCTGCTGGCGACCGCTGCCCTCAGGGAAAATCACCCCCAAAGAAGCCTTGCGCTTTGGTCTGATCATCTCAGCTCTGGGAATTGGCTGGGCTTTGTATATCGATCTGCTTTACGGGGTCATCGTTTTTGCCGGGCTGTTCTTCGACGTGATCATCTACACCATCTGGCTCAAACGTCGCACCGCCTGGAGCATCGTCTGGGGCGGTGTTTCAGGGGGCATGCCCGTGCTGGCTGGCCGGGCTTTAGGCATGGGTGCCATCGACTGGATTGGCATCACCCTGGCGCTGGCGATCCTCTTCTGGATCCCCACCCACATCCTGACCTTCTCTATGCGTTATCACAAGGACTACCGCGCCGCGGGCGTTCCCGTCTTCCCCGAGACGTACGGTTTCGGGGCAACGCGGGCGATCATCGCCGTATCAAGCGTTTTAGCTGCCATCGCCATGGCTGCCGCCGCCTACGGCATCGGCATGTCCTGGGGATATCTGCGACTGATGGCTGTGCTCTCGTGCGGTTTGCTGGTGCTGGCTATCGGCAGCACGCTGCGCCCCTCGGAGCGAGTCAACTTCGGTTTGTTCAAGTACGCATCGCTCTTCATGTTAGGGACTATGGTAATGATCGTTCTGGATGTTATCTAACGTTCAAACGTTTTTCATGAAGCCCCTCGACCGCATCCTGCTGCTCATCACTGCGCTACTGGCCTCTTACCAGGTCGTTCGAGGGGTTGCAGGCTTAAGTTCCATGGCGATTGCCTGTTACACCATTGGGTTTGGTGTCATCGTGGTCGCCAGTTTATTGATGATCATCCTGGGGTTCGAAGTGCTCGATTCCCCTATGGTCGTTATCGCATCGACCTTGATCCCCCAAAGCCTGGCATTGGGGCTGGTGACACAATTCCTACGCCCCATTTTGATCCCGTATGGGATCTTCACAGTACTGGGCTTTCTGGCAGTTGTGGCAACTCGTCTGAGCGGGCCCAAGAAGCTGGCTGTAATCACATTGGCGATCGTTCATGGGGTGGCTGGTTTGATGATCTTCTTTTTGCCCATCGTACTGGTATTCCAGGGCAAAACTCCAGGTGGATTTGCCTGGGTAGGAATTGGCGGCATGTTGATCGGTTTGGGTGGGCTGCTGCTTTCGTTTCTCAAGGCTGGAAGACCGCTGTTCTCACGAGAGCGTATTCTGGCTGTGTTCCCCGGTCTGTTGCTGCTGACGACGGCAGCATTCGTGGCCGGGTTTATGTTTGTTTAGTTCAAGAGACCCTTTGGGTTTGGAAACCCAAAGGGTCTAATTTAGTACCTTTAGGAGGCACTATCATGGGTAAATTTCTACGTTTCATTGGCATTTTGTTTCTAAGCATATCCGCCCTCTTCAATATTGCTGGGGGCGCGGGGACAACCTGTGTTGCGTTGAACCCCAAAGGCTATGGCCCAAAATTTGCGGCTATTGCGGATTTCCAGTGGCTGTATATACTTTTTGTGTTGGCCACTGTCGCATTCGGCGTGATGATGGTGCGCGCGGTGGTGCTGCTGATCAAAGGCCGCCAAAACGCTTACCGCTACAGCATGATCGCGCTGATCGCCGGGGTGGTGGTCGGCGTGATCCACATGGTCGTCTCCCGGAGCTTACGCGGCTCCTCGATGCCTGTGGACGGCGTGGTCTACACCACTGTGCTGACCCTGATCATCTTCCTGCTCTTACGCATCCCTGCGGTCTGGGAAAAAGTCGATTTCAGCAAGGCCAAGAAAGAAGACTCTGAAACCGCAGGCGGCGCAGCCGCGATTGTGGCCGGTGTGCTCAGCCTGACGATCCAATACCTGATGGCACCCACCCACACCATCAATGGGATCAATTACGGCGACGCCTTTCATCTGACGATGACGGGTATCGGCTTGGGGTTGATCCTTTTGGGTGGCGGCCTGATTTTCAACGCCCGGCTACGGGGCAAGTTGTTCATCAGAACGCTGGCAAAAGAAACCCCTACCAACACATAGTTTGAAAATACACAACTGACGCAGAGGTGATCGATCATCGAACGGGCTGGGCAACTATTACCAGCCCGTTTTTTGCATGAATGCATGAATTCCACACCCTCCCTCGTCACACAGGCGCGCCAAGCTGGAAAGGTGTAGATCGCTAAACCCATAATGATTCCTGTTACAATCTACCTGACCCATTCCACCATGCAGAGAGATCCCTTTTGATGGAGAAGTTTAAACCTGGCGCACCCAAGAACTGGCTCTATATCACAGCAGGGTTGATGTGGTCAGCAGTGGGCATCTGGCTATGCTGGCTGGCCTACGGTTGGCTAAAACTTGAGACCCAAACTACCTCGTTGGGTATGCTCGCGGCTGGCCTGATCCTGGCGTTAACCATTTACGCTTTTGGTTTTTCGGCTCTCGCCAATCGCAATATCCAGCGCATCGAGAATATGCCTCACGACAGTCCCTGCATCTTCGCTTTCCAAAGCTGGACCAGTTATCCCCTGGTGGCTGTGATGATCTTGATGGGGATTTTCTTACGCAGGAGTTCTCTCATCCCCTGGCCGTATTTAGCGGCCATATATACGGGGATCGGCGGGGCTTTGTTTTTGGCAAGTTTTCACTATTACCGTTTTTCGTTAGGGAGTTCACAGAAGGGCATAAGCACACCACCAGAGAAGGAAACCTATGGAACGTAATTTCTTTGTTATCGGCGCTTTTTTAGCAGGGTTGGCTGTAGCAGCCGGCGCGTTCGGCGCTCATGGCCTGAAAGACCTCGTCCCCCCGGAGCGCATCGCCGTCTGGGAGAAAGCCGTGCGCTACCAAATGTATCACGCCCTGGCGCTGATGTTCATCGCCTGGGCCGCCACCCAATGGTGGAACCGCGTCAATACGCTGCGGGCATCAGGCTGGTTCTTCGTCCTGGGCACCATCTTTTTCTCAGGCAGTCTGTACTACCTGGTTGTCAACGGGGAACTGGCTTATAAAGGCGTTAGCCTGGGATTGCTGACCCCTATCGGTGGGGTTTTCTTCGTGCTGGGCTGGCTGGCCCTGATGATCGCTGCCTGGCGGGGGTAATAGGATCAATGCAATGCTTCGATATTGGGTTCCAGGCTTAAAGAGGCCAGAGATGAAAAATATCGACTGTTCCAAAGCGCTTTTCCTGCTCACCATAGGGATATTACTCATTCAAGGTGCCTGCCGCCCGAATCTGGAACCTGAGCTGGCAGCCCCTCCCGAGGCTTTAGCCGCGCTCCCCAGCATGACTCAACCCACCAGCACAGCCACCCTTACCGTCACTCCTGTTCCCCCCACAGCAACGCCGTCCCCCACATCTACAGCGACACCCCTCCCCACAGACACGCCAACCCCAACAGCGACCTTCACGCCTACAATAACGCCCACTTACGCCATCCTCAGGGGAGAAATCATCCCTGAACGCGCCAACTGCCGCTACGGCCCTGGCGCAGCTTATCTCTACAAATACGGCCTCGTCGGCGGGAGCAACTTGGAGGTCATCGGACGCGACGAATTGGGCACCTGGGTGCTGATCCAGGCTATCGGCGGGGACAACCCCTGTTGGGTCAATGCGGAGTTGATAGAAATCACAGGCGATGTGATCAGCCTGGAGCCGCTCGACCCCCACATCGTTCAAGCCTGGTCGCCCTATTACGCCCCGCTGACCAACGTCTCTGCCAGCCGTGACGAAGACGATCCCAGCAAGGTCACCGTTTTCTGGTCACCCCTGGTTTTATGCGCCGGGGACGATGCTGAACAGGTACCTTACGTGATCGAGGCCTGGGTCTGTCGAGATGGGGAGATCGTCTTCACCCCTATTGGCGCTTACCAAGCCGTCGCTGAGGTGATCGACGAACCGGGCTGCGAAGCGCCCTCCCACGGGCGGATTTTGGCGGCTGAAAAACACGGTTACACCAAGCCGGTCGAAATCCCCTGGCCGTGAGCGACCTAGTTGGGTCGCCAGCTTCCGCAGCGCCTCCACTCTCCAAATGATCGAGAGTGGTTTCTCATAAACCTACTCTTCGCTATCGATCTCTTGCAGCACTTCCAAATCTTGCCGCAGATTCTTGAAACGCACAAAGTAGCTGACCAGGTAGACCAACATCACACCAAAAAAGACGGCGAAACCGGCGATCATATAGCCGGTGGTATCAGGGGGAGCTTGGAATAGAGCCATCAACATAATCATTTCTCCAGTTCAGGCATACAAGGGACACCTTCAGGACGAAACCTTCAAACGCAACTCTTCCACTTTTGCAGCCAGCTTGCCCATGCGTATCCGATGCCAGAACAAGTCTACAAAGAGCACTGAGAAGACGAATAAGCTGTAGAAGAAGGTGGTCTTCATCGGGCCGGTCATGCTGAAGCTCCCCTCGGCACTGGGATCACTATTACCAATCACAACGGGGTGGATCGTGCGAAGCAGTCGGATGGAGATGAATGTCAGCGGGACGCTGATGAAGCCCAAAATGGCGTAAACAGCCCCAAATCGGGCCCGGCGGTCAGGGTCTTCGATCCCCTGGCGCAGCATCATATAAGCTGCATAGATCAACTCGACGATGGTCGCCGTGGTCAGGCGTGGGTCCCAGGTCCACCAGGTGTTCCACACCGGGCGAGCCCAGATCGAGCCTAAGATGATGGCAATGAAGAAGAACACCAGACTGATCTCTATGGCCGCAAGCCCGGCAATATCATATTTGCGGTCATTCTTCGTCAGATAAAGGACCCCCACAACGGCGGCGACCATGAAGCCCAACATACCCACCCAGGCGGTAGCCACGTGGAAGTAGAACACCTTCTGAACCTGCCCCATCGTGCGCTCGAGAGGGGCGTAGAAGAACACCATCGCCACGGCAACCACGAACAAGATGGCAGTTACAGTATCTAAAATTGAAAGAAAACGGGGTTTTGACTGCATAAACATACTCCTTACATCAAGAAACCGGGTTTCTCGTAATCTCACTCCTCAACGACATAATCGAAAAACATAAAGGCGACTGCTACGAAAATCACATCATAGACGATCAGCAAGTTGATCCAAATGCTGATTTCATCCCAGGGCAAACCTTGCAGAAAACCACCGCTGGCCTTGACCGCCGCGATCATCACCGGCACTACCAGCGGGAACAACAAGATCGGCAGCAAGATATCTCGCGTGCGGGCCTGTACAGCCATCGTGGACAACAAGGTCCCTACCGCCACATAGCCTATAGAGCCTAAAACAATCACCAGCAGCAAACCCGGGCGAAACAAGTTGATGTTATACAGGACACTGTAGATCGGCAAGACGATCACTTCCACCACGAACATGAAGATCAAGTTGCCAATCGCTTTTCCGAAATAGATTGCGCTGCGATCTACGGGCGTCAACAGCAGTCCGTCCAGGCAGCCGCGGTCTTTCTCTGCCGCCATGGAGCGGTTGAGGCCCAGGGTGCCGGCAAAAGCAAAGGTCACCCACAAGACTCCCGATGTGACGCTGGCGCGGGCCCTGGCATCCAACTCCAGGGCAAAGTTGAAGATCAGGATCACCAGCAAGGCGAAAACCAGCATGGCGGTGAGCAGTTCACGGCTGCGCCACTCCGCCGAAAGGTCCTTCCAAACCACGGCCCAGAGCGCACGGAAGAAGTTGGCAGGCTGCGAGTTGTTCTTCACGCTTCACGCTTCCCCACCGCCTGGCGGTAGAAAGCCAGCAAACGATCTGTGGTACCCATCTCATCACGATGGACAGAAGCGACGATCTTGCCCCGCGAGAGCACGTCAAAACGTGAAGCTAGGTCAGCGGCGCGGGCCAGGTCGTGGGATGTCATCACCACGGTGCGTCCGCGTGCAGCCACCTCACGCAGAACCGTATCCAGCATCACACAGGCATCTTGATCCAGGCCGGTGTGGGGTTCGTCGAAGAGCATCACATCGGGGTCATGCAAAACCGCCCGGCCGATGGCCAGCCGCTGCTGCATACCGCGAGAGAACGTCCGCACTAAATCCCGACGACGAGGGGAGAGACCAACCACCTCTAATACCTCAGCAATGCGGGTATCGAGATCAGGCACCGCATACATCCGCCCGTAAAAGCGTAGGTTTTCCTCAGCGGTCAGGTCGCCGTACAACAAAGGTAGATGCGAAACCACCCCAAGACGGCGGCGCACCGCGGATGCCTGAGCAGGTAAATGATAACCGGCGATGCGCACTTCACCCATCACTGGGCGCGAGAGTGAAGCCAGGATGCGCAAAAAAGTGGTCTTGCCCGCCCCATTGGGGCCCAGCAAAGCCACGAACTCACCGCTTTCAACGTCAAAATCCAAACCGCGCAGTACGGTTTTGGGGCCGAAACGTTTGACTAGTTTGCGAACGGTGATCATATGCTTGGGTAAACAGGTACACAAGGACACAAGACAACAACTTGTCTACCTGTCTACTTGTATACCCACACACTTCCCTACTCCACATCCATCAATTCTTTCAACCTTGTCTTCAAAACCTCCCGGCGTTCACGGTACGCCCCCTCCGGCAGATCACCCGACCGATACAAGTCATCCAGGGCGATGATGGCGTCCATTAATTCCTCTGGCGTCTCAGCAACGGTGGGCACATCACCGCCTTCGGCCTCTTCATCAACCCACTCATCCTCATCGATGCGGTTGCGCTGCCAAAGATAGATACCTGCGCCGATGAGAACCACGCCCAAAGCACCCAACCCGATCATCAAATTAGTAGTCGTGTCCGCACCGGTCGCTGATGACTCCCCGGAAGGCAGCCTGGGGGTGCCGGAGAGGCTGAAGTCCAGCGTTTTGCCAGCTTTGAGACCGCCGGAATTATACGTCCGATAGGGGATTCCTTCGAAATCGCGCGAGCCGCCATCCTGAAGCTGATCCCCCTTTAGCTTCACGCCATCTTCCGGGGCGATGATGATCGCTGCGGTCGTGTCCACCGGCACAGGGATGGAAAGATCGACCCTCTTTCTATCGTAGGGCATCTCGAAGGCAAAGGTCACTTCGTAAGGCTCGGCGGATGGGCGCACGCTGCCTATGCCAAAGCCAGTGGGGGTCTGTAAAAGGCGAAGCTGCATGCTCTCCTGAACTTCAAGATTGAGAGCACCTTCGGGGAGCACAAACTCGATCACCACGTCACCATCTGGGGCCACGACCGTCTGTCCACTGTTGTTTGAGAGCAGCGCCAACTCAATCACCTGAACGGAACCTGGGCTTATAAAATCAAAGAAAATATGCAATCGCTCGATCACCAACCCCGAAGTGTCGGTGGTAGAGTCGAAAATCATCAGATTCAGGTTCGCATCCGTAGAATCGTCCGTGATCTGGGTCATACTGGAGCCATAAGCCACCTGCTCATGCTCCGTCGTGGCCAGGTAGACTCGCCCCACAGGCATAGGGACCTCTTCAAAAATCGCCAACCCCTCTTCGGGAAGCGTGGAGATTTCGGTAAAGGCTTCTTCCATGCCGTCATAACCATGCAAGACGATATCGGCTCCCACAGGGAGATCACCACCAGAGCCGTTGACGACCTGAACGAAAACTGTTCCGACCCCTTCAACAGGAACCTCAGCGGATGTTTCCGCGGGCTGAGGCGTACTCGTAGGGGATACTGCCCCCTCAGGGGTGGCGTCTGATTCTCCCTCCTCGGAGGGAGTAGCCAGCTGCGGGGTAGAAAAAGTCAAAGAGCGCAGGAAAGCCGTCAGGGACCAGAGATCGTCCTCACTCAAATCGGTAAAGGCGTGCATCTCGCCCATGCCGTCATAGATGGACTGGTAAAAGTCAGCCGCCGATTTATAGCCCATAAAGGCCTGGTCGGTGAAATCGATGGGCGAGGCAGCAAGCTCACCCGCGTCCGGCCCATCACCCTGGCCGCGTTCACCATGGCAGGAAGCGCACTGATCGGCATAGAGAGCCTGACCTTGAGACAGTTCCCCGTCAGATGTGCTCAACGAGAAAACATAGGCGATCACATCCCAGCGCTGCGGCACCGAGAGACTCTTAAAAGGCGGCATATAGCGCTCGATATTGCCGTTTGCCACCATCAGATACCAATCGGTGGGCGTGGCCTGGCGCGAGAGTTCGATACTCCCAATAGCAGTTACGGGGTTGGGCAAACCAGCCGCATCCGGCCCATCTCCTAGGCCTCCAGAGCCATGACAAGGAGCGCACTTCTCGGCGTAAATAGGCGCACCGCGCGCCGGATCGGGTGGTAGAACTGGGAAAACCAGTTGTTCTGTTGAGGAGGTAGCTTGCGATGCCGTTGGCATCTCAGCGCCAGGGGGCGGCGTAATATCTTCAGAAAAGGAGATGCAGCCGGTGATGGCGATTAGAATGAACGGAAAGATGAGATAACGAAGGGCAAATCGTTTTAGCATAACAATCAAGGTGGAGTAATCAGCTTACAGAGATGGCGTCAGGGATAGGGGAAGCGAGACGCCTCACGACAATGCCCTTCCACACTTGGGGCAGAAGCGGTCGTTTTGGACTACGGGGCCGCCGCACTGGGGACAAAAGCCCCCCGATTTCTCCTGGCGTTCCCGACGGCGCGCCGCAATGACGGCTTCGAGATCATCGTCCGGGTTCACAGCCCCAGCCTCGAGGGCGGTCTCCAGGCGCGCGCTGGCAGAATCTACCGCCGGTACACCCTGGTATTCATCAAGCTGACGCAGCACCTCCGCGCCACGCTGGACAAGCTGTCCACGCCTGAGAGGGTAAGCCTCAGCCGGGATCTTGCCCAAAGTGTGGTCGAAATCCAACTCAGAGATGGCGGTGAGGATTCGATCCCGCTCGGCCAAGAGAGCAGAAAACTCGCTCTCAAGGGGTTGGCTGGTGGTTGACTCACGATCGTACAGCGGTCGGCCGATGTAGAGTACTGTGAGGATGAAAAGGGCAAGAATGAGAAGAACAGAGCCTATATCCATGTTTGTCTTTCAAACGACGAGTTGATGGTTGCAAGTCTCCGGCTTAGAATCTAATTGCAAATTCGCTCGGACCGTTCGCCACCGCGGGCCGAAGCAATTTAGGGAGAGCTCTTATTGTCCCAGTAAGGGGTCGATCACCGCCGTGATTTGTGATAGAGATGTAAACGGCCCAATTTGAGTGTGGCTCAGCACACCGTCCTGGTCGATGATATACGTTTCGGGCACACCGCGAATGCGAAACGCCTGGGAGATGCGCGTGCCTAAATCGGCCCCATTAGGATAACTGATATTGAACTTATTCAAATAAGCCATCGCCTCAGGTTCGGTGTCGACATAATCAACGCCCAAGAACAGAACATCGCCGCGCGCCTGGTAATACTGCCAGGCGGTCTCCAAGTCGGCGGCTTCTTGCTCACAAGGCTTACACCAGGAAGCCCAAAAATTGAGCACAATCACTTTGCCCGCCAGATCCGCAGAGTCGATTTCCTGGCCGTCGAAGGTGGTCAGCACAAATGCAGGTGCTTTCTGCCCCGGCCCAACCGGGCCTTGCTGCGTGCGCCTCAAGCCCAGGGCCAGCAATGTCAACAAAATCAGCAAGCCTCCCCAAACAGCCATGCGCCCCCATTTGGGGCCGCCAGATGTTTGAGTCTCTTCAGCAACTGTCTTGTCTTCAACTTCGGTCATGATTACTCCAAGGGGTTCAGCAACCAGAAGTCTGGAAACCGGCCGCAAGGTCACTGCTGACTGCGGCGTAACTCCTCCTCCAGGCGCGCCACATAGTCATCAGGCAGTATATCCTCACCCTGTTGGGGTGGCTCATCAGCAACTGCTACCGGTTCGATCTGCCGCCAACTCTGCAAGCCGCGATAGAGGATATACGCCCCAGCAAGAAAAGCGATCGGCGGTACAACATAGACCAACCAATTGAGTCCCTGGCGCGGCGGCTCCGCAAGCACGCGCGCGCCGTATTGATCGACAAAATACGCTTTGATCTCTGCTTCACTCCAGCCTTCGTTCAATTTCTCGCGGATCAAGGCCCGCCATTGCGCGCAGGCCTGCGTACCACAAACGTCCAGGGGGACATTCTCGCACACCGGGCAGTACATCTCTCTAGCGATGGCGTTGACTTCATCATCGGTAGGCGCGTCGGGGTCAGTATCTTGAGCCAGAGCCGCGCCAGGAACGAGGAGCGCAAAAAAAACGGCCATCAAGAAGACCAAGCGCATGATGGATAGCAAATTAACCATTGTCAATCGAGAATAACGCATCATTGCTTCTCTTTGATCTCTGCGAGGGCGCATGAGCTTCTGATGTTCAACGCTAAGCCTTCGCTGGCACAGAAGCTCTTTTACGATTCCGCGCCGGCACGGGATCGGTATCTGCCTCCGGCCAAGCAGCTATAAGCGTGCCGAAGATAAACACCCAGGAACCCATCCACATCCATTTCACCAGCGGGTTATGGTAAACCTTGAAAGTAGCACTGTTTGTGCTGATCTCTTCCCAATCCACTAACAGCACATAGAAGTCATCCTCGATGGTGCTGCGCACGCCGGGGATTGTCATGGGCTGTTGAGAATCATAGAAGAAATCGCGGCGGGGATATAATTCGCCCACCGGCTTGCCGTTCTTGTTGACACTGACCACCGCGCGGGCCACATTGCGGCCATCCGGGGCGTCAAAGACTGCCAGCGACTGATAGCTCATCGTGTACTCACCGAGAGTCAGGCTTTCGCCCTGGCTCAAAGTGCCCTGGGTTTCACTTTGGAAGATCTCGATGCCGATGATCCCAATCGCCAGCATCGCCATACTCAAGTGGATGATATACCCGCCGTAGCGGCGCCGATTGCGCTTGACCAGCTCCCAAAGCGCGACGAAGAAGCTCTCTCCATGTCGTTTGCCGCGTGCCAGAGCACCGCGCCAGTACTCATATAGGGTCACTGCGATCACCAAAGCTGTCAAGAAGATGCCAATCAAGGCATAAGGGTTGACAATCCCTGCCGCGATGACCGCCAGAACAGCAACAATCGCGACCACAGCGGGCTTCCAGACAGCGCGTCCCAAGGTCTTGATGGTCGAATGACCCCAGGCAGAAAGCGGGGCAATGGCCATCAGCAACAGCAGCCCGGCCATCAGGGGGCCGTTAGCGCGCTCATAGAACGGCGGGCCGACGGTCACTTTTTGGCCCGTGAAAAGTTCAGAGATCAGAGGGAAAATCACCCCCCAGAAACAAACCACCAAAATACCAATAAAGAGCAAGTTATTAAGAAGGAACAAAGCTTCCCTGGAGAGCATAGAGGTCATCTCCGCTTTGGCTTTGAGGTCATTCCAACGGTGCAGCAGCAAACTCAACGAGGTAACGAAAGTCAGGCCGATGAAACCAAAGAACAGGGGGCCAACGGCACTTTGAGCAAAAGCGTGTACGGAGGAAAGCACGCCCGAGCGGGTCAGGAAGGTGCCGAAAATCACCAGGGAATAGGTCAGGATGACCAGCACCATATTCCATTGCTTGAGCATACCGCGTTTTTCCTGGATCATCACCGAGTGCAGGAAGGCCGTCCCCGTCAACCAGGGCATAAAGGCGGCGATCTCTACGGGGTCCCAACCCCAATAGCCACCCCAGCCAAGCACATCATAGGCCCAACGCCCCCCCAACACCAACCCCAGTGACAGGAACATCCAGGCCCACAAAGTCCAGCGGCGGGTGAGACGAATCCAGCGGTCATCGGTGCGACCGGTGACCAAGGCAGCGACGGCGAAGGCATACGGGATCACAAAAGACACAAATCCCAGATACAACATTGGGGGATGAATGATCATCCCAGGATGCCTAAGGAGAGGGTTCAAACCCTGCCCATCACGGGGATAGAACAGGCTCGAACCCGCGGGTTGGAACATCTTCTCCACCACCTGCCCCGAGGGGAACTGCCACAGACGAGTGAAAGGGTTCTCCACAAAGATGTTCAGAGCCAGGAAGAAAGCCAGGGTAGTCAAAGAGACCACGATCACCCAGGGTAGAAACTCACGGTCGCGATCCCATTTCCGCAGGGTCACCGCGGAGGCGAACGCCGACATCAACCAGGACCAGAAAACCAACGAACCCGCCTGCCCACCCCATAATGCCGTAATCTTGAGATACATGGGCATGCTGCGGCTGGTCACACTGGCGACATATTCCACCTCGTAATGATCAGTCACCAATAAAACGACAATGCTCAAGGCCGAGAGGCTGAGCAGGGGGAAGGTCAATAACATGCCGTTCCGGGCGCTGTCCACCCAGGCAGGTTTGTTTTGGCGCATACCATAATAAGCCGCGCCAACTCCGTATAAAGAAACCAAAAAGGTGATGATTAACGCGCCATAACCAAAATTGGCAATCATATTAATGCAGCTCCGATGGGAAGTACCAGTTTTTAGTATTCAATGTCAGCATGCAGTTCACGAAATAGGATTCTGCTCGTTAGCTGCTAGCTGTCAGCCGCTGGCCTGCTCTGGCACTGCTTCCTCGTACTTGGTCGGGCATTTGAGCAACAGTTCATCCGCATAGAACACGCCATCCGCACCCAGGCGTCCGGTTATGATCGCCTGCGCTTCATGCTGCAAGAGATCGGGGATAGCGCCCTCGTAAACCACAGACAAACGCGAACGGTTGGGGTCTGATACGGCGACGTGCAAAGCCTTGGCCAGCCCGCCTTGCGCCTCAAGTTCGTCGTTGTCACCGGGGATATGCGCCACAGTGAAGGATAACGTCAGGCTTTCGCGGTCGTATTCGATGCTATCGCCGATCACCGCGCCGGAAATGCGTAAATCACGGTCGAGGACCTCCTCACCTTTGGCGACAACCTCATCAATGGTCAGAAAATACTGCGCGCTGGCCTGAGTTGATGATGCGATCAGATAGATCACCGCAGCCACGATCAGGGCACCACCAATGATGAATTTCATTCTGTTCGAAGAACCTCTTTGCGGGGTTGTTTCTTCCATCTCGTTCTCCTGAATAATCCACAAGTGGGAATGTCTCTAGCACTAAATTGTCATTACAAATAATCCGCCGGTATATTTTGTCACAATGAGATTAATGCACGGTGAGTAAGCGGGGAATATCCTATGAGAGAGCCTCGCCCTTCGCCTCGCTGGGCGGTTCTACGACCGGCGCGCAAAGCCGGGCACACAGGATGCCCGGCTCTAGTATGCAAATATGTTGTTCGCGGTTAAATTTTATGTTGGGCGCAAACGCGTCCCGCAAGTGCGGCAGAAACGGTCTCCGGAGGCGGCGCGCTTGCCGCATTGATGACAATAAACCCCACTGTTCACATTCTCATCAAAAGCCTCTTGTCGACCGGATGCCGCTCGGCGGCCGCGGCTGGTGCGTTTGGGCTCAGAGATATCCTGCCCAGATCGCCAATACCAGAAGATTCCCCCTACCACCAAGAACACCCCAAATCCGCCCAATATCCAGGGGAGCAGCGTCAGCAGACTGATATCCGCGCGCCCCTGGGTCGTCTCAGCAATGGGGGCGCTGGGCTGAACCTGAAAACTCTCGATGCTCAAGGCGTCGTTGGACTTTTGGTAATCCACCTTGACGGAGAAAGCATCTCCGGCGGAGGGCGCGCCGATCTCCATGACATAGTATTGCAACCCATCAGAGCCTGGTTCGAACTCGCCCAAATCCGGCTCGATGCTCATCTGAAGCGCCCCAAGAGGCTGCTGCACCAGGACGATCATCGATTCAACATCATACTCCCCTACCCAGACAAACTCGAAATGCCGGGCCTGATCGCGTTTCTCTAATTGCGGGTCGTAATATTCCAATTGGATCTCTGGTGCCGTAGCAGTGATCGTCACGTAGGCCCATCGCTCCTCAATCTGACGTTCATACATGGCATTCAGCAGGGCACCATCGGGTTGACGGACCGCCACCGCGTTGGGCTCTCCAGCAGCGGCTGGGATGCGGAAGGTCACATCGACAGGAAGAGTCACATCCGCTGCCAAACTCGCCCGGAAGATCACCAGCATCTCTGGGCGGTCGTATTCCGGCCATAAATCTATTTGCAGATGGGCGAGTCGTACATCACTCTGCGCCCGAGCGCCAACGGGAAGCAAAAGCACGACCCAAACAATCAACAACACATACCGCTTTAACATTATTCCTACCTCATAAAAGGACTTCAGCCAAACATCTTACCACACTACCCGATCGCCTCCCGCAGACGATGCGCCAACTCACCGAATTCCGGCGTATAGCGAACCCGCTCTTCGCGCGGGCGCGGCAACTCGATGGGCACATCCATGCGAATACGGCCCGGCCTGGGGCTGAGCACCAAAACCCGGTCCGCCAGGAAGATCGCCTCGGTGATGGCATGGGTCACCATCACGATCGTCTTACGGCGCGTGCGCCCGCCAGAGGCGTGCACGGCAACTCGCAATAGTTCATAGCCCATCTGCTCGCGGGTCAGCGCGTCAAGCGCCCCGAAAGGCTCATCGAGCAGCAGCACATCGGGGTCATGCACCAGAGCACGGGCAATCGCCACCCTTTGGGCCATCCCCCCCGAGAGATCGCGCGGCAGCCAGCTCTCGAAGCCCTGCAAACCCACCAGTTCCACCAGTTCCTGCACCCGAGGCTGAATCTGGCTCCTGGGCGTGTCTATCACTTCCAGGGGCAGGGCAATATTCTCGAAGACTGACCGCCAGGGCATCAGATTAGCATTCTGAAACACAAACCCCACACCCCGGCGCGGCCCTACCAGGGGTTCATTACGAAAAGAAACATTCCCTTGCGTGGGGGGTAGCAGCCCCGCCAAAATGCGCAGCAGGGTGCTCTTCCCACATCCCGAGGGGCCAATGACGCACAAAAATTCCTGCTTCTGAACCGAAAAAGTGAGATCATCCAAAGCCCTCAAGTCACCGTTCCCATCCGAGAAAACGGCGCTCAAGTTCTGGATATCTAGAATCGGCTCACTCTTCGCCCGCGGTGGGTGCATCTACAAACTCATTCGTGAAAGCAGCTTCTAAATCCAAGGGCTTGGTCAGCATCCCCATGTCCAGCAAGACATCCTGCATATTCTGCCAGGATTCAAGGTCAGAATAACCCAGATTCTCGCGCTTATACAGTTGGATGGACGCTTCTAGAACTTCCATCTGGACTTGCGTGTCCGCATCTTTCAGACCTTCGACGAACTCTGTGCTGATCTCAAAAGCGTCTGTAGGGTGGGTCACAGTGTAACGGATACCACTCATCATCGCCTGTACCATACGCCGAACCAGATCAGGATTCTCCCTGATGGTTTGCTCATTCGTAATCAACCCGTTGGACACCAACTGCATATAATCGGACACCGGGATAACATCGACTTCATAGCCCATCGACCGCAACTGCACCGGCTCATTGGCGACATAGATCACCACAGCCTCTTCCTGATCGGCTACCAGCGCCTCCACCTGATTGAAACCAATCGAATCCAGGGTGACATCGCTTTCATCCAAGCCGCCCGCATCCAGCAGCGCCCGCAGCCCGATATAACTGGCCCCAAACATCCCTGGCAGGCCGATTTTCTTGCCCGCTAAATCCTCGGGAGAAGTAATGTTTTGTCCCGCCTTGGCGACGACACCCACGGGAAATTTGTTATACCAAGCCATCACATAAACAATGGGCAATCCCTGCTCCCGGGCCAATAAGACCTGCTCCCCCGAAGCAACAGCAAACTGCAAGTCATTTGCCCCCACCAAAGCCACACCATCGGTCTCAAAGCTGTAATCGAACTCGATCTCGATGCCGGCATCTCGATATTCCCCCAGATCAACCGCGGCATAGAAAGGCGCATACTGCACGTTGGGGATATATCCCATCGGCAGGCGGATATGAACGAGGTCTTCTTCCGGTATGGGGGCGACTTCTGTTTGCGCAGCGCTACAGGCAGTCAACAAAAATATCGAAAAGATGGAGATAAAGAAGAATCGGAGTTGTGACATAAATCATTTCCTTTCAGATTCCAGGACTAAAACAGCAGGAAGCCCGAGACTCCCTCGCCGGTGATCCCATTGATTTAGCAGATACTGTTTCCGGGAGGTTTCCATTACTCAGTCCCCAGAGCGCCTCTGCCAGGTCAACAGTCGGGCTTCCAAGAGCACTACCGTGCCATACAAAACCAAAGCCATACTGATCAACACAAACACAGCCACGAAGACCAGGGCCGTATCGTACAATCCCCGCCCTACGTTGATCAAAAACCCCAGGCCGCTGTCCGCCCCGACGAACTCGCCCACCACCGCGCCGATCACAGCCAGGGTGGCTCCCACCCGCAGGCCACCTAAGAACACGGGCAGCGCCGCCGGGATCTCCAACAGGCGCAAAGTCTGCCAGCGGGTCGCTTGCAGCGAACGCATCAGGGCATGTAAATCTTCAGGGACGGCGCGCACGCCGACAACCGTATTCACCAGCACGGGGAAAACCACGATCAACGCCGCGATCAATACTTTGGAGAGCATCCCCGGCCCAAACCAGATCACCAACAGGGGGGCAATAGCCACCATCGGCACCGATTGGCTGGCGACAATATAAGGGGACAACAAACGTTCCATCCAGCGCGATTTGGCAATCAAATATCCCAATACCGTAGCAACACTCACGCCCAGGGTCAAACCCAGCAAAACTTCTTTCAAAGTCGTCAGCAAATGGCGGTATAAGCTGCCATCCCGCACGATCTCCAGGAAGCGTTTCAGTACATCTCCCGGGGAAGGCAAGATAAAACGCGGGAAATCCCCAAAGATGATCAACAATTGCCAGGCGATCAGCAATCCCGTCATGGACGCAAATAAGAGGATGATCCTTCGCGAGCGCATAAGATGATTATCGGTTTGCTCACACTCCATTACATGATGAGACTGTCCACAGCATCCCCGGATTCGTCAATCCGAGGGGAGCAAGTAATCCTAAAGAAAAGCCCCGACACGAATCGGGGCATCAGTAACCAAAAACCAAGAGCCAAGCATCTGCAAAGCGTGATAGGAACACACTCTTTGGCATAAAAAACCCGAAAACCTGAGTTTTCGGGGCAGATGAGCATACCAACCCATGTTGGCTGGCTCACAATACCTTCTACCATCCGGACTATACCGTCGGCCCCGGAGTTCCACCGGATCATGCGCCTGAAGCGCTCGCGGACTTTTACCGCCGGTCGGGAATTTCACCCTGCCCCGAAGGTGCGTATTCAATTGATATGCGAAGATTATACCTATCCTAAAAACACTCGTCAATTGACGATTGTCACTGTTGAAATTCGACATCCTCCAGGATGGGGTGTTTTTTACCTTACTTGCAACTCATGTCCGCCGCGTCGGGGGCTTCGGCCTCGGCCCACCGGCGCTCAAATTCCGCCAGGTACTGCGCAGCGATATCAGCGTTGGTAATCACCACTGCATTCTCATCATTGCTCTCATCGGCACTGTTGGAGAAGTTCAACGACCCGGTGACCACGGTCTTTTCATCGATCACGAAAACCTTATGATGAAAAGTGCCCTTATTGCCATCCTGGCGGACCGGCACTCCCGCGCAGTACAGGGCGGGCATCTCACTGTATTCGGTCTCGCTGCCGCGGGTTTCGAAGATGCCCTTCACATCTAGGCCCGCTTCAGCCTTGGCTAACACCGCCGCCCCTAAACCATCGTGGGTAAACGAGAAAGCCATAAAACGGATGCCGCTTTGGGCGCCCTCGACTAACGGGATCAACCGGCTCATCACCTCATCTTCGGCAGCGAACAAAACCTGGATCGGCGTCCCATTGACTGTTGCCAACTGCTGATCAACGGTAGAAGATGAGCGCGGGCCGAACTCACCACCCCACATCTCCTGGAACTCGCGCTCGTAAATCTCGGCAACGCGGGTGGACTGGATCACAATCACGTTATTGTTGTTGCGAAAGCCCCCATTCTGGGTGATATTGGTCGAGCCGGTCCATACCGTCCGGCCGTCGAAGACCCAAAATTTGTTGTGCATCAGGGCAGCGCGCTGGTCGTCCTTGACCTCAATGCCGGCATCCTCCAACATCTCGAATAGGCCGTGATCTTCTTCGTCTGCCTCAATGCCGTGTTCATCGTCGGTGATCCAGCGTACGTCAACGCCGCGGTCATGCGCCCGGATGAGCGCTTCGGCGACCGGGGTAAGATCGAACTCGAAAGAAGCAATATGGATTGCTTCTTGTGCGCTGTCGATAAGCACAATCAACTTCTCGGGGATCGATCCGGCCAAGTTTTCAGGATCATAGGCCGCCGCCGGGTCGCTGAAATAAACCTGCCACCAGTCGCCGATCACAGATTCCATCTGTTCTTCAGGCGCGGGGATTTCTTCCCCAGTGAACAGACCTAAGGGGTCCGAACCGGTAAACAGATAATAAACGCCTAAGAGGATTACTCCAAGGACGATAATGGTGCGAAAAACGCTGCCAGTAGATTTCTTTGATCGGTTTGGTTCCGCCACGAAATTCTCCTTAATGCCCTGAAAACGGTGAACTGGCAGTTGCAGATGGATCGTGCTCGACAAAACCTCGTAACTGGAGGATCAGTCGAGGTACATCTGCAGTCAACGCCTTGACCTCGGCCAGAAAAGCGCTCTGCTGGGCGGATGTAGGAGGAATATAGTCGCGTCCATAGATCACCCCGGCCTGTGTTATGATCTTCTGCAGCGCTTCTGCATGTCCATCCTCCCCGAGAATCTCATAACGGGATAACCATCTATTGACTGTGCGCATCAACCGGCGGGTGGCGCGCATTGGCCCATACATGGCCTCTTCCGCTTCCATTTCATCGAGGCCGAGTGTGCCTTGTACAATCGTCCTCGCACAAGCGATCCCCCAATCGAGGAGTACCTCTGCGGCATCGTCGGTCAAATCTGCAGTCAGTTTCTCGTTCTCCAAGATGCTCTCAACGGCTTTGTCGCTTCGTTCTTTGATCCCATTCACAGCTCAGTGCTCCTCGATAGAACTCTCTCTTGGTGACTTGCAGAATATACCACACCAACCCACGTTGCTGACCACTGCACCGCGGCTTAACAGAAAATCGCCCCATCGCATGAACATCCCTGGTGTTCAAGGTGTAGTATACGAGAATGGCCCGCTCAGGGAGTGGCTATTTCCTTATCCAAAACTGAGGTTAATATTATTCAGATTCCGCCAAGCCATGACGGATAGCCAGGATGGCGGCCTGGGTACGATCTTCTACCCCCAGTTTGGCGAGGATGGCGCTGACATAATTTCGCACCGTGCCTTTGGTGAGAAAAAGTGTTCCAGAGATTTCGGCGTTCGAAAACCCCTGGGCCAGCAGGCGTAAGACATCCATCTCGCGCTCGCTGAGATCGCTCGCCACGGTGGTTTCCTGGGGCGCAGCGCTGCCAGCGACATGGGTCAACAGCTTACTCCCCACAACCGGGTCGATAAAAGCCTCGCCCGCCGCCGTCCCCTTAACCGCCTTGATCAGCTCGTCGCGCGGCGTGCCCTTGAGCAGATATCCCGCCGCGCCGCTGCGCACCGCATCAAAGACCCACTCATCATCCCCAAAGGTGGTCAGAACCAACACCTTGATCTCAGGATGTTCTTTACGGATTTCACGCGTGGCCTGGATGCCATTGACCCCGGGCATCTTCAAGTCCATCAAGATCACATCTGGATTGGTTTGCCCGGCCTTGTCAATGACTTCCGCGCCGCCGTAAGCCAAGCCGACAACTTCAATTTCCGCGTCGGCACCCAGGATCATTTCCAGTCCTTCGGCGACTACGGCCTGGTCGTCACACACCAGCACTCGGATCACGCGCCCTTCTCCAGATAAAGTCGAATGGTCGTACCCTCCCCGGGTTTGCTATCCACCTCAAGGTCAGCCCCGATCATCCTGGCCCTTTCGAGTATACCTTGTATACCCAGATGATCCGCTTCGATATCTTCTTGGAGATCAAGCCCTCGGCCATCATCGGCAATGATCATCAATAAACCAGATGAATCCTGACTGAGTGTGACGGCCAAACTATCGGCCTGGGCATGGCGGACGACGTTCTCAAAAGCCTCCTGGGCCACCCTGTAATAGCACTGCTCGACCTCGGGGGGAATGTCATCCAGATTGTCCGGCAAATTGAGCTTAAGCGCCAGGGAACTGCGCTCCGCCAGGTCTTGGGCCATCTCTTGGATCGCCAAGATGAGGCCCATATCTTCTAAAGGGGATGCCCGTAGAGCGCGCAGTGCCCTGCGGGTCTCGTCCAGGCCGGTGCGCGTGGTGGCCTGCATTTGCTCGATCAACTGGCGGCCTTTATCGGGGATAGACTCCCAGACGGTGGCCAATGCATCGAACTGTACCGCCAAAGCACTGAGGGTATGGGCAAGGGTGTCGTGCAGTTCTCGCGAGAGGCGGTTGCGTTCCCGGCTGGTGGATAGTTGCTCGACCGTGGCAGCGTGCTGCACCAGCTTCAGGTTCGCCTCAGCCAGTTGGCGGCGTTGCGCCCGCTGAGCTTCTATCAGACGGTTGACGACGTAGCCCAACACCAGGTAAGAAATCGTGGAAGTGAGCATGCGGCCATAGAGAATGGATATCTCCCGGTCCGAGGGGACAAACTTAGGTACATGTGGCGGGGGGGAAATTTCCATCAGGGCAATATCGAATAGGACGACGCCCAAGGTAAACACAATCACATAAGGATAGCGGTATTGCCAGGCGACGAAAATCAAAAGAATGAACATAAAGGGGATCGGCTGCCAAAAACCGCGCCAGGCCGATACATAATGCTGTTCAAGGATCAACCCAAAAGCGGCATAGGTAACGCCAACGAGCACATAAGCCCTGCCAAATAAGCTTTGCGCACGGCTGCTAAAGGCGTACACACCTGGGATCAGAACATTCAGCACGAGAAATGCCGCCAGCAAGGCCAATTCCGATAGACCAAAAACAAAACGCCTGTGGTCGAAAAGGAAATATATCGCCGGCATAACAATGAAAAATACCCCCCGCAAGATCACATACCAACGAAAAACTTGCACCAGACCTGGCTCTCGCTTGAATTCTTCCATGACCACCATCATAGCATAAATTTACTCTTTCCAGTTATTCACCCCTGTCATGGGCAGAGTATGACTACAGTCATAGCGCCTTGGAAGAGTCTTTGACCGCGCTCACTACCTCGATTCGGGGGGATTTGTTATCGTTGTGGCAGCGCAAACATAAATCGCCTGCGAGGAGTCAAGACTATGCCACGGTCAAAGGCCAAGAGTAAATTCTGGAATAAAAAGACGATCGTTATCCTCATCCTGGTTGTTGGAGCTTTGGGTGCTGGGGGCTATTACTGGTTCACAAGCAATGCGGGAGCTGATGAAACAGAAAACGAAGCGGCACTGCAAACCGCCGTCGCCCGGCGGGACGATCTGATCATCTATGCCAGCGCATCGGGGGAGGTGGTCGCTTCGGCGGAGGTCACACTGGGATTCGAAGAATACGGCACCCTGAGCGAGTTGTTGATCGTCCTCGGGGATGAAGTGCAAAATGGAGATGTACTGGCCCGTCTGGAGACAGAAGATACCCCAGAAGCCATCGCCGCTGAGGTTGCCCAGGCGCAACTGGCCGTGCTCGAAGCCCAAATGGAGCTCGACGACCTCCATAAGAACGCCGATATGGAAGCAGCGCTGGCATTAATCGAGGTGGAAGAAGCCCAGCAAGCGTTGGACGATCTGCTCAACTCAGAAACGGGGCAAGCCGAGGCCTGGGAAGCGTTAGTCGCCGCCCAGGAGGCCGTTGCCGATGCTGAATCTGCTTACTACACCTCAAAATCGACAGCCAGCCAGGCCGATATCGACGCCGCCTGGGCGCAAGTCATCCTGGCTCAAGACGCGTTGGAAAGAGCCCAGCAAAACTTCGAGCCGCACGCCCATAAAGCCGATACCGATCTCACTAAAGCCAATTTTCAAGCCCAGCTTTCGGAGGCCCAGGAAGATTACGACGATGCCATGCGCAACTACAACGCCATGACCAGCCCCGGCAGCGAGTTGGATCAATCCGTCGCTGCGGCAGAGTTGGCCACCGCGCAGGCAGTTCTGGCCGATGCAGAGCGGGCATGGGAACGCGCCAAAGAAGGCCCCACAGCAGGGGAAATTGCCCTGGCCGAAGCGGAATTGGCCCTCGCGCAGGCAGAGTGGGAACGGCTGCGAGACGGTGCTGACCCCGAGGACATTGCCCTGGCCGAAGCGGAACTCGCCAACGTGCAAGCCAACCTGGATTTGGCCCTCGAAAAACAGGCCGTTATGGAGCTGGTTTCCCCCATGGATGGCACGATCGTCGAAATCTCATCGGAAGTCGGCGAGACCCTCTCCGCTGAAACTAAGTTCATCACCGTGGCCGATTTGAATCACCCTCGCCTGGAAGTCTACCTGGACGAGACCGATATCGAAAACGTGGCTGTAGGGTACGAGGTGGAAGTAGTCTTCGATGCTTTCCCCGACGATATCTTCCGCGGGCACGTCATCGAGGTTGATCCCAGTCTTTATGAGGCTGGGAATGTCACCACCGTGAAGACGTTGGTGGAACTCGATGCAGATTCTTTTTCCAAAACCATCAATCTGCCCATTGGACTGAACGCCGCTGTGGATGTCATTGGTGGGCGGGCAGAGAATGCCGTGCTGATCCCCGTGGAGGCCCTGCGCGAACTTGGCCCAGATGAGTATGCAGTCTTCGTTGTTGGTGACGACGGCGAGCCCAAATTGCGTACCGTCGAAGTCGGCATTATGGACTTCACATCCGTAGAGATCATCTCGGGGTTGGAAGCCGGTGAGATGGTTACGACGGGAATTGTAGCAACGCAGTGACATCAGGCAGCGGTATTGGCATCAGATTCAACACCCAATGCGTAAGGGAACAACCATGAACAGTTCACAACCCATCATCCAAACCAAAAACGTTACCAAAGTCTACGGCATGGGCGATGCTGAGGTGCGGGCGCTGGACGGCGTTGACCTACAAATTCACGAGAACGAGTTCGTAGCCATCATGGGGCCCTCCGGTTCAGGCAAAAGCACCATGATGAACATCCTGGGCTGCCTGGACCGCCCTACCACAGGCCAATATTTCCTGGCCGGAGAAGATGTCAGTCAGCTCGACAAAACACAACTTGCCATCATCCGTAACGAGCGCATTGGCTTCGTCTTTCAAAGTTTCAACTTATTGGCGCGTACTACAGCCCTCGAAAATGTGCTTTTACCGACCCTGTACAACCGGCACAATGAGTCTGGCGACGAAGAATATGAAGAAAGAGGGGTTGCTGTGCTCGAATCGGTGGGGCTGGGAAACCGGATCGAGCACCAGCCTCACGAAATGTCCGGCGGACAAATCCAGCGCGTGGCCATCGCCCGCGCCCTGATCAACGATCCGGTCATCATCCTGGCTGACGAACCCACCGGAAACCTGGACACCAAGTCAGGCACAGAAATCATGTCAGTGTTGACCGACTTGCACCGCCAGGGCAGCACCATCGTGATGGTCACCCACGAAGATGAGAACGCCGATTACGCCCAGCGCGTGATCCATTTTCGGGATGGCGTGATCGAGGCCGATAAACTGAACGGACGGAGGACCGGAGACCGATGACCGGTAAACCCCGTCTCCCATCCCCCATCTCCGGTCTCACCAAAGGTAAACCATGAAAGCATCAAAAGTCGTCACCATCGCCTGGAAGGGTCTAGTCAAAAACAAGCTGCGCTCTCTGCTGACCATGCTGGGCGTGATCATCGGTGTGGCAGCGGTGATCATTATGATCGCCATCAGCGCTGGAGCCGAAGCTACCATCGAGGAAGAGATCACCAGTTTGGGCTCCAATCTAATCTTCGTACAGGGCAGTTTCAGCCGGGGCGGCCCTGGTGCTGGCGGTGCGAGCAGCGGGGGGCTGGTCTACGATGATGCTTTTGCCATCGCCGATGAAGTCAACGGAGTGGTCGGGGTGGTCGTCGAACAGCAAAGCAGCGAGACTGTCAAAGCCGGGAATGTCAGCGTCGAAAGCGTCACCGTCTTGGGCTCCACCGAGGATTTCCCCTCCGTGCGCGATATGGAAATGGCCCAGGGACGCTATTTCAGCCAGGAAGAGATCGACCGCAACCAAAAAGTGGTCGTGTTGGGTGCCAGTTTGGCGGAAGAACTCTTTGAGGATCAACCGCCTGTAGGCCAGACAGTAACTGTGGGAACCACGAAGTTCACCGTGATTGGCGTCTTTGACGAAAAAGGCCTGGTTGGCGACGTCGATTACGATGCGCGCATCTACATGCCCATCACCGTAGTCTTTCAAAAATTCACCCCCGCTCAATTCGCTCGTATGATGGGTGACCGGGTACGCCTGATCTACGTGGAAATCGCCGAGGATGCCGACCAGGAAGACATCATCCTGCAAATCGAATTACTGCTGGCAAAACTCCACGATGTCAGCCTGGATGAGCCCGATTTCACCATCACTACCCAGCAAGATATCATCAGCACCCAGGAGGCCACTACCGAAGCCTTCCGCAACCTGCTGGCCTGGGTAGCCGCCGTCTCGCTGATCGTGGGCGGCATCGGCATCATGAATATCATGATGGTCAGCGTCACCGAACGCACCCGGGAAATAGGTATCCGCCAATCGGTAGGCGCCAGCCCCAACGACATCCGCATGCAGTTCCTGACCGAAGCGCTGCTACTCAGCCTGGTAGGTGGCCTGATCGGCGTGATCGTCGGCGTGGGCGGTTCCTGGCTCTTCAATCTCACCGGCGGGATGCGCACCGTGATCGTGCCGGCTTCCATTGTATTGGCTTTCGGGTCCGCCGCTGCCGTGGGCATTTTCTTTGGCTACTACCCGGCCAACAACGCCGCTCAGCTCGATCCAATTGAAGCATTACGCCATGAATAAATTTAGATATTGGAGATTAGAAATTGGAAGACAAATACCAATATCCAATTTCTAATCTCCATCTTCCAATTATTGATTAAGGAGTTTCTCTATGAAAAATGCAATTTTATTGCTCTCCATGCTAACTTTCGTGCTGATCCTGGCCGCTTGTGGTGGTTCTGCCCCCGATGTGGATACAGTTCAAGCAGGCAACACAGAAAGAGCGTTTTCCATGCCCCCAGAAATGGCCTTGATGATCGGCACCGTCAAACTCGATGAAACCGAGTACGCCATCGACGCCGAACAGGCTGCGGAGTTCCTTCCCCTTTGGAAAGCCCTGCGCAGCCTAAGCGAGAGCGAAACCGCCGCCACCGCCGAAGTCGAAGCCATCATCAACCAGATCAACGACACCATGACCAGCGAACAATTGGATGCGATTGCCGCCATGGAGCTGACCATCGATGATTTCAGTGATTTGAGCGCAGCGCTGGGTATCGAGAGCTTTGGGTTCGGCGGCGGTAATATGGACCCCGAAATGCAAGCCACCATGCAGGCTGCTCGCGAAAGCGGGGAGGAGCCCCCGCAAGGTTTCGGTCGCGGCCAAGGTTTTGGTGGTGGTCAAGGTCCCGGTGGTGGTGAGGTAGACCCCGCGGCGCGTGAAACTGCCATCGCCGAACGCGGCGGCAGCCGCGGCGCTAATCTGGCGCTGAACACTACTTTGCTGGAAGCCATCATCGAGTTTTTGGAGGCCAAATCCCAATAGCAGGGCTTTTCACTAGAGACATGTGCTTGTACCATTCCATTTGCAATCCTGCTTCCGGTATACCAGCCCTAGACCACAATGATCTGACGATCAACCATCCATGAGGCTGGAAAGAAGTAATGCGTCTATTGGGTCATTTGGAAGTGGGCTTTTGAACAATTGTGTGATCTAATTAGGACATTTCCAAGATGCTTTTACCGGGAGAAGTTTGTTGAAAATCAAACCTCTGATACTAAGTACGCTCATCATTATCGCCGTGCTGACGACAGTACAGCCTCCCATCGCTTACGCGGAAAGTGGCGTGCAACGCTACGGCGCGGTACATCGAACTTGGATCACACCAACGCCCAATAACCCCGGCGCGGAATTCAGCAATGCCATTGCCATCCATGGAGATACCCTGGTGGTAGGGGCCCGATATGATCAAGTCCAATCTGGCGCTGGCACCAACTATTACGCTGGGGCTGCCTATGTATATCAACTCGACGGGGTCAATTGGACGCTGCAAGCCCGCCTGACTGCCTCAGACCCTGAAGCTGGGGACCTCTTTGGAAGCTCGGTAGACATTTACCAGGACACGATTGTCGTTGGCGCGGTAGGCAGCGACAGCACAGATGAGAATGGGGATGCCGCCAACGAAATGGGGGCTGCCTACGTGTTTACCCGCTCCGGTGAGCAGTGGCAGCAACAGGCCAAGATCCAACCCGAAGATGGCATCGCCGACGACAACTTCGGCAACGCAGTCTCTCTGGTCGGCGAACGGATTGTCGTTGGCGCGAGTGCCAAGGATATCGGCACCGTCCAAGACGCGGGGAAGGTATATTCTTTCTACCGGAATGGGACGAAATGGTATCAGGCCCAGAGCATAACCGCACCGAATGTTTCCAAAGGCGCTTTTTTCGGCGCCTCATTGGATTATGATGGCCTCCGTGTCGTGGTGGGTGCCCAGGACGAAAATGACATCGGCGCGGCGTATATCTTCTACCGTACAGGCAGCACCTGGTCGCAAGAAGAAAAAATCGAACCAGATGATGACCAGAAGGGCAATAACTTTGGAGCTTCCGTTTCTATCGACGGCGAAACCGTTGCAGTAGGTGCGCCCTTTTCAGACCCTAACCTGGGCTTAGGGGAAGTGACCAACGCCGGTGCGGTTTACGTGTATCACAGAAAAGCCGCTGGCTGGTATCAACAAGACAAACTGGTGTTGGCAGATGCCGCCGCCTTCGATCACTTTGGCGAATCCGTAAAAATCGACGATACAACCATCGTGGTCGGCGCGACCGGCCAGGACTATTACAACATTCTGAGGACAGGAGCGGCTTTTGTGTACCAGCGCAAAGCAGGCATATGGGAATTACAAACCAAAATCATCTCAGGCGAGCCTGCTGCTGACGGCGATTTTGGTGCCAGCATTACGCTGGATGATACCTTTATCTACGTCGGCGAACCCGGGAAGAACAGCCTCTCCAATGCGGGCAGTGTACATCTCTATACCCTCGAAGCAGGTACACTCCCTTCGACCGGCTACGCTCCTGGAGTCGTTTTTGACCCTACCATTGCACGACAAACCAGACCGCCCTCCGATGACCCGATTCAGCTTGAAATCCCCTCTCTTTCTGTTGACGCCCAAATTATCAGCGCACCAAAACTAGACAACAGTTGGGATGTGAAATGGCTCGCTGCCAATATCGGCCATCTCGAAGGCACCGCCTACCCAACCCATAGTGGAAACTCCGTCCTCGCGGGGCACGTCAACCTGCCTGATGGCACCCCTGGCCCCTTTGCGGACATCGAGCAACTCAAGTGGGGTGACGAGATCGTCCTCCAACTGGGAGGCATTGAATACATCTACGAAGTGCGCCACATTTACGAGACCAGCCCGACGGACCTGGAAGTGCTCGATAAGAGCGACGGTTACGATTGGCTGACCTTGATCACTTGCAGCGATTTTGATGAGAAAACCTCAACCTACAACCAACGCATCATCGTGGAAGCTGTACGAGTCAAGTGAGCGCTCCCAGAACCCGGCTTGCACAGATAACAACTACGACGAAAGAAGGAACAACGATTAAAAAACAACACAACTGATAGATAAGATTTATAGGTTACATGTCGTCAAATACATCGCTAAAACCCTAATCTCATCCTTTGGAGGAAATAGATGTCAAACACAAGATTTACTGGTATCAAAATCGTTGCATTGTTGGCCGTGCTTGTAGTCGCTAGCTGCACCCCACAAACAGAGGCTATTCCCACTGCAACAGAGCAGATCGAAGAAGTCAGCCAGGCCACCCCCACCACTGAACCCACGCAAGACGTACAGGAAGAACCCCAGCCGACCGAAGAGATGAAAGAAGAAGCTTCGGAAGGGACCACTGCCGAGGAGGATACTTCGGCGGAGGAAGGCGGTGCGGCCGGTGTGGTTACATTCGCAGTCGTTCAATCCGAATCAGAAGCGCGCTTCACCTTAGATGAGTTGCTGCGCGGCAACCCCAAGACGGTGGTCGGCGTGACGGACCAGGTCTTTGGAGAGATCCAAGTTGATTTTGGCAATCCAGCAGCCTCGCAAGTAGGCCCTGTTCAAATCAACGCCGACACTTTGGTCACAGACAGCAGCTTCCGCAATCAGGCCATTCAGAGGTTCATCCTCCAAACCGGACAGCACGAATTCATCACCTTTGTCCCCACTGCTATCACAGGGCTTCCTGAAAGCCTAACGCTTGGCGAATCCGTAACCCTCACGATCACCGGTGATTTGACCATTCGAGAGATCACCCAGGAGGTGGTCTTCGAAGCAACGGTCACTGCGGTCTCCGAGTCGCGCTTAGAGGGATATGCGTCAACCACAGTTGCCCGGGCTGACTACGATCTAACCATTCCCGAAGTACAGCAGGTGGCAAACGTCGATGAGCTGGTATTCCTGGAGATCGAATTTGTGGCGGAAAGCCAGTAGCTTTTTACGTTTCCCCAAAACCTAACGCTTGCGTCGCTTTCTCTTTTTCCTTGCCCCCCGGTAAGAAGGAGCGGTGATCGCGCAAACAGCACTCAAGCGGGTGTCTCTCATGCGGCTGAGCAAACGAGGGTCCATCTCATCTTTCAATTCAGGCGTGGTGATGATCGTGGGTAACTCAGCGTTGTAGCGGTAATTAAACAACTGATAGAGTTTCTCCCTTACCCACGAGGTCATGTTCTGAGTGCCCAGATCATCCAAGATCAAAAGCGGCGCCTTCTTTACATCCTCGAAGAGACGATCCATGCTGACCGAACTGCGAGGGCCGAACGTCGCCCTGAGGTGATCCATCAGATCTGGCACCACGACAAACATCGGCAAATGCCCCTGGTCAGCGCGGAAATTGGCGATCGCCGCGGCAAGGTGGGTTTTGCCACTTCCGTACGGGCCGGTCAGCACCAGCCAGCCATCAGGGTTTTCGGCAAAATCACGTGCTTCGTCGAAAGCGCGCTTCAGGCTTTCAATTTGATCCGCCTGAAGGCCCTCCTTGTCACGAGTATCGAAGGCCGAAAAAGTCAGCTTGTGCAGAAAATCCATCGAAGAAGACAGCGCCGAATGGCCTAGCCGGTCATTCTCCGGTCGCCGGTAATCCTGGGCTTTGATATTCACCCTGGTCACCAGTTCCGGATCGTCCAGCCGGGAGCGAATGCGGGGCTCCATTTCTTCGAGGAGCAAATTCGTGGTCACCACCAGAGGGAGTTTATTGATGTAGCGGTAATTTAGTATCTGAAAGAGCTTTTCCTGGGCCCACTCGGTGGCATTCTGCGTACCAAAATCATCTAAAACCAGCAATGGCGCGTTGCGGATCTCTTCAAAACGCTGTTCGAAGGTGGCCTCCGGGTCATCGTATGAAAACCGTAAAGTATCTAATAAATCTGGCACCGTGATGAACAACGTAGGGATGCCCATTTCGACAGAGAAATTGGCAATCGCCGCAGCCAGATGCGTTTTCCCGCAGCCATACCCTCCATAGAGCAATAACCACCCCTGGTGCGTGCGCGCGAACATCTGAGCCTGGTTATATGCCTGTTCCAAGGAATCTGCCAGAGCGGGCCGCAGGCCAACCCGGCCACGCGGTCGGAAGTTATCGAAATCCAGATGCCGCAGCTCCTCTAACCGGCTGAGGGCGAACAAACGCTTATGCAGCCGGCGGTCGATCTGCCCCTTCCGGCAAGTGCAGATGTGCATCTTGCCAAATTCTGGATGGCCAACGGGAACATCTTGCCGAAAAAACCCCACTCCCTCACAAATGGGGCATGACGGATCACCTGGCAGATCGTGGCTGGGGAACTCCGCCGATGAATCAGTCGTCTTCCCACTCGGCATATTGTCGGCGATGTTCTTCAGGGTCTCGTCGATCTTTTCGGACATCATAACCTCTTTCCTGCCAACGTCGTAAAATCGCTTCAATATAACGCCAGTTGCGGATATTCTTCTCAACGGCAATCCGGAAGGCTTCCTCGATCCAATCGCCAGGGTAGGTATCTTCAGCCTCTTGGAGCGTCTCTGAAAGCAGCGGCGTGATCAGCCCTATATTCTGCTCGTACAGGTGGTAGATGTTGGGACGTTCCGGGGATAACACCGGCGTGGCCTGTGGAGACTCCCGGGGATGCCACTCACCCTTTTGGACCGCGGTAACCGCGGCCCTGCCTTTAGATGTATTGAGGAAATAAAGGGCCGCTTCGCTATCCTGAGGGGGCATTACCTTTAGGAATGTCCCTCGCTCCACACAACGCACAAGGGACTCCCTCAGGGCTGATTCAGCCTCCTCGGGCGTGGTACCCATCCCAGAGGTAAAACGCTCATCCGCTCGAAAATCAGATTCCCTCAAATAACGGAAATCCCCCTCCATCCGCTCCAGCCGCCACAGCGCATACAACGTCACCTTGAGCTCTCCCAAGTGGTCGATCTGGGGTAGCAACTCATTGAAAAACCGCTCCGGGATGCGGCTGAACTGCACTTTCCCATCAGGAAAACCCTCGAAGGCCATCAGGTCACCTGCGCAAGGTCAACAGCCCTGGTGGCCGCGTTTTCGAATTTCGCAAGGTTCTTGCGGAAGATCAGTTGAACGCTGCCGATGGGGCCATTGCGATGTTTGGCGACGATGATCTCTGCCAGGTTTTGCATGGCCGGATCATCCTCATACATCTCTGGACGATAGATGAACATGACGATATCCGCGTCCTGTTCAAGGCTTCCGCTTTCGCGCAGGTCGGATAACACCGGGCGTTTGTCGCCGCGCTGCTCAACGGCGCGAGAGAGTTGGGCCGCGGCCAGCACGGGCACATTGAGCTCGCGGGCCAGGATTTTCATCTGCCTGGAGATAAAAGAAACCTCTTGGACTCGATTCTCTGTGCGGTTGTCCCCGGACATCAACTGCAAATAGTCCACGATGATCAAATCGAGGCGGTGTTCGAGATGCAGGCGACGGCACTTGGTGCGCAGTTGCAGCGGGGTGATCCCCGGTGTGTCATCTAAGAAGATGCGCGTATCACTGAGAACCTCGATGGCATGAGTGAACAAAGACCATTCATTTTCTTCAAGTTTGCCCATGCGCAGACGCTGCGAGTCGATACCCGTCTCTTGCGCCAACAAACGCTGCACCAACTGCTCATTGGACATCTCCAACGAAAAGATGGCAACATGTTTCTTGTGGGTAAGGGCCGCGTTCTTGGCAACCGATAAAGCGAATCCGGTCTTCCCCATCCCCGGCCTACCGGCGATAATCAGCAGGTCAGAGGGCTGCAACCCTCCCAACAAATTATCAATGTCGATGAAGTTGGTCGGCACACCGCGGATTTCATCATCCCGGCTAGCCAGTTCGCTGATGCTGTCATAATACTCGCTGAGCACATGCTGGATCGGTGCCAAGTCGCGCGTCAATCTGCGCTCGCTGACCCCAAAGACCGCCTTCTCAGCATCATCCATGACCGCTTCCAGGCCGGTTTCCTCCTCATAAGCCAGTTTGGCGATTTTGTTGGCGGCTTCCAACATGCGCCTGCGGACGGCTGTCTCCTCAACGATGCGCCCATAAGACATGGCATGCAACGAAGAAGGCACACTGTTGATCAGCGAGGTTATGTAAGCTGGCCCTCCGATCTCGGCCAACTGCCCCTGCTGATCCAAGTCCTCGATCACGGTCAGCGAGTCAATCGGGGTACGGCTTTGCTGCAAGCGGGTGAAAGATTCCCAAATCCATCGGTGGCGGTGAATATAGAAATCTTCCACCTGCAAGAACTCGGCGACATCATAATAGGCCTCAGGATTGATCAGGATCGAACCAATAACGGCTTCTTCAGCCTCGCGGCTGTGAGGGACAATCTGTGGGCCAGTCTGGGTATCACTTTCGAAGGTAGTCTGTATACTCATTGTGCTCAAAAGATAGGTCTCACGGATATGTGAAACCTTTTATATCATACCAAAAGGTATCCGCGTGATGCAGGATGCAAATTTAAACTTAAAGTTTTCTATTTTGAACAAAAAACCGCTGACCGGTCGGGGGTGATGGTTTCGGTCAGCGGCCAAAAGCGATCGTCAGAGGAAATTTTCAGCTATGATTCGCCCTCTTCGTCCGCTGTATCGTCAATGTCTAATTGATCTAGAAAATCTTCGAAAATCGAGAGACGTTCGTCTTCCTTGCCTGCCGAGGCTTCAATTCCATCCATATCATCGATGGATACCTCATCATCCTCAGGGACGATCCCCGCGCTCTCCATAACTTCACTGGATACCAGGATCGGCACACCGCTGCGGACAGCTAAATTCATCGCATCCGACGGCCTTGAGTCGATATTGACCACATTGCCATTGATGTTGAGGACGATATTGCCGTAGAAAGTTTCATCCCGGAGCGCCACGACCTCGATGTGGGAGACTTCAGCATTGAGCGACTCGATCACATGCATAAAAAGATCATAGGTTAGCGGGCGGGATACGCCCACATTTTGCAAAGCAATCGTCAGGTGTTCAGCCTCATATACGCCAATCCAAATCGCCAGATACCGCTCAACTTCCAGTTCCCGTAAGATCACAATACGTTGCTGGTTCATCAAACTGACGCGAATACTATCAATAACGACTTCTACCATCTCAGACATAGAGTGCTCCACACACGCTTTCCGGCTGCGATATAGAAAATTATTCTATCATGGGGAGGATGGCTGTGCAACCAAGCATTCGCGAAGGGAAACCCCCTGCGATCTCCATGGAAATCCGCTCTTTAAACCACGCTCAACAGGGTCTGCCGGCGCTCAACATTGTCACCCACTTTGACTCGCATCCGCACAATCTTGCCGGCACGCGGCGATTTCAACTCATTCTGCATCTTCATCGACTCCAAGATCAGCAGCACATCCCCCTCATTCACCTCATCCCCCTCGTCCACGGGAACATCGACCACCAAGCCAGGCATGGGCGCCTTCAGGTAGAACTCGCCCCCCTGCGCCGGGCTGCTCCCAAAGGTGGACCGCAGACGATGCTCACGTTCGTCGACTACCGTGGCCGGGTAGAGCGATCCTTGCAGCAGCACCTCCCACCCAAAGTCCCCTTCGTATACATACGCCTCGTAAGATTTCCCATCAATCAACAAAGAAAACACCGACTCGCCGCTGATGGATTCAAAATTCACAGAGCAGGTTTCCCCGTTTACGATGATATGTTCTTCATCCAAGATTTCAACGACAAACTCTTGCTCGTCTATGGTTGTAATATATTTCATAATATGCTCTCGTTATTGGAAAATCTCGGTCAGCGGTGGATTCGTTCCCAACGCCCCATCCATTTCCAGTTGCTGGTATCGCGCTCATTGCGCTGGATCACGTGGGCAGAGCGTTGGGTCTGCTGGTGGGCAACCAATGTCGCCATAATCGCCGCAATATGGGGGGATGACGCCCTGCCGTGATCAGCGCGCTCCATCGAGAAACGCTTCTCAACAAACTGTGTATCGAACTGCCCCCCCATGAAGCGATGCGAATCCATCATATTTTGGTGGAAGGGGATATTCGTGCGCACGCCGACAATCTTGTATTCCTCCAAAGCCCTGCGCATACGCAGGATCACCTCGGCGCGTGTTTCACCGAATACAATCAGCTTCGAAATCAACGAATCATAATATGGGGATATCTCAAAGCCCGGATACACCCCCGTATCCACGCGCACGCCTGGGCCCGTAGGCAATAATATATTCGAAATATAGCCAGTAGAAGGCATAAAACCGTTATAGGGGTCTTCGGCATTAACCCGGCACTCTATCGCCCAGCCCTTCATCTGGATATCCGCCTGGGTATGCTTCAAAGTTCGCCCCCGGGCAACGCGGATTTGCTCTTTGACGATGTCCACACCCGTAACCGCCTCGGTGATGGGGTGCTCAACCTGCAAACGCGTGTTCATCTCCAAAAAATAGAAATTCTTCTCACCATCCACCAAGAACTCGATCGTACCGGCGTTGACGTATTCCACAGATTGCGCCGCTCGCACGGCGACCTCGCCCATCTGCTGGCGCAACGCCTCATCCACAAAAGGAGATGGCGATTCCTCGAGCAACTTTTGATGACGTCGCTGTAGCGAGCACTCACGCTCCCCCAGGTGGATCACATTCCCGTGCGTGTCAGCCAGGATCTGGAATTCAATGTGGCGCGCGCCCTCGACCAGCTTCTCCAAATAGACATTACCATCCCCAAAAGCGGCCTCCGCTTCCCTGCGGGCTGATGTCAGCAGAAGGGGCATCTCCTCCAAATCGCGCACTTCGCGCATCCCCTTCCCGCCGCCGCCCGCTGTGGCCTTGATCAACAAGGGGAAGCCAATCTCCGGGGCAACCGCCAGCAATTCATCATCACGCAGAGAGCCTTCCGCTTCGGTGCCGGGCACCACCGGTATCCCGGCAGACCTCACCGTCGCCCGGGCCACGCCCTTATCGCCCATGGCAGCAATCGACGAAGGCTTCGGCCCGATGAAGGCAATGTCCTCATCGATGACCGCCTGCGCGAAATCGGCTCGCTCGGCCAAAAACCCATAACCAGGATGGATAGCCCCCGCCCCAGTCTTTTTGGCGATTTCGACGATCTTATCACCGCGCAGATACGAATCCCGAGAAGGCGCCGGACCCAATAAATAGGCTTCATCCGCATAACGCACATGCAGCGCCTGCCGGTCGGCCTCGGAATACACAGCCACGGTCTCCAGACCCAATTCTCGGCAAGCCCGCAGAACACGGACGGCGATCTCCCCACGGTTGGCAATCAGCACTTTATTGAACATCGTACCTCTCCGTTTGTCAGGCATCAGACATCACGTGTCACGTGATCCCTGACACGAAGGAAATCGATTACTTTTTGATTGAATATTGCTGGCATTTCTTGCGGCAGCATGTGAGCGGCACCCGGTTCTAACCATAATTCCGCACCAGGGATGCCCTTGGCGATGTCGATCGCGTGCTGCGGAGTGGCGTGCTCGTCCTCCTCGCCCTGAATCACCATTGTTGGGCAAGAAATCTCCGCGAGCAAAGGACGCATGTCCCAATCCAGTGCTTCAGGCTTGTGCCATCCATCGAACCAATTCCAGAACACAGACTCGAATTTCGAGCCATGAGCGCGCTGCATCCCCCGGCGGAAACGCTCATCGTGCTCAAAAGCGCCTTTGATCCCCAATATACCGGGTTCCATCTTCGGCTCAAGATAAATATGCGCGGCAACCGTCACCAGACAGGTCACCATGTCGGGGTATTTCTCAGCAAAATAGATCGCCAGGGTACCGCCATCGCTGTGACCGATTAACGCCGAACGCTGGATATTTAGCGTTCCAAGCAGTGTATACAAATCGGCCAGGTCAGTTTCGAATCCCGGCACATCGAGATGCGGGCGCGACTCGGACTGTCCATAGCCCCAACGGTCATATACCAGCACGCGATAACCAGCCTCAACGAAGGCCGGCACCTGCGCCCGCCAGGCGCGCGTCGATCCCAGGCCGTGGTGGAGCAAAACCACAGCGGGGGCAGCCTCGAATCCGTGGACTTCGATGTGCAGTCGATGATTGTTGATGATCATAACGCGCCCGCTACAACGGGATACAGCCGTGCTTCTTGGGCGGATTGGTGTCGCGCTTGTTAGAGAGCATCTCTAAAGCATTGATCAACCTGGGGCGCGTATCGCGCGGCTCGATGACATCATCGATATAGCCCCTCGAAGCAGCCACATACGGGTTGGCAAACTTCTCTCGATAATCGGCCACGAGCTCCTCTTTACGCGCCACTGGATCCTTTACCTCGGCCAATTCGTTGCGGAAGATGATCTCAACCGCGCCCTCCGGCCCCATCACCGCCAGTTCCGCGGAGGGCCAGGCCAGGTTGACGTCGCCGCGGATGTGCTTACTGCTCATCACGTCGTATGCGCCGCCATAGGCCTTGCGGGTGATGACGGTCAGTTTGGGGACAGTCGCCTCACAATAGGCATAGAGCAGCTTGGCCCCAGAACGGATGATACCGCCATGCTCTTGATCGGTACCGGGCAAGAAACCAGGCACGTCTACAAAAGTCAATATCGGGATATTGAAGGCATCACAGAAGCGCACGAAACGTCCCCCCTTTTCCGATGAATCGATATCCAGAACCCCCGCCAGGACAGCCGGCTGGTTAGCCACAATGCCCACACTGTGCCCACCCAGGCGGGCAAAACCGATCACGATATTCATCGCGTAAGAAGCATGGATTTCGAAGAACTCACCATCATCTACGATCAGTCTGATGGCATCTTTGATATTGTAGGGCTTGCTGGGGTCATCGGGGATGATGTCATCGAGTTCTTCCTCCCGGCGCAGCGGGTCATCGCCTGAGGACAGGAAGGGCGGGTCTTCCATATTGTTCTGAGGCAGGTAACTGAGCAGTTTTTGGACCAGAAAGAGTGCGTCGGCTTCGCTATCTGCGGCCACGTGGCAAACACCCGACGTCTCAGCATGGACATCGGCGCCGCCCAATTCCTCGAAGGTGACTTCTTCGTGTGTGACCGTTTTCACCACATTGGGCCCGGTGATGAACATATACGAAGAGCCGCGCACCATGAAGATGAAATCTGTGATCGCCGGAGAATAAACCGCGCCGCCTGCGCAAGGGCCCATGATGACGCTGATTTGCGGGACAACACCGGAGGCCAGCGTGTTCCGCAAAAAGATGTCGGCATAGCCTCCCAGAGAGATCACCCCCTCTTGGATGCGCGCGCCGCCTGAGTCGTTCAAACCGATCACCGGTGCGCCGTTCTTCATCGCCATATCCATGATCTTGACGATCTTCTCGGCATGGACTTCGCCCAAGCTGCCCCCAAAGACGGTGAAATCTTGCGCAAAAACATATACCAGCCGGTCATCAACCGTGCCCCAACCGGTTACCACACTATCACTTAGATACTTGCGCTTATCCAAATCGAAATCGGAGGTACGGTGGGTCACAAACGCATCCACTTCCCGAAAAGAGCCTTTATCCAGAAAGAGATCGATGCGTTCACGGGCCGTCAGACGACCTTTTTTGTGCTGCTGTTCTATACGCTTTTCGCCCCCTCCCAAACGCGCTTCGGCTTTCAGCTCGCGTAAGCGTTGAATCTTTGGATTATCAGACATGAAGTTCTCCCGAAAAATTGGAATAATATCGCAATGAGCCCTCTAATTGAACCATAACCCGGTCACCTGGGGGTTTCAATATCCATTTTGAAATGACAGCGGCTTCGAGCAAGCCGCAAAATGACATACACGTACACCAAACATATTATCGTCAGGCCGAGGGCAAAGGGCCATCGCCCCATGATGGCCGAAGGATCGGCCAAAAACAAACGATCCAGCCAATAGTGGATCGCATACAGCGCGGCGGCGATTTGGGCCACATACCAGGCCCATTTCCGGCCAACCCAAAGGCCCCACACCAATGGAAGACCTGTCATCCCCCAGAAAGCGTTCCTCAGGGCCAGATAGAGCGGTGGAACTGCCAGAGGCAGTTCATGCAGAAAGTCCCAATGACGCAGCGCTTCAAAGAAACCAAACCAGCCAAGGGCCATATAGCTTAACACCAGCAGGATCAGCACCGTTACGACGAAGGGCCGCTTGTGGTGGGCGATTGGGGGTTGAGGATCAGTCACCATTACGATTATGGAGATTCATCTATTCCCCTAGGGCCGGGGGGGGAAGGGTAATCGGTGTATTCGAGGACCTCAGGCCCGCCATGTTGATGAAAGAGAACTGCTTTCATGTCCGCTCCGGCTATGGAATCTCGATCTCGAGGCCATCAGACCAAACATCAGGGCGACCGTAGGCATCCACTAGAGGCTGGTCAGATTCAACCCCCAGACGACAGAAGTAACGCCCCTGGGGAAGGTCTAGCTTGATGATCCCGCTTTGGGCAGGATTTGTCAATTGGTGTACTTGGTCGTAAACCACATCGCGCTGTACGCCATCGAGGGGCGAGAAATCCGCGTCGGTGGTGAAAACCACACTGTCGATAAACAAAGCCATGAACTTCTCAGGAGAATCTTCATAAGGACGAGTCAGCCGCCAATTTTGCGCATCGGCAGACAGGTCAAAAGGCCCCACGCGCTCCCAAAGCCATTCGTTGACGCCATCCTCATCTACATCCGAAAAGGAGAAAGTATCATCATCTATTTCAATGTAGGCCGGCGCTTGATCTACCACCCGCTTGTAGTAGCGAATCCAGGCATAGGCCGGAACGGTATTGGGCAAGCGGGTCTGGTGCAAGGCTGCCTGGCTGCCATAGCTGTCAACCAGATAACCGTCTCCCTGCCAGCCACTTACAAAGGCAACATCTTCCCCCCAACCAGGCCCCCACTCGAAAGTCTCTGCCTCAACCCAAAGCATATCATCTTTTTCTTGTTCACAGGCCACGCGCAGAGAAGAAACCAAACCGCCGCTGAGCGTCCAGGCTAACGCCCTCTCGTCGTCTTCTTCATCGAGATGTTCAAGACTAAGTTGAACGGGGATGCAACTGGGCTCGGAAAGTATCGCAGCATCGAGCCGATAGCGATCGAAGAAATGGCCTTCAATCAGCGTCCCGCCCGGAAAACAGCGGAACAAAGCCCTACGCATCGCATCCCACTGTTCTCGCTGGGAGGAGGACTCGCGATCTAGCAGGATGTCCACGCGCTCCCAGTCAGCGGCATGTTCGGCCAAATGGGGGAGCATGTCATCGATAGAGATGCGATCATAAGCACCCGAAAGCTGATCGGCGCTCAAGTGCTGGCGAAGGAATAACTCGGCAATCTGCCACTCCACGAAAAGATGATCATCTGCGTTCGGCCAATATGGCAGATAAAGGTGTGCCTCAGCTTCCGCGGCGCTCAAAGCGTACTCACCGATCTCGCGGCGGATTTGGCGATCGGCAGGCTCGCCGACCGCGTTGAAGTATAGGTAAAAGTTGTAAAGCGGCAGCCACGCCAAAACGGCGATCCCCACGATCCACCCCAGGGGGACCAGGGCCGGGCCAAGGAGCCGCGCCACTTCCCTGATCAAGATATATCCCGCAAGCGCAATCAACACATATGCCGCTGCAACGCCGGGATAATAGACCCTGCCAAAAGGGGAGGCCGTCAGCACAGGGACCGGGATCAAGACCAACAACGCCCATAAGAATGCCCAGCGCGAGACGCGGCGGCGCAGGGTCATGATACCCAGGACGATCCCCAGCACCAACAATGGCAGCAGTAATGCGTTGATAAAAGGCCCCTGGCGGTTGTAAATGAAATCGAAGCGCGTATCCACAAACCAGGACTGCGCTACCTGGCCGAGATTATCCACCAGCGTAGACCACCAATCTGACCCCCAGCCTTTTTCGTCGATCTCATAATAGTTCAAGCGGCCCACAAAATAAGGGATCAGCAGCGGCACGGTCATCAGGGGCGGAAAGAGAAAAGCAGCCACATAAGTAACAGCGGATTTCAATTCCACACGGCTGGCGATTAATTCAACGATGATGAGGATGAACATCACCAAAAAGACCGGCAGCACCGTATCATACGTCAGCAGGCCCAAGGCCAAGACCCAGCCGCTCAACCCATAGACCTGCCAACGGCGCTGGCGGATGCTCCATGCCAGGATAGCCAGCGCCAGAATCGGCCAGAGCTTGACGTGGCTTTCAACGTTCGCCAGACGGCTGGCGCTGATATCCATCACAGAGATACTGAGCAGAAACGTCCCCAATGCCGCCAATGGGATCGGTGAAATCTGACGCAGCAGCCAATAAAAAGCCAGGGTGCCCAATAAGCTGTAAAATATCACCCCCAAACGGGCTGATAAGATGCCGATTCCTACCCAGCGTTGGAAGGGCGCTTGCATATAGAAGCTCCCCGGCAGCGCATCGCGGTGGTATTCCGCACTCGAGTCGTAACGGCCATCGATCATGATCTCGACGACCTCGAAGATCCACTTCGACTCATCCCCTTCGACGCCATAGGGGACGCTGGGCAAAGCGTAGAGCCGGGCAAAAGCAGCGATGAGGAAGATGCCAATCGCCAGCAGCCATTCAGTTTGCCGCGATGGTTCTGGGCGGGCCTCTAAATCCTCTCGCAGCCGCTCCCGGGCCATCCACCCCCACGAGACAAAGCACAAAATCGCAAAGCCGTATAACCCGCCCCCCATGAGGAAGGTGCCGAATTTGAGCACCCATTGTCCCATCCCCGCCAGAGTGAGACCGGCGAACAGCAAGGCCGCTTCCCCGCCAAAACGCCTCCGCCGCCACTGCCCCCACGTCAATGCCAACAAACTGGCACTGCTACCCGCCACGGAGATCGCCAGACCAATCTGTTCATCGTACTTATCGATATAATCCCGCTGCCAGTGGAAGTTGAAGAAGGGTCTGCCCGGTTGATTAGGGGTGATGGGGATTTCACCCCCGAGGCGGGGAGGGGCAAACAGGAGCATATAGCCAACCCCGGCGACGATCAAGAGCAGCAAGCCAAGGTTCCATTTTTGCCCCCAGAGAGCCGTGTACCAGGGAATCGACCCGTCTACCTCAGCCGGGCTGCTCGGACGAGGGTCGAGAGGCTCCTGCTCCTGAAGGCCTTTTTCCCATCCTTTGAAGCGCGCCCAAAACAGCCACAACCAGCTGAGTATCGCCACCACAAACGGCAGCAGAAGCATCCAAAGCGAAATATCTTCCATAGTGCCCATCCCCCGTTGTCAGAGGCTTTAGCGTAATCCGGTTTCCATGCGCGAGATCACCAAACGCTGGATCTCGCTGGTGCCTTCGTAGATTTCAGTGATCTTGGCATCGCGGAAATAGCGTTCGACGGGATATTCCTTCGAATACCCCATGCCGCCATGGATCTGGACGGCATTGTGGGCGCAGAACATGGCCGTCTCGGAGGCAAACAGCTTCGCCATGGCCGCTTCCAAGGTATAGCGTTTGCCGGTTTTTTTGTTTTCCTCTTTCGCCAGAGCAGCCTGATAAACCAACAGGCGCGCTGCTTCGATACGCGTCTTCATGTCGGCCAGCTTGAAAGAAATCCCCTGGAATTGGCCGATCTTCTTGCCAAAGGCCTCTCGCTCGCGAACGTACTCCAGGCTGGCCTGATAGGATGCCTCGGCAATCCCCAAAGCCTGGGAAGCGATCCCGATGCGGCCGGCATCCAACACCGTCATGGCGATCTTGAAGCCCTGGCCTTCTTCCCCGAGACGCTCTTCCGCAGTGCAGCGATAGTCTTCAAACAGGATCTCGCTGGTTGCCGAGGCCCGGATGCCCAACTTTGGTTCTTTCTTCCCGCGCGAGAAACCTGGTTTATCGGCCTCGACCAGAAAAGCACTGATCCCGCGGTGTCCCTGGTCAGGGTCGGTCATCGTGAATAGAACCAGGAAGTCCGCCACAGGGCCGCTGGTCACCCAGGATTTGCGCCCATTGATGATATAGTCATCGCCATCACGGACAGCGCGGCTGCGCATGGTGGCTGCATCAGACCCAGACATCGGTTCGGTCAGGGAATAAGCGCCAATCTTCTCTCCAGAAGCCACTGGGGTGAGGAACTTCTCTTTTTGCGCCTCCGTGCCAAATTTGAGGATGCCGTAGTTGAACAGGGAGTTGTTCACCGACATAATCGTGCCGTGGGAAGCATCCACTTTGCAGATCTCTTCCAAAGCCAGCACATACGCCAGGGTATCCATCCCCGCCCCGCCATGCTCTTCAGGGACCTCGATACCCATGAAACCCATCTCGCCCATCTTCTGGATTGTCTCGAGGGGAAAATCACCTGTTTCGTCAAACTCCGCGGCAACTGGGGCAATTTCATTTTGGGCGAAATCACGCGCTGCCATGCGAATCATTTCGTGCTCTTCAGAGAGCGCGAAATTTGGTCCTACAGCTGTCATTATTCTTCCTCCATGATGCAGTATAATCACTAAATTGCACGGCTGATTATAGCACGTGTTGCCACATCGAAATCACGCCGCCCCAGGCACCTGAAAGACAGATATGGACAAACCCCTCCGCATTCTCATTCTCGAAGATCGTTCTATCGACGCAGCGCTGTTGCTCGACGAATTGCGTCAGCAAGGTATTGACCCGGAATGGGTGCGCGTAGATACCGAGGAAGAATTTCTGGCTCAGCTAAGCCCAGAATGGGATTTAATTTTGGCCGATTACTCTATGCCGAAGTTCGATGGCATGCGCGCCCTAAAGCTGCTCAAAGAAAGCGGGTTGGACATCCCGTTCATTGTCGTTTCAGGCAAAATCTCCGAAGAGGTTGCTGTAAATTGCATGAAAGAAGGCGCTGCGGACTATCTGCTCAAAGACCGTCTGGCGAGATTGGGGCCGGCTGTCAGCAACGCATTGGAGGAAAACAAACTTCAGCGTGAAAAGAAGAAGACCGATGAAGAACTTCGGCGTCTAAAGGAATTCAATGAAAGTATTGTGCAAAGTGTGATCGAGGCCATTCTGATTGAAGATGACCAAGGGAACATCACTTTCATCAATCCTGCCGCGCAAGAACTGCTCGGTTATACGCCTGAAGAGTTAACCGGCCAGCATTGGACCACCATCGTTCCCGCAAAAGAAACCAAAGCTATTTCCGGACAATTGGACAAACGAAGAAAAGGGGTTGCCGGACAATATGAGGCTGCATTATTGAGCAAAGCAGGGCAGGAGATCCCGGTCATCGTGAACGCGCGCCCTCTCTTCGAAGGGGATCAGTTCACCGGGGTACTCACTGCCTTTACGGATATCACGGAACGCAAGCAAGCTGAAAAAGATCTGGCGGACAAAGCCAGGGAACTCGAAACACTTCACCATATCGGGGTAGCCATTGCAGTCCAAAAAGATCTCACAGAACTGCTCCAGTATATCGTCGAACAAACTGCTGATTTAGTCGACGCACAGAGCTGTTCAGTGCTGCTGCTGGACGAAGAAACCGGGGAACTGGTTTTTCGAGCCGCCGTCGATAAAGCCGCTGGCAAGCGCGTCCCCCCTGGAAAAGGGATCGTATTCCGGGCTTTCAACACCAACAAACCCCAAATCGTCAATGACCTCTCAGCCGACCCAGATTACTATGACCATATTTTGGTTGAGGCTGGTGCGAAAGAAGCCTCACTATTGGCCGTCCGCCTGCAAATAGAAGACCAAGCCATCGGCGTCCTGACCGCACTGAACAAAAAGAATGGGCAATTTTCTCAAAACGATAGCGACATACTGACCATCGTCGCCAACCACGCCGCCATTGCCATCGAGAAAACTCGCCTTTACGAAGCAGCGTTGGCCGCTCGCCAAAATGCAGAAGAACAACGACAATTTAGCGAAAACATCGTCCAAACCGCGCCGACAATCGTGATCACCCTGGACGAAGCTGCGAACCTGATCACTTTCAATCAATACGCAGAAACCCTCACCGGATACAGTTCCACAGAGATCATCGGGCAAAACTGGGTGGAGATCTTCATACCCGATGAAATCAAAACGGAACTCTCCAATTCATTCCAGGCTTTCACCAACGGGCCTGACCTTTCCTGGAGTAATGAAAATCCCATTCTCTGCAAAGATGGCTCAACACGCCAGATCGCCTGGCAGAATGCGTTACTCAAAGACCCCCAGGACCAATTCATTGCGGTGCTTGCAATCGGTCTCGATATCACCGAACGGGTGCAGGCCGAAGCGAGAATTCAACAACAACTCCAACAGCTAGATACCCTGCATCGCATTGACATGGCGATCACTGCCAGCATGGACTTGGGGATTATCTACAACCAGATTCTCCTTCAGGTCATCGCACACCTAAACGCGAGCGCGGCCGCGATCCTCGAATATAACAAATTCTCCCATTCACTCACTTATGCTGCACTGCAAGGCACAAACTCTCCCCTGTTGCAGCAAAAACCCTTGAGCCTGGGTGTAGGCCTGGCAGGACGCGTTGCTTTGGAGCACCAAGCCCTGAGTTTCTCTCTTCACGCAGAGCAAGAAGAACTGACCCATGTCCCTCTGCCAAATAAAGCCGAATTTGTATCGTATTATGGCTTACCCCTGATCGCCAAAGGAGAACTAAAAGGTGTGCTGGAAATCTTCCACAATCAGCCCTTCGACCCCGAACCCGGGGTAACAGATTTCCTGAACACCCTCGCATCCCAGGCTGCTATTGCAATTGACAACTACACTCTCTTCAACGAACTAAAAAGCTCCAAACTCGACCTCACTTTGGCCTTCGATGCTTCCCTGGAAAGCTGGACCAAAACCCTAGCGCTGCGCTCGCCAGAAACAGAAACCCCCTCGGAGCGCATCACTGAACTGACGCTGACACTGGCGAGGACTTTTGGCGTCAGCGAAGAGCAATTAGCCCATGTGCGCAGGGGGGTTTTGCTCCATGATATCGGCAAGATGGCCGTTCCCGACCATATCCTGACCAAACCTGAGCCGCTGCCCGAGGCAGAATGGGAGATCATGCGGCAGCATCCAACCTTTGCTCACAATATGCTCTCCCCGGTTGACTTTCTGCGGCCAGCTTCAGAGATACCCCATTGCCACCACGAAAAATGGGACGGAAGCGGCTATCCACAAGGCTTACAGGGAAAACAAATCCCACTGGCAGCGCGCATTTTCGCTGTTATCGATGTTTGGGATGCTTTAATCTCCCACCGGCCCTATCGGGAAGCCTGGCCGCAGGAAAAAGCACTCACTTATATCCGTGAACAGAGCGGCAAAGCCTTCGACCCCGAAGTTGTGGACGCATTTTTTCAAATCATCAAAGCTTCATGAAAGCCTATGAGATCAGATCGGCGACGGTTGACGACAGCAAGCATATTCAAAGACTGGTACGTGCTGCGCTTGTCAACCCCACTGGGCTGGAATGGAGTCGCTTCGTGGTGGCCGTCACCCCCAAAGGCGAAATTATAGGCTGCGGCCAGATCAAGCCGCACCGGGACGGCTCTGAGGAATTAGCATCGATCGTGGTGGAGCCACCCTGGCAAGGCCGGGGGGTGGCGCGCGGGATCATCGAGCATCTGCTTGCCTCCCAGCAGGGCACGCTTCACCTGATGTGCCGCTCGGCTTTAGGTCCTTTGTACGAGAAATTTGGTTTCCGGGAACTCGAATTCGACGAGATGCCTAAATACTTCCAGCGCGTCTCGAGGTTGACCAGCGTACTTGAAATCCTGCGCAAAGAGGGGGAAACCCTGCTCGTCATGCGACGCTAAACATCCTGAGGTCTACATGTCAGGACTTTTCGACGGTATCCGGCTCATGGCGTATTCCGCCAATGCCGTGATCGTCAGACTCGGGTTCACACCCGGATTCCCAGGCATGATCGAGCCATCTACGACATACAAACCAGGGTAGTTGTGCACCTGGCAATCCAGGCCGATGACACCCTCTTGATCGTTTCGACCAAAGGGCACTCCGCCCATAAAGTGCGCTGTGGTTGGAAAATTGAACAGGCTGTCTGTAAAGGCCGCCTGGGGTATGCCGTTCGCCTTATCCGCCAGAGCACAGGTCACCTGGTTGCCAATAGGCAACTGGCGCGGGATAGGCTGATCCTTATCTTCCTGAAGAACCACTCCTTTGCGAAACAGCGTAAACAGGTTCCTGCCCAGGCGTACATGGGTCAGATTTTCCTCGACTTGCATTACCAACAAGATCGTCGTGTAGCGCGCCCAGCGCGAGAAGAACTTGGCATAAAGAAAATCGATGGGGTGTCGAATAATCTCCCAGAAGGTCCTCATCACCCGAGCCAGGATGCTCGACTCACCGTCGATCAATGGCATCGTCATCACTCGGATAAACGAAGACCCATCGGAATAACGCACCGGTTCTACCCGGGTGACATCATCCGCCTGGAAGATGGACGTAATGGCAATCCCTTGGGAGTGATCAATATCCCTATCGCGCGTCGTTACGCCCAGGATGTTCTCACTGTTCGTACGCACCTGGTCACCCAAGCAGCCAGATATTTTGGGGAGTGACTTGGTGGCATCACGGCATCGCAAGAGCAACTCCAATGTGCCCAACGCCCCTGCGGAGACAATCACATTACGAGCACGCACTTTTCTGGGTGACTTCATCACCCAGGCCGTGGTTTTATAGTATTCGACCTCATAACGGGCACCATCCGGCTGACTTTCAGGCAACGGCGAGATATCCCTCACCTTGGCCTCGGCAACCACCCGCGCACCCCATTTTTGGGCGAAATAGAGATAATTTTTGACCAGGGTGTTCTTGGCGTTGTAACGACAGCCAACCATACACCCCCCGCAGTGGGTACAACTGGCGCGTTCAGGGCCTTCTCCCTCGAAATATGGGTCAGGAAAATTTTGGCCCTCTTCCTCAGGCTCAGAGAAGAAGACTCCGACCTCCGTTGGCGTGAAAGTCTCCCCTCGGCCAAATTCTTCGGCGATTTCTTTCATCTTCTCGTCTGCAAACCACAGCCGGGGGTTGGTTGTCACCCCAAGCATATGGCGAGCGGTCTCATAATGGGGCCTCAAAACGGTCTGCCAATCCGCCAAATGATGCCAGCCCAACGCTTGGAACAAGCGTTCATCCGGTTCCATCAATACATTGGCATACGTCAGGCTGCCACCGCCGACCCCGCTGCCATGCAGGGCCAGCAAGCCGTTCAAGAAAGTCATCTCGAAGAAACCAAAACAGCGCAGGGCCGGCAGCCATAGAAACTTGAAGATATTCCAATTTGAGCGGGGAAAATCCTCATCCTCAAAGCGCTTGCCTCTCTCCAATACAAGCACAGAATAGCCCTTCTCCGTCAGGCGCATGGCCGAAACGCTGCCCCCAAACCCAGAGCCGATCACTACAAAATCATAAACTTCTTCCATTGGCCTGCTCGCGCGCCTCCTCGTTACGCAAAGAATCGATACCGCCCAATGCCCCAAAACCAGTCATCGAACTCAACCCAAGTGCCGCAACCAAACCCATCGCCAGATGCCCGGCAACAATATGACGAGGGTAATATACAGTAACCTGATAAAAAATATGAGCCGTCAAATAGAGTACAGGCAGCAAGAACAATAAGCGCTTTGAAAGAGATTTTTGGGGGAAAACTAAGAAACTGCTCATCGCTGCCAGAACCCACATTAACTGCAACCCACGAAATCCATAGGATAAGAACTCAACTGGCAATTCGTTATGCTGGTAGAGAACATGACCCAACTGCCGCTGCAAATCGCTTAGCACGCTTGGATTGTTCATAAAGAGGACATACTCAAGTTGTCCCATGATGGTGTTCTGCAATTCGACGTCTTTTGGAATGTTCAGCAGGTCGCTTGGCTGGAGAATTAGATTTTTCGGGTGGGACGCGCTGGTGGTCAGCAAAACCGCCTGCCCGCCGTAGTACAGGTTGTGAGCCAGAGGCAGTAGTATCACCAACCCAAAAAGGCACGGGTACAGCCACAAGGTCTTCCACTGCTTGACTCTCACGCGTCCGAAGAAAAGCACCGCCAATATAAATGCAACTGCCGGCAGATGATTGGGTCGCGTGATCCCTGACAATGCCAGAAGGACAATCCCCATGCCCCTATCGACCTCAGACTTGCTCGTAAATAGAAGCGCCAACGCCAGAGGAAGCAATATCCAGGTAAGGACTTCCGAAGCATCCCGATAAATGAAGGATAAAAGCGCCGATAAATTCATCAAAACCACCAACCAAAGTCCGGGGATCAAAAGCAAGATCCGTTTCCATGCAGGATCGTGATTCGATTTTGTAAGCTGGCATTGAAAGAAGAAGATACTAAAGTTAAGCAAACCTAATATGAATGCTCCTGTTAGCGTATCGCTATCACCCAATAAAAAATGCTCGGTGAATTTCACGTATCGGTAAAAGGGCTGGTAATAAAACACTGCCTCTCCCGCTTCGAGTGATCCTGTCTCCAGGATGAAGCGGGGCAGGCTTTCATTGGTCAACCAGTCGTTTCCGGCGCTGTGATAGACTACATGGCCTATGTCGCCAAAGTCGTAATTAACGCGCAGCAAGGCAACGCTGAAGAGGACGAAATAGGCCATCAAAGCTCTATTCTGTCTTCGAGAAAGGGCCACCAGGAGGTAGAAAGCCGCGATGAAGATGATATATTGCTGTGGCGGAGAAAAGCCTGCTATCGTCGGCCATCCATACCAATAAATCATCCCTGCAAAGGGGAGGAGGATGATCAACACAAACTTGTATGGATACAATGCCCACGCGTAAACCAGGGAAAAGCCTATTGCCATCAGAATCAAGGAGAGATCAACCATCCCACCGGCAATCTGCCACACAAGAGATGGTGGTATCGCTTGTAGAGGGGTGGGGCCAACCCCATCTCCCTGGGTCACCAGTTCCACTTTGAATTGCGCGTAGGGTCCGGGGATCGCTTCATCGCCAATGCGATAACCATCGTCAAAGCGATAGGTGATATCTACCTCATGACGGCCTGAGTCGATCGGTATCGATACGGTATTCCGCTCGGTATAAGCCGGCAACAGGGCTATGGTGGTATTTCCAACCCTAACTTGCCCCTCTCCAAGGTAAGAAATTTGGAGAGTCCGCGCGGCGGTATTCTCTATGTCGCCGAGCCATTGCACGGTGAAAGGCAATCGGTTGCGAGAAATATTATCCTCCACCCAGGGGTAGAAATTGAATCGGCTGGAATTGAAAAACGTTAGACGCCAGCTTTCTTTATTGAAATCCAATCGATAGTCAAGGCGCGTCACATCAAAAAGATAGAATGGGTTCTCATACGATCGCTCGCACTCTCCGCCAGGGAGGGGGTTGACCAATGGGCGGTAACAGGCCAAAAATCCTTCGTTTTCCCCGCTAACAAGGATCACGCTTTTTAGCCCCAGACCCAGTAAACCCGCTGCCAACAATATAAACCAGACTTTTCCTTGACTAGATCTCAATAAAACCGCCAGTTTACATCGCAAAGGTTTGCTGAAGATGAACGGCACAAAGAGCAGAAGCCAAAAATACTCTTTCAATGAACTGAATGGGACACCAGAGAAAGCGTGAAAGCTCCCAGATGGGAATGCAAACACCAGGGCAAAAAGGATCAGGAGTGCCCACACCCTTACAGAAGAAACCCTCTGTTGGGGAGAGGCTTCAAAATCAGTCAACCAGGTGCGTGTTTCAGCGATTAGTGTTCTCAAACCACTCCGAGACGCCAGTTTACCCACCCGCGATTTGCTGTGACATCATGACCAACTCAACCCGTTGAGCGTACCCCACCTGCTCCCAAAAATCTATCGCACCCTGGTTATCGCCAAAGACAAATAAGTGGCACTTACCGATGCCAATGCGCATCAGCGCATACATGCAGCGCCCCACCAGAGATCGCCCAATCCCCTGACGGCGGTGAGACTGGGACGTTGACAAATGGTGAATATAACCTCGGCGCCCATCATGGCCGCATAATGCCGCTCCTACGATCTGTCCACTATCCACGGCCACAAAGCTGAAGCCCGGATTGCGAGCCAAAAACCGCTTGATCCCCTCTTTTGAATCTGCGTCGCTCAAGCCAATCCCCTCACTTTTGGACCACAGCGCGTAGACAGGTTCATAATCCCTGATCGTCATCTCACGAATTTCAACACCCATTACATCCTCCTAAACTCATCAGCACCTTTTATGGTAGTCACACATTTCATCCGAATGTCCACTACTCAATCTCAACTGCCAACGCAACCGCTTCTGCGCCGCCCAAACACAGCGAAGCCAGACCACGTTTGAGGCCGCGGTCTTTGAGGGCATAGATCAAGGTCGCTAACACCCGCGCCCCGCTGGCCCCAATCGGATGGCCCAAAGCAATAGCCCCACCGTTCACATTGACCTTGTCCCAATCCCAGCCCGAGTCCGCCAGGGCGTAACCATCGGCCAGGGCCTGAGCAGCGAAGGCCTCGTTGAGTTCGATCAACTCCACATCCTCCAAGGTCCAGCCGATCTGCTCCAATACTAGAGGAATGGCCTTGGCGGGGGCATAGAAAAGGTATTTCGGCTCTACAGCCGCCTGTCCATAACCTACGATCCGAGCCAGGGGTTCACTACCCATCTGCTCGGCCTTGGCCCTGGAAGAGACCATCAACGCAGCCGCGCCATCATTGAGTCCCGGGGCATTCCCGGCGGTCACCTTGCCGCCTTTCACAAAGGCCGGGCGCAGCTTGCTCAACGCTTCGATGGTCGTATCGCGTCGTGGGGCTTCATCGGTATCGAAGATCGTCACCGCCCCTTTGCGGCCTTTGACTTCAACAGGGACGATCTCGGCCTCGAACTTTCCGGCATCCATAGCAGCGATGGCTCTCATGTGGCTGTTATAAGCGAACTCATCCATCGCCTCGCGGGTGACATCAAACTCCTCGGCAATAAACTCAGCCGCATTTCCCATGCCCCAATTTTCAAATGGATCCCACAAGCCGTCATGCAACAGCGCATCGGTCAACTGGGCATGACCAAAACGCAAACTTCCCGTACGCCCATCAACTAAATAGGGAACGCGGCTCATATTTTCCATCCCCCCGGCGACAAAGAGATCGCCATCCCCGGCGCGGATTGCCTGGGCCGAGAGCATCACCGCTTTCAAGCCGGAGCCGCAGACTTTATTGAGGGTGGTTGCCCCAACTGAAACGGGCAGCCCGCCGAAAATGGCTGCCTGCCGGGCAGGGTTCTGGCCCAAGCCTGCTGAAACCACATTGCCCATATAAACTTCGTCAATGTCAGCCGGTTCAGGGATGCCAGCGCGTTTTACCGCTTCCGCCACCACAAATGCACCCAAATCCGGGGCTGTGAAGCCGCTCAAACTCCCTTGGAAACGTCCCGAGGGAGTGCGCACGGCGCTTAGGATGACGGCTTCATGGTTCTTGTCGGACATGAAAAACCTCCTGTGACTGAATAATGCGCTATTAGCGCCTCAGCAGGCCAAGATACAGGACAATCCGACCTGCAGCTATGCGTTTCGGTGTACAAAACTATTGTAGCAGAAATTCATCCCCCGCCAGAATGTCAAACGATGAAAAAAGGGAGGATTTCTGACATAAATCCAGAAAAAATCGCCCTTGACATTATTGAACAAATGTTCTATATTTAGAATTAGAACACATGTTCTGGTCATTAACAGCAAATCCCATTACCGAAAAGAACCTGAAAATCCCTGTCATTTCCCTTACCAGGGATGACACATTTTCCAACATATAACTGGAGGTTTATCATGTTATCTCAACTATCTGTTCTTCAAAATCGGCTGCGCATTCAACCCGGCCTGCTCTTCGGTGCCCTGATCGTCACTGCTCTGCTGGCCTTCGAAGTCTTCAACTACTCAACCACCGATTTCGCCCTCTCCGACCTGCTCGGTGACCTCAAGTTCCTCGGCGTCCGCTGGGCCACCATACTCTCCGTCGCCTTCTGCGGCATCGACTTCGCCGGCATCGCACGCCTCTTCACCCCTGAACGGGGGCGCAATGAACCCATCGAGGTCTGGTATCTCTTCGGGGCCTGGATGTTAGCTGCCCTGATGAACGCCATGCTGACCTGGTGGGGCGTCTCCATCGCCATCCTCAACCACCAGACCTTGGGCAACGCCGTGGTCGCCCAGGAGACCCTGCTCCATGCCGTGCCGGTCTTCGTGGCGGTCATGGTTTGGTTGATCCGGGTGCTGATCATCGGCACCATCTCTAACGCCGGAGACCGCATCTTCAGCCAGACCAGCCAGGCTGCTGCCCGAGCTGGCGCCCGCCAAAGCAGCCACCAGCGGTCATCAAGCCCGCGCCGCCGCAACCAACGCTCCACCCCGGTTGGTCGTGCAGTGGAGGCTCGCTCATTCAGCCCAGCTCCCAAGCCAGGCTACACAGACGCAAAAAGTACCTCTCAAGAGCCTACTTATCTTCCCGTTTCACGTAACACTGGCAATCAGCAGGGCCAACGACCTCAACACTAAAGACGACTTCCTTTACCGCTATGGCTCACATCGACTCCGAACATTATGCCGACGAGGCAGCCCTCATAGATGTTTCTTACGAGGGCTGCCTGCCTATTTTCGCCCTACCTCCTTTGGCCGTCATCCTGGTGGGCCTGCTCATGGCGCTGGTGCTCACCAAGATCAAGTTCAACGACGCGCCATCGGCAAACCAGCCAATCCCCCAAGCAGGGGAATCCGGTGACATCAACATGTCCTCGGGGGATTCACAGATTGCCCCGCTCTTTACGGCCGAAATCCAGCATTGGGGGAAGGATATCACTGCCTGGAGCGAGAACTGGGGGCTGGATCCAAACCTGGTGGCTACAGTGATGCAGATCGAATCATGCGGGGACCCCAAGGCGGTATCCTACGCCGGGGCCATGGGGCTGTTCCAGGTAATGCCATTCCACTTTGTCTCCGGAGAGGACCCCTACAAACCCGGCACCAACGCCAAGCGCGGCCTGTCTTACCTCAAAAAAGCGCTCGAAGCCCGGGGCGGGGATATCCGCTTGGCCCTGGCCGGGTACAATGGGGGCATCACAGGAGCAAAACAACCAGAAAACGCCTGGCCAGCCGAGACAATCCGATACGTCTATTGGGGGAGCGGCATTTACGCCGATGCCAAGAAGGGAAATGCCCACAGCGATCGCCTGAGCGAGTGGCTGGGTCGCGGGGGGGCCAGTCTATGTGCTCAGGCCGCACAACGTATTGGTGTCTCGCAGTAAAATTTTGAGGGTAAGGTTATGCCTCGGGTTGGCAATCACCCTCCCCCTCAGCCAGCGGCAGCCACACACAAAACGTAGCCCCTTGATCCTTACTGGAATCGACATCGATTCGCCCCCCATGCTGACGGATAATCCAATAAGCAATCGACAGGCCTAAACCAAAGCCTTTCCCATCAGTGGTACGCGTGCGCGATTTTTCCGCCCGGTAGAAACGTTCAAAAATATGGGGCAGGTCTTCAGGCGGGATTCCTGGGCCGGTGTCAGAGACGGTGATACGGGCCTGGTCATCCATTTTTCCCAGATCAACGACCACCTCCCCTCCAACTGGCGTGTATTTGATGGCATTCTCAACCAGGTTCAAGATAACTTGCTTCAACTGATCGCGATCTCCACAAACCAAAACCTGGTCGATATCGCCAAGCCGCATTTGAACGCGGTCCTGCGCCAAGACGCGGGTCTGTCCCAGCACTTCTAGAACCAGCGTATCCATCTCGACCAGTTGGTTGTCTATGGGTAGCTTCCCTGACTCCACGCGTGCCAGCAAAAGCACATCGCCGATCATGCGGGTGAGACGATCTACTTCACTCTCGATACTCCCCAGGGACTCTTCGTCCGCACACCCCATGCGGCGCAGCAAATTGATATTGCCCTTAATCACGGTCAGCGGGGTGCGTAGCTCATGTCCCACATCCGCCACAAAACGACGTTGAGTGTTGAAGAGATTCTCCAAACGGCTCAAGGTCTGATTAAAAGCCTGGATAAGCTGCCCGATCTCGTCTTCAGCAGGCCCTTGATAAGGAATCCGCCTGGAGAGGTCATCGGCGCGGGTGATCTGCAAAGCCACATTGGTGGCGCGCTCCAAAGAAGCCAGGGCCTGATAGGTCGTCAGAGAAACCGCCAGCGCAGCCAGCCCCATGGAAACCAGCGTGCCAGTGACCAACACCGTAAGCAAGGTTTTTTGCGTAGCCTCGACAATGGCCAGACTGGCCCCAACTTGCAGTGTCCCGATTGGCCGATTTCCCAACGACAAAGGCACACTCAACACCCTCAAATTGGTCTCACCGACGGTGGTCGTGCGGTAGACTGGCTCGGCTGGCAGCCTGTCGAGCGGCGCCAGAGGTTCGTCGAGATGGCTGATACCCGCTGAGGCGAAACTCAACCCCGCACTGCGCTCCCAGAGCTGTACGTAGACGTTTGTAGCCAACTCGAGGTCGGGGGCCAGTTCCATGTCGAGCTCCCCCACAGTGTTCAAACGCATCCCCTCAACCAGGCTGCTGGCTGTTCGGGCTAACAGCTCATCGATCTGGTCAATTAAGTTGATGCTGACCAGTTGATAAATGACGATCCCAAAAAGTAATAGAATCCCCCCTACCAGCGAGGTATAGAGCAGCGTTAGTCGGACGCGTAGCGACATCAAGTAGATTGACGCAGCACATACCCCACGCCGCGTACCGTATGGAGCAGGCGCTCTTCATCTCCGCGCTCGAGCTTTTGGCGCAGATAGCGCACATAGACCTCGATGATATTGCTCTCGCCGCCAAAATCATACCCCCAGACAGAATCGTAGATCACATCCCTGGTAAGCACCTGGCGAGGATGACGTAAGAAAAGTTCTAACAACTCATATTCTTTGGCCGTGAGCGTGATCAAACGATCCCCACGCTGGGCCTGGCGGGTTCCGGTATCAAGGGTCAGGTCTGCAAATTGGTAGACCTTCGGGCGGTTGCTAGGTTGAGTGCGGCGCAACAGCGCTCGAATACGGGCCAGCACTTCATCGAGGTCAAAAGGCTTGACCATATAGTCATCAGCCCCCATATCAAGGCCAATGACACGATCGGTAACGCCATCTTTGGCGGTGAGGATCAAGATAGGGACATCCCCACCGGCTCGCAGGCGTCGGCAAACTTCCAATCCATCGATCCCCGGCAGCATGAGATCTAATACCACTAAGTCCGGGGGGGTATCTCTGGCGATATCAAGTCCAGACCTCCCGTCCGTGGCCATATCGACCTCGTAGCCTTCATAGGCCAGGCTGCGACGAAGAAATGTCAGAATCCCTTCATCGTCTTCGATGACCAATATCCGAGCACCCATAATAACCTCCGATATCAAAAAATATACCACAGGCTATACAAAAGTAAAGACACAGCATACTCAACCCCAAGTGATTCTCCTGTGCAAGGGCATCAAAGTGGTCAAGATACACTCCTGACCCACTCACCAAGTATCAGTCGCAAAAAAACAGGCTGCGAACTGGCGCAAAGCGCCGCTCACAGCCTGTTTTCACTCATTTCTCTTACGTCCTAGGCAAGCTCGACAACGCCACCGGCTTCTTCGAGTTTCGCCTTGGCATCCTCAGCAGCTTCCTTGCCAACGGCTTCCATAATCTTGGAGCCACCGGTCTCAGCTAACTCCTTGGAATCGGCCAGGCCCAGGCTGGTGAGCTGGCGGATAACCTTGATAACCTGGATCTTCTTGGGGCCAGCGTCCTTGAGAATGACATCGAACTCAGTCTTCTCTTCCGCAGGCTCAGCCGCGGCAGCCGCGCCAGCACCAGAGGCAGCAGCCACAGCAACCGGGGCAGCAGCAGATACTCCCCATTCTTCTTCCAGCATCTTGACCAACTCAGCAGCCTCAAGAACAGTAAGCTCGCTTAGTTGTCCCATAATTTTCTTCAGATCGGCCATTTTATTACTCCTTCATGATCATTGAACGCAATACGTTCGTAAATTTATTATCTAGAATAGTCTATGCACTTCAAATATATCCAGTGCACGGTCTAAGCAGCTTCAGGGGCTGCATCGTTCTCAGCGTAGGCCTTGAGGACGCCAGCAACCTGACGCCCAGGTTCGGCCAAAATTTGCGTCAGCTTGGTCGCCGGAGCCAGCAAAGTGCTCAACAATTGTGCTCTCAAGATGGGCAGCGGTGGCACCTTCGCAAGCGCCACAATCTCTTGGGGGCTCACACGCTTATCGCCCAGGTAGCCGACTTTCAACTCAATGAAATCCGACTCATCAGCAAAATCGACAATCGCTTTTGCCAGCCCAGGGGCATCTTCAAGCGCGAACCCGATAGCGGTGTCACCCAGGAAATGCTCGGTTTCAATTTCCAAACCCGCTTCCTCGAAAGCAAGTTTGGCCAATGTGTTCTTCACGATGTGGAACTCGCCGCCTACTTCGCGAATATCGCGCCGGAGTTGTTCCAACTCGGTGACCTTTAAGCCGATATATTTTGTTAGAACAAGCGCCTGGCTCTGATCGATCCACTCTCCGTACTGCTTGACCAGTTCTTGTTTTTGCTCTTTTGTGATAGCCAAAGATACTTCCTCCTTTCTTAAAAGATTTCTGTTATGCGTTTATCTTGTAGATGTACTTCCACATGTTTCAAGGTGACGATGCGGCTGATTAGATTTCGTCTGCTCGCTCATACCTTTCCATACAAAAAGTCTTTACCTCACCACGAGGTAAAGACTCATCTTCCAGAAGGAAATGCCCTGTTCAGGACAACAAGCCTCACCTCGGCAGGAAATTAAGCCCTTCCCTTGATAGCTTTCAAGGTGTAGAGCACCTGCGGTCTTTGGCGAAGTATCACTTTTGATCTGTTCAGGCTAAGGCCATCCCCAGCACACCATCTTTCAGGCGTTTCACCGATGGCTTTTCGCCGAACAGTTACAATCTTCTTATAGATTCACTTCCATTGCACGGGCCTTGGCGACATCGATGCGGATGCCAGGTCCCATAGTCGAACTTAAAGTAATCCGGCGGATATAAGCGCCTTTTGCAGCCGCCGGGCGAGCCTTTTTGACGGCGCCCATCAAGGCGGCCATATTATCGAACAATTGACCGGTTTCGAACGAGATCTTACCGATGGGTACATGCAGGTTAGCAGTTTTATCGATGCGGAATTCCACCCGGCCGGCTTTGGTTTCATTGATCACATTAGCCAGATCGTCTCCCGACGTAACCGTACCGGCTTTAGGGTTGGGCATCAGTCCCCGGGGGCCAAGTACCCGCCCCAAACGTCCAACTTTGCCCATCATGCTCGGGGTCGAGATGGCCACATCAAACTCAGTCCAACCGTCCTGGATCTTTTTGATCATCTCATCGTCGTCTGCCACAAAATCAGCCCCTGCATCGCGCGCTTTCATGGCATCCTCGCCCTGGGCAAAGACCAGTACGCGCACAGTCTTCCCCAAGCCATGGGGCAACACAACCACATCGCGAACCTGCTGGTCGGCATGACGGGGGTCAACACCCAGGCGGACGTGCAACTCGACAGTTTCATCGAATTTGGCGTAGGATAATTCCTTCGCCAAAGCGATGGCCTCTTCAGGATCGTAATTCTTGAAGCGGTCTACTTTTTCAACTGCCTCTTTATATTTCTTTCCTTGCTTAGCCATTCATCACTCCTTGGTGGTGCAAGCGGACGAACGCGTCCTCCCACGAGAGTTATTCTTCTACTATTATGCCCATATTGCGGGCAGTGCCCTCGATCTGGCGCATTGCGCCCTCGATATCGATGGCATTCAGGTCTTTCATCTTGATCTCAGCGATCTCGCGTACCTGGTTTCGGGAAACCGTGGCGACTTTTTCACGATTCGGCACAGCAGAACCCTTCTCTAAACCTGCGGCTTTCTTGAGCAAGGCAGAAGCAGGGGGGCTCTTCAAGACGAATTTGAAAGAACCATCCGTAAAGATGCTGATCTCAGCCGGGATAATATCTCCCATGCGGCTTTGGGTACGGGCGTTATACTCCTTGCAGAACTGCATCAGGTTGATGCCATGAGCGGCCAGCGCAGGCCCAATAGGGGGCGCGGGGTTTGCCTTCCCAGCCTCAATTTGTAATCGAACGACAGCTTTTAATTTCTTTGCCATTTTTTCTCCTTAGTGGTTCTAGCGGATGTGTGCATCCTCCCACGAGGTTTTCGCTGTGCCCAATCCCGACCTCCGCAAAGGTCTCTGTTTGGGCAGCTACATCTTTTCTACTTGCAAGAAATCCAACTCGACCGGCGTTTCCCGGCCGAAGAAATTCACCATCACGCGCACTTTAGCGCGTTCCATATCCAGTTCGGAAACTGTGCCGTGGAAATCCTTGAAAGGGCCTTCGATGATACGCACGCGTTCGTCGATGCGGAATGTCACCTTGATGCGAGGGGCGTCGGCCTCCATGCGCTTGACGATATGAGCAACCTCTTCCGGGCGCAGCGGAATGGGCGTGTTGCCCATGCCCACAAATCCGGTCACTCCAGGGGTGTTGCGCACTACATACCAGGACTCTTCGGTCAAGAGCATGTTGACCAGGATATACCCTGGGAAAACACGGCGTTCCACGGTGCGGCGCTTGCCTTCCTTGACCTCGATCTCCTCCTCCGTGGGGACCACCACATCGAAAATCATGTCCTGCATGCCCATAGACTCAATGCGCTGCATGAGGTTGTGGTGGACTTTGTTCTCATACCCAGAGTAGCAATGCACCACATACCAGGAGCGACCATCGTCGTCCTCGTATGAATCAACCGGGGAAGTTTCTTCCTGTACCTGCTCGTCTTCGAGCACCTCGGTTGAAACCTCGATGTCGGTTAAAACCTCGGCAGCGGTCAAGACCTCAGCATCAGCAGAAACCTCGGTATCATCAGAAACCTCAACATCGGCCGCAGCTTCAGTGTCCGCGGGCACATCCACATCGGCAACGACCGCGCCAACTTCCGCCTCTTCAGGCGCATCAAGTACTTCAGGCTCTTCGACTAGGTGATCTTCCTGGTCTTGCTCGTACATGCTACTTCTTCCTAACAGCACAACCAACTTACGCCGGGGAAACCTGGGTTTACACTCCTAAGATCAATCCAAAGAGTTTGGAAAAAAGATAATCCAAAATACCCAGGAATGCGCTCATCCCGAAGGTCACGATGAGCACAATGATGGTGAGATTGATTGCTTCCTGGCGTGTGGGCCAGGTCACCTTGCGCAGTTCACCAATGGTTTCCCGATAAAAGCGTGCGACCGGGTTGCCGCGAGCTGATCTTTTCCTTTGAGCCACTCAGATCTCCTTATTCCAACATCATACTTTCGGCGAAAACGCCGCCTCACAAAGCCCCAAAGCGGGGGAGAGGACGGCGTGATTTCTCAGGCAGGCGAGGCAGGACTCGAACCCGCAACCTACGGTTTTGGAGACCGTTGCTCTGCCAAATTGAGCTACTCGCCTTCTCTAGCTGCTCTGTTGGGTAGTTTGTGGTTGCTTACAAACTACCCAATCATTCAACAATACAACGACTATCTTACCTCACGGTGCAATGTATGCTTCCGACAACGCCGACAGAATTTATTCAACTCTAAGCGACCAGAGTCATTGCGGCGATTCTTTTCTGTCAGATAATTTCTTTCCTTGCACTCGGTGCAAGACATCGTCACCACGTGACGGATACCTTTCTTACCAGCCATAATATCTACTCAGTGATCTTGGTGACTACACCAGCACCAACCGTCAAACCACCCTCTCGGATGGCGAAGTTCTGCCCCTGCTCCAATGCCACAGGCACGATCAACTCCACTTCCATGTTCACATCATCCCCAGGCATCACCATCTCCACGCCCTCAGGCAGGGTGATCATCCCGGTCACATCGATCGTCTTGATGTAGAACTGCGGACGATACCCAGGGAAGAAGGGCTTGTGTCGTCCACCCTCATCCGCTTTCAACACATACACCTGCGCATTGAACTTGGTGTGCGGGGTGATGCTCTTCGGCTTGGCGATCACCATGCCTCGCTCCACCTCATCTCGATCGACCCCTCTCAGCAGCAGCCCCACATTGTCTCCGGCCTGGCCCTGATCCAACAGCTTGTGGAACATCTCCACGCCCGTGATCACTGTGCTTTCGATCTCATCTCTCAAGCCAACGATGTCCGCAGCCTCCCCTACCTTCACCACGCCGCGCTCGATCCTGCCTGTCACTACCGTCCCGCGACCTTTGATCGAGAACACATCCTCCACCGGCATCATGAACGGCTTGTCCAGTTCTCGCTCCGGCTCAGGGATGTACTCATCCACCACCCGCAGCAGCTCTTTGATGCTCTCATACTCCGGTGCATTCGGATCGGTGCTATCGCTCTCCAATGCTTCCAAAGCACTGCCCTTCACAATCGGAATCTCGTCTCCAGGGAAGCCATACTCATCCAACAGCTCGCGCAGTTCTAGCTCCACCAGTTCCAACAGCTCCGGATCATCCATCATGTCTACCTTGTTCAGGTACACCACGATGCTCGGCACTTCCACCTGCCGCGCCAGCAGCACGTGCTCGCGCGTCTGCGGCATCGCACCATCCGGGGCTGCCACCACCAGGATCGCCCCATCTACCTGCGCTGCTCCCGTGATCATGTTCTTGATGTAGTCCCGGTGCCCGGGCATGTCCACATGCGCATAGTGCCGATTCTCGGACTC
>JANQED010000026.1 GCA_028278545.1 Anaerolineales bacterium
CCTGTTGTTCTCCTTGTTTGCTACCGGCTTGGTGGCGGTACTCTTTCACCCGATGCGCCAGAGCATGCAAAAATGGGTGGACCGTTTGATGTATGGTGACCGGTCAGACCCGGTCACAGTTTTAGCGAACCTAGGTAAACAGTTGGAATACTCGATCTCCCCAGAAGCTGCACTTGGCGGCATTGTTAGTACGATTGCGCCAGCGCTCAATATACCGTATTCGGCCATCGAGTTTGGGGTGGGTGACCTCCCTGAGGTGATTGCATCCTACGGTTCCCCCGCGGAAGGGGTTGTGCGATTCCCAATTATTCATCAAAAGGAGCGGATCGGGAACCTCGCCGTGGCTCATCGGCCTGGCGAGGATTCATTCACCGAAAAAGACAAGAACTTGCTGGAGACGATTGCCCGGCAAGCAGGCGCCACGGCACAGGCCGCAAAGCTTACCGCCGACTTGCAACACTCGCGGCAAAGGCTGGTGAATGCGAGAGAAGAGGAGCGTCGTCGTCTGCGCCGCGATTTGCACGACGGGCTGGGCCCCCAGTTGGCCAGCCAGACTCTGGCACTGGACGCCCTTGAAAAACGGATAGAGAAAGACCCTGCAGGCGCGATAAGGTTTCTGCAAAACTTGAAGGAGCAATCTCAATCCGCCATCCGCGAGATCCGTCAACTGGTCTACAATCTGCGCCCGCCAACCTTAGATGAACTGGGCTTGGAAGCTGCACTCCGGGAGATGGTCAGGTCTTACCAGCAAGAGGATTTGGAGATTCGCGTTCAGACAGAAGGGACTCTTCCCCCCTTGCCTGCTGCAATGGAGGTGGCCGTCTATCGCATTGCGCAGGAAGCGGTTACCAATGTCGTCCGCCACGCTGGGGCAACAAGCTGCCGTGTACAACTTAACTTGGGGAAGCAGCGCGGACAGAATTACCTACGGCTCGAAATTCGAGATGATGGCAAAGGTTTGCCAGAAGAGCTCCCAAGCGGCATTGGGATGCATTCCATGCAAGAGCGTGCGGAGGAATTAGGTGGGCGCATTGAGGTCGAATCACCCAACAATGAAGGCACGCGTGTTGTCGCCTTCCTGCCCTTTCCCCAAGAATTAGGATGAGCAAGATTCGTCTGTTGATTGCGGACGATCACCCCGTCTTCCGCTTCGGATTAAAAGCGCTGCTTGAGCAAGAAGCCGATATTGAAATCATTGCTGAGGCCGAACATGGCAAAGAGGTGGTTGAGTTAGCAAATGATCTCAAGCCAGACGTGGTATTGATGGATATCACTATGCCGAGATTGAACGGCATCGAGGCGACAAAACAAATTGTGGAACAGCATCCAGAGATCGGGGTTCTAATGATCACGATGGTGGATGACACTTCTTTGTTTGCTGCGCTGCGCGCTGGCGCACGAGGCTATCTGCTCAAAGGCGCACATGGAGATGTAACCTTGCGCGCGATCCGCGCAGTGGCCAATGGTGAGATTATCTTCGATGAGGCGATTGCCGATCGTATTCTCACCTATTTTGGAAAATCCGCATCCCCCATTGAAGAATGGTTCCCAGAACTGACGCCTCGTGAACAAGAGATCTTCGGTCTGATCGCCCAAGGGCTGACCAACGATGCTATTGCTGAACGACTGTCTCTGCAACCCAAGACAGTGCGCAATCAGGTTTCCACCATCTTTAATAAACTGGAGGTTGCAAATCGAGGGGAGGCTATTCAAAAGGCCAGAGATGCCGGCTTGGACTGAACCCAAAGAAGATGAGAGTCTAGTCGAAAGGATAAAGCCATGGACTCAGCAATAAGGGTCTTAATCTCAAGATTTCCGCGCCGCGTCGTCGCTGTCGTTTCTCTCCTGCTGGCGGCATGCATCCTGATCCCGATCTGCACGATTAGCTTATTGGTCTTAATTGGCCCGGTGGTTGGCGATGTGTTCGCCAACATCGGTAGCAACATTCCGCCAGCGCCGTGATTAGGACCGCCTTTCGAGCTGCATTCGATTTTGGCTTCGCGAATAGCCTCAAGAACAAAGCTGACCCGCCCCTAAAACTGATCCAACTACAATGATACGGATTAGTGAAAGTGAGGCAAGCCAACATGGATTTGGGATTGTAGTTAATCCGCGAATAAGACTTACAACCTCCGGTTGATATTAAAAAACCAATATGTTCTGAGATACAATTCTCTATACAGAATCACGAATAACTATTTTAGATTTCGGAAAGAGACTCAGAAATGGCAGAAAATAAAACCCGCCCTACAGATGAGAGCGTGATCGATTATCTCAATAGTGTCGATCATAAAACCCGCCGCGAAGATGGCTTTACCTTACTCAACATAATGGAAGAAATCACCGGTGAAGAGGCGGTGTTATGGGGAACCAGCATTGTTGGGTTTGGAAGCTATCACTATAAATATGAAAGTGGACGCGAGGGAGACATGCCCCTGGTAGGATTCGCCCCCCGCAAACAAAGTATGACTGTTTATATCATGCCGGGTTTTGCCGAATATGATGAATTACTGGGACAATTGGGAAAGCATAAAATCGGCAAATCCTGTTTGTATATTAACAAGCTCGCGGATGTTGATGAGGATGTGCTAAAAAACCTGATTCAACGATCATA
>JANQED010000028.1 GCA_028278545.1 Anaerolineales bacterium
TTCCGTTTTTGTCTTAGGAGGTGATCCGGCCGCAGGTTCCCCTACGGCCACCTTGTTACGACTTAACCCTCCTTACGAGGCCCAGGTTCGAAACGGCCAACATTCGACCATTCCTCACCCAAACCTCATTCGGGTGGTTCGACGGGCAGTGTGTGCAAGGAGCAGGGACGTATTCACCGCCAGATGATGACTGGCGGTTACTAGGCATTCCATGTTCATGAGGGTGGGTTGCAACCCTCAATCCCAACTGAGGTATGGTTTAGGGATTGGCTCCCCCTTTCGGGGTGGCAGCCCTCTGTCCATACCATTGCAGCCCGCGTGTGGCCCGGGAGATTCGGGGCATACTGACCTGCCGTTGCCCGTACCTTCCTCAGCCTTATCGGCTGCGGTCCCACAAGAGTGCTCAGCTATCCTTTAGATACTGGTGGCAACATGTGGCACGGGTCTCGTTCGTTATCTCACTTAAGAGAACACCTCACGGCACGAACTGGCGACGGCCATGCACCTCCTCTCAGCTCGTCTGGCAAGATCTTCAATCTGGCCTTCATTCTGCTGTCGCTCCCGGTAAGGTTCCCGGCGTTGACTCCAATTAAACCGCAGGCTTCACGCCTGGTGGTGCTCCCCCGCCAATTCCTTTAAGTTTCAATCTTGCGATCGTACTTCCCAGGCGGCATGCTTAACGGCTTCCCTGCGGCACTGGGGTGGCGCGTGGCCAACCCAACACCTAGCATGCATCGTTTACGGCTGGGACTACCCGGGTATCTAATCCGGTTCGCTACCCCAGCTTTCGTCCCTGACCGTCAGACGTGTTCTAGTCAGCAGCCTTCGCCACTGGTGGTCCTCCGGGGATCAAAGGATTTCGCCCCTACCCCCAGAATACCGCTGACCTCTCCCACTCTCTAGCCGTGCAGTATCTCCCGCAGTCCAACGCTTGAGACGCTGGATTTAACGGAAGACTTACACGGCCGGCTACGGACGCTTTAGGCCAAATAATCATCCCCACCACTCGAGGGGCTGGTGTTACCGCGGCGGCTGACACCAGTCTTGCCCCCCTCTTATTCCCAAGGCTTTGAAGACCGAGGAAAAGCCACCTTCATCAGGTGGCACTCGAGATAGCCCCATCGCACGTGAGTGCATTGTGGAGGTTTCGCGGTTGCTGCGCCCCTTAGGGCCTGGACCCTTGTCTCAGTGTCCATCTCCGGGCTACCACTCTCATGGCCCGTACCGGTCAAAGGTTTGGTGAGCCATTACCTCACCAACTGCCTGATCGGCCGCAGCCCCATCCTTCGGCATATTTCAAACATGTATGAAATACTTTTGGACGTAATACCATTCCAGGACATTACATCTATCGCGGATTAACCCCAATTTCTCGGGGGTATCCACGTCCGAAGGGTAGGTTAGCTACGTGTTACTGAGCAGTGTGCCACTTCCAGACATAGTTCTGGTCGTTCGACTAGCATACCTTAGTCCCATCTCGATAGCAGTGGGGTCCGACGGGATCAATCGGAATGAGGATGATCGCAATCATCTTGTTGTTTATACTGTTGTATTTAGAAATTTAGCGAGGAAACATTGTTCCTGCTCGACCCTTATCAGACACGAAGACATCTCTGCCTTTATTCGCGTCTTCATACATTTACCCGCCACTGGAGCCCGATCAATCATCCTGAGGCTAAACGCCTTTGTCAGATCGGAGCCGCCGACTATGAGCGGATGCGATTGCTCGCACCACCAGTACCCAGCTATCTAAATAAAAACGTTGCTCTTTT
>JANQED010000071.1 GCA_028278545.1 Anaerolineales bacterium
GGCTATTACCATCGGCCGCGAATTGGATAATTCGATTGTGATCGACGATCAATCAGCCTCTCGCTATCATTCTGAGATTCGAGTCAATGAAGCGGACAAAACGCTCGTGATCTGTGATTTGGAAAGCACCAACGGCACCTTTGTTAATGGCAAGCAGATCTCAGATGCAGTGGCCCTGGAACACGAAGATCAGATTCGCATCGGCATTAATCTGATTACAGTCACCTCCCAAACCACTCGCCAGATTAGTTTTCGCCCACCTCGCGCCTCGCAAGACACCATCACCGATCAGGAATTGCTCATCGAGTCGATTGATCATTATGCCGTCCTCATCCATCAGCTCGAAAACCAACTCTCGCAAATTGCGGATTTAGATGTCTCTTTGCTGGAGACCGCCAATTTTGTTTCCCGTTCGATAAATGCCGACGAATGTCAGGTCATCCTGAAAGAGGACTTCGGTAAGTTTGATCAAAGGGGCATTCCCTCGCTGCTGGCGCATGGGGCTATTGAAGATAAATCGGCCACAATAGTCTCTAACAAACTCTTGTCGCCGGAGGACAGCCGCTCGATTATCCTCGTGCCTGTGCGCATCCACCGCGATGTCGAAGCGCTGATTTATGCTGCTAACAAGAATAACGGCAACGCCCCCTTCGATAAACGCGACCTGCAGTTAGTGGTTGCCGTTGGCCACCAGGTCGCGCTGACCATCCAGCGCAGGCGCTTTGAAGCGCAACTGCTTCACCATGCCAATCACGACCCGCTCACCCGCCTGCCCAACCGCAATTTGTTGCTAGACCGGCTGCAGCATTCCCTCGCCAGGATAAGCCGCGATCCCCACTACCAGTTTGCCTTATTTTTCCTCGACATTAACGATTTTAAGACCATCAACGATAGCCTCGGCCACCCGGTCGGAGACAAGCTTCTCATCGCCATTTCTCAGCGCCTGCAGAGCTTCTTTCGCGAAGTGGACACCATCGCCCGCTTCGGCGGGGACGAATTCGCCATCCTTTACGAGGATATCCAGAACACCGATGGCGTGGCGGCTATTGCAAATCGTCTCATTGAGAACCTCTCGACAGCCTTCGATCTGGATGAAAGAGAGGTCTTTATCACCGCCAGCGTAGGCGTCACCCTCAGCACGATGGGCTATGAGAACGCCGAGGACATGCTGCGGGATGCAGACATCGCCATGTACCGCGCCAAAGAAAAAAATGAGGGCCGCTTTGAAGTCTACGACACAGCCATGCACGAGCAATTGATTGAAAAAATGAGCATGCAGGCAGACCTCCGGCGGGCCATTGGGCACAATGAGTTTCAGCTCTACTACCAGCCCATTGTTTCCTTGAAAGAAGGCCATGTTGTTGGCTTAGAGGCCCTCATCCGCTGGAACTCGCCTAAACGCGGCTTCATGAAACCGGGCAACTTCTTGAACACCTCAGACACTACCGGTCTGCTGAGGTCGATTGATGATTGGGTCCTCGAAACGGCCTGTCTCCAGGTCGTGGAATGGCAAAATCAGATTGAGTCCGCCCAGCCCATCTATGTCTCCGTGAACCTTTCCGATAAGCAGATCGCCCATCCCAAGTTAGTTGAAAAGATTGATCGTGTCCTGACCCGCTCGAATCTATCCCCAGATCATTTGTGGCTGGAGATCACTGAAAATACCATCATCGGCAATGAGGAAATAGCCATCCAGATGATGAAGAGGCTTCAGTCCTTGGGGGTACATTTCAGCCTTGATGATTTTGGCACCGGATACTCAACCTTTAGCTATCTATATCGCTTGCCCGTGGACATCTTGAAGATCGACCGCTCTTTCATCACCGAGATCGATCTGAATGGCGACACCCGCAAAATTGTTCAGATGCTGATTAATCTTGCCAGTCATCTGGGGTTGCAGGTAGTTGCCGAAGGAATCGAAAAGGAAGAGCAGATCGAGATTTTGCAGACTGCAGGCTGTGACTTTGCCCAGGGCTATTTCTTCGCCGAACCGATGAATGCTGACCAAGTAAAGGAGTTGCTCACCAAGAATCCGCGTTGGTGATATTTGTTATACTGCCTGTACAGTAACGTACTGATCGCCCAGTTGACCCTTTGTGGAAGGGAGGTAAAGCCTATGCAGCCACATGACATCAGCCTAAAGAACCCTCACTGCCAGAAGCAGCCTCGCCCGCCGGACTAGTGCGATGGAAGAACCCCGCAAGCAGGCCCGTTTTGTGGTCGCCGGTGTTTTGGTCCAC
>JANQED010000101.1 GCA_028278545.1 Anaerolineales bacterium
GCTACGTCTGGCAGAGATAACCGCTGAAAGCATCTAAGTGGGAAACTCGTCTCAAGATTAGATCCCTCGTCCCTTTAGGGAGTAAGACCGCAGGTAGACTACCTGCTTGATAGGCAGCAAGTGTAAGCGCAGCAATGTGTTGAGCTAAGCTGTACTAATGGTCGAGGGCTTAATCGGTGATGTGGAGAACTCGAAGATTTTCCCGTTCGTTCAGCAATCATCTATTCAGTTCCATAACCTAAGCAAATGGAGTTAATGTTTTCACAGAAAACATTAACTCTTGAATCAAATCGGCACCGCCGATTTGACCAGTCTCTTGGTGATCTCAGCGACGAGGGTACACCCGGTTACATCCCGAACCCGGCAGTTAAGCTCGTCAGCGCCGATGGTACTTGGGGGGCAGCCCCCTGGGAGAGTAGGTCATTGCCAAGAGGCTTTTGCTTTTAAAGGCACAGAGACGCATTGCATGCGCCTCTGTGATCCATGTGTTGGGGCGGGGCGATTGGATTACGGATTTGGGCACACAGTATCGATAAACAACTCCTGACCACCAATGATGAAGTCGGTGATTTCTCCACTGAGTTCGAGTGTGCCGGTATCGTTGCCGAAGCCCCCGGTGGGCACCGACACGGCGACTCCGCCAATGGTTGCTCCGTGAATGTCCTGAAAATCATCAAAGTTCCGGAATCCCCCATTGATTTCGATGTTCAGATTGCCCCCATATTCGCCGAACTGCAGTTTGAGGCCGTCGATGCTGCTGCCAAAATCGAAGGCCAGATTGATGTTGTTGACCATCAGTTCGTTTCCAGGGCCGCCAGCTAGCCCGCCATTGTAGACTTCGGCGAAGCCGCCTGTGGTGGTGCCCCCATTGCCCCATTCAAAGCCGTGGGTTTGGATGGTGGCGCCACCGCTGGTGAAGGTGTTCGGCACGCTGTAACTGCTGCCCAGCGCTAGGTCGTCGAAATCCAGGCAAGCGACCACCGGGCCGCCGCCCGGCACGCAGGCTGCCAGCACGCTTGCCAGAAGAAACAACCCCAGCAGGCTGATGCAGAAATGCTTGTTTTGATCCATATCTCCCTCCGCGGATCGTTACTTTTCGTTCAGTCGAGAGTCTTCACGCCACGGCTGGCTGCTCGCGCCGGCCAGCCCGATTCGCCCCAACTTGCGAGATGCGTTTGTGGAATGGACTTTGTAACAAGCGTACTGTAATCGCTGCCCTCTAAACGGGCTTATAAACGGGCGCACAACAGGAGGGCGTCAAATTTCCGCCTTTTGGCCTCGTTGGCTAGGGCAACTAGCGGTAATCCTTGACAAACTGGGAGTTTCCGTTAAAATCTATCATGTCGCTAAAATAAATTTTAACGATAAAAGAGAGATGAATATGACTGACCAAGAATTGCCCGCTCTCAAACAGATTGAAAGCCTAGAAGCGCTCAAGGCCTTGGCCGATCCCCTGCGCAACCAAATCATGGAAATCCTTTACCAGAAGCCGCTCAGCGTCTCCCAGATTGCCGAACGGCTGGGAGTCACCCCCAGCAAGCTTTACTACCACATGAACCAGCTTGAGGAACACGGCTTTGTGCAGGTGGTGGAGACCAAGGTGCAGGGCAACATCATTGAGAAGTTCTACTGGCTTACCGCCCGCAATTTCGATTTACACAAGGATTTGCTGGGCTTCGCCGCGCACAAAGCACATAGTGAATTGCATGAGGCTTTGCTTACCCGCCTGGATGCCACCCGGGCCGATCTGATCCGCAGCATTGAAGCGCGCGAATTCAACCGAGAGCAGGGCGCCCAAGAGAATCCCCGCCAGCTCATGCTCGCCAGGGAGGTCAACCGCATTTCCGATGCGCGCGCCGACGAATTCCTAAAGCGGCTGAAAAAGTTGATTGCCGAATTCGGCGAGGAGGAGCCGGTTACCGATACCGAGGCGCCCAACTATGCCATCACCGTGGCTTTTTACCCCAGCTTCTACTACAACGAAGAGCTGGATAAACCCCAATCG
>JANQED010000115.1 GCA_028278545.1 Anaerolineales bacterium
TGATCGCCTGGGGTGCAATCAGGCGCAAACGCGTCAAATTGACTCGTCGGGATTTGGTCACGCTCCTTTTTTCGGGCCTGTTGTTGTGGTTGGGGGGCAATGGAATGGTCAATTGGTCTGAGCAGCGTGCTGACTCCAGCGTGGCGGCTTTGATGATCGCGGCGACGCCCATTTGGGTGGCCATTATTGAGGCGGTCATGGATCGGCGTTTGCCTTCGCTCCGCTTTGTAGGTGCTTTGCTGATTGGCTTTTCCGGGATCGCGGTGTTGAGTTGGCCGGTGCTGCGTTCTGGGGTCAGAGCGGATATCCTTGCGATCCTTGGTCTGCTTGTCGCCGGACTCAGTTGGGGGACGGGCACAATTTTGCAGAGCCGCAGACAGGTGGGCGTTCCATCTGTGGTCAGCGCAGGATATCAACAACTTTTCGGCGGTATTGGTTTTGTGGTGATTTTTCTGCTCAGCAATGAGCCGGTGCCTAGCCCAATCCCTGAAGCTTGGTGGGCCTGGGGATATCTGGTGGTGTTTGGATCGATCTTCTCCTTCACGGCTTACGTGCGCGCTGTGGAACTGTTACCAACCAGTGTCGTGATGACTTACCCCTACGTCAATCCGGTGATCGCCGTCTTCTTAGGTTGGCTGATTCTCAACGAACCGATCACGATCTGGACCATCGCTGGCGCGGCTTTGGTGCTTCTAGGCGTGGCTGGCATATTCCAAGAACGTCGCAGAAATGGACCGAGGTTCTAAGTCTCGGTTATAATGTATCTTTATTCACATTACTGTTGAACAATATAAACCACAGAGACCCGGCGTTCGCGGAGCGTGGTTTATATGGAGTGAATCATGCGTGCGATCGATATCATAGCAAAGAAGCGCGATAAGGGCGAGTTATCCCGCCAGGAGATCGATTTCTTCGTTCAGGGGTACGCCAATGGCGAAATCCCGGACTACCAGGCGGCTGCCTGGACCATGGCTGTGTTGCTCAACGGGATGACTGCCCAAGAAACCACAGACCTTACCCTGGCGATTGTCGCTTCGGGAGAGACCATTGATCTCACCCAGGTTGTGCCTGTGGCAGTAGATAAGCACTCCACAGGCGGCGTCGGTGACAAAACTACCCTGGTAGTGGAGCCGCTGGTCTCTGCCTGTGGCCTTCCGGTTGGCAAAATGTCTGGGCGGGGGCTGGGATTCACGGGCGGTACGCTTGACAAAATGGAGTCGATCCCCGGTTTCAATGTCGAGTTGACCACCGAGGCATTCTTGTCCCAAATAAAAGATGTCGGCCTGGTGTTAGCCGGGCAGACAGCCAATTTGGCCCCCGCGGATGGTAAGCTGTATGCCTTGCGAGATGTCACGGCTACGGTTGATTCTGTGCCGTTGATTGCTTCCTCCATCATGAGTAAGAAGATTGCCGGCGGCGCACACGGCATTGTCTTGGATGTCAAATCTGGCTTGGGGGCTTTCATGGAAACATTGCAGGAGGCCCGAGAGTTGGCGGCGTTGATGGTCGATATCGCCAGGTTAGCGGGGCGCAAGGCAGTCGCCCTGCTCTCAGATATGAACCAGCCTTTGGGGCATGCGGTTGGCAATGCTTTGGAGGTCAAAGAGGCAATAGCAACCTTGCATGGTGGCGGCCCCGCCGACTTTAAAGGTCATTGCCTCGAAGTTGCAGCCCACATGCTGACTTTGGGAGGGGTTGCCGAAAATGTTGAGGCTGCTGCTCCCATCCTGGATGAGGCTTTGGAGAAAGGTCTGGCCTGGCAGCGGTTTCGAGAGTTGGTGATCGCCCAGGGTGGTGACGTGTCTTATGTCGATGACCCCAATTTATTGCCCAAAGCGTCATTGATCGAGAGCGTCCCCGCGCCGCGTTCGGGCTATCTTGAGGGCATTCACGCCCGTGAGATTGGCGAGGCTGCTGTCATCCTCGGTGCTGGGCGCGCCAAGAAAGCTGACCCCATCGATCATGCCGTGGGGGTCGAGGTCCATCACAAAGTTGGCGATTATGTGGAAGAGGGGCAGGCGCTTTTCACCATCCATGCCAATGACCAGGCCAAATTGGCAGAAGCACGCCCCAGGTTGCTCGATGCGCATACCTTCAGCGATGACCCCGTTGAGCCGTTGCCCCTGTTTTACGGTGTAATCTGGTAAACAAAAAGTCGGACTTCTTCAAAAAGTCCGACTTTTTCAGTTTAACCTTTCAAAGCCGGGATAATCTCATCTGTAAACAGTTTCAATGTCTCCGGGGTATACAGACCTTTGATATTGAAGATCAGGTGCTCGAAACCCAGGCCCTGTAAATGCTTTCCCCGTGCGATGACATCTTCTGCTGAGCCCTCTTCGAAATCAGCTGTCTCAAGGGCGGTCTTTTCGACCTCCTCGTAAGGCCGGCCCAGATCATCGCAGTGCCCACGCAGGATTTCCAGCCGTTCCTTGATGATTTCATCCCCCGCACCGCCGAAGAAGTTGCAGGCATCGCCATATTTTGCTACAAAGCGCAGGGTTTTTTGGGGGCCCATGCCGCCAATCATGATCGGGGGGTGGGGTTTGCTCAGTGGCTGGGGGTTATTGACCGGATAGGGCAGCTTGAAATGTTGACCCTCGAATGCCGAGGTATCTCCTGACCACATATGTTTGGCAATTTGAAGGATTTCCTCCAGTTGCTCGAAGCGTTCTTTGGTGGGTGGGAAGCGCATCCCTAAACTCTTCGTCTCATGCTCGTACCAGGCTGCGCCGATGCCGAAGTAGGCCCGCCCTCCGGAGAGCACATCGAGGGTAGAGATCATCTTGATCACTACGGCGGGATGGCGATAGATCACACCGCCAACCAGCAGCCCGATCTTGACCTTTTCGGTCAGACCGGCAAAGAATCCCAGAGTCGTATAGCCTTCGATCATCTCAGTCTCAGCCTCGCCGAGCCAATGCCCAAGCTGGAAGAAATGGTCCATCACGAACAGGCTGTCAAAGCCGCCTTGATCGACGGTTTGGACGGTGTCTTTCAACCAGCCGCGCATGGTCTCTGGCGTGCTGGGGCGGAAATGGGGAATTTGTAAACCGATTTTCATTAAGATCTCCTTATTTCGTTACAATATGAATGAAAATGAGTGGAGCGGCGTAGCATTTAGTTATCTAGGCCTTCCCAGAGGTAGACCTTCAAGTCCACTCGGTCGCGCTCATCGAATTGGATGCCCTCGGCCTCGAGAAGCTTACGCTGCTGCTCGGCTCCGCGGCGCAAGCTGATCTTCCCCTGGGCGTTGATGACGCGCTGCCAGGGTACATCGGGCGGGCAGGCTGCCATCGCGCCGCCAACCCAACGGGCACCGAAGGCGGAATAGTCTTTGGGGTCCATTCCTCCTGGTGGGGGGATCATTTCAGCGATGCGTCCGTAGGTGGTCACTTTGCCAACCGGGATCTGCCGGACGACATCCCAAACTCGCTGGTTGAATGCCATTGGGTCAGGGGGTGATGTGAAGCGTGGGGACATGTTGTACCTCGATCTAAGACTCGCTCATCTTTCTCAGAATGCCCTCGAGCGTGAACGTTTTGTGGGAGTCCAGGAATCTCAAAAAGAAATAAAAACCCACGATGAACACGATCGACAGGACAAAGGCAACCGGCGTACTGACGGCATTCTGATAGTAATACCAGATGTCATGACGACGGTTCACGGCAGCCAGCAGATAGATCGGCCACATATGCACGGCGTGATGCACGACGTAGGTCGTCAAAGAGAACTTGCTGTATAGCCGGATGAACTCCCCGTCGGGGGTTTTCGACGCTTCCCTGAGATCAAATCGCTGCCAGAGAATCCAGAAAACCAGCAAGATGAAACCAAGCATACCCAATACGTACGTAGTCGAGGCCGGATAAAATGAATATGGACTTAGATACCAACTCAGCCCGGTGGGGAAATACTCACTGACCAGCGCGCCAACGGCTGAAATGGCGATTAAAACGACACCCAGGATGGGGAGGCGCCGGGCGGCCTTTGGGTTGATCTGTTCTCCTTGAAATATATCTCGTCCCAGGCAGAATCCCATCAGGGGGAACACCAACCAGGGCAGCAGGGGAAAATATCCCTGTAAAGTTGCCCCAAGAAGGATGTCGCTTAGGGTAAAGCTGTGCATGTAATCATCGTAAATCCAGTGGGAGCTGTAATTTGTCAGCTCGCGCAGGGGTGGAGCGCTGAGTAGGAGCAGCAATGCTAGCCCAATGAGGTATTTGGATGGGGCTCGGCGAAGCGCATAGATGATCATGGTTGTGATCCCGATCATTGGCAGGATATCCCAATTAAAAATCTCATTTGGCGTCCAGATAATGACCGCGAAGATCAGCCCAAAGAAGACTATCAGAATTCCGCGCTTGACGATGAACTTTCCCAAGGCTGTTTCGTCTGTTCCAATGGCCAACTGTTTGTTCAGCCAAAGCCACACGCTGAGCCCCACTAGAAATGTGAAGATCGGCGCGGCAAAGCCCCCCAGGAAATCTGATAGATCGTACAAGATCCGCGAGGATGGTTCTCGCGAGGAGAGGTTCCCGACGAAATGTACCTGGACCATCAACAGGATGGCAGTCGCTCGCAGGATGTCTACAGAAAAGAGTCGGCGCATGGTTTACCTCCCTATTCTAACCGATTGTGATCAACACAATTGCCGCAATGCAGGCAGCGACGCCCAGCCATTGTTTGGAGGAAATCTCCTCTTTCAAGATCATCGTTGATAAAAGGACCGTGCCGATAGGATAGAGCGAGGAGAGCACCGCGGCAATATCCAGGCGAGTGAAGTGAGTTGCAATGAGATAGAGAAAATTGCCGCTCGCATCTAGTAAGCCAGAGATCAAGGCTACGCCAGAGCGGGTTATTTTGGGGATAGCTTGTTTATTGCTCCAGATCAAGAGGCTGGCTAAGAGAAAAGCGGAGGCCTTTGCAACGGCTAGCGGGAAGAAGACCTGCCCTTCATCCACTTGAGCGATCAGGGTTAGAAACCCGCCAATCCAAATCCCTGCCAGAATGGCTAGTCCGAGACTGAGGGAGTTGCTGTTATGGCCGTCATTCCCGTGCCTGGTGACAACCCAAATCCCCAGTAAAGCCAGGGCGAACCCAGCGAGTGAGTAGTATCCAGGAAAACCTTGCACGAATGTGCCCACAATGACCGGTATGATCGTCCCTATGACGCCGGTGATAGAAGCCACGACGGCGGAATTGCCAATGGACAACCCTCTGTAAAGGGCTGCTAACCCCAAGGCCCCCGAAATGCCGGCAGCTAGAGCGTAGATCGTGCTTGCCCTGGAAGGGAGTCCTTCACCCAAAATGAGCGCCAGGAGGAGCAGCAAAGATAGGCTGCTCAACGAGGTCAGAAACAGCACCTGATACTGGCTTAGCCGTCGGGCAGCATATCCGCCGCTGAAATCCCCGCCACCCCACGAGACAGCCGCGGCTAAAGCGATGAGGATACCGACAAAATGTGATGACAACGTTGTAAACTCTTTCTATTTCTGCAAAAACGTTTCGAAAAAACCTAGGCGAACGCTTAACCGGCCCGTGAGACCGCATAGCGCGGCGAACATGGATTCCATGGATTTTTTGCTGAAAGCTCGTCAAGAATTCATCTTCATCCGTTGCATTCGTGCCCAAATCGATCGTTTGTCAATCTTATATTGCCCATGACACCAGGGCGAATTGGGCGGAATAATACAACACGATGATCAAAAACAGTATTCGCCTGGTATCCAACCACCGGATCGGTTTTTGCGGATTTGGGAAAGCTCTTATACCAACCAATGAGTCAGATATGAAGATGAATATTCCCCAGATGGCGAAGTAGTAATTGCCTACATACAAAGAAGACAGCCCCCCAGCCAAAAGAAGCACTGCTTGCACCAGGTAGATATATACCGGCATTTTGAGGGCCTGATCCACTTGCAGGTATCGATAAACCCATATCGCTGAAATGATCCCAGCGACAGCGAAGATACTCTGAATCCACCAGGGAATACCCTTTGAGTAGGCGGTCACATGGAACAGTATGCCGATTGTGAAGCCACTTAACACACCAAATACCATTGCGATGGGAAACAAGTTAGCGTTCTTCGCTGAACGTTCAAACATAAAATCACTTATGGATAACATGATCAGCGCGCTGAAAATCACCAGCCCCGCCTGAACTGGCACGCTTCCTGACAGTGCCCCTATAAGAATGAGAGTTCCATTGAAGGCGGTTAAAGCTGGGCTGACGTAGTTCTTTTTGGGATTGTCTTCAGCTTGCATGAAGGCGCTGACGATCATTAGGAGCACGAACAGGAAAGTTAGCATGAATGACATAGACTCCTCCAGAAGAAATTGGTTATTTGAGTATAATCACGAATATCCTTGAAATCAATAGACCCTTGAAAAAACAATGTGGTCATTGCGACTGGCAATTGCATTAAATCAATACGCTGTTTGGGGGAATGAGGTCGTTTTGTCGGACCTCCCAACTGGGGCGCGGGGCATCGCCCTCCTCGTGGTGACTTGGTGAGGCTAAAATGTAGTGGATAGGTTTGCCAGAAGTTTTTCTGGCTGATAACGGAATGTATCGATGGGGATATCCCCTTGCGTCAGGCCGAGCAGGGTCTCGTTGAGCAGGCGGTTGACCGGGGTCGGGATGCCCGCTGCCTCCCCTGCGCGCACGATGGCACCATTGAGGTAATCGACCTCGCTCTTGCCACCTCCGCTGTGTAGGTCGATATGGAAGGAGGGCATTTTACCGCCGCGCCCACCGCCGACGGCTTTGCCCAGCAGGGGACGGGAAATGCTCAAGGGCAAGTATCGCGCCGCTAAGGCCAGCGCTCGCACGGGTGTGCCGGGTAAATCGACCACGCCGATTCCTTGTGCTTTCATCACCTGCAAGGCTTCGCGCAGTTGGCCGATTTCCAGGCGGAACAAGCCTGGATGGGCGAAGACCTCTGCGGGGGCCATATCCAGGATGGCAGCCGAGGCATTGGCCACCAGGTTAGTAAGCATTTTGGACCATTTCATGTCGGCAGCGTGTGGATACAGGCGGGCGTTGAGGCCGGCTTCATCCAGTGTGGCGACCAGTTTCTTGGAAAAAGGGTGCTCCCTCGATACCCCCACACCGCGCAGTCGTTCCAGGGCAATATCCCCGGCAGCGCGCCGACCGATGGCGCTGGTGACTGTCCCAGCGATGACTTTGTCTGCTCCCAGGGCATCGGCGAGGGCGGATTCGTTATCGACCCCATTGGAAAGACAAAGCAAAACGGGGAGCGAAGAGCGGGGAACGGTGAGCGATTTAATGAAAGTGGGGGTGTGGTAGGACTTGAGGGCGAAGAGGGCGCTGTCGAAATCCCCGAGAGCAAGAGCCTCGTCAATCGAGTCGACCACCACCGGGTCAGGGATGTGGTGCTCCCCATCTTGGAGGGCCAATCGCAATCCCTGAGATTTGAGAGCCGCGGCCACCTGGGGGCGTTCCACAAAAACCACCTCGTGTCCCGCCAGTGTCAGACTGCCCCCGATATACGTCCCGATGGCGCCAGCACCCAGGGTCAGGACGCGCAGTTTGGTCACGGATAAGTCTCCGCCTCGTCCCAATGATCGCGCAGGTTGATCCCGTGGACATACCAGACATGCCGCTCTGGATAGTAGCTCAAACTGGCATAGGCTGTGTTGCGGAAGTGGAAGCGCGGTCCGTGGAAATTGGGTGGGGGCGTGATCCCCAAGACGGCGTACATGACCATGTTGAGCAGCCCGCCGTGGGAGATGACCAGGTAACGCATGGGTGGGCGATCAATCAGGCTTTGCACCGCCCGCCCGCCGCGCAAATATAGCTCCCATTGGCTCTCGCCGTTCTTCCCGATGGGCTCATAGCTGGGGATGAATTCGGGCTGGGGGTGCTTCTCGGCGGCTTCAGTGTGGCGCAGGCCGGCGTATATCCCGTTATCACGTTCCATCCAGATTTCATCGAAGGCCTGGGGTACCTGCAGGGCAGTGGTGATGATCTTGGCAGTCTGCTTGGCGCGTTTCTGGGGGCTGGCGATGGCCTGATCGAAGAAGACCCCTTGCGCTTTCCAGTATTTTGCCAGGGCCTGAGCCTGAGCGATGCCTTTCTCGGTTAGGGGGAACTCAGACTGACCCTGGTGGTAGCCCTCGGCATTGCCCACAGACTCGCCGTGACGCAGCAAGGTGATGTGATAGGCGGGAGAATTGTTGGATAGTGAAGACATGAGGTGACGATAATCTAGAGAGAAGTATCTAAAATATGCGGGTTTATACGGTCATCGACGATGCAGACTGCGGAGAACTCAAGTGTGTCAGCCCTGCATCGAATGTTCTGTACTCACCCACTGATCCAATCACGAGCGCCTCGCAGAAAGATATCTCCAGGCATGGCCCGTTTGCCTGAGGGTTGTACCTCTTCGAGCATTAACAGGCCATCCGAGGTCCCTACCGCAGGGAAGCCTTCCTGAATAGTAAACACCCCTGCCCCAGGTGAAGTCGCGCTGAGGGCACGGGTTCGATGCACCTTAAGGCGCTGATCCCCCCACTTCAAGTATGTCCCCGGCCAGGGATCGAAGGCCCGCACCCGGCGTGCCAGGGCTTCAGCAGCCTCATTGAAGTCCAGTTCTCCATCGGCGCGTTTGAGCATCGGGGCGTAGGTGGCCCGGGCGTCATCCTGGGGGTGGGGGGTCAATTCGCCGCGCAAATAGGCGGGCAAGGTCTCGCTGAGCAGGTCGGCACCGAGTTGGGCCAACTTCGGAGAGAGTGATCTGGCGGTTTCATTGGGGGCTATGGGGATTTCGGACATGCTGAGGATAGGCCCGGTGTCCAGGCCGGGGTCCATCTTCATGATGGTGACACCGGTCTGCTCGTCTCCATGGAGGATGGCAGCGTTGATGGGGGCCGCGCCGCGCCAGCGCGGCAACAGTGAAGCGTGGACGTTAAGACAACCGTGTTGAGGCAGATCGAGTGTATCGGGGCGCAGGATTTGCCCGAAGGCCGCCACAACGATCAGGTCTGGAGCCCAGGCTTTGAGCTGTTCCATGGCTTGGGGATCCTTCAATCGCTGGGGCTGCATGACCGGGAGACTGAGTTCTTGGGCCAACTTCTTGACAGGCGGGGGCTGCAACTCGCGTCCGCGCCCGGCTGGACGGTCTGGTTGCGTGACCACACCAACCACACGATAGTTTTCAACCAAAGCGCGTAGGGTTGGTAGCGCGAAATCGGGAGAACCCATGAAGACGATGCGCGTGTCCATCAGGCGGATTGTAGCATAAACACTGAAGAAATAGTGTGTACGGCGCATGTAGCACCAACACACACTATTTTTTCAGGCTGATAAGGTTCATGGCGTGCGCAGATTAAGATTCCCCGCCCCCATTTCGACAGTGATGGTCAACTGTGGACCTTCACCCTCCAGGGTGTATGTACTGCCTGACACTTGCCACTCGCCGCGGGCGGTGACATTTGAAAGGCCGCCCTCGGTGGTGACCTCTACATTGCTGCCTTCGGGAATAGTGATGGTGATGTTGCTGAGGCCGGTTTCGATCAAGACCTCGGCGTTGTTCTGCCACTCACCGGAGAAATCCAGTTCATAATTCCCCGCCCCACCCTGGAAGATCATCGTCTCGAAGTTGGCGTTGCCCAGATTAGTCATTTCGATATTGGAGGCCCCAGTTTCATAACGTAAAGACCGCATGACCGCCTGGTTGGGCTCAGCAAAGTTCAATCTGACGTCAGCAGCGCCATCGGAGATGTGCAGCCTGGTCAGATTCAAGCCGCCCAATTCCAGTTCGCCCACATAGGCCCCGGCTTTGAGGGTCAAATCGATAGGGCTTTCCCCAAATTTGAAATCCCAGGTATTTCTGACTTTGTCTTGAAAGTTGGGAATGCCGTTGATCTCCAGATTGCCGTTCGAGATGTTTACACGGTTGTCCTCAATTTGGGTCTCGGGCTTCAGGTCTTCGACGTTATAGGTGGCCGTTCCTTCGAGCAGGGCATCCTCTGCCCCTGGGGAGAGGAAGAGTTCACCAGCACCAAAGGCCAGGGTCAGTTCTGCCGTATCCTCGGCCGTATCCAGTTCTGGGATGCGGATTTCTTTGATCGTCGTCGGCCCGGTTTTGATATCCGTGGTGATGGGCAGATTGAAATTCACCCCACAGGCCAGCGTCGCCAGCGCCAGTGTGATCGCAGCTGTGATAAGAGATGTTTTACGCATAGTCATGTCTCCATAGATATTGTAATCTGAAATTGTATACGCTGGAGACTGATTGGGGTCGCGCTGGCCGTCCCCCGTTCTAAAGCTGGGCATTACAACCCCAGTTTTGGGGCGATGGTTTGCATAGCCTGTATGACGTTACCGACGTGTTCCCACAACTCGACGCCGAAATCTTCCACAGCGTGGGTGACTTCTGCGCGGTTTACCCCGGCGGCGAATGATTTGTCCTTCCACTTTTTCTTCACTGATTTGACCTTCAGATCAGCCAATGAACGCGAAGGGCGCACCAGGGCGGCTGCCACGATCAAACCAGTGATCTCGTCGCAGGCTAGGAGGGCCTTTTCCATCAAGGATTCACGCGGCACCCCGGTGTGGTCGGCGTGACTGAGGATTGCCCGCAGGATTTCCTCGGGGACGCCGCGTTCGCGCAGGAGCGGGATGCCCGCTTGCGGGTGTTCGTCTAGGGTAGGGTGGATTTCCCAGTCATAATCGTGCAGCAAAGCGGTGATGCGCCATTTTTCGACATCTGTGCCGAACTTCTCAGCGTAGAATTTCATCGCCGCTTCCACAGCCAGCATGTGGCGCACCAGGTTCTCGTTCTTGACGAACTCTCGGACGATGGCTAGGGCTTCTTCTCGGTTCATGGCTCTCTCCGACGGCGCTGCTCAGGCTGAGGCCCTTGCAGGAGTGTGAGGTCAGGTTGTTTGTTCAGTGGTTTCCGCTAAAATAGGTTCTGGCTCGCCAAGCACTGGTGTGGGATGCAGTAAATGCACTTCCAGCATGGCTACCAGGGTGGCGAAGGTCTCACGTGAGTGCCAGTACAGCAGGGAGCCGCGGCGGTATGTACGCTGGTCGGCAGGGACGCCGGTCGCCGCGACCCCCAGAGCGTTGCAGGTATACAGTGCCCGAGGAAGATGGAATTTCTGCGTGACCAGGATGGCCGAATCAAGCCTGAAGATATCCCTGGCGCGGTAGCAGGTGTCGTATGTTCGTCTGCCAGCGTAATCGAGCACGATGGCCTCCTCGGGGACACCCAGGCTAAGGGCGTAGTCTCGCATGGCGGCCGGTTCGTTGTAATCGTCAAAGCGGTTGTCGCCGCTCATGAGCAGTTTTTCGACTTTGCCCGCGTGATACAATGCCGCGCCGGTAGCAACCCGGTCGCGCAGCACTGGGGTTGGAGAACCATCACGCCACAGACCAGCCCCAAAGATGATCGCCACACCGTGCTTGGGGACGTCCTCCACGCTTTGGGTGCGCGTCCAGCCGTGAAATTGCGTTGTCACCCTGGGGATCAGGAGTACGGTCAAAGCGGTAAAGATAAGAAAGAGGGTTATCTTGAACAGCATCTTGATGATTTTCTTCAACACGGGCCTGATTTTACCATTCCAACACGTAAAAACCCTAAGGGCTGGGTTAGAAGGCCCTTAGGGTCTGTACTGCGGTGGAAGCGGTGCGGTAGGGGCTTTTCTACACAAATCGGGCGCGGATTTCTGCGCTGACGTAATCGAGAATCGCCACGGTTATGGCGATGAACCACACGGCCATCCCTGCGGAACGGTAGTCCAACAAGCGGATGTACTGGGCCAACAAGAAGCCGATACCGCCGCCGCCAACGAAACCGATGATCGTGGACATACGGATGTTGATGTCCCAACGGTAGATGGTAAAGGATACAAAAGGCGGGATGATCTGCGGGATGACCGCGTAGATCACCACCTGGACCCAGTTTGCACCTGTGGCCTGGATGGCCTCGATGGGGCCGGGGTCAATGGACTCGATGGCCTCTGAGTATAGTTTGCCCAAGGCGGCAATCGAGTGGAAGACCAGCGCCAGGATGCCGGCGAAGGGGCCCAGGCCAACTACGATCACCGCGATGATAGCCCAGATCAGCGGTTCTATCGAGCGGATGATGTTCAGGACGCCCCGCACAAGATAGTAAATCACCAGGGTGATCGGCGAGGCCGACATCAGGTTGCGGGCCGCGAAGAAGCTCACCGGCAGGGCGAAGATCACTCCAAAGAAGGTCGCCATCATGCCGATGAAGATAGTTTCGATCATTTTCTCTACGACCAGCTTGAAGTCTTTGCTCAAATGGGCGTCGCCAACCGCGGCCACCTGCTGCACGAACAGCCCCCAAATATACGTGGGCTCTGTTGCCGAGGGTGGCAGCAGACGGTAAGGCATTTCGATATCGACCTCGAAGTAGCCATCAGCATCAGGAGAAACGACAACGTATGCCCCTTCCTGTCGTTGGCGGAACTCGTTGCCGATGGGGTCCTCCCACATCACGTTGGCTTCGACATCGGGGATGAAGTTATATCCCTCGACGTGGAGCATTGTACCTTGCGTGCCATCCTGCTCTCTGAGGATGCCGCAAGTCAGGTCTGTGACGATGACGGGCTCACTTCCGACTTCGTTGATCGGGGGTGGATCATGGTCCTCGGGGCAAGGCACTTCGATATCGGCGTAAGCCCTGATTTCATCTTCATCGTATTCGATAGCTTTGATCCAGGGCCAGGCGATGCGACCCAAGGCTGGCAGGGCTTCATCGGCTTGCGTGACCATATTGATGATGTTGATTTGACCGATCTGCCAGCCCAAGGCGAAGAACACCACCAGGATGATGAAGAAGACGCTCACCGGCGTACGGTCGCGATGTTTGGCGAGCTGGTAGGCATCGTAGGCGACCCATAGATGTAGCAGTACAAACAAGATCGTTATGACGATCAGGGATGAGTCAAGGTGCCAGCCTTTTTTGACGATATCTACCACCCCTTCGTCGCGCGGCGCAGCCAAAATGAAACGCCAGACCATTAAGCCAGCAATGGTGGCGTACGAAACGATGAGCAAAATCCCACGGCGAATGCTGCGGGCCAGAATTTGTCCAAGGCCAGGGATAATGAATGACAGCAGGGCGGCGATCGGAGCAGGCACCCAGCTTGGTTTGCGAATGTCCTCGGCTGTATGGCTGAGTTTTAGCTTGTCGTTCATGCGACACCCCCTTCCTCAGCCTGAAGGGCTCCTTCCAGACCACTGCCGACGCGCTCGGCCTCTTCACCGTAGATCTCTTTGAACTCTTCATCGGTCATGGCGCGTATATCCTCCCGGCTGCCTTGGTAAACGATCTCACCATCGCGCAAGCCGATCACTCGCGTGGCGTAGCGTTGCACCAGGTCGAGATAGTGCAGGCTGCAAATCACCGTCAGCTTGTCTTCCTGATTGAGCATTTCCAGGTACTGCAAGATAGAATGGGCCAGTACCGGGTCCAGGCTGGCGACGGGCTCATCTGCCAGGATCATTTCAGGTTCCTGCATCAGGGCACGAGCCACTCCAACGCGTTGCTGCTGGCCGCCGCTGAGCTCATCGGCGCGTTTCAGGGCTTGGTCCTCGATGCCTAAGCGCTTGAGCGCCGCCCAGGCTTTATCTTTATCTTCCTTCGAGAAACGACCTACCAGGCTTCGGCGTGTGGACGTGTACCCTAGGCGACCGGAGAGCACGTTGGTCAGCACCTGGGAGCGTTTGACCAGGTTGAAGTGTTGGAAAATCATGCCGATTCTGCGGCGAGATTTGCGCAGGTCTTCCCCCGAAAGCTTTGCCAAATCGACACCATCCCAGATGATTTCTCCCTCAGTGGGATCGATGAGGCGGTTGATGCAGCGCAGGAGTGTCGATTTCCCTGAGCCGCTTAAGCCAATGACGACCAAAAACTCGCCATCCGGCACGTTGAAGCTCACATCTTTGAGCGCTACCGTGCCATCGTCATACACTTTCGTAAGGTGACGAATTTCAAGCATATAGGCTACTCCGTTTTTGTCTATGGAATAATTATGGAGTGACTGCACAGCCCTGTTGCAGTTACGTTGTGGTTACTATTTTACCAGCTAAATATAGAAACAAATTGTTATTGGCTGATCACTCAAAAGGGGTTAAAATCATCTCCTATGAGCAACGACTTACAAACTCGCTATCAAGAAGCTCTCGATTATCTATATCGATATGTCGATTTCAGCCTATCTCATCAAGATGATTTATCCATAGAAGATTTCACCCTTGAGAGTATGAGCTCTCTGGTGAAAGCGTTGGGGAATCCAGATCAGGCATACCCTACTATCCATGTCGCTGGTACAAAGGGCAAAGGCTCTGTGTGTGCTTTGTGCGCTAATGCTCTTCAGGCTCAGGGCTATAAGGTCGGCATGTATACCTCACCGCACCTGAAGAACTTCGAAGAACGCATCCAGGTCGATGGTGTGTCGATAACCCCAGGGGAACTGGTGGCATTGGTCGATGAAGTCAAACCCTATGTAGAAGCTATTCCCAATTTGACCACCTTCCATATCACCACCGCGCTGGCCTTCTGGTATTTTGCCAGGAAAAATGTGGATATTGCCGTCATCGAAGTTGGCTTGGGTGGGCGGTTGGATTCTACCAACGTGATCACCCCCATTGTCTCAGTGATCACCGCGCTCTACCTGGAACATACCCATATTTTGGGCGATACCATCGAGGAGATTGCTGCCGAAAAAGCGGGGATCATCAAACCGGATGTGCCGGTGGTCGTAGCACCTCAAGTGGATTCTGCCCGCGAGGTGATACACCAGATTGCCCTTAAAAATCGTGCCCAACTGACCCAGTTGGGGGTCGATTATCATTATCGGCAGGGTGATTCGACGCTGGATGGACAAACATTCTCTGTGTGGAATAACGGTGACCTGCACAAAGAGTTGTACATCGGCTTGCTGGGGCCCCATCAGGTTGACAATGCCGCCGTTGCTTATGTGACCCTACAGATCGTGCGGGATTTAGGTTTCGAGATTGGCGAAGAGGCCATCGCGGTGGGCTTTGCCCGTACAGAATGGCCGGGGCGTTTCGAAATCCTCAGGCGTGAGCCGCCTGTGGTGGTGGATTGTGCCCACACCCCGGGGGCAATGACCAAACTTCAAGAGACTTTGAGCGAATATTTCCCAGAGCGGCCGATCTGGTTAGTGTTTGGCGTCTCTGACGATAAGGACGTTGAGGGGATGCTACTTGAGTTGAAGTTGGGCGTCAGGAAGGTATATTGTGCGCGCTCCACACACCCCCGCGCTTTGGAGCCAGCAGTAGTGGCCGAGAAAGCACGCGTTTTGGGTGTGCCCGTTGAGGTGATAGAAAGTGTGGGAGATGCCCTGGGGACCGCTATGCGAGAAGCAGAGGATGAGGCCGTCGTTCTGGTGACCGGCAGCATCTTCGTGGCCGCGACAGGTCGGATTGCCTGGTTTGAGCGGAAGCTATGGGAGTAGTCTATGCAGCGTGATAGCTGGGACCCCAATGATACTGGCGAATATGTTGATTCCTTAAGCTGGCGGACAGAGGAACTTTATGCCATCGATGATCTGCTGCCCAATGAGGAAGGGATCATCGAGGCGCCGGTCATGCCGCTGCGGGGTGTGGTGGTTTATCCGCAGATGGTTTCCCCTTTATTCATTGGCCGCGAAAAAACGCTCTGGGCGGTCGAGGATGCTCAGGGGCAGAATCAAACCCTGATAGCACTGGCCCAGCGCGACCCATCTGCCGAACAGCCCCACCCAGAGGACTTCTTCCCCATCGGGATCGAAGTCGCCGTCGGTCGTTTGGTCAGCATGCCCGAAGGGGCCAGTTCAGCTTTGGTACAGGGGCGGCGGCGGGTCGAGCTGATCGAATTTACACAGGTGGAACCCTATCTGCGGGCGCGGGTGCAGCCTATTTTCGAGGAGAGGCGCATTGACCGCCAGATAGAGGCCACCATGCGCTCTGTCCTTGACCTTTTTAAGCGTTGTGTTCATCTTAACCGCAGCATCCCTGAGGAGGCCTACCTCTTCGCGATGAATATCGACGATCCGGGCTGGTTGGCGGATATGATTGCTACAGCAGTTTCCCTTGACCTGGATGTGCGCTTGAAATTGTTGGCCTTGACCAACCCTCACAAACGCCTGGAGTATATTGGGGAGCTTCTTGCCAAAGAATTGGATGTGCTCGAATTAGAGGATGAGATCCAGTCGCGCACTCGTGGGGAGGTCGACCGTACGCAGCGCGAGTTTTATTTACGCGAGCAAATGAAAGTCATCCAGACTGAGTTGGGCGAAGACGACCCTTATATGGCTGATGTAGCCGAGTTGAACGAGCGCATCGAAAAGGCGGTGCTCACCGAGCAGGCCAAAGAGTGCGCTGTTAAAGAACTCAAACGTCTGAATCATATTCCACCTGTTTCACCCGAAGTGGGCATCATTCGCGGCTATATCGATTGGATCCTCGATTTACCCTGGCAGGAGACCACCGAAGATAATCTGGACGTCAAGCACGCTGCCCAGGTGCTGGATGAGCATCACTACGGTCTGCCGAAAGCCAAGGACCGCATTTTGGAGTATATTGCTGTCAAGAGCCTCAAGCCTAAGAAATCCCGTCAGCCGATCTTGTGCTTTGTTGGCCCCCCCGGTACTGGGAAGACCTCCCTGGGGCGCTCGATTGCCGCGGCGCTGGGGCGGGAGTTTGTGCGTATCTCCCTGGGGGGCGTGCGCGATGAGGCGGAAATCCGTGGTCATCGTCGTACCTACATCGGCGCGCTGCCCGGGCGCATCCTGCAGACCATGAAACGCGCCAAGGTAGCCAACCCGCTCTTTATGCTCGATGAGATTGATAAACTGGGAAGCAGCTACCGTGGCGACCCGGCCTCTGCTCTGCTGGAGGTGCTGGACCCCGAGCAAAACCACGCCTTCTCGGATCATTATTTGGAGTTGGATTTCGATCTTTCTAAGGTGATGTTCATCACCACTGCCAATGCCGAGGCTACCATCCCCGATGCCTTGTTGGATCGCATGGAGGTAATCGAATTCCCGGGTTATATCGAAGAGGAGAAGCTGGAAATCGCCCGGCGGTTCCTGATCCCGCGTCAGAGTGAGGAGAGCAGCCTGGAAGAAGGGGAGATCGATATTTCAGAAGCTGCCTTGCAGCGTATCATCCGTGATTACACGTATGAGGCCGGGGTGCGCAACCTGGAACGCGAGATTGGGCGGGTGTGCCGTAAAGTGGCCCGCATCAAAGCCGAGGGAGACGAGCATCCCCAACAGATCGAAGTCGAACAGATCGAACGATTCCTGGGGCCGCAACAGTATTTCTACCACCAGTCGGAGCGTGAAGATGAAGTGGGTGTGTCTACCGCTGTGGCCTGGACCGCTGGCGGTGGTGAGATCATGCCGGTAGAGGTCGTTCTCGTAGAGGGGAAGGGTGGGCTGAAACTCACTGGTCAGTTGGGAGAAGTGATGCAGGAGTCCGCTCAGGCGGCGTATTCCTACTTACAGGCGCGTTCACAGGAGCTTGAGGTTAACGCCGAAACTTTCCAGGATACCGATATCCATTTACACATTCCCGCGGGTGCCATTCCCAAGGACGGCCCCAGTGCCGGTGTGACCATTGCTACATCCTTGATCTCAGCATTCACCGAGCGCAAAGTGCGCTGCGATGTGGGCTTGTCTGGGGAGATCACCTTGCGCGGGCGTGTGCTGCCGGTTGGGGGTGTGCGCGAGAAGATCCTGGCTGCTCATCGCGCTGAGTTGAAGACGGTCGTCATCCCGGAGGAGAACAAGAAAGACCTGGCGGATGTACCGGAGAAGGTTCGCGATGATTTAGACATTCGCTTGGTCAAACACATGGATGAAGTGCTGGAGATTGCCCTACGACCAGCACCACCTGCAAAAGAACCTCCTAAGAGCACCACGGACATGAAAGAATCCAAAGAGGAGGCCGAAGGATAAAAGCTATTTATCGACGGGGGCGAAGAATACTGAGCAGAGGGCGATAGAACTCCGACATAGGGTGATTTCCACCTTAACTCATGCTACAGCGGAAGGAAAAAGGGGGGAAATTGTCCTATGGACAGGCGTTGGCCAGGTGCTCTTCGAATGTTTCGGCGAAGAGGTGTCTCCCTGAACCATCGCAGGTTGCCCGGAAATAGTAATAAGGGGTCTGGGCAGGGAAGGCTACCGCTCGCAGTGCATCGATCCCTGGGCTGCAGATCGGCCCCGGGGGCAGACCGGGATAAAGGTAAGTGTTATAGGGGGAATTGACTTGTAAATCGGCCAGGGAGAGGGGGTTAGTCCACCATTGGCTCTGGGCCTGGTTGTAACCGAGGGCGTATTGTACGGTCGGATCTGTTTCAAGCTTCATGCCGCTGGTCAGGCGGTTATAGAACACTGAGGCGATCAGGGGCATCTCGTCATCGACGATGGCTTCGCGCTCCACAATCGAGGCCAGAATGACGGCTTCGTGCAGGTTCAACCCATGTTGCTCGAAGCCCCTGAGTAGTTCGTTGGTGATGGCCTGATCGAAAGAGGCGCGCAGGGTGTCTAATAAGGCATTGGCATCCGTTGTGCGGGGCAGTTTATAGCTGCCGGGCAAAAGGTAGCCTTCAGCGGATTCGGCCTTTGCCAGGGCGATGAAATCCTCGGGAGCGATGGCCAACCCGGAGGTCGGCAGCGCTGTGCTCACCTCCTCAACGCGCCACCCGGCCAGAACGACCAGCGTAGCATCCGTGGGGTTGGGGTCCAACAGGGCCTGGGCGATCTCGATGGCATTGAGCGCCGGGCTGAGGGTGTATTCCCCGGCCTGGATGTAGGTATCAAGCCCGCTGTAGATCAGGTATACCCGCAGGGCCTGCGCATTTTGGATCAATCCTTGTTCCTGCAAGCGTGCACTTACTGTGATAGGAGATTCGCCCAAGGCGATTTGAAAGGGGACCAGGTCGCCAAAGGGATTGGCGGGCGTGGTGAGTTGGTCTCGATAGCGGTAGAGTTGAAGTGTGACCGTGATGCGTTCGATGAGCCCTAAATTTGGGGATGGCGGGCCAAAAGTGTCCTTGATCTGACCGGGTGAGCTGATTGGCATGACGACCAGATAAAAAAGCAGCACCAGGGCGGCCAGAATGGGTAGCAAGATGAGGACGCAGCACTTTGAGCGGGATCGTTTCATAGTTTTGGGATGTTGTCAAAAGCACAAGCAGTTGACAGCTTAAATGGCTGGGTTTAGAAGGTTACTGGTCGCGGGCTCGTGAATCGAGATAAGATTGCAATATGATCGTCGCGGCCAGCTCATCTAAATGGCCGCGCCGCTTGTGCTGGGGGACCTCCATTTCGATACGGGCCCGGCGGGCGGACTGGGTGCTACCACTCTCATCCCAAAACTCGACAGGGATAGTGGTGATTGCCCGGATCGCGCCTCCTAGACGAGCCGCCCGACGGCCTTGATAGGTGGGCGTGCCCTCATCGTCCAGGTTCTGCCCGATAATGACCATCCTGACCCCACCTTCCTCGGCAAGTTGGACGATGGCGGCAGCATCCTTTTCACGCGAGGCGTGTTTGATGACGGTCAGCGGGTTGGCAATTGTGCTGGTGGGATCGCTGATGGCGATGCCGATGTTCTTTTCGCCTGGGTCGACTCCTAGTATGCGCATTGGAAGATGGCGGTTAGCGTTTGGGTATTCGATAATCGTGCTGGGGGATCAATTGCCGCTGGAAATGGTAAACCGGAACGGGAGGAAAGGCAGGCGCGGCCACCAGGAGGGCCTGGTGGAGATTTTTGGGGGGTCAGCCAGGGGTAGTTCATCGGTCAAACGATCCGCGGCCTGATCGGAAGGCAGCCCAATAGCCAGCCTAATAGCTCGGGTTTGATCGAGTTGAGCGTCGATTTGCCATTCAGCACGCATTCGCCATCGAGCTCTGAGAATATCTTCGTTTAGCACTGGTTCGCTCAAGTTGACGAGGGTTAGAGAGCCCGGCTCGGGGCCGAAGTTCTCTGGCAAGTTGGTTTCAAGCGTCGAGCGCCCTAGCTCTCGCAGGTCTTCTCCGGAGACTATCAGAGCCCGGAACTCCAACCGCAATACCAACTGAAGTTGATCCGAGGGCGATGGATCGGCCGGGGTGTAATTTCCCTCGTGAGTGCCCACAAGCTCTGCCGCCTCGCTGACGAGCAGATCGTCGGGCTTCAGCATCTGGCCGATTTCCTCGAGCGCGGTGGCAGCCAGGGTTTCATAGAGCTGTTCGTAAAGCTCCTGGTAATCTCCCTCGTCCGGTGCCGGGACGTGTCGGTCCGTCCCCCCCGATATTGGTGTTGGATTGATCACGGTCAGTTCCAGGCCCAGTGGGCCTTCGATAGCCACGATGCTTTCGACGGCGACATTGCCCGCGGTCCCAGGGGAGATGGCCTCCACGGGAATAACGGCCCCTTCGTCTCCCGGCGGTATGGTGGCTGAGGCTGTGGTAGCAAAGCGGATTGGCGGCTCATCCAGAGTGCTGACAACGATGCCCACAGGCAGCGGGACGGTTTGATCTGTGAGATTGGTGAAAAACACCTCGCCTTCGGCGGCCTTGTCTGGCAGGGGGATGCGGCTGGAAGTGGGGATGCTGCCGCGTCCCTCAACGGTGACCGTCTCCCAATGAGCAGGGACCGCTCCGGAGAGGTCCACGGCCTGGAATTCTGGGCTGGCAGCCACGGAGATAGTGATCTCGTCTTGGCGAGTTTCTGGTGAAAGCTGAATTTCTGCGCTGGGAACTAACAAAGCCGCAATAGCCAACACTCCCAACACCCCCAGCGTGAAAGCGACCACTCGGGTGATGGGATGGATGATCCAGGCCGGTGTGGGGGGGTGAGCGGCGTCTCTCAGACCTTCCAGATGCAAGAGTATGCGTCGCTTGCGCCACAAATCCGCCGGTTGGCGTTTGACGGTCAGGGGCAATTGAAGCCGCTGCCGACGTTCTGGCCGCCAGTGATCTTGCTCGGCTTTGCGGATGCTGCTGTAGAGTGGGATTCCCAGGGATGCGGCGTGAAACCGTACCTCAGGGTTGCGCACGACCAATGCCAATTGAGAACCCAATTCAGCACAATGCCGCTTGAGCATGATCAAATCCAGGCGACGATTGAGTGTTCGTCCCCTGGCAGGCCAAACTAATAGAATGCGCGCTGTTTGACCCCAGCCCATCTTATCTTTGGCTGAATAAATATCGTCATGGGGTTCGAGTTGGATGATCTGTGTTTTCATGAGATTGAGTTATTCTCATGCCAAAGTATATCACCAGTGAGGTGGATCAGGCTTGCCCCCGGCAAATCACTTTCCCCAGGTTAACGCGGTTAAGGTCCCAGTAACTCTTTCTGTAAGAGGAATTCATAAATCAATTCAGCGGCAAGTTGATGTCCGTGCTGGTTCCAATGTCCGTCGGATGGGAAATAAAACATTTGCCTGGCCTGTAGAGCTCTCTCCTGCATTTCTGGCAGCAGGTTGAGATAGGGTATGTTATGCGTCTGGCAGTAGTTCGCCAGGCGAGTTTCAACATCATCGAGCTGCTTAACATCCACATCGTTCAGGATGTCCTTGATGAGAGGCCAATAGACGTGTTCGCGGCTGGGGATGTAAAGGACTATCAAAATCGCATCATGTTCGTTTGCCAGATTTTGTGCTTTAAGCAGTGCTGCCTCGCTCAGCTGCCAGCCTCGCGCCACAAGGGGATTGTCGGGAGCGGTTGTTTCCCAGGGATAATGACTGACGAGCATACGCAGGTTGCCGTCGTCATACAGCTTGTCACCTGAATCAGGTAAAAGTCTTAACTGGGGGTTAAATTGGATGGCCAAGAATTGGGCCAGTCGAGAGTTGATGAAGAATGGCGCATCCGTTTGGTTGTGGCTGTTCTTTTTCTGGGCTAAATAATCGGTTTGGCCTGAGCTAAGGAAGGCCTCTGCTTCAACGCTCTCCAGTAGATCATTATTGAAGAACGCCCACAGCCAGATGGAGGTGTTCAAAGGAATGGCATACCTTGAAATGGTTGTCGGGTAGACATGTGAATTCCATCCTGCCCAACCCAGGTTTGCGACGCGTTTTCCGCTGAGGTTTTCGAGGATTGCGGGCCAGCTTTCGTCCCCCTCAACGCCGAACCCAAAGGTGAATGAGTCACCGATCGCGGCGATGTCAAAATGGCCAACAAATGCTTCATCCCTCAGACCATCGGCATTTGTGCGCACCGTATAGCGAAAATCTGGATGCCCTTTGATATCCAAATTAAGGTCTGGCTTCAGGTGCAGGAGTAACTCATCGTCTGATTCCCACTGCTGTTCGAGTAATCTGATCAGTTCAAAAGAGTTGTCGAAGGGGATCAGGTGCAGCACAACTTCGGCGGTGATGATAGCGAAGAAAATCCCGCATAGCCCTACGATCACCCGGCTGATAAAAAGGCGGGGTTGAATCATGCGCCTGTTTCCCTTCTGAGAACGATTGTCGATTCTCTTGGTGTCCAGAGTGCTTGAGCTGGACTATTTCCTGGCATGAGTACGCTTTGGCTTTTCCAAGATTGCCGTAGGGCTGTGCCACTCTGCGGCGTAGCCTACTCGCGAACTATTTCAGCTTTTCTTCTACCCACTTAGGAACGCTTGCTAACGCCTCATCAATCTTGCTGGGGTCTTTGCCGCCGGCTTGAGCCAGGGTGGGGCGCCCACCGCCGCCACCTCCCAGGGGTTTGGCGACAAACTTGACCAAATCTCCGGCTTTGACGCCGCGTTTCACTAAATCTTCCGTGACCGCGACAATGATGATGGGGCGTTCGTCCACCACGCTGGCCAGCACGGCCACGCCATTCTCTGGATAGCGCTGGCGGAATCGGTCTGCCATCTGGCGCAGGGTGTCGGCATCGGCCTCTTTGAAGTGGGCCGTGAGCACGTCAACCCCGTTCACAGCGGCGGTCTCCTCTAAAACGCGGGTGAAATCAGCGGAGGCCAGGCGTTGGCGCAAGTCGCGGACTTTCTTGCGCACGTCGGACAGATCGGCGATGGTCGCTGCCGCTCTTTCGAGCAGTTGCCCGGGGGTGGTAGCCAGGGTCGCGGCGGCGTGGTTGAGCACTTTGAAGCGGCGCTGGATGAGCTTGTAAGCCTCCCGCCCGGTGACGGCCTCGATGCGACGGATACCGGCGGCGGCGCTGCCCTCACTGGTGATGATGAAAGTGCCGATCTCGCCCGTGCTCTCGCAGTGCGTGCCGCCGCAGAGCTCGTTGGAGAAAGGCGTCTCCTCCTCATCTGCGCTGATGGTGATGTTGCGGACAGTTTCTTCGTATTTCTCGCCGAACAGCGCCCGAGCACCTTCCTCGATGGCCTGCTGCAAGGGTTTATGCTGGATTTTCAAGGGATGATCTTCCAAGACCCGGGCGTTGACGATAGCTTCGATTTGTTCCAGTTCGTCCGCCGTCAAAGCCTCTGGATGCGTGAAATCGAACCGCAGACGGTCTGGGGCAACCAAAGAACCTGCCTGCCGGGCGTGAGAGCCGAGTACTTTGTCTAAAGCGTAGTGCAGCAGGTGGGTGGCGGTGTGGTTGCGCATGATGTCTTTGCGGCGCTGGGCATCGATGCGGACGGTAACGTCATCGCCGACCTTGGGATTTCCAGAGATGACTTCGCCGACGTGGGTGATGATCCCGGCGGCGGGCTTGCGCAGGTCGTTGATACGGATTTGCCACCCCTCCGCAGAAGCGCCCTGCCGGGGTGTCTCCACAACTATCCCCGTGTCGCTTACCTGCCCGCCGGCTTCGATGTAGAAATGGGTTTCTGGGAGCAAGACTTCCACCAGGTCACCGGGAGCAGCCTCCTCGGCAGTCCGACCGTCCACGATCAGGGCCAGGAGTTTGCCCTCAAACTCAAGGCTCCCGTAAGGGTCGTAGACCACGCCGTTTGCGTCGATGATTTCCCGCTCCTGTAAATCGGCGCGGATTTGGCGGTAAATTTCGACGTCTTCACCCCCCAAAGCGCCCATCGCTTTTCCAGCCCCGGAAGCTTGGCGATGGGCCTCCATGGCCTGGTTGAAGCCGGTCTGGTCGACATCGAGTTGGCGTTCCTGGGCGATATCGCGAGTGATCTCCAGGGGCATGCCGTAAGTCGTATACAGATCAGCGGCCTGTTCCCCGGAGAGGGTTTTCTTTCCTTGTTTTTCGAGATCGTCGAGCAGGGCCGCGAGCTGGTCGGTGGCGCGGTCGAGGGTACGCTGGAACTGCTCCTCTTCACGGGTGATGGTGTCCAGGATGGTCTGGCGATTGTGGGGTAGCTCAGGATAGGCCGTACCGTAGTTTTCGATGACCGTCTCGGCAACTTTTGCCAGGAAGGGTTCGTGCAGGCCGAGCATGCCGCCAAAACGATAACCACGGCGGATGATCATGCGGGTGATATAGTTGCGCCCCATGTTTCCGGGGACAACACCATCGGCGACCAGGAAAGTTGCGGCGCGGGCATGGTCGGCGATGACGCGATAAGGGGTGAAATTGCTGTCTACTTCTTCTCGGCTGTGTCCGGTGAGCTTCTGGGTGGTTTCGATCAGCGGGTAGAGCAGGTCTGTCCGATAGTTGGAGTTTGCGTTTTGCAGAACGGAGACGATCCGGTCCAGTCCCATGCCGGTATCGACGTGAGTGGCGGGCAAAGGCTTCAATTCGCTGGGTCCGAGGCGGTTGTACTGGATGAAAACCAGGTTCCAGAGTTCCACAAAGCGGTCAGTGTCCAAATCATCAACGCTGACCGACCCATCCTGTGGGTGCAGATCGTAGTGGATTTCGGAACAAGGACCGCATGGGCCCGTTTCGGCCATTTCCCAGAAGTTCTCCTTGCGGCCCAGATAGAAGATGCGATCTGGGGTCATCCCTGGTTGCTGCTTCCAGTAATCAGCCGCTTCTTCATCCGTGGGAATTTCGCTTTGCTCATCTTTGAAGACGGTGGCGTAGAGCTGCTCTTGAGGCAAGCCCCAGACGTTTGTTAGCAGGTCCCAACCCCATTCGATGGCCTCCTTTTTGTGATAATCACCGAAAGACCAGTTGCCCAACATCTCGAAAAAAGTGTGATGGGTGTCATCGCGGCCGACGTCGTCGAGGTCGTTGTGCTTGCCAGCCACTCTCATACACTTCTGGGAGTTTGCAGCGCGAGTGTAATCGCGCTTATCGGTGCCCAGGAAGACATCCTTGAACTGCACCATCCCGGCATTTGTGAACAGCAGGGTGGCATCTCCGCCGGGAACGAGGGAGGAAGAAGGTACGAAAGTGTGTCCTTTATCTTTGAAATATTCGATAAAGGTCTTGCGAATGGCATTTCCGGTGAGATTTTCAGAGTAGGACATGGTCAGCTCCATATTTGCTGATGCTGGCAGCGATCTCGGTGGTGAACAAATAAGCCCGGATGAGAGATATCCGGGCCGGAGAATACGAAATGAGTTTGAATTGATGACCTGATGATCAGGCGACGGTTTGCGACTCGGACATGGGAGTACCGGCGACTGCCTCTTCGACTTTGCTTGGAGCAAGCCCAGTGGAAGCAGCCGCCGCGATAGCAGCAGCTTTTGTGTTCGAATAGAAAATTGCTTTATCCGGTTTCGTCATACGCCTTGATGTTGTAGGTGAATGATTGTGGTGTGATTATACGTCAAGATGCGCGGCGACGCAATGTTGGCTCTGGATCAGCATCGCCCCCGCGTTCCAGGAAGCTCGCCAAGCGGTTTTAGGTTCACCGCATGGTTCTCCCTATGGCACGAAGCTGATATTTTTGGTTACACAAGTTCCACCTAGGCCATTTTCTGAGCACAATTTGATCGTTGCATCGATGGTGTGCCCGGCGGGATTATTGCTCAGGCTTTCGCTGGTGGTGAAACCGCTTTCTCCAGGCGTGAGATCGTTGGCTGTAGATTGTAAGATGCAGGTATCCCATTCGTCGAAGGCGTCCTTGGTGTAGTTGACGGTTTCGCCGGTGTCCGTGTCGGTTGTGGTGGTGGTGACGGATTGGAATATCAAGCCGCCATTGTTGGTGATGCTGAAGACAATGTGCCACACCAAACCGCATTGGTCAAAGTGGTGATAGTTGACCACGAAACTAGGTTCGGGCGTTGGGGAGGGAGTGAAAGTGGGCGTTGGCGGGGGAGTAAAAACTGGCAGTGATGCGGTATTGCCAGATGTCGTGGCGTAGTAGCCCCACAGCCAGCAGTATCCACCCTGGTCAGGATTGCGTACATACCAATACGTCTCGCTGGGATCTTTGGCGACGATCTCCGTTTGCTCACCAACCAAAAGTGCTCCGATCAGCTCGTACACTTTCCCTGGCCCGATTCGGCAATTGGTGTTCTCCGATACTTGAACGACGGGTACCTCTGGCGTCCATGTCAGGGTGGGGGAAGGAGTCTGGGAGGGCGTTTCGCTGATTTCCGGTGTAAAAGTGGCCGTGGGAAGCTCCTGCTGATCGGGCGGTTGTTGATCCTCAGGAGGATTTTGCAAGGCAGCCACCCGGGTCTGTTCGGCGCTGACGGTTCCGGCAATAAGAGTTTGTTGAACGGCGGTACCAACTGCGTCTCGGTCAGCGGACTCCGGCTGACCTTCATTGGGGCTGTTGCACGCCAGGATTAGGCCGACGAGCGTGATTCCAATAATGAAGAGTCGCACGCGGACGGAAGTCTTCTTTAGGTTTTTGCCAGTTGGGCCCTGCATTTGGCGGTTCATGATTCCTCCGGTTATGGTGTGAAGCTCAAATTCTTCGTCAGACAGGTGCCTCCCAGGGCCGGTTCAGTGCATAATTGTACGGAAGCGTCCAGGCTGTGTCCTGCTGGATCGTTGGTGAGGGTCCCGCCGGTGGTATACCCGGTATCTCCTGGGTCAAGATCCTGATAGGTGCTGCCCACCAAGCATCCATTCCACTCTTCGAATTTGTCATGTTGCGATGTGACCGTCTCGGCAGTGTCGTTATCGGTCACTGAGGTGGAAACCGATTGGAACATGATCTCACCGTTATTTGTGATCTTGAACTCGATGTTCCAACCGACGCAGCCATCGACTTCATGGAAGGACACACTGAAGTTGATCGCAGGGGTTGGTGTGGGCGTGAAGGTTGGTGTAGGAGGCGGCGTAAATACCGGTAACGAGCCTGTGTTGCCTTTGGTCGTGGCGTAATTGCCCCACAGCCAGCAGAAACCGCCTCTGTCGGGGTTTTTTATGTACCAATACAGCCCACTGGGGTCGCGCGCGATGATCTCGGCCTCTTCTCCTACCAGTAGCGCACCGATTAGTTCATAGATTTTTCCCGGCCCGATGCGGCAATTGGTGTCTACTGAAACGCTGACCATGGGGACTTCTGGTGTCGGGGAGTTGGTCGGTGGGGGGGTGTGTGAAGGCGTGACGGTATAAGTGGGTGTATCCGTAGCTGTGGGCGGTTGAGGCTCTTCAGGTTCCGGCACTTGGTCTTGGGGTTCCTGGTTTTCAGAGGCCGCTCTTGTCAATTCTGCGCTCACACCCTGGGCAATCAGTGTCTGCTGCACGGCTGTCCCGACGGCATCTTCACCCGCGGGTGGTTGACTAGCGGTGGGTCTGTTGCAGCTTGCCAGCAATGATCCCAACGCCAAAATGACCGTAAGAGACCCAATACCTCGATATAGATTTCTCATCTGGTTCTTAAAGGAGATGTGCAGGTTATTCATCGTGGCTCCTCTCAGCGTTTCTAATTTCCGTGTCTTCCGATCCATAGGAGAAGACAACTCCATTATACGTGAGCAAAGCGGGTGATGCAATCAATCCCTGGTACGATATAATCCTTCTCTGGCAATGAGTCGCAAATACCTCTACTTCTCTGTTTTCGCCTCCGGCATGACGACCTTGGCTGTGGAGTTGACCGCCTCACGCTTGTTGGGCAGCGTCTTCGGCACCAGCAACTTGGTCTGGGCCAGCATCATCGGTTTGATGCTGATCTATTTGACTTTAGGATACTTCCTGGGAGGTCGCTGGGCTGACCGATGGCCGCAGCATGGGCCTTTCTATACCATCATGGCCTGGGGTGCTTTCACATCGGGTTTGGTGCCCTTCGTCGCCCGACCAGTGCTGCGTCTGGCGGCTGATGCATTCGATGAACTGCGCATGGGGGTGCTCTTTGGCTCCCTTGTAACAGTGCTGGTGCTGTTTGTGATTCCGGTGACATTGTTGGGGACGATCTCGCCTTACGCGATCCGCTTGGCTTTGGACGATTCTCGTAAAGCAGGTCAAATATCGGGAGTGATCTATGCCATTTCGACACTGGGGTCCTTTGTAGGGACGTTTATTCCGGTGATCGTGTTGGTACCGTTGATCGGCACGACGTTCACTTTCCTGGCTTTCGCGGGGTTCTTGAACCTGGTGGCGCTGCTGGGCCTTTGGCGGGGTGTTGGTTCCCGGGCAGCCCTGAAATGGAGCTGGATGCCAGTATTCCTGGGGGTGTTGGCTGTACTGTGGGGGCGCGGGGACCTCAAAGCCAGCCTGGGGCAGATCTATGAGACCGAATCGGCCTATAACTATATCCAGGTGCAAGAGATTAGTGAGTATCGCTACCTGCGGCTCAACGAGGGGCAGGGCATCCATTCTGTTTATCACCCGGAGCAGCTGGCTTTCCAGGGCCCCTGGATGCAGGTGCTGGCAGCACCTTTTTTCAACCCCACTCCTTATTCGCCCGAGCAGGTTAAGAGTCTGGCAGTAGTCGGTCTGGCCGCGGGCACCATCTCGACCCAGGCGACGGAGGTCTTCGGCCCCATCCCTATCGACGGTTTCGAGATCGATCCAGAGATCATCCGTGTGGGGGCTGAATTCTTTGGCATGACGCAGACCAACTTGAATGCCCTCCCGCAAGATGGGCGTTGGGGGTTGGAACACAGCACTCGTAAGTATACGGTCATCAGCATCGATGCCTATCGTCCGCCTTATATCCCCTGGCATCTGACCACCCGGGAGTTCTTTCAGGTCGTGCATGATCACCTGGCCGATGACGGCGTCCTGGTGGTCAATGTCGGACGCGCCCCGGCTGATCGGCGGTTGATCGAGGGTTTGGCAAAAACCATCGGGACCCTTTTTCCGTCGATCTATGTGATGGATATCCCCGACACCTTCAATTCGATCATCTATGCCACCGTGCAGCCGACCACGGCGAACGATCTCCATGAGAACTTCCAGATGTTGTACGCGCGTGAAGACATACATCCGGTGCTGCTGGAAGCGATGCAGCGCGCCATCGCCTTTTTGCAGCCGAACCCATGTGAAGGGGATGATCCAGCAGATGGGTGTATCGTGTTCACCGACGAACTGGCCCCCATCGAGTGGATTACCAACAATATGATTCTGAATTACGTCTTCTACGGGGGCATAGAGGAATTGCAGTAGGAGAGAGCTGATGAATGGTATAAAACAAGTTCTGCAATGGCTGATCGTTGTCTTGGTGCCTGTCGTTCTGGCATTGGGGGCAGTGCGTTTTCTGCTGACCCCCTTATTTGTGCAGATCGAGTATCGCACGCCCAACTTCCCAGAAGACCCTTACGGTTTTACATTCGAGGAGCGCCTTAAATGGTCTGAAATCGCCCGTGAATATTTGCTCAACCGCGCCGGGATCGAGTTCTTGGGCGACCTGACCTTCGAAGATGGTTCTGCATTGTACAACGAGCGCGAACTACGTCATATGTTGGATGTCAAGAATGTGGTGCGCGCTGCCATGTGGGTATTGTATAGTTCCTTGATCGTCATCCTTTTGGCCGGAGTGTGGGCGAATCAAGGGGATTGGTGGTGGGAATATCGCCAGGCCTTGTCCCGCGGCGGCTGGCTGACCGTGGCATTGATCGGGGCCATGATCGTGGCGATGATCCTAAGTTTTAACTGGTTCTTTGTGGCCTTTCACCGTGTCTTCTTCGAGGGTGAGACCTGGATCTTCCGCTATTCAGACACCCTGATCCGCCTCTTTCCAGTGCGCTTCTGGCGGGATGCCTTTATCACCGTGGGGGGTATTACGCTTTTAGGGGGCGTTCTGCTGGGGTATTTTTCGCAAAACCGCCATCCCACTGCCTGAGCGGTTAGGCTCCATATTTATTCAGTCGCCCGGCGTGAGCCAGGGCCAGCGACATCGTATCCAACGCGGGGAACGTCCCTAAACCGCCCTGGGCGCAGGCGCGCTCGCCGAATTGCATCTGGCTGTCGCTGAGATGGGTGGCCGGTGCCCATAACAGGAGAGGCACCGGGTGCCAGGAGTGTGATTTCATCCGCGCCGGCGTGGAATGGTCCCCGGTGATAATGAGCACATCCGGTTTCAAGTCCAACAGTTGGGGTAGGGCGGCATCGACGCTTTCGATGATCTTGGCTTTGCCCTCGAAATCCCCATCCTCGCCCATGCTGTCGGTCTTCTTGATGTGGATAAAGAAGAAATCGTAGTCCTTCCAGGCCTTCTTGACCGCTGCAAACTCATCTTGGGGGTATTCGCCATCGAATTGGATCACATCCATTCCCACCAGCTTAGAGACGCCGCGGTACATCGGGTAAACGGCCACGCAAGCGGCTTTCAGACCATAGGCTTCCTGATAGGGTTGCAGGGCCGGATCAGTGGCGAAGCCCCGTAAGGTAACACCGCTCGCCGGATTTCCGGGGGGATCAGCCAGGATTTGACGGGCTTCCGCAACCCACTGGTTGAACAGGTCTGCGGCACGTTCGGAGGCCGGTTCGTCTGTCTGAACAGGCAGGGGGGGCACACCGGTTTTCTGGGGATCGGTGTCTTTTAAATTGGCGTTCAGTCCCTCGCCGCGCATCACAACCGTGAAGCGGTATTCCTTGACCGGCTCGACTTCGATCTCCACCCCGGGGATTTCGATTTCCCTCAGCTTTTCGACCAGCGGAGCAGCAGCCTCGCTGGAAATGCGTCCGGCACGGCGGTCAGTGATCAGGCCCTCGGCATCCAGGGTGCAGAAGTTCCCTCGGGCGGCCACATCCCCCGGTTTGACTTCCAGTCCAACACCGGCGGCTGAAAGCGCGCCCCGGCCGACTTCGTAAACCAGTGGGTCGTACCCGAATAAGGCCAGGTGGGCTGGGCCAGACCCAGGGGTGATGCCTGCTCGAATGGGAATAGTTTGACCCAGAGTCCCCTCGGAGGCAAGCTGATCCATATTTGGGGTCGCGGCAGCCTCGAGCTCGGTCGGGCCTCCGGCTTCAATGGGCAGTCCTCCTAATCCGTCTAGAACGAGTAGGACGATCTTGCTTTCGGAAGGTCGCAATAATCGGGGAAGGTAATCGTAGGGCATAATGACTCCTTGCTACAGCAATCCGCGGATGCAACACACAGTGCCACATCCGCGGAGGTTTTAGATTTTATCGAAATTCAGCTTCTCGAAGAAGGTGAACTTCTAGACGGGTTAGCGAATAGCTTGTTCGGTCTCCTTATCGAAGATGTGCATGTTCGCCATGTTGAAGGTGGCCTGTATCTTGTCGCCCATCTTAAAGCTTGTGCGGGGGTCGATGCGGCCTACGTAATCGTGGTCTCCGCTCTTGAAGAAGACGAATATCTCGTTCCCCATCAGCTCGGTGACTTCAACGCTTCCTTCGACATGCTCGGCGACGATGCCGGGTGCCTCGAATCCAGGGTCGTAGATATCCTCAGGGCGCAGGCCGAAGACAACGCCTTTGCCTGCGTGCGGCATATAAACGTCTTTTCGATCATCGGGGATCTTCACAGCGAAGGCACCCGTGTCAACGTACAAATTGCCATCGGCGCTGTTCAATTTAGCATCGAAGAAATTCATTGCCGGGGAGCCGATGAAGCCCGCTACGAACAGGTTGTCCGGGTAGTCGTACAGGTTCTGTGGGGTATCCAATTGCTGGAGGATGCCCTGATTCAGAACCGCGATGCGCGAGGCCATGGTCATCGCTTCGACCTGGTCGTGAGTCACATAGATGAAGGTAGTCTCCAAACGCTGGTGCAGCTTGGTGATTTCGGTGCGGGTTTGCACGCGCAGCTTGGCGTCCAGGTTGGAAAGCGGCTCATCAAGGAGGAAGACTTTTGGCTCGCGTACAATGGCGCGGCCGACAGCCACTCGCTGACGTTGTCCACCTGAGAGTTGGCGGGGCTTGCGGTCGAGCAGTTCCTCGATCCCCAGGATCGCGGCGGCTTCATCAACGCGCCTCTTGATCTCGTCCTTGGGGTACTTGCGCAGTTTGAGCCCGAAAGCCATGTTGTCATAAACGGACATGTGGGGGTAGAGGGCGTAGGATTGGAACACCATAGCGATATCCCGATCCTTGGGGGCGACATCGTTCACCACCTGGTCACCGATTAGAATCTGCCCTTCAGAAATATCCTCCAGCCCGGCTAGGCACCGCAATGCGGTGGATTTGCCGCAGCCCGAGGGGCCCACGAGCACAAGGAATTCCTTGTCCTCGATCTCAATGTCGAGGTCATTGACTGCCACGACATCGCCAAAGCGTTTAAATACGTGATCGTAAGTTACGCTAGCCATTAGTCTTACACTCCTTTCGTCGCATGTATAGTGTCCTAATTATAATGGACATTTGGCGATTGGCAAATGCTAATCGCCAATTTCGCCACGAAAAGGGTTGGTAATCCTGACCCCACGAACTTTAAGAGCGATTTGCTGTTGGTTGTTCTCATTGGGCGGCAAATTTCTCGGTAGCGATATTAGTGCTATGCTCATCGGTATGTTTTGGTGATAGAATCTCGCTATGCCAAAAGACGATACCACCCCGGTTCGCCGCCAATACCTGGATATCAAGCGCCAATACCCTGAATCGATCGTTTTTTTCCGTCTGGGGGATTTCTATGAGACCTTTGATGAAGATGCTCATACTGTTTCCAAGGAACTGGATATCGTCTTGACCTCTCGCAATGTCGCCAAAGGGACGCGCGTGCCCATGGCTGGTGTCCCCCATCACGCCGTAGAAAACTATCTGGGGCGCTTGATCAGCAAAGGCTATCATGTCGCCATCTGCGAGCAGGTGGGGACTGAACCGGTCAACGGCCTGATGCCGCGAGATGTTGTGCGTGTAGTCACGCCGGGGACAGTGGTCGAGCCGGGATTGTTGCCTGGGGATGCGAACAACTACCTGGCCTGCATCGTGATCGACGAGAAGCGCGCCGGGGTAGCCTATGTTGATATCACGACAGGGGAGTTTGCCGCCACCGAGCTAAGCGGCACGAACGTAGCCATCCAAGAGATCGTGCGCGCTGAGTTGATCCGTCTCTCCCCCGTGGAGATTTTGTATCCAGACACGCTTGCTTTCTCCAATGGACTGCCCGGGCACCTCACCCCCTGGTCAGCGTGGCGTTTTGAGCATTCACGTTGTGAAGAGGCCCTGCTGACCCAATTCAAGGCCGCCTCATTAGACGGCTTTGGTGTGCGTGGCTTGCCCCTGGCCATACGCGCGGCTGGCGCGGTCGTGCAGTACCTCGAGGAAACTCGACCCGGGGCCCTCAGTCTGCTCACTGGCTTGAGCGCTTATCACCTCACTGAGTTCATGACCCTCGATGCCCCCACTCGCCGCAATCTGGAGCTCACTGAGACCATTCGCGGCGAGCAGGTAGAGGGGTCTTTGTTGGGCGTTCTGGATCGTACAGTCACGCCCATGGGGAAGCGCCTGATGCGTCAATGGGTCAGCAAGCCTTTGCTGGATGTGGATCAAATCCGTCAGCGTCAGGAGGGGGTGGAATATTTCTACGATGACGGACTGTCACGCACAGAGGTACGCGAGGCCTTCAAACCGCTCGCCGATTTGGAGCGGCTGACCAATCGGGTGGTGGGGGGGACAGCCCAACCCAGAGACCTGCTCGCCCTTCGGGAGACTTTGCGCTTGCTCCCGGGGTTGCGGGGCCTATTCCCTCAAGGGGATGCCCCGTTAACGAACGTCCTGGAAGATTTCCATATTTGCGAGCAAGAAATTGAATTGCTGGAGAGTGCCCTGGCCGATGAGCCCCCGGCGACATTGGGCACCACTGGGGTCATCCGGGGTGGGTACGCCAAGGAATTGGATGATATCTTAGCCTCTTCTCGCCACGCCCGTGAGTGGATCAAGGATTTGGAGCCCAAAGAGCGTGAGCGCACCGGCATCTCTACGCTTAAAGTGGGTTATAACAAAGTGTTCGGCTACTACATCGAGGTCACCAAGGCCAATGCAGAGATGGTACCCGAGGAATACATCCGCAAGCAGACTTTGGTGCGGGCCGAGCGATATATCACCCCAGAATTGAAAGAATATGAGAGCTTGGTGCTCAACGCCGAAGAGCAGGTCAAAGATGTCGAGCGGCGCTTGTTTTTTGAGGTCTGCGCGCGCCTGGCTACAGCCGGGCATCGCTTGCTTTCCACGGCGCGGGCTATTGCTCAATTAGATGTGTTAGCCACGCTGGGGGAAGTTGCTGCCATGAACGGATATGTCCGCCCAGAAGTGGTTGCAGAAGATGTATTGGACATCCGGGGTGCACGCCATCCGGTGGTGGAATTGTTGATGGTCTCCGGGAAACGCTTTGTGCCCAACGATATTGTTTATGAAGAGGGAGAGCGTGTGCGCATCGTCACCGGGCCAAATATGAGCGGGAAATCGACTTTTTTGAGGCAGGCTGCCTTGATCGCCCTGATGGCGCAGATGGGCAGTTTCGTCCCGGCGACCTCGGCGCGCATCGGCCTGGTTGATCGCATCTTTACCCGCATTGGCGCCCAAGACGAGATCCATGCCGGCCAATCTACCTTCATGGTCGAGATGGTTGAAACCGCCAATATCTTGAATCACGCCACCCAGCGCAGCCTGTTGATCTTGGATGAGATCGGCCGCGGCACGAGCACCTACGACGGCGTGTCCATAGCCTGGGCGATTGTGGAATATCTGCACAATCACCCCAAACTGCGCTCGAAAACGCTCTTTGCTACCCATTATCACGAGTTGACTCAACTGGCCGATCTCCTGCCCGGAGTGCGCAATTACAATGTCGCTGTCAGTGAGGCCGATGGTGAGGTGGTGTTCTTATATAAGATCATACCTGGGGGCGCAGACCGTTCCTACGGCATTCATGTGGCTCAATTAGCCGGTTTACCGCACCCGGTGATCCACAGGGCAGATGAGATCTTGCGTCAATTAGAGGCCACCTCTGGCACAACAGTCGAAATTGACCCCAATGTGCCCCAACAGTTAAACCTCTTCCCAGAGACCAATCCCCTGCTCGATGAATTGGAGACACTAGACCTGACCACACTTTCCCCAATCGAGGCTTTAAACCGTCTCTTCGAGTGGCAGAAGAGGTTTTTGGAGGATGAATAAAGGCTCACTTGCTCATTGGATGAGGAATGAGATATTTTCGACCAGATTTCCACCCACATACACCCGGATGACGTGAGGACCTTCTCCAAAGTCCCCCAAATTAATCTTTGTCTTCCCCAAATTGATCGAAAACTCTTCATCAAAAACCACCTTGCCATTTCTTCTGGCCTCGAAGATACATAAGCGTAGCTCGACTTCCTCCAGGCTGACCAAGTTGATCGCAAGCGAAACGGGTGTAGTGAAAACGCGCCCGGTTTGCTCGACGTTTTGCCCCCCGCTCTTGTTGACTTGATTGACAAGCTGCATCTCTGAGAAGGTATTCAGGAAGACCTGATGGTTGGCCTCGGTTTCCTCTCCACATAGTTGAGAGGGCTGAAAGGTGTCGCAAGCGGGTAATACCATCCCCAATAGGGCAAAGAGTATGGTGATCCGAAGAGATTTCATCCTATGCTCTCCTGAGAAGATTTGTACACGATCATCGAAAAACCTGTGTGTAAGTCGAGCTTCTCCACAGACTATATTGAAATGAGTCTCAATGAAAAAGTTCGACCTCCTATCTCCAGAAGTATAGGGTGTTTTTGAGCGTTGTCAACAAAAAAGTCATCGGTGTTTCTCCGATGACTCCTACGATTGGCGGTTATTCGGCCAGGTTATTGATCCATTGCCTCGTACAGGCCAATGCTATTTCCGGTTGGGTCTGAGAAAATTGCGAACCAGCCCATACCTGGGATCTCGGTTTTGGGGACTAAAGTTTTGCCGCCGTGCTCTTCGATCACCGCCAGGGTGGCCTCGATATCTTCAGTGCCAATGTGGGCCAGGGTCGTTCCGGCCGCGTTCGTCTCACTCACAGGGTTGAAACCGCCGCCGACGCCCTCACCGGGGTTGAACATGGCGTAGTTCATTTCAGGCATCTGCTGGACCTCCCAGCCAAAGACATCGTTGAAGAACTTTCCTGCCCCTTCTAAATCGTTCGCTGAAAACTCAACGTGGACAATGGGGTGCTTGGACATAGCTATTTCTCCTTGCTTCGGTTGGATGTGGATAATGGGACGCCATTAATATAGTAGAATTATTCTGATCTGTAAAGGGGACAAATTTAGTCCGAAAACAAAAGAGGCTGCACTCGCAGCCTCTTTTTGACGATTTTCTGCGTGCGGTCAAACCCGTTGTATCACCTCGACGACCTCCTGAAGATCAATGCCGAGGTCTTTGAGTTTTTCGAGGGTGGGGACCCCATTCTCATCCCAGCCGCGCCGTTTGTAGACTGCATCCGTCATTTGACGATACTCTTCGTAGCGGTGCTCACGCAAAACGGCTATTTTCTCTTCGGTGGTCATGGCACCGGGGTCAAGTCCCAGGCGTTCTTTGAGCTGTGTGTCATAACGTTCTTGGCGCGATTCGTACTCATCTTCCGTCACAGGCCCCATCGCCCGGTAGGGGACTCGGTCATGCTCGCGGGTGCCGAAGCCCAGGCGCAGGTTGAAAACCCTCTGAAAGTTGTACACCCGTTCCGATTGAGCTAGCAGGTCTTCGGGAGTGGTTTTCTTTCCGGTTAAGCCTTCATTGAGCCAGGTATAGTTTTCAACATGCTCAGGAACTTTTTGCGGTTCGTCGGTGTCGGCATTGTTTTCGGGTTGGATGTCATTCCAGGGTAATTTGCATAAACCATGGATGGAAAACCAGGTGCGCCACATGGGGAAGTAGTGCAGTGCCTCGGCCTTATCTTCCCAGGTGGGGAGTTGTTTGTTGACCTGATCCATGAAGATCAACCAGGCTTCATCGTGCTGGCCGCCTTTTAGGGCCAGGCCATAACCGCCTTGTTGGGCAATGGATTCTTTAGTCATATATTCTGATATTTCAAGCCCTTTGGTTTCCATGGCAATGTCGTTGAGGAAGTCTGCCTCAGCGCCGTACTCCTTGGCGAAGAACTTCTTCATATAGCGGGTGCCCTGCCCAACGGTGACTCCAAATCCCTCGCCTCGGGCCATCTGGTGGAGCAGTTCCAAAGCGGATTCGGCGTTGCCCCAGGATAGGTCCAGGCCGCCAGTTTTTTCCGCGTCCAGGATGCCATGCTGCCAGCACTCCATCACGAAGGCCACGCAGTTGGCAAAGGAGATCGTATCGACGCCATAGGTATCGCAGTAGAAATTCAATTCGATGACTGCCAGAGGGTCGAACACGCCGATGTTGGAGCCCAGTCCAGCCACATTCTCGTATTCGGGCCCGTCTACCATGGCGTTTTGACCTTTGTAAGGCCCGGTTTGCAGCGGGAAATCGTCCACGGCGTGAGAGCAGGAGAGGGTGCAGCCTGCCCAGCAGGAGTCGTTGATGCCCTGGGTGAATTGCTCATGCCAGATAGATGAGTCGATCTTTCCGCTCTCAGGGTGCGCGCCATAGCGGAAGTTGTGAACTGGCAGCAAATCGAAGTGATCCATGATCTCGACTAGGTGTGCGGTGCCCACTTTGCGCATCTGGTTTTGTTTGTCGTCCAGTTCGGCGATTTCTTTGTTGATGCGTTTCCCTGCTTTGCGGATCATCAGCATATCAATGGGGGAGTTGAGGTCTCCCTTGAGGCCATTGAATTTGACGACAATCCCTTTTAGGCCTTTATCTCTGAAGACGCGCCCTGTCCCACCGCGCCCGGCTTGTTTCAGGCGCATCTCTTTGCGGCGTACATCGTACCAGCTAAAATTCAGGCAGGCGTAATTGATGTGTTCGGCAGCCATCCCCGCCGTTACGGTAGATACACCATATTTGCCGCGTTTGCCACCCCCGTACAGTTCCGCGAGCTCGTTGGCCAGCAGGTGCGAGTCGACGTTTTCCAGGGGAGCAGTTTCGATGGAAATATGGCCGGTATCGCCATCGATCACGATGATGACCTCACCGAAGACACTCTCAGGAGCCTTGCCTTGAATTTCGATGGCATCAAATCCTGCGAATTTCAGATAAGGAGCGAAATATCCACCGGCGTTGCTATCGATCACGCTTTTGGTAAGGGGGGAGATGGTGACGACAGTGGATTTCCCTAAACCGGGATAGGCTGTAAGACCACCGATCGGGCCATTGGCGATCACCAAGCCATTTTCAGGATCGTCCCACTTGGTGTCGTCTCGGATAGCTTCCCATAACAGCCAGAGCGCAAACCCGCGCCCGCCAGTGAAAATGTCCTTCATCTGTTGGGTGACTGGCTTTTCTTGTATCGTGTTGTCAGATAAATTGATATACAGGGTACGATTGGCATACCCCTTTTCCACAGGTCGAAGATCGTAGTCATATTCGTCCAAGAGTTGGTGGGCAGCCTTCAATTCCTCGGCAGGTTTAGTCAGCGTAACCATGAGCTAATTTCTCCTTGTTGTGGAAGCTTCAAATGATAGTTTGAGGCCTTGAACTCTTTTGAGTAAGGAAACTTGGTAGTTTCTCTAAGAATAATTTCTGTCTCGGCCAGGTTATTATGGCCTGTTTTGAAGGTTTTTTCAACTGACGATCTTCCCATTTTGCACGATTTCGATTCGCAACCTCAGTTTTACGGGCGGGCCTCGCCCAACACTTTGATTTCAGCTATCTGGGGGCCGAGGCTGTAAACCGTGATGTTGAAGCCCTGTGCTTCACCGGGGGCGGACGCGCGGTTCGATTCCCACTTGCGGAGGCCAATGGGACGGCCGTCAACGTCGAATGCCAGTGCCACCAGCCAGGTTTGATTCGCGGTTTGGGCTTCCTCATCAACCATCACGGAACCCTCGACCTCACCATTGCCGTCGACAAGTTCGGTTTTGTCGATTTCGATGCTGACGTTGATATAGCGGTCGCTGTCCGGTTCGATGGGCAGTGCAGTCACCAATTCTGCTTGAGGGAAGATTTCTCCAGAAATGGGCCCCGGGAAGAATGCCACCAGTGGGATCGCTTCACCCATTGGAACGAGATTAAGGGGTGGGATGGCAAGCTGTTGATCGACGATGTCTCTTTGGAAATTGACCAGGGTGACCAGCGCGGAGACGTTTTCTAATTGCTGCGAGTGGGGATTTTCCGCCAGAACCAGGCACCACAATCCTTGAGTCGATGTCGGATAACAGCGGGGTTTGCCCAGGTCAACCGAGAGTGGTTCTGGGGTCGGGTACGCAGCCAAACTGCCTTCGCCAGCAGGGATGACGAGCTCCTCCCCAATGATTAGGAAGTTTGGGTCAATGCCGGGATTGGCTGCCAGGATTTGTTCGAGGGTGATATTGTAGCGCTGTGCGATAGCCAGCAGCGTATCCCCTGATTGAATGGCGTAAATGTGGGGTGTCGCAGTTGGCTTGGGCAGTTCAGTTGGAGACAGGTCTTCGGTGCTGTCGCTCGTGGATGGGGTGGGAGTTGGGGCCGGGGCGGAGGTGTAGTAAGGTGTCAACAAAATTGGGCTGGGCGAAGGAGTACCTTGCTGAGCCGGCTCGACCCTGCAACCGGACAGGCTTAGGACGAGAAATATTATGCTGGACAAGATCACCCCAAACCTGGCAGGCCTGTTTTCTGCGCTCATGGGCTGAATTATACCTGTTCTTCCATCGCCAAACCCGTTCTGAACGCCAGGATGGGTCAGGCAGGTCTGTGCTAGAACTGCATATTCAGTTGTTGAGCGGCTTTACGGGCCAGCTTTTCAAAAATCTGTTTCAGCGCATCGGGGTCAGAGCCGGGCTGGCTGGCGGCCACGATCACCATTGAGTGCCCGCTGGCCGACACCCCCTGCGCGGTGACGGATACGGAGGAATACGCCAGGCCAAGATAATAATCATCAATAGCCTCCCAGGTTGAGTCTGGGGTGGTGCCAAAGGAGGTCTCGAACAACTCTCTGATCTCTTCAGAACTGGAAGGTTTCCCGCCGCCGATCATCAACCGGAAGTCGTTATCCGATTCGAAGTGGCAGTTGTTGAGTTGATCTTGTCTCACAAAGTTGAAAGTGCCATCGATAATGGCATTGAAGGCGTTTAGATCGAAGGCGTTGCAATCGGGTATCGCGGGGTTATCAGCGGGAGGAATGGGCGCACCGGTTTCTGGCACATCCGCGGGAGCCGGCTGCTCCTCGGCAGGAGCGTCGGTGGGGCGGCCGGAGTCGATTCGGGGAGTCATCGTTGGTGCAGGCTGAGGTGGCGGGGCTTCTGTCTCTGTAGCGTTGAAGGGGAGATTGCAGGCTAAGCTGGCGATCACGATCATGAACAGAATGTTGACCAACCGTAAGTGGCTTTTCCTAATCGGTAAATGTTTGGGGTACATGGCAGCTCTATTTTCTCCTTATGCTCTAGTCGTACATAATCTATACAAATTATATCTAATTATCGAGTGCCGGGGTGTTTCGCTTTGTGGGGAGTGCTCGGAATGTTCGTCGGGGCGCAAGTGCATAGAGTAATTTTCGAGGCTACCGTTGGCCCAGGTATCTTGTTATACACAGGTAGGCGCAGTAATAGCAATCACCCCTTTACTGTGGTATCCTTTTGGCTTATGGTTTCACATCTTCACCCTGATGATGTTAGAGCTTTTTATGGGAGTTTTGCTGCCCCAATCACCGACCTCGACTGCGGTCAAAAGTGTTCGCCATATAATCAGCGCGGTGTCCCTTTTTGCTGTGATACCCGTCATGCAGTACCCACGGCTTATCAGGCCGAGTGGCACCATTTGCGAACCAACACCGATCTATGGCATCCCTGGGAGGCTCAGGATTTAGGGGAAACCGCCAAGTTGCGAGAGGCCGCACCGGATGGGATGGTGTTGATCGAATGTCTGGGTCATCATCATTGCCAGCGAGCTTACCGCTCGATAACCTGCCGGGCATTTCCCTTTTTCCCATACATAAACAGCCTCGGCGAGTTCAGTGGCCTGGCTTATTATTGGGAGTACGAGGATAGATGCTGGGTGATCAATAATCTTGCCGTAGTCACAACGGATTACCGTCAACAGTTTGTTGAGATGTACGATGCCCTGTTTGATAGGGAGCCGGATGAGTGGCAAAATTTTGGCCATCAATCCCGGCTTATGCGCCAGGTCTTCGCAGAGCGAAAACGCACCTTGCCGCTGCTGCACCGGGATGGAGGCATTTACCAAATCATGCCCAACGATGAGCGGCTGCAACCCATATCCCCGGGAGACTTGCCCAAGTTCGGGCCTTACGAAATCGCCGATCGGATGCCTTTTCCCGATGAGCGATGATCATTGTCTAGAAGTCAATCTTCAGCATTCAATGCCATGACCACAGCCTACGCAGAGTTCACGCTTCCTCAAAGGCGCCGCAGTGACCGGCGCGGCCCAATTCGCTGGATCGTGTCGCATACCTTGCGTTATTGGTATTTGAGTGTGTTGATGATCCTTGGAGCAGTGGGCAATGCCGCCCTAGCCTCGGTGGTGCCGATCTATATCGGTAAGGCTTTGGACCTGATCACTTTAGACGCAGCTGATCTGCGCGGGCTTTTGCAGATTTCCTTCGTGATTGCCATTTCGCAGGTTGTGCGCAGCGTGTTGCAGTTTGGCCGCAACTTCGGGGCCGAATTGATGGCTCAGAACATTGAAAGGAATATCCGTGACGAGCTTTACGTCAGCTTGCTGGGGAAGAGCATGACATTCCACAACTTACAACCGGTCGGGGATACCATGGCCCGGGCGACCAATGATGTCCGCGAGATCAACTTCATGTTTAGCCCAGGGATAAATTTGGTGGTTGGCTCGGCTACCTTCATGGTCATGCCCTTGATTTTTTCCTCTCAGTATCATCCTGCGCTCATTATTGCCCCTTTATTCTTCTCGATCACCTATGTGCTTTCCTTGTGGCAGTATCTCTATGAGCTATCTCCCGTTAGCGATGGGGTGCGTCAGGCCTTTGGTCGTTTGAATACGCGCCTGGCTGAAGCGCTCGATGGGGTTGAGACGGTCAAAGGGATGTCTCAGGAGCGCCAGGAGATTGATCTTTTCCAGGATAATGCGAGGAGCTTTCGTGATTATTTCGTGCGCCAGGGAGATATCGAAGCGCGCTTCATCCCTTATCTGCTCATGGGGTTGACCCAAGCTGGGGGTCTTTTTCATGCCATTTGGCTTTATCAACAAGGGGCTATCAATCTTGGGGATATTGTGGCTTATTTCGGCTTATTGCTCTTGCTGGGTTTTCCAACTTTTATCTCTCTGTTCGCTTATTCTCAGGTCTCTTTGGGAGTAGCTGGCGCTCGACGTATTTTGGAACTGATCAGCCGAGAGAACGATTTGGACCAAAACGAGCGTGGTTATGCCAATCGAATGGAAGGGAAAGTTGAATTTCGAGGTGTTTCATTTGCTTATGAGACAGGTGAAACCGCCATTGAGGACGTCACTTTCAGCGTAAAGCAGGGTCAAACCATTGCGATTGTAGGGCAGACTGGCTCAGGGAAAACTACCCTGGTCAAAATGATCAACCGCACCTATGATGTCACCAAAGGCCAGGTTTTTGTGGATGGCGTTGATGTGCGTGACTGGAACCTGGAGGATTTGCGGCAGCAGATTTCGATTATTGAGCAAGATATTTTCCTTTTCTCGCGTAGTATTGCTGAAAATATCGCTTTTGGCAAACCCGATGCCACTTCGGGTGAGATAGAAGCTGCGGCAAAAGCGGCCCAGGCCCATGAGTTCATTGAAACATTTAAGGAGGGCTACGAAACCGTGATTGGAGAGCGCGGCGTCACCCTCTCTGGTGGGCAGCGGCAGCGCCTGGCCTTAGCGAGGGCCTTTCTCACTGACCCGCGCATTTTAGTACTAGATGATTCGACCAGCGCTATCGACAGCGCCACTGAGGATAAGATCCAACGTGCCATCTACGCCGCCGCTGAAGGGAGAACGACCTTCATCATTACTCATCGGCTCTCGCAAATCCGCTGGGCAGACCTGATTGTAGTGCTTCGTAATGGCCGGATCGCTGCGATTGGGAATCACGAAGAATTATTGGCGACCTCACAAGCCTACCGGTTGATTTTCACCGAGGGAAAATCACCAAACATATAACTTGCCTATGGCGTTTTTCTCTGGCTTGGACACTGAAGCATATGATCGAAACTACACCGACCGTGAACTGGCGCGTCGGATTTTGGTGTATTTCAAAGGTCATAACAAACGACTGACCTGGGTGATTATCATGTTGTTGAGTATAGCGGTCGCGTCAGCTGCCATACCAATCCTGGTCTCTCGCGGTGTGGATATTATGGCCAATTCCCCCACGGATAATGCCTTGTATCTCTTATCAGGCGCGGTCCTGGTTGCTGGGATATTTACCTGGGTAGCCAATTGGGTACGACGCCGTCTGTTGGCGCGCATCGTTGGGGATGTTGTCTATGATATCCGCAGTGATGCCTTTAAGGCTTCCGTTGGTCACGATCTGTCGTTCTATGATGAGTTCTCCTCAGGAAAGATCGTCTCGCGCATCACTTCAGATACGCGTGAGTTCGGCCAGTTGGTCATTTTGGTTACGGATTTGGTCTCTCAGTTTGTGCAGGCGCTCATCCTGGGCGTGGTGCTGATCGGTATTTCCTGGCGGCTTTCCTTGTATGTGTTTGGCTTCTTGCCGATCTTGTACCTGGCTTCAATGGGCTTTCGAAATCTGGCTCGTACGGTCACCCGCCGTGGCATGCGTGCCATGGCCAATGTCAATGCGGCCATAAAGGAGACCGTCAGCGGGATCGCCGTCGCTAAGAATTTTCGCCAAGAGGGCACGATCTTCGATGAGTTCGATCAAGCTAATCAGGCCTCTTTCAGGGTCAATGTGCAGAGGGGCTTCATTCTTTCGTTGGTATTTCCTTCATTGAATGCCATGGGCGGGATAGCCTCTGCGGTTTTGGTGTATGTGGGTGGGCTTACGGCCGCAGAAGGAGCCGTAACCTTTGGGGCCTGGTTTCTATTCTTGATGGGTTTGGATCGATTCTTTTTCCCGGTGCTCAACCTGTCAGCGTTCTGGGCGCAGGTGCAGTCGGGCCTCTCTGCTGCCGAACGAGCGTTTGCGCTGATCGATGCGGAATCCGCCGTCTTACAGACGTCGATCCGCATGGTGCCGTTGCTGAGAGGGGACATTCGTTTTGAAGATGTCTGCTTCCGATATACAGAACAGGAACGCGTTTTTGATGATTTCAGGTTGCATATTCAGCCGGGTGAGAGCGTAGCTCTGGTCGGTCATACTGGGGCTGGGAAATCTTCCATCGCCAAACTGATCGCGAGGTTCTATGAATTTCAGGAAGGGCGCATACTGGTGGACGGTCAGGATATCCGCACTTTCGATTTGCACCAGTACCGCAGCCAGTTGGGCATTGTTTCCCAGATTCCCTTTCTTTTTTCGGGCACTGTGGCGGAGAATATCTGCTATGCCTGTGCGGATACAAATCCAGCAGATGTTGAACGGGCCGCCAGACAGATCGGCGGTGGAGATTGGCTGGAAACCTTGCCCAATGGCCTGGATACCCAGGTCGGAGAACGTGGCGGACGCCTATCCATGGGACAGCGGCAGCTGGTTTCTTTGTTGCGCGTGCTCCTGCACCGCCCAGCGATCTTTATCCTCGATGAGGCTACGGCCAGTATAGACCCCTTCACCGAGTGGCAAATCCAACAAGCTCTGAATCTGATTTTAGAGGAGAGCACCAGCATATTGATTGCCCACCGTTTGTCCACGGTCAAAGCTGCTGACCGCATTTTGGTCCTGGAAGATGGACGGATTATCGAAGAAGGCCATCACAATGCTTTGATGAAGGCTGATGGTCACTATGCCCATCTCTATAATACCTACTTCCGCCACCAGAGTTTGGCATACGTGGAACAATCTCGGCAGGTTTTTGCATCTCCGGCCGATTGACCCCTAATCACCGCTCACTATTTACTTGGATTTTGGATACGGGCCTATGAACCGGCTTTGAGGCGAATGAGTACTTAAATTTAGGTCGAATATGCTGTTCGAAAAGCGATTGTGGGCTGTTTTGTTGTTTGTGCTGGGCCTGGGGGTTTTGATTATTCTGGCAGGGGGATTGTCGGGGGTTGAATTTCTGCCTGGACGCCCTTTTTTTCTTTCTGCTGAGGAGCAAACACTTCCTCTCGATGAATTAAATTTCAAATCTTGGAACCTTGTTGGCCTTTGGAAGGCTTTTGGGCTGATTTTATTGTGGGTTGTCTTTCCCCTCTCGATGATCTATTTCATTGTCTCCCCGGATGTGCGCAAAACGGTCATCCGTCGGGCTGCAACCATGGGATTGACCGCTTACGCCTTTTTTCTTTTGATGCGTCAGTGTAGCGGTTTCAAACCACCCGACATTCTTGGTGGCTCGCTGGCAGATTCTGCTTTGGATACTGAAAATTCCATCAGTGCGAACTTCTCTCCCGAAACTGCCCAATGGTTAGAATGGCTGGCTAATTTCCTGTTTATTGCGGTTTTAGCATTCATGATCTGGTTTGTGATCCAATGGTGGGGCAAACGAGGTTCGACCCTCCAAGAACTGAGCGCGGAAGCCGGTGAGGCCTTGGACGATCTGCAAGCCGGTGCTGATCTAAGGGATACCGTGCTGCATTGTTACGCCGAGATGAGTCGGGTCTTGCATCGGGGCAGAGGTATCCGACGGGAGCAGGCGATGACGCCGCGTGAATTTGAGCAAGAGCTTGGACGGCTTGGGCTTCCCGGCGAAGAGGTACAGCAGCTCACTCGCCTCTTCGAAATGGCGCGCTACGGAGACGTTCAGCTTGGAGAGCGAGAGCAGCGCCAGGCTTTAGCCTGTTTACGCGCCATCGTCCAGGCCAGCGAGGCAGCCGGATGAGAAAACGAATTCTGGCCTCCATTTCACTGGGCTTCTTTTTGGGGATCTTGGTGATCCTCTTTTGGCGAGAATTGATCCGCGAATTGATCTTGCTGCCGTTCTCCTATTTGGTCTGGATAAGTGGATTGCTCTACCGCAGTTTTGACCAACAAACCTTGTGGATAGCGTTGCTTATCTTCGTGACCATCCTGGCGTGGCTGAGCCTGAAATTGAGGTATAGCTTTTCGAGAATGAGTGATGATTTCGATGATGACCTTCCTAACAGGGTCCAAGTTTGGAGCAAACGGTTGGGGGACATTGATCGCGGCGCTTACCTGCAGTGGCGACTTGCGCAGCATATCAGCCACCTGTTGTTGGAGGCGATTTCTTGTCGGGCAGGTCTTTCGCCAGATCAGGTGGCTGACAAAATCGCTGACGCAGAGTTTGAGCTTCCCGAGCAGGTACGCGCCTACCTGGTGGCAGCGCGCGGCTTCCAGTCACCAAATTCGATGTCGCGGGGGATGTTCTCTTCAACCGTGCCGCAGCCCTTGGATTGTCCTCCAGAAGAGATGACGGCTTTTATTGAAAGTTATATTGGTTTCAAGTGAGTGCAATTTTGTAAACAAGAGTTTGTGGGAGGTGCACTGTGACGATCAACATCGCTGATGTCTCAAAGACCAGCAGCCAGATAATCTCCGAGGTCGAGAGGGCTGTTATTGGCAAACGTGAGTTGCTTGAGCGCATCATGGCAGCGATCCTGGCGGGCGGACATGTGCTGCTCGAGGATTACCCTGGCCTCGCAAAGACCCTGATTGCAAACAGCTTTGCCACGGTTGTGGGCTTGGATTTCAAGCGCATTCAGTTTACGCCTGACCTGCTGCCCAGCGATATTACCGGCAGTTATATCTTCGAACGGGAGAAGGGTGGCTTCGAGCTGCGTAAGGGCCCGATCTTTGCGAATATCATCCTGGCTGATGAGATCAACCGCGCCTCTCCGAAAACCCAATCAGCGTTGTTGGAGGCCATGCAAGAACATCAGGTCACTTTGGAGGGGGAGACCATGCAGTTGCCTCGGCCTTTCATGGTCATTGCCACGCAGAATCCCATTGAGTATGAGGGCACTTTTCCGCTGCCCGAAGCGCAGTTAGACCGCTTCTTGATGAAGCTGTCTGTGGGCTATCCTTCACTAGATGATGAGCAGGAGATTCTGAGGCGACGGCGCCAGCGGCGTCAGGATGATTTTGATCTGAGGCGCGTCACGGATGCCAAAGAGTTGACGGCCATGCGCACGACTTTGGAGGATGTACACGTCGATGCAGATATTGAGAAATATATCGCTGAGATTGTGCATCACACCCGCCGCGATCAACGCACTGCGGTGGGTGCCAGCCCGCGCGGCTCTCTGGCCTTGCTGAAGCTGGCACGCGCCCAGGCCGTCTTAGAAGGTCGTCCTTATGTCTTGCCCGATGATGTTAAGCTCTTTATTCACCCCGGGTTAGCGCATCGCCTGATACTAAAACCCGATTTGTGGATGAATAAAATGGCCGCGTATGAGGTCTTGGATGTGATCACCAATCTGGTTCCGGTGCCGGTGATTGAGGGCGTGTGAAGTCTAGGGCAGAGCGAGGATTGGTCAAGGTAATCGTGAAAAATGAATCGAGTCCTGATCCTTAGCAGCATTATTTATGTCCTGGTGATCCTGGCTTTGGCGACGCTCAACGGGGTCTTGCTGGCGCTGGTTGTACCCCTGTTGATCTATTTAGGTGCTGGGCTGGTCTTTGGCCCCGAAGAGATGGCCTTGCATGTCGAGCGGCGCATCAGCCATGAGCGAGTTTTGCCGAGCGTGCCTGTCGAGGTCAGCCTGGTGGTGACAAACAACGGCCCGCGCTTGGAGAGCATCTTGATCGAAGACCAACTCCCGGGGGGGCTGGAGGTCATTACGGGAGAAGTAAGCTGGTTGACTTCGTTGGACTCAGGGGAGTCCCTTGAGTTGGTTTATACCGTGGCAGCTTCCCGCGGCTATTACCGCTTCCGAGATGTGTTTGTAGAAGCCGCTGATCATTTGGGTATTCGCCAAAAAAGGGCGGTTCTCTCCGCGGAGGGGCGGCTTTTCGTTCAGCCAGATGTGCAGCGCCTTGGGCGCGTGGATATTCGTCCGCGTGGTACCAGAGTTTACGCCGGCTTTATCCCGGCACGCCAGGGAGGTCCTGGAGTAGAGTTCTTTGGCGTGCGTGAATATCAGCATGGCGATCCCCTGCGCTGGATCAATTGGCGCGCCAGCGCCCGTCACCGACAGAGGGTTTTTATCAATGAGTTCGAACAAGAACGCGTCGCCGATGTGGGGGTCATCCTGGATACACGACGGCGCAGCGAAGTCAGGGTCGATGGGGGCGCGTCATTATTCGAATGTGGTGTACATGCTGCCGCGGCCCTGGCAGAGAGCTTCTTGAAGGATGGCAACCGGGTGGGATTGCTGCTCTATGGCACTCAACTAGATTGGACTTTCCCCGGTTATGGCAAAGTCCAGCGAGAGCGCATCCTCCAGAGCCTGGCGCGGGCTCAGCCAGGTGAAAGCATGATTTTCGAAAAGTTGGAGAACTTGCCCAAGCGGCTTTTGCCGGCTAATTCCCAATTGGTGCTGGTCAGCCCATTACACAGTGACGATGTGGAAGTCCTCATTCATTTGCGCGCCCGCGGCTATGCCCTGATGGTGATCAGTCCTGATCCAGTCGCTTTTGAGTTGGCGGGGATGGATACAAGAGATAAGACGATTGCTTTGGCCGCACGCCTGGCGCGCATCGAGCGCACGTTGATGCTACACAAATTGCGCCAGGCTGGTATCCAGATTTTGGACTGGGATGTGGAGGTCCCTCTCGGCGCCGCGATCCGGGTGGCCCTCAGCCGCCCAGTGCCTCAGGTTCATCCAGTGGAGGCACTCGGATGAAGTTGCAGGTGAGCTTGTTTTACACCAGCCTGGCTTTGTGCACGTTGAGCTTTGGTGTTGCCTTTTTGGTTCATGGCTCCTTGGCGTTCGCTGTGTTGAATTTCTCCCTGGGCGCTTTTTGGGCCATATCTCATTGGCGAGAGTGGTCTTGGGGTGGTTTGCTGAGCTTCGGCCTTTTTTGTCTGATGATCGCTTTCGGTGTGTGGCGTGGGGTTGGAGTTCTCTGGCTGCTCGTCGGGATTGCGGCAACCATTGTAGCCTGGGATATGGCCCGTTGGATCGCACAAGCCAAGCGCGCCGGGCGAATCATCGGCGGAGACAAGCTGATACGACATCACCTGCTGCGTTTGGGCGGGGTGCTGGTGATTGGGCTGGGTTTGAGCACCCTGGCGTTGAATCTGAAGTTGGCATTCACCTTTGGTTGGGCGTTGATCCTCGGATTGCTGATGATCCTGGCTTTGAGCCGCGTGATCAGCTTTTTGAGAGAGCAGTAAGCAGTTAGCAACCGATTCAGGTTAGGTCACATACCAAACAGGGAGAATGATTGGTATTAAAAAGAACGAATGCCACCCTTGACGTTCTGACACATTGGTCTGGCCTTTTCGTGCTGGATTCTTTTAACCGCAAGCACCTCTGAGGGATCGAGAAGCGATTTCGAGAGTTTTGATAAGCCCGCGCCCTCATATCCACGCGGTACGCTGGCTTACCACCCTTATGAATTTGGCTGGCTGAACTTATTTTGGCAAAAACACAGGCTATAATGGTATATGGTGCTGATTATTGGTTGATGAACTCGCATCGCCTGTAAGGATGGACGATGAACAAACCGCGTGGTCTCAAGCATAGGGACATCCAGTTGGATTTGAACTTGTATCGCGTGCAAGTCCCCATTCGGGGACTTGCAGATGTGGCCTTGAGCGTCGTTGATATCTGGCCGGACGGCGCGGAGCAGACGATTGTACTTGTACACGGGTATGCTGGCTGTGCTGAGACCTGGGAATATCAAATCAATCACTTTGGTCACCAATACCGTGTGGTTGTGCCCGATCTGCGTGGTCATGGTCAGAGCGACGCGCCGCTTTCTGAATACACCATGCCCGAGTTGGTCGATGATATCAACACGATCGCCGAGACCCTCGATTTGCCGGAGAGATTCGTCCTGGTTGGGCACTCCTTTGGCGGCTCGATCTGCGTCGAGTATGCCACCTCTCACCCCCAACGCCTGGAAAAGCTCGTCCTGATTGCCACTGCGGGAGAATATCCCCTACCACGTGGGGCATCTTTGCTCTCGCGCGTTCCTGTAGCCGTCTTCCAGCCTTTCTGGCGTTATCGTCCCCGTTGGAATGCTGAAATCCATGTGATGAAGCGCATGATGCTCAACAATTTGCGTAAATGGCGGGGCTGGTCTCTGTTAGGAGAGATCAGCACGCCCACGCTGATCATCACCGGTGAACGAGACCGCTATTTTCCACGCTGGGTCTTCGAGCGGGTGAGCGAATCTATCCCCGGGGCTGAGGTGATGGATATCGGCGCCTCGAAACACAAGGTTCAGCTTGAGCGCCATCGAGCGGTGAACCGAGCCATTGAGCGGTTTGTCCGGGATGAAGGCCGGGGGAGGCGGATGTCGTGGCGAGAACAAGACTTGGAGACGCAATTGATGAGCACGCGTCCCTGGCTGAAGAGCTATGGCAAATACACGCCGTATACCTGCCCGATTCCCCGCCAACCCTTGTATCGCTTTTTGGAGGCCGCGGCTGACCGCGTGCCCAACCAGGTTGCCACTGTTTTTTATGGCTCGAAGCTGACTTACCGGCAGCTTGACCGGCGCGCCAATCAGTTGGCGCATGCGCTGCATGGGCTGGGAGTACGGCCCGGTGACCGCGTGATGCTCGTGCTGCCCAATATGCCGCAGATGATTATTTCTTATTATGCCATCCTGAAAATCGGTGGCGTGGTGGTTTTGTCGAACCCCGAGGCCAACGCCTCTCAGATTTTGGGACAGATTCAGCAGACACAGGCAAAAGTTCTAATCACTCTCAAAGAGTTTGGGGGGCTGGCGAAAGAAGTCCAACAAAGCATCCCTCTTAAGGTTGTTCTGGCAGATATCCGCAATGTGCTCACCGCACGGGTCTATAAACAGCTGCTCGAACGCTGGCAGGCGGCGGGTTTTCGTCCAAAGGGAGAAGTTCCTGAGAGGGATTCAGTCTATTTGATGGATCGACTGGTCATGGATGCTTCCCGTGAATCGCCTGGGTATGAAGCCAACGGTGCTGATGCTGCGGCCATTCTGTTCACCAGCGGTACGACTGACGAGCCCAAGGGCGTTTGCCTGACTCACGCCAATCTTGTCGCTAATTCTCTTCAGACCCGCCACTGGATACCTGAAATCCAATACGGAGAGGAGACATTCCTGGCGGTGATCCCGTTGACCCATAGCTATGGCATGACCACTGCGATGAACATCCCTATTGCCATTGCTGCTACGATCGTTCTGCTGCCGGTTTTCGAGTTGCAGCAGGTGCTCGACCATATCAAAGCGTATAAGCCTACCATATTCCCAGGCGTGCCGTCGATTTATGCCTTGATCAATCAGGCTCCCGGGGTGCGGGCCTATGGGTTGTCGTCGATAAAGGCCTGCATCAGCGGTGCCGCGCCGCTGCCTGTTGAAGTCAAGGAGGCCTTCGAGAAGCTCACCCGCGGCCGTCTGGTGGAGGGCTATGGCTTGACCGAGGCTTCGCCGGTCACTCATGCCAACCCCTTGACGGATGCCGAAAAGACAGGCTCCATTGGGATTCCCATCCCCAATACCGATGCCAAGATCATTGACCTGGTTAGCGGCGAAGACCTGCCTCCGGGCAATGTCGGCGAGTTGTTGGTCAAGGGGCCTCAGGTCATGCCAGGCTATTGGCAGCCTGATCCGAGCGACGATCCAGAGAGCGTGCTACAGGATGGCTGGCTACGCACCGGCGACGTCGCCGTGATGGATGCTGACGGTTTCTTCAAGATCATCAGCCGCAAGCGTGATACGATCATGGCGGGGGAGTTCAGCGTTTACCCGCGCGATGTCGAGGAAGTGCTTTATGAGAATAGCAAGGTCTTAGAGGCGGCAGTGGTGGGCGTCTCCGCTGGGGAGAGTGGGCAAAAAGTCAAGGCCTTTGTAGTGCCGCGGCCAGGCACAAATCTCTCGCAAGAGGAGTTGCTCGATCTTTGCCGTAAGCGTCTGGATGAATACGCCGTTCCCTGGGAGATCGAGTTCAGAGAAGAACTGCCCAAATCTTTCGTTGGGAAAGTTTTGCGTCGCATGTTGGTCGAGGAATAAATGTTTCTTCTCTTTGCTTTGATTGTCGGTTCTATTACCGCCTCGCTATTTGTCCTTTTTGGTAGTTTGGTGCTCCTGCAACCTGAATGGCTCTTCTCTCGGCTGCGCCAACGCTCGCCTGACGTGTTCTACGCTATGAACACGCAAGAGCGCGTCGTGGCCCTGACAATCGACGACGGCCCAGACCCAGCGACAACGTCTGTTCTTTTAGATATCCTGAATGAACACGGTGCCCATGCCACGTTCTTTCTGATCACCGACCGTGTCCCTGGGAACGAGGAACTGGTCCAACGCATGATCTCGGAGGGGCATGAATTGGGCAACCATTTAACAGGTGATGAGGCGAGTATTACCCTGTCGATAGATGAGTTTGAACGTAAGCTGGTCGAGGCTGATGAAGTGCTTTCTGAGTTTGGAGATGTTCGTTGGTTTCGGCCAGGCTCAGGTTGGTATAACGACGCCATGCTCGGTGTGATCGAGAGACATGGCTATCGCTGTGCCCTGGGATCGGTTTACCCTTACGACCCCCAGGTTGGTTCGGCGTGGTTTTCGATCCGCTATGTCCTGTGGAAAACAAAACCCGGGGATATCATCGTCCTGCACGATTATCAGGCCCGTGGCCGGCGCACAGCTAAGGCGTTGAAGGCCATCCTGCCCGAGTTGGCCCGGCGAGGTTACAAAGTTGTCACTTTATCAGAGTTGAGTGGCGTTAATGCAATCGAGCAGTAACGCATTGGTAGATCAGGGAAATATTTCTCATTAGAAAGATATGCAGGCCGTGGAGTGGATTTGGGTTTGTTTGTAGATGGTATTAAGAATTAGGTCAGAGAGGTTACGTTTATGTTTAAGCAGGATTCGGTTTATGCAGATACCCTGAATTGGTTGTTAGAGCCGGACTCTCCCGGAGTACGCTATCTGGCGTTGCGTGATCTAGTTGGCCTACTGGCTGACGATCCCGAATTTATCCGTGCCCAACAAGCCGCTCATGAACTTGGCCCTATCGCCGGGATTTTGGATGAGATGGATGAAGATGGATATTGGGCTGAACCTGGCGCAGGTTACAATCCCAAGTACCGTGCCACGGTCTGGTCGTTGATCACGCTGGCGCAGCTAGGGGCATCTCCCGAACTCGATGAGCGTATTGCCGTCGCTTGTACCTATTTGTTGGATCACAGCCTGTCTGATAATGGCCAGTTCACAGCTTCTGGTACGCCCTCGACGACTGCGGACTGCCTGCAAGGCAATATGTGTGCTGCGCTGATCGACTTAGGCTTTGACGACCAACGTCTGGAGAAAGCCTTCGATTGGCTGGCGCGCAGTGTGACCGGTGAAGGTATCGCGCCCAATACTGATCGTCAGGCCAGCCTGCGTTATTACGCCGGAAAATGCGGCCCGATATTCGCTTGCGGTGCCAACAATAAATTGCCCTGTGCCTGGGGCGCGGTCAAGGTGATGTTGGCTCTAAGCAAACTCCCCCCCGAAAAAAGAACCCCTCTTGTCGAGAGCGCCATCGCTCATGGTGTCGATTTCCTGTTCAGTACCGATCCGGCAGAGGCGGACTATCCGATGGGGCGGAATGACAAACCGAGTGGTAATTGGTGGAAGTTTGGTTTCCCCGTTTTCTATGTCACCGACCTGTTGCAAAATGTCGAGGCGCTGGTCGATTTGGGGTATGGCGATGATCCGCGCCTGGAACGATCGTTAGCTCTGGTTCGGGAAAAAGGAGATCAAGAGGGACGCTGGGCTTTGGAATATGACTACAAAGGGAAAACCTGGCTGGATTTCGGCCAAAAGAAGCAACCCAACAAATGGGTGACCCTGCGGGCTTTGCGGGTGCTGAACAAGGTGGGCGGATAAATGAAAGTGCCCCGGTCAGGGATTAGACCGGGGCGCTAACAGTAAGAAATCTTTGAGAATCGGTGGTTAGAAGCGCGAGCCAGTGTTGCTGTGGTCGCGATTGCCGCTGTTGCGTGAAATGGGAAGATAAGTAGGCTCTTGAGAGGCACTTTTTGTGTCCGTGTAGCCTGGCTTGGGGGCCGGGTTGAATGAGCGAGCCTCCACCGCACGGCCGACCGGGGTGGAGCGTCGATTGCGACGGCGCGGGCTTGATGACCGCTGGTGGCTGCTTTGGCGGGTGCCAGCTCGGGCAGCAGCCTGGCTGAAGATGCGGTCTCCGGCGTTAGAGATAGTGCCGATGATCAGCACCCGGATCAACCAAACCATGACCGCCACGAAGACCGGCACGGCCTGGAGCAGGGTCTCTTTGGCGACCACGGCGTTGCCCAGGGTCTGGTGGTTGAGGATGGCGATGGAGACGCCCCACCAGGTCAGCATGGCGTTCATTAGGGCGGCCAACATCCAGGCCCCGAAGAGATACCAGACCTCGATGGGTTCATTGCGCCCCCGTTCCGGGGTGAAGAGGCGGGCGATGCCGGCGAAATCGATGCCGCAGAAGGCGATGGAGAGTATGGTGGCCCAGCGGACACCGAGGAATTTGAGGTCGCCAAGCAGATCGGAGAGGGCGAAATCGGTGGTTGAGTAGTTGAAGACTTCGAAGGCCAGCAGGGCAGTGACGATCAGGGCACCGAAGAGCAGGCCGGGTTGAATGCGCAGCCGATTTTGAAGAACAGATAGTTGAGATAACATGATAAACCTCCTTTAACAGGTAAGCAGCAAGGGGCTGCTCGTCGCTTGCGAGGGTAGTGGTTGGGATAATATAGAACACATGTTCTAATCTGTCAAGGGTATTCGTCGCATGAAAAAAACCGGGTTTTGCTACAAAAACCCGGTTTTCAGCGATGCAGAGTTGACCTCAATCCCAGATCCTGGCGACCAGCCTGGGCAGGATATCCCCCGATAGGCCTTCCAAGGCGTACGTGACTCGCTCGGTGATTGGCGTTGGATTCGGATTGATTTCTACAACGGTCGCTTTGGCTTCCAAGGCCATCGCGGGTAGTGAGGCGGCTGGCTGAACGAGCACTGATGTGCCGATAGAGAAGAAGATATCGCAACCCTGGGCAGTGGCGATGGCTTGGCGCAGCACATTTAGGGGCAGACTTTCACCAAACCAAACCACGTCAGGGCGAAGAAGCCCTTCACAGTTATTTTGCTCGCACTGCGGGAGGGACGTGCTTTTCTCCCAGTGGGTGGCGACGTTTCCGCATTGGGCGCATTTCGTACGCTGGATATTGCCATGCAGTTCGAGTACATTCTGGCTGCCAGCCTGCTGATGCAGTCCGTCTACGTTTTGGGTGATAAGAGTCAGATTTGCCTTTTGGCCAGCAAGTAGCTTTTCCATCCTGGCCAGGGCGTAGTGCCCTTCGTTGGGTGTCACATCCCTAATCAGGCTGCGCCGCCACTCGTACCACTCCCAAACTCGCCCGGGATTCTTTTCGAAGGCCTGGGGTGTGGCTAGATCCTCGGGGCGGTGCTCAGCCCAAAGCCCCGTCTGGGCCTCCCTGAAAGTAGGCACGCCACTCTCTGCGGATGCACCGGCCCCTGTCAATACGGCAACGCGTTTAGCGGCGCGTAATTTCTCGATCAATCCTTGGGGAATAGTGGGGGCCTCGGCCTGGGGCGTCATACCCTAGACATCCCGGTGCTTGGTCCAATAGCGTCTGATCCCCTCTGCAGACATCCAGGCCGGGCTGGCTTTTTCGTAGGATTCCAGGGCCTCGCCATCCACGCCGTCCGCGCGAGCGCGTTCTTCTTCCCATTTGGCGATTGCCCCCTCCAGTGCCTTTACGGTTGGATTTCCTGGCATGATGTTCTCCATCCAGGCTTCGATCTCATCGAGCCCCGCCTTGACCGCCCCTAAGTGCCGCTGGGGATCGCTGAAAACGCCAAAATGCGTCGGGGCGATGAAGGAGAACTTTTCTGCGGCCAGACGGTTGATGCTCTCGCGCCACTTTCCAAGGTGGAACTCGGGCGGCGGCGTGGGGATGCGCAGGTGCGCCGGGCCAGGGGAGTACATGCGCACGCCGCCCACATCGCCGGTGAAGCACATATCCTCGAAGAGGTAGGCCATGTGGTGATAAGCGTGCCCGGGGGTATCCAGGGCGCGGAAGGCCAGACCCTCGATTTCGATCTCGTCGTTATCGTGCAGGATCGAGATTTGCTCCTCCGGCACAGGCAGGAACTCCCCCCACAGCTCATCCATCTCGTCCCCGTATATCCGGGAGGCGCTGCGGAGCAGTTTCTCGGGATTAACCATGTGGGCCGCGCCGACATGATGAACGTGGATGCGCGCTCCCTGGCGGGCGAACCACCCTGCCGCCCCGGCGTGGTCCAGATGAATATGGCTGACGAGCACATCGGTGATGTCCTTGGGAGTGAGGGCCTGCGAATCCAGGCCCGATTTGAGCGCCTCAAGCGTTGATCCCGGCCCGCACTCCACCAGCACCCCACCGTGAGCGTGAGGGATTAAGTATGCTGCAATGGCGTTGGGAATCCCCAAGAAGTTTAGGTCGATCGTGTGAACGTTGTGTATCTGGTTCATATTCTTTGAAGTGGCATGGATGATGGTCTCCTGCTGAAGTGCTGCTGTGGAAAATCAACTGCATGTGGCAAATCTCTGCGATTCTCGCCTTCTCAGTGGCTAATTTGCCAGCGGTACCTCGCGGGGGGCTGTCAGGTAAATACTGATTTGCTGAGAGGCTATATTGTAGCATGGGAAAAAACAAGCCTGAAAAACCGCTTTCTGCGGACAGTTTTCGTCCCAATTCAGGTTAACCAAGTTAACAAAATCATAACCAATTCATATAAAGCCCTTAATCGGTTATTAACTCCCGTGCCTAAAATAGACATTGAAATTGGTGACCCCTGGTCAAGGTTTGATGGGCAAGCAACAATAACAAAAAGCGTGATATATGAACGGACTGACAGACTATCATATCCATTCGAAGTTCAGCCCTGATGCTGATAACACCATTGACCAGATATGCCGTCATGCGCTGCATATTGGTTTTCAGGAGATTGCGATCACCGAGCACAAGGAGTGGCATCCAGACTGGGTGGGCATTTTTCGAGTTGAGGGCTATTTCGAGGTGCTCGAAAGGGCAAAAAAGGAGTATCAGCTCTCCGGGTTGACGCTTTACAGCGGTGTAGAAGTTGGCAACCCTCACGATTTCCGTGAACAGTATACTGATTTCATCTCAAAGTACCCCTTCGATTTCGTGTTAGCTGCCTTACATTGGCTGAATGGTGAAAGCATCCATTCGAAAGCCTGTTTTCGAGGGCGCGACCCCAACGAAGTGTACGATCAGTATTTCAAAGAGATCGAACGCATGTCTCGATCATGCCAGTTCGATATCTTGGTCCATTTTGATCGCATTTTCTGGCAGGGGATGCTCTTGGGTGCTGCACCGGATTTGACCAAGCTTGAGTTATCCATCCGGGCGGCTCTCTCGGCTTTAGTAGAGCGGGAGCAGGCTTTAGAGCTCAACACCCGCTTCTTGGATCACGAACCTAACTGGAATACGGTCATTCAAACGGTGTTTCAATGGTTCCATGAAGAAGGGGGGCGGCAGGTCGTAGTCAACTCAGATGCCCACAGGATCGATCAGATTGGTCGAAACTTTGATACGGCCATGAGGATTTTGTCGAAGACAGGATATGAGCAAGGCATCATCTTCCCGATCACGAAAGATGAGGAACAGGCTTTAGCCATGTGATCAGCTTATTTTCTTCTCCTCTTGATGCAGGCAGCCACACAAAATGGCTGCCTGCGCGCTTAAGCCTTTCCCTCGACTTATCGTGCGACAAAGACGCGATACTCATACACATGCGTGCCGGCGGGGAAATCCGCTTCCGTTATGCCATCGTTAAGCGATTCTGCAAAGGTGACCGTGGTGGTCACGATGTGCTCGCCGACAGCCCAATCGCTGAGTAAGGTGTAATACGCGCGGCATTGGTTGCCGCCGAACACGCCTTCCAGCTCGACGAAGTCATCTATGGGGATGATCTCACCATTGAGGGTGAATTCCAATTCGATTTTCGACCAGTTGTCTTCGAAGTGCTCTTCATCAGATGTGCACCAGGCGTAGATCCATATCAGGTCACGCGATTGGCCCAACGGGACGGTATAGGTGTAGGTGCGACCCGCCTGAGCCAGTTCGGACTCCGTATAAGTCTCTTGGACGTGCATGTCTAGCCAGTCAGTCTGGGATTGAAAGGCGGCTTGTGCCTCGGACTTCGAACCAACCTTGGGCGAAGCTTCAGGGGTTATCCCAGCCCCCAGGGGTTTACTAATGACCTCGATAGCATAATCCAACACCACATCCCGTTCGTCGATATATCTGGCGCGCATGGTTTCTTCATTGGTGGGCACCCGCACATCTGGGACCACGCCTGTTCCCTCGATAATCACCTCCCCATTCATATCCAGGCTCATCCCTGTTGGTGCTTGGAAGCTGAATCCGCCGGGGAGGATGTATTGGCCGCGGGCGACCTCACCAAAGATGCCATCCGAGGCGTAGAAACCGAAGACGCGCGTTTGGGGCAGCTTACTCAGAACGTAGGCCACATTTTCGCAGGCGCTGGCGCAGGCCGGGCTGACCAGTACGGCGAGTTGGCCGTCATAATAAAGCTCGTCGTCGGGTTCGGTGTAATCGGGCGGACCGAAGGTTTCGAACTTGCTGCTCTTTTCGCTGTAGTAGTACGAGCGGCTGATATCGATGCGCTCTTCGACGAAGTAGCTGGCGAAGAGAGTACCCAAGGGAGACCCGCCGCCGTTCTGGCGCAGGTCGATGATGATGCCTGGAACCTGATTGACGATCATGCGTTCAATGGCCCACTCCCATAAACGGATGATCAGACTGATATCTTCTGAGAGAGAGGAGATCTTGATATAACCGAAGCCACTGGGGAGGATTTCGTATTCCACCGGCAGGCTGTTGCGGTCGAAACCGGCGTAGATGCTGGTTGCCGAGAATGTTTCCCGTTCGGCGATGGATTTTAAGGTGACTGTCGTTGGGGCGTCGGCGTCGGGGTTTTGGTAGGTCACTTCGGCTTCGGTGCCCACGGGTGAGCGCAACAGGTAGCGGTATTGTTGAACGCGCAGGGACTCTTCAGATGAAAAGGGCATTGACCAGGGGATCACCTCGGCGATGGCATCCCTGATGGGGGTGCTGTTCCATTCAAGGATTTCTGTGCCCCAGAGCATACCGGCCTCTGCGGCAGGCCCCTCTTCTGAGACGATATGAGCGATGACGCGCCCATCGTCCAGTCCGATGATAGCGAAGCCGTAGCCCCCGGCGGTCTCCTGCTCGAACAATTGATTGGAGACGGCGCTGCCGCCTAAGCCAACATGGCCATCAGGGATCGACCAACTGTAATCGCGCAGGGCTAAGTAGTAGGCGGTCTCGTCGCCCTCGTCTTCGGCAACCGCTATGCGCGGGGCAAATTCTTCATAGAGAGCATCCCAATCGATGCCCTTCATCTCTGTGAAGGGATATTCTGTGGAGAGTTTGTTATGCAGTGCTTCGAAGCCTTCGCTCCAGCCCATATCGCTGAGGTCATTGACAGTGAGTTCGCCTTCATAGAGAGTCAGGGTAGCCTTTTCTTCCTGGTAGAACTTAAAAGGCTCTTCGTCGAGATTCACCAGGGTGTACCCGGCCGGGATGGGGGCGGTTGGGTCGTCTTCGGTGAAGAGAAGGCCATCTTCGCCAAATCCGGAAGGAAATCCTTGTTGGTCATCAGGCGACCATACTAAGAGAGTACCCCCTAAGATCTCATGCTTGTTTTCAGAGTCAATGCGGGCTGAAGTGTAATTAGCGCTCCACCCACTTGTCTCATCTTCCCCCAGGAAGGGATCATCGAAGTAATTGGCGTTCATGGCTATTTGCCAGATTTGCACGCCTTGATCCTCTTCATGATCGTTATCGACATCGTTGAAAGGATAGATCGGTATGGCCGGTAGGTTAAGGCTGAAACGGAATTCTCCCTCCTCTGTGACGGTCACAGGTCCGAGGATTTCGGCATCCAGGGGCTGTTGGTATTCGTAATCCCGTTGGATAAAGCCCGTCAGGTCTTCCAGCATGACAAAGCGCTGGTTGTAGTACACCTCCAAGATGATGGCATTGGTGATCTCAATTGTGCCGGTGATTTGATACGGCTCTTTTTGGGGAGCGGCATCCGCCTCCATGCCCGATTCTTCTGGCGCAGATTCCGCACTTTCTTCGGTGGGAGCTGCTGTTGCCTCGATCTGGCTGATCGTCTCGGTGACCATCTCGGGAGTCGCAGTCTTTGTTGGGCGGCAGGCAACCAGTAAGATGGCAATGAGCAGAGGTATGGCGACGGACTTGATTTTTAACATCGTCTTCTCCGGGTGTGAATTTGGATGATATCTGTCGTTATTGTCTATGAGCGGCTATTCTATCACGAAACAAAGCCTGCTCTAGTGTGCGTGGTTCACCGTGGATACTTCTGTAGATGAGATGATGTTCAACAGGCTTACACGCTGGGACGCTGCACAGCTTCGGTTGTTAGGATGGCAGATTTTCCGCTACTTGCGATACAATAGGCAAGCTGGACGGCCCCCACACTTTGGAGGTGGACGATGGTGACCCCTTTTATTCAATTCGCGCCTGAAACCTGCGCCTGGTGTGAAGGATCAGGTAAATTCGGTCAATACGATACAACTTGCCACATGTGCAAAGGGGAGGGGAGTGTGCTTGTAGCCCAGCCAGCGAGAAGGTGTCCCTGGTGCCAAGGCAGCGGCCAGGATGAGGATGCCGACCGCTGTAAGAACTGCGATGGTGCGGGCTGGGCGCATGTTTACCGTCCGGGGTTGTCTCGATGAGGGGGCTTCAATTCATCGAAAACTGTCGAAGAGTTTAGTTTCTAATCTAAGAACTCCCTGATCGTGGCTGCGGCAGGTCCGCATGACGTAGCCCAAGGTTGAGGATCACGGCCACGCTTGCCGATAAGCTTCGATGATCTGATCGTTTAATGCGTCGAAGGCCTCATCGACTACCTGACGGGCAGGATCAGCATCATACCAGGCGATGATCTGGCGAGCTCCCACAGCAAAGGGGATCTTGGGATTGAATTCTGGCACCAAACGTCTGATTTTGGCATTGTCGAAGATCATCGAATGGGCTTTGTCGCCCAGCAAACTATCTCCCCACGCAGAGTCAAAGGCGGCGATTAGCTCTGAGGGCACATTCACCAGCTTGGCTTCCACACCGGCGGCCTGAGCGATGAAGTTGTAGATCTGGTTCCAGGAGAGCCATTCATCAGAGGTGATGTGGAAGGTATCCCCAATGGCGCGTGGGTTGGCGAACAGTCCCACCAATCCTACGGCGAAATCCTCGTGATGAGTCAGCGTCCATAGAGATGTGCCATCGCCGTGTACCACGACAGGCTTGCCCTGCCGCATGCGATGCAGTACAGTGTAACCGCCATGGGTGGGGAAAAGAGTCGCATCGTAGGTGTGGGAGGGCCGCACGATGGTAACAGGGAATTTCTCTTCTCGATAAGCTCGAATCAGGCGTTCTTCACAGGCGATTTTATGCTGCGAGTATTCCCAAACCGGGTTGTCCAGCACGGTCGATTCTGTAACCGGCAGGCTGGCGGGCGGAGTCTGGTAGGCTGAAGCTGAGCTGATGAAGATATACTGCCCCGTGCGACCGCGCAGCACCTCGATGTCCTGTGCGATATGGTCTGGGGTGTAACCAACCCACTGCACAACGACATCGAAGCTGTGGTCGCCCAAAGCGGCTGCATAGGATGCCCGGTCACGCACATCACCCTTGAGGTGGACTACTTCCGCCGGGATGGGGCGCGAGGTTTCTCCGCGGTTTAGGTGGTACAACTCCACCCCTTTCTCCACTGCAAGCCGGGAACAGGCCGAACTGATGATCCCGGTCCCGCCGATGAATAAGGCTTTGGTCATTAGAAACTCCTTTTCTTGATGGGCTAAAGTGTACCCTATGGTGTTATTTTAATCTTTTTCTAATGCAGAAGCGCAACCAGAACATATGTGTTGGGTTGTAACCAACAAATCCATTATCCGCAATTCCCAAGGAGGAATAAAATGCTTAGTTTTAGTGTCAATTGGTTGGCTGTGATCGTTTCCGCCGTGGCCAATATGATCATCGGCGCGGTGTGGTACGGCGTCTTTGCCGAGCCCTGGCTAGAAGGCATCGGCAAAACGCGTGAATGGGCCAGTGAAAACCAGCGTCCGCAGGATTATGTCATCGCAGTGATCAACTCTCTCCTGATGGCCTTCTTCCTGGCCAACGTGATGGCCTGGGCCGGGGCCTCTGGCTTCTTACCCGGCCTGCTGACGGGCCTGTTCATGTGGTTGGGCTTCACTGGGTTTTCTTTTGCGGCTAACCATGCTTTCGAAGGCCGCTCTACGTTCGTCTGGTTCATTAATTCGGGCACTTATCTGGTTGGGCTGCTGGTGATGGGCATCATCCTGGGCTTGTGGCAGTAAAATCGCCTGATTAATAAATGTAATTCGCTCTAGCCCCTCTCCCGCTGTCTGGAGAGGGAAAAAAAGGTCAAGGTGCGAGTTGGCGCGCAACGCTGCCCGCACCTCCTTGTTTTAACCCGCTCACCGCCCCAGTTTAAGAGGACTAAGGGATAGGTTTAGCTCAAATTGGCGATCTGCTCCTCGAGTTTCGTCGCGGTTTCTTTGAAGCTGGCTAACTTATCGCGCTCGGCCTGGACAACATGCTCAGGTGCCTTCTCAGTGAAGGGGCTGGCGAGCAGTTTCTCCAGGCGCTCGATCTGGCTTTGGGCTTTGGCCAGGTCTTTTTTCAAGCGGGCGCGTTCTTTGGCTACGTCCACCAGGCCAGCCAGGGGCAGATAGACCTCCACAGGGCCCACTACCAGGGCGATGTGGTCTTCGGGTTTGGCGGCCAGTGATTCTTGAATGGATAGGCGGGATGCGTCCAATTTCCCAAGCGCGGCGATAGTTTCGGCCTGAGACTCGATGATTGGCGTGGCGGCTCCGGCGGCGAACGTGGCCGGGAGGCGCGTGCCGGGCTTGACGTTCTTCTCGGCGCGCAGGTTGCGGATGGCGCGCACCACATTCTGCACCAGGGTGAAGTCTGCGATGGCCTGGTCTTCCCAGCCCTCAGTATCTACGGGCTCAGGCCAGGGAGCCACCATCAACACCTCGGGCCAGTTCTCAGCGATCGAAGAGAGCGGAGATTTGAGCGTGGCTTCCTTGAGGTGCTGCCAGAGTTCTTCGGTCACGAAGGGGGTGAAGGGGTGCAGCAAGCGCAGGCAGGTATCCAAAAGGGGCACCAGGGCCTGGGCAGTGTAGAAGGCCCGGTCGCCGCCCTCCGCCAGTTGTAACTTGGCGATCTCCAGATACCAATCGGCGAACTCGTTCCAGAAGAAATCGTAAATCTGGCGGCCAGCTTCGCCATACTGGTAGTTCTCAAAGAGACGTTTGACAGTGGTTTTCAGGGAGCGCTGCCGCGCCCAAATCCAGGAATCAGCTAAAGTCCAGCCTGGATTGTCCTGCTTGGGAGCGGTAATCCCCTCAAGGTTGCCCAGGATGAAGCGCGTTGCGTTCCAAATCTTGTTGGCGAAGTTGCGGTTGGCTTCTACCTTCTTCAGGCTCAGGTTCATATCGTTGCCGGGCGTCGATCCCACCAGCAAGGTGAAACGCAGGGCATCGGTGCCCAATTCGTCCATGACTTCGAGCGGGTCGATCACATTGCCATAAGATTTGGACATCTTCCTTCCGTGTTCATCACGGATCAGGCCGTGCAGGTAGACTTCACTGAAGGGGATATCGTCGGTGAACTCTAAGCTCATCATGATCATGCGCGCTACCCAGAAGAAGAGGATGTCGTAGCCGGTCTCCATCATGGTGGTGGGGTAGAAGTATTGTAGGTCGGGCGTATCTTTCGGCCAGCCTAGTGTGGAGAAAGGCCACAACCCGGAGGAGAACCAGGTGTCGAGCACATCTGGGTCTTGCTGGATGTTTTTGCTGCCGCAGTGAGTGCATTCTGTGGGGTCTTCTCGGGCTACGGTTTGTTCGTCGCAATCGTCGCAATACCACACCGGGATGCGGTGGCCCCACCAAAGCTGGCGGCTGATGCACCAATCGCGGATATTTTCGAGCCAGTTATAATAGATTTTCTTGAAGCGTTCAGGAACGACTTTGATGCGCCCATTTCTGACAGCCTGCAACGCTTTTTCGGCCAGGGGCTTGATGTCCACGAACCATTGGGTAGAGACCATCGGCTCGACGATCTCGCCGCCGCGCTGGGTGCGGGGAACCTGGTGGATATACTCTTCCTCTTTGATGACCAGTCCAGCGGCTTTCATGTCGGCCCAGAGATTATCCCTGGCCTCGAAGCGGTCCTGCCCATGATAAGGGCCTCCGTGCTGGTTGACTTTGGCGTGTTTGTCAAGCACGGAGATGATCTCTAAGTTGTGGCGTTGGCCGATCTCATAGTCGTTGGGGTCGTGGCCGGGGGTGATCTTCAGCGCACCGGTGCCAAACTCGAGGTCGACGTAATCATCAGCGACGACGGGAATCTGGCGATCCAGGATCGGCACGATGGCCTTCATACCGATATATTTGTTGTAACGCTCGTCATCGGGATGCACGGCCACAGCGGTATCCCCCAGGATGGTCTCTGGGCGGGTCGTCGCCACGGGGATGTAGGCATCTGAGACTTCGGGAGTCTGGTCGAGAGCGATCATATACTTGAAATGGTACAGCTTTCCCTGTTCTTCGGCGTATTCCACCTCTAAATCTGAGACGGCGGTCTTTAACCCCGGCGACCAGTTGATCAGCCGCGGCCCGCGATAGATCAGCCCCTCTTCGTATAGGCGAACAAAAGCTTCGCGCACGGCTTGCTGGAGGTCATCATCCAGGGTGAAGCGCTCGCGGCTCCAATCACAGGAGGCGCCCAGGCGGCGGATCTGGTTGGTGATGTGGCTGCCATACTCTTCCTTCCAGGCCCAGGTGCGCTCCAAGAATTTCTCGCGCCCGATCTCCTCACGGCTGGTGCCCTCTTCCCGGAGCGCGTTTTCCACTTGAAGCTGGGTGGCAATGCCGGCGTGGTCGCTGCCTGGCACCCACAGGGTAGGAATGCCCAGCATACGGTGGTAGCGGATCATCAGGTCTTCCATGCTGACGAACATGGCATGACCCAGGTGCAGTTTACCGGTCACGTTGGGGGGTGGGATCGTCAGCACATAGGGCTTCTTTGTGGGATCATGCTCTGGTTCATTGGGGTCGTTGAGCGGCTTGAAATAGCCGCCTTCCTCCCACATTTTGTAGATGCGTTCCTCGGTGTTTTTGAAGTCGTAGGTTTTGGGTAAGGTAGTCATAATTGCTCCGAATATATCCGTTAAATGTCTGGATTTGAGGCAAGTGGAAGAACTGCCACTAACTTAACTAACAGACTAAATCACAAATTCTGCTTTCATCACAGTGACCGCCTGGCCGCCGACTTTGACGGTTTCGATTTCCTGGCGCGGGCCGATCACTTCCACCATCGCTAGGCCGGGGCGGTTCATCCAATGGCCCTGCTCGGCGATGAAAGTCGGCTCTTCGATCAGCCCGTGATGCCAAAGGTAGGCCGCCATGCCCCCCGTAGCCGAGCCGGTGAAAGGGTCTTCAGGAGTGTCGGGAGGCACGCCGAAATGCCGGGCAAAAGTATGGCCCTTCTCAGTAGCTCCGCCCAGGCAGAACAAGTGAGGGCTGAAGAAATCCGAACGGGAGCGATATTCCTGGTACGCTTCGATGTCAACCTGGATGCGCCGCAGCACTTCCTGATCTCGGACGGGGATCATCAGTTGGGATGTGCCTGTGCTGACAGTCTGGATGGGCACATTGGGCAAGGCATCCCTTGGCGACAGCCCGAAGATCGGCATGACCTCAGCGGGGTCGTGGGTTGCTAAGAACAGGGGCTTTTTCTGCGACATAACGATGCGCTCTACGTGATCACCCTCGGAGAAGATTTCCACCTCGATAGGCCCGACTTGCAGCTCCAAGGTGATGATGGTTCGCGCACTTGATAGCTTCAACCGCCCGGTGTCGATCAGCGCGAAAGTGGTGGCGATGGTGGGATGCCCGGCCAAGGGGATTTCTTCGGCGGGGGTGAAATATCGCACGCCAAAATCGGCCGCCTCAGACCGTCGCACGAAAGCTGTCTCAGAGAGATTCATTTCCTTGGCGATTGCCTGCATGGTAGCGGTATCCATCTCATCGGTCTCGAAGAGCACCGCGCAAGGGTTACCGCCCAGGGGCCTGTCTGTGAATGCATCGACTTGGAGGAGTTCATATGTTGCCATAGTGGTTCCTTTGTAACTGACGGGAAGACAAGAAATTTTCGCGTTTTCTTGTGATCCAAATACTTTTCGTCAGGCGTTTGTTTATGGATATCATAGGCGTTACTGTACTTCATTCCATCAACGGCTCAATGACCTGCCAGGTCTGACCTCCATCCACGGTTTTGACGAGAGCAATTTCGTCAGCATTTCTGGCAACAGCCCAACCATTGAGGGTGTCGACAAAGCTGAATTGCCCATCCCAATGGACGGTTTTTATCTGGACCCAACTGAGGCCGCCGTCGGTGGTCTTATAGTGCTCGCGTCCGAAGGCCCAGCCTTCCTGTTCATTGAGGAAGACCAAACTCTCCACTGGGGAGGGCAGCAAGGTGTGCTTCCAGGTCTTGCCCAAGTCTCGGGTTGTGTAAACATAAATTAACGACCATTCTTCGTCAGGGCTGATGTCTTCTCCGTAAAGACGGCATTTGACGATCAGAGATGCACTCTGCTCGGACGTGAACGCTGGTGCAGAAACGCTGCAGCGGCTGTACTCAGTAAACCAATCATATTCTGGCGGGGCGGGCAAGAACACATCTTCCCAGGTGATCCCGCCGTCAACGGTCTGCTCGAAGAAAGCACCGGCCATCACGCCCAGGTTGTCCTTGGTCACCCAGCCGAATTGGGCATCCAGGAAGGTGAGGCCGGAATTGTGCAGGCTCTGCAGCCCAAAGCTGTAGGGATCGGTGATACGTTGCCAGGTGCTCCCGCCGTCCTTGGTGGCGAAGAGATAGCTGTAGTCGTGGCTCATCCCGGCGTCTACGTGCACCAGCAGCCAGCCTTGTTCTTCGTTGATGAAGGTGAACCCCTCGGGTACGAAAAAGGCTTCTAATCCCAGCAAAGGCAACGCGCTGCTGAGATTCCACTTCCTCCCGCCATCCTGGGTGTACCACACGTATTGATCGCCGATGGGTGGTGGCCTGCCCTCCGGGGTGTAGATCACCCACGCAAGGGACTCGTCAATGAAGTATGCCCAGGCGGTTTTGGTTTCCGCAGGGTCTATGGGGGCGGGTTCTGGTGGCGAGCGGTCCTCCCAGGTTTGGCCGCCATCTTTCGTGAACAGGATGTGATCGCTGCCTTCCCCAGGGGGCTGATGACCGATCCCCCAGCCGGATCGTTCGTCTAGCATGTGAATCACGGTGATGGTGACTGGTTTGCCAGAGTCCAGTGCTGCCAATTTGGGACCGGGAGGGTGCTCAGTGGTGGTAGAAGGTGTGTGGCCGGGGGTTGCTTCTTCGGTTGCTGATGGCAAGGGAGGCCGCGTTTCGGTGGGGGTCGTTTCACCCGTGGGGGTTGTTGCCGCGGTCGAGGTGGGCCTATCAGGCTCCGGGCGCGCGGGCGTGTTGCCCTTGGGAGGGGTGCAGCTCCCCAAGAGGATGGCTGTAATTATCAATAAGGGAACTATCCTGCGCATAGATTGATACCTTTTGAAAACAAAAAACCTTTCATCCAAGAGGACGAAAGGATTCGACTTCCGCGGTACCACCTCAATTCACCACGATACACACTGGTGCTCTCACTGCGCCAACTTGTCCGGCAGACGTATCAGCGCTTCGCTGTAACGGGCGCACCCGTGCTGGTCTAATATCCTAAGCAGCGGAGTTCTTCAGCAGTTACGTCCAGGCGACATTCGATGGGCGGTATCTGAGGGTGGCTTTCAGCCTGCGGCCATCCCATCTCTAGCAGTTCCAGAGCCATTTACTCCTCCCGGACGGGGAGATATTCATATGTTGCGTGGCATTATACCTGCTGTAAGGGTGGATAGTCAAGTTTTTATTGTGAAAAACATCACATTTCTTGACGAAGTACATACCTTTGTGCTATCCTACCATGATTCAAAATATCTTGAGGACGGCCATGCTTCAAAGAGAAAGAGTCTCCGATAATGTGTATGTTTTTCAGAGTGAACTGTATGCCCAGGTGACGGCTGGAGTGATTGTCGGGGCGGATTGGGCTGCCGTTGTAGACACTTTGTCCTATCCTGAAGAGACCTTAGAAATCAGGGATTTCGTCGAGCAAGAATTACACGTCCCGGTTCGCTATGTGATCAACACTCATTACCACGCTGACCACAGTTGGGGGAGTTGTTTTTTCCCTGGTGCAATTGTCATTTCTCATAAGCTTTGTCGGGACTTCTTAGAAAATCGAGGAATACCTTCGTTAGAGGAGGCCCAGCGGCATAATTCCAGTTTCAGGAAATCGAGGATCATCCTTCCCCAAATTACGTTCGACGAAGGTGAAATAAGTTTGAAAGTAGACAAGAAGACAATTACGCTGATCTCCTTGCCTGGGCACAGCCCAGACGGAATCGGCGTCTTGAATGTAGAAGATCGTATCCTATTTGCTAGCGATGTATTTATGCCTTTGCCATATCTTGTGGATGGAGATATCGAGGATATGATCGCTTCCTTTAAGAAAATCCGCAAAATGGGCCTGGAGAATATCGTGCAAGGGCATGGTGAAGTGATCCTCAGGGGAGAAGTCGATGATACGATTGACAGCCATCTTGCCTATCTCTCGAATATCCGCAGAGTTGTTCGACAGGCTGCACGCCGTAAATATGCAGGAGATTTGTTGGAGACAGTTGATGTCGAATCCTGTGGCAAGAGCCGGGTGCTGCTTGGAGGGTTGGCTGAAGACCTACATAAACGAAACCTGACGGCATTATACGAACAACTGATCGGTGAACCTCCGGCATTTTCATCGGCGGAGTGGTAGAGATTCCTGACCAAAGCAAAAACAACGGATCGCTTTGCCTGATCCGTTGTTTTCTTTTTGGAATCTTGGAATCAATCAGGATTGGACCTGTTTTGGGGCGTTATCATTTCCTTGGCGGGTGTTTGAGCGTTTGGCGCGCCAGCCCACGAGGCGTTCAGTGCCATTTGCTAAGCGTTTTAGGTTCGGTCGCAAGGACCAAAGGATCAGAATCTCGGCCAGGAGGCAATATATTAGATAGTGCCATGGGGCGAGTCCCATCCAGGCTCGAATGGCAAAGATGACGGCGGCGATAATTGGGATGCTGAACGTCGCCACAGACGCGAAACCCACACCGAAAAGGATCAAAGCACCCATTGGGACCAGGATGAAAATCAGCGGAGGCCAGTACCCGACTGCACCACCTACACTTGGGGCGCCACCGGCGCCTCCACGCCAACGAATCCGCCCATCAGCATCCCTCCAGAGTAAATAGATGGAGTAGTTGTGCCCGATGATGGTGAGGGTAGGGGCGAGGATTTCGATCCAAATATTACCTGGGGTCAGGTAGCGCGCTAACCAGACAGCAACCACACCTTTGGCCATGTCCAGGAAACTGGTGACCAGACCAACCCAAAAACCGGCCGCGCGCATGGCATTCGTTCCGCCTGTGCGGCCGCTTTGAACTTGGCGGACGTCCTGCCCGGTGGTGAGTTTCACCATGATCAGCCCCATGGGGATGGAACCGATAAGATAAGAGAGCAACAAAACCACTAATGCAAGCCAAAATTGCATCTTGGGTCCTCCAATTCTGTCAATTTCATTCTGATGGTTGAGAATTCACTAACTTTTGAATGGCGTAGCAATCTGTGAGAATAATAACCCAATTTATGGGGTTGCGTTACTGATCAAGAGAGCCCAAAATGGCGTTCAGGCTCGAATGACCGTTTGATTACAGGAATAGGATGGCAATGCCCCAGGTGATGATGAGCACGAGAATGGGTTCGAAGAGAAGCTGCTGCCAAGGTTGCTCGTCAAGAATACCGGCTGCTACGTTCGTAAGGGCGTACGCCACCCCCACCAGGGATACGGCAAATGCGGAGGGGGAGATGGGCAGGTAGTAAATTGCAGCGGTGATTTGCCCTATGATCAGCATGATCACCGCAGTGGGGATGAATGCCCAAGAGCCGCCCGTTTGCAAGTGCAAGGCGCGCAGGCTGACCAATCCGGCCGCGAAGGTGATTGTGGGTACGATGAGGAACAAACGTATGCCGCGTGTGCGTGCTAAGACCGCCAGAATGAAAAAGAGGGCGAAAGCGACGGCTGTCAACGCCATCGAAGCGGGCAGACGGCGGGTATCGGCCGGGTCAACAGTGATATATTCAGCGATCACCACAAGGATCAGGATGCTGGAGCCCAGGGTAAACCCAACCCACCAAAGCGCGCCAAGAGGCTGCTGTATGAGAGCCACACCGATGGCCCAGGCAGTCAGGGTTGGCAGCAGCCAATGTTGAATGGTCAGCTTTCCTTCGAGGGCGGGATGCTCCCGAAGCAGCCAATCGACTCCCGAGCTGGTAAGCCCAATCACGAAAATCGCCACGATGGTGTTGATATCGAGGTCGAAGCTCAGGTATGCGCCGGGGAAGGGGATGAAATACTCTCTGGCTGGGAAATCCACGAAGCGCACAAGGAGGAAGATCAGCAGGATGGTCGCTGCCAGGATCGAGATGCGATCTAATTTGGGGAGGTGCTTCGATTGGGCCACGCGGAGCATTGTACCTTGTTTGAAGGATGGGGGCAATCAGCCGTCGTCACCCACTCAAAATGTGCTAGACTTATGATAGCTAGATTGAAACTCTCCAGGATAGAGCACAAAGTTCCTTTTCCGGCTGCCAATTGTGGCTGGATTCATATGATGAAGAGATCATAAATCTGGATTAAGAGGGAAAGCGTATGCGTATCGGCATGATGGTTGACGTTTATAAACCCCATATCAGCGGCGTGACCAACTATATTGCTCTCAATAAACAATATCTGGAAGAGGATGGGCATGAGGTGTTTGTTTTCACCTTTGGCGATGAAGATTATCAAGATGACGAGACCAATGTGATCCGGTCCCCTGGGGTGCCGCTGATGGATACTGGTTTCTACCTTAACGTGCGTTATTCACCCCAGGCTAGAAAATACCTATCGACGATGGATGTGGTACACGTTCACCATCCATTTTTGAGTGGCAGCCTATCTCGGATTTATTGCAGACGTCGAGGTATACCGGTTATATTCACGAACCACACTCGATACGACCTCTACGCGCGCGCCTATCTTCCTATGCTGCCTCATGGGGTCAGCGAGGCCCTGCTCAAAACATATCTGCCCGAGTTCTGCCAGGATGTAGATTATGTGATTGCGCCTTCGCCAGGCATGAAGGAGGTGCTTGAGAAATTCGGGGTGGATACGCCCGTTGATGTCGTGCCGAATGGGGTGGATATAAAGCCCTATCAGCAAATATCTGACCCAATCCCGCGCGCTGATTTTGGCTTCAGCCAGGAGGATATCATCTTGGTCTATTCTGGCCGCCTTGGCCCGGAGAAGAATCTGCCCTTTTTGCTGCGCGCCGTTAATGGGGCAGTTCAGGCTTTTGATCAGATCAAGCTATTGATCATCGGTGATGGCGTTGAGCGTGGAAACCTGGAAGACCTCATTCGCTATATGGGCATTGAGAAACACGTTCACTTCACGGGGATGATCCCTTATGCTCAGATTCCGCGCTATCTGGCTGCTGCTGACATTTTTGTGACGGCATCAATTACCGAAGTACACCCCCTCTCGGTTATCGAAGCCATGGCAACCGGATTACCGGTGTTGGGTATTCTCTCTCCAGGCGTTGGAGATACAGTTCAAGATGGAAAAAATGGCTTCCTTGTGAAAAGCGAAGACCTGGCTGCATTTACCGCCAAAATGATCCGTCTGGCCACGGACGGGGAATTGCGCCGCAGCTTGAGTGTACAGGCCTGTAAGACCTCGGAGCAATATGCAATTGAAAGAACGACTCAGCATTTAGTAGAAGTTTATAGACGTCTGGTGCACGATTCTGTGGGACGCAAGCGCAGCTTGAAAGCTCGTCTGTATAGGTTCTTCGATAATTGGCGTCAATGAGAAAACATCGACAAGACCTGGGGCGGTGGGGCGAGACCATCGCTGAGGAATTCCTGGTTAAACAAGGTTATAGGATAGTTGCGCGCAATGCCCGCACGCCCTATGGAGAGATCGACCTGGTTGCTCGTCAGGGAGATGCGACCGTATTTGTCGAAGTCAAGACGCGCACCAGCGCCAGCTATGGCTTTCCTGAAGAAGCCATCACTGTCCGTAAACGGGAACACCTGATTGAATCTTCGCAGGCATATTTGCAGGAACATCCAGAGCTGGACGGCGATTGGCGCATCGATGTGATCGCCATTCAGCATTTTGATCCTGCAAAAGAGCCGTTGATTGAGCATCTTGAGAATGCAATCTACTGAACAGAAGCAGCCTTTGATCATCATCATCGGGCCCACTGCAGTAGGCAAGACGGAAACTTCGCTCGAATTGGCTGAGCACCTGGATGGGGAGATTATCTCGGCGGATTCGCGACTGCTGTACCGGGGGATGGACATTGGGACGGCGAAACCCACGCTGGAAGAAAGGGCGCGCGTACTGCACCACCTGATCGATGTCGCCGAACCCGATCAGGTGTGGAGTCTGGCGATGTTCTTGCGTTCAGCGGGTGAGGCCGTGGCGGATATCCATGCCCGTGGACGGCTGCCTTTCCTGGTGGGAGGCACTGGTCAGTATGTGCGGGCGATTGTGGAAGGCTGGCAAATCCCAGAAGTGGAGCCCGACCCTCGACTACGTACTGCATTGGAGAATTGGGCCGATGAGATTGGTTCTGAGGCATTACATAGACGTTTAGAGCAGTTAGACCCGGAGGCGGCCTCCCGGATTCAACCGCCCAACTTGCGGCGAATCGTACGGGCTTTGGAGGTGATCCTAACCACCGGGAAACTGTTCTCCTCCCAAAGGGAGTCCGGCCCGCCCCTTTATGATGTGTTGATGCTTGGGCTGAGGTGTCCCCGTAAGGAGTTGTACGAGCGCATCGATGCCCGCATCCAAAAGATGTTTGATGAAGGCCTGGTTGAGGAGACGCAGAAGCTGTTAGATCGAGGCTATTTGCCAGAATTGCCGCCTCTTTCTGCAATTGGCTACCGGCAGGTGATCCAATATTTAGCGGGTGAGATCAGCATGGCTGAAGTTATCAGGCAAATGAGACAGGTGACCCGCCGTTTTGTGCGCCGCCAGGCGAACTGGTTCAAAGAAGATGATCCGGATATCCAGTGGTTTCGCGCTGGGCCTGGTGCAATTGATGAAATGGAGGGGGTAATTCGAGAATTTCTGCAAAAATAATTTGACATTCCATGTGGAAGTATCTATACTATTGACTAAGCAACTTCATAAAACCAAAGGAGTGAAACATGAACGACCGACCTTGGCTGGCGCGGTACGATGAGGGGGTGCCGCAGACGATCGATTATCCCGAAGTTCCCCTGTTTTATTTCCTCGAAGAATCAGCAAAAAAATATCCCGACGCTCCTTGTACGATCTTCAAGGGGGCCAAGATATCCTACAGCGAAATGGTTGACCGCACCGACAGATTTGCGGCCGCGCTGGCAGGCTTGGGGGTCAAGAAGGGTGACCGGGTAGGGATTTTTATTCCCAACACGCCCCAATTTGTGATCGCTTATTTCGGTGCCTTGAAGGTAGGTGCAGTGGTAGTGGCGACCAACCCGCTGTACTCGCCGCGCGAAATCGAGCACCAGGTCAACGATGCTGGTGTAGAGGTGATGATCGTGATGAGCAACTTCTACAACACGGTCAAAGAGGTGCAGCCGAAGACCAAGCTCAAAACCCTCATCGTCACCAATATCAAAGAGACTCTGCCCCCTTTGACGGCTTTCCTGTTCACGCTGCTCAGGGAGAAGAAAGCCGGCTTCCGGGTGGAGCTGGATGAGGGCGATATCTGGTGGGAAGAACTGGTCTCCAAGTACAAACCAGAGGACAGGCCCAAAGTCGATATGGGGCCAGATGACGTGGCGATCTTCCAGTACAGTGGAGGTACGACGGGCACCCCCAAGGGAGCTATCGCCTTGCACCGCAATCTGGTTGCCAATGCGCTGCAAATCCGGCGCTGGATGCCCGATGCGGTCGATGGCGAGGAAGTCGTTCTCATGGCCATCCCACTTTATCATGTGTATGGCATGGTGGCGGGGATGCTCTTTGGCATGGCAACCGGCGCGGCCCTGGTGATGGTGCCCAACGCCCGTGACATCAAAGATGATCTGGATAATCTGCAGAAGTATAAATGCACGATCTTCCCCGGCGTACCGACGCTCTATAATGCCATCAACAATTGGCCCGATGTCCTGGCCGGGAAGTATGACCTCAGTTCGATCAAGGCCTGCATTTCGGGGTCCGCGCCCCTGATGCGCGAGACCAAGGAGGCCTTCGAAAGCCTGACAGGTGGTGTGGTCTTTGAGGGCTTCGGGCTTTCCGAGGCGCCCACCGCAACGCACTGTAATCCGCTCCGTGGCGAAAATCGCACAGGCTCGATCGGTATGCCCTTGCCGGATGTGGATGCCCGCATTGTCAGCCTGGATGATGAGGTGACGGTTCTGCCAGCCGGCGAGATCGGCGAGCTGGTCATCCAGGGGCCGATGGTTTTCAAGGGGTATCACAATATGCCCACAGAGACCAAGAACACGTTAAGGGATGGCTGGCTTTACACTGGCGATATCGCCCGCATGGATGATGATGGCTACTTTTATATTGTTGACCGCAAGAAAGAGGTCATCAAACCGGGTGGATTCCAGGTATGGCCGCGCGAAGTTGAAGAGGTCATCTCCGAGAATCCCAAAGTCTTAGAGGTTGGTGTGGCGGGTATCCCCGATCCCAAGCGGGGAGAGACGGTCAAGGCCTGGGTTGTGGTCAAAGAGGGTGAAACGATGACGGAAGAGGAAGTGCGCGAGTTCTGCAAGGACAAGATGGCGGCTTACAAAGTGCCCACGCACGTGGAATTCCGTGATGAACTGCCTAAGACGACGGTGGGCAAGATTTTACGCCGGGAATTGGTCAGACAACACCACGAAGGAGCGTAAAAGCCCTTTAGTTTGGTTGTAGACATTGGGGCCTCTCCTCTGAATGACGGGAGGGTGATTCGAGAAAGAAACAGGCTGCGAGCGGCGCATGGCGCCACTCGCAGCCTGCTTTTTCATAAGGAACTTCCTTTGTCTATGTGCCCTTCGAGAATGGTTTTGAGTTTCCTGCGGGGCAAGTTGTCAGTTTTCCTCGTAGAGCCGCAGTATGGCGGGCGCGACATCGGTCAGGTCGCTCAGACCTTGGGAAAATTTCCTCCGCAATGACCGAGTACCGATGATCAAGCCCGGCACGGGGTTGAAAGTGTGTTTGCGGGTGCTGAGATCTTCTAAGTTGCCGTGATCAGAGGTGATCAGGATCAATCCATCTTCGACATCCCAGGTGTTGAGCAGGCCGCCGAGCACCTGGTCGAAGCGTTTCAACCACAGGCGGGCTTCGTCCATATCTTTGCGGTGGCCGAGCACATCGCTGACCCAGAATTCGAAGAAGGCGAAGTCATAGTTCTGCGCAAGTTGGGCTAATCGTCCACCGGCCTGATTGAAGGAGAGCAGCGGCGCATCATGGTAACCCAGGTGTTCGCGCCAGCCTTTGCCAGTGAAGTCGGCGGACAGCGCCCGCCCGGCAAAGAGATCGTTTTCGTCCATCAGTGACAGGTCCGATTTGCGTATAGCCATGGCGACGGCCCCGGGCAGACGGCGGCCAGTATCGATCCCTTGGAAATAGGCCTTGGGGAAAGCGTTGAGCAGCGTGGTCTGGAACCCGGCTTCTTTCAAAGTTTTAAAGATGTTGTCGTTGGTGAGGATTTCGACGATGACTGGGTTAGGTTTAGGGCCGTAGTGCTCCCCGATGGCCGCGGGGACGTTGACGCCGGTCAGCAGCGTTGCCTGCCCGCTGGCGGATTGCGGCAGGCCCTCGACGCCGAGGCGGGCATCCAGTGGGAGCAGGGTAGCACGTTCGGATTCCAGGATCACGCCTGGGGGTAGTTCGAGCAACCGCTCCCCGTCGAGCAGATTGATCAGGTTGGGCATCTCAGCTTTTGCGAAGGGATTCCTCTCGGGGTCGTCCGCGCCCAAACCGATGCCGTCTAAAAACAGGAATAGGAACTTCATAGGCTGGCCTTTTTATATCTCAGCCAGGATGACATCCGAAGGTCGCGTTCGGTGCCATCTTGCCGCTCGACAAGCTCTAAGAACTGCTCGAATGGCAGCAGGTCGGCCTCGGTGGCACTGGAGCCGGATAATTTGTCCTCTGATCTGAAGAAAAGATAAATCATGAAAGTTCCCCCGGGGGCCAGCAGCCGTTTGATATTTTCCTGATAAGCCTGCATACTTGGTTGATCCAGGCTGTGATAACAGCCGATATCCAGAATCAAGTCGAAGGGGCTGTTGATGCCATTAAGTTTGACCACATCACCAACCCGCAGATCGGCGCTGACGCCGGCTTTAGCTGCTTTGCGCTGCGCGCTGCGGATGGCCTTGGGGATGAAGTCGACGCCGGTGGCTTGCCAGCCGTGTTTTGCCAGGGTGATCACGTTCGTGCCGGTGCCGCATCCCAAATCCAGCGCCCGACCGGGCGGGTTACTTTGGATGAAATCGGCTAATTCGGGCGGAGTCTGGTTTGTATCCCAGGGTGGCTTCCGCAAATACCAGAGGGTGAAGAAGATTTTTCGTAAAAAACTCATCTCGAAATGATACCCGATTTTGGGATTTTGCCCTATAATTGTGTCGCTTTTTTGAGGAGTTAAATCGCTTACAGAAAATCGTTCTTGTGAAATTGTTAAATTTGAGGAAGGTCACAACCCATGAAAGAATATCCAACCGATAAAATCCGAAACATCGCTCTCGTTTCTCACAGCAGCGCCGGAAAGACCATGCTGGCTGAGGCGTTCCTGCACGTCACAGGAGTGACCACTCGTTTGGGGCGCATTGAAGACGGCAGCACTATTTCGGATTTTGAAGATGAAGAAATTCGCCGCGGCATATCCCTTTCCACCTCGGTGATCCCTGTTGAATACCAGGACCACAAGCTCAACTTCTTGGACACCCCTGGTTATACCGACTTCGTTGGCGAGGTGATCTCGGCTTTGAGAGTCGCGGATGGGGCAGTTGTGGTGGTCGACTCTGTTGCTGGCACCGAAGTCGGCACGGAGATCGCTTGGAACTATGCCGATGAGTTCGGCTTGCCGCGCTTCGTGGTCATCAACAAGATGGACCGCGATAATGCCGATTTCCAGAAAGCGTTGTCCACTGTAGCGGAGAATTTCGAAACTCGTTTGATCCCTGTTCAGCTCCCCTGGGGCGAGAAGGCAGATTTCAAGGGGGTTCTGGATTTACTTTCTATGAAGGCCTACGCCGGTGTTGGTAAAGAGGCCGAGGATATCCCGGCGGAGCTCAGCGATGCGGTCGAAGAGGCGCGCATGGAGTTGGTTGAAGCGGCCGCTGAGGGCGACGACGAGTTGCTGATGAAGTACCTTGATGGTGAAGAACTCAGCGCTGATGAGATCGTTACTGGTTTGCGAAGTGGCGTGTTATCAGGAGAATTTGTGCCGGTGTTTGTGTCGGCAGCCACTGCAGAAGTGGGGATTTTCCCCTTGCTGGATGCCATTATCTCGTTGATGCCCTCCCCGGTGGACGGGCCTGCGGTCGAGGCCGAAGGTGCTTCTGGCCCCGAGGAGTTGTCCGCTTCCGATGCTGGTCCGCTGGCTGCGTACGTCTGGAAGACCACCGCCGATCCCTTTGTCGGCAAGATCACATACTTCAAGGTGTATTCTGGTGTGATCAACGCGGATGGCCGGGTGTGGAATCAGAATGCAAGGGAAGAAGAGCGTTTAGGCGGCATTTTCTTGATTCGGGGCAAAGAACAGATTGCGGTAAAGACATTACATTCAGGCGATATCGGTGTGGTGGCTAAATTGAGCGACACATCTACATCGCACACTTTCTGCGACAAAACCCATCCGCTGACGCTGCCAATCCCCGATTATCCCAATGCGCTTTTCCAGGTCGCCGTTAGTCCGGCCACGCAGGCTGATTCCGCCAAGGTCAGCCCGACCCTGACGAGGTTGTGCGAAGAGGATATGACCCTCTCCTGGCGTCAAGAGCCCAGCACAAAGCAAACTATTCTGCAAGGCATGGGTGACCAGCATATCGATGTCGCCATCCGGAAGGCGGAGGCGAAATTCCAAACTATGCTCCACACAGAGATCCCCAGGGTACCCTACCAGGAGACGATCACCAAGACAGGTTCAGCCCAATACCGGCACAAGAAACAGTCTGGCGGTGCCGGGCAGTTTGGTGAAGTCCACCTGCGAGTTGAACCCTTACAAGATGAAGATTTCGAATTCGTCAATGAGGTCTTCGGAGGGGCCGTCTCCCAGAATTATATGCCCGCCATCGAGAAAGGCATCAAAAACGTCATGTTGGACGGTGTTATCGCTGGCTATCCGGTTCACAACGTAAAAGTGGCTGTCTTCGACGGCAAAGAACACCCGGTCGACTCAAAACCGGTGGCATTTGAGATCGCGGCACGCGAATGCTTCAAGTTGGCCGTGATGCAGGCCGCTCCGGTGATGCTGGAACCGATCATGGGCGTGAAAGTGACGGTGCCAGAAGCCAGCATGGGGGATATCCTTGGTGATCTCAACACTCGCCGCGCCCGCGTCCAGGGGATGGACACCGTCCGGGGCAAGTCCACGATAAATGCGAATGTTCCTTTGGCCGAAATGCAGCGTTATACCACCGATCTGCGCTCGATGACCGGGGGCAGAGGGGTGTTCGCGATGGAATTCGATCACTACGAAACCGTTCCTGCGCATCTGGCCGAAGAAATCATCCAAGCTGCTAGAAAGGAAAAAGAAGAGAAGTAATCTATCCTCTGTCCTTAGGTTGCCTCAATAGGTGAGGAGTACTTTTCAAAGTTCTCCTCACTTTTTGTTCTGTGAAGCAGAATAACCCGCAGATTGTTTGGTAAACTTGGTTTGCCGAACTTATGAAACTGGTCATTAATATCCCTTGCTACAATGAAGAGGGTACTTTACCGATAGTGTTGGGGGGACTTCCAACGCAGCTTCCCGGCATTTCTGAGGTCAGCGTCCAAATCATCGATGATGGTTCGGAAGATGATACTGCTGAAGTCGGGGAGAGCTTTGGCTGTGTGGTGATCAGGCATGAGCGCAACCTGGGATTGGGGGCTGCCTTTCAAACGGGTGTTGACGTTGCCCTGGAAAACGGTTGCGACATCTTTGTCAACATCGATGCTGACAACCAATATCCAGCCAGGTATATTGCTGATCTTATTACGCCGATCATCAAAGACGAGGCCGATATGGTGATCGGGAACCGCCAACCCTGGAAGGTGCGACATTTTTCCTTGTTGAAGCGCGTGCTGCAGTGGCTGGGCAACGTGGTGATCCGAATTCTGCTGAAGATCGATTCTCCCGACGCGGTCTCCGGGTTTCGGGCTTATTCAAAGGCGGCTTTGGAGAAATTGCATGTGACCACGAGCTATTCTTATACGCTGGATACTTTGGTGCAGGCCGCCCACAAGGGTCTAAGAATAAAATCGTTGATCATCGAAACCAATCCGCCCACTAGGAAATCTAGGCTGTCCAAGAATGTCTTTCAGTATATCGCCCTGACCGCAATAAATTTCATTCAGGTCATGCTCATTTATGAGCCAAGGAAGGTATTCGTTTTGGGGATACTCTTACTTGTTCTTTGCGCTCTCTTCATCTTCTTTTTGTCCCTGAAATTCTAAAATCTCAGTTGGTTTGTCCGATCTGCCACGAACTTTGCATAAAGCTGGGTTCCGCAACGCAAACACGTCTTGAAGAAAGCGTTTCTCGTAAGGCTTGGGGTACTTGAGGGGCAGGCAAAGTGCAGGGGGGTGACAAAGTCATGCTATACTAATTTCTGTCATCACAACCCACACTTTAGGAGAGACCACCCTAATGAAAACCCAACGCTTTGAAGTCCTCAGCCAGGGCGAAGTCGAGCGCATTCACGCTGCCTCGATGGAAATACTGGCGGAAGTCGGTATCCAGGTCAATTACAGAACTGCGCGTGACATATATAAAGATGCCGGTGCAGTAATCGATGAAAAGACCAATGCAGTAAAAATCCCCGAGAAATTGGTTCGTTGGGCGGTTGATCAGGCCCCTGAGGAGTTCTCTTTATACGGGAATGATCCTGAATTTCAACTCGATATTGGGGGAGAGCAGGAGAAGCCGGTGTTCGCTGGGCTGGGGACTCCCACGCGCATCATCGATATGGATTCTGGGGAGGTGCGCGAGACCACCCTCCAGGATGTGCAGGATCATATCATTTTGATCAACGCCTGCGAGCATATCCACAACTCACAGATGGATGTTTGGCCCAACGATATCTCGATGACCACAATCCATACGGAGGCTATCTGGGCCTGGGCCCATAACAGCCGCAAATCCTTTGGGATGGGTTGCTTTGGCTACCTGCCAACCTGGGATATGATGCGCATGGTGGCGATTGCTGTTGGAGGGAAGGAAGAACTGCAAAAACGGCCGCGCTTCATGGTAATCTGCTCGGTCGTCAGCCCGCTGCAAATGGATCAGGCTCAGACAGAGGGGCTGCTGATCTGCGCCGAATACGGGCAGCCCTTGGCCATTTCTCCCGAAGGGATCGCCGGTGCCACCGCTCCGGTCACTCTGGCTGGCCTGTTAGCTCAAGAGAATGCTACCATTCTTGCACATATCACTCTGGCTCAAATTTACCGCCCCGGTACGCCCGTTTTCTATGGCACGGTTTCCACGGTCACCAATATGCAACATGGTACGGTTGCCCTCGGCGCACCAGAGACGGGGTTGATCACCGCCGGCTCCGCTCAACTGGCGCGTTATTATGGCTTGCCCATCCGCAGCGTCGGAGGCACCACCGAGTCCAAACGCCCAGATTTCCAGGCCGGTTTCGAGCGCATGGGGACGCTGCTCCCCGCCGTCCTGGCTGACGTCAACCTGATCACCTGCGCGGGCACCCTGGATGGCACGATGCTCGAAGATCACGCCATGATGATGCTGGATGATGAGATTTGCGGCGCGGCGGTACGCACTGCGCGCGGCATCGAAGTCACTGACGAAAGCCTGGCGCTAGACCTGATCAAAAAAGTTGGTTTTTCAGGCAATTACCTGGTCGAGGACCATACCGCCGATCTCTTCCGGAGTGAACTCTTCATCCCGAGACTGTATTCACGCGAGCCCTATGACGCCTGGGAGGAAGGCGGCCAGCGTTTGGCAATTGATCGCGCCAGGGAACGCGCCCGCGAGATCCTGGAAAATCATCAGCCCCGAGAACTTGATCCGGCCATGGTCGAGGAACTCGATCGATTTCGTCAAAGCGTTGCCGCGCGCTCGATTGAAGTTTTTTATTCCTATGAGGCCGAAGAGAATCAGGACTACGAAAACCTATGAGTGAGAAACCTGCCTCATCACAAGCGCTGCCGCTGCGCACGAAACTGCTCTTCAGCACAGGCGATTTGAGCACCAGCATCCCCCTGGCGATCTTGATGTTCTTCCAGCTTTATTTTTTGACCGACGTGGCTGGTCTGCGCCCCGATTACGCTGGCTGGGCTGTGGGGTTGCCGCGCATTTGGGATGCCATCAATGACCCTTTGTTTGGACTGCTCTCCGACCGTATCCGCACCCGCTGGGGACGTCGGCGCGTGCTGTTGTTGTTTGGCTCTGTTCCCCTGGGGCTGACCTTCCTGTTCATGTGGCTGGTGCCACCCCTGGGTCAGGTTGGTATGGCTGTCTACTATGCCATCGTGTTCATCCTCTTCGATACCGCTTTCACTGTGGTGCATGTAGGCTATAACTCCCTGACCCCCGAATTGACCTCCGATTATGACGAGCGCAGTTCTCTAAATGGCTATCGCATGGTCTTTTCCATTTCTGGGACGTTAGGGGCAATCATTTTGGCGACGGTGCTGGGGTGGTATATCAGCGATCAGCGAACCCTGTATGCCGTCCTCGGCGTGGGGTTGGGGACGATTTCCATTATTCCGCCCTTGATCGTTTTTCGTATCACTCGTGAACGCCCCGCGCAAGAGCTGCCTGAACCGATGCCCCTGGGGGCAGCCTTATCACAGACGTTGGGCAATCAACCTTTCCGTATGGTGATGGGCCTGTATCTGCTGAGTTGGACGACGGCCAGTATCCTGGCGGCTGTACTGGTGTATTTTGCTAACTACTATTTGCGCGTTCCTGATCAGGCCAATTATTTTGTGCTGATGGCCCAGGGATCGGCGATACTGTTCATCCCGGTGGTTGTTCTGGTTTCGAAGAAGCTGGATAAACGCAGGGCGTTTGTGGTGGGAACGGTTTCTTGGGCGGTTGTTTTGTTGGGCATATTCGCCGTGAGGGAGGGCCAGGTGGGATTGGCCTATTTGCTGGCGGGCTTGTCCGGTCTTGGGATAGCGACGGCTTATGTAGTCCCCTGGTCGATGATCCCCGATGTCGTTGAGTATGATCAGATTCGCTCTGGGCAGCGGCGCGAGGGCTCTTATTATGCCTTTGCTTCTTTCTTCCAAAAATTGGCTACCGGACTGGCTCTATGGGGCATGGGGCAAGCGTTGGCGCTGACCGGTTATATTACCCCAGATGGGAGTGGTCCGTTGCCTGTGCAGCCCGAGGAAGCCGTGCAGGCTATTCGCTATTTGATTGGCCCGATTCCCGCACTGCTGTTGATTTTGGCGATCCTCTTCGCCTGGCGCTACCCCATCAGCCGCGAGAGCCACCAGGCCACACTAGATGTGCTTGCTGCACGCGAGTAATGTTAGAGCGCATATCAGTAATAATCTGCGTCCCTGCAAGAGGAAAATATGAAAGAATTTGAAACGTTTGCCGTCCATGCTGGCGAGGGGGCTGATCCTGAGACTGGCGCGCTGCGTCAACCCCTGCACATGTCCACCACCTTCAAATTGCCCGGGTTCGGCATCAAACTCTTCGACGCCATTTACATGGATTCGGCCCGGCCGCCGTATGCCTACACTCGCTGGTGCAACCCCACCCTGCGCGCCCTGGAAGACCGCCTGGTGGCGCTGGAAGGCGCTGAGGCTGCGGTGGTGCTGTCCAGTGGTATGGCCGCGGTCTCTGCTTTGATCTTCACCCTGTTGAGCAGTGGGGATCACCTGATTGCCAGTGAGGTCTGTTATGCCGGCAGTGTAGAGTTGTTTGGCGAACATCTGCCGCGCTTCGGTATCGAGGTCAGCCTGGTCGATACCAGTGATCTCAAACAGGTTGAAGATGCTCTCCGGCCTAATACCAAATTGATCTATGCAGAAACACCTGCCAACCCCATCCTGCGTATCTCCGATATTTCGGCTCTGGCGCAGATTGCCCATGAAGCAAGCGCGCAATTGGCTGTCGATTCGACCTGGGCCAGCCCGGCGCTGCAGCGGCCTTTGGCGCTGGGTGCGGATTATGTCATCCACAGCCTGACCAAGTTCATCAACGGTCATGGTGATGCATTGGGTGGCGCGGTCCTGGGGTCAGAAGAGGGGATCAAACGAATTCGTAAAGACATGCTGGTTCACTTGGGCGGCGCGCTGAGTCCCTTCAACGCCTGGTTGATCAACCGCGGCTTGGTGACTCTGCCGGTACGCATGCACAAACACAGCCAGAACGCCTATGAAGTGGCGCGTTTCTTAGAGAATCATCCCAAGGTTGCGCGCGTTTTCTATCCCGGTTTGATTAGTCACCCGCATTACGATCTGGCCAAAAAACAGATGACCGATTTTTGGGGGATGCTCACCTTCCAACTCAAGGGCGGTTTGGGGACAGCCATCACGCTGGCTGAGAAGATCAAGCTCTTTCAATACGCAACTTCCCTGGGCCACGCCCACAGTTTGTTGTTCTACTACCCCACGGATATCTATATCGACGCCGCGTCTTACCTGAACGCCGAACAGAAACAGCGTATCCGCGAATGGACTGGTGATGGCATTATGCGCGCCAGTATCGGCCTGGAGAGCCCCGACGACCTGATCGCAGACCTGGATCGAGCACTCAGAGCGAGAACGGTCAAAGGTGCCGTCGGGCCCTTGGCTTATCGATTGATGAAGAGGTTTGCCAGTGGTTGAGATAGCGTGCTAAGCTAGATCAAATCTCAATATTGATTGCCTTCTCGCCCACTGGGTTGATGAAGAAGCCGCGCGTCATCTTGCTGGCCGAATCTTTCAGATCGAGCTGACCGTCGGGCAATCCCATGTTTAGCGAAAGACTGTGTGTTTTATCGGGTCGGTTCGGGTCATAGGTATAGATAACCAGATTTTGGGTAGCGGGGTTGAACTGATAGCCTATGGCAAGCACCTGGTGGTTGTTGGATGCTTTGCCGAAGTATCCTGGGTCAGGCCAGGGCCAGAGGAGCTAGTTCAGCCAACTGCTGGCGGATATCCCGTATACGTTCTGAATTGCCACCCTCTTCTCCCAAATTTACGCGTTGATATTTCTTGTGGGCCAGGTCCCCAGCCAGATTATAGAATCGACTGGTTGTTCGATAGCGGCCATTGAAGACCGCCACCAGGCGCGTCATACTTTGGGCCCAGGCACTGCAGGCTGTTCGATATTGTTTGGCGGAGATGACCCCCAACTCGATTTCGTCCTTCAAATACGTTTTGATCCTTTGTTGAATGCGTCGGATGGCCCATAAAATGAATAGGACCATGAAAAACCAGCCGCTCCAATCAAACAATGTGCTCACCAGCAGGCCCCTCGTTCCCGTTAGCAGACTTGCCAAAGTATTGTGCAGGGCGTGCATCCCTACCGCAACAGCCCATCCCACCATCGGGTAGATAAACTTCAAACCGCTGTTTTTTGTGAGACGCGCCCCGGCCAGGCCGATGCCGAAAAAAGCCGTGTAAAATGGGTGCTGCCACCCGACCAGGAAGACTCGCACGAATACCAGGGCGAACAGTCCCTCGTATCCACCCTCCAGATAGCCGTAATTGTAGATGTAGTATGTATTCTCAGTGGCAGCGAATCCTAAGGCGGTAATGCCGGCGTAGACAATACCATCCAAGATCGAATCGAACTCGTGTCGGTAGAACAGGAAAACGAACAGCACAGCCAGCCCTTTTAGGGTCTCTTCTACTGGCGGAGCGACAATAGAGCCAGTTGCCAGATCGGTAAGCGCGTCTGAATTGGTGAACAGGTAGATACCCATCCCTAGCAAGGTGTTGACCACGAAAGCCACTCCAGCCGATACCGCCGCCCCCCAAAAGAATACACCGCCGATCAGGATTTTTGGCTCTTTTTCATAGCGGTCGAGCCAGTATAGAACCCAGGCGAAGAAAAGCATCGGTACGAAGCCGAAGAAAACGGAAAGCGCAAAGCCCATGGTCTACTCGCCCTCGAGGATAATCTCCGACCGGTGTATGTGAGCCGATAACGGGTCGATGTCCAACGCCAGCAGCACTTCATCCGGGCGGCCGGTGGCCCCTGGCTGCGCCCTCAGGTGCATCTGAAGGTGTCGCTCCTCCTCATTTTCCAACGCTAAGATCAAGGGGCGGAGATCGTACTCCTTCCCTCGTCGCTGCCGGATGATGCTGGTTTTTGAGAGCAGATCGGCGACACGTTCAGCCAAATCGGGCGTTGACTCCGCCAATTTGACCTGGTATTTTGTAGATTGGATCAGATTTTGTAGTTTTGGAACCCTTCTCTCCGTCTCTTGGATGTCCTGTACTTTGAGTCCGGGTGGCAGGACGGGGGTCAGAGCGGATTCTATTTCCCGGAGAGGAGCCTGTTCTTCGAGCCACACTTCGATGATTTCGGCATCACTGGTGAAGCCCAATGGCAGCGCTGCCCCCAGGTTGATCTTGGGGTGGGGGTTGAAGCCCTGGCTGTAGGCCAGGGGTAACTGCGCCCTCCGCAGGGTGCGTTCCCAGGTGCGCTGCAAATCCAGGTGGCTGGTGTAGCGCATGGCCTCGGTCTTGGAGAAGGCGATTTTTATCCGCATCAATGGTGGTGCTTGTACGCTGCAACGACGAAATCGTTATCAGTTTATATCAATCTCTCGAAAGTGAGGGAGTCAGGCTTCAGGTTCTTACCGCAACTTGATTTTCACGAATGACTTGCACGCGCTTGTTCTTCACTTCTGGGCACTGCCAGACATCGCCTGGATTCTGGCGTCGCAAACCGGCAAAGGTGGGCAAGATGCCGCAGGCGAAGCACTGCTCACGACAGTCGATGCGGATGCGACCCTCCAGGCTCCAGAGGTAATCCTGGGTCAGGAACTTTTTACGGATCGTGGTGCTGAGGTGCTCCCAGGGAGAGACTTCATCTAGGGGGCGCTGTCGATGGGTGTAGAAAGCCGGGTCCAAGCCCACGTCTTCGAAGGCTTCCATCCAGGCCGGGTAATTGAAATGCTCGCCCCAGGCGTCGAACTTGGCGCCTCGCTTCCAGGCCTGGTAGACCACTTCAGCCAGGCGCCGGTCGCCGCGTGAGAGCCAGGCTTCGAGTTGGGTTTCATGAGGGTCATTCCAATTGAGCTTCAAGCCGCGCCCTCGCAGTTGCTCTTTGAGCAAGTCCTGCTTCGCTTTGATCTGCTCGATGGAGTCGCAGGGAACCCACTGGAAGGGAGTGTGTGGTTTAGGCACGAAGGTGCTCACCCCGGCATTGACCTTGGCGCGCCCGCCGATGGCCTTGCGCCCCTCTTGCAGGACCGCTTTGCACAGGTCTGCGATGGCTTGTACATCTTCCAGGGTCTCGGAGGGATGGCCGATCATGAAGTACAGTTTGATGGTCGTCCAGCCGCGGGTGTAGATTTCGCGAGCCGTTTCCAGCAGTTGTTCAGTGCTGACCGGTTTGTTGATGATCTGGCGCATCTTCTCGGTGGCTGCCTCGGGGGCCAGGGTGAAACCGCCTTTGCGGCCACTTTTCAGTGCATCCATCAGGTCTACAGAAACGCTTTCGATGCGCAGTGACGGCAATGAGACGGAGAGGTGCTCATCCCCAAAGCGTTCGTGGACTTTCTCTACCAACTCCACGACGTGCGTATAGTCGCTGGACGACAGTGAGAGCAGGCCGATCTCCTCGAAGCCGGTGTAGTGGATGGTCTCTTCGATCGCGGTGATGACCTCATCGACGGAGCGCTCACGCACCGGCCGCGTGATCATCCCGGCGTGGCAGAAGCGGCAGCCGCGCGTGCAGCCCCGCATGATCTCGATTGGGGCGCGGTTGTGCACCGTGTCGATATAGGGCACCACGAAACGCGTCGTCGCTGGGGGCAGCGTGGCCTCGATACGCTTGTCAATGGGGAGGGGAGCTTCCTCGAATAATTTTGTGACCGATGCAAAAGTGCCATCCTCGTGGTATTCGACTTCATATAATGATGGCACATACACCCCCCAGATTTTGGCGAGTTCGCGGAGCAATGCTCCCCGCTCCCCGTTTTTCGCTCTTTGTTTGAACGTTTGCACGGTATCGACGATTTCGCCGATCGCGCCTTCGCCTTCCCCAATCACAAAGGCATCAATGAAGGGGTGCATTGGTTCGGGGTTGAAAGTGCTGTGCCCACCGGCAATAATCAGGGGATGCTGGGGGCCACGCGCCGCGCTGAACAGCGGAATCCTGCTCAAATCAAGCACGTTCAGCGTGCTGGTGTATAGCGTCTCATAGGGCAGGGAAATCCCAACGATGTCGAAATCCGCCAGGGGGTGTTTTGTCTCCAGGGAATAGAGCGGGATCTCATTCTGCCGCATGGCCGCTTCCATATCCGTCCAGGGAGCGTAAGCGCGCTCAGCCAGCACATCCTGGCGCTGGTTGAGCAGGTCGTAAAGGATCGCCAACCCCAGGTTGGACATGCCCAGGTCATAGATATCGGGGAAGACCAGGGCGACTTTGGTCCGCACAGCGTCCCAATCTTTGACGACCTGGTTGAGTTCGCCGCCCGTGTAGCGGCCTGGTTTCTGCACCGTAGGCAAAACGCGCTCCAGGCGCGCCTGAATTTCATTCGAGGTCAACATGGCGGGGAGATTATACCATTTTAGGATATATTTGGAGAGAGATTGTCCGGTTTGAGAATTAACCGGTAGCGCGTTGGCGCTTTCGAGGTTTGACGTGCCAACCCTACGCTTGGCCGGGCGGACTTCAAAACAAAAAACCGGGTTTTCGCGTGACACTCCAGCTTGGGGACCGCGAACCCGGTTTTTCTTTGCGATTTTTCGTTGGGCCCTATTCAAACACCCACGGATCGATGGACCGTCCCCATTCAACCAGTTCACTCTCGTCGAACCACAGGGCCACCTCTGCCTTGCCGTTCTCGACGCTGTCCGAGGCGTGGGTCAGGTTGCGGCCGACCTCCAAGCCAAAGTCATGGCGCACGGAGCCAGGGGCAGCCTCTGTTGGCCGGGTGGCCCCCATGGTTTGGCGTACGGCGGCTACGGCGTCCGGGCCTTTCCAGACCATTGCCATCACCGGAGCCGAGGTGATGTATTTAATCAGCGGCGCGTAGAAGGGTTTGCCCTTATGAATCTCGTAGTGTGTCTCAGCCAATTCCTGGCTTACCTTCATGAACTTGGCTGCAGTTAGCTTCAGCCCGCGACGTTCCAGGCGGGTGATCACCTCGCCGATCAGGCCGCGCTGCACACCGTCTGGCTTTACCATGACGAAAGATTTTTCCATGAATGTCTCCGAATGTTTGGCTATTCAATCGTAGAGACGCAGCATACCCCAGGGGCATAAACGTGCTGCGTCTCTACCAAGTTGTTAAATGTCGCGCTGAATTTTACCAGAACACCGATCTTATAGCAGCAACTTCTCTATTTTCGAGTAAGTATCTAGCGCCTCTTGCAGGCGGTCAGCGCGCATATAAGCGTCGCCGAGGGTTTGCAGGATTTCGGGGTCATTGGGCTTGATGCTGTCTGCCGCTTCCAACGCAGTAATGATTTCGTCGAGACGCTTACCTCTCTTGAGCAATTGTTCGAAGTCCTTTATGGCCCCAGAGACATCGCCCTGAGAGAGTTTGGTCTGTGCACCGATTTGTTTAGCGTGGTATTCGTCCTCAGCTTCATCAAGCGAAATGGGTGGGGGAGAGGGAACGGGCGTTGGTTCTTCGGGTTCAAGAGCGGGCTCTGCGGGGATTTCTTCCTCTGAAGGTGCTTTGGACTCCGGGGGTGCGGTTGGCTCCGCAGGTGCAACAGGCTCTTCGAAGACTTCTGGTTGGGCTGGCTCTTCGGCCTCGGGGATGCCTTTGACCTCAACCAAATCTTTGATGCCCTCAATGGTCTCCTCTCCGATGCCCAGCACCAGTAGATCATCCAGCTTGTTGAACGGACCATGCTCCTCACGATGGCTGAAGATAGCTTGGGCCCGGCGGAATCCCATTCCGGGGAGGCGTTCTAACTCGACCAGAGAAGCTTCGTTGAGATCAAGTTTCTCTTGCGCTTCTGCATCCATTTCGACGGGTTGCTCTGTCTCCATTTGGGATGGACGCCAGGTGTATTCTGTCTCTTGGTCTGGTTGCTCTTCTTGCTCCTCATCTTTCGTCCAGTCGGGCAACTCTGTCTTATCTTTGGTAACTTCTTGTAGCCATTCAGGTAGGGCGTCTGCTTGTAGATCATCTTCTGGGGCGGCTGGCTCCTCCTCCTGGACGATCTCGAAGGAGGGCACTTCTTTGCCGAATTCGCGGATCCAGGTGGCGTCTTCCAGGTCTTCAGGTTCGCCGCTGATATCCTTAAGCCAGTCAGGAAGGGCATCGTCTTCGTCGATAACCTGTTCTTCTGTGGGAATTTCAGCATCTGTTTCTGGTGTCATCTTGGCAGGAGTTTGTTCAGCACCGGTATCCTTCAGCCAGTCTGGTAAATCACCTAGCTCATCGGAGTCATCGGCGACCGCGGCCGGCTCGGATTCGGCGGCCAGTTCGGGAGGCCTGGCATCGGCGAGGGCTTCCTCTTCCTCAAGCTCTTTCGCATCTTCATCCGGCCCTGACTCCAGGGTGGTTTCCTCGGGCTGGATGTCATCCAAAGGTTCTTCAGCCTCGGTAGCAGCGAAGGCGCTGTCCTGAAGCCAACTGGGGATATCTTCGGGAACGGTCTCACCAACGGCCTCACTCTCGACAGGTGGGGATTCTTCGGAGATTTCGGCCTCCGGCCCAGGCGCAATATCCTGCACCCAATCAGGGGGCGCCTCTGGCCGATCTTCTGGACTGGTGATCAGCTCTTCTTCAGAGACACCTTGCTTGGCTGCCAAACCTTCCAGCCAGGCCATGGCTGTATCGTCATCTTCCAATCCGGGTGCAGGTTCCTCTGCGGGTTCCTCATCGCCGGGGGGTGCCTGCCATTCGCGGAAAGTGGCATCTTCCGTGGGGATTGTTGCCGCGGGGTCCTCCACCTGAGTCGGCTCTGGCTCGATCTCGGAGGCATCCTCTGTGGTCAACCACTCAGGAAATTCTGCTTCGGCTTCAGGTTGTGGTTCCGGCTCTGCATCTTCGAATGTGGGTTGCGGGGTCTCTTGCTCGTCGGGTTCTTCCGGGGCGTCGGTAACCGCTTCGCTCCAGGCTGGCGGTGTAGGGCGGAGGTCTTCCTCTGGCCCGGCGGTGGTTTCCTCTTCGCTGATCTCCGCCAGCCAATCAGGCGGGCCTGTGACCGGGGATTCCTCTGCTGGGGCGGCTTCCTCAACGCTCTCTTCTGCTAACTTCACTTCAGCTAACTCATCCAGCCAATCTGGGATGGCAGATTCTGCGGCTGCCTGTTCAGCCTCCGCTCTTTGTTCTGCTTCATCAAGGGATTTGACCCACTCCGGGGCGTCATCCGCTTCTGCGTCAGGTTGAGATTCGGCCTCTTCTACGACCGAGGATGGAGATTCTTCATCACTGGCGCTCTTCAGCCAATCGGGGATGTCGTCGATTTCAAACTCAGGCTGGGCAGCAGGTTCTTCGGCGGTGGGCGGTGGGGCTTGGTCTTCAGTCGCTGCTGCAGGAGGCTCTTCTTCAACGCTCAACGGCAAGTCGGGAACGGCTTCCGCTGCGGCGGAAGGTTCGGGTGCAGGCTCATCTTCAGCAAATCCTCCTAACCAATCGGGGCTCTCATCATCAACTTGGGATTGATCTTCTTCAACTGGATGACTCTCCGCCGTTGATTGATCTCCTTCCAAACCTAAAAGAAAATCTGTTACACCATCTGATATATCTTCCTCGGCGGCAGCGGGCGGTTCACCGTCAACGTCCATTAACCAGTCCGGGATGTCATCGTCGGTTTGGGCCTCAGCAGCTACTGGTTCATCTTCTTCACTAATTTCATCCAGCCAATCTGGAGAACTGTCTTCGGGTATGTGGACTGCTTCCTCCACCGCGGGCACATCTTCTATTTCCTTGAGCCAGTGCGGGGCGTCATCGGGCTGTGCGCTTGCTTCTTTAGTGGATTCGGGGGTCTCATCTGGAATCTGGTTAGAGGCTTCGGAAGACGAAGCCTCCGCAGAGGGGGTCTGCTCAGGCTCGCTTTCACCTTCAATGTCTTTCAGCCAGGTGGGAACATCGCTCTCAACGGATGTTTCGGGGGCATCATCAAAGATCGCATCGAGGTCATCGCCGGCATCGTCGGTCGATTCGGTATCGTTCAGTGATGTGGCGGCCGGGGCCATATCTTTGACCCATTCGGGCAAATCAGCAGCGACGGCCGTGTCGTCGTCTGCCCCTTCCTCATCGTCGAGTGGGATTGGCGTTGGGTCCTGTTCGGCTTCTTCAGATGAAGGCTCCCAGCCGGCATCTCTCATCCATTCAGGGATTTCGTCATCACTGACCTGTGATGGGCTGATGTCACCATCTTCCGGGGTGGCAGGCACATCCTCGGGAGCTGATGAGAGCCAATCGGGCAGATCACCCCCGGAGGAGTCCGGCATTTCCAACTCCACCCCTAAAGAGGAGGCCCATTCTGGTTGCTCCTCAGATGCGGTCGTGCGCATGGCGTCACTCCATCTCAAACGTTCGACCATCACAGCTTGTTCGGGAACGTCTTCCGCCGAAGAGGTGTAAGATGAGACGTGTGCCTCGTATGGGTCTAGTGCGTGCACGCGTTGTTGGTAGGTTTTGCTTTCTTCCTGGCGTTCAGTGCCCTGGAGAAGTTCGGCGAGCAGCCGGTTTGCCTGGAAGCAAAAGGGGAGTTTGGTGAGTATTGTGCTGCATGTCTCGATGGCTTTCACATTCTCCCCCCTGCGAGCGTGCATCTCAGCCAGGATAATCTGCAAGTCTGACCGGTCAGGCTCATCTACCAGGGAGGCGCGCAGTTCGGCGATAGCCTGATCGTAGTGGCCGCCCTTGACATACATACGCGCCAACGCGCCGCGGGTTAACCGCGCTTTGGCAGGCTCCATGCCATCACGTTTGCCGTATAATCGACGCACTTCGCCTTGGATGGCGGGATTGTATGGCTGAACCTCGAAAGCGCGCTCCATATGCCATAAAGCGGCGTCTATGTTGCCTTCATCTTCGCGAATAACACTCATTCCCAAGTGAGAAACGAAATCATCAGGAATGGCTGAGAGAACGCGTTGGAAGATATCGCCTGCATTGCTGTACTTTTGTGTTTCAAGATAAGCTTTCCCCAAGAGTCGGTAAGTATCGGTGTGCTTAGGAAAGGTCCTAAGGATGTGGCGGCAATGTGCGATGGCCTCTTCGGTCTGGCCTTCTTCAATGGCGTCCTCGATTTCGCGCAAATACGTTCGCAGGGGGACTTTCGTCATCAGACTACCCTCCCCTTCTGTAAAAAGGGTTGAAAAATCTCGTTTTTGGACAGTTACTATCCACTTCTACACCCATATTTTAACATATGTGCTATAAAAACTTAGAGACTTCTCAGGAAGTCCTGAGAAGGGTATAGACCTTGGATTCTGAACATTCATACTGTTCTATAGGTACATGTTCTGTGCCTGATGCAGGTCTATGGGTATCTCAAAGCATCTAAGTTCATTCCTCCATGTGGAATTCCACCAGTTCAACCGTTCCGGTCATCTCGATAGGGAAATTGACGCCGTAAACCTTTATGCTGGCACGCTCGATCTCCTGTTTGAGCTGCCCTATATTGGGCTCGAACCAGAGATTGTTGTGCAGGGTCAGGACGGCGGAGAGAGACACCTTTTGGCCCTCTTCTTCCAACTCGGCGGTGAACTCAAATGTAGCTTCTCTCTCGAGTTTGATCGCCTGGGGGAATTCACCAGCTCTGACAGTGATGGCTTCAAAGATAGCTTCTCCAGCACCGAGTGTGTTCCATTCTATATCCAGCGGACTCTCTTCTAACCTGCCGGTGATCAGGTCGCCCTCGATCTCCGCATCGATCACACCCGAAGCGATGTATTCCCCTGACCAAGTATGATCCCAGTTATGGCTGGCCATCGTTTCATAATCCGGCACAAAGACCCCACCGATGTGTTCTAAAGTCATTTCGCCATCGACATCGCCAAAAATGAATCCCAACAACATGACTGGGAAGTTGAGAATGGCGCCGTTCTGGCATTCTACGGTGGCCTCCGTGGTGATTCCTGATTCGAGGTAAAGTGCATTCAGCGTTGCTTCGTTCTCATTGACCTCGGTCACGGTGAGGCTGATCTGGCTGGTTTCGTCCTCTGAAGTGACTTCATAAATCCATTGGTATCCGGGGATCATAGGGTAAAAGGTGTTGGCGCAGGGGCCTCCGTCGCTGGGGGATGGAGGGACAAGCGCGTCGCTGGCGGATTCATCTACAGTGGTTTCGGCGGTCGGCTCTTCAGTCGGGGTCTCAAGGGCTTCTGCGGTTGGAGCCTCTTCGGCCTCCTCGAGAGGCGCCGGTTCTGCTTCTGTGTTAACGGGCTCTTCAGTTGCGGGAGCGGCTTCAGAGCCTAATTGGGAGATCAGCCCACAAGCAAGGCTGGCGAGGAGCATCAGGCTGAGAGCGATGATGACCGAGCGCGTGGTTCTGTTCATGGGGGTCCTCCTGCAATTTGTGATTCCTGATAGGGTTTACGATAGAAGAATACAGGAAAGGGTAGGGCGTGTCAAGCTTGTGGTCCGGCATCCGTCAGGAAGCAGCCAGAAACTGATGTCAGTTGGCCTCGGCCTGGCGGCTGCATTTTGGAATCCGTTATGGTGTTTGATGACTAATTTCAGAAGAGGATCGTGGCCAACTCGCTGCGGTATTGGCGGGTGAGTGGGTTGTTATCCCCCAGGATTTCAAAGAGCCCGAGCATTACCTGTCGAGCCTCATCGTTGCGGTAGTTTTTCTCCCGACGTAACACCGCCAGGAGGCCATCCATTGCGGCAGGCAAATTGCCCAGTTCGATCAGGCGTAGTGCGTGTTGGTAAGTTGCTTCAGTCGATGATGGCATCTCGGCGTCGGTCTCATCTAATCGATTTAGAGCAATCGCCAGAGGGCGCAATTTCTCCACGGTCGAAAACTCGTAACCGGAAGGGATTGCTTCCAAGATCTCCAAAACACCGTCACTTTGACCGAGAACGATCAGGCTTTTTGCCAGGCCCACCATCGCTCGCGGGTGATCTGGCTGCTCAACGAGCACGGCCTGAAAAGCCCCGGCAGCATCTTCCCAGCGCGCCATGTTCAATAAGCTAAGCCCCTTATCGAGGGCTAAATCAGCCGGGCTGGGCACGATGTTGCGCAGGAATCGGCGGATTTCATCTTCAGGCTTCAAACCGGTGAATTCCCCAACAATCACTCCCTCCCTGAAGACCTTGACCGCGGGGATGCCGCGCACGTGGAAGCGCATAGCAGTTTTCTGGTTTTCATCCACATTGAGCCGGGCGAGTCGAAAATTGCCAGCTCCCTGACTGACGAGATCGCGCAGGATAGGGTCCAGGGTCTTGCATGGTACACACCACTCAGCCCAGAAATCCACCAATACGGGCACGTTCTGGGAATATTCTATGACTTCGTAGTCAAAGTTCGATTCAGTGACGTTGATGATATGTGGGGAGGTCATAGGCGAAAAAAGGCGCGTAAGCGTGTCTCATCTCTCAATTAATTTTACCAGAATACGTAAGAGGCGGGGTGACCATCCTGTCTGTGACTTTAAGATTCTGACTCTAATCTTATGAAGAGCTTGTATACGACCAATGTCTTTGAACAATCAAAGGAGGATGGATGGCTGACGATATAAAAAACGCATTGCGGATGATGCCCTACGGCTTCTACGCTGTCTCTACGATCGCTGATGAGGATGCTAATGTGATGGTTTTGAACTGGGCCTCACAGGTCTCTTATGAGCCTCGTCTGATGGCGATCGGGTTGGCAAAGAACGCCTATTCTTATGCCCTGGTTCAGCAAGGCAGGGTGTTTGCCATCAATATTTTCAACAAAGCTGATGCCGACCTGATCAAACCCTTTACGAAGGGCAGGGCAAAGAACCCCGACAAGATGAAGGATGTTGTTTACGCCCCCGGCCCAGAGACAGGCTGCCCCATTCTTGAGGGCGCAGCGGCGTATTTAGAGTGTAAAGTGATCGACATCTTGCATGTCGGCGGAGATCACGATATCGTTGTCGCCGAAGTGGTCAATGGGGGCGTCTATAAGCCTGGAGAAGCAGGGGAGACGCTCTCGTTGCCCGATCTCGGCTGGAGCTACGCGGGTTAACTTATCTCAAAACAAGAAAGAGCGGCGTTCGCCGCTCCTTTTTGTTTTGATTTCACTCTTCGTCGGGGTCGATCATCCCGGGCTGCTGCAAATCGATCACCTCGCCGTGGACGTTGATCTTGATGCGGAACCCCGTCATCCCCATATAGGCGAGGCTTTCCTCTGGAATGCCCACTTCGAAGATACGGTCGAATTGTTGGTCCATCTGTTTGAGTTGGGTTTCGATCATGGCGCGGGTGAAAATGTCATCCTGACCGAGCATCTTGGCAGCTTGTTCGCTGAGGATGTCTTCATGTCCGGTGATCATCTCGCGCATGGATTCCAAAACTTGGCGATCGACTTGTTCGGAGGGGATATGTCGCCGAAAGCCCGAGTCGTCAACCACATAACACGGTTCGTTCCCAACATAGGCGGTCTCTACGGGGTTGTCGCTTTCGTCGTAAACTAATCCCTGAAAAAGAATCTTCTTAGGCATGATAATCTTTCGATATCTCAACTGCCTTGGATTTTACCGCGCTGTCGAGTGTTCCCAGATGATTCTTATACGCTTCTTATGAAGACTGCTTGCCTTCAATGGTGCCCAGCAAGATCGCCGCGGCGATCCCCAAACGACGGTCCAGTTGGCGGGCGCTGTCGATGCTGAAATCCACTTCCAGATGATAGCCGATGAAGCGAAAGCGCTGCTTGTAGTCAGCTACGCGTTGGTTACCAAGGATTAGATCGTAGTTTTGGGGCAGCAGCGAGCCCAACAAGAGCCGCCGGAGCAGGGCGTACCCCACGCTATCCTCCTGGAGGATACCCAGGGGTTGGTCGTATGCATCCAGCACTTCCCACTCGTCGCGCATCATCGAACGCAAGCCCTTGCGGCGCAGCACGCCGACTTTGGTTTGATACGCGCTGTCGATGACATCGTAAGCCGCTGAAAAGTCGATGATTTGCCGGGCTTGGATGTTGAGCACTTCCTGCGTCATGTTCTCATCAGAGAAAACGCGGATGTCTTCCTTGAGCTTGAACATCTTCTGCTGGCTGTAGAGCACCAACTGGCCGTCTGGGGCATAAACGCGGAATTTGCCAGTCAGGGCGAGGACTTGCCGTTTGAGCAAGTATGAATCAAATTGAAATGCGCTGTGCATCGTGAACCTCCATAAGTTCTTCCAATATTGTGGTTAGAGGCAGTGCGGGACGTCAATTGTTAAATCACATCAACCGTTGTGCCAACATCCTCGTACAATCTGCGCTGGTCGGCGGGGACTGCCGGGAGGGTCCAGCGGTAGACCCATTTGGATGCCTGCGATGTAAGGTTGATGCAGCCATGACTGCGCGGCTTTCCAAAATCATTGTGCCAGTATGTGCCGTGAAAGGCCACGCCTCTTTCGTTGATATAGCATACCCAGGGGATGCCCGGCAAGTCGAAACCGTTGTGAGCCAGGTTTCCGGCGGACATGTGGCGCGAGGGCATTTTGTGGTTCGTGTAATGCCGGCCAGCCGGGGTATAAAACTGCCCGTTGCTGAACTCCGCCCCCGTGGCGGCCTTGGTGATGAAAACGGGGCGGTCATATTCGTAGGCAATGACGACCTGGTTGGCAGTATCCACTTCTAGGCGCTTTTCCTCGGGGGGAACATCTGGGGAAAGAGTGCTTACTTCGCTGGCTGGGATCAGCCGCAAATGTCGCGCCGGGACGTAGTAGATCAGATTCCACTTATCGTCCAGGATTTGATATAGGGGGGTTCCATCTTTTCCATAAACCAATCCCAATACCCAATGGGTGGTCTCGTAATAAAACCGGTAAGCCACCTCATGATGTACATCGACCTCCCAATATGCGTCGGTGTAGGGTACGGTAACTTCTGCTAGCTGACCGAAATCTGGGATTTCCCAATTAGGCTGGTTGAGGATAGTTTTTACCGGCTGAACACCTCCAGAGTGGACATAACCTTCCTGGATGCGATACCAAACTGTGTTGTGGGCCGGTTCTTCGTCACCGATGGTGGCCTCCAGAATGGGGAAAACACTGTCAACCCAAGATTGTCGAACCACTTCACCCGAGAATGAAGGTCGGTTGTAGACGGTGATGTGCTCGTAGATCACGCGCCCTTGTTGGTTAGCGGCCAGAGAGGTGGCTTGCTCGAAAGGTGCCATTGCCAGCCCCAATAGGCTCAACCCACCCAGTTTTAAGAATTCGCGCCGAGAGATGGGGTTTGTTCCGTTCATCATTGATGGACATTGACCAGGGTGCCGACTGATGACCAATTGAATATCCACCCGGCATCCTCGGTTTTCATGTTGACGCAGCCGTGGCTCATACGCGTTCCGAAATTATTGTGCCAATAAGTCCCGTGGATGCCATACCCTTTATAGAAATACATCGTGTAAGGAACATCAGGCAGATAGTAGCCGGGGCCGGCCATAGTGGAGTATCGATACTTGACGTAAATATAGTATTGGCCGGTGACTGTAGGGTACTGCCATGTACCTGTTGACACCACGAAGGACTTCACCAGATCATCTCCACTGTATGCGTATAGACGCTGCTCTGAAAGGTCGATATCGATCCACCTTTCTCCTGAATCAACGCTGGCTGGCTGGTAAGAACTCGCCGATGTTTGCGGTTTCTGGGTAGGTTGGGGCGTGTTGGTGGGGCGCGGTGTGGGGGTGATCGACGGTGTAAAAGTGGCTGTGGGCGTCGGCGTGTCGGTGGGTGTTGGAGAGGGGGTAAAGGTAGGCGTTGGTGTAAAGGTTGGCGTTGGAGTAGGCGTGCGAGTGGCCTTATCAACGTCTACTTGAGCGATGGGGACGGCCTCTTGGGTGTCGAAGGCCAGGGAAAAGGTTGGGGTGCTGAACCAGGCCATGAAGCCGAGAGCGACAACCAATAGGATCAGTGTCCAGGGTAAGAGCGCTGGCCGGGAGCGGGTTAGGGCACTGGGAGAGATGTTAGGGAAGGTGATCCGCCGTGGGCGTTTTTTAGGTGCTGGCTCTTGCCGCCAACGATCGATGGCCCAGTGCATTCCCCGCCGAGCGAAGTCGCTTTGGGGGTTGATCTCCAGGGCGCGTTCCATATAGGCTAGGCTAGCGCGCGGAGATGCAGCCGCAGCCAGAAAGAGCCACGGCTCCTCGCGGTCTGGGGCTAATGCGGCTGCCTGCTCGGCCCAGCGTCGAGCAGAACGTTGATCTCCCTGCTTTAGCGCTTGCTGGGCTTTTCGGAGGGCCTCCTGGGCCTGTTTCCACTCAGGGCTCATTCTTGATCAGTGGTGATACTCTCGTTGCGCGTATAACATAGAATGCCGTCGGCGATCCCGTCGGCGATTATGTCCTGATTTTGGGTAAGCAGTTGGCGATCCAGATTCATGAAGCCGATCTCGATGATCACAGCGGGGGTTTCTTCGTCGATCTCATCGAAAGCGTGATACTCGGTCATATCCGCGGTAATGCTCAAGTGCTCGCTCAGGCCAGTTGCCTTAGCATAGCGGTTTCGCAAGCAGGCCACCATGCGGGCTGTGCGCTCGGGTCGGGGGTTGTAGCGCGATTCGGCCACTTTGAATCCTGTGGCGACATCGTTGATATACGTGCATGAATCGGCGTGGATCGAGATTAATGCCAGGGCTTGGTAGCCTACCAAACGATCGTCGAATTCTTTCAACAAATCGACGTCGAACCCTTCAGCGATCAATCTTTGCTGCAAATGGGTGGCGACTTCCTGGTTGATGCTCAATTCAGTCAAGCCATCGGGGCAGACTGCGCCAGGGTCATGGTTGTCACCCCAGTGCCCGACGACAATACCAATAGAGGGTTTTGGGCGTGGAGTGGCTGTCGGCCATTGTTCAGCGGGCGTTTCCTGAGCTTTAACCGCTTCGGCCAGTTTGGCTGAAAACTCTCCGGAGAAGAGGCCGATCGGTTTGGCTGCCGTGAATAAGGTTGCCACAGCAAAAGCAACCATCACGACTGTGAAGATGGATTTCAGCGTTTCTGCGACGAGGTTTGGCGCTTTTTGGGAACCGGAATCGGGATTTTTCATATCAAGCTGGTCGGCTCAAGGCCACCAAGGGTGAATATTGGGCGGATATCTTCGAGTAGGTGTGCTTTCAAGGGCTGGATTGTGCAAATCTGCCTCAATCATAGTACCGAAAAGATGATTGGATGACAAGGTTTTTAGGTAAAATAGAGAAATGTGGTTTTTGATCTGTCCATTTTCTGTGTTGCAAGGTCGAGACCATTTGAGATAACATATGTCAGTAGACCGATTAACCTCCGAGGAGCGCACAACCCTATTAGCTTTGGCGCGGCAGGGCCTGGAGTCAGGCGTGAGAGGTGAATCCTTGCCGCCGCTTGACCTTGAGGAGCTGCCCTCGCGTTTGCGAGAGCCTGGCGCCACTTTTGTCACACTCACCAAAGCCGGCCAACTCCGGGGATGTATCGGCACGCTAGACCCATACCGCCCTCTGGCAGATGACGCTAGAGAACATGCCCTCGCCGCGGCGCTCAATGACTACCGATTCCCCCGAGTTCAGCCAGAAGAACTGGGACAGATCAGTATCGAAATCTCGTGCCTTACCCCTCCCCAACTCTTGGAATACGATGACCCTGAAGAGTTATTGACTAAAATTCGCCCGGGGATTGATGGTCTTGTTTTGCGTGATGGCACTCGTCGGGCGACATTCTTGCCCCAGGTTTGGGGTAAATTGCCGGATACAGTCGATTTTCTCAATCAGTTGTGTCTCAAACTGGGTGCCTCGCCCGATCTATGGCGACACAAGCCACTCGAAGTGGCGGTTTACCAGGTCGAAGAGTTCCACGAATGAATCGAGATGCGGGATGTCCTAGATTTGTCGCACCGCAAAACAGGCTTTTATACACTTAGCCCCCTGTGCGGGATTTGTGAAGCGCCGTAGGCGTGATTTTTCTACTCCGATGTCAAGGGGCGCTTTATCCAAGACTAAATTTGCTCGAAGTGCTCAACGTTCAGCACGAAGACGGTTGCCCTCTGGGCAATGGGGTCCGCTGATGGGGAACATTGTACGTTGATCAGGTCGATGGCTTCGTCTACCCGGCTATCGTCCGCGCCGATCATCAAAGTGCTGTTGCCCTGGTGCAAAAAACCGCCCGTTGAGTCGATGCGCGTGACGGGGAAGTCCGCGCCGTGCAGCGCGTCGTAAACACTTCCACTATCTTCGTCATTGAGTATCGTTACCAGCATTTTCATTTCTTCTCTCCAGGAAGTGTTATCCTCACAAACGCTCGAAATCCCGAACGTTGAGCACATAAACTGTAGCTTGAACTTTGTCAGACTCCTCCTGAGGGGGGACGCTCTCCCGGATCACTCGCAGGGCCTCTTCGACTTGCTCATCATCAACCCCAACCATAAAAGTGGTCGTACCGCCGCGTAGTAATCCGCCTGTCGAAGCCAGTCGAGTGGCACGATAATTCTTTTCCAGTAGCGCTTGCGCGACTTCATCCCTGTGGGAGTCGTTTACAATCGCAACGATCATCTTCATCAAAGTACCTCATACCTTTCAACATCAAACGCGAATATCGTCGCGCCTCCCACCGTGACAGATGTGCCCATCTCGGGGTCTTGGCCTGGACTGGGAAGATATTCAACCCGCTGTCGGCTGGCTCTGGTGACGGCCGTTTTAAGATTTTCTTCTAGAGCTTTGATGGTGCCGACCAACAGGGTGACGTTCCTGCGTCCTAAGAAACTCCCCGTGCTGGATAACCGTGTTACCGGCAGACCTAATCTGTTTATGCTGGCGATGACATCCTCGACATCAGCCTCCTGCACGATCATGGCCAGCAGGCCGTCTATCGTCTTGCTGGTGTCGAGGCGTAACAGTTCGAGCAAGTTTGAGTGGCGATCCGTGAGTACGGTGTCCACTTCGCCTACCAATTGAGAATAGATTTCCTCGGAGATGATCCCATCCCTCAGAAGCGCGGTCAGGGCGCTCCGTTGAGTCTGCAAAATGTCTCGGAAAGCGGAATCCAATTCCTGGATTTCCAGGCTCGGGTCAGCGAGCAGAGCCTCCTCGACGGCACGAGCTAGGGCCTCGGCACGCTGTTCCAGAGGGCGCGACAGCCTGTCCCACAAGTGAGAAGCGAGTAAGCCTTCATTGTACATGGTTTTCAGGCGCTCATAGGATGTTCTCGCCGTGACTGCGCGCGCGTGACGTCGCTCATATTCCTCCTGGGCTTCGCTGCGTTGGACAAGATTCATCTTATTGATCAGTGGCTTCATGGTCAGGCCTTGCACCAGCAGTGTGAATAGCACAACACCAAACGCCATGGTCTGGATATCATCCCGTGCTGAGCCTAGCGAAGCTGGCAAACTGAGGGCCAGGGCTAGTGAGATGGCGCCACGCAAGCCGCCCCAATAGAGCACGTTTTTGTAGCGCAACGATACGCCGCTCTTGACCCCCAGCAAGCCGTATACGCCAACCGCGCGGGCGACTAACACGGCGGCAATGGCCCATATAATTACTTGCCAGTCGGTGACCAACACTCTCAGGTTGATTTGTAGCCCAATCAGCAAGAAGACCACCGAGTTCGCAAAATATGCGGCAATTTCCCAGAAGTTGAACACCAGGATGCGCGTTGTTGCTGACATGGCTTTAGGGCCAAGGTTTCCGCTGACAAGGCCAGCAGCCACCACGGCTAAGACACCGCTGACGTGGAATTGTTCGGCGACGATATAAGAGCCAAAAGCCAATACAGTGGTTAATGTTGTCTCGATCAAGGGGTCGTCGATGAAACCGATGACTCGCGAAATCAAGACACCCAGGATGAAACCGACCACCAGTCCCCCGCCTGCGACGAGGATAAAATCAAACAAGCTGTCAATCAGATCGAATGATCCGCTGACCGCGATCACTACCATCAAATTGAAGATAACAATGGCTGTACCATCATTGAACAGGCTTTCACCTTCTAAGAGCACTTGCAGGCGTTTGGGGACCCCGAGTGAGCGGAAGAGAGCTACCACAGCCACAGGGTCGGTAGCGGCCACCAATGCTCCGAAGACTAATGCCACGGCGATGGGGAAGCCGGTTCCCAAGGCGACCACGCCCCCCACTAGAAAGGTTGTGAGCAACACACCGGGAATCGCTAGAGTCAGAATTGGAGCCAGATCCCTGCGTAGGTCATCGGCTTTGATGTGGAAGGCGGCTTCGAAGATCAGCGGCGGCACCAGTAGCCCCAGGAAGATCTCTGGGGGAATATCGATCTGCTCCTGCCCCCGGAGTGATAAAGCTAAACCGATCAGCACCAACCCCACAGTATACGGCAGACGCAGCCTGTTGGTGATGATGCCTACCAGTGCGGCAATCAGCAACAGGCCGATGGAGGCAGCGATGAGGACGATAATCCTTGTTTCTTCTGCTTCTCCGCCTTCAGTTGCGCCGAAAGGATCAGTTTCGTTTGCCTGGGCGAGAGGCAGAACAACGCCCTCGCTTCCAGAACAAGCCGTCAGCAGGGGGATAGTGAGGATGCTTAGTACAATGAGTATTCTTGCGGAAAGGCTTAAAGGCGTTTTATTCATCTTGGGTTGTCCAATTCTACGGTATGGGGGTCAGGGCTTTTGACCACTGTGGTCTGGCCCCCGGGGAAAGTGATCCGGGTCTTATTTTTCTTACGCAGAATGGTCAGTCCGCGATAATGGATGGTTACCGGCCAGGGGAAAGGGTTGTGCCCTTCCAGGGCCACTTTGCTGGGGGAAATCAGGCGTACCCCCAGGGTTTCCAGGAAGAGGGAGAGGGGCGCCAGGCCCGAGAGGGAATTGCGCTCCCCGACTCCCGCCCCGGTTTCGACGTTGTAGCTCTGTGCGAAGGCTTTGTGCTTCTCCAGGTTGGAGATGACCGCGGTCATCAATCGGCTGACCAGTTCGGCGGCCTCTCTGCGGTAGCCGTAACGGAGCAAACCCCTACCAATCAGGCTGTTCCATAGGATCGATGTGTTGGTGCAGGGATGCGTTTCTCCTTCATCAGTCGGTGATGGGCACAGAGGTATGCCGAAAGCTCGCCAGTAGCGCTCGGGGTTCAATAGTGCCTCCTGGATGATCTGGTCGGCGCGCTCTTGAGAGGGGATACCGGCAAAGAGAGGCAAGAACAGGGAATAATCCTGTTGTGTCAGGTCAACCACCTCGACGCTGACGAGATCATTTGGCCCGATCATCCGGATTTCAATGAATTCCAAGCTGTTATAGACTCTTTGGCTGGTAACGCAGGTTCGTCTGAGTCGCCAGGGGAATTGATCTTCGGTAATGCGTTCGACCAGATGTTGCCCTGACGGGCCTGTTCCATGGACAAAGAGATTGGTTTGACGAGGGGTGGTATCGATGCCGGTAATGGAGATCAGCAGTCTGACTGGCTCATCGAAAGCACGTTGGAGGTAGATTTCACCTGGCCCGGTTCGTTCCGCCAATATTTCCCGGGAGGGACTCAAGTGGGTTTCGCGATCCCAAACGCGATACATGGAAGCGGCCTCGTCCCAAGAGGCTTCGATCGCCGAGTGGAGATTATCGGCCAGGGATTGCAAGGACGCGATCGATCCAGTCCGTTCGAGAAGGCGGGCCATTTTGATCAAGGTTTGGATTTCATTGTATAGCAGCGCACACAGCGCAGGACTCTCGCTTTGAGAGATATCCGCGCCCTGTGACCATTCTTGCCATAGTGAAAAGATGGGATGCTCGTCAAGGCCTGACTGCATCAGGTGAGCCCATTCAGGGATTCCATCTCCATCGCGATCTTGGGCGGAGTCGAACCAGGCTTGAAGGGCTTTGAGCAGTTTGGGGTGGGCCACCTCCAGGAATCGGCGGTCTTCGGTGACCTGGTAGACCTTCCAGGCCAGGTGGGCCAGGATCGGCGTAGCCATCACGCCGCCAAGTTGCCCCGCCAGACCAGGCCTCCAATCGATAAAGCCGCTCTGTTTTTGGGTTGACAGGAAGTTCGCTAACAAATCTGCCGCGATTTGGGGCGCTGCGGGCAGCATCTGGCCAACCAGGAAATCAGTTTCCAGCGGGGTTTGTCCGTTCCACAAGTGGGAATGATCGCTCCCATCGCCGCTGGGAGAGTAGCCATGGTCGGGCTGGCGGCTGGACACGAAAGAAGCATGGGGCAGTCGATCAGTGGGGCCGACCAGCAGCCCATAGGCGCTTTTCTGGGCCAGAGCAAAGGCTGCATCCCAATCAGCGTCTCCGGTTTCGATTTCGACCAACCCGGCGTTGAGCACCTCTAGGTAAGCGACTTCTTTCTCCCATGGGCGGGCTGCGATGCTCCTGGCGGCAGCAAATGACTCTTGGTGGCTTTCCAGAGAGACCATCACCCAGGTGAATTGCCGCTCTCCCCCTGGTGGTATTTCGATGTCGATCGCCAGGGATGGGAAAGGCCCGAAGCTAAACTGCGGCCCGCCGGTCATGAACAGCACTGGAGATAGATTGCCGGCTTGTCCGCATAGAACTGTGACGGCTTCCATCTCCTGTGGTGACATACGGTTCTTTTCTGGCGTCGTAGAAAGTATGGCTCCCCATTCGAAGCGCAATTGCCTGACCGAGAGGCGGCTGTTCTTGATCTGCACCCGCCCAGCAATAGCCTGTGATTCGGGAACCCAATATTCGATTCCGACTTCGATTCCGGTATATGGGGTGCATGACAAGGCCAGATAATTTGGATAAAAACATTGAACGCGGGGAGGTTCGACAAAACGATCTGGGTCGGAAATGGGGGTATCGCCCTCGACAAAACGCGGGAAAAGCCTCAAGTTGCGCGCCCGCAGGCCGTAGGTGGTGGTTATCGACAAAGCGGCAGGCTCACCACCCGTCAGCGACAGTTCCCAGATATGATCGTTAGTGTAGTCTGTGGGGCCGCACCTGGGGTCAGCGGCAATCGTATACGCACCTGGATCATTAGCGGTCAGGTTCCACGTCCTCATAAAATAATATTGTAAGGGTAGTTAGGGGTTAGGTCAAAGGTTTTGTGCTAGAATCTGTATCCAGGAACCGTTATCTGTATATCACGATAAGGCGCGAGGAGTTTTTTATGATGAGACATCATTCTCGAGGGTTGTATTTTGAGGAGTTTGCAGTCGGCCAGGTATATGTCAGTGCTGGTCGTACGATTACCGAAAGTGATATTGTGGCCTTCGCGGGGTTGTCAGGGGATTATAACCAGATCCACACCGATGCTGAGTTCAGCAAGACGACGCCTTTCGGTCAACGGGTCGCGCATGGTTTATTGGTAACGGCAATTGCTTCTGGATTAGTGAATCTCAGCGGCCTGATCGAGGGCACGGTAATCGCCTTCCGTGAAATTGAATCCTGGAAATTCACCAAGCCGGTTTTTATCGGAGATACCGTTCATGTCCAGTCCGAGATCATCAAGACTAAGGCCTTGAAACGGCTCGGCGGCGGTGCGGTGGACCTGGAACTCAGCGTGCTGAATCAGAATGAAGAAGTGGTGATGAAAGGCATCTGGAAGGTTTTGGTTGCCAGCAAGCCGGCAGATGAATGATGATCACAATTCGCAGCTAAGACGCTGAACCCAGCAGCGCGGAGATGCGAGATTTTACATGTCAGAAGAGAAACCAGCCCAACCCGAAGATCCACGCGAGCGTTTTCGTCGGTTGTTAGACGAGGCAGAGAGAGTCGAACAGGATGAGGCCCCTGAAGATGCTTCCGAAGAGGAGCTAGAGCCCCCCGTAGTGCCCCCTCGGGGCGATTATCCCTCGACATATTTGGATTTGATAGGTGGTCAGAGCGAGTCCGAAGGACCCCCATCCGTAGGAACTCAGGACGCACCACCGCCTGAGCCAATGGCTGAGTCGGAACCTGCGCTTGATCTCTCTTCTATTGAGGAGGAGGTCGTCGATGAGCAGGAGGGCGTGGGGGGGGAAGCCACTTTACCGCAGCAGGAGACGGATACACCGCCACCGCCGGGTTTGGGCACCACGCCCCAAACAGCGCCGCCCGCTCTGGATACCCGGGGGATGCCGCTCCCGCGCCGGGTCGATGAGATCGATCTGGGGGGCACACAGGTCACGCCATCGGCCTATGAGCAAACAGAATCTCGAAGACCAGCCACCACCCCCGCCTCAGTCCCGCCGCCTCCACCCAAAAGGCGGATCCGACCCAAACTTCAGGGCGCTCAATTGGAGCGCACTCTGGGCTGTTTGCTGCGCATGTCCCTCTTGGGAGCTTTTGTGCTCGTGGTTCTGGCCGTCATCGCCGCCTCGGCCGGTTTTTACGTCTACTGGCAGATTGCCAATGACCTGCCCGATCCCAGTGATCTGCGTGAGCGGGTTTCCCAATTCGAGACCACGCGCATCCTAGACCGCAATGGCAATTTGCTCTATGAAATCCTCGATCCGAGCTTCGGACGCAGGACGTATATCACATTGGAAGAGATGTCGCCATTTCTGGTTGCGGCGACCATCGCTACTGAGGACAAGGAATTCTACAATCATCCCGGCTTCGATGCCATGGCGATTGTGAGGGCCTTCTGGCAAAACCTGAACAGCAAGGAAACGATTTCGGGGGCCTCGACGATTACCCAGCAATTGACGCGCACCATGTTCCTCTCCGCGGAGGAGCGTGCTCAACGGACATATAGGCGTAAGCTGCGAGAGGCCATCCTGGCGGCGGAGATCACTCGCCGATACACCAAAAATGAAATTCTGGAAATCTACCTGAATGAGAATTACTACGGCAACCTAGCCTATGGTGTCGAAGCTGCCGCGCAAACATATTTTGGTTCTTCGGCCAGGGATTTGGATTTAGGCCAGGCGGCATTTTTGGCTGGATTGCCCCAATTGCCATCGGTCTACGACGTCTATACCAATCGGGACGTGACCTTGGAACGCCAGCAGACGGTTTTGCTGCTGATGTTCCAGGCCAGCCAGGAACAGGGTTGTATCTACGTGGGCAATTCTCCACAGCCGATCTGCATCGAAGCAGGAGAAGCTGCTGAAGTAGCGCGCGCCTTTGAGAGTTATGAGTTCAAACCGCCGCAGGTACAGATACGTTACCCGCACTGGGTCAACTATGTGCGCTCGATCTTGGAAGACCAGTTCGATCCCCAGACGATCTACCGCTCTGGTTTTACGGTATTTACCACGCTCGATCCAGGTCTGCAGGATCAGGCGCAGGAGGTCGTCAAAAATCAGGTTGATTCCCTGGCGGATAAGCACGTCACAAACGGTGCTCTGGTGGTTATCCGCCCCAGCACGGGGGAGATCCTGGCGATGGTCGGTTCTGCGGATTTCGACGATGAGAGCATCGATGGTCAGGTCAATATGGCCGTCAGCCCGCGCCAGCCGGGTTCGGCAATCAAGCCGCTGACCTATGTTGCCGCCTTTGAAAAGGGCTGGACTCCGGCGACGCTGTTGTGGGATGTTCATTCCGAGTTCCCGCCTTCGGGTGATCCCAATGACCCGCGCGACCCTTATGTGCCGGTTAATTACGACAATCGCCATCATGGTCCCGTTACGGTGCGTTCTGCATTGGCAAATTCCTTCAATATACCCGCGGTGAAAGCACTGGATTTCGTGGGCATTTACGACGACCCCACCACGTCTGAAGAAGACGGATTGATCGCCATGGCTGAGCGCCTGGGGATCACCACTTTGACCCGAGATGACTATGGCCTCTCGCTGACCTTGGGCGGCGGCGACGTCTCGCTTCTGGAGTTATCCAGCGCCTTCGCGGTTTTCGCCAACGGTGGACGCAGGATTCCTGCGGTGGCGATCACCCGCATTGAGGACCATCTCGGTGAAGTTGTCTACCAATATCAGCAGCCTGTTGGAGATCAGGTGCTGCGGGCTGAGCACGCCTTTTTGATTTCCTCGATCATCTCCGACAACGCCGCCCGCGCGCCGATGTTCGGCACCAACTCGATGCTCAACCTGCCATTTCCGGTGGCCGCTAAGACGGGGACGACCAACGATTTCCGCGACAACTGGACGATAGGATATACGCCCGATGTAGTGGTGGGTGCCTGGGTGGGCAACGCCGACTACACGCCCATGCAGGGAACCAGCGGCTTAACCGGCGCGGCACCAATCTGGAATTCTTTCATGCAGATAGCCGTCCAGCACCTGACCGGTGGCAACCCGACCCCGTTCATGGCGCCGACAGGCGTCATCCAACAGGTTATCTGTACAGCCTCGGGCACTGAGCCTTCCCAGTGGTGTCCCAGTCAGCGCAGCGAGTATTTCGTCGCTGGACAACCGCCATTGCCCAAGGGTCAGGATTTATGGCAAAAGGCCACGATCGATACCTGGACGGGTTTGTTGGCCTCTCCGTCCTGCAATGAGTTTACCGAGAACAAACTGGGCCTGAATGTCAGCGACCCTTGGGCGATCAAATGGATCGAGGAGACCGACCAGGGCCGGAATTGGGCCAGTGATATGGGTTTCTCTGATCCGGTCTTTTTCACCCCCCAACACGCCTGTTCCGAAACGGACTCGCGCCCCATCCTCGAGATCACCACGCCGGACGATGGCGATGTGATCACCTCCAGCCCGCTCTCGATCTACGGGCGAGCGGATGCCACCAGCAAATTTAGTGAGTTTTGGCTGCACTGGGGCCGGGGAGATGATCCAGTGGATTGGGATTTGCTGCGCGAGGAAGATGACCCCGTCAACCAGCCTGATGAGATCTACGAATGGGATGTGAGCGAACTGGAGGCCGGGGTGGTTTCTCTGAGGTTGCGTGTACTAAGCTCTGAGGATACCTACGCCGAAACGACCGTCAGTATAGACCTTCAGGTTCCCACGCCGACCCCCACCCCCACGGACACCCCCACAGAGACTCCTACACCGACGGCGACGTTTACCCCGACCTTGACCCCTACCCCCACGTTCACGCCGACCGACACACTGACTCCCTCGATCACACCGACGGCCACGGAAACATCTTTGCCTACGGATACACCAACGGAAACCCCCACGCCGACACCTACCCCATAAGATCGTGTAAGGAGGCATGAAACTTAGCTCAAAGTATTGCTTGATCGCGTTCCAATCCCCCACTTGCCATCGCCATCATAACAAGCGAATCTGTGGCTCCGAGTACGTCAGAGGGTCTAAGGTCAACTGCTCTGCGAGGTTTTCCAGGGTCAGCATGGGGTTGTCAATCAGGTAGCGCAGGTGGCGGTACTTGATGAAGCTCCAATGATCTTCCACTTCTTTGCGTAACAGGGGGTTGTTGCTCAATTTCCATGCCACGATGTTGGCCCGTCCGCCGGGTAGGACGATCAGAGCGCTCCCATTGGGGTGCGTGTCAGCGTTGATGATCTTGCCCAGCACTGCTGAAGCGGTCAGATATAGGGTGAACTGGGTTTGCTCTTCATCATCGAGCCACTGGTAGGTGATGGGGCCATCTGCGATCTTTTGAGTTGCCAACCCTAACTTGCTCCCCAATTCCTCGATGAGTTCTCCAATCTTTATCAGATCGTCTCGACGATTGGCAGGTCTATCCCCTGGGCGCGGGTGCCAGAAGTCGCTTTCTGGAGGTTCCCTCTCGGCATATGATTCCAGGCAGACTTGGATCAATTCCAATCCCGGCGTCAACAACCCTGGAAAGGCGGCGCAGATTGCTTCATCTAGTGACCTCAGGGTGCAGCCGGGGTGATTGAGCAGGTGTCCCACTAATTCGATTTCCACCCGGTCGGCCAGTGGCAGCGACTCCTCATCGTGTTTTTGCAGCCACCAATAACCAGATTCGGGTGATTGTCCCGTGGCCTCCAAACGTACGAAACCGCCCCGGTAAGCGATAGTTTCTTCGATGGTTCTTTGGAGATCGTAGAAGCTCTCAGCAGGGGAGCCGATGAGACTAGTTTCTTTCGTATAGGCGTTAAGCCCAGCAGCAAGGAGGGGCAAATAACTAGAAGGCTCACCACGCTCCTTTAAGTGCGCCTGAGCGCCAGACTTGATGATTTCCTTGATGTTTTTTGTGTCTTCGCCCTTTTCCACGGCGGTTCCAGCGGAGAGTGTGATTTGGGTCTGTCCCTGTCTTGCCCGCATGGCGACTCCACGTAGGTCGAGGCCTGCGGAGTGGATCGCGGTCATCACTGCGCTGAGGTATCCGGGTTCGGTTTCAGCGATCAGGCCGAAAAGAGGTGTCTGAAGGGTTAGAATCGGATGTAGATTTTCCAAGACGCTGTGCAGTGCCGCACTGTGCCAGCGCCAGCTGTAGCGTTGACGGCGTAACACGGACTTGAACTCATCGACCGCCTCCGACCCCCAAAGCCAACCGGCCCAAAGCGCAGAGAGAGTCCAAAAAGCTTGGTTAGGACGTGGGAAGGTGGTAAGGATTGCGCCAATGGGGGTCTCCCCCACATCCCTGGTCAATCTTCTAAAACGCCCTTCGAACAAACAGATCCCGCCCTCCTCTGGGGGTATCTCAGGCCAGATCGTCAGGGGTAGGGGCGTAGCCTCGGAGGCCCACAGTTCGATGGCTTCTTCCAGGGCCAGCCAGATGTTGTTTTCCCGATACTTGGGCGGTATCGTCAGTTGTTTGGGGCGATCACGGGCGGTGGGATGTGGCCAGAGAGTATTGGCGCGGTCGAAGGCATTAAGCAATAATGCGCTCAGATGTTGAGTGTGTTCATCTGGCAAGGCCAGCCCATCCAGCTTATTAATCAGGGTGCTCAAGACATACACCGCCCGGTCGGGGTAGACAGCCAGGGCCTCTTCGGCGTAGATGCGGTCAGGATCGTTCAGCGGGGCAACCCGTTCTAAAGCGCGGGCGCGAGGCAGACCACTGTCCCCGAACTGCATCGCCAGGGATTTGTCCCCCTCGGTAGCGGGGAACTCCCCCGAGTCCTTGCAATAAGGGCAGGTGTAGATGCGCCCATAGGGCACCTGCCCGTCGTGATCCCACAGGAAAGCCTCAGCCTGGATCTCTGCTTCGCAGCCCTGGCATCTCGTCTGGTATAGCGAACGGATGTGTGGCTCGATGCGTGAATCTCTGAGTCTGGCGGATCCGATGGCCGCCAGGGCAGATTTCAGGTCCGCGAGACGCGGAGGGGCGGCAGACATCTTGAGGATGAAAGCGATCACGGGGTTATTGGCCGCCATCAGGACACGGTACCCGCTGCGGGCGATTTCCTCCACCAGGCGTGGAGAAGCCCCAAAGGGATCCAGCACCCAACCCTCCCGTTGAATCCGATTCTCCAGCCAGGAAGCAGCCACCCCCTCCGGGAGGGGGGGCAGGTATCTTCCCATGGGTCGTTTTTTTCGCGTTGGTTGGCCGGGGATGTAGGGAGGTGGAGTGGTTTTGGTGGCCTTCATCCTGCCCCTAAGTATATCTCAGGATGTGCGCGTGAATCAAATCAGTCGAGCGACTGAATGAGTCCCCCCCATGTTTTCCCTCGACGGGGACGATATTCTTCATCAATAACAGCGGGTATGATAACCCAGGAAGTGTACTATAATTTGCGGAGGTCTTTACGCCAGAGCGTGATGTCCGCTTGCTCGTTGGTTGCTCCAGGGCATGTACGCCTGCCTGAAGGGCTGCATAGCGCAGCGCAGGCGACCCGCAGTGTAGAGAGCACGGCGACTCAGTTGAGTTAGCTTCGCACAAGGAGATTTCTCAGTGTCAGATACTTGGAAGATCGTCATGGTGGCCTCAGAATGTGTGCCTTATGCCAAGTCCGGGGGTTTGGCTGATGTCGTCGGCGCGCTTCCAGCGGCTTTGCAGAAGTTGGGCCACGAGGTCATCATCGTGATTCCCAAATACCGCGCTATCGATGCAGAGCAGTTCGACATTCAACCCTTCCTCAGCCCCATGGGTGTGTGGATGGGCGATACCGAGGAATGGTGTGCCGTCTATAAAATCCAGAACCAGGCTGGGGTTGCAGTCTATCTCATCGAATCGGATAAGTATTTCGACCGCGACGGTCTCTACCACGATGCGGAGTTCAACGACTTCTTAGACAACCCCCGCCGTTTCGCTTTCCTGACGCGCGCTGCCCTTCAACTTTGCATCGACATCGGCTTTAAACCAGATGTTGTCCACGCCCATGACTGGCAAACCGCGCTGGCATCGGCATACTTGAAAACCTGGCACTGGGATGATCCCGTTTTGGGCGGTGCGGCGAGCTTCCTGACCATCCATAATATTGGCTATCAGGGGGTCTATGATGCCGGGCATTACGATTACACCGGCTTGCAGTGGGGCAATTTCACTTCTGACAAGTTTGAAGATCATGGCAAGGTTAATTTCCTCAAGGGCGGCATTTACTATGCTGATCTGGTCAACACCGTCAGCCCGACGTATGCAAAGGAGACGCGCACTCCGGAGATGGCCCATGGCATGGCCCCCTATCTAAACGACAAGGGCGAGAATTATGTCGGCATCCTCAACGGCGTGGATTATTCCCAGTGGAATCCCGAAATCGATCCATTGATCCCGGCCAATTACTCTCGTGATGACCTGACAGGTAAGGGAATCTGTAAACGGGAACTGCAGAAACGATTTTATTTGTATGAAGATGGGGATATCCCGCTTATCGGCGTGATCAGCCGCTTGGCGCACCAGAAGGGCCTGGACCTCTTATCGGGAGCCATCGAAAGCGTCCTGGACGATATGCATGTGCAGTTCGTCTTACTTGGGTCGGGTGACAAAGCATTGGAGAGGTATTTTGCCCATCTCCCGGTGCGCTATCCCGGGCGTGCAGGGAGCTATATAGGCTATAACAATGAGCTGGCCCATTGGATCGAAGCCGGTGTGGATATGTTCTTGATGCCTTCACGCTATGAGCCTTGCGGCCTCAACCAGATCTACTCCCTTAAATACGGCACACTGCCAGTGGTGCGGGCCACCGGGGGGTTAGATGATACTGTGGAGCAGTATGACGAGGCCACTGGCGGCGGCACTGGCTTCAAATTCATCGAGGCCAGTGCGCACTCGATCTATTACACCGTTGGCTGGGCGGTGAGCACTTATTATGACCGCCGCGGTCATTGGGATCAGATGGTTCGGCGCGCCATGGAGAAACGCTTCTCCTGGGATGACAGCGCACAGGAATATGTGGCGGCCTATCGACGCGCCATCGAGAATAAAAAGGGACTATAGTTGAATCCTCTGGAATACCGACCACGCGCTGCGTGGCGTCTATGGTTATGGAAGGGATATGAATAAAGGCATTCTATACGGTATCGGCGCCTATGCGCTGTGGGGGGTTTTCCCCATCTACTGGAAGTTGCTCAAGAGCGTGCCGCCTCTAGAGATCGTCGGGCATCGCGCCGTCTGGTCGTTTGTTTTCGTCTCGGTTTATGTTGCCGCCACCAACGCCTGGGGTGGTTTTCGCCCTGTTCGGAGCAAGCCTAAAATCTTGCTGGTTTATTTTGCTACAGGGACGCTGCTGAGCGGCAACTGGTTGATCTACGTCTGGGCGGTCAACAATGGCTTTATTGTCGAGTCCAGCCTGGGCTATTTTATCAACCCCCTGGTGAATGTCTTGTTGGGCATGATCTTCTTACGGGAGAAACTCCGCCCCTGGCAGTGGATTGCTGTGGGGTTGGCGGCTGTTGGCGTTGTGTATCTGACAGTAAGCTATGGTTCCCTGCCCTGGATTGCCCTCAGCCTGGCGTTTTCTTTTGGGTTTTATGGGCTGATCAAGAAGATGGCTGCGCTGGAATCCATCCCCGGTTTTGCGCTGGAGACAGGGTTTATGTTCATTCCCGCGCTGGGGCTGCTCCTCTTTCTGGAATTTTCGGGGAGAGGCGCTTTTGGGCATCAATCTGCCCTGGTGACATTGCTGCTGGCCCTGGCGGGTGTGGCCACAGGCCTGCCTCTGCTGTGGTTCGGCGCGGCGGCCCGGCGGATTCACCTCTCGACTTTGGGATTCCTACAGTACATCGCCCCGACCTTCCAGTTTTTGATCGGCGTATTGATCTACGGGGAAGATTTTTCACCAGATCGCCTGATCGGGTTTTGTGTCATCTGGGGGGCGTTGCTGATTTTCTCCGTTGAAGGCGTCCTGCATCGTGGGAACTCAGCCTCAGCCGCATTTGCGGATTAGAATTGGAGAGTTTCAAGGGTGAAATTGAACCTGTGACGGTTGCGTCAAGGATATCTTGCAGTTTTTTCGTGTCTTTCATAGGGCAACTGCCTCAGTCCGAATCGATTGGACAAAGGACTGGTCTTCAACTTTAGGAAGTGCAAAAGTGGGAATGACATCAGTGGGTATTCCCAAAAGCTTTTGGGCTTCAAATTGAAATGCGCCAACGCCAAAGGCGGACGCGCCAGCTTCCAACTCAATTAAGAAATCCACATCGCTGACTTCCTTGCTTTCCCCACGCGCCACAGAGCCAAACACGTAGACTTTGCTGATCCCGTGTTTGGCAGCAATTCTATATAGCTGCTGCCTCACTTTTTTGATCTCTTCCAAAGTCATAATATCATATGGTGTCAAATTGCATCTCTTTCTTCCCGATGCAACTGTGTAAAAATAATAGAAAAAATGGGGGTTAGGTGGGTAACGCTACAAAGAGAAATACATTCAGTAAAAACGATGGGCACTATAAAATAGCGCTCAGACGCGCTTACAAAAAAGGGGTCACCAGAACAATCGCCTGCTATTAGTCAGGCGATTGTTCACAATTGAGCTGTCCTCAATTGCCAATAAATGTATCTAGAAGACATAATGCTATTATCGAAATATTCGCATTCAAGAAAAGTTTAATGAAGTCTCAGATGATGATAGCAAATAATCTACTTCTTCACTGCCAATTACTTTACGCAATAACTCATAACGTTCTTCTCTCAAGCTTATTAATTCATCACTGCTCAATCCTGAAAATTCTTCGGGGACATCCTCCATTTCTTGCCTATTCTTAATTTCTCGCCTAAGCCGTGATCTTTCCTTGGACAACTCTGAATATCTCCCAGTTGGTCTTCTTAGCATAGTAATTATCCCCACTCCCAGAAGTGCAAGAGAGCCAAAACAGACTACCATCGATAATAATTGAGCGAACATACTGATTATTGAATCAGATCCAAACAATGCGGTCCCAATTCCTCCAACTAAACACATGAGAACTATTCCGACCGCTGAAAATCCAATGTATGGTAATCCCTTCTTGTTTATTTGTTTTTTTTCTTCAGTTAACAAATCCCATTCCTCTTGTGTATTATTTAACTCTTGCTCAAATTCAATTATTTTTTCTTTTTCACATTTTATGGTTATAGATTTATCTAGAAATGGCATTTCTAGCAAAGCTAATAAACCATTATCAGCATCAGAAATCTGATCATCCGACAATAATCCAGCAGCCGAATCCCTTACATTGTTGATACTTTTACGAGCATTAAGTGCATATTCTTTATCATTGAATTCTGTGAATATTTCCGGAGTGATACCCAAATTATTTAACCGCCAATTGGTAAATTGTGTAGCAAAATATATTTTTAAAGGCTCTGTTTGAATAAGGTCGTCAACATCATCAAATTTTTTTAAGCTCTCAAATAGAACTTGCTTCAATTCAACGATAATTTCTTGGACAGTAGACTCTGCCAACTGACCTGTTTGTATATCACCAATTTGTTTTCGAATTTTACTCGATTGATAGAGTGTTGCGGCGTCAATTCCTAGCCCAATAACATCAAGCCATCCCATGCTACCCTCCTTAATCTACTACTTCAATTCGGAAAATCCTCACATTTACATACAATGATAGCATAATTTATTCAAGACGAGTAAATATCCCACATAAATTAAGAAGCAGAAACTTCCATTAAATCAATATTTTTATCATTTTGTATCACTTATGTAGGTACTAAACATGTGCATCAAGTTGCTTCACCTTCTCTTCCGGGTGCAGCCCGTATGGAGTTATAGAAAAAATGGACACAAAAGACGTCTTGACCCCCATATATGCCGCTATTTGGACTCAATGGACACCATATATGGGATGGACAATTTTTGCTGGAACTTCGAATCAGCAGGTTGGGGGTTCAGTTCCTTATAAGGGAGAACACCTCTTTAAACAGGTGTATTTTTCCCCACTCTCTCTATCGCAGCCGAGCAGGGGTGCATCTAAGAAATTTGTTGTGCATATCTTGTGGTATATTTGAAACTTTTCCACCTGGTGGTCGTATATTGGATAGTGTTCCGGAATAATCATAGATGGTAGAGAATGGTGCGTTCATGACAGAAACAGAATTGGTGATTGACTTGCAAAAAGTGGATAAGACCTTCGAAGGCCCGGCGGGCCCCATCCATGCCCTGAGATCGGTGGACTTGAGGATAGCTTCCGGGGAGTTTGTCGGCGTGCGGGGGCCTTCTGGCAGCGGGAAATCTACCTTGTTGAACATGATCACCGGCATCGACCGCCCCACCAACGGCGATGTCTGTGTGACCGGGGCGCATTTGAACGATTTGAGTGAAAATAAGCTGGCACGCTGGCGTGGGAAGAATGTGGGGGTGATCTTCCAGTTCTTCCAGCTGCTGCCCACCCTCACCATCATCGAAAATGTGATGCTCCCGATGGATTTTTGCCGCGTCTGGAAGCCTCGCGAGCGGCCGGAACGCGCCATGCACCTGCTCGATCAGGTTGGCCTGGCTGACCAGGCTTACAAGCTGCCCAACACCCTCTCCGGCGGCCAGCAGCAGCGCGCCGCCATCGCCCGCGCCCTGGCAAACGACCCTCCCTTGGTGATGGGCGATGAGCCCACCGGCAATTTGGATAGTAAAGCTGCCGATAAGGTCTTTTACCTCTTCGAAGATTTGGTCAAACGGGGGAAAACCTTCATGATGGTCACCCACAACGTCGATCTGGCCGGTCGCATCCCTCGAGTTGTCGATGTGCTCGATGGCGAGTTATTCGATAACGGGAATAGACCCCAATGAAAACTGCCTTCCGCAAAGTTTGGCGTGATCTCTGGCGCAATAGGGGCCGCACCATCATGGTCATCTTGAGCATCGCCGTGGGGGTGATGGCCGTGGGGATGGTGGTTTCCGGCAATCAGCTGGTCCTCGGGCAGATGGCGGAATCTCATCTCGAAAGCAACCCCTCCCATGGCGCTTTGTTCCTGGCCGGGCTCGTCAGTGAGGATACCATCCGCAGCCTGGGGAGCATTGAAGGTCTGGATGATGTCGAGGGTTTTGCCGATGCGACCATCCGCTGGAAATCGTCGCTGGATGACGAGTGGCAAGATGGTCACATCATCACCTATAGTGATTACGAGAACCAGAAGTTTGACCAACTCACCCTGCTGGATGGGAATTGGCCCAGTGACAAATTGATCGCCGTGGAGGCTGCTCATATCAATTCGTTTGGCGCGCCGGGGATCGGCGGGACGGTTTATTTCGAGATCAATGAGCGGGCGCGTCCCTTGGAAGTCAGCGGGGCTTTGCGGAATCCTTTTGAGTGGCCGCTGCCATTTGGCGATAACGCTGCTTTCTATGTCTCACCGGACACTTTTCAGCGCATAGCGGGATATCGGGGTGCAGACAGTCTGCGCATTGCGCTTACCGATTACAGCGAGGAGAATTTCCACGCAGTCGCCGATCGCATCAACGATAAATTGCAGAAGATCGGCGTATCCGTCGGTTACGCGGAACCATTCCACCCCGAGGAACACTATCTTCAAGAGATGATCAACGGCGTTGGCATGGTGCTCTCGGTGATGGCGGTAGGCTCTCTAGGGTTAAGCACATTGCTGGTGATCAATACGATCAACGCGCTCATCGCTCAACAAATCCCCCAGATTGGTATTATGAAAGCGGTTGGCGCTTTGCGCCGCCAAATCGCTGCCTTGTATCTATCTGCCATACTGGTTTATGCCATCCTGAGCTTGCTGATTGCTGTGCCTTTAGGGACTTATGGGGGCAATGCCTTTGCGCAGTGGATGTTGTATTTGTTGAATGTGCCCGTTACGTCGTTCGAGATTCTGCCCAATGTGCTGATGTTGCAAATCCTGGTGGGTTTGCTGATCCCTTTGTTGGCCGGGCTTTACCCGGTCATGCGCGGGGTCGCCATCCCCGCGGCGCGTGCCATCAGTCAGACTGGCTTGGGCAGCGGGGAATATGGCCGCAGATTGATCGACCGCCTGCTGGCTGGCGTGAAGGGCTTGCCTCGCATGGCGGCCTTGTCGCTTCGCAACACCTTTAGACGGCCCGGTCGAGTTGTGCTCACGCTGCTGACCTTGATCGTTTCAGGAGCGATCTTCATCATGGTCAACAGCACGCAGTATTCATTCGAACAGACCATCGACAAGATTTTTGCTGGCTTTGGCTATGAGGTGCAAGTTAACTTTGACCGCTATCAGCGCATTGACGAAGTGATCCCCCTCATCGAATCCCGTCCCAACGTGGCCGATGCCGAGATGTGGACTTTCCGCACTGCTGAAACCCGGCTTCCCGGGGCTACAGGCCCAGGAAGTGAGTACGAGGTCTTCGTGCGCGGTGTACCATCGGAATCGCCGATGTTCAAGCCCGAACTTACCGCCGGGCGTATGCTTGACCCTGCTGACAACCGCGCCATCCTTCTGAATCAGAAGCTGGCCGGGAAAATGGGGGTGAAAGTCGGCGACGAGATTATTATTGATCTTCCCGATGTGGGCGACACAACCTGGACGGTCGTGGGTCTGGTGTTCGACCTCAATGGGCGCGACCAGAATACCGCCTTTGCTAATATTGATGTGCTCAATCGCGCCTTGCATAATGTCGGCAATTCCGCGGTGGCGATGGTTCAGGCTACGCAGCAGAGCCTTGCTGTTCAGAAATCTATCGAAACCGATTTGCGGGAGTTCTTTGAAGCCAAAGGTATGCCGGTCTATTATTCGGCTGTGGCGAGCGAAGATCGCGCCCAGGCAAGTGCTCAGTTCGGCACGCTGACCACGGTGCTCATGCTGATGACCGTTTTGATGGCTGTTGTCGGCAGTATGGGGCTCTCGGGCACGCTGTCTATCAATGTCATCGAGCGCCGCCGCGAAATTGGGGTGATGAGGGCAGTGGGCGCCTCCTCGAGAGATGTGAGTTACATCTTTGTCGGGGAGGGGTTGATGTTGGGATTGGTCAGTTGGGCGGTCGCCGTTCCCGTAGGTCTTAGTGTAGGGCCGGTCTTTGTGAGAGCCCTCGGCGGCGTGATTGAGTTCCCGGCTGAGTATTATCCTGCTCTGCACGGCGTTTGGATCTGGCTGGGCATTGTGATTGTGCTCTCGATCCTGGCAAGCTGGGTTCCCGCTCGCAGGGCCACCCGCATCAGCGTCAACGAAAGCTTGGCTTATGAATAAGTATCGTTGTTGAGATATAGAAATTGTCCTTTTTGGAGGAATGAATCATGAAACACAAACCCTTTTACATCGTCATCTCTATGACATTGTTCAGCCTGATGTTGGTGGCCTGTCAACTGTCCTCAACTCAAGAGTTGGAAGCCCCCACTGCCATTCCTGTTGTCCAGGATTTCGCGGTGGTCGCCGAAGGGCGTTTGGTGCCCAAGGAATCCGCACAACTCTCGTTTGTGACCGGTGGTCAGGTTGCTGAGATATTTGTTGTCGAGGGTGATCAAGTCGAATCTGGAGAGGTGCTGGCTCGCTTGGGAGATCGCCAACAGATTGAGAACAACCTTGCCAACGCGCAGTTAGAGTTGAGTGCCGCGCAATTGGAACTGCTCTCCGCTCAGCAGGATTTGCAGGCTCTTTATGACAACTGGCCTGCCGCTGCCACCGCGGCCCAAGAGGCGCTGACCAATGCCCGTCAAGAAGTTCATGACACCGAGCGTACTTATAATTATCGTACTACGCCGGCAGATCAAACGGATATTGATGTGGCTTGGTCGCAGGTCGTGCTTGCTGAAGATGATTTGGACAAAGCAAAAGAAGATTTTGAACCTTACGAGGATAAACCTCTGGATGACCTCGCCAGGGCCACCTTCCAAAGCCGCCTGGCTGAAGCCCAAAAGGCCTATGATGCAGCGGTGCGTCGATACAATGCCCTGGTTGACGTATCGAGTGAATTTGAGATCTCCCAGGCGGAAGCGGATTACAAGATTGCCCAGGCCCGCTTGGAGCAAGCCCAAAAAGATTACAATGACCTGCTCGAAGGCCCTGACCCTGACGATGTTGCCTTAGCCGAAGCCCGCATTGCCTCGGCAGAAGCGAGAGTGGCCGCAGCTCAAACGAGTATTGAAGCTGCCCAGGCGGCGTTGGATGACCTGGACTTGGTGGCTACTTTCGCTGGCACCATCGTTGATCTTGATTTGATCCTCGGCGAGCAGGTAACGCCCGGTCAAACGGTTGTCACCCTGGCCGATTTCTCCCAATGGTATGTCGAAACCGATAACCTCACTGAGATCGAAGTGGTGGATATAGCCGTCGGGCAGGCGGTCACCATCGTCCCCGATGCTTTGCCCAGTGCAAACCTGGCTGGCAATGTGGACTCTATCGCCGATTTCTTCGAGGAGAAGCGCGGCGATATCACCTATACTGCCCGCATCCTCGTCGATGAAGTTGATCCTTTGCTCCGTTGGGGCATGACGGTAGTAGTGACTTTTGTAGAATAGTTATTGGTTTGTAGTTGAATACAAAATCTCCCGAAGAGTTCATATCTGCGGGAGATTTTTGTTGTCGAAAATGATAGAAGTTGAGCTTTTACATGACGCTGTGAAACGGGAATCAGTTTGTGGAAAAGTTCAACTTCTTTTGCTCAAGCCTTGGACTGCATTGAGACGATTGAAGCTAATTTTGGCACTGAGGGCAGAGATAGCAGGCTCCACCTAAATATGAAATCTTCTGGATATCCGTCCCGCAGTTGGGGCAAGGGGTTCCATTGGTTTTGCTGTCCATCAGGCGCACGTAGCGTCCCTTTTGCCCGTAAAGATCGACCTCATCATAGCGTCCGCCGAGCTCAATGGCCTCGGCAATGGTGCTCTGAATGGCATCGTAAAGCCTCTGCCGTTCCTCTGGGGCGATATCCGGGGTTTTTCGTTTGGGGCTGAGCTTGGCGTTGAAGAGGATATCTTGCACGATGGCGTTGCCCAGGCCGTGGATGGGGTCTGGTATTGCGTAACCCGTGGCGACCAAAAACCCTTTGATGCCTTTGGATGTTTTTTCGGGGTATGCATCTAACATTTCATCAAATCTCTCAAGGGTAAACTCAGGGCTGAGGGGCGGCGTACCGATTTCCTCGTTGGGGATTTCTCCGAACTCGGATTTGTCTAGCAATTTGACGCCTCCCCACATTTGCAAGGCAAAAGTCAGCGCGGACCCATCCGTGAACTCCCAACCGAGGTGATAATTCTTGGGTAGTTTATCCCCTGGGGCATGATAAAGCAGTTTTCCTCCCGCGTCACTCCACCACAACATGTGATCGCCTAGATTAAGATAGATCGAGCGGCCAAAACTGCTGGCGCTGGTCACCCTCAATCCTGGAAGAATGGCGGCGTACTCTTCGTCGGGCCTGTTGAGCCATAGGAATTTATGCGTCTTGTTGCCGCGCCCAAAACTGGCGATGGTTTTGCCAACCAACTCTGCGTTCATTTGTTTGGCGATAGTAGTTGCCTCAGGCATTTCGATCATGGTTCCTCTCCTTTGATGAAATCATCCAACAGCAATACAGTGATCTCCTGGGATACTCTTTTATGTTTGCGGTCGTTGCTGATCCAGGCAGTCGCGCGGCTGAGAACGGCCGTAGCGATATGGATTGCATCCGCTGGGCGCAAGTTGTACATCGCTCGAAGTTGAGCTGCCTTGCGGGCAATATCTCTGTTGACATCTACAATGCCTAAGTTGGGAAAATTGGTCAGCAGAGTCTCATAGCTTTGAGCAATTTGGTGTTGCTCCATTCGAAATGGTTTGACATTGATTTCCAGGAGGGCAAGTACTGAAACGATGGCAAACTGGTTGCCTGCCTGTACGCTTTGAAGGATTTGCGTTGTTAGCGGCAGAAATTTCTCATTAGATTCAAAATGGTAGATGATAATAGAGGTATCTAATCCAATCGAAATGTGACCTGCGAGTGCAGAATCTATCCCTGCCATGCATCACGCTCGTCGGTTAGATATTGATCAGTGTCATGACGCTCCCAAATTTCTTTATACAAACCTGCCATGTGAGCCGTATAATCGGATGGTTTGGGGATGAGGACGATAACCCCGTCTTGCACATCTACCAGAAGTTGATCACCTGCTTGGATTCCTATTGCTCGACGTGCGGCACTGGGTATGGCGATTTGATATCGGCTGCTGACCTTAACTGAGTTGTATGTAGTCATCTAATATCTCCTGCTAAGCATTTTTGACGTTTTGCTTAGCGAAATGATACCACAGATCAGTGAGCTAACATTCAATGGCTGACGCGCCGGCAGACACGATATTGCCCTAGGTGGCATTCAGCAGAGGTTATGCTAGGTGCTTAGAAAGCCATTTCTCACTGGCTTCAATGTGCTCAGCATAGTGCCAGTGGGTATTCGCCGAGATCAATACCTGGTAAGTCAGGTTCCCAGCCCAATCGAAGGGCAGTTTCTCGGGTAAGACCTCCTCATCCAGCGCCTCGATTTGGGCAGCGAACTCGGCGTGGGTTTTGTGGAAGTCGTCAACGACTTCTGCCAGGGGTTTGTCCTTATTCTTCTCGAAGATTTCAGCGTTGAAAGCGGTGACGAAATCGTCGCCTTTGATCTCGGGAAATTTCAACGGCTCACCGGTTTGGGCTGCGTTGATGCGATCCATGGCCAGCCACTCCCAGGCAGTGATATGAGCCATGATGTCTTTGAAGCTCCAATCATCCATCGCGCCGGATTGCAACATCTGGTCTTCACTCAAGCCGTCGATGATTTCATTGAGTTCAGCCCAAGATTGTTTGATGGCATCCAGCAGTTCGCTTTTTGTTGGTTGATCATTCATTGTGACATCTCCTCGTACACGGATGGGGCGGGCACGCCTGCGGTGATCCGTGTCTCAATTCCTAGCTCACTAATTCTTCAAATCTATCTACATAACTCGCCAACACGGCGAAGGCTTTCTCGACAGGTTCGGGGGAGGTCATATCCACGCCAGCCGTCTTCAACGTCTCCAGCGGATACTGGGAGCTACCTGCTTTCAAGAAGTCGATATATTTCTCGGCAGCCCCCTCCTTGCCCGAAAGGACGCCTTCGGCCAGGGCATTCGCGCCGGAGATACCGGTGGCATATTGGTAGACGTAGAAATCCATGTACATATGACCGAACTGCGCCCAGGTGATACCGATGCGGTCGTGATCGAACTCGACTTCATCGGCATAGCCCTCTTTGAAGAGCTCGGCGGTCAGGTCGCTCATGCTTTTGGCGCTCACAGGTTCGCCCTTTTCGACGCGATAGTGCATCTCTAATTCCCAGCGCGCCAGGGTGGGCATGATGAAGAAATACCTGTGGTAATTAGACATGGCCTCCTCGATCAGCGCCAACTGGAAGGTAGGGTCGTCCAGCGTCTTGAACAGGTAATCTCGCGTCATGGCCTGGTTGAAATTCGAGGCCACTTCCGCTACGAAGAGCGAGTATTGAGAGTAAACAAAGGGCTGAGCATGGCGCGAGTAATGTGAGTGCATCGAATGGCCGAGTTCATGGGCCAGCGTGCTCAGGCTGAAGATGTCATCCGCATAACTCATCATGATGAATGGCTGTGTGCCGTAAGCCCCCCACGAGAAAGCGCCCTGGCGTTTGCCTTTGTTGAGAGCGCGGTCTACCCAGCGGTTAGTTGTACAGCCCGCTCGCATCACATCGACATATTCATCTCCCAGAGGCGCCATGCCCTCGCAGATCCACTCCACGGCCTGCTCGTAAGGCACCGTGGGCTTGGTCTCCATGATGGGGGCCTTGATATCGTAAACGTGGAATTTCTCGTAGCCCAGAGCCTGGCGGCGGATGCGCCAATAACGATGCCAGGTGGGTAAGTTCTTCTTGAAGACATCGATCAGGTTGTGGAAGACCTCTTCGGGGATGCTAAAGGGTTGCAGCGAGGCCTGCAAGGATGAATCATAACGGCGGGCGCGCATGTTGAACACATCCCGCTGTATGACCTGCGTTTGAATGCTGGCGAGGGTGTTCTTGAAGTCCAGATAGGAATCGGCGTAATTCTCCCAGGCCGTTCGGCGGACTTCTCGATCTTCGTGTGTGATCAATGAGCCGATGCTGCTCTGCCCGACTTCCAGCTTTTCGCCGTCAGAGCTGATTGCGGGTTCGAACTTCAGGTCGGCATTGGTCAGCGAGGAGTAAGCTGCCAGGACCATCTTAGGGGGCAGGGGATCACCCACCATGGCAATCACCTCTTCGACCTCTGGGGGTCGTACGTGGGCCCCGCGTTTCCTAAGCTGATCGAAATAGTGTTCGTAAATTGCCAGTCGCGGCTCTTCTTCGATCCATTTTTTGAGCGCCTCAAAACCAATCGCCATGATTTCCGGTTCTACGAAGGCGGTGGCTGCGCGCATCTTGGCCAGCAGCCCTCGCCCTTGACCGAAGCGGGCCGCGGCTTCCTGATCGCCCACATCCACCGAGGCCGCCAGGCCAGCATATACATAAACCTGCATGCCCGGGATGAAAACTTGCTCGAAGGTCTCTAGCCCTTTCAATAGGGATTGGGCGTTTTCACTAAATTTGCCTTGGTACTTCTCGATCTCTGGAAGCTGAGCCTGAACACTTTGATAAGTTTCCTCCCAATGCTCTGGAGTAGCGAAGATACTCTCCAGGTTCCAGGTTTTTTCAGTAGGGACTTCACTGCGTAACGCTAGCGATTTTTGAGACATGAGTATCGTTTCTCCTGTATCGGTGTTTCTATATGATAAGATTATCGAGCAGCGATTTCAGGAATCTTACCACCAAAGAGAAATTATAAAACACGGTGAGCCAAAGAACGGGGTGATGCGGAGCAGCCGCATCTCCTCATGCTTTCGGATGGTCTTCTGCAATGGGTTTTCAATGAAAGGACTTTTTATGTTTAGCAAGATGAAGAATATCAATCGCGAGCATCTGGCCTGGTATTTGTATGATTTTGGCAACTCGGCTTATGCCGCAGTGGTCTTATTAGCCATTTATTCAGCTTATTTTAAAGGGGAAGTTGTTGGCGGTGCCGAGGGTTCACGTCTATGGGGGATTTCTGTAGGCATCGCCATGTTAGTGGTGGCAGTCATCGCCCCGATCCTGGGGTCAGTGGCCGATTTCTCAGCTTCGAAGAAACGCTTTTTGCTGGGCTTTTCCGTGATGACCTGGGTCTTCACCGCCCTGCTCTTTTTCGTTCAGAAAGGTGATATCGTTTTGGGGATGCTGTTTTTCATTTTGGCGGAGATCGGCTATCGCGGTGGACAGGTTTTTTATAATTCGCTGCTCCCAGAGATTGCCGAACCCGACGAGTTGGGACGTGTTTCCGGAAATGGCTGGGCGATTGGATCGTTGGGCGGGATCCTGTGCCTTTTGTTGATCCTGCCCCCCATCGTTCTCATCGAAGGGACTCTCGTCGTGAGGCTGGCCCTGGTGTTCACGGCGATCTTCTTCGCCATCTCGGCAATCCCCGTCTTCCGCTGGATCACCGAGCGCGCCCAGGCGCAGACCCTGCCCCCGGGTGAAAACTATTTCTCCATCGCTTTCAAGCGTATCGGCAAGACTCTGAAATCCATCCGCCACTATCGCGAGTTTGTCAAGTTCATCGTTTCTTTCTTGATCTATAACGATGGCATCTTGATGGCCATGGATTTCGCCGCCATCATCGGCGCGGTGCTCTTCGGCATGAATCAGGAGCAGTTAATCATCTTTATGATCGTCGTGCAAGTGACCAGTGTAGCCGGGGCATATTTATTCGCCGTTATCGGCGGTCGCTTTGGCTTCAAGCCTTCTCTGTTGCTTTCCCTGGTGATGATGATTGGCGTCGTCCTGGCGATGCTTTTCACTACAACGCTCACCGGCTATTTCATCATCGGCGCCTTTGCCGGTTTCGCCCTCACCGGGGTGCAGTCGCTGAGCCGCACGATGGTGGGCTTCTTCGCCCCTGAGGGGCAGAGCGCTGAGTTCTTCGGTTTCTTTGCCATTGCCGGGCGGACTTCTTCTTTCATCGGCCCAACTATCTACGGCATCCTGGCGGCGGAGGCGGCGCTGTGGTTCCAGGCCAATCGTGCTATGGAGGCGTTGCCAGCCGAGCAGGCCGGTCAGAAAGTGGCGATCCTGTCAATCGCTATCTTCCTCCTGGCCGGGTTGGCGATCTTGCTCTCCGTCAATGAAGCCAAAGCCCGTCAGGCCGCAACTGCTGCGCCAGTCCCTGCAGGGGATTAGGCACCTCGTCCCGAGCGGTCCTCCGACATGCCAGAATATAAGTACCCCCGCCGACAGGTCATCCGCTGGGTAATGCACCAGCTATCCAAACCGGCTTTAGCGCTGTTTGCTGAAGTGGAGATTCTTGGCCGAGAAAATCTCCCCAAAAAAGGCCCTCTGCTGGTCATTGGAAATCACTTCAGCTTCCTCGACCCAGTGGCCTTTGTGCGCTTCTCCCCCTGGCCGATCGATTTCATCGGTGCTGCATTCCCACCCTTCGCTCCTCCTTGGACCAAATTCATTACCACGATGTGGGGCTTCTACAAGCTCTACCGCGGCACAGGTTCGACGGAAGCCCTGCGCGCCGCGGAAGCGATTCTGGCCCAGGACGGTATTTTAGGGATTTATCCCGAAGGGGGCAGTTGGGCCACTGTGCTGCGCCCCGCCAGACCGGGAACAGCGTACTTGGCCGCGCGTACTGGGGCAAAGCTGCTGCCCGTGGGGTTATACGGCTTCAATGACGTTTTCCCACCGCGGCTGCGGAATCGTGCCAGGCCTGTGATCAAGATCGGCCAGCCCTTTGGCCCATTCAAGGTCACCGGGCGCGGACGCGAACGCCGGCGCCAGCTCGATGAGATTGGCGACACCATCATGCGCAAGCTGGCCGACTTGCTGCCTGACGAGCTGCGTGGGCGCTATTCAAGTGATCCCGCGGCCCAGGCGGCGGCTAAAGCGGTCGAGGATTATCCCTGGGATGAGGCCCCAGAGGGGCTGGTCGATGGGGGCGGGGTGGTCAACTAAACGCGAACCGAGATCAACCTTTTAGCCCCTAAAGATATGGCCTGTCATTATCTTGGCCTCTATGAAGGGGCTGTGTAGCACAGCACCGTATATATTCCCAAGTCGAGCTCGACCTTTTTGCCTGTGAACTCAACCGTTTCGTGGTACGGGGAGATGATCTCTCCCATCGCGGATTGCCCAATCGTTACCTGGACAGTCTGCGGGTTGGGTCCGTAGTTGACCAAATGGATTTGGCGCTCTCCGCCGCGCTGCCAGACTTCGATCAGCACCGGCGCTTCAGTGGATTCCACGCGTGGAGCGGGTAGTTCCCCCAAAGCACCTAAAATGGTGCTCTGATCTTCATCTGCGGGCATCCTGAAGTGGGGCGATTGCAGGAACCATTGGGTGATGCCCAGCCCGTCTGTAATCCGACGCGCCCAGCGATAGCGGAAATAGGCGCGATAGTACCAGGACAAGAAGCCCGAGAGGAGGTCGAGCAGACCTCGGTGACGAGCCAGGTAGGATGGTTTGGGCAGCGACCAGCCGGGCAGGTCAGGCACATAGATGATATGCGGACTTGGGGTGGGGTGGTCGGCTTTTTCGAGGGTGAATAGTGTCTCCAGGCCATCCCAATCGCCCCCTGCAGTGACCACCCTCCAGGGGATGCCGGCATTGGTCAGGGTTTGGCAGACCCCGAAGTAGCGCGGCGCCAACTGATCCCATTGGAAGTGCATCCCCTCTTTGGGGTACAGTAGCCCCACCCGGGCCGCGTTCCGGCGCTCCCTGTACAGGTCGGCGTGAGCGCTCAACCAGTGGTGGATATCGTTTGCCGCGGCGCGCTCCGGGGCGTATTTTTTCGCCGTCAAAAGGGTGAAGACACCCTGGCTGTCAACGTACTCGGTGCCTTTGACCACCATGGTCGCCCCACAGGCTGCTGCCTCGACGATGCCGCTCTGCAGGCGGCGCGGCGGGTAGACATCATCGAATCCGATACCCTTATCGTAGGGATCGGTGCTCAGAGGCGTGTCGCCGACAAGGGCCAGGGCGGTGCGCAGAGTGATGGCGTTGTTGACCAACTCGGCGCTATTTTGAGAGTCGCCGGGCTGCCAGCGCGGCAGGGCGAAATCCTCGATCATCACCACGTCCTGTACCTGGGCCAGCCCGCGCAGATCAATGCCGTGGGTGATGTAGTTGGGCCGCATCACGGCGTCGTAATCGTTGGCACTGATGAAGATACCCGGGTTAAGGGAGCGAGCGTACGCTGCCAGCTCCCCCAGGGTGCTGGTCACCAGGTCGGCGCGCCAGCGTAAGTAGTCGCGGCTGGTTTTGTCGCTTTCCAGGTCGATGCGGGTAGGGATGGTCAGCCCGGTCTCCTGGCGGAAGGCCCTCTGACAACGGTCGCAGTGGCACCCCGCAGACCCCGACCATGTGCCGCCGAAATGGATAGGCGCTTCGCCGAGCCAGGGGTTGTCGAAGAAGACGCCATCGGAGCCGGCCCCGATAATGCCGCTGATCATTTTCCGAAGCTGGTCGAGCCATTCGGGATGCAGCCAGCAGGTCATATAGCGTCCGGTGTAATAGTATATGGGGCGGCCCTTGGGGTCTTGGGCGTACCAGTCTTTGTCTTTGAAGCTGCCCTGGAAGGCGCAGTTGGAAGTTTGCACATAACCAAAGACTTTGATTCCCTCGGCCTGGTAGATCTTTGCGGCTTTGTGGAAATCCTCCCAGTCTCCCGCCTCTACTTCTGGAGGGAAACCCCAGTTGTACATCAGGTAAGCCCAATTGAAACCGGCCTCCTCGACCATGCGCCGGGCACCAACCTGGGTATGGGCTTCGTCATGGACGAAAACATCCACTGGCGCATCCATGAACTTGAGCTGGTTCATGCGCACCGTACCGGGTCCGGCCCACAGGTAGACGGGGCGGTGGTGTCCGATGGCGAATACGTTATTTTGCGTCATTGTTCAATCTCCAGTGAGAGTGCCTATTTGCCGGTTTTTAATTGGTTCTGATCCCTCGCCGGTCGCGCACTGCGTAGGGGGCGTAGAGTAAAAGAAAGATGATCAGGGCGATGATCTCTGCGTTGACCAGGTACCAGGGCCAGGGACCGAGGAAATCGAGAAGCGTGACAACATGGGGTTTGTGCAGCGTGTAGAGATAGTTGCTGTCGATCAGCAGGTTGATGATGGTCACGAAGATGAGATAGATGTTTCCCCAGATGAAAACCTTTTTGATGGATGACCAGTACGGTCGGTAGCCTTCGACAACTGCCATAAAGACTGCAGCCGCGATGATGCCGCCATGGGAAATGAATAGCTGGACAGGGTAGAAGTGTGGGAAGCCGTAAATGCCCGCGTCGGGAGTCAGCAGGGGTTGCAGGGCGCCGCCGATCCCCAGGAAATAACCAAATTCGAAAATCGCATAATTTTTCGTGATCAGCATATATGCGCTCAACCACACGAAGATTGTGCACAGGTGCAAGGGGAGATTCCATTGGATGCCCCATTGCTCATAGTAGATCAACCAAACCTGTCGGGCAATTTCGTTGACGATCAGCAGGATTGCCAGACCATGTCTTATCCAGTCTTTGAGTTTGGAGCTGGATGACTTGCGGAGGAATACGAGGGATACATTTACTAGCAAGACAATCCCCAGCGCAGTCAGATGAGCGGAGTCAAAAAGGACGAAGGGCGCTCCAGTGTAATCTTTGGCAAAATAGGGGATCATTTTGTTTCAACTGCTGACGAGTGCTTTAGCCCGTTGATCCTGGATCAAGAAGGGCAGATAAAGGAGAAAACAAATCACCAGGGCAACGCCCTCTACGGCCAGTAGATACCATGGCCAGGGCCCTAGAAGGTCCATCAGGCTGGCAGTATCAGGTTTACGTAGCGTGTAGAGATAATTGCTGCTGATCAACAGGTTGATGATGGTCACAAAGACCATATAGATGTTCGTCCAGATGAAGACCCGTTTGAATGAAGACCAGTACGGGCGAAAACCCTCCACAAGGGTCATGAAAATCCCCGCCGTGACCAGGGTCCCGTGGGAGAATAAGGTTTGGAAGACGCGAAAATGAGGAAAGCCGTAGATGCCTGCCTCGGGGGTGATGACTGCTTGAAGGGCACCACCTACTCCCAGGAAATATACGAACTCATAGATGCGATAATTTTTGCTGATCAACATATAAATACCCAACCAGATGAAAATCGAACAAAGGTGTAACGGCAGGTGGCGTTGAATCGTCCACTGGTCGGTTGCGATATTCCAAATATGCCAGGAGCTTTCGCTGAGCAGCAGGATTCCGGCGATGGCATATCTGACTCCGTCTTTAAGTTTTTGATCCTTACTCTTCCTGAGCCAGATAAAGCTGAGATTGATGATGACCAGAATCCCTATGGCGATCAAGTGCCCAGGGCCGAAGAGATGAAAGGGTTCACCATTCCATTCTTTGGCAAAGTATTGGATCATGATGCTCCCTTGGCATTTTTCATCCTGTTCAGCGCTTCTTCGACCAGCGAACGCGGAGCGCCGAAGTTGAAGCGCACGTGTCCTGCGCCACCCTGGCCGAACCAGCCGCCATCGTTCATGGCCACGTGGGCCTTTTCCAGGAAGAAGTCGCTGGGAGTCCCCGTGGTTTCCATCTCCCGGCAGTCCAACCAGGCCAGATAAGTGCCTTCGGGCTTGATCATTGAGACTCCAGGGATTTGCTCATTGATGAAGTCGTGCGCGAAGTCGCGGTTGGCCTGGAGATACAGCAACAATGCCTCCAACCACTCTTCTCCACCTTTGTAAGCAGCCTGCATGGCGACTTGCCCTAACAGGTTGACCCAACCGACCAGGCCTTGTTTTGCTCCTTCGAATTTCTGGCGGAGCTCGTCGTTTTCGATGACCGCCACAGAGGCTTTCAAACCAGCGATGTTGAAGGTTTTGCTGGGGGCTAAAAGGGTGATCGTATTGGCGCTGATCTCGGGGTCTAGTGAGGCGATGGGGATATGTTTGTGGCCGTTGAAAACCAGATCGCTGTGGATTTCGTCAGAGCAGATGATCACTCCGTGGCGCAGACAGATTTCGGCCATGGCTTCGAGTTCATCGACCCGAAAGACGCGCCCGGTGGGATTCTGGGGGTTGCAGAGCATAAAGATGCGCGTCTTTTCATCGATGGCGGCCTCGAAGGCGTCTAAATCGATGATGTATTGCCCATCCTCGCCGCGTATTAGTTCATTCTCTTGCTGGACCAGTTTGACATTCTCTGCGACTTTTAGGAAAGGGCCATAGGTTGGAGGCTGCACTAAGACGCCGTCACCGGGTCTGGCGACCGCGTGGGCCGAGAGATTGAACCCGGTCACCACGCCGGGGACGAAGATCAAATGCTCGGGGTTCACCGCCCAACCGTGGCGTCGGTCCAGCCAGGCCACCACCACTTCTGTGAGTTCGTCCCGGGGCCAGGGATATCCAAACACGCCGTGAGCTATGCGCTCCTGCAAAGCCTGGATCACCGGCTCGGGAGAGGGGAAATCCATGTCGGCCACCCACATGGGCAGCACGTCTTCATCGTAAACGCGCCACTTGGCGCTCTCAGTGCTTCGCCGGTCGGGAAGCGTGTCAAAATCAAAAGGCATATTATTGTTCTCCAACTCCGCAGGATTTTCTCCTTGGAATGATTCGCAAAACTGCGGAGTTTTTTCTACTCCTAAATTCTACCTTAGGTTATTGGGCTGAAGTTCACAACCTCCACATCCCCCAGCGATTTCATCAAGTCAGCCGATTTCAGAAGCACTGCCACGCCGCGAAGACCTGATCCCATCGAAACCTCTTCTTCCGCCAACACCGATTCATCCACCAGTACTCGCAAAGGGTTTGGCAACCCAAAGGGAGCAACGGCCCCGAGCTCATAGCCGGTAACCGCGAGCACTTCTTCTCGGCTAGCCATCGTAATGCGTGACTTACCCACAAAACGACGCAGCGACTTCCAATCGATCTGCCCGGAGCCTGCCATCAGCACCATCAAATACTCTCCACGCGAAATGCGGAAGAGAATACTGCGTACAACCTGTTCGGGCCGTTGGCCGCGCTCCTTGGCGGCCTGCTCCAACGAGCGGGGCGGCTGCTCGTGCTGGAAGACTTGGTGGGGGATGCCTAATTCTGTTAATGCCAGGGAGACGGGAGGGATTTGTGTCATTGGTGGACGGTGCTAAATCAGTCGCCGGTAACGGGTCACTGAATATGGATGGCTGCCTGCGTTTTTGCTGATTCGTAGAGCGCCAACACTGTCTTTATGTGATTCCGGGTCTCATCTAAAGCTAGGTAGTTGGGCTTTCCATCCAGGATCGCCGCATGCATATCCTCGACTTCCCCCAGGTAGAGTTCCATCTCCGGGACGGGGACCTCTACGGGTTGACCTCTTTTGGGGTAGAAGGTCATCATTCTGCCCTCCTGGAGGCCAACGAAGGGTTTGGTCAGGTATAAACGCCCTTCGGTGCCGACGATCTCGATGAAAGTGTGGAATGGTGTGCGGAAGGAGGACGAGATTTGCGCGTAAGAGTCCCCCGCTTTTTCGGAATATCCCATCTGCCCGGCGAAGACTTCATCCACACCCGTCTCTCCGATCCACTGGCTGCCGAAGACCCAGGTTGGCGGACCGCCCATAATGAACTGGGCGAAGCTCAATGGGTAAACGCCCACATCCCACAGACAGCCACCGCCGAATTCGGGTACAAGACGCACATCCAACGCATTGGGTTGACGTCGTTCGGGGGGCAGGAGAAAGTCAAACGCACCACGCACCAATATGATCTCGCCCAGTTTGCCAGAATGGGCCCATTCTCCTGCGATCCTGGTTTGCGGGTGATGGCGATACATGAAGGCCTCGGCTAATACCACGCCGGTTTCTTCTTTCGCCGCCATCATGGCATCGACTTCCTCAAGGGTGAGGGCAAAAGGCTTCTCGCAGAGCACATGGACACCCGCCTGCATGGCCCGGATGCTCCATTCGACATGCAGATGGTTGGGCAAACCTATGTAAACGGCATCGATTTCCCCGGAGTCGAGCATCTCTTGATAGCTCCCGAATGTTTTGGGGATTTCCCATTGTATGGCGTAGGCTTGAGCTTTGACTTTGCTGCGACTGCTCACGGCGACCAGTTCCCCCCGTTGAGAAGCCCGGATAGCCGGGATCAGCGCTTGGTTAATGTTTGCGGTGGAAAGTAGTCCCCAACGGACTTTGGACATGGCATACTCCCTTTCATTTGCCTTTATTTTTTGCTATCGAATCCTTTTCAGTAGTTTTGAAATATACCCGGAAAGCGGCGGTTTCGTCGAGCAGGGATTTGAGAGCCATGGCAACATCGCCCAGTGCGTGGCCTGGGTTTCCGCCAGCGCGTAATTGAACCTCCTCACTCGCTGCGTCACTTCGCGAGGCATCCCCGGTGGGGAGTTCTACGATAATATGCCCCTTCTCTTCCAGCCAGGCCAGTCCTAACCGCACCGTTGCTTCTCGATGGGCCATGGCTGCTGCTAACGTGGGCACGTGAGCGAGGCCATCTTTGGCTTCCAGTGTGTGCTTGACCAGTCCGGCCAGTCGGCCCAGGAACTCCTCTGGCTCGTCGAGACCTGGGTCAGCGCCGAAGAGATACACAATCTGAGGGGATACGGCGCCCAGAAGTGCTCCCAATTCCCTGGGGCCGGGCGGCGGGGTCCATAGAATCAGCTTTTCAGCAGGTGCTAGTTCCAGTCGGTCGCGCCCACCCAAACGGCGTTTTGCCTCTCCCTCTGCAAAGAGCAGGATATCGCTATGGGATTTAAGTCCCTCCAAAACCGGGAGTGGATGCCGCTCGCCGCGGTAATCCACGATCTCCAAAGGGGGAGCTTCGATGGCTACCTCTGGGGTGGTGCCCTCACTTAGGCGGTATTCTAGCCATTGGGCCTGGACGCGGCGTTCACCGCGAAAGGTGTTGGTGCGAACGGTGAAGGCCAGGTCGAAGGGCGTGCGGGGCAGTTCTTCACCGGCGCCCCGCCACCACAGGAAATCCTGGCTGAACCCGTCCTGGTCTTCGACTACTAATTGCAGGTGCTGACGTGCACGGCCGATGGGCCTGTGGCTGACCAATTTGAGATCGCGGCAGGCCAGGGTCAGGGGTGGGTTGCCAGCACCAAAGGGGGCCAGGCGCTCCAAGTCTTCGACGAATTCCAGCGTCAGGGTTGAAAGGGGGGTGAAGGCGTCGATGGACAGGCTCGGCTCAGGGGGCGCGTCTGCCGTCATCGCCCGGATGGTGCGAGAGAGGGCCTGGCGGAAATCGGGGATGCGTTGTGGGTCGATGGAGAGCCCCGCCGCCATGGGATGCCCCCCGAAGCCCAGCAGCATCTCGCTCTGTGCGGCGATGGCTGCGGTGATATGGATGCCCTCGACTGAACGGGCCGAGCCGCGGGCGGGTTCCTCTTCAGGATTCGAGAGCAGGATGGTGGGCTTGTTGAAGCGCTCCACCAGGCGGCTAGCGACGATGCCGATCACCCCAGGAGGCCATTGAGGGTGCGCCAGAACCAGCGCAGCGAAGTTCAATAACTCAGGTTCCGCTTTGATCTGGCTCAGAGCGGCCTGGTAGATCTGGTCGGTGAGCAGGCGGCGTTTGTTGTTCAGGCCTTCGAGCTGCGTGGCGATGACATTCGCCCGGCCAGGGTCTTCGGTGGTCAAGAACTCGACGATGGGGTTGGCGTCCGATAGGCGTCCTAGGGCATTGAGCCGCGGCCCGATGGAAAATCCAATCGATTCTTCAGTTAGCTGATCGGGAATCAACTCGGCGGTCTTGAAGAGCGTTTGTAGGCCCAGGCGCTGGCTATGCCGTAAAGCCTCCAGGCCGCGCTGGAGCAGATAGCGGGTGTCGCCGGTTTGCAAAGCTACATCGGCGACAATGCCCAGGGCGACCAGGTCGAGATATTTATCTGCTGAGTGATGGGCGGCCAAAGATGGGGGCATTTGTTCCCCGTTATTTGTCCTCCGTCTTCGGTCATATAACTCCTCAACCAATTTGTACGCCACGCCTACCCCCGGCAGCGCTGAGAGAGGATGTCCCTCAGGCAGCAGTTTGGCGTTGACAATGGCGTCTGCGTTCGGCAATGAGGCTGGCAGATCATGGTGGTCGGTGATCACTACGGTCAGGCCGCGCGCTTTGGCGTAGTCAACCGCTTCGTGTTCAGCGATGCCGGTGTCGCATGTTAGCAATAGACTTGGAGTAGATACACCTGGTCGGGGCGTCTCTATCTGTCCCTGCAGAGAAGTTATTTGGATGCCGTGACCTTCTGTCGCGCGAATGGGGATGTAATAGATCACTTCCGCCCCTAAATCGCGCAATGCTTCGACGAGCAGGGTGGTGGCGGTCTGCCCATCGACATCGAAATCCCCCCAGACCAGGATGCTTTCACCCCCGTGAATGGCGCGCTCGATGTGGTCCGCGGCCTCGTTTAGGCCAGGGAGTTCGCTGGCGGGCGTGGGAATGTAGTAATTTGGATCGAGGAAGGCGCGCGCTGAATCTGGGTCGCTGATGCCCCGGCGGGCGAGAGTCTGCGCGACGAGAGAGTGACCGCCGACGGCAGCCTTCAAATCATCCGGGACGGAGATCGGTTTTGGTTTGAGCCAGTGTCTAGGCATATCTTGAATGCTTGATGTTAGCGAAATTCACGTTCAATCTGCCAGCGGGAGTGCTAATACTCAATTTCGGCGATGTGCTCAAAACCGAGTTCCAGCTCGAAGCCCCCTTCGGCTTCCCAATCGCCCTCGGCTTCTTCCAGCGGCCCCGCCTCGACGCCACGGTTGCACAGTGAACGATAGACGCAGAAACGGCAGCGGCGTTCGTCTTCCGTGAGAGGGGCTTCTCCTTCGCCCATGCTTTGGATCTCTGAGATCAGGCGGGCTAGATAAGCCTGGTCTTCATCGAATTGCTTTGGGCTGTAGGGGATGCGCGCTAGCTGGTCGGGGAAATCAGTGTACCAGTAGATCATTTCGATCTGTTCGGGCTTGAAAGGTTCTCCCTCGTTCAGTTGCGCGCCAGCCTGGACTAAGAGGTATGGATAAACACGACTCTGTAAGCGATGGATCAGCCATTCCCGTTTGGGCCGCTTGCGCGATGTCTTCCAGTCGAAGATAATGGCCTTACCCTCGGGCTGGATGACCAACAGATCGTATTTCGCCATGATGCGGAAATCCCCGATGGGCGCTGAGAGACTGATTTCAGGGAAGGGTTTCTGGTTTTGGAAGTTCCTCTCCTCGAAGCCTTTTGATCCTGCGAAGTTCTTCCACCATCGACTCAGAATCTTATCCCCCTTCACCTGCCCGGCGATCTTCTCCTTGGGCACGCCCAACCAGTATTGATGGGCCATTTGATGGAACTGTAAGCCGCGCTGCATAAAATGCTCGTTGTCCATGGCAGGTTCGGCTTCCACTGCCGGCCAGGCGCGCTGCTGGATATAACGCAACTGAAACCTTCGCTGGCAATCAACATAATCTTGAAGGGAGCTTTGGCTGAATACGAATGACGATTGAAGTTTATCAATGGGTGCGGGCATATTTCTCCTGTCGCACTTACTCCCTGACTTCCCCATTCTGCTTCCAATATGACTGCAATGCCACCAACGGGATCGCCGGTTGCTGGTTGCCCTTGCGCCCTGCATTCCAGGTGATGATCAGGTCTCTCTTTGCGCGGGTGATCCCCACATACAGCAAGCGCAGCCGCTCGCGTACGTACTCCATGCGGGCTTCGTACGTCGGCCTGCCCTCAGCGTACCACTCATAGGCGTCGCGAGAGAAGGCAGCTTCCAATTGGGCCAGGGTCTCGGCTTCCAGGTTCAAGTTATCGCGGATAAACCACTTTTCTGGGATGTAACTGTCGTATTCCATCCCCGATGGAAAATCATAGTTGTTGACCGACATTAAATAGACTCGATCCCACTCCAATCCTTTGGCCTTGTGGACGGTAGCAATGACCACTTTGCCTTTGTGCTTGTCCGGGTCGAAGCCGGTGTCATCTTCGCTGAAGCCCAGGAAGCGGCGCTCGTTCTTGGCGATCACAGCCAGCTCGCCGGTCAGTTCCGGCAGATGCCATTCCGGGTGCATGTTGCGGGCGCGCCGCAGCAGCACGGCCAGTTTGTGGGCGATGGCGAGATCGTTGGGCTTGGTGAATAATTCCTGGGACAGGGTCAGGATCATCTGGTCGATGGGCAGTTCGATGGTTTTCAACCACCTTGACAGGACGAGCCGGAAACCTTCGAGTTGGTCCAACTCATCGCCGGGGATGTCCTGCTCCCGAAGGTACTCCAACCAATCACGTTCCGGGCCTGGTCTCAGGAAATCTTCGACGTGGCGGCAGCTTTGAAGGATTTTGGCCGTCGCTTGGACCTGCTTCCAGAGGTCAGAGTCGCCCCGGTCGGCGCGACGCCAGACTCGGTAAACCCTGGCTAATTTGCCAGGCGACCCTGGATCAGCGAGATATTGCAGGATATTGCCCAAGGCTCCAGCAGTGAAACGCGTTGAGCTGGAACTGCGCAGTAAGCTGTCAACAGTTTCGATCTCCCTACGGCGCAGTTCATCGTTGAGGGCGAAGCCGCGCGTGTTGCGCGGAGCCAGGACTGCCACCGTCTCATCGGGGTGCTCCTCCAGCCAGCGTTCGATGGAATCGGCAACGGTCTGGATTTCGCCGTCAGGGGAGAACTTGGTCTCGACTAAGTGGATTCCCTCGGGGGCATCAGCCGGGTTGGGTTGGGGGTCCCCCTCGGGGGTCGGTTCGATGTACGGAACATCGAGAGCGTTGCGCACCTCTAAAACAGGATGTTCGCGCTGGGTCCAGTCGATCAGATAATTGGCCAGGTTGATCACACTGCGCGTGGATCTGCCAGAATTGGGCAGCTCTCGGGGCAGGTCGGCCTGCGCCATGAATTCCCGCAGATACTTGGGATCGGCCGTTGTGAAGGATTCGTAGATGGCCTGGTTGGGGTCGCCGACGCGCACCCAATTCCCGTTTGATCCTGCCAGCAGGCGTAGAATCTCCTCCTGCAGGTGGCTGCTATCTTGGGCTTCGTCTTCCAGAATGAAAGGCCACATCTCTTGCAGGCGGCCCAACAAGTCATCGTCGGTGTGCAGCGCCTGGAGAGCGAGACGAATGAGATCGTCGAAGTCGACCGCTCCGCGATAGGCCAGGGAGCGCTGATAATCGCTGTACATGGCCGCGCCCATCTCAGCCAGGGGCAGGGGGAGAGGTAGGTCGTCGAGTTGCCGGCGTAAGGTGTCAGGGGTGCGCTGCATATCCTTGGCTGTGCGAATGAAGCTCAACGCAATGCCTTTGACTAAATCAGGCAGTTGGTCACGCCGCACCCAATCTCGCCGGCCTTCGTCGAGTTCAGGGTCGAGGTACTCGTCCAGGGTATGGGGGTTGGTTCGCAGCCAGGTGTTGGCTACTTCATCCCGGATGGCATTGGCCTCGCGCTCGTCGATGATCTGAAAGTTGGAATCCAATCCCGCCAGTTCAGGGCGCTCACGCACGATATCATGGGCCAGGCCGTGCAGGGTACGCACCCGATAATATGGCAGCAAAGGACGCCCTTCCTGATCTCGAAGGAAACCTTCGATGCGGGTGGCGAAATGATCCACCGCCGAATTGGTCAAGGTGACGATGAGGATCTCCTGGTTTTCGGTCAGCGTGCCCTCCAGGATGATCTGGGCGGCCAGGGCTGACAGCGTCCAGGTTTTTCCGCTGCCCGGCACGGCAGAGATTCCCATCGTGCCGCCGGGGTATTCCAGGACGGCTTGCTGCGCGGGGCGGGGGGTGAAGTCAGACATCGGTGATCGAATTTCGGTCATGGCACTGCCAACGAGGGTGGCCTGCCATCCAAATTTTATGGATTCTGGACATCTTGATTGTTGTCAACGTTGCCAAGTCGCTTTGCGAAGGTTAAAAAACTCAATTCATCGAAGACCGGATGTGACATGGCGGGCACTTCCTTGAGAAGGGTGTAGCCGTGTTTGTGGTAGAAAGGCACGGCTTTATGGTTGCGGCTGGATGTCCCCAGGTGGACGCCATGAATATCCAGGTCTACCAGATGCGCCTCGAAACGTTGCAGCAAACGTGTGCCAATGCCCGTTCGATGGTATTCCGGCAGCACATTGATGTGCAAGTGAGCCGGGTAGTAGGTCTGAATCTCGGCAGTGAGCTCTGGGTCTTCTTTCAGTTCAACCAGCATTTTGCCCAATCTTATCAGTGTAGTGAAGGTCTTTGGAGAGCGCCAACTGGTGACCAGAAGTGCCCGTGTGACGATCTGCCAGATCATCTTGCGTGCGAAGCGTTTCTCTTGCAAAGCTGTATTAAGCGTTCCACAGATGAAGCCGACCACCTTTCCTTTCCGAGTATCGAGGAGAGGAGAAGGTGAACTTATACGCTGTACCGGTGAAACTGTTGTTGAATCCCTGGGAAATTTCGACTTTTCCTCTGTATTTTGGGATGAAACATCGACTGCGACGAAAAAGTGTTCCGGTTCGAAACGGGCATAATATGCGATGAAGATCAGGTAAAACAGCCGTTTGTCGTTGAAATAATCGCGCCCTTCTAAGCCTTCTCCTTTGAAGCCCGTTCGGAAAGTGATATTCTCGATGGTGGGCTCATTTCCTGGATGAAAGTTTTGGATGACGATATTTTTCATGGCGCAAATGGTTCTCTGTTTACTCTTCTTTGCCCGCTGACCTCAAAGCACGGTCGATGGCTTTCAACAGCAACCCTTTATGCTCATAACCCTGTTCACCAAGTTCGCTCAACCCGAGGAAAATACCCCTACGGCAGCGGCGGATCAGCCCCAGCACCAGGCGATGAAGGGAATCCCGGCTGGCATCGTACTCGTCAGCATCGGTCCAGGGGCGGTGCAGGTCCCAGTGGCGGCTGAGCACATAGGGATGGGTCAACGGCTGGCGGATGCGCTCATACCAGCCGCGCGAGCCGATGTCCAGCCAGAACTGGTATTCGACAGAACGGTTGCGCATCAGGAAGGTGTAAGCCGGGGCCAGGAAGACGGCGTCTTCGATTTGGGTTTGCCAGCGATAGAGATATTGCGCGGCGATGACCCCGTCATCGACCATCTGCAGGTACTCTTTCCCCAAGGGGATGCCTTCAGCCTCTAAGCTCTCGCCAACCGCCCAGCGGAACTTGCGCACGGACTCGATCAGGTTGGCGGTGACTTCTCCGGCGTCATAATCGGCGTGGAAGCCGAACCCCGGCTGGGACAGCATCTCCCCGAAGAGGCGGTTGAAGAAATGATCCAGTTCCTCAGGGGGTTCTTGGATGTAGGCATCCAACCAGAGACGCAGTTTTTCGTAAAGGTTGCCCAGTTTATAGGTAATCCGTTCCTGGGTTTCGGGTTTGATCTGGTCGAAAGGGGAGAGCCTGCCGTTGCGTTTTTGATAGACGATGTCGGTGAGCAGTTGGGCACGCACTAAGTCTAGCCCGGCGATGGCCTGGATGAAGGCATACGCCAGGTCGAATTTCGAGGGGGGCAGCCCCCAGTGTGGATGGGCCAGTGCCGCCAGGGTCAGCAGGGTTTGGGTGGCAGGCTCTTCCCGCAGAGAACGTGAGGGGCGGTGAGAGTAAGTGGGGATGCCCAATTCATCCAGGCGCTCTGTTAATGAGAAGCGCAGGGCATCACTGAGATAGGAGGACAGCACGACGATCTCCCCTGGCGGAACCCCGTCTTCGATGAGAAGCGCGATCTGCTCGACGATCCAATCCAGCATCTGCGGGTAGTAGCGGGTGGAGTCTAGAGGGGAATGGTGAATTGGGAATGGTACATCGTCGATTTTGAACGGCCCGCTTTCGTCTTCGGGCAGCAGAGATTGGGCGATGGCGTAACCGAAATTCAGCACTTCGTCTGACGCGCTGAAAGACTCAGAGAACGTAACCTGTTGGTCACAATAGTCTTTCAGTTCGTACATTGTCTGGGGGTCGGCACCGGTAAATCGGCGGTAGCCAGCCTCGAGATCATGAATCAGCAGCCCCGATTCTAGTTCGGGCAGCCACGCTTGGAGCAGATCATGCGTGACGGGGGCGTTCTCCTCTACATTGTCAGCCACCAGATGGCGGTAGTTCTCTAAAAGGTATTCGTGACAAACGGGGGCAGGCCAGAGATGATTCCGAAAGACCTCGATCTGCAAGGAGAAATCGAGCAGGTTGTGTTCCAGGCAGTAAGTGCGGAAGAGGTTGGCGCAGTGCTGGGCATCATCATAGATGTGGGCCTGACCGGGCTCTCCTGACCAGGCGCTTTTGAGCTTCTGGCTGATCTCGGTGTGTGGAAAGCCGACCACGGCGGCCTTGCTCAGGTTGTCGAGGATCTGGCTGTAAAGGCGGTTGCGCTCGATGGTGATGGATTCGAAGAAACCTTGATCCAGCAGCGGGCGCACCAGGTGGGCCATGTTGTACTGGGCGGTCTCCAGGGTGAGGAAGGTGGGAGGGCGGTTGGGATTGGCGAAGCCAGCTTCAGCGGAGATCAGCGGCCAAAATAGCTCCACCATGCGCTTGGCCAGACCACCAATCGTCAACACGGTCACCGCACCCCCGGCGGTAGTGGTGGGGCTGCGCAGGGCCTCATAATAGGGCGCGGCCAGGGTGCGCTGCGGCACGAGCAGGAGCATTTGGTTGCCGGGGATGCCTGCCTCAAGCAGCGTTAGAATGCGCTCCACGCCGACGGTGGTCTTGCCCGTGCCGGCGTGCCCTTCGAGGAAGATTTTCGCATCGAGCGGGGCTTCGATGATGGAGATTTGGTCTGGCGTAAGTTGGTTTGCGATGGAGGGCATAGTTTAACCACCAAGAACACGAAGTTCCTTGGGCTCATTTTACACCAAAGATGGGCGAATCCGCGTGGATTGTCTCTCTTGACGCCCTGCGCGTTCAGTGCTATATTTTCTCACTGTAGGATGCCAGAAAGTTTTCGTTGGAAGCAAGAAAGAAAGACAACAGCTCGAGGCAGGGTCCTTGGGCTGTTTTTTTGACCCTCCGATGGAACGATCAAGCACCTCGTTTTATATCAGATGTAGTTCAAAAGGAGAAAAAAATGTCTGAACGTGTCGTCGGTACGGTCAAGTGGTTCAATGGAAGCAAAGGCTATGGCTTCATTGAGCGCGAAGGTGGCAAGGATGTCTTTGTTCACTATTCTGCTATCCAGGGCGAAGGCTTCCGCAACCTCGAAGAGGGCCAGCGAGTTGAATTCACCGTGGAAGAGGGCCACAAAGGGCCTCAGGCCGCTGAGGTAATTGCCCTGTAGGGATCATACCTTTTCAAAACGAGACCTCGCCAAACGGCGAGGTCTTCTCTCTTAAGCTGGAAAGCAGGATGCCGACGCCGCAGGCCTGCCCTTGGTGCGGCAAAAGTGGGTTGTCAGGCTCTTTTGCACCCATGTTAAAGCCTGTTTTGCAGTGTTAACAATGTCTTTTCAGTTTCGTGGCTCAATTTTTTGAAGGCTTCTTCCGCAGGGAGCCAGAGCAACTGATCGACTTCTTCGTTGGGGGTAAAAGAGAGCTCTTCTCGTAAGACCATATTCCAAAAGAGGACTATTTTCGCCACCCCCTTGACAGTATAGGCCGTACTTCCGGCAAAGCTGGTCAATTGCGCTTTGCAGCCGGTTTCCTCTTGCACTTCGCGGAGGGCAGTTTCCTGCCAGCGCTCTCCGGGGTCGCGTTTGCCCTTGGGGATGGTCCAGTCATCGTAGCGCAGTCGGTGGACGAGGGCTAGTTCTCGCCCTTCGGGGGTCTCTCGCCAAAGCAGACCCCCGGCAGCTTCGACCACGTCAGCAGAAGGGTTTTCGATCTCTGAATTTGTCATGGTTTCATTATAAGCCAACTGCCTACCTTCAGACACGGGACTAATCCTTGCCGCGCTGGACGCGAAAAAGTAACGAGAGAACAAGAAATCTGCGCACTTAGCGACTCAAAGTAGCGAACAAGCACTTCAGATATTCTCCCTCAGGAAATCCGATAGGGTGATCAATCGGGTGTCCGGTGCATTCGATATCGCCCAAAGGGCGACCGGCCAGTTGGGCTTCCTGGTGAATGGCGGCGAAAAAATCCCCCGGGGATACGCGGCTGGAACAGGAGGCCTGTACGAAGACCCCTCCGGGGTTGAGAACGCTGAGGCCCAGCCGGGTCAAGCGGCGGTATGCACGCAAGGCTTTGTTGGCCTCGGACAGGCTTTTAGCGAAAGAGGGCGGGTCGATGATCACCATATCATAACGCAGGCCGTCGGCGTGGAGCTGGGATGTGATTTCGAAGGCGTCTCCGACCACGGTTTTGTGTTCGGCACCGGCGATGGCAGGATGATCTTGGTTGTGGGCGAAATTCCTTTCAGCGGCCTGTAAAGCTGCGCTGCTGATGTCCACGCTGGTGACTGAACGGGCACCTCCTCGCGCGGCGTAGAGCGAGAATCCCCCGCTGTAAGCAAAGAGGTTGAGCACAGATTTGCCATCCGCCAGTGATTCGACTCTGGCGCGGTTGTCGCGTTGGTCGAGGAAGAAGCCGGTCTTCTGGCCGTGTACAGGATCGACTTCGAAGGTCAGCCCGTTTTCCTTGAAGAGCACAGGGCCCTTGAGCGGAGGCCCCCAAAGGATTGTGCCATCCGCTAAACCATGGAGGTGCTCGGGATGGCGCGCTACTTCACGACTGAGTCTCAATATGATCCGCTCAGGGGACAGATCAATCAATAGGGGCAGCAGATCACCTAAAAAGGAAATCCAGGCTGCGCTGTAGATTTTCAGCACCCAGGTTTGGGCGTAGGCGTCCAGCACTAATCCTGGCAATCCATCGTTCTCACCGTGGATCAACCTGTATCCGGTCGTTTCCGCAGGGAGTGCGGATCGGATTCCACGCGCTTGCTCTATTTTCCCGGCAAGCCAATCCTGGTTGATGGGGGTGGGCTCTGTGTGCTGCAAAATCCGCACTCGAATCGGAGAGCACGGGTCATACAAGCCAATTGCCAGGAAACGCTTCTTATGGTCGAAGACTACCGCCAGGTCGCCGGGTTTTCCGACGTGGCTTTGAGTGCGGATGGCGTTGTCATAGAGCCAGGGGTGTCCATCTCGAAGGGCGCGTTCCGCCGGACGGGTGACGCGTAAGGCGATGCGCTTCTCCGCTGGCACTGGCAGTGAGGCTAGGGTTTCGTCGAGCACGTCTTAATCGGAGTCCTTTTCCAATATGGCAATATAAATCGATGTGTCCGAGTCGATGAAGCGGTCGATTCGCCAACCGGTGTCCGCAATGATTTGTTTCATTTCGTCTTTCGACACTATCAGGTAGTCCATCCAGGGAGATTTGTATTTGCGATGCCGCACCCGCAAGCGGATTTGGCCGGGCATCCGATCGCGCTGGCGGTTGAATTGGTGATAGGAAAGGTGATCGGGGTTCTCGGTTTGATAGGGGTCATTGCTCTCGGCGATGAGCGTCCCGCCCGGAAAGGTCAGATTGTGAAAGCGGCGTAGCAGCCGTTTGGCGCGTTGGGGATTGGCAAACAGGCCAAAATTGTTGCCCATCATCAGGATCGTATCGAAGGGTTCGATGTGGCGGCTGATCTTGGTGATGGGCAGGAGGCGTGCATCCTTGACGCCCCGCAGCCGGCACAGTTCAATGGCTTTAGGCGAATTGTCAACGGCCGTCACTTCGAAACCCCTGGCTTGCAAATAGAGTGTGTGGCGGCCTGCCCCAGCACCGATATCCAGCACCCGGCCGTGGACATATTTCATCGCTTCTCGGTGGTGGTTGGGCCATTCTTCATAAGGGGCGAAATATGCGCTGATCTTGCCAGCAGAGATGAAGCCGTCATCACGTTCGATGATTTCCACTCCTTGTTTGTGGGTGTAGTAATCGATAAACTCATGCCCATAGGCGTCTTCAGAATCCTGCACGGTGTTCCTCCTACTTCTTCGTTGATCAGATATAATTCACACGGTCTGATCAGACAAGGTGGCTTTTTACCCCAGGGCTTCTATATCTGGTGAACTGGTGGTGTACATATTTATATCATGGAGTTAGTATGCCCGTTGAAGGACGAAGGAAATTATCCCAATTCGAGGCCTGGATTTTAGCGATCCGCCCTAAGACCTTGTCGGCTGCCGCTTCGCCTGTGGTCATGGGGTCGGCATTGGCTTTTGTGGATGGTCAATTCGATTTTTTGCCGGCACTGGGCGCGTTGCTGGGATCGCTGCTGCTTCAAATCATTTCCAATGTCGCCAATGATCTATACGATTTCAAACGCGGCGCGGATGCCGGGGAGCGGTTGGGGCCGACGCGCGTTACTCAGGCTGGGCTGTTGACTCCGGAGCAAGTCCAGCGCGGCTTGATTGCCCTGATCGGGTTGACCGTAATCATCGGTATTTACCTGGTCCTTCACGCGGGATGGCCGATCCTGGTTGTGGGGTTGGCTGCCATTTTCTCGGCGATTGCTTACACCGGGGGGCCATACCCCCTGGCTTATCATGGACTGGGGGATATCTTTGTGTTTTTGTTTTTCGGCCTGGCTGCTACGGTGGGTACATATTATGTGCAGGTGGGATCGGTGCAGCCCCTCGTCTGGTGGATGGCTTGTGCGATGGGGCTGTTGATCGTGGCAATTTTGGTCGTCAACAATTTGCGGGATATCGAGGGCGACCGTTTGGCAGGTAAGCGTACCTTGGCAGTTCGGCTTGGAGCCAGAGGCACCCGCCTGGAGTATGTATTGTGTATCATCGGCGCTTATGCCATCCCAATTCTCGTATGGGCCTTTCATATGGCCTCCATTTGGAGCTGGTTGGTTTTTCTATCGACTCCGATGGCCTGGCGATGTATCAAGGCTATCTATACCGAGAGAGGACGTGCTTTGAACAAGGCCTTGGCTGGTACGGGCCAGTTGGGGTTGGTGTTCGCGGTGCTGTTTTCCATCGGAATCATCACAGATACTTTATGGTAATATTGGGCGCAATGCTGTTTTCTTGACACGCAGAATTCTCTACGCTAGATTCAGCGCTTTGATTTGACGAGTAAGATATTTTGACAAAATCACGTTCACAACTCATGGTAGAACGCTTGCGTGATTTGCAAGCCTCCTCTCCCGAAATCGAGGCCTCGGCTGTCGTTAGTCTGGATGGTTTGACAATCGCCTCAGCCTTGCCCAAAGACGTGGAAGAGGATCGTGTTTCGGCCATGTCAGCGGCAATGCTCTCTTTGGGCGAACGCATCACTTCGGAGTTGGGGCGCGGGACGCTGGATCAGGTATACATCAAAGGAGAAGAGGGGTTTGTGATCCTGATGTCGATTGGTGAAGATGCAGTGCTTACGACCCTTGCGCGGGAGGATGCTAAACTAGGCTTGATCTTCCTGGATATGCGTCGCGCCACGGATGATCTTTCCAAGCTGGTCTAACGAGAAATGCTATGGAATCTATTCCGAAAAGCGGATATTTTTTCCCAAATAAATTTGCTCTGAGCCTGATCGAGGCGCTTGAAGATATGATGGGGGAAAATGGTCTCAAAGCGGTATTGAATCTGGCGAACTTGACTGAATTGGTTGATAGCTTTCCTGGGGACAATCTGAACAAAGAATTCGATTTCTCAGATGTTTCAGCGATTGGCCTGGCCCTTGAAGAGATATATGGTCCGCGAGGAAGTCGTGGTCTGGCCTTGCGGGCTGGGAGGGCTACCTTCGATAGTGCGCTAAAGAACTTTGGCGCTCTGGCTGGGGCCCGAGATTTGGCGTTTAAGGCTTTGCCTCTGGAAGCCAAGCTGCGCATAGGCTTACCGGCGATGGCAAGGATCTTTAGCCAAATGAGCGATCAGCTCTCAACGGTAGAAGAGCAGGCGAACGAGTTTATTTACACAATCCATCGCTGTCCGGTGTGCTGGGGTCGCAGCGGAGAGGACAACGCAGTTTGCTTTATCGCCGCAGGCCTTTTACAAGCTGGTCTGACATGGATCTCAGACGGCGAGGAATTTCGTGTTAATGAGTCGAAATGTCATGCCGCCGGTGATGAGGTCTGTGAGTTCGTTATCCAGAAAAGACCCACAGAAAGAATGGATAAAGGATCGGGTGGAGCAGAAATCGGAAATCCTGGTAGTTGAGGACGATCTGGATGTGGCCGAAATGCTTGAAGCCTATTTCCGTGTTCAGGGGTATTCAGTGACGACGGCGAATTGGGGAGAAGACGCCGTCCAAGTATGCCAGAGTCAACATACTGATTTGGTCATCCTGGATATCCGTCTTCCTGATATCGACGGTTACGAAGTCGCCAGACGTCTGCGGAAAAATCGCCGGACGGAGAGTATTCCCATCATTTTTTTGACAGAGAAACGCGCTCGCGTTGACAGGTTGCAGGGACTTGAGTTGGGGGCCGACGATTATATTACCAAGCCATTTGATATTCAGGAGCTGCGTTTGCGAGTCCGCAATTCCTTGCAGCGTGTATCTCAAGACACCATCAATAATCCTGTGACAGGTTTTCCCGAAGGCGCCCTGGTCGATGAAAGGCTGACAGAATGTTTAGAGAGCGATGACTGGGCGCTGTTGTCCATCTCTCTGGAAAACCTGGATGCATTTCGAAATGATTATGGATTCATCGCTTCCGATGATGTCCTGCGCGCTGTCAGTTTGATGGTTCACAACGCCGTGCGCAAAGTTGGCAGCACATCAGATTTCATCGGACACATAACTGCCACGCAGCTGGTCGTGGTTACGACCCCTGGTTCGTTCATCGATTTAGGTGAGCGCATTCGAGCGCGTATTGAACAATCGTTGGACTATTTTTATCCTCTCAAAGATCGCGGTAAAACAGAAGGTCTCAGCAAAAGGTTGGGGCTAAAAATGGGAGCGCTCTTGCCGAAACATGCCCCCTTCACCGACCTGGAGGGTTTGAAAAACAAGCTGACTGAGCTTCGATGAAACGTTTTATATCCTGAATCGTCGTTGGGATGGTGATCTGCCGCCATCCCAAATCGCGCAAGAATTCATGCAACCTACAATTGTTATCCCAACCTACAATGAGTTCGATAATTTGCCTAAGATTGTCGCTGCATTATTTGATTTGCCGCTGCCCAAGTTGAAGATATTGATCGTCGATGATGGCAGTCCAGATGGCACAGGTGATTTGGCCGACGATTTAGTCAGCCAATACCCTTCTCGAATAACCGTTATCCATCGAACTGGGAAGTTGGGTTTGGGCACCGCTTATCTCCAAGGATTCCAAAAGGCATTGGAAGATGGGGCGGATTACGTGGTCCAAATGGATGCAGATTTTTCTCATCCGCCGCAAAAGATCGTTGAGTTTGCCGAAGCCATGGAACAATATGATGTTGTTTTGGGATCTCGCTATGTTCAAGGGGGGCAACTAGATGAAGATTGGCCGTTGTGGCGTAAGGCATTATCCTTTTTTGGTAATTATTATGCTCGTTTGATTCTAAATACGTCTGTGCTTGATGTCACTGGGGGTTTTCGGATGTGGCGGCGAGAGACGTTGATGCGTATGCCGTTGGAAAGAGTGCGCTCCAACGGATATGCATTCCAGATTGAGACGATCTATCTTGCCTCCCGCCTGGGATACAAGATCAAAGAGATCCCCATCTATTTCGCCGAGCGCAATATGGGGGAGTCAAAAATGTCCCTTCGAATTCAACTAGAAGCTGCCTTTAGGGTCTGGCAAGTACGCAATGCCTATCGCGATCTAAAGCCTATCGTTTCCTCCGGGCCTGCAACCCATGATCTCTCTTTATGAGATTGCGCGGTTTGACGCAATTCTGGCGAAACAGTATAATCGCTTTGTTACCCCAAAATATGGACTGGAGCGGATTACAAACTGGGCAGTTTGACTTATTTCTGAATATCTGAGTGAAGTAGCGGACAATTTCACATGGCCTTAAAGGGCAATCTTCGTGATTTCTCGATCAATCAGCTCCTAAATCTCATCAACTTGGCTCAAAAGACTGGCACCTTAGTCGTAGAGGGACCGAGTGATTCTGCTTGGGTGTCTTTTCGTGAGGGGAAATTAGCCTATTCCAAGATGGGTTCGGAAGAGGATGATTTAGCTACCGTTCTGCATCGTTCCCGGAAACTCTCGAAATCACATTTCAATACGATCAAAGCACGCGCTGCCAATATGAGTGACAAAGAGCTGGGGCTGCTCTTGATCAATGCCAATTACCTTTCTCAAGAAGAGATTCTGGACAGTTTGAGGTCTGAGTTTGTTGGTATTCTGCATCGCATATTCACATGGGTGGAAGGGAACTTCCGTTTTGAAGATGGGGTAATGCCTTCGGATGGCAAGATCACCCTTCAGATTGGTCTGGAGAACATCATCATCGATGGCACACGCCGCCTCCGGGAATGGGAACAACTCCAAGATGAGATTCCCAGCCTGGATATCGCCTTGCGGTTCACTGATCGGCCTGGAGCAGATATTCGGAAAGTCAATCTGAGCGTGGAAGAGTGGCGAGTAGTTTCCTATATTGATCCCAAGAACACTATCAAGCAGATTGCTGACACGATAAAAATGAACGATTTAGAGATTCGACGAGTTGTATATGGATTGCTTCAGGCGGGATTAGTTGAACTCGTTCGTCCGGAGGGAGTGGTATTTGAACGGAAGAAGCCTTCTTTCCCGGTTACAGATGCGGAGGAGCAGAAATCATTGGTAAATCGGATTATCAACCGGATTCGTTCACTTTAGTTTTCTGACGAGAGCAGACACCTGTAGTTCTCTCAGCATTTGAGGCATGCAATTATGCAAACGGTAAAAATGGTGGTCACAGGCCCATTCAATTCAGGAAAAACTGAGTTCATCCAGACCGTCAGTGAGATCGACGTTGTCGCCACTGAGCGGAAAATATCTTCCGAAGCTGAGCGGATCAAGGAAACGACCACAGTTGCTATGGATTTTGGCCGTATCACTGTGGATGATAATCTGGTGCTCTATCTATTTGGTACGCCGGGGCAGAAACGCTTCGATTTCATGTGGGAGATATTGTCGGAAGGGATGTTGGGTTTCATTGTTATGGTGGACAGTGCGCGTCCCGAGACATTTCGAGAAGCCCGGAGTATTTTAGAAACCTTCCGCGCTTATGCGCCAACACCTTATGTAGTAGCCGCGAACAAGCAAGACCTCGACGACGCCTGGTCGGTTGATGATATGCGCATTGCCTTGCGTCTTGATCCTGAGATCAAATTTCTCCCTTGTGTGGCTCTAGAAAAGGAATCTGTTAAGGGCGTATTATTGGAGTTGCTCTACAGCATTCTAGCCGAGATGGAGGCTGGAGAGTTCTAGACACTGTATGTGGGGAAAGGCTTGTTTATCTACAGCAATTCATCGTTTTCTGGATAAAGCATCGTGAACTTTCAGACTAAACAATTTTGTGGTCCAAATATGATGGGGCGGATCGTTTTACTTGGGGTAGAAGATGTTCTTGGTCGTAACGGGCTGGAGAAGGTCCTGAATCTGGCAGATTTGTCTGAGGTTGTTGGAAGTTTGCCGGAAGCAAGCTTTGATCGCCAATTCGGTTTTGATCGTTTAAGCCGTATCATGTTATGCATTGAAAGGTACTTTGGCCCCCGTGCTGGTCGTGGGATAGCACTGAGGTTGGGGAGAGCTTGTTTCAAACGTGCCTTGCGCGCATATGGCCCAAGATTAGGGGTCAACGATATGTCTTTTCGATTGTTGCCTCTATCCACAAAGTTGAACAAAAGCTCTGAGGTTTTTGCCAACATGGTCAATAAACATACCGACCAGGAAATATATCTTGAAGAAGGTGATGACAAAATCTGGTGGCATATTGAGCATTGCCCAATTTGTTGGCAGCGCAAAACGGAGTCTCCCGCCTGCCACCTGGCTGTAGGGTTTCTTCAAGAAGCACTTTATTGGGTTAGTGGTGGAAAAAGCTTTCGAGTTGAAGAAACTGCCTGTATTGCTCAGGGGAACCCCGTATGTACAATTGAGATCAACAAAGTGCCCTTGGGCTGATTTGTGCAAAAGTCATTATCAGATGTGGGGCGGAAAGCCCATTTTGGGGTTTATACTTACTGGCAAAATAAACTTCCTTCGTGTATTTCCTACCCCAATATTTACCTGAAGCCCATGGGACTACCTTTGCTGCCACTGGCAAACAGATTAGAGTTGATTGCATGGCTCTTGACAGCCGAGCATATGTTAGAATTGCCTGAAAAGATGGCGTACAACGAATTTGTTCAAGTTGCTCGTCTGCCTGGGCGTTGGACGCAAAGATGCTGAGCCTGGGAGCCTCTGCACCCATAGTTGGGGAAGGTGGAATAGTGATAACAAAACCCGTAGATGTGCCCGTGACAACCGATGGTGCAAATATGATCTCAGCAGTGTTATCTCTATCCCCGGTGTTCTTCGTGAGTATCCGATGAGCAAACACCGCTTGCTAATCGTCGAAGACGATTCGGACACCTCTAATATGCTCCGCGTCTATTTTGCAGGTCAAGGCTATCAGGTACTTGTGGCCTCTCGTGGATCCGTAGCCTTGGAGAAGACCCGGCAAAACTTACCTCATCTGATTATCTTGGATATCATGCTCCCAGACATCGATGGTTATGAAGTCTGTCGGAAGCTTCGGATGAACACGCGTACTGGTCATATCCCTGTGATTTTCCTGACTCAGAAAAATGAGCGGGGCGACCGTTTGCAAGCTTTAGAGTTGGGTGCAGACGATTACATTACCAAGCCTTTTGACATCGAAGAACTAAAGCTCAGGGTGCAAAACGTCATCGCGCGTGCCGAGCGTGAACGCCTCACTGATCTGCGTACCGGGTTGCCATCGGGGCACTTGATCGAAGATCACCTCCGACGCATCATGCACAGCGATGACTGGGCATTAATGGATATTCGTATCAATCACTACCAGTCGTTTAAAGAAAAGTATGGTTTTGTGGCGGCGGATGATGTGCTGCGACTTACAGCCGCGCTTCTCAATGAGGTTATAGATGAACGGGGCACCCCAGACGACTTCATCGGCCACGCAGGTGGCGATAATTTTATCGTTATCTCCACCAAAGAGAGCGTCTTGGAAATACGGGATGAGGTCAAAGCCCGCTTCGGTGAAGAGATACTTGTGCACTATAGCAGCATAGACCGCGAACAAGGCTATATGGCGATGATGAATGATTCTGGTGAGCATGAAAATGTTCCTCTGATGAATTCGGCTATTGGGGTGATTTCTGCTACTGATTACCAATTTGCGGATATCAGGGAGATTACGGAAAGGGCTGTAGAAGCACGCCGTTTAAGTAGCTAATCACCTGGTTCTCTCTCCGCACGTGAGAGTTCTGGATTTTATGTTTGATCTGGGTACTATTCCCCTCGGAGTTGCGCTGTTTCTAGCTGGGCTAGTGCTTTTCGCACTGATCCTCTTTCTGCGGCGCGTGATTCCGCCTGGTGAGTCGAACCGCCGTTCTCAACGATTGGCACAGATTAACCGTTTTTTGGATCAGATTGGCAGTACGTTGGATTTGGATCATCTTCTTGAAGTAACCAGCCAGGAAATTGCCGAGGCCCTCTCGTGCCGGCTCGTTTCAATGATGCTTTATCGAGATGCGCAGCTCATGCTCCTTCACCAAGAGCCGAAACAAGGAAGAGATTTGTCTTGGCCTCTCCCGGACGCGCCATTATTCGAGCGGCTTCATCAATCTCCGGGCATATTCAGCACTATGGATGTGTCGGCGGAAGATTCGTTAACAACATTGCAGGGGTTTTTTGAAGAGAGCAATACTCAAACTTTGTTAGTGCTTCCCATCGTGACTGGAAAAGATGTGCATGGTTTTGTTTTTGCGCATTCAGAGCAGGCTCGTCGTTTCTCGGTTGATGAGATTGAACTAGCGCGCATCCTTACCAATCTGGCGGCGGTGGCGCTTCAAAGCGCACCATTGTTGGCATATCCCTCCCAATTGACGGAAGATTTGGAGCAACGTGTCGAAGAGAGGGCAGAACAATTAGAGCAAGAGTCCCAGAGAGCTCGGGCGTTGCTGCGCATCATGCGCGAGCTTTCCTCCAGCCTGGATTTAGATCACGTTCTTAACCGGACGCTCCAATTGTTGAATGATCTAACCGATTCTGAACAAAGCACGATTCTGCTTATTCGGCCTGGAGAAGACACATTCTATTATCGAGCATCTTTAGGATATATTGACCCGCCTCCCGTGGGAGGTCGGGCGACGGAATTGGATATTTATGATGGCCTCGCGGGTTGGATTGTGATCCATCGCGAAGGAGTTTTGGTCGAGGATTTGCAGGAGGACAGTCGCTGGCTTCACCTGGGGGAAGGCCTAACGGATCACCGCAGCGCTATGGGAGTTCCATTGCTCGTTGGGGCAGAATTACTTGGAGTGATGCTCTTATTCCATCGCCAGCCATCGCGTTTTAAACCGGATCAAATAGAAATGGTTCAAGCGGCTGCGAACCAAATTGCTGTTTCTATTAATAATGCTGAATTGTTCAGCTTAATCCGGGAACAAGCTGAACGTTTGGGCAGTATGTTGCGGACTCAGCAAGTCGAAACCAGCCGGTCTAGGGCGATTCTGGAGGCCGTCGCCGATGGCGTTCTTGTCACCGATGCGGATAGCAGAATTACGCTCTTCAATGATTCGGCTCAGCGCATCCTTGGCTTAAAACGAGAGCAAGTTGTTGGCGAATCCTTGGAAAGTTTCGCTGGCCTTTTTGGTGGTGCTACGCAGACCTGGATGAACACGATTGCCGATTGGTCTTTTTCTTCTACAGCGCATGATAAAGGCAGCACGTACGCCGAGCAGATTACGTTGGACGATGGTCGCTTTGTTGCCATTCATCTTGCCCCCGTTCACTTGAATGAGGAATTTTTGGGCACGGTTTCAATCTTCCGTGATATTACCCACCAGGTCGAAGTGGATCGTCTAAAAACTGAGTTTGTGGCTACTGTGAGTCATGAGTTGCGAACTCCTATGACGTCCATTAAAGGATACGTAGAGATTCTTTTGATGGGCGCCGCGGGAGAGCTATCTGAGCAGCAATCTCAATTTCTGGATGTGGTTCTGAGCAATACAGAACGCCTGAATGTGTTGGTGAATGATCTTTTAGATGTGTCTCGAATAGATGCTGGGAAATATGATCTGTCTATGCAGCCTCTTCGCTTGCAAGAATTGGCTGAAGCTGTGGTGGATGAACAAATGTATCAAGCAGGGACTGAGGAGAAATCGCTTACAATCATCTATGATATCCCTTCAGATTTGCCGAGAGTTCGTGGAGATGAGGCGCGTGTACGCCAGATTTTGGCCAATCTTGTCAACAATGCCTACCACTACACGCCGGCAGATGGGAATGTTTCAATCCGCGCGAGATTGCACGGAGACGAAGTTCAAGTTGATGTTATCGATGATGGCATTGGTATCACCCAAGAAGAGCAAGAACGCGTGTTTGAACGTTTCTACCGTGGAGAAGATCCCATGGTGTTAGCTACTGCGGGCACTGGCTTGGGACTGTCGATTGTCCAACAGTTAGTTGACCTGCACGGCGGTCGAATCTGGGTAGAGAGTAATGGCGTTCCTGGAGAAGGAAGTACCTTCTCCTTCACGCTGCCGGTTTTCATTGATGACTGATTCAACGATTTCACATCCCCAATTTCAGCACTTTTTGATTGGACATTGTCTAGATAGAGGTGACTATGGCAAAGATTTTGATCGCAGAGGATGAATTTGATATCCGGAATCTAATCACGTTCACATTGCGCTTCGCTGGGCACGAAATCATTGCGACAAGTAATGGCGCCGAAGCAGTGGAAAAAACAATGCAAATGGCCGTTGAAGGTGAGTTGCCCGAATTGATCTTGCTGGACGTTCGTATGCCGCGCATGACTGGTTACGAGGCTTGCAAGCGCATTAAAGCTGATGAGAGGCTTGAACATATCCCAATAGCGTTCTTATCTGCAAAGGGGCAGGAGTCTGAAGTGAGAGAAGGGTTTGAGGCTGGCGCAGTCGATTATATTGTCAAACCTTTTGCACCGGATCAACTGACGAGCAAAATTGAAGAAATACTGAAGCAGACCTAGGTTGAGGATTGTTTTCTTTTCGATAAGAAGAATAGGGACGGAGAATTAGATGAGATTATAGGTATCAAGGAGATGCATCATGCAGCAATATTTGGATTTAGTGAGTCATATTCTAGAGAACGGAGCGCTTAAATCAGATCGCACGGGGACTGGGACCCGATCAATCTTTGGCTATCAAATGCGTTTCGATCTCAGTAAGGGTTTTCCTTTGCTGACTACCAAAAAGCTGCATATCAAGTCTATTCTTTATGAGCTTCTGTGGTTCCTTAGGGGGGATACGAATATAGATTATCTTCAAGAACACGGTGTGCGGATTTGGAATGAATGGGCCGATGAGAATGGCGACCTCGGGCCGGTTTACGGCGCTCAATGGCGATCTTGGTCAACAGTGGATGGTAGGATCATCGATCAGATTTCCGAGTTGGTTCAAGATATCAGGGAGGATTCTAGTTCCCGCAGGTTGATCGTTAGTGCCTGGAATGTGGGCGAGATCGAGAAGATGGCTTTGCCGCCATGTCACGTGCTTTTTCAGTTCTATGTCGTTGATGGGAAGCTCTCTTGTCAGCTCTATCAGCGTTCGGCAGATGTGTTCCTGGGCGTGCCGTTTAATATTGCTTCTTATGCTTTACTGACGTTAATGGTTGCTCAGGTTTGTAGGCTGCAGCCGGGTGATTTCGTGCACACTTTTGGTGACGCGCATTTGTACAATAATCACATCGAGCAGGCTCGACTCCAATTGACAAGGTCGCCTTACCCCTTGCCCAGGCTGCACATTAATCCCCAGGTACAGGATATTTTTGCTCTTGAGTATGATGATTTTGAACTGCTTGATTATCAAGCGCATCCCCATATCAAGGCGCAGGTTTCAATTTAGCGGATGGCTTTGTGTTGATTTCGATTATCGTAGCTATGGACGAGAACCGGGGGATTGGTTTCGAAAACCGCCTCCCCTGGCATTTGTCCGATGACATGAGACGGTTTAAACAACTTACGATGGGCCATCATCTCATCGTGGGGCGGAAAACCTTTCAGAGTATTGGCCGCGCCCTGCCTGGGCGGCACATGATCGTCCTGACAAGAAGCGCTGATTCTCAATATGAGGGTATTGATGTTGTCCCGTCATTGGATGCGGCTATAAATTTGGCAGAAAGCCGAGGGGAGGAGGAAGTTTTTATCGGTGGCGGATCGGAGATATATCGGTTGGCCTTGCCAATTACCGATCGCATTTATCTGACTCGTGTTCACGCGCAGACGCAGGCAGATGTGTTCTTTCCTGATTTTGATATTAGCGAATGGGTCGCTATCTCCAGCGAAGAGTTTGATGCTGACGAAAAAAACCAATATCCTACCACCTACAAAGTATTGGAGAAGCGTTCACCCAGGTGAATCAAAATAGAGGCGATTCCCTTGCCAGGGCCGAAAACTACGGGCGCTGGGTAATGGTTCTTGACGCTGTATAGTGCGTGTGATAAACTAACGTTCGCTTGGTCCCGTAGTGTAGCGGTTAACATGCCGGCCTGTCAAGCCGGAGATCGCGGGTTCGAATCCCGTCGGGACCGCCTTTCATAAGCTTTTGCCCCTTCTGCTGAAGGTTGTCATCAATCTGGGGGTGGATAGTTGCAGCAGACACTCCCGAAGAGTTTTTCTCATCTAATCTTTACCTTCAGATCCAGGTCACCATCGCAGCTACGTCAATCCTTATAGAGCCTCGGCTTACCTGGGCAAAAAAGGCCAGCTGTTGCGTCTAGTTTAGCGTATCAAGCAGTGATTTGGCTTTCAAAATGAAGTCGGTGTCTTTTTGATCCGCCAAGATTTCTAGTGTTTTAGTTGTTTCAGCTTTGACGTCTCCAGTTTGCAGGGTTATTACGTTAGTAGTTTAAGCAATAGAGTGCAGCAATTATCCGATTTGGGAATGGATGGAAGAAATCTTTCTAAAAACGGGATATTAACATATAGAGCGCTGCTTGAACCTCTGGCGTATGGGGACTGGCGGCTCAAGGATGGGAAATTTGGAAAGATGGGTAACGTTGGAACTATTTCCATAAAGGGGTAGGTGTTTTGCCTGTAAGCGCAGCCACACACCTATCCGTTGCACCTTAACAACTGCATATCCCGAAGAATTTAATCTTTTTGATTCAAATCATTGGGTGCCCAATTTATGAGTACCCTGGTTCCTCGACCTGGGGCCGAGTCAAACCTCAATTCCGCTCCGATTAACGCCGCTCGCTCGAACATCCCAGCAATGCCATAGTGCTTGTCTGCCAATAGCAAGTTGAAATCCAGTTGATTCGGATTGGAGAAGCCAATTCCATCATCTTCTACGCGGAGTTGCACTCCTTCAGGGGTGCAGCGACCTTCAATGTGGATGGAGCTGGCCTGGGCATGTCGTAGGGCATTTTCGCATGCTTGTTGAACGATACGGTAAAGGTGTGCTTCGACCATTGAATCGGGTCGGGCGCCTGATGATGTTATATCTGTCTGTATACTCAAAGCATGTTCAGTTCGTGCCGAGAGTTCATCGGCTAACTCTTCCAGCGCAGGAGCTAACCCATAATTGAGCATGGCTGGTCGCAGCCCGCTAATCATCTGCCGCAGACGAGCAGTGATGCTTTGGAAGCCTTCCTCGAAGGTCGGCGCAGCTTCTTCCTGATCTGTTTTTAAAGATAAAACAGCCAATTGGTTGAGTACATCGTCATGCAAATCTCGTGCCAGGTTGGCGCGTTCTTGTTCGTGCCGTTCGACGTTAGCCTGATGGAGCGCGCGCAGGCGTTCGGACTGCTCGATGTTGACCAGGGCGATGGCGGTTTGGTTCGCTAAGGTTTCTAATAGCGAAATCTCTGGTTGAGCGTAAAAGTCATCGGGATCTCGCCGGCCAAACAGCCACAATCCAATCGTTTTACTGCTAACCTGAAGGGGCAGGATCAATCGAATCCATGAGTAAGTTTCTGGAATTTTAGTTGTCGATTCGGGATTTCTTCCAGCCTGTGATAGCAAGGCAGAGATGTCAGTTTCGTTCGGAATCTGTGCGTCCATTACTCCCAGAGTAGTAAACTGCTTCATGCCGCCTGCATCTATTTGCAGCAGAGCCGATTGACGTACCAAAAGGCTGGGGAGGAGTTCTTCTCGTAACAATCGCACAAGACTCTTGTGATCCAGGCTGGTTGTGATTCGATCCCAATAGGATTTCAAGAGTTCTTCCGGGGGAAGCTGGATTCCCAAGATACGTTGATCTATAAAGCGTTGGAAAGGGGCAAATCCGATAGCCGTGATCATACTGGCCAATAACGCGGCTCCGATTCCAATGATTGCAGTCTCTCCAGGGAAATCAAGCAGGCTATCTGAGATAATGATTCCCACAGAAAGGATCAGTCCTACAAAAACGGCAAAAAGATAAAGGGATAGTAGACGGTTGGCACGAATCTCGATTTCTCCGGTACGAGGGCTGAGAGAAACCGTTTCCCCAGTCAAGGCCGGCAGTGCCAGAAATGGGGAGAAACCGGTGATTGCACTGATGGCTGCAATCAGTGAGACGATTATCCCTGTCGCAAGTGTGGACTCACTCAAATTTCCTCTGAAATTTGCCAAAGTTAGAAGTGCAACAGTGATGCTTCCGCCAATGATAACGGCCAGATACATTCTTGTCAGTCGTTTTACACGTTGATCAATTTGCTGGAATTGTCGACGGTAGGCTACAAAGAAATAGGCCCCAGGAAGAGCAGGAAAAGCTAGAAAGGCGCCTCCTTGAATGAATGCTGGCGGTGTTCGGCCAGATAGGGTAGCAACGCTGATTCCTAAAGGAGGTATCAAGACAAACGTTGCCACGAGAGCAAGTAGCCCAATATCTCGGCGGAGATCTTTTTTCAAGACGATATGGAATATAAGGAGAACGATGCTACCAATTATGGAAAGCAGAATACCCCCATAATAAGTAGATATTGGGAGAACCAAGAACCATTCTAAGAGCGCCAAAGTGATCCCAGCTAGATATACTATTCTCCAAACAACAGGAGGCATTCGCCCTAAAGGCTGGGGAAATATCCAGTGGAGATGAAGGTAGACTGGCAGGCAAAGCCACACTGTTGATCGAAGCACAATGGCGCTCTGCCAGATGTGCCAATGAGATGGACCGCTACCAGCAGCCAGCCAAATGGAAGTGAGGTAATTGAAAGAGATCAACAAAATCCATTTTGTATCTTTGGGGCGGATGAAAAGCAACGTCGCAGTTCCAGCCATCCAGAATACGTAGGGTAGCCACCAAATCCCGTTGATGCGTTGTAATACTTGATTTTGATCAGGACCTGGGTGAACCCAGTCAATGGTTACTTGCTTTCCACTCCGTTCAACTATTAAGGCAACGCTTTGCCCAGCTTCTGTATCATCAAAAAGCGTTTGGCGCAAATCCTTGTTGAACTCGTCTATAAAAGTTGACCCAACCTTGATTAAACGATCACCTGTCTGTAGTGAATCATGATGAGGCCTAACGTAAATCTCGTATACTATCCCATTCGTAAATTCAAATCCAATGTAAGGGGTTTGAAAAAACTTGGCGTATGAAAATACAGCTAGCAGGAGCAATATGAGCCAGGGAAATACTTTCTCAATAATTGCTTGACGGAATGTCGCTTGTTTCAATTCCTACTCCTGGAGAGATAGCTATTGGAAGGAGGTGGTTCAATTATAGCCTACAATATTTCATGCCTATTACCCGATAACCAATTCTTATTACTAAAGGAGAATACAATGCAAGCTTTTTATAGTGATCTGATTTCGAAATCCAAGAAAAATGTGGCATATCAGCGTGCGATGGTTCGTTTAACTCAAGTCAGCTTGAGTCAAATGGCGGCTCTTGAAAGCGCTCCATCATGGGAGCCTTGGGATGCTTCTGCGTCTTAGAAGGCGTATAACAATCAATAGATTTTTGACATTCTGGCCGAGAGAGATCTCGGCCAGTTTTATGGATCAATAATGGATATTTATGAAGAAGCTCGTAGCACTCTGCTAGAGATGTCAATTGTTAAATCTTGGGCAGAAATGCAAAACGCGGTTGAGAAAATGGCCGCAAGACGGCCGCGTGATTGGCAACTGCCCATGCTGGCCTGCGTGGCGGTGGGCGGCAATAGTAAACAGGCTGTCCCAGCCTCATCAGCAATTGGTTGTATGCAGATGAGTATCATTCTTGTTGATGACATGCTGGACGAGGACCCACGCGGGGAATACCATCATATTGGTGTTGGAGCAGCATCCAACTTGGCATCTGCACTGCAAGCTGTTGGAATGGAAGTTATTTCTCAAAGCGGTGCCAGTATGGACGTGAAGCTAGGCGCTCTTCGTTGCCTAAACCAAATGATGTTGACCACAGCCTTAGGTCAACATTTGGATGCGCAAAATCCTCAGGATGAAGAGACTTACTGGGAGCTTGTGCGCACCAAAAGTTCCCCCTTTTTTGGTGCCGCCCTCTACGTCGGCGCGTTACTGGGGCGGGCTGATCCCGAAACCGCCGCCCAGATCGATAAGTTCGGTCAGCTCTATGGTGAGATGATCCAGATTCATGACGATTTGAACGACAGCATGGAAACACCGGCCAACCCAGATTGGACTCAGGGGCGGGCGCCGCTGCCGATCTTATTTGCCCAGGTTGTGGATCATCCAGATAGGGAACGTTTTCTCCAATTGCGTCGGGATATCGCCGATCCAGATGCCTTGACTGAAGCGCAGACGATTCTGATCCGCTGTGGCGCGGTCAGTTACTGCATCGATCAATTGCTGCGCAGGGTTCAAGCTGCGCGAGAGATTCTGGATAAGCTATCATTAGTCCACCCTGAAAAACTCGAAGGGTTAATCGCCGATGTCGTAGACCCGGTGACGAACCTATTTGCAGAGATTGGCGTTGAACAGCCCGAGGCGTTTTTAAAACCCTCAAAACCTGTTACCTAAATCTACGATAGGTGTCTCTGGTGTGATCAGCCCCAATTGCCGCGCTTTGGCAATAGCCGACGTCCGACTGCGAACGTTGAGTCGCAGGTAAGCTTCTGAAAGCAAATTTCGCATGGTAGAGTTTGCAATCCCTAAACGGTTTGCAAGCTCGGCTGTGGTGGCGTCCGGATGAGAAGCGCACAGTGATAATGCTTCCAGTTGTCGCCGTGTGGGAGTGGATTCCTTGGGGATTTTCTTGAACAACTGTTGATAGGCCTGTTGACTTAGGTGAATGCCGCCTTGGTCAACAACCTCGATGACACTTCCTAGATTCTGAACAGTCTCTCTGTCATCCTTGAAAATATAGCCGCTGGCTCCAGCCTCCATCACGGCTTTGATGAGTGACGGTTGGTTGTGCATAGAGATGATCAAGATGCTTAGGTCAGGGTATTTTTGAAGCACTCTGGGGATCAAATGTAGGATGGGATATGGATTGAGGTTGTCTGGTGAAGTCGGCACCTGCACATCTAAGATCAACACATCGGTCGGGTGACGGGTTAGAAGGGGTTCGATATCCTTCCCAAAATTCGCGGTGGTAACCACCTCGATTTCAGGATTCTTATTCAGCCGGTACAGATAGCCATCGATGATGCCTTGATGGTCATCCAGGATCGTCACACGAATTTTTGGAGACATAATTCTACCTGTAAGTCTTAGCTTAGCAGAAAACTTCTAAGCCTGCAAGCCAGCGCGGGAGAAAAACAGTACATGTGCCTGCATTCATGGAATTGATTGACGCCATTGGTTGGGGAGTTAGTTTGTTCTCAGTTCAAGTTGCGAGGTATTTGATGACGTTAAGTTATATCCTTCTCATTATAATTCAGCTTTGGATTGCTTGGCATCGATCCCGTAATCTGGATATAATCGCCTTTCAACAAGCAATTTTTTTTTGGTAGAAGCTCGATCATTTGGCTGAGTCTTCGTCTTGAGCCGCTTGCTTACGTCTGTGTTCAGGCCAGCGCGCCCGCCTTACGCCGCTGTGTCGAGCTTGTCGAAACATAACTCTGAAGTGGCTGCCTGAGGAATACATGAAAACGAAGCCCACTGGTATCAAGGTAAATCGAGAACAAAATGAGATGACCATTACTTGGCGTGATGGGCACCTTAGCGCTTATTCCTTTTCCTTGTTACGCCATGCCTGCCCCTGCGCTGAGTGCCGTGGTCACGAGCATATGGGCCCTTTACCTGATCCCGAAATTTTTGCGCTCCCAGAGGATGACTCCCTACGCACATATCTAGAAGACGTTGAAGCCGTGGGTAGTTATGCCATCACGATATATTGGAAAGATGGCCATCAATATGGCATCTATAATTGGGAATATTTGCGCGCTTTATGTCCCTGTGATGCTTGCCAAGCAGAGGGGTAATCGTGAAAAAAGAGGCTGCGAGCGGCATTTTACGCCAACTCGCAGCCTCTTTTTTTAGAAATCCCACTTTTCTATTGTAGATGATCTCTTAGATTGTGCTCAACGGCATAGGCGGCCGCTTCTGCCCTATTGCTGACGTTCAGCTTGGAGAGAATGCTGCTGACATAGTTCCGCACGGTGCCCTCTCCCAAGAAGAGCTCTTTAGCGATCTCACGGTTCGTTTTACCTTCTGAGACTAGGATGAGCACATGTTTTTCTTGTTGAGTTAAATCCGCGAAGGCAGAGGCCTCTTCTTCTTTCGCTGCCCGCCGGACTTCCTGGAAGATGCGTTGGGTTACCGCAGGGTCGAGCAGCGCTTCCCCTCGCCCAACCGCCTCCAGTGCTCGAACCAGATCATCGCCGCCAATTTGCTTGAGGACATAGCCCGCTGCCCCGGCACGAATGGCCGAGAATAGCATTTCATCTTCGGCATAGGATGTCAACATGATTACCTGGGTGTCTGGATAGTTCTCGGTGATCTTCTCACAAGCATCGATTCCGGAGCCGCCCGGCAAGCGGATATCCATGACAACGACATCGGGCGAGTATTGTTCCACGTGTTTTAACGCTTCACGCGCTGTCCCTGCCTCGGCAACCACTTCAAAATGGGGATGACGATCGATGAGCGCTTTTAGACCTAAGCGAACGACCTCGTGGTCGTCAACCAATAATATACGTTGTTTCTTCATACAGTTCTCTCCTTGCGGCCGAGAATGTGCCTGGTATGTTATGCCTGATAGATGTGTAGATCATTCCCGGCGGTAATCTACGAAGCGATATCCCACACCTCGCTCGGTGAGGATGTATTTCGGTTTTGCTGGGTCTTGCTCGATTTTTTTGCGCAGGTAATTGACGTATAAACGGACATAATGAGGTTCGTCTCGATACTCATAACCCCAAACTTTGGTGAGGATTTGTTCGTGGGTCAGCACCCAGCCAGCGTTCTGGACCAGGTGGTAGAGCAAACGATACTCTGTGGGGCGGAGTTGGATCAGTTCACCATCGACCCAAACCTCTCTGCGTTTGAAATCGAGTTTCAGTCGTTCATCAACTTCTATAACGCTTGATGCGCCCCCCTCGGTAGTTTCGAGTCGGCGCAGGACGGCGCGTACTCTGCTGACTAATTCGCGGGGGCTAAAGGGTTTGGTTACGTAATCGTCGGCACCCCACTCCAAACCTCGTACGCGGTCGTCCTCTTCACCTTTCGCAGTCAGCATGATTACCGGCACAGAGCTAAACTCCCGTATCTTCTGTAACACCTGAAAGCCGTCGATATCGGGGAGCATCACGTCTAGTAACACTAAATTGGGAAGAGAGCTTCGTACGTGTTCGACGGCCTCTTTACCATTGTAAGCAGAGATGACCTGGAACCCATCGTGCTCAAGGTTTAGCCGAATGAACCGCACCATGCGCTTCTCGTCATCGACAACCAGGATGCGATGTCCCTGAATGCGTTCTGTCGTCATTGTCCCTCTCTCACAAAACCGATGATTTGTTCTTCGTCATCACTGGGGAGGATTTCAATGAAAGTCAATTGATTTACCGGCCAGAGCACCGTGTTTACCCCGTGATCCAGAAAGTGTAATTCCCGGCCATCACGGTATCTGGGATTGATCACTTTGATCAACTGGTCGTTGGGTTGGGGGAGTTCTTCGATTTCCGCGATGATCGGGTCCTGGTTGAGTACATGCAAGATAATTTCTATTGCCATGATTGTTCTCCGTTCATTTTCGGATGAGAATTTGAAGTTTTAGGTTTCCTAGGGTCAGGACATCACCATGCTGGATCGTGTGTTCTGCGTGAGCCGAGAGCTTCTTCCCGTTTAGGCGGGTGCCATTAGCGGAACCCAGGTCTTTAGCAGTGACTTGAGCACCTTTAACGGCCAGCGTAGCGTGCAATCGGGAGACACCGGATTCATAGGCGTCAAAAGGGCTCAAGTCGATATCCGGCACAACGGCTTGGCCTTCCGTTGAACGGCCGATCGTCAGTTCTTTATCGCCCTTGATGAAAATGGTATCTTCTGTATCGAGTAGGTAAATAGCAGCTTTGCTGTCTTCAAGGTTTTTTGGGGGTGAGGGGAAAGTTGGCGCTGCGCTTGACGATATTTTTTTGACCGTTCTGTTCTCTGAAAATTCTATCGCTGCGGTAGTATCGGTGGTTTCATATAGCTGAGCACCGCACTGGCTACAGAAGAGGGCGCCGTTCAACTCTTGATATTTACATTGGGGGCACGAAATCATGACTCACTAACCTGGTTATTTCCCGCGGGTAGTAATGCCCGCGTTCCATATTTGATGCGCTTCTTTCCTTCTTCACTCAAGTCCTGTCTCTCTTCGATCTGCGCGGCTTCGGTGAGAACGACCTGCGCCAATTCTGGTTCGCCCTGAGCGAGTAAATGCGTGGCTATATATTTTAATCGGGTGCTCGCCTTAGCAAGTTCACCTTTTGAAATCTCTTCCCTGGCTTTTTCCTGTATGCGATAGAGCGTCAATTTTGAAAGCGCTTTTGTAATTTTTGGTGAGGGAGTTTCTGGAGGTGGATTTGCATCAACGCTTCTGCAAAGCATTATCGGAATCTGATATGAAGCGGACTTGGATGGAATCTCAAATAGAAAATCGCCGTCGATCAGTAAAGCCTCTTTGACTTCAATGGGCATCGGATCGACAATCAACTCAAGCAGAACTTGTAGGTGATTGCCTTTTGGCAGGGAACCTAACTTGACTGGTGATTCGAGAGATAATGCGCCACTTTCTGGGGCTAGCTTGAAGGCGTAGTTCAAGTTAATCCCTGATCCGCATCTAAAATCTAGGCTCATTTGTTCAGCATACGCTTGTTGCAGCCTGTTTAACTTCTTTGTGAGGAGATCGCGAATGTCTTTCGGTTTATGGACATAGAGACAATTTCCGCCAGTCCGGGTTGCAAGATCGTCCAGCAAAACGTCGTTCCACCGCCCCCCGATCCCCAAACTGCTCAGGCCAATGCCTTTTTGGGCTGCCGCGTCGGCGAGATCTTGACAATCTTTCTCGTCGCCGTAAGTGTGCCCGTCTGTAATCAGGATGATATGGTTGGTATAGGATGGTCGGTAGTTCCGTTGAACCTCTTTGAAGCCGGCTTCTAGGCCTTTAAAGATTTCTGTACCGCCCCGGGCGTGTAAAGCGTGAATGCGCCCTTCTGCCTTTCGGCTATTCGCATGGGAGCCAGACGGTATGGCGATTTTGGCCTTATCGTTGAAAGCGATGATCGATACCGTATCCTGCGGCCGCAATTGGCGGATGAGTTCGATCGCGGTGGCTTTGACAATATCAAGGCGTGCGCCTTTCATCGATGTCGATGTATCCAGGACCAGGGCCACATTGAGGGGTGGAGGTGGTTCATCGGAAAGCGTTGGGTCTGGCAAGATCTCCATCTCAATGTGGGCATAGATGAGTTGTGGCTCAGTCGAATGTTGGATGACCGTTTGGCTGTATTGGATATCGATGCGAACGGGTTGAGCTGGTTTTTGTGTTTGGGGGATATTTTGATCGTAAGCCGCCCTTTTGTGGGGGTCGATCAGTACTTCATATGCCTCTTTGATATTGATGAAGTGTTCTGTCGCCCCTGCCTCTACGTTCACATCTGGGTGCAGGCGTCGCGCCGCTTTGCGATATGCTCTTAGGATTTCGTCTTGCGAAGCGTACTCTGAAATCCCCAGACGCTCGTAGAGGTTAGTTTCGTCTGACATGCTACTCATCATTGTCCGGCAAGCGAACCAAAATCGCCGTGATGTTGTCTGGGCCACCGGCCTGGTTGGCCGCGTTCACCATCTCCTGGCAGGCGATGGGCAGCGTACTAGCATTCTTGATGATCATCCCCAATTCTTTTTCTGGCACGACTCCCCATAATCCGTCGGAACAGATCAGCAAATATCCAGATTCAGGTGTGGGAGCAGTAATAATCTCCGGTTCGAACGGTTCCCCCTGGCCCAGCGCGCGGTAAAGCACATTACGTTGGGGATGGATGGCGGCCTCTTCGGGGGTGAGTTGGCCGAGTTCTTCTAGTCTTTTCACCAGCGAGTGATCTCGAGTGAGCGGCTTCATAGCGCCGCTCAGGTTGACAGAATAGACTCGGCTGTCACCGACATGGGCGATGGCCATTTGATTGTCCATGATCACCACGGCAGTAAGCGTGGTGCCGCCGCCAGGTGCGTAAGTGAGAATCGCATTATGGGCCTCGATAACCCCTTGATGGAGGATCTCTCTTAAGGGGTTGTTGGGAGGCTGGGGATCTACTCTAAAGAAATTGTTGAAAAGCTCATCCATGATGAGTTCGACCATGGTCAGGGTAGCGATCTCGCTGGCGACTTCTCCGTGCTGGTGCCCGCCCATACCATCCGCCACGATATAAAGCCCGAAAGGGCGCCGGGTACCATCGTTGGCTAAGATCGTTGTCAGCGAAAACAGCGCGTCTTCATTGTGATCGCGCTGACGTCCTTCAGATTGAGCGCAACTCGCCAACAATTGCGGGGGTTTCAGTCCAAGGCTGCCTTCTGGTTGGTCTGAGCCGATGATCTTCGGTACCGGCGATAATGGTTTTGTAATTTCCTGAGAGCTGATGACCTCTTCTGTTGGCACGGTCGGGGTGTCTTCAATCTCAACCTTTACCTCGGATTTGATTTTAGTGCGCTTTCTAAACAACTTTTTCAGATATTCTGCCACGGGTGCTGAACTCCCATTGAAATGACCCTATGCAGGCAATGCATAGAGTAGCTGGTCTATTGACCCTATATAAATAACCTCATCGTGGATGACGGGGGTGCTGATGACTGCGCCTCCTGTTTCAAACTTCCAGCGTAGAAACCCTGTTTTGGAATCCAGGCAATAAAGATGGTTGTCCGCGCTCCCACAGTAGAGGGCGTCTTTATAGATCACCGGGGAACTGGAGACCTGGTGATCCGTTTTGAATTTCCAGGCTAGTTTGCTGGTCTTCAGGTTTATGCAATAGATATGCCCATCCGCAGAGCCAATGTAAGCATGTTGATCTGTCAGCCAGGGTGTCGAGATCGTCCCGCGGTCCATACGGAAGCGCCACAGGGTCCATCCCGTTTTGGCGTCGATGGCATACAGCATTCCATCTACTGACCCAAAATATACAACCCCATCTTGAATGCGCGGGGAAGAGGTCACAGCGCGCCTAGCGTTGACGCGCCAGCGCACTTTGCCGCCAAATTCAGCGCAGAAAATGTCGCCGTCTTCAGTGCCGAAAAAAACCAGGTCATCTTCAATACATGGAGAAGAGCGGATGGGTGAACTCCCGTTGATCTTGACAGCCAGACGTCCCGAGGCGGCATTAATAACGTGGATAAACCCATCATCAGAGCCAATAAACACATGCCTGTCTCGAATAATTGGGGATGAACGGATCGGCCCCTCGGTTTGGTATGTCCAGACTACCCGGCCCGTATTGGCGGAGATAGCGTAAACGCGTTGATCTTCTGATCCAAAATGAATGGTTCGGGCGTGATATGCCGGTGTACTGACGATGCCTCCATCACAGGCATATTTCCAAGAGAACTCGCCCGTGATTGCGTCCAGCGCGTATACATTGTTGTCGAGTGCACCTACATAGATCGTGCCGTCGTGATAGCTTGCTGAACCGCGGATTTCGTCTTCACATCCAAATGACCACAACGGTTTGACTTCGTAGTCCTGGAGAATGGCCGCTGTGCCAGGCTTTGAATAGGCAATGCCTCCTTTTCGTGCGATCTGGATCAGCGCGTCCTTCATCAAGTTGGCGTCTTTGAAGCGATCGGGGGCGCTGTATTGCAGGGCGCTATCGACCACATTTTCCAGCTCTACGGGCACTTCAGAGTTCAATTGTCTGACTGGCCGCTCAGAAAATGTGAAGGGGGCTTCGTCTCTAGGGTCAACGCCGGTTAACAAATGGTGCAGGGTCGCTCCCAGGGAATAGATATCTACCTGGGGTGAAGCTTCGCCGCGATATTGTTCGGGGGGCGAATAGCCCTCCGTGCCGATCATCGTGCCCTTTTGCCCGGCTTCGAATTCCTTGGCGATCCCAAAATCTACTAACACCACGTGATTCTCTGGTGTGATCATGATATTTGCTGGTTTCATGTCACGGAACACGATTGGTTCAGGTTTGTGGGAGTGCAGGTAGTGGAGCACGTCACAAAGATCGATGCCCCAAATCACAATTTGCTGCACAGGCAGTAAGCCATCTGTTGCTTCTAGGATGCTTTCGAGATTCTGCCCCTGGATATATTGCATTACCAAATAGGAACGCCGGCCAATCGTAAAATAATCATGGATCTTTGGAATAGAAGCATGATTGACCGTTGCCAACAAATTCGCCTCGCGCTCGAAGTTGGTGACGAGCGTTTCCCGGATGGCGTCGTCGCGCACTTGAGCGATGATCTCCTTTACGGCCACGTATTTGGTCACGGAGAATCGATTATCCCGGGCCAGATAAACCGCGCCCATACCTCCGACGCCTAACACCCTCTCGATCTGGTAGCGTTCCTCTAGAATAGTACCAGATTGGAGTTGTTGATCGTTGTCTAGGTTCTCATTTGGATGCAAATTGCGGGTTCTCGGTTGATCTTCCAGAGAGTGCCTCCTGCGGCCAGAAAACGATAGCGTAATTATAGCCATCTATGCGGGGAATTGCAAACGAAGTTAGCGTTGACGGGCGTTCGGTTGTGATCTTAGAAGAAGTGATGCCGCAGATGCCTCAACGGTTATAATTTGAGTAGATCAGTTGGCCTTTTCTGAAAGCAGGGTAAACCAATGACGGATTTCGAAACCTATCAATCTCCTTACACCTGGCGTTATGCTTCACCGGAAATGCGCAAGATTTGGAGTGAGGCCCACAAGCGGCGCTTATGGCGACGCATTTGGGTCGCTCTCGCGGAAGTTCAGTCTACATTTGGGCTGGTGCGGCCCGATCAGGCGGCTGATCTGCGTGCCCATAAAGATGATATCGATATGGAACGGGCACTTGCAGTGGAAGCCCAAATTAAGCATGATTTGATGGCAGAGGTGAAGACTTTTGCGGAACAATGCCCTTCCGGCGGGGGCATCATTCATCTGGGGGCGACGTCGGTGGATGTCAAGGATAATGCCGTCGCGCTCCAACTGCGGGAGGCGCTGGACATCCTTTGGGTTGGTTGCCGGACCCTGTTGGGGGCCTTGTCTCCGATGATCCACAAGTATGCAGATCTTCCGGCAATGGCCTTCACGCACTTACAACCCGCTGAGCCGACAACATTGGGATACCGTCTGGCACAATATGCGCAAGACCTGCTCGCAGATTGGGAGAACTTGGCTCGTGTCCGTGATGGCTTGCGCGGCAAAGGCTTCAAAGGGGCTGTGGGCAGCTCTGCTTCATATGTGGAGCTGCTGGGGATCGAAACCGTCGCTGAATTCGAGGCCCTTCTCTCCGAGAAATTAGAACTCCCCTTTTATCCGGTAGCCACTCAAACTTACCCCCGCAAACAGGAATATGAGATCATCTCTGTTTTGGCCGGGTTAGGGGCTTCGCTGTATAAGTTCGCTTTCGATTTGCGCATCTTGCAATCTCCATCCATAGCTGAGTTGGCGGAACCCTTTGGAGGGAAACAGGTTGGCTCATCAGCAATGCCTTTCAAGCGCAACCCCATTCAGGCGGAGAAGATCGACTCCCTGGCCCAGATGCTGGCCCAGTTCCCGCGCCTGGCCTGGGATAACGCTGCCCACTCTCTTTTGGAACGCACCCTCGATGACAGCGCTAACCGGCGCACGCTGTTGCCGGAAGCCTTCCTGATCACCGACGAGATTTTGCGCGTAGCCATTCGAATATTGGAGGGTTTACAGATCGATCAGAAGGCTATGGCGAACAACCTGAAGGTCTATGGGTCGTTTGCAGCCACAGAACGAGTGCTGATGGCGCTTGGCAAAGCCGGCGCCGACCGGCAAGCGATGCACGAACGCCTGCGGGAGCATGCTCTCAAAGCATGGGAGGCTATTCGGGAGGGTGAGCCAAATCCGTTGGATGCTTTAGTAACATCAGATCAGGAGTTCTTGGGTTATCTTTCCGGCGAGCAGATACGATCCCTCATGGATGCCAGCACCTATGTCGGGGACGCGCCGCAAAGGGCGCGTGATTTTGCCCAGGTGATTCTTGATAGGATTGCTGAATCTCGCTAGCGGTACTTCATAGGAGTGGGGGGCGGCTAACTTCCCTGTTGAGTGTTACCCAAAAATAGCGGTCGGATTCTATCTTGACAAACTTCTTGTACCCTGATATTCTAGTACTAGAATATATAATTCGCAGGATACTACTATGACCAATGCAGAGCTAGCCATTCTCAGTTTAATTGCCGAAAAACCCTGCCATGGCTATCAGATTGAGCGCATCATTGAAGCGCGCGGCATGCGGGATTGGACAGAAGTCGGGTTTTCTTCGATTTACTATTTGTTGAAAAAGCTCGAACAGGCGGGGATGATCGAGAGTCGTCTTGAGCAATCGGAGGGCCAGGGCCCGGCTCGCAAGGTGTATCAGATTACGGAGATAGGCCGGGAGGCGCATGTCAGCGCAACGCTGGCAGCCCTCTCAGAGCCAGGTCGATGCTACACACCGTTCCTGTTGGGGATGTCCAATTTGCCCGCAATCCCCCCTCGACAGGCTTTGGAGGCATTGCAGTGGTATAGAGATCATCTGAGTGAACGTCAAGCTGCATTGGAGGCAAAGGTCGAGATTCAGCGCCCCTTACCAGGGTATGTGGAAGCCATGTTCGACTACAGTTTAAACCTGATCCGGGCTGAGATGGCTTGGATCGAAAAATTCATCACCCAAGTGGAGGCCGGAGATGTCTAAAGTTGATTTCAAAAAAGAATATAAAGAGCTGTATGCTCCCCCGAAGAAGTTCGTGGTCGTCGATGTGCCCGATATGCAGTTCTTGATGGTCGATGGTCATGGTGACCCCAACACTGCCCAGGAATATCAAGACGCTTTGGAAGCCCTTTATGCTGTGGCCTATAAGTTGAAGTTCATCAGCAAGAAGACCTTGGGCAGGGATTATGTTGTCCCGCCGCTAGAAGGGCTTTGGTGGGCTGAGGATATGGATGCTTTCACCATTGAGCGTGACAAATCCCAATGGGATTGGACCATGATGATCATGACCCCGGAGTGGGTCTCGGCCGAGTTGTTTGCCGATGCGGTTGAGCAGGTGCACAAAGGCAAAAACCCGGTTTCGCTGGACAAGGTTCGACTCGAGAGCTATCACGAGGGATTGTCCATCCAGATCATGCACATTGGCTCTTATGATGATGAAGCGCCCACTTTAGAGAGATTGCACCATGAATTCCTCCCTGAGAATGGCTACACTGAAAACGGCAGGCATCACGAAATCTATCTCAGTGACCCGCGCCGGGTGGCTCCTGAGAAATTGAAGACCGTTTTGCGACAACCGGTCAGGTCAGTTAACCAGTAACCGGTTTTAAGTTATCTAGACTTGATAAGCTCACAGACCACGAAGTTGGAGGCGAATATATGACGCTCAAACCATTTCCCGGTTTCGAATCCCTTGAGACGCACCACTGCGTCACCGGCTCGATGCTGCATATTTACCGCTATCACGATATCCCCATCAGTGAGGAGATGCTCTTGGGGCTTGGCTCAGGAGTGGGGTTCATGTACTGGCACCAGAAAGGGATTGACCCCTTCATCGGTGGGCGCGCCAACGTAGAACGTCCTGGCGGTGAGGGCCTGGAGAAAACCGTCTCCCATCGGTTGGGTGTAGTGCCAGGCTCGTTCTATACTGCCAGCGCTTCCAAGGCGGAGAAGACTCTCCTGGAAATGCTGGAAAACCAGCAGCCAGTGATGCTGCAAGTCGATATGGGCTATCTGCCATACTTCGACTTTGGAGGGGAGGAGTATCATTTCGGCTATCACGTCATCGTCGTGGCTGGCTACGACCCGGGCACTCGCCAGGTTCTGATCGCCGACCGGGACTTGGGACTGCACCCCGTCTCGTGGGAGGATTTGTCCAAAGCGCGTGGTTCCACCTATAAACCCTTCCCGCCCAAAAATCATTGGTACACCTTTGATTTCAGTGCATACCATCCCCCGACGCCAGAAGATGTACTCCTTTCCGTTCAGGAGGCAGCCGAGGGCATGTTGGAACCGCCTATTTCTAATTTCGGGATCAAAGGAATCCGCAAAGCCGCTGGACGAATCCTGAAATGGGCAGAAGTACTGGACGACGATGCCCTGCGCCGAACCTGTTTCAATACCTTCGTTTTCATCGACGCCATGGGCGGTACCGGTGGGGGCATTTTTCGCTATATGTATGGCCGTTACCTGAAGGAAGCTGCCGAGATCACCGGAAAAGCTCAATTGGCGGAAGTGGGAGATGAGTTCAAGGAGATTGGCGACCGCTGGCAGGCTGTCGCGGGGATTTTCAGGCGCGCTTCCGAGCAAAACGAGCCCGCCTCTTTGTTGCCCGAAACCACCGAGCCACTCATGGAAATTGCCGATATGGAGCAAACCGCCTGGGAACGATTACGGAAAGTGTGTTGAGCGTGATAGAATCACCCTATACCCTGAATATCAGTTTTGTTGAGAACATAGCCTATTCAGGGAAGTCAGGAAGATTCCATGGTCACAAAAACCACGCACAACCTGAGTGAAAGGATTTCCGATCTCATTTTTTCCGTCCCGGTGCGGATTAAAATTGCCGGGATCATGGTGTTGCCGGTGGCAATTTTGGGCTTGGCCCTGAACTACTGGGTTCAGACGGGCCTCTCAGATTGGTTGTCATATCTGTTGACAGATGAACGTGTGCAGATGGCGATGGAGGCTGGCAGCCGTAGCGTGAGCCTGGTGACCGCGCTCTCTGCACTGGCGTCTATTTTGCTGACTTCAGTATTGATGTTGAGCCTGACCAAGCCCTTGCTAGAGCTGCGTCAGGTCGCTCAACGGGTTGCCGACGGAGACTTTGCTTCCCGGGCCAGGATTTGGGTGCAAGATGAGATCGGCGAGGTAGCTCGCTCGATCAATCTTATGATCGACCGCCTGGTGAGCAGCCAGCAAAAACTTGAACACAGCAATCGACGCCTGGAGGCGATCAACCGAGTGGCTGTGGCTGTAGGCAGGGAACTGGAACTCCAGGATGTTTTGGATGCTTCGCTCAGAACGACTCTGGATGTTTTTGGGCTTGAGAGTGGTTGGGTCTATATGCGAGACCCCACGGATCCTGGAGAGGCCAGATTCCACTTGGCAAGTGCAGTCTCCCTGCCCCTTGAGCTGCGTGCAGACATAACTGATAACACCAAAGAATTGTGCGCATGCAAACGCGAGTTGTTATCACAGGATTCTGGAGTGGAAGCCCAAATTCATAACTGTGAGCGTTTGGCGCGTTTGGTTGGGGGAGATGAAGAGGAAATATTCCACATCACCATCCCACTGGAAGCGCGCGGCCAGCGATTTGGTATGATCAACGCGGTTTGCCCTGATGATTCCAAGCCCACAGAAAATGATATTGACACGCTGACGACCATCGGCGCGCAGGTATCGGAATTCGTCGCCAATGCCTGGCTCCATGCCAGTCTGAAGGAGAAGGAAGCCGCGCGCCAGGTGCTTTTGACGGCCCTGGTCAACGCCCAGGAAAATGAACAGGCACGTTTAGCCCGCGAATTGCACGACGATGCTGGGCAAAGTCTGACCAGTTTGTTGATCCGCTTGAAAACCCTCGAGAAACACGCCACAACCGCCGACCTGCGCGACAGCGTCACGGAGTTATGCAACACTACTTCAGAGACTATTGAGAAAGTGCGTGGTATCTCGCATCGCTTACGACCGGCTGCGTTGGAAGAATTTGGCCTGGAGGTTGCCTTGCGGACCTTGGCCGAGGAGATGTTAGCCGATGTCGGCGCTTCGGTGGGTTGTGAATTCCATCTGGATGGGCAGCGTTTGCCCTTCGAGATCGAAACCAATCTGTATCGTATTACCCAGGAGGGGCTTACCAACGTGGTTCGTCATGCCCAGGCCAGCAATGTGCTGATAGAACTGGTCGTTTTGCCCCATGCCATCGGCTTGCGTGTCGAAGACGACGGGGTGGGATTTTCCCCCGAGGAGATCGTTAGTAAAGAGAATCATCACCGTTTGGGGTTGATCAGTATGCAAGAGAGGGCTGAAATGTTGGGGGGTTCCCTGGCTGTGCAGTCTGCTCCAGGAGAAGGGACTTCGCTCCAGGTTCGGATACCTTTTGGGGTGGAGGATGCCTCCTGATGACCGAAGCGCTAATTCGCGTTGTCCTGGTGGACGACCACCAGGTATTGCGAGAGGGTTTGCGTGCCCTTCTGGATGAAGAGGGGGATATTGATGTTGTTGCAGAAGCAGGTTCGGCTGGGGAGGCTATCAAACAGGTTTTAGCCCATGATCCTGATATTGTAGTCATGGATCTGGGTTTGCCCGACAAAAGTGGTTTAGAGGCTATTAAAGAGATACGGGCTGATGACCTCCCCGTGCGGGTCATCGTGCTTTCTATGCACAGCGGCAGGGAATTGGTGATGCAGGCCCTGCAAGCTGGCAGTGATGGCTATGTGCCCAAATCCTCAGCGCACACCGATTTGTTGCAGGCCATTCGAACGGTCTATCAGGGCAAGCGGTTCCTTCATCCAGATGCGGCTACCGCAGTGGTAGATGAACTGCTCGAAAAACGAGTCGAGGCTCAAATGCTGGAAGACCTCTCAGAGCGTGAAGAAGAGGTATTGCGGCTCATCGCAATGGGCTATACCAGCCGCGAGACCGGTGAGCAGCTATCGTTAAGCCCAAAAACTGTGGATACCTATCGCCAAAGAGCGATGGAGAAGTTGGGTCTTAATCACCGATCTGAGGTGATCCAATTCGCTTTGAAAGCGGGTTTGCTTGATGACATCACGAAGCCGTAAGCGTGTCAGAAATTACCTTACAAATGCGCGGTGGTTTCCTGATAGATATGTAGTATCATCTTTGCTAGTATTATCTGTATGGGCATAATCGTAGAGGAGCATTAATGGTGGATGAAGGTAAGAAACTCATCAGTCGCAGGGATTTTCTGCGCATTGCCGGCCTGTCGGCATCATCCATTGCCGCGGGGAATCTCCCCTCGACATCGCATACCCCGCTGATGTCCAAAATGTCGCCTCTGAGCAAGCAGGCCGCGGGCAAGGTACGTCCATGGTGGGTGCGAGAAGTCGATCAGCCAACGGTGGAAATCGATTGGGATCAGGTTCGTCGTTTCGATGCCCGGAACACGGTACGCGGCCTGGGATTTGCGAAATATGCCGGGCAGGCCGAGCTTGATCGCTTGAACAAACTTGATGCGGAGATTGAAAAGAAACGCATCCTCGAGGGAATCCCTGGTTACACTTTACAAGACTACGCCTTGAACGATGCCCAGGCGAGTATCGCACGGGGGAAACGCTATTTTCTAGGCCCCCAGGAAGCACAGACGCCTGAGGAGCGCGGGGTCCCGAAGTGGACAGGCTCCCCGGCAGAGGCCGCCCGTGTTTTGAGGGCTTCTATGCGACATTTTGGCGCTGCAACAATTGGCTTCGTCCAATTGGATGAAAACACGCGCAAATTAATTTACTCTCACGACCCTGATGGGAAGAAAATCGTTTTCGAGGAAGTCGATGAGGCCTACGAAACCAGCGCTAAGCGCGTTATCCCTAACAAAGCGAAATGGGTGATCGTCTACACGGTGCAGATGTCAACGGAAACCATGAAGCGTGCTCCAACCATCCTGGCCGAACAGACCACCAAGCTTTCGTACGGTCGAGGTTTGGAGGTTCAATTCAAAACCCAGGAATTTATCCGCGCCTTGGGTTATCAGTGTTTGGGTGAAGCCTCGAGCAACGCCTTGGGAATTTCACCCGCTTTAGCTGTGATGGCTGGCTTAGGAGAACTTTCCCGACAAAACCGGGTGATCACGCCGGAATTTGGCCCCATGGTGCGCATTTTTAAGATGATCACTGATCTTCCCGTAGAACCGGATAAACCCATCGACGCTGGGATCATGGAGTTTTGCCGGCAGTGCAAAAAATGCGCTGAAGCTTGCCCTGCCAGCGCGTTAAGTCTTGACGATGAACCCAGTTGGGAAACGACGGGCGGATGGAATAACCCAGGCCACAAAGCGTATTTCGAAGATTCAATTAAGTGCCGCACTTACATGAAAAGTGAGGCAGGCAGCAACTGCGGTATCTGTTTTGCTGTTTGTCCCTTTGCCAAAAAAGAGAAGGCCTGGCTCCATCAATGGGTTAAAGCAGGAGTTTCTACTTTTCCTGTGTTCGATGGGGTAATCCGCAGTATGGATGATGCCTTTAGTTACGGAGCGCAAAAAAACCCGGAAGAGTGGTGGTATTTAGACTTGCCCGAATTTGGGATCGACACCGAGCAAACCACAAACGATGGATGATCGGGAAAATATAGACAACGAAGAACATATCACCATCAAACTCACCCGCAGACCCTGGTATCAGTGGATACTTTGGGGTCTCTGGCTCTTTCTGGAAGTCGTATTCTTCCAGGCAGCTGTTGCCAGCGGGAAAGAGTTCGAGCCGCGCGCTGCATTGGTTTTTTGGCTGCTCTTTGGCGTGCTTTTACTTGGGGGGATTATTATCTGGGTCATCCGCCGACAGCGGTTGCTCTAAGCACTGAAATCAACTTATTGATATCAAATCGCAAGAAAATGGTGTGAAAACCCGCACCATTTTTTGTGTGTCGGAAAAAACCTTACAAATCAAAGGGCTTTTCCCGCTACAACGAAAGACTCGCATTTGCTAATATGACGGTGTAGCGTTTCGATCTTAATCGTCACTGAGTAAGTGCCGCTGCGTGCGCACACAGGAAACCTCAATGAAGCCCTTTTTTAGACGAATTCGCCGATTTTTCTATCCAGCGCCGAACGCCTCCCGCTGGCTAAGAATCCTTCCCTACGCAGTATTAACCACACTCTTTCTGATCATAATCGTCGCTGGCGCGTATGCCTGGGACTATACCAATTCTCCTGAATTTTGCGGCTCTGCGTGTCATGGAATCCACCCTGCCGAGAACTTGACTTACCTCTCTTCTCCGCACGCTGAAGTCAAATGCGTCGAATGCCACATCGGGCGCGCCTTCATCGGCAATCAGGTCACCCGCAAAATCGGGGATTTCCGGCATGTCACGGCGGCAGTGTTTAAGGGGTATGAATATCCATTGCACGTGAAGACCCTTCGGCCTGCTCGTGAAGTCTGTGAACTCTGCCATAACCCTGATAAGTTCTCCGATGATAGCCAGCGGGTGATTTACCATTATGGTTCCGATGATCAAAACACGCTCGAGAGAACATATTTGGTGATGAAGACGGGCGGGGGGACGGTGCGCGAGGGTCTGGGAGATGGCATTCACTGGCATATTAAAAATGAAGTCCTTTACTACGCCACCGACAAAACAGAACAGACCATCCCTTATGTGAAGGTCTTTGATGAGGAATACAGCGCGGTTTACGAATACGTCGATATCAGCGCTGATTTTGACCCCTATGCGATTAATGAAGCTGATCTCAGAGAGATGGACTGCATCACTTGCCACAACCGCGTTACCCACACCATCCTGGTCCCCGAAGATGCAGTGGACAGCGCTATTTCTAGAGACTTGATTTCTAGTGATATCCCCGAAATTCGACGCAAAGCTGTGGAGGTTTTGAGCGCCTCGTATGAATCAACAGAAAAGGCCTTGAGGGATATTGATCTCTTGCGCAATTTCTATCGCGATAATTATGCCGATTTCCAACAAAACCATATCGATGATATTGATCAGGCCATTCGTACCATCAAAGATATTTATCAGCAGAGCGTCTTCCCAGACCAATTAGTGGATTGGGATACCCACCCTGACAATCTTGGACACATGAACGATCCAGGGTGTTTCCGCTGCCATGACGGCAAGCACCTGGATATTGCCGGGTATGCCATTCGCCTGGAGTGCAATCTTTGCCACGCCATTCCGGTGATCACCGGGCCGGACGATCTCGAAACGCAGATCGTCATCACCCATGAAGATCAACCCAATAGCCATCACAACCCCAACTGGATCGCCCTGCACAGATATGTCTACGATGAGAACGATGAAAATGAGTATTGCAGTGATTGTCACGATGTGAGCAATTTTGGCGAGGCGGATAACACCTCATTTTGCTCGAACTCTGCTTGCCACCACCAGACCTGGGAGAGCGTCGATCTGGATTTGTTGGATAATGGCGAAGTGTTCGAAAAGATTGTCCAGCAATTGGCGCACTATCCGGGCACCCTGGAGCCAGTGGTTGCCTGGGCCGATGAACCATCCCTGGACGAAATTCACAGAGAGCAGGAGGAGATGTTGTGTGAGGACTGTCACACTGATTTTCCACCCCTGGGCCCGCCGCCTAATGATATCTGTATCGAATGTCACGGCGAGAGCATCGCTGGTGTGGAAGAACTGACCGCCAAGTACGAACCAAACCCGCATGACTCTCACTACGGTGAAGATTACCCTTGTTCCTCCTGTCACGTTAATTTCGGCACCCTTGCACCAATAGAATCGTGCGGTTTTTGTCATGCCATGGAGGATATCAAGCTCATTGAAGAGGCATCCTCTAATTAGGAGAAGAAGCTATGTTTGGGTTAGGCGCTACTGAATTGATCATTATTCTCGTCATTGTCATCGTTTTGTTCGGCGTTGGACGGGTGAGCAAGATCGGTGGTGAATTGGGGTCTGCCATCCGAGAGTTTCGTGCGGGTATCTCGAGTGACAAGGAAAAAGATACTGAAGAATCGACTAAAGAGGCTGTAAGCTGAGGCGACAGTCAAATCTCTGGAAAAAATTTGACTTAGAGGCCCCATAGTGTGATGACCACGGAAGATCAAACCCATTCTCGAAAGGGCATCAGCCAACGCCGCCAGGTATTTTGGGCGCACATGGAGGAACTGCGTCAGCGTTTGCTGAAAGCGGTGATCGTGTTGGTGCTTGCTTCGGGAGTCAGCCTGATATTTGTCAAACGCGGCCTGGAATTACTGCTGCTGCCCATGGGAGAGAACCGGCCAGTGGCCTTGCATCCTACTGAGTCGATTGTGGTTTACTTCCGCATCGCCTTGATGATGGGATTGGTATTCGCCATGCCGGTGATTGTCTACCAGATCCTGGCCTTTTTCCTGCCGGCGCTGACGCGAGGTGAACGCAAGATTCTCTTGTCCTCGGTGTTTGGAATTGGGATCTTTTTCGCTCTTGGGGTCGCTTTTGCGGGCGGCGTGATGCTGCCGTTGGCGATACGCTATTTGCAGGGTTTCATGGATGAATTGGTACAACCTACCTATTCTATCGATGGTTATATCTCCTTTGTCACCACGGTCATGATCAGCAGTGGGGTGGTGTTCGAGACCCCTTTGTTATTGGCTTTGCTGGCTCGCATGGGCTTGGTTACCTCCAGGCAATTAGCGAAGAGCAGGCGCTTTGCGCTGGTAGCCATTGCAATCATCGCCGCGGTTATCACGCCAACGCCCGATATGTTCAATATGTTATTGGTTATGGCCCCTCTGCTCATGCTGTACGAACTGGGCATTGTGATGGCCTGGTTTGCAGGGCGAGCTCGTCAAAGAGCCTTAGCTGAGGCCGGTGTATGAGGTGCTGAGATGAGATTCTTTAGCTTAGGCGCTGGCGAACTCTTATTGATCTTGGTTTTTGCGATTCTGGCTGTTGGTCCCAAAGAGACCATCCGTTTGGCTTCTCAGGCTCGCGATGTCATCGGGACTGTCCAGAAGGCTTTTAATGAATTGTCATCCGAAGTGACACGTATGGCGTCAGATGTTGTCAGTTCCATCGATGACACTGAGACGAAAAATTAATTTTATTAGACAAACCCTGTGATCCATTTCAAATTGGAGGCGAACGAATGAAAAAAATCTTACTAACTGCATTTTTGCTGGTGGCTGCTGTACTGCTGGCGGCCTGTGGTGGGGGTGGGCAAAGCGATGAGATCATCATGGATGAGCCTGTGCCTAAAGGGGCGGAAGACGCCTTTTTGGTAGAGCTTGAGTTCTCTGCGGAGGAGATCATCCCCGATCACATCACAATCCCTGCTGGCGAGAAGATCTACTTTGTCGTCTTTAACAGCGATACCGAAGCTGGCGACATGAACGAAGATCACAACCTGGTTGGGCCTGATCTTGGCTTGCGTGAAATCCTGGTTGTTCCCGGCCAAACTGTGCGCCGCATCTGGGATGGTTATGATGTCCCTGGTACGTACAAAGTTGGCTGTACCATTCATCCCTGGATCACCATGGAGATCACCGTTGAGGAGTAACCTTGCCTGAATGATTTTTTGTGATGAAAGGAGGCCAATAGGCAAAATTGTTTTCGGGGACACATCCCCTAAAATGTGAACGATTGCAACAGGATCTTTATCAATTGAACTTCGATCGCGGTACCTCAACCCCCGGATGGGAAGGTTTAAAAGCGAAGCCGGTGTGATTTGTAGAAACCACAAACCAAGTCCGGCGCTGTCCCGCAACTGTGTGGCCCGCAGGGCCAAGCCAGGCCGCCCGCCTCGATCGATGTTTCCACAAGCCTCGGTGAAAGGAGGTGGAAACTCCTAAAATCAGAAAGGAGAATGTAAGATGCCTGAAAACCTAACCCGTAGAGAGTTCATTGGTGAACTCGGCAAGTTAGGCGCTGCTGCCAGCTTGGTCCCTATGGTCGCAGCCGGCGAATCGATGAACACCAAGCCCTTCTCGTTGGGCCGCCCCGGTTGGATCAAGGAACTGGATGAACCCCTGACCGAGGTCGATTGGTCGCAGGTCGCCCGATACAATGAGCGCCACACCACCCGCCGCGGCTTCAACCTTTATGTCGAGCAGGAGCGCATTGACCAGCTTAGCTCGTTGAGCAAGGAACTTCTTGAAGACAACCTCAAGAACGATGTCCCTGGCTACACACTAAAGGACCGTGCTTTGCAGCGTGCCGCAAGAGGGGGTGGTGCTTCACGAACCTTCTTCCTTGACCCGGAAAAGGTTCAGGGCCCAGATACCTGGGGTGTGCCCAAGTGGACGGGCACGCCTGAGGAGGCTTCCCAACTCGTTTCCGCTGCTATGCGTCATATGGGCGCGGCCACGGTCGGTTTTGTAGAGCTGCAAACCGAAACCACCGAGAAATTTATCTACTCCGTCGATCCTGATGGCAAAGAACTGCGCATCGAGGATGTGGACATGCCGGAAGAGACCGAAGACTATCGCGTCATCCCCAAGAAGGCGCGTTACGCCATCGTCTACACTGTGCAGATGTCCGAAGAGACCATGGCCCGCTGCCCAACCGTGTTGGGTTCACTGACCACCAGCCTGACCTACACCCGCTCGCAGAACGTTCAGGAGCGCGCTCAGGTCTTCCTGAACGGCCTTGGCTATATGGGTCTGGCTGAATCCAGCACTAACGCCCTTGGCATTTCCCCTGCGCTGGGTGTGTATGCCGGTCTGGGTGAGCTTTCTCGCTACAACCGCCTTTTGACCCCCGAGTACGGTCCCATGGTGCGTGTCTTCAAGATTCTCACCGACCTGCCTTTGGCCCCCACCAAGCCTATCGATGCCGGGCTGTACAAGTTCTGCCACCACTGCAAGAAGTGCGCCGAGGCCTGCCCCGGAAAAGCACTCAGCTTTGATGACGAGCCCACCTGGGAGATCGCTGGCGGGTGGAATAACCCTGGACACAGAGCATGGTTCGAAGATTCAGTGCTGTGCCGTTTCTATCAGCGCACTTACACTGGCACCAACTGTGGTTTGTGCTTCAGCGCCTGCCCCTTCGCTACCAAAAACCTGGCCAGCTTCAACCGCGTGCGCAATTACATGGCCGCGACAATGCCAGCTTTCGACAAGACCTTCAAGTCAATGGACGACTTGCTCTACACCAACATCCCCTTGGAGTTCGGCAAGCCCCAGAAGGACTGCGAAGAGTGGTGGACCCTCAACCTGCCCGACTACGGTATTGATACCGTTCAGACCGTTCGGGAAACGGATCATAGCTAGAAAGGAGCGCATCAAATGTTTTGGTTAATTGCAGGATTAGTGCTGGGCGCTGCCATTTTCTGGCTCGCCACCGGCGGCAAAGTCAAACTAACCTGGTACGAATGGGTGCTGGGCATCTTGGGGATCATCTTGATCCTCTTTGCCCTCCAGAACTATAGCGCATCCCAGGTCGCACTGGAGCCCAAAGCTGGCGGTCTTTTGCTGCTGATCTTTGGCCTTCCGGGGCTGATCTTTGCGGCTATCGCTGGTGTGTTGGCTTTCTTGCGTTCTAGGAAGCAGGAAGAAGCTGCCTAACCCCCGTTATCAGTGGAGCCTGGGGGGGATGAGTTCTTTCTGGGAGCATCATCCCCTCCAGACCAATGGCAATTGTACCCCAGGATTTATAGGAGCGCTGATGCCTTTTTACGAGTACCGTTGTGCTGATTGCCTGAGTCAATTCGAACTTCTACGCAGCATCACTCAGCGTGACACCTCCGCAGAGTGCCCCGATTGCGGCAGTGCGCAAAGCTCGCGCATGATCTCGCTGCCCATGGCTTTTTCTATGGCCGCTGATGGCACGGTTAAAGCGATGGCGGGCAGTTCACCATGCGGCGGCTGCGTGGCTACCTCGTGCGCAGGCTGTCCTAAATAGCGGATTGTTGGCAATTGAGACTTCGGAAGTCTTTCAGATGGCTTTGCCAGTGAGATATTCGAGAAGACTGGCAGGTTAACAAGTCAATCATCTTGGAGATTTCCGAAGTCTGAATTTTTGTCAGGCTGAGAACGACTGATTATTGGTTGAAATGAAGGTATTTCTTTTCCTATAACGATATAAATTGAAAGGCAAGCCCATGAACAAGCTGCGCTGGTTGTTATTGTCTCTCATCGTTTTGGGTTTATTCACCCTCATGCTGATCAACCCAAACGTCATCGGTCAGGCGAGCGCAGGGGGAACGCGCGAGATCACCATCCAGGCGCGCTCTTTCGAATACACCCCACGTCAGATCTATGTTCAGAAAGGCGAGACTGTCCGTCTCACGCTGATCGCCGATGATGTCACCCATGGGCTGATCCTGGAAAATTATGATGTGGAACTCGAATCTGTCCCCCGCCAAGACCCACCGCCGACGGTAGAATTCGTTGCCGACAAACCTGGGCTTCATCACTTCCGCTGTACGGTGGTTTGCGGACCGCTGCATCCCTTTATGGTGGGCGAATTGATCGTCGAACCTTACCAGAAGCTACCCATTGCCTGGGGTTTGACCCTGGTGGTGGCCTTCGCTTCTGTGGCTGCCGTACAACGTTGGGGGCATGATCCCAATAAAGACCCGCTTGGCGGTTGGGTTTTCGAGTTGACCCGCTTCGAGTGGATCCGCACGATGCTCAAATCGCGCTGGTTTCAATTTGCGCTTTTCGTCCCCAACCTTTTCTTCTTCGCGGTGATCATGGCCGCAGCATTCTTCGGTTCTCCGGTGGGCAATGCCAATTTCGCCATCGTATATGTGTGGATCGTCTGGTGGGCGGCCCTGAAATTCTTCTTTATCCCCATTGGTGGGCGTTTATGGTGCACCATGTGCCCCCTGCCCGCGCCGGGCGATTGGCTTGATCACCGTTCTTTCGTGGCAAAGGGAAGGGAACGAGCTGTATCGATAGCCCGCAAAGCCTGGCCCAAAAGTTTGCGCAACTTATGGCCGCAAAATTTGGGCTTCCTGGGGGTGTGCCTCTTTAGCGCCTTTATCATCACCCGGCCGCTCTGGACCGGTGTGGTTTTGTCCTTGTTCATCATCGGCGCGGCAGTGACCTCGGTGGTTTACGGGCGGCGCATTTTCTGCCGCTACCTGTGCCCGGTGAGTGGTTTCACCGGTATGTACTCCATGGTCGCGCCGGTCGAGATTCGCGTCAAAGATGCTCAGGTCTGCAAGGAGCACACCGAGAAGACCTGCATCACGGGTGACGCTCATGGGTACGGCTGCCCCTGGCTGAACTACCCCGGCGGCTTGGAGCGCAACGCCTTCTGCGGCATGTGCACGGAATGTTTCAAGAGCTGCCCGCACGACAACATGGCTTTGAACGTCCGCCCCTTTGGCAGAGACTTATTTGTGATCAAAGGCCGCGGTGTGGATGAAATCTACAACGCCTTCATCATGTTGGCCTGTGCTTTGATCTATATCGCCGTCTATTTGGGGCCTTGGGGTGTGCTCAAAGATATGGCCAATATGGCCACTGTACCCCAATATCTGCTGTATGCCCTGCTCTTTTTTTTGATGAACTTGGTGATCATGCCGGGGCTTTATTATGTTGCCGTTTGGCTGGGGAAGGGCTGGGCTGAGGGAGGGTTGGTTCCTGCACGAGAGGCTTTTGCCTTTGTTCCCGAGCTGTGGCGCGCTTTCATGGCCTTCGTCCGACGCCAGCCTACACCCAAAAAAGCTGGTGGAGGCTCCAATGTGACCCTGGTGGGCATGGGCCTTCCACCCCTCAAGCGGCTGTTCACCGATTATGGCTATGCCATCGTCCCTATTGGCCTCGCTGGTTGGATCGCCTTTACCATAGCCTTTGCCCTGGTGGACATATCCTATGCAATTCCCTTGCTCTCTGATCCCATGGGTTGGGGATGGGATATCTTCGGCACCGCCGATTATGGCTGGGTGATGTATGCACCGCATCTGATCCCCTATCTACAGATTCCCATTATGCTGGGCGGGTTGGGAATCTCGATCTATACGGTCTACCGCATTGCCATCAACCATACCACGGAGAAGAAGCTGATTTTCCGGGCACTGACGCCCATCATCGTTTATCTCGTGGCTGTCACTGCTGTCTTCTTCTGGCTGGTGCTTTAGAGCATTTTCACGAGGCTTGGCTTTAGCAGATTTCCCTTGGCTATCCGAAGAAAAGTGCAGGTATAATTCGCATTGTCACAACTACATTACACTCTTTGTCCAACACTTTAGGAGGCACAATGAAGAAACTCAACAAATGGGGTGTCGCCACGGCGATTGTGGGATTGCTGATCATCCTTACGCCAGTAGTTTTCCCAGTCTGTCAGGGATTGCTCGAACTCGTCAATGGCAAGCAGGTTCCAATGCGCTGTTTTTGGACGGCGCGCGCTGAGATGATCATCGGGGGGTTGGTGGTGATTTCGGGGCTGTTGGTGGCCTTTGCCAGGAGCGAAGACGCTCGTCGGCGGCTCAATAATCAGGTCGTATTCCTTGGTCTGGCGACCATCCTGACCCCCTTGTACATCATCCCCACTTGTATGCACCCCGATATGGCCTGCAATATCGCGACCAAACCGGCCCTGATCATCCTGGGTGTTGTCGTTACCGGGCTGGGGCTGTACGGCAGTTTCCTGCCGCGCCCCGAGATCATGCCGTCTGGAGCTAAATAGGGCGCGGGCGTCACGCCGGAGGCGGTTCTGCGAACAGTGTGTACGGATCGCTTTTATTTCCTGTTGATCCGCGCAATTCGCCTCCAGAAAAAATGAAAGAAGTCAACCTCTTCAACCTGGCGCTGCAAAACCTGCGCCGCAAGCCCTATCGCAGCGTGGCGATTGGTCTTTGTGTGGCGGTGATGACCGGCTCATTATTCGTAGCCACGATCATCATGCGTGGGGTGCAGACCAGTCTCTCGGTTGGGCAAGCACGCCTGGGTGCAGATTTGGTGGTTGTCCCCCTCGGGTACGAGTCCCTCGCCCAGGAGGCCTTTATCACCGGTCAACCGAGCGCATTCTATATGTCGGATCAAATCGAGGCCCAAATCGCCGCTTTGCCCAGCGTGGAGAAAACCTCAGCGCAGGTCTTTGTCCAAACCCTGACCAATGCCAAGTGCTGCATTGGGGAATTCTTCTTGGTTGGATTCGATCCTGAGTCAGACTTCACCATCTCCCCCTGGTTGAGCACGCATTTGAAGAACAAAGTTCTGGGTTCCTTCGATGTCATCGCAGGAGACCGTATCTTGCTGAGAGCAGGCGATGGCGCTACATTCTATGGCACCAGCTTCAGGGTTGCAAGTGTGCTGGAAAAAACGGGCATGGGCATCGATCGCACGATCTACGTACCCATGGAGGGCCTACGGCAGATGATCGCCGATTCCAACACTCTTGCTGAAGAACCTTTGACGATTGCCCCGGAGCAGATTTCATCGGTCATGGTCAGTGTAGAACCCGGTGCAGACATGATCGATGTGGCCGAATCCATCGAAGGCAGTCTGGCGGATGTGAATGTATTCACCGCCTCCCAGCTCAACCAGGCAGTTGCCCGCCAACTGCAGGGTGTGATGGGCATCACTTTTGGGGTAACCGCCACCCTATGGCTAATGTCCTTGCTTTTGGTGGGTTTGATCTTTTCGCTGATCGTTAATGAGCGCCAGCGGGAACTGGGGTTGTTGCGCGCTATGGGGGCTCCTCGAAAAGCGGTATTTCGATTAGTGATGATGGAAGCCGGTTTTCTGACCGGGATTGGCGGTGTCAGCGGGCTGGTCCTGTCTGGCGTACTGCTGATGGGTTTTTCGCGCCTGATCCAACTGCGCTTGAGGATACCTTACTTGCTTCCCGGACTGCTTGAGATCATCGGTGTGGAAGTGGGCCTGCTGGTTCTTGCCTTGCTCACCGGGGCTTTGGCCTCTTTGCAGCCGGCGCTTTCGATCAGCCGTTTAGAGCCTTATGCCGCCATTCGCCAGGGTGAATGAATATGACGCAGGTTGATAACACCGTGCGGGATGGACATAGGCTGGGGGGTTCAGCGCTGGTCGAGCTGTGGGGTGTGAGCAAGCATTATCAGCAAGGTTTGGACAGTGTAAAGGCGGTTGATGATGTCTCTTTGAAGGTGCAGGCCGGTGATTTTGTCAGTATCACGGGCCGTTCTGGCTCTGGGAAGACCACTTTGCTCAGCCTGATCGGCGGGTTGACAGCGCCCACCTCCGGGGGAGTTCGTCTGTTTGACCAGACACTCAAGAATCTGGGCGACAGCGAACTGTCCGCGTTGCGCGCCGAGCGCATGGGCTTTGTTTTTCAGTTTGCCAGCCTGATTCCCACGCTCTCGACGCTGGACAACGTCCGGCTGCCTGGAATCTTTGCGCCGAAGCCGGTCGATACAGCCTATGCCAGGAAATTGCTCGATTGGGTGGGATTATCCGACAAGCTCAACAGTTACCCCGCCGAACTCTCGGGGGGGCAGCAAGCGCGCGTTTCTTTGGCGAGGGCTTTGGCCAATCAACCCGACCTGCTTTTGGCCGATGAGCCCACCGGCAACCTGGATGTGGAGACTGAATGGGAGATTCTGTCATTATTACGGGACCTCAACCAGGAACAAAACATCACCATCATGTTGGTGACCCATAACCCGGAATTGGCCAAATACGGTGACCGTCATTTTGTGATGCATGGCGGTGGCCTGACTGAGAGTTATCAGTGGTTGGGTGAGAAGGTGCCCATAGATGGCTGATAGACGCAGGTTGGCGCTCCTCTTCGTCATTGCTTTGAGCATCTTGTTGGCTGCCTGTAGCCCTCAGGGGCGCCGCCTGTGGCGTTTCGAGGCGGGGAATGCCGTTGTCGCCGCGCCAGCCATAGGCCCTGATGGGAACATCTATGTCGGCGCTCATGATTCGTTTTTTTATGCGCTCACTCCCAAAGGGAAGGTCAAATGGAAGTTCGAGGCTGGCAACTGGGTGCACGGTTCTGCGGCCATTGCCCCCGATGGCACCATCTACATGACTTCTTTTGACCGCAAACTTTACGCCCTTACGCCAGAGGGTGAATTGCTGTGGACGTATGAGGTTTTGAAGAAGATCGAATCCTCCCCAGCCCTGGGGGCTGATGGCACGATCTACTTCGGCGCGGATGATAACTACCTCTATGCCATCCAACCTGATGGTGAGTTGAAATGGCAGTTGGATATCAATGGCTGGGTGGTTTCCTGCCCGGCGGTATCCGCGGAGGGTGTGATTTACGTTGGTTCGGAAGATCATGGGTTGTACGCGGTTAGTCCAACTGGTGAGGTGCTTTGGCGATTTGAAACCGATGGCCCGGTCTATTCCTCCCCAGCTATTGGGGGTGACGGCACGATCTATGTTGGCTCCAGCGATTATGGCATCTACGCTGTCAACCCGGATGGCAGCGAGAAATGGCACTTGGATACGGAAGCCGAAGTCTATTCCTCCCCTGCTATTGGGCCTGACGGCACCGTCTACGTGGGATCGATGGACCACCATTTATATGCCGTTCAGCCGGATGGGACCCTGGCCTGGAAGTTTGATACTCGCGATTGGGTGATCTCATCTCCGGCGGTGGGCGCAGATGGCATGATCTATTTTGGCTCGTATAACCAGGATATTTACGCCCTGTCACCGGATGGGGAAGTATTGTGGAAATACAAGACAGATAAATATGTCACCGGCTCCGCGGTGATATCCCCAGATGGCGTTTTGTATATCGGCTCTGACGATGATTGTTTATATGCGCTGCAAACCGAGAGCCAGGGTCTGGCGGATTCATCCTGGCCCAGATTCAGGGCTGACCTGCGCAACAGCGGAGCCGTGATCGTCGAGGATTGATGGAGGTGTGTTTATGAATAAGAGGTTTGTCGAGGGAATCAGCGGCGTGATCGTTTTTCTTTCGGTTATCGGTACGATTGCGGGCATCTTCATCTATGAAGGCGTGCTGGAATCGAATCGGGATTGTATCACCGTCCACATGCGTACCCATGAGAACGGAAACCCCAAGCCCAATACCGTCTATCTAAAGCAGGGAGAGCCCGCCTGTCTGCGCTTTACTAGCGATGATACCACCCATGGTGTCAATATCCCCGATTTCGACATCTTCAGCGAATCCATCCATCCCGGCAAGTGGACTTACATCCACTTTACACCCCAGGAAAGCGGCACTTTCAGTTTCGTGTGCTATATTGTTTGCAGTCCCATGCACTCACGGGTTCGGGGCAAGTTGGTGATTACCGAGTGAGAAGATGAAGCCCAATTCCTTAATCGCTTTGACACTTCACCTCGCAAAAGTTGGCGATGTCACGGTGCAGGTGCGTGTGTAGAAGCATAACATGACCAACCTTCCTCCTTTTCGCCGGGGATGAGGTGGTGCTTCGCCTCATCCCCACCCATTTTCAAGTGTCAGCTAGGGGATTGGGTGATTGAAGTGCAAAATAATCGAGACGCTCTCGCCGGGGGCGTCTCGACGCGACATGGGGATAAAAACCTACCCCCGCCAGTCCGTGGGCTGTGCTGGTTTATTGTCCAGGATGGCCTCGATGCGCTCCATCACCTCGGGGGTGAGCTTTTCGACCACATCGATGGCTTCCATATTGTCAACAACCTGCTCGACTTTGGAGGCCCCGGTGATGGTGGTGCTGACATTGGGGTTCTTTAACGTCCAGGCCAGGGCCAGCTGCGCCATGGTGCAGCCTAGCTCTTCGGCGATAGGCAACATCTTGCCAACTTTTTGGATATTCTTCTCAGCCTCTTCCCCCTCGAAGCGGTTGCGCAGAAACTCATATCCTTCTAGCGAGGAGCGCGTACCCTTGGGCGTCTCCTGGTTGTACTTACCGGTCAGCAGACCGCTCGCCAGTGGACTCCAGATCGTCGTGCCTAAGCCAATCTCTTCGTAGAGTGGGGCATATTCCACCTCAAAGCGCTCACGATGGAACATGTGATATTGAGGTTGTTCCATCAGAGGTGGGATGAGGTGTTCGCGGCGAGCGATGACGTGGGCCTCCATGATTTCCTGCGCGCTCCATTCGCTGGTACCCCAATAGAAGGCCTGGCCCTTATCAATGATGTGGTTGAAGGCCCGTACGGTCTCTTCCATAGGGGTGTGGAAGTCGGCGCGATGGGCGAAGACCAAATCAACGTAATCCAATTGCAGGCGTGACAGCGAGGCCTCCATCCCCTCGATGATGTGCTTGCGGGAGAGACCGCGGTCGTTGGGGCCTTGGCCGCCCCAAAAGATCTTGGTGGAAATCACCAAGTCGGAGCGTTTCCAACTGGCTCTTTTGATCACGGTTCCCATCAATGTTTCGGCTTCGCCGCCAGCGTAAGCTTCGGCGTTGTCGAAGAAGTTCACCCCGGCCTCGTAGGCGGTGTTCATCAACTCGAAGGCCAGGTCTTCATTGGCCTGATTCCCGAACGTGACCCATGAGCCGAAAGAAAGCGCTGAGATCTGCAAACCTGATTTTCCAAGGTAACGGTATTCCATTTACGTCCTCCAATAAATTTCTCTAATGCATTTGATGTTATTTTGGCTGAAAAGATGCCGATTGTACGGGTAAACAAGTATACAAGGGTTGACTGCTCTACTTGTCTACGCTGATTACTTGTTTACTCTTTCAGCACGATCTTGCCCTGACCCTCCGACCAAAGCTCCGGCGTGGCTGACGCTAAGATAGGGAAACTCTTCCCGGCGCAATCCATCCCTGGGACGAGTGGGAAAACAGCCTCCCCATCGAGAGCCCGAATCACTCCTCCTGCTTCGCGCGTCACCAGCCAACTGGCAGCAAAATCCCAAACCTTAGGAGTCACCTCGAGGGCCAGCACGGCGCTGCCACGCGCCACGGTGGTCAATCCATAGGCCGCGGATCCCAGGATGCGGGTCTTGTAGCGTATTTTGATATCATAGCGCCGATGTGACCGAGAACAGCAGGCGAAAAAGGTGAAGGGTTGTTTATCATCCGGGGCATTCACCTGCAGGCGATCCCCGTTGAGAAAAGCACCCTGACCGCGTTGCGCGGTGAACAGTTCTCCCAGCAAGGGGAAATACAACGCCCCGGTTTCGGGTTCTCCATTTGTCACACGGGCGATGGAAACGCCCCAGTAATGCAGGCCCAGGCTGAAATTCGTGGTGCCGTCCAGGGGGTCTACGACCCACACCTTGGATTTTCCCGTGGGATAGGTGGTCTCAGCCTCTTCGGTCAGCAGGCCATCGTCGGGGAAATGCTTCCGGATGCTGCTGCTTATCAACGCATCAGCGGCTAAATCAGCTTCGGTTACCGCAGTACGGTCATCTTTCAACGCAGTATGGATACCGCCGGGTTTGTAATATCCCATGAGCAGCTCGCCCGCTTTTTGAGCCAGTTGGGATGCGAAGGTCAGGGCCTCATTCATAAAGGGGGAGTATACCATGCCCGCCGGAGCTCACGACCAGACAGAATTGCGCTGGATAACGTGATATACTTCTCCCGAGGAGGCAAAAGAGTGCCGCGTTATCGGGTTGTACATCGTGACACAGGCGAAATTTGGGAGGTTGAAGCCCAAGCTGCTGACGACGCCCGGAGAGTGATCGGCTGGGAATTGGGGACTTGCCGGGTGATCTTGTTGTCTAAGGGACCATTTGCGACCATCGAAGCCCCCAAAGTAGCCGCCCAAATCACACCACCTATCCCAGGCACGGGGTACATCTGCCGGGATTGCAATGTGACCTTATCGCGCAGTGAAAACCGGCTCTGGTGGTTTTGCCCCTCGTGTGAACTGCTTTATCATTCTGAGGAAGAGAAATATTACCGCGAAGATGAGTTGTAGTTCACGCGCGATCAGACATTGGTTTGTGATTGAAGTCTCGCGTTTAGGGTCACAGCCATTGGCTGATCTTGTGCCGATGGCGGGCGAATAAGCCGTAGGCAGGTTCAGCGAGCCAGGCCAGGGGTGGAATCGAAAGTATTTTCCCGGCAACTCCCCAAAATCCAGGTAAGAACTTCATCATCTCAAAGACTGCGCGTGCCCCACGGGTTTGGTTTCCATCCTCAGTGATCGCATAGAGTGCCTGACTGGTCTCCTGGCGCGTCAGGCCTTCGGCGTGTTCCGCCAGGTTTTCGACTTGAAAGGGGACAAACTCAAAAGTCCCCTCGGGGTCCCTGGTTTCGGCGAACTCTTTGAGCGATAAACAGACCGGGCATTCCCCATCATAGATGATTTTCATTTGGCTTCCCCCCAGGGGCGGATGAAATCCTCGGGATCGACCCCCAAAGACTCCGCCACACGGTTGATATAGTTGAAGTAGCCGACCACCTGCGCGGCGTCGAACTGCCTCTTGAGCAGCCCGGTGGCCTCTTCAACAGGGATTTGTTTTATCCAGGGCATACCCAAAAACTCCTGTTACCAATAAGGTTCGATCAGCGGTGCCTTTAGATATTTCGCTGCCGCGGCCTCAACGCTGATCTCTTCATCCAGCACCGGGTTCATGTAACGGCTCATCCACAGATAAAGTTGGGAAAGGGAGTGCTCTAACTCTAGCTGGATCAGCCTCGCCAAAGGGCCGGCGTTTTCGAGGAAACCGGTGTCGATATAATCTTGCTTGGTTTGTGAAATATTGTAGGGCAGGCGAATGATCTCGGCCCGCCAGCTGCCTTGTGCCCAAATGATCTGGGCGTAGGCCGCCCGCGCGTCCCCGTCGAAGGGTAGGCCAACGGAACCCGCGTTGACCACCAGCGTCCCATCGACTTGCCTGACCAGTGGCCGGTGGGTGTGCCCCACGGCCAACACCGCCGGAGGAGGCTTGATCAGTTTCTTCAGGGTTCGATCAGACATTTCGGGATAGATGCCGTACCGGTTGCCGCGCATCGAAGCGTGTACCCCCCGGAACTCGCCGCACTCGGATTCCTCGTGGCTGTATGCCTCTGGCAGCGCTTCTAAGGTGGTTGTGTCACCGCCGATTTGCTCGTAAGTCCAGTGGCTGTAGCGGAAAAGTTCGAACAGTGCACCTGTCCGTGGGGCATCGGGCTGCGAGTGCACGATAACATAATCCTCGTGGTTGCCGCGGATGACACGCCACCCCTCCAGGCGCGCTTTCTCTTGAATGAAGCGCAAGCATTCCAGCGGCCGAGGCCCGCGGTTGACCGTATCCCCAGCCACGAAGACGAGATCGGGTTCCCAGCTCTTGACGTGCTCGGTGACTTCAAGCAGGGCCGGGTAGTTGGCGTGAATATCGGCGAGTACGGCTATTTTCATTTGCCTGGGATCATTTTGACTGGCCGACGAACTCAATATAGTCCTGGGTGACGGTCTTGTCCGTTTCCGCGCCCAGGAAAGCGATCAACTTTTCGGCCAGTTCGGCTTTGTTTTCGGCGTCGCCCTGGCTCCAGGTGCGGCTCTTGACTTCCAAGAATGTGCCCAGGTCTGGTTGGTCGATCCGGTCTAGATTAATATAGAATTCCGTGCCCTGAAAGAGCGCCCGCCAGCGTAAACGGTCCTTCTCGATGAAGGTCTCGGATTCGGGCATGAAGTATTCCCGATAAAAGCGCAAACTGTGGATCGCCGGCGCGATGAAGCGGCTGCGTGAGAGCAGCACATCGCTGGGGAAGTGCCGCTCGCGTGTTCGCCCGATCATCGTCAGGCGGTAGCGTACGCTTGTGCACTCTCCAGTTTCATCGATGAATTCATCCTCCCGGTAGCGCAGTTGGCCTTGTTCAGGGTCATCGAACTGGAAATAAGTGTCATATTCGTGATAATGTCGGTGATATAAGATTTCCAGGTCTGGGTGAGTGATTCTTTCGATAATGGCATCGGGGTCGGATACGCGCACCTTGACCTGCACTTCGAAGCTTTCTTGCTCAATCGCGCCGCCAATGGTGATCAGCTTCGAGAGCACAGATTGTTCTCGCGCGATCAGGAAAGCGTCAATCTTCTTCGCATAGTCGCTGGCCTGCTTCAATAGCTCCTCTTCTGCTGTGGTGAGCAACTTGTGATCGCGCATCAGCCATTGCCCGTTGACCATCACATCAGTAACATCACTGGCCTTGGAAGCATATACCAATTGGGCGTAAACCCCTTCTGGGTCTCGCTGGAAGCGGGGAGCGTTGTGCAGGGGAGCGATATCCACCAGGATCAAATCGGCGCGTTTCCCAATCTCCAGTGAACCGGTGATATCCCCCATGTGCAGGGCTTTTGCACCCAGCCGGGTCGCCATCGCCAGGGCGGTTTTGGCGGGCACTGCGGTAGGGTCCCCTGTTGCGCCTTTGGCGACCAGGGCCGCCAGGCGAATTTCTTCGAACATATCCAGGTCATTGTTGGAGGCCGGGCCATCAGTGCCGATACCCACATCGAGGCCGACTTCGAGCATCTCGGTCACCGGGGCAAACCCTGAGGCCAGCTTCAAATTTGACGAGGGGTTGTGAGCGACCCCGGCCTTGTATTTGTGCAGGGTGTGCATTTCACCCACGTCTATGTGCACACAATGGGCAGCTAATACTTTTGCCTCGAACAGCTCATGTTTTTCGACATAGGGGACTACCAACATACCGTGTTCTTCTTGGGAATTCTCTACTTCAGTGGCAGTTTCAGCAATATGGGTGTGTAGTGGCACATCGTTGGATGCAGCGATCTCTGAAGTCGCCTGGAGGATATCTTCTGTGCATGTATATGGTGCATGAGGGGCCACCGAGGGGACGATGAGGGGATGTCCCTTCCATTCTTGGATGAAATTTTGAGAGGCTTCTAGCGCTTTTTCGTAGGATGTTGCATCCGGGGAGGGGAATTTGAGTACGGTTTGTGCGCAGAGTGCCCTCAGGCCGATTTCTGCTGTCGCTTTGGCGGCTTCTTCTTCGAAATAGTACATATCGGCAAAACAAGTCACCCCCGAGCGGATGAATTCAATACAGGCCAGAGACGTGCCCAGACGCACGAATTCAGGGGAGACAAACTCCCTTTCCACCGGCATCACGAAGCCCAGCAGCCACACATCCAGGCGGAGATCATCGGCCAGACCGCGCAGCAATGTCATCGCCGCGTGGGTATGCGCGTTGACCAGCCCTGGCATGAGCACTTTCCCTTGGCAGTCGACGTGTTCTTTGGCAGTGTATTCGGTTTTCAGTTCATCTTCAGGGCCAGCAGCGACGATGCTGTCTCCATCCACAGCCACCGCGCCGGGTTCGTATTGTTGGAAATCTTCATCCATCGTCAAAACAATGGCATTCGTCAGCAAGAGATCAACATTTTTTGGCATAAGATACCTTTCATGGATTGCAAAGCATCCTTATTGAGGTAGGTTTGCTTCGGTGATCAGCTTACGCAAGAAATCTAAACTTAGATTGACTGTCCAAAGCGGGGCCATTTGCGGGGGCCCGCCATAAGTGCGCGTGGTTTGATGTTCCTCTGCGAGCATCTGGATGACCAGGTGCATGGTTTGCTGGGTTTCTCCGGGAACCAGCAAAACACCCATGCATACATCGGCTTGGTGGGCCTGACAGGTGTTCTTGACCGCTTGTTTTAGATCGTCCACAGACGGGGGTGGAGATAAGATCTCTCCTCCGGCAAATATTTCACCTTTGCCGCCGGCTAATCGACGTAAAAGGCGGCCACTCAGGTTTGACTCTACCGCCGCCAATCGCCAGCCCTTCTCCGCCATGCTCTTAAGCACGACCCCTTCAAGGGTGTCCTCATCCGCGCCGTAGATCCAGCGCCCTAAGCGCTCGTGAAGTTGCGCCTCGACTTCGTCAATCAGAGTATCTGCTTCTGCCTCAGACTGTGCTTTGGCGGTAATGCGGATATCCACCTGTCCGGCGTGGGCGGCCATGCCCACTGTAGGGTTGCTCATCTCCTCCAGATCACCGATGCGCGCATCAATGGCTGATTCTCCAACGCCCGATGTATGGATCAGGCGGGTTTTTATCAAATCCTTGAGTTCGAAGCGCTCGCGCAAATAAGGGATGACCTTTCTGCGCATCAGGAATTCCATCTCACGTGGTACCCCGGGGAGAGCGATGACCACATAGCGGTCTGTTTCGCAAACAAAAGCCGGGGCCGTGCCAACTTTATTCTCGATAGCCAAAGCCCCCTTGGGGACGTAGGCCTGGCGTTTGTTGTTTTCGGGTGGGGTCAGTCCATAGCGGTTAAATCGATCTTGGATTTGCTCCCATAATGCCGGGCGGAACTCCGTTTCAACGCCCAGGGCCAGGGCGATGGCCTCGCGGGTGGGGTCGTCTACGGTTGGGCCGAGGCCGCCGGTGGTGATGATGATCTCAGCGCGGTTAGCACCCTCACAAATGATCTGGGCTATGCGTTCGTGGTTATCGCCAACCGTAGAAGCGCGGTAAAGGTCCACACCCGCATCGCGCAATGTGCGAGCGATATAGCGGGTGTTCGTGTCCACCGTTTCACCAAGCAACAGCTCGGTCCCAATGGTGATGATTTCAGCGGTCGGCATTCAAGCTCCGGTGAATATTAGACGTTTCGCGCCGCGCGTGGCAGGATGATAGATGGTGCTGGCGCCCATCACGCCGCCGATGATGAACATATTGGCAGTCTCAGATACTGACATAGTTAATTTTATTCGAGCCAGAGATATTGGACGTTAAGGATTTGTTATCACCATTTTACTTCTTGACCTAATCCCAGCTTTTTTGCATTTGTTAGAGCCAGCTGTGCTGCCATCGCGTCCTGCACGGCAACGCCAACGGATTTGAAGAAGGTGATTTGTTCAGCGTCTTGGCGACCGGGGGCATCCCCATTGACCACACTGCCTAGCTCGGTCAGTTCCGCGGGACTGATGAGATTGGCATTGATCGCGGCCATGAGGTCACCGGCTTCTTCTGCAACGGCTGCGTGAGAATCCACGAATACTTTGGCACGTCCGATGGTCTCTGGAGGGACCTCGACCATCTCCAGCGTGAATGAACCAACACCGTTGATATGAGTCCCAGCTTTCACGGCCTGGTCGGGGACTACAGGCGAAGTCGAAGTTGTGGCTGTGCAGATAATATCTGCCTCGGCTGCGGCCTCTTCGGGCCTAGTGGCAACTCGGAGGTCGTGAGGGATCGGTCCTTGTCCAGCCATTTCTTCCACGAAAGCAGTTGCCTGCGAGATGTCCAAATCGAAAATCCAGGCTGTTTCTATTGGCCTTGCGGTACACACGGCCTCGAGCTGCGTGCGACCTTGAACCCCGGCCCCAAAGATTGCCGCCGTCGTGCTATCTGGCTGGGAAAGGATATCTGTGGCCGCACCGGATGCCGCTCCAGTTCGGATGGCCGTCAATGTGCCACCTTCCAGGATGGCTTGCGGGACGCCGGTCGTGGTCTCCAGAACCAGCACCGCGGCGTTGATCGTGGGGATTTCCAACGTCCGGTTCTTGGGGAATACCGATACGATTTTTATAGCTAATGCTTCAACTTCTGCCTGCACAAAAGCTGGCATGATCAGGCTCACACCTTCTTGGGGGGGAACTGGCAGTTGGGCGCGCAATGGCACCTCGGCCTGGCCTCCCGAAAGGGCCGCGTAAGCTGATTTCATAGCCTCGATGGTGGCATTCATGGGCAGGGCTTTGCGGACGTCATCTGCATTGAGGATCAGCATGGGGAAACTCTCACTAGGGGTCGGATGATTGCTTTTTAGGTAACACCAAGCTAAGGACGGTGAGCACCGAAATACAGCGAGTGCGTGAGAGGCCTCCGCCGCTTACGCACTTCTTTTCAAAATAACTGGTAATTGAATGGTTAAGGTATATAGCAATCAAAAAGCGCAGTGAAGAGGTATTCTACCACCACTGCGCTCTTGAAAGGCGATTAGTTTTGTGCTTGGTTACTCTACACCCAGATAAGCCTTTTGCACCATTTCGTTTTGTCGAAGGTTTTCAACAGAATCGCTGAGCACGATCTCGCCGGTTTGCAAAACATAGCCGCGATTGGCCACTTGAAAGGCCATCATCGCGTTTTGCTCGACGAGGAGGATGGTGGTGCCTTCCTTGTTGATACGCTGGATGGTTTCGAATACGCTTTCGACCAGCACTGGCGCCAGACCCATTGAGGGCTCATCCATGAGCAATAGTCGAGGATTGGCCATCAGCGCTCGCCCAGTGGCCAGCATTTGTTGCTCTCCGCCGGATAGTGTGCCTGCTACCTGGCTGCGACGCTCCTTCAAGCGCGGGAACAGATCGAAAACTCTTTCAAGGTCCTCTTGGATGTTAGCCGAGTCGTCTCTGGAAAAGGCGCCCATATCAAGGTTTTCGCCCACGGTTAGTTTTGCGAAGATCCCCCGTCCCTCGGGAACCATGGCTACACCTTTGTAGACCAGTTCGTGGGCTTTGAATTGTGAAAGGTCTTCTCCATCGAATTGAATACTGCCTTCCCTCGGATTCACCAGACGGCTGATGGCGCGCAGGGTCGTTGTTTTCCCTGCCCCATTGGCACCGATGAGCGTGACAATTTCACCCTCTTCCACGGTGACAGAGATGCCTCTCAAGGCCTGGATATTGCCGTAGTAGGCGTGTATGTTGTTGACTTCAAGGATTGCCATACATCACTCTCCAGTTACACTTGAGCGGCCGCGCCACGGCCCAGATATGCCTCGATGACTCGAGGGTTGCTTTGAATCTCAGCGGGCGAGCCTTCGGCGATCTTCATCCCGAAATCCATAACCGAGATGTCCTCGCTGATCCCCATGACGACTTTCATATCATGTTCGATCAACAAGATGGTGATGCCTAGCTCGTCGCGTAGATGCAGGATGAATCGCATCATCTCAGCCGTTTCCATTGGATTCATGCCCGCGGTCGGTTCGTCTAATAGTAGCAATGTCGGTTCGTTGGCCAGGGCACGCGCGATCTCCAATCGCCGCTGTGCGCCATAAGGGAGGTTGGTGGCTAATTGATCCCCCAGGCCCTGTAGGCCGACGAAATTCAAAATGCGGATTGCTTCCTCGGTGGCCTCAGCTTCCTCTTCTCGAATGCGCTTGGTTTTGAAGATGGCTTCGGCCCAGAAGGTTTTGTAATGGCGTTCGCGCCCAACCAGGATATTTTCAATCGCCGTCATATTCGAAAACAGGCGAATATTTTGATATGTCCGGGCGATTCCTAGGCGGGTGATGTGGTCAGGAGATTTTCCGTTAAGCACGGTGCCATTAAATTCGATGGTCCCATCATCGAAAGCATAAAAACCGGTGATGCAGTTGAAGAAGGTGGTTTTTCCTGCGCCGTTGGGGCCAATGATGCTGACAATTTTGCCTTCAGGCAGTTCAAAGTCAAATTGGTTGACAGCAACCAGACCGCCAAATTGCTTTGTTACACCTTTTGAAGATAATACAACCATGGTGATATCCTCTCGATGTCTAATCGCTGCCCATCTCTAGTTCTTCGTGGGCGTGAAGCTCTCGTTTGATGGTTTCAGACGGCCAGAACCCTTCCGGTCGGGCGAGCATCATGACGATTAAGAGCGCCCCGTACATCAACATGCGGTGTTCAGCAAATTCTCGCAGCAATTCTGGGAGTCCTACGAGGATCAGCGCGCCGACTACTACGCCAGGCAGACTGCCGATACCACCGACGATGATCAGAGACAGCACGTTGATGGAGACGATTAGGTTAAAGCTGTGGGGGAAGATGGATGTCAGTTTGCTGGCGAAAATACCGCCAGATAAACCCGAGAAAGCTGCGCCAGTGGCAAAGGCCAGCAGTTTTGTGTTGACCAAGTTTATGCCCATGGCCTCAGCAACATCTTCATCTTCTCTCATAGCCATCCATTGCCGACCGAGGCGGGAATCGCGCAACCGCCAAGATATGAACCAGGCCAACAAGACTCCTATGAGGATGATGTAGTAGAGATACTCCGGTTTCACGAGATCGAAACCAAAGATGCTTGGTTTGGGTATCTGGAGGACCCCCTGTGCGCCGCCGATGAATGGTTTCAGCATGTCAGAAAGAGCTAGAATGCGGATGATCTCACCGAAACCCAGGGTAACGATAGCCAGGTAATCCCCACGCATACGCAGGACAGGGATGCCGAGGATGATCCCAAAGAGGGTTGACCCGATGACGGTGAATGGTAGTGCCGTCCAAAATGTGAAACCTAAACCGAGTTGCCCTTCGGAGGTGAGAATTCCCATGATGTAAGCGCCAATGGCAAAGAAAGCCACATAGCCCAGGTCCAACAGGCCGGCGAAACCTACCACGATATTTAACCCCAGGCCCATCAGGATATATAGGCCGACGTTATTCATCACCTCGGAGAGATAAGTTCCAAGAATGAGCGGCATTAACAACAGCGTGACCACCCCAAGGACTATTCGGATTCGCTGGTACCGTTGCTGTCGTTCGGGGGAGATGCTTTCCCCTCTCTCTTCGGCTTGCAACCGGCGACGTTTCGACCAGTATCTCAGTGCGGCGACAACGATGAAAAGGAAAACCGTAAAGAGCGGGTTCAGGGCTTTTCCAGAGAAGATCAACTTGGTGAGACCCCTGCCAAAGATGCTTCGCAACCTGCCTAACAGAATTTCTGAAAAGAGGCCGAACAGGAAAACCCAGGCCAAACCGGTGATTATTGGTTCTCTGAAATCATCCGGCAGGGTGCGTAATCCTGCGGCAAGTAATCCTGCAACCCCGGAGACGAGCAGCAAGATGACGCTGCCGAGGAAAATACCCTGTCCGAAGGTCAGTAGCTCGATCAGCTCTGGAGAAACGTTTACCAGGAACTGGCGGATGTCGAAGGATGACGCCAGGATGACCAAAATGACGAGTGGAAGTGCGGTAATGATCCCTAGAAGCAGTCCGAATAAAGTGGCTTTTACTTTGCTTTGGGAAAGCACTTTTTCGGCACTGATATATGCCAAAGCGATGGGCGGGGCCAGTAGGAAGACATGACCCATGGAGATCACATTTTGGATAAGCTCCCGCTCGCCGAGTAAGGCGATGAAGCCGATCACACTCATGCTCAGGGAGATTAACCCGGCGAGGAGTCCTAGCTTGATAATATCTTGAATGACGATGGTTTGCTTCTTGAACATGGCAGATACCTCACGCTTTCTCTTCAGCCAGGCGTTCGCCCAAGATACCTTGCGGCCTGAATATCAAGACCAGCACAAGCATCGTGAAAGCGATGACATCTTTCAGTTGGTGGGGGGCGGGGATACCCAATCCTTCCAGGAACAATCCAGGCCCAACAGATTCGAACATGCCCAAGAACAAACCACCTAACGCGGCACCTGGAATACTGCCGATACCGCCCAGTACTGCGGCGGTAAAGGCTTTGATGCCAGGGATAAAGCCCATGAAGAAGTGAACCTGCCGGAAAACGATGGCATAGAGAACGCCAGCAATTCCGGCCATTGATGCGCCCACTGCAAAGGTGATCGAGACTGCCCTATCCACGTCGATACCCATCAGGGCGGCCACATCCTTGTTCTCGGCTACTGCTCGAATGGATTTTCCGGTCTTGGTTCTCATGACAAAACCGTATAAGCCGATCAACATCAGGATCGCAGCTACGATGACCACAATATGGGTTTTAAGGATCACAATCCCACCCAGGGAGACTTTTCCTGCCAGAGATGCCAGTTGAGGGAATGGCTTCACTTCGGAGCCATATAGGCCTCTGAAGAAGTACTGCCAAAAGAAAGAAGCCCCGATCGCAGTGATGAGCGGCACCAGGCGTGGGGCTTTCCGTAAGGGGCGATAGGCGACTCGCTCGGTCAAAAGGGCAATCGCAACCGAGACGGTCATGGTCACAATCGTGATGAGTAACAGGCTTAAGACAGGGTAATTATCTAAAAATCCTGTTTCGCTCATTGGCTGGGCTAAGAAAATGGTCGCCGTCATAATTCCAGACATAAAAAATTCGCCGTGGGCGAAGTTGATCATGAAGAGCACCCCGTAGACCAACGTATACCCGATGGCAATAAGAGCATAGAGACTGCCTTGAGCAATACCGGCGACGATGGTTTCTGTCCAAGTTTGGGCTGGATATGGGTTTTCTATCAGTGTGGCGATGGTCCCCCAGACGACAATGACGATAATGACTGCCCGAAAAACCCACAGCACGAGATCAAGAACGTTAACATCTTGAAGGCGTCGCAGCATGGATTCTCTCCTTCTCTCACATAAAGGGATGGGTTCGGTGAGCCTATCATGAACCCATCCCTTTTGAACGCTTTATTTGTGTGTTATTGGACGCTTGGGCTTAGGGCCAAATGCGCTCGTAAGCACCGCTGTTAAGCTGTGATACTGAGATCTTCGGATCAGCGCAGTCACCGTACTCATTGCAAGTTATTGTGCCGGTGATGCCCTCGAAGCCAGAGGTGGCATACAGACAGGTGCGCAGCGCCTGGCGGCCAATATGGATGGAATCGCCGTCCTGAACAGCAACTTCTTCGACGCAGGCAAAGATCATGTTGGCAGCATCAAAGGCGTGTGCGTGGAAGACGGAGATAGGCTTGGCACCATACTTCTCTTCGTAGGTAGCGATGAAGTCTTCATACACACTACCAGAGAAGGAGAGATCGGGCCCGGAGAAGTACATGCCTTCGCCAGCTTCGCCAACAGCTTCAATGGCGGCATCGGAGATCATGCCATCAGCCGCAGCGAGAATGGTATTTTCAAGACCAGTAACCTCTTTGGCCTGCTTGGTCAAGAAGCCTCCCTCGGCGGTGAAGACCGGGTAGTAGAGGAATTCAGGTGGTCCTGCCGCAGCTACTGCGGAGAGCACCGGTCGCATGTCTGTATCGCCTTTGTTCACAGCGGTGAATTCGACGATGGTTCCACCGATCTCCTCGAAGGAGTCGGCAAACACGCGTGCCAGACCCTCAGTGTAGGGGTCGCCGTCATGGATGGCAGCCGCAGAGGTTACGCCCAAGACGTTGAAGGCAAACTCAGCCATCGCCTTGCCCTGAACCTTGTCGTTGTGAGCAGTGCGCAGATAGCCAGGATTGAAGGCCTGATCGGGGTCTGTCAATGCGGGGGCGGTGTTGGAGGGGGAGACCATGGCGTAGCCAGCCTCGGAGACGACCTCGGACATGGGTACACCAGCGCCGGAGCAGCTTGTGCCGACAACGGCCAAGATGGTCGGATCGGAGACGATCTTCTGACCGGCAGCCTGACCACCCTCAGCGGAGCAGCCATCATCCTCAGCCTGGAGCTCAACGCTGTGGCCGAGAATTTCGCCCTTGAAGTCAATGGCGATCTCAACACCATACTGGGAGTCTGTGCCCAGGTCGGTGTTGGGGCCAGAGATAACCAGCGCGGACGCGATGCGGATGGGCTCATCGGGACCATAGGTCACACAGCCGATGGGGTCTTCACATTCGAAAGCTGGACCACCACATGCGGCCAGTGCCATGCTGGCAATAACCAGCAGACCTACAATAATAAAACTTCGCTTTATCATACTTCTTCCTCCTCGGAAAAAATAGTTGGATAGGACATTAACAATGGAAATGGACCTCAACTGATTTTTTTGCCCGATAGTTGTTGCCTCCTTTCATTACTATCATAATTTCCAAAATGGCATGAGTTAACAATGGTTTTCCTGAAGTCGCTCAAAACTGTGATTTTGCGTCAAGCGACCACCCCAAACCAGTATGTAGTTATTCTACAAGTACGAAAATAGATGGTCAAGAGATGATAATTGGCTTTTATGAATTATTTATTCTTCTGAATCGTCAAACTTATTCACTGTTCCTGGGAAAAAGCATAGCAAAATTTGATAAAAAGTCAGATAAAGATGGTACAATTGTTCTTTTGATGGAAACGAATAATCTTCAAACGACAGCGGCACCGCCGCGTATCCATACCACCTTGATCGCTGGTTTTGATACCATCACGAAACACATCGCTCTGCTACTGTTCCCTGTGGGTTTAGACTTGTTGATGTGGCTGGCACCCCATTTACGGCTAAAAGGACTGATTGAGGCCTGGATGATCTCCGTTTTTTCGCCCATCAGCGATGTGCCAGACATGGCAGAGATGATGGAAGCAGCCGAAGCCGTATGGGCGTTGATGGCGGAGCGCTTCAATTTGTTGATCACATTGCGTTCTTACCCGGTGGGAATCCCGAGCTTGATTGTTTCGACGCTCCCGTTGCAGGTTCCTGGTGGTGAACCGGTCTTTATTGAAGTGACTTCGTTAGGGAGTGCACTTCTCCTTGCAGGTCTGTTTACATTTTTGGGGCTTCTGGTGGGGACACTCTATTTCGCGATGGTCGGAAGGGCAGCTATCCATGATGAGGTGCGCCCATTGAAAACCCTCATGGAGTGGCCGCGCTTAAGTGGTCAGGTGATCTTGCTGGCGTTCGTGTGGCTGGGCCTTCTAATCGGGATTAGTGTCCCGGTGAGCTGTGGAGTCTCTCTTTTGGCCCTGATTGGCCTCTCTGTAGGGCCGATTGCCATCTTGGTGTTTGGCAGCTTGTTGCTTTGGATTGCTTTTCCGCTTTTGTTCTCCCCCCATGGCATTTTTGTAAATCGGGATGCTGCCTGGGTTTCGATCAAGAAAAGCATCCAGATTACCCGTGTGACATTGCCAACCACGGCTACGTTTTTCGTCGCGGTGATGTTGATAAGCCAAGTATTCGATATATTGTGGAGAATCCCTCCCGAGGATTCCTGGCTGACACTCATCGGTGTGGTCGGGCATGCCTTTGTATCAACAGGCTTGCTGTCAGCGAGTTTCATCTATTACCATCAGGCTGATAAATGGCTGGAAAGCGTTTTGCAGGAAAGAGTCTCGGCAGCCTGAAATTCACAAGGCTGGGCAGCTATGGAGCGGATTTTTCCTCGCCCGGTAGTTAATACGTGGCTTTATAAGCATAGATAAGAGAACTGGAGGCTTTCGTGGCAGAAAACGATAACCTGTCTTACGAGGCAAAAGATATTCAGGTTTTAGAGGGATTGGAAGCTGTTCGTCGGCGGCCAGGTATGTATGTTGGCGGCACAGACATCCGCGCCTTGCATCACCTGGTTTATGAAGTAGTGGATAATTCAATCGATGAAGCTTTGGCTGGATTCTGTGACGCCATCGATGTTGTCATTCACCCGGACAGCAGCGTAACAGTTACCGACAACGGTCGCGGCATTCCTGTTGATATTCACCCAGAGCGGGGGAAATCCGCTCTGGAACTGGTGATGACGGTGCTCCATGCTGGCGGCAAATTTGGTGATGGCAGTTATAAAGTGTCCGGAGGGCTGCATGGCGTGGGCTTGTCGGCAGTGAATGCCCTTTCGGAGTGGTTTGAGGTTGAGGTCAAGCGTGATGGCAAGGTTTATTTTCAGCGCTATGAGCGCGGCCAGCCTGTCAAGGACCTCGAGGAAATCGGCAAAGCGCCTAAGAATGAAACGGGCACCCGTCAGACTTTCAAATTTGACGATACGATCTTCGAAGGTGACGTGGATTACCGTTTCTCCACGCTCATGCAGCGTTTCCGGGAGATGGCTTTTGTGACCAAGGGCGTGAATATCCATTTGAAGGATGAGCGTGAAGATCGTGAGATGACCTTTTACTTCGAGGGAGGTATTACTTCGTTCGTGCGTTATCTGAATCGGAATCGCAAAACACTGCATCCTGTGGTTCACGTCGAAAAAGAAGTCGAAGGAATGACCGTCGATGTCGCATTTCAATACACAGATGCGTATGCGGAGTCGATTTATGCTTTTGCCAACACCATCAATACCGTTGACGGTGGTACGCACCTGACCGGATTGCGCTCGGCAATTACCCGTACCATCAATGACTACGCCAACAAGCACAAACTGTTAAAGGACGAGGACACGAACTTTAGGGGCGAGGATACGCGCGAGGGTTTGACAGCCATAGTGAGCATCAAGCACCCTGACCCCCAGTTCGAGAGTCAAACCAAGGTGAAGTTGATGAACCCTGAGGTGCAAACCGTCACCCAGCAGGTGATCAACGATGCCTTTGGGGAATTCCTGGAGCAAGATTCGCGCGCTGGGAAATCTATTGTGGAGAAATGTCTTACCTCGGCGCGCGCTCGCCGGGCAGCAAGAAAAGCCCGCGATCTGGTCATCCGCAAATCTGCTTTGGAGAGCCTGACCCTTCCGGGCAAGCTGGCTGACTGCTCTGAGCGCGACCCCGAGAAAACCGAGCTGTATATCGTTGAGGGCGATTCGGCGGGTGGTTCGGCGAAACAAGGCCGGGATCGGCACTTCCAGGCTATTTTGCCGCTTCGAGGGAAGATCCTCAACACCGAGCGTGCCCGTTTGAATAAAATCCTCAACAATAATGAGGTCAAAGCGCTGATTTCGGCGCTGGGCACTGGGATTGGGGAAAGTTTTGATCTGGAAGGGCTGCGCTATGGCCGCATCATCATCATGACGGATGCCGATGTCGATGGCTCGCACATCCGCACGTTGCTGCTGACTTTCTTCTTCCGGTATATGCAGCCGCTGATTGAATCAGGTCATCTGTATATTGCCCAACCACCGCTCTATCGCATCAGCTACCGTAAGAAGTCCCAATATGCCTATTCCGAGGATGAAAAAGATGCTGTTCTGAAAGAATGGGGAGTAGCGGATGATAAAGCCACTCTATCCCGGTACAAGGGTTTGGGTGAGATGAATCCGCTGCAACTGTGGGATACGACCATGGACCCCGAGCAGCGCACCCTTTTACAGGTTTCCATCGAAGATGCCACGGAGACCGATCGCACTTTTGATATGTTGATGGGGTCTGCTGTACCTCCTCGGCGCCGCTTCATCCAGACCCATGCCCGCGAAGTTCGCAATTTGGATATTTAGTTGGGTTTCAATTTGGGTGAATAGACCTGCTGCTGGCTGAATTTAGACTCTCATGGCCCTTGAGCGCGGCACATTATTGCATGACCGATATCGCATTCTAGAGATCCTTGGGCAGGGGGGCATGGGGTCGGTTTATCGCGCTGTAGACGACAATTTAGGTGTGGAAGTTGCTGTAAAAGAAAACCTCTTTACCACGGATGAGTATGCGCGCCAATTTCGGCGTGAGGCGACGATTTTAGCTGCTTTACGTCACCCTAATTTGCCGCGCGTCTCAGACCACTTTGTCGAGGGGCAAGGGCAATATCTGGTCATGGATTATATTGAGGGGGAAGACCTGCGCGAGCGCATGGATCGGATCGGCGTCATTCCTGAGGCTGATGCTTTGCTAATCGGTGCGGCGATTTGTGATGCGCTCTCCTTCATGCACGATCAGAATCCACCTGTATTGCATCGCGACATCAAGCCTGGAAATGTCAAGATCACGCCTGAGGGGAAGGTTTTCCTGGTGGATTTTGGCCTGGCAAAAGAAGCCTTCGATGATCAGCAGACGACAACCGGGGCGCGCGCCATGACCCCAGGTTATTCTCCTCCTGAACAGTATGGTGGTGCGCGTACGGATCATCGTTCAGATATATATTCCCTGGCGGCCACGCTGTATGCTTCCATGTCGGGTGCTGTTCCAGAAGATAGCTTGGCGCGCACCATGCAGCAGGTCGAGCTGACCCTATTGCGGGGCCGCAACCCGAATATCACGCGCCGTGTTTCAAGGGTGATTGAGAAAGCCCTGGCCATTCCTCCCGATGATCGTTACCAGACGGCTGAGGAGTTCAAAAAGGCTTTATTGGGTTCGAGTTCGATCTCAAAACGTCGCCAGGCCGAGGGAGTTGCCCTTGATCCATTGATGACGGACGAAAAAGTCTGGGATGGTCGGGCAGAACAGCCGAGGGGGGGTGACCGATCCCCATCCAAGCCACCTTCTTCAGTCCCTCTTCCCATAAGTTCACCGGCAGATGACCTTGAGCTTCGGCCCACGCCTGAACCTCTTCACAAGCGGCGGGGTTGTCTTATGGCGGTGCTACTGCTCCTTGGACTGATCATTGTCGGCGGTGGTGTCGCCTATTGGCTGAACCCGGCTTTGCCTGAGCAAATCAAAGGATCGTTGCCGGTCGGGATTTGGGCGGCCTCTCCTGAGCCGACGGCGCACCTCCAGGAAACCAAGGAGCAGCCTACAGCAACAGCCTCCGCGTCGGTGACAGCGACCTCTTTGCCACCTACGCCAACCCAAACGCCCACTCCCACAAATTCGTCTACGCCCGAGAGCACATCGACCCCGCCGGATACTTTGACGCCGACTTCGACCCCTGAGCCGACGTTGACGCATACCTTGCTCCCGACCAACACATTAACGCTCGTTCCGACCGTTAGCGTGCTTGCCACAAATACTCCCATTGGCGGAGGGCATGGTCAAATTGCTTTCGCCTCCCTTCGAACCGGTGTACCGCAGATATTTATTATGAATTCGGATGGGTCGGATTTACGGCAGTTGACCGATGCACAGTTGGGGGCCTGCCAACCTGATTGGTCACCCGATGGGTCTCGCCTGGTTTTCATTTCGCCTTGTGAGAGTAACCAGGAATTGTATGAGACAGCCAGTCTGTTTATCATCAACGCCGATGGTAGTGGTTTGGAGCCGCTGCCATCGACAGGCGGGGGGGATTTCGACCCGGCCTGGTCGCCCGATGGCAGAATGATCGCCTTCACCTCACTGCGGAATGCCTTCAAACCTCAGGTTTTCATCCTGCATTTGGAGAGCCAGGAGATACAAACCCTATCTTTGGCCGATTTTAGGGACTATCAACCCGAATGGTCTCCAGATGGCGCGAAGATTCTGTTCGTCACTACTCGCAACGGCCCATATCAGGTCTGGACGATGAATGTCGATGGCAGCGAGCAGTTCCGATTCACGGCCAGCGGCAGTTTATGGGATACCTATCCGGTTTGGTCCCCAGACGGGCAGGTGATTCTCTATACTCAAAGGGAGCAGGGAGGCATCCCCAGTCTGGTGGCGGCGCGCTATCCCGATGGTGGTGCTGCTGAATTCAGGGTTTACCCGTATCCGGGGGCCATCCCAATGAGAGAGGCCAATTACTCGCCTGATGGAAGCTGGTTGGTCTTCGAGAGTTGGCCGGACGGGGCTCTTCACGATATCTATATGATGCGGCCAAATGGCAGCGACCTCACACAGTTGACTTTTGACCCCGCGGATGATTTTGACCCTGACTGGCGGCCCATTGGGCCATAGGAAATGCCTAAAATGGGTACCAGCTTTACTCAAGGAAGAGGTTCCTTGATTTTTTGTCCAAACGAGTTTTGAAATTCGGCTTGAATCTTTTGTAGAAGGTCATTATTATATAAGGGAGGATTTTTGGTCGCTGAAGTCGTAAGGAGGCTGAGATGTCATTGGAGGAAAAAGGAAACGGGAATGTCCCCACTGAAGCCATTGCTTCAGGAGAAACCCGGGTGAAGATGTCGAAAAAGAGTTATTATGACGAACTGGCGCGTCTGCAAGTTGAGCTGGTAAAACTTCAAGAGTGGATAAAGCAGAAGGGGACAAGGGTTGTCGTGCTCTTCGAAGGCAGAGATGCGGCGGGGAAGGGCGGCGTGATCAAGCGTATTACTCAACGATTGAACCCCCGGATTGTTAAAGTCGTCGCTTTGGGGACGGCGACAGAGCGAGAAAAGACGCAATGGTGGTTCCAGCGCTATGTAGCTGAACTCCCTGCCGCGGGCGAAATGGTTTTGTTCGACCGCAGTTGGTACAACAAAGCCTTGGTGGAACCGGTGATGGGGTTCTGCACCGAAAAGGAATACCGGGAATTTTTGCGCTCATGCCCGGAGTTCGAACGCATGTTGGTCCGTTCTGGGATCATCCTGATCAAATATTGGTTTTCGGTCAGCGATGAAGAGCAGGAGAGACGCTTCAAAGCCCGCAATACCGATCCGGTTAAGCGCTGGAAGCTGAGCCCTATGGATTTAGAATCCCGCAGAAGGTGGATCGAGTATTCGATTGCCAAAGACCGTATGTTCGCGGCCACCGACATCAAACAAGCACCCTGGTATGTGGTCAACGCGGATATCAAACGTCATGCCCGGCTGAACTGTATTCGGCACCTGCTTAGCTTGCTTCCATATGAAGAGTTAACTTTGGCCCCCATTGAACTGCCCCCCCTGCATGAAGAAGCTGGCTATATTCGTCCCCCCCTTACTGATCAGACTTTTGTGCCCGAGTATTACCCGTAGTCTTTAAAACGAGTCAAACAACAATATAGTGCACAACCGACCTGTGCACTATATTGTTGTTCCACCGGAATCCCATCTGGTGGTTCTTTGTCTAGCTGTCCATTTCCCGCTGTGCCCGGCGAATAAACCACTCTTGGGGGGCGAGCGCCTCCTTATCCCCATCGGGTGCCAGCCTGGTGAACCCCCCATCCGCGTCCATCAAATGAGCTTTTACGTTATCTGCTAGATACGTTTTCAGAATCGTGTCGTGGATGCGACGGATGATGCCCGGATCGCTCACTGGAAAGATGACTTCTACGCGGTTGTTGAGGTTTCGGGGCATTAGATCCGCGCTGCCCATGTAGATCTCTTCCTCGCCAGCGTTGTGGAAATAATAGATACGACTGTGCTCGAGAAATCTTCCGAGCAAGCTGATTACGCGGATGTTTTCGCTGAGCCCCTCGATTCCGGGTCGAAGACTGCACATACTTCGGCAAATGAGATCGATCTTGACCCCGGCTTGAGAGGCCTGGTAGAGCTTCTTGATCAGCCTCTTATCAACCAGCGCGTTCATCTTGAAGATGATATGACCACCCTTCCCTTCCGTCTGGTGTCGAATTTCGCGATCGATGAGTTCTTCCAAGCGCCTGCGCAAATTGATCGGCGCGACGAGCAGTTTGCGAAAGGTTCTTTGTGAGGAATAGCCGGTCAGGTAGTTGAACAGGTCGGTGGCATCTGCGCCAATCTCTTCGTCGCAGGTGAACATGCCCATATCTTCATACAGTTTGGCGGTGACGTGGTGGTAATTTCCCGTCCCCAGATGGACATAGCGGCGGATATGGTCGTTCTCTTTCCTGATTACCAGGATGATCTTGGAATGTGTCTTGAGGCCCAAGAGGCCATAGGTCACATGAACGCCCTCTCGCTCGAGCATCTTTGCCCATTCGATGTTGCTTTCTTCATCAAAGCGCGCTTTCAATTCAACGAGAACCGCAACCTGCTTGCCATAATCTCTGCGCGCTCTCAGGAGGGCCTTTACCACCGGTGAATTACGACCGACGCGATATAAGGTCAGTTTGATAGCCAGTACATCCGGGTCGCGTGCAGCACTTTGCAGGAAATTCACGACCGGGTCAAAGGAATCGTAGGGGTGATGGAGCAGGATATCTCCCTGGCGGATCGCGGAAAAAATATTGCCGTCAGTGCCCTCTAGCCTAAGGGGAGGGGGGATATTGTGAGTAAAGGGTTTATATTTTAGATCGAAGCGGTCTACGTTCTGTAATTCCATTAAACTGCTCAAGCCGAGGGGGCCGTCTAATTTGTAGACATCATTGGGGTCAACGTCCAGGTTCTCGACAAGGATATCCAGAATAAAATCGGGCATATCTGGGTTTACAGATAGGTTGACCACCGCGCCAAAGCGTCTCTTACGGACGCTTTCTTCCATGGCCTCCAACAAATCTGCGGCTTCCAACTCTTGGATGGCCATATCAGCGTTTCGGATGACTCGGAAGGGATGGACTTCGATGATCTCCATCCCAGGGAATAGGGTCCCCAAATGGTGGGAGATCAATTGATCTAACAAGACGAAATAATGGTTGCGGGGCACAGTGCCGTCTCTCTTGGTGGCACCGGAAGACCTTTTGATGGGCACAAAACGTGGCAAGGAAGATGGCACTTTAACCCGCGCAAAATGATGCTGTCCCTGGTGGTCTTGCAGCAGGATAGCTAGGTTCAGGCTCAGGTTGGAGATATGGGGGAAGGGGTGGCCGGGGTCGAAAGCCAGCGGTGTGAGAACAGGGAAAACGATTTCGTTGAAATAGTCGTCGGCTTTGGCTTTTTGCTTGGGGGTGAGTTGGTCGTAATCGAGGATGTGGACCCCGGTCTCGTCAAGCTGGGGCAACAATTCATTGTGCAGATGGTCGATGGCGTTTGTCATCAACCGGTAGGCCGATTTTCGGATGGCTGCTAATTGTTCTGCCGGCGTTTTACCATCAATCGATAATTTGAGCACACCGGCATCATTTTGCATTTTCAATCCCCCAACTCGCACCATATAGAACTCATCCAGGTTGAGCCCCACAAATGCTAAAAATTTGATTCTTTCAATGAGAGGGTTTCTCGGGTCAAGAGATTCCTTGAACACCCGCTCCTGAAAGGCAAGCATCCCCAGTTCTCGGTTTATGTAGTATGTTGGATGGCTGATATTGAACTTCTTGTTCTGGGAGGTTGTGTTGTCCATATGCGCTAAAGGAATCTTGCCTTCTTGATGATATTATATGATGCTATCTCTTCTTTTTGTTCTTAGATTTTCTCTTGACTTTCTTTTTCTTGACTGTTGGTTTAGAGACCTTCTTCTTTGATTTCTGTTTTTTATCCTCTTTTTTTTTGCCTTTCGAGCCTTTTTCCTTTTTTGTTACCTGCTTCTTCTTTTTCGCTTTCTTTTTGGGTGGTTTTTGCTTGTTAGCCACTGCGATGGCATTTGATTTCATGGGGTTGACAGAAGTAATCACGCTGTCTGGATCGAAATAGTCAGCCAGGGATGGCACAGGCGGGTTGTACGATGGAGGCGTGTCGGCGGGATCTTTTTGAACAGTTTTTTCCTCTTTAGACGACTCCATATTTCCCTGGGGAGGTCGAAAATAGTCTGCCAGAGATGGGACTGGAGGTGAATACGTAGGGGTTTCCGTTTTTACAAACTCCTTTGGGGCTTCATACTGCTTAATGGCTACCTCAAGCTGCTCTAGGATTTTTGGCCCAATCCCGTGAATGGCGAGTACCAGTTTTTCATCGGCGTTCATCTGGAGGATCAAATCACCGACATTCTCATAGCCATTGGTTTCCAGTAAATTGTGTACGGATGGAGGTAGTTCTAACTCTGTGATCGGTGAGTGGAAGGCTGCCTCTGCGATTTTATCCATAGATCTCTCCTCTTCATGGGATGGATTACCATATTCCACATATATAATATATAAGTTCCTATACCAGACGTCAATATGCAGTTTTGGTGAATTCGCAACCCGCTGCGCTATTGGATACCTGGTCTTGCCATAATCTTGAATGGACATTAAGCCAATCTCGTTTTCGCATATAATTAGGCTTGGACGCTGAGGAGAAAAATCGAGAGATTGTCGGAATATGACTGCTCAATCTACCACGAGAATCCCGGGTAAAAGTTTTGATGAGTTGTTTGAATTATTGCGGGGAAATGGCATCCCCATTCATCGCGAGTTATCTGCCTTTTTGGAGAATTTTAAGATTGATCTCGACCGTATCGCCTATGATTTAGCGCTGTGTTCAACGCTGTGTGAGGGGCTGGAGGACGTTCTCCAAGCGCCCGATAAAGGTTTGACCTCGTTGAAGGTAGGGGTGTTGCTCTCGAACCTGGCATCCGATGATGTGGACATACATGCTTTTCGAGACCTTTTCTCAGGTGAGTATGACCAAGAAGCACTAGATCAAATTGAGACGATTGTTCAATGGCGTTTGAGCGGATTCTCGGACGATGAGGTTTCAGACGCCAAGAGGATGGCAGGACTTGATGATTCAACCTTCGTGTTGATAGCCATCCTCAAACTGATCATGGGCCTGAACGCCTCCCTTACATATTCAACCAATATCGTTGACTTAGTTTCAAACCCTCAAGGAGTTCGTATCAAGGTTGCTGGCCCTCAAGCTTATTCCGATTTGATCACCGCGCAAGCCGCATCGCGTTTCTTGGCGCAAGCTTTGCGCATCCCTATCTTCGTTCATTGTGATCAGGTACCGAAGAATGCACAATTGAAAAGCCTGCCGGTGGATTTGAACGCCATTGGCGTTGCCGCCATTGATCAAGTCTCAGAGGCTGCTCGAAAGATACTCCGCTTTCACTTTGCGCGCATGGTATATCATGAACCGGGCACGCGTGAAGGTCAGGATGTGGAGGAGTTGCACGATATGAGGGTGGCAACCCGCCGGATGAGATCGGCTTTTAATACCTTCCGGCCATTTTATAAGAAGAAAGCTATTAAACCTTTCGCAAAGCATCTGCGCCTGACGGGAAGTGCTTTGGGGAGGGTAAGGGATTTGGACGTTTTTCTCGAGAACGCCGGGAGTGATATCGAAACCATGCCTGGGGCAGGGGGATTAGATCTATCGACGCTTGTCGAATATTGGCAGGGCAAAAGAGCGTTGGCTCGCTCAGAAATGATCCGCCATTTCGATAGCGAGAGCCATCAGGAATTTCTGCTGGACTTCAGTCGGTTTCTAAATGTCCCTTTTGCGGGCGCGAAAAGGGACCGCTCGGCGGCCAATCAAGGGGGAAGGATTCAAGATGCCGCCGTCTCCTCGATTATGAATCATTGGGTGCGCGTCAACGCTTTTGATGATGAGGTGGCTGATGCTTCTATAAAGCGCCTGCACAAGCTGCGCATCGAGACTAAAAAACTACGCTATCTTGTGGAGTTTCTAAGGGATGTGTTGGGTTGCGAAAGTGAACAGATTGTCGATGAAATGAAGTTGGTCCAGGATCATCTGGGAAACCTGAATGACTCGTTTGTCGCATCAATGATGATCAGTGAATTTCTTGAAGAGGTAAAGCCAGATCAATTCGAGGAATCAATCGGTGATGGTGTGGCATCGGCAGAAGAATACTTGTTTTTGAAGAGGGAAGAGTGTGCGAACTTGATAACCACATTCCCCGAAATTTGGCTCAAATTCGCGCATTCAGGATTCGAAACAAGACTACTCGCGATGGCAGCGGGACTTTGAACTAATAGTCGATTTCGCGCGGTTTCCAGAAATTGATCAGTTTGCCCGTTGGGTCATCATTTAGAGCGGACCAGGTATCACCTGTGAACTCGATCAAGGCGATTGCGGCAGTGGGCATATGGTCGTAGACATCACAGACAACATGCAGGAATTGATTCATTTCTGGGTTGTGTCCCACGATCATGACCAGGTTGGCCTCATCGGGCAAATCGCTCAAAAAGTCCAGATAGGTGGCGTAATCTGCATGATAAAGGTCTTCCAAATACCTGACATCCCCAGTGAAATCACAGGTTTCTAACAGACGTTCCACCGTGGAGCGCGCCCTCCTAGCTGTCGAGCATAGGATTGTGTCGGGTATTAAGTCCTTATCCGTCAACAAAAGACCCATTCTGGGAGCAGCCCTTTTCCCTCGTTTGTTCAATGGGCGTTCGTGATCGGATAAAGACACATCCTTCCAACTCGATTTCGCGTGACGCATGAGCAATAGTTTTTTCATCGCCGGCTCCTTTATGTGCAATAGATCAGGAAGCTAAACTTGTTCAAGCCCAGATTTCGGCTTTCAGTTCTGACATTCAAGGGCTGTCAATGGTATGATGGTAAATGAAGATAGCAGTATGCAGCGCCCGGGATGAATAATTATATGTCTTACCTCGTCAACCTTCAATGTCATGATTGCGGTAGTTCCTATGCCATCGACAAGGTCCAAACCTTTTGCCCAGATTGTCAGGCGCCTCTTTTGGCGCGTTATGACCTGGAAACTGCTCGCAAAAGATTGGACCGCGACGAATTTCGCAGCCGCCCGGAGGGAATGTGGCGTTGGCGCGAGGTATTACCGGTTCACAAATCGGAGAATATGATCAGCCTGGGGGAGGGGGATACGCCCCTTCTGCCTCTTCCCAACCTGGGGGCGGATTTGGGCCTCTCCCGCCTATACGTCAAAGATGAAAGCCTTAATCCAACAGGCACTTTCAAGGTGCGCGGGTTATCCGCGGCACTCTCGAAGGCCAGGGAACTGGGCGTGACAAAAGTGATCATCCCCACAGCCGGGAATGCTGGGGGTGCCATGGCCGCTTATGCGGCGCGCGGTTCGATGAAGGCCCATATCTTTATGCCCAAGGGTACACCCAGGGCAAATATAGAGGAAAGTCGAATAGCCGGCGCAACCGTGGTCTTAGTCGATGGCCTGATCAACGAAGCGGCTCGGATGGCGGGGGAGAGGGCGCAGGCCGAAGGCTGGTTTGATGTCTCCACATTCAAGGAGCCCTACCGGGCCGAGGGCAAGAAGATCATGGGGTATGAGCTGGCTGAGGAGTTTGGCTGGAATTTGCCTGATGTGATTGTCTACCCAACGGGCGGCGGCACCGGGTTGGTGGGAATGTGGAAAGCCTTTGAGGAAATGGAGGCCCTGGGTTGGCTGGAGAGTTCTTCGCGCCCCCGCATGGTTGCCGTCCAATCTGATGGCTGTGCGCCGGTGGTCAAAGCTTTCCAGGAAAGTTTGACCAGGTGTGATTTCTGGACAGACGCCCAGACCCTGGCCTCGGGTTTGTGCGTCCCCAAGAGCTTCGCTGACCAGATCATCCTGGAAGATTTGCGGGCGAGTAACGGACATGCTGTTGCGGTGAGCGATTCAGCCATCCTGGAAGCCCAAAAACGCCTGGCACAGAAAGAGGGTGTCTTCGCTGCGCCGGAAGGGGCGGCTACTTTAGCAGCTTTAGAGCAGCTCGTGGAGCAAAATTGGGTCGATCCTGACGAGCGGATTGTATTATTCAATACCGGGACTGGTCTGAAGTACATCCCCGTGAGTTGATCTCAACGGTTGCGAGTTTTACGGGTAGACAACCCATAGTCGTTGAGCGGCTTTTTTGATTTTTCCCCGAACCCAGTTACTTTCTCTGCATAGAGAACGACTAATGTGTAAAATCGCTCCTACATATACAGAAACCCCTCGCCCCTCGTGCCTTGACGGGGGATTTCCCCGGCTTCGAGCCGGAGTATGAAGTTTGCGTGCTTCCAACAACAGTCAATACCCGCGAAAACCCTTTGCAGCGCAGGTTAACTTTGAAGGAGTGAATATCTCTTCGCCGATCTATCAAGAGAAGAGGTGAAGCTATGAATACTAGGTTAAATATCAAGCACTGGTCGATTCGCTTACTGCTTTTAAGCGTGTTGCTGGTCCCTTTCGTCCTTGTCCGTGCCCAGGAAACTGGGTTTACGGAAACCTTTGATGATTTCACCGGTCTCGGTTGGGCTTTCTCTGATGGCGTGATTGTCGAAGACGGTTTTTTGCGTATCCAGCCGGAGAATTATGCCTTCCGCGAAGGGCAATGGCAGGATTATAAGCTGATGTTTCGAGTGCGTTTCGAGGGCCGCGGCGGGCTGGCGATCAGTTTTCGCACCAGCCCTGAAGGAGCATATCACATTGTGATTGACGATACGCGCCTGGCGCTCCAGCGCGAATCAAGCGGCCAGGTGAGAGAGTTGGCTGCCGCCGAGGAACCCTTATCGCCAGGGGTCTGGTATGACTTTGGTATTGGAGCTCGTGCCGGGGAGATTCGCATTGCTCTTTCGGATGATGTGATCCTTGAATATACCGACCCCGACTCACTGACCTCCGGCGGTTTGGGTTTCGAAACGCTGGCTGGTTTGACAGTCGAGATCGATGAAGTATCCCTCATGCCAGTGGAGGCAGGACAATCCCAAAGTGCTGGCACCACCCCCGAGGTCGTCCCTTCACCGCTTGGTTCTGCGGCTTCTTCGTCGCTTCCCTGGGTATCTACTGGCGGCCCGATCGGCGGTTTAGGCTACGATATCCGCATGGACCCGCGCAACCCGGATGTGATGTACGTCACGGATGCCTGGGCCGGAGCCTTCAAGAGCACCGATAGCGGCCAGACTTGGTTCCCGATCAACGATGGCATCACCGCCCGGGTGGGCCCCTCCGCGGATGGGATCCCGGTCTTCAGCTTGACCATCGATTCAAACAACCCCGATACGCTGTGGGCGGGCACGCAGTTTGGGGGCGGCGTTTTTCGCAGTGATGATGCCGGTGAGACCTGGCATTCGATGAGCAATGGCATCCAGGAGAGGGCCTTGACGATTCGCGGCTTCACCGTCGAACCAGGGAATTCTGATGTGGTCTATCTAGGGGGTGAAATCTCCAGTTGGGAGTGGAATGACGAACCGCTGCCCGGCCTGGGTCTGGACATGACCAAAGGGGTGGTTTATAAGACCGCCGACGGCGGCCAGAATTGGAGGCGCATCTGGCATGGAGATAATCTGGCCCGCTATATTTGGATTCATCCCCAGGACCACGATCTGATCTATGTCTCCACCGGCATTTTCGACCGTGAAGCCGCTAACAGCAACCCGGACACATTAGACCCCGGCGGGGTCGGCATCCTGCGCAGCCGCGATGGCGGTGAGACTTGGGAAGTGTTGGGCGTGGAGAATGGCATCCGCGCCGATGAACTCTATTTTGGCAGCTTGTCCATGCACCCGCAGAACCCGAATATCTTGATCGGTGCGGCCGGGAACGACCCGTATATGTGGGCCTTGGACCGCCCTATTGGCGCCATCTATCGTACGCAGGATGGCGGAGATTCTTGGGAGCGGGTCTTGGATTTACCCAATGCCAGCGCGATGGAAATCTGTGAAAGTGACCCTAGTGTGGTCTACGCCGCCTCATTGAGCGGCTTTTATCGCAGCGATGATGGGGGTGTTACCTGGCAGCAGTTGGGAGGTAGCGGGGGAATTGAGCAGACCGAAAGTGCTCTGTGGGGTCCGCCAGATATGGTCGCGGGATTCCCCATCGACATGCAGTGTGATCCGCGCACGCCGATGCGCATCTTTGTAAATAATTACGGCGGTGGCAATTTCCTCAGTGAAGATGGAGGCCAGAGCTGGGTCAATGCCAGCCAGGGATACACCGGCGCGCTGATGCATCAGGTGATCGTGGCGTCAGATGACCCTGGAACCCTATATGCCAGCGCACGCAGCGGCATCTTTGCCAGCGAGGATGGTGGGGCTACTTGGCGCGGTATGTCGCGCGGCGCGGCACGCGCCTTAGAAGGTGTTGGGATCGCTGTCGATCCCTGGGATTCATCTCACCTGATTGCCTTAATAGGCGATGCTGGCCCGGTGCCAAAGCTCTCCTATGATGGCGGCCAAACCTGGCATGAGGCCGAGCCTGGTTTTGGGGAGACGGGCTTTTTTGAGTGGGGGCTGATCAGGAAAGTATTCTTTTCACCTCAACAACCGGGCAGGGTTTTGGGGATACAGGCCGAAAGCGATTGCGGCGAAATGACCCCATGTGAGAATGGGCACGGGGTTATCTTTTCAGACGACGGTGGCGAGACATGGCAGCCCTCCAGTCTTACCGAGGGTATGGGGTTGGATTTGGATTTCTCTACAAATGGGAGCGTCTACGTTGCTGTCTACCCCGGCGATCTTTATCGTTCATCAGACGGCGGTGAGAACTGGGTATTAGTGGCGCAGCAGATTGCTGCTGGGGTCGAGTTGCAGGACCCCGACCCGGACTTGCCCGGCCCAGCGTTGACTGCCTTGGCCATCGACCCGCACAACCCGGACAGGCTTTACGCCGGCTTTTTCCGCGGCGGGGTGATGGTCAGCGATGATGGCGGCGTTAGCTGGCGTGCAGCCTCCTTAGGGATGAATCCGGAGACTTCCGTCCTTGATCTTGTGGCTGATCCTGCAAACGCAAATGTGATTTATGCGGCCACTCACGATAGCGGGGTGTACTTCTCGGCTGATGGGGGCGCTACCTGGAGGGCGATCAACGACGGTTTGGTGACGCGCGCCGCGGTCAGTTTGGCGCTGTCGGGGGATGGTAGTGTGCTCTATGTGGCGACTACCGGAGGTGGGGTCTTTCGGCTTGGAACGCCCGCACCGTAATCGGCTGCGCAGTGGCAAGGAGCACGAGTTCACGAATGCAGAAGGAGATGATGGACAACAAAGGCAGAATCAACCCCCTAATCGGTTTCGTGTTCCTATGTATGGTGCTGATTCCTGCTTTTCTTATCGCCAAAACAGGTGATGCCACGATCTCCGGTATGGTCTCGGACGAACACGGCCCGGTATCCGGTGCCACCGTGCGCATCCAGGCCACAGATAATGAGACCATCACCGATGATCGAGGGCGCTTTGAACTGAGTGGGTTGGCCCCCGAGGAGGCCGTCACGGTGAGTGCCTGGAAGCACGCCTATTACAGTGCCAAGGTTGAGGGGGTGGTGCCGCCGGCTAGTGGGATCGAACTGAGACTGATCCGCTACCAGACGGATGACAACCCCGATTATGAATGGATGCCTCCTATCGCTCCTGCGGGGAAGGATTCGTGTGCCAGTTGCAAGCCTGCCGTTACGCAGCTCTGGTTGGATAACGCTCATGCGGGCGCGGCGGGGAATACCCGTTTCCTGACCATGTATAACGGTACAGATGCCCAGGGCAATCAGAGTCCCCTCACGCGCTTTGGTTATAGCCGTGATTACGGTTCTTTCCCGCTCCGTCCTGATCCGACACAACCTTACTACGGCCCTGGTTACAAGCTTGACTTTCCAGATACGCAGGGCAACTGTGCTGCCTGTCATACGCCGGGCGCGGCCGTAGATGCCCCGTATGGCACCAACCCGAACTCTCTCAGTGGTGCGGACACTTTTGGCGTGCACTGCGACTTTTGTCATAAGGTGGCTGATATCACGCTGAACCCTGAAACCGGCCTGCCCTTTGAGAATATGCCTGGGGTGCTCTCTATGGATGTGCGGCGGCCGTTCCCTGACGACCCCGAACGATATCAACTGTTCTTTGGCACCTTCGATGACGATAACGTGCCTGAAGAAGATACCTATCTCCCGCTGATTGAGCAAAGCCAATTCTGCGCACCCTGTCATTTCGGCGTCTTCTGGGATACGCTTATCTACAATTCCTTCGGCGAGTGGCTAGAGAGTCCCTACAGCGATCCGGCTTTCGAAGACGCGCAAACTTGCCAGGAATGCCATATGCCTGCACCGTCGATTTTGGATAATGAGGTGATCACCAATGTCGCGCCAAACGCGGGGGGTGTGGAGCGCGATCCTATGGATATTCACGCCCATCTTCAGTTGGGTGCTATGGATGAAGATTTTCTGAGCGATGCCGTATCGCTGACCGCTTCTGCCCACCTGGATGGACCTGATTTGGTAGTGCAGGTCACGATAACGAACGAAAAGGCCGGCCACCATATCCCTACGGACAGCCCTTTGAGGCATATGATCCTGCTGGTGGACGTCACTGACCCCCAGGGCAATTCTCTCCCTCAGGTGGATGGCCCGACGGTCCCCGTTTGGGGTGGAGAGGGAAATCCCGAGCAGGGGTACTATGGTGGGGAACCGGGCACAGCGTATGCCAAGATCTTAGAGGAACTGTGGACCGAAGTCGCGCCCACAGGAGCTTATTGGAACCCGACCAGAATCCTGAGCGATAACCGTATCCCGGCGTTGGGGAGTGATACGACGGTTTATATCTTCCAGGCTTCCGAAGTTTTAGGTGAACATTCGGAAGTCTCGATCGTTGTAAAGCTGCTCTTCCGCCGTGCCTTTATCGAATTGATGGATCTGAAGGGTTGGGATGTCCCCGACATCGTCATGGCCGAACAGAGGCTGGTTCTGACGACAGACTGATCGAAGGACTGGTTACGTAATTCGTTTCATCCAGAGGGTTTGATAGGGGTCGATCCTTATCGGTGTGCTCTCTATTAAGTTGGAATATCTTTGATTTGAGATCAGCTCTCGCCACTGGCTGGTGGAAGAGTGTCCCCACTGATTCAAAGCTATTGGCAGCTTGATTGACTGGTCGGTGACATTGATCAGGCAAAGGATTTCCTCGTCCCTGTCTGGCGAAGTGCGCCAAACCGCGAAGACGCTTTTATGCAGATCGAGAATCGATTGATATCCTAGTGGGTGAAAAGCGCGCTGTTCTCGACGTATTTCAAGGAGATGCGCATAGCCACTGAATATGCGTGCTGCCAGGGTGCTAGGGTCGCCTAAAACCGCTTCCAATTCGTCCAGTTGCAGTTTTTGCCGGTTGATCGTGCGAGGGCGCCCGGTTTCTTCAACGCCCTGTCGCCAATTACGCGAGCCAAACAAGCTGTGAAAGTAGATGCCAGGCACGCCGCGCAGGGATAGCATGATCGCCTGGGAGGCCAGAAACCGTTTTTCTTTCAAAGAAAGGGGCTCATCTGATTGCTCAGGGTCGCCTAAAGCATCAAAGTAGTTGATGTTCAATTCATAAGGGCTTTGTGAGCCATCTTCGTTGCTCTTAAAGGAAACGTACCCGCCCAGCTTGTGGGTGCGCTCGAGGGCTTCGTTTAAATCGTCTGGGCTGAGAATGTTTTTTACCGGCATCATCCCCACACCGTCATGAGAAGCCAGGAAATTGAAAAAAGTCGCTTGCTCAGAAGGCAATTTAAGCGTATCGGCCCAGGATGATAGGGCGCTGACATCCCCTTTGTGGATGGCGTGTAGGGTCAGCATCGGCAGCGCGAAGTTATAGACCATCTGCGCCTCGTTGGTGCCGTCGCCGAAGTAGGCGATGTTGTCTCTGTGGGGCACGTTGGTCTCGGTGATGATGGCTACGCCTGGTGCGACGATGTCGAGCACCGTACGCATCAGTTGCACAAGGCGGTGGGTGTGCGGCAGATTGATGCAGTCGGTGCCGATCTCTTTCCATAGATAAGTCACCGCGTCCAGCCGGACGAAATCCGCCCCCTGAGCGGCGTAAAAGAGCAGAATATCGAGTACTTCAATAAGCACATCGGGGTTGCGGTAATTCAAATCGATCTGGTCGGCGCTGAAAGTCGTCCAGACCAGTTTTTTGCCGTCCGCGCCTTCGTATGGGGTTACCACTGGGGTAGCGCGCGGCCTGAAAACGCGCGATAGGTCAGTCCCCGGCTCGACGACGGTAAAAAATTCCTGGAAGTCTGGATCACCTTTGAGGAAGCCCTGAAATGCCACACTCTGGGATGAAATATGGTTGATCACAGCGTCGAACATCAAGCGGAAGTCATCCCTGAGCCGGACGACGTCGTCCCATGTCCCCAAGGATGGGTTGACGGCGCGGTAGTCGATGACAGCAAAACCATCATCGGAGGAATATGGATAGAAAGGCAGAATGTGGATAGTGCTGACGACATCTCGAAGATATTTTTGGAGGAACGCGCCCAGGGTTTGGAGGGGAGGCTGGCCATCGTGTTGGACCATGTCTCCATAGGTGATCAAAATTGTGTCGCGCTCGCTAACCCGTTCCCTGGTATCCGAAGTATTTAATTCAGGAAACGCTGCCCTAAAGCGAGCTAATCGTTCAGCGATGCGTTTCGTGAGGATTCCGGCCCGCTCTTCACCATAGATGAATGCGATATGATCATGCAGCACTTTTTCTCGCTCGTCTAGCATGGGGCCTTATCCTCGGTCGTTCATCAACTGGCGCAGGTAAATATGCAGAGCGTCCATAGAGTAAAATCGCTTCGCCATACGGAAGTTGTGATCTACCACCTCCTGGCGTAGGTCTGCATCGGTGAGCAGCTCTACGGCCTGGTCGGCGGCCTTGGCGATGATTTCGTGGTCAACGTTGACCAGGCCGTGTTCGTCTCTGCCAGAGATTTGATTCCCGAGGGAAACCAGGCGCAAGCCTTTGTCTTTGATATCGACTCTATATACTGGATACTCGAAGATCATCAACGGCAGCTTGGCTCTCAGCGCCTCGAGCAGTTGATTGCCCCAACCTTCCCACAGGCTGGGATAAGTGACGAAATCGGCAAAGACATAAGTATCCCAGAGGGAGTAGATTTTCTCGCCTCGACGAGTGCCGCGGCTCTCACCAACAATGTCTTCAATGAAGACCGCTTCCACACCCAATTCTTTGGCTTTATGGGCCAGTAGACTCTTGTAGCGGCCAGTGGCATCATCCAGGGCATACCCTGCCAGCACAAGCACAATGCGGCTTTGGTCGTCGAATTTGCGCCCATCGTAGAGACCTTTGGCTTTAAGCCGGGCGCGACGAGTCGGGCCGTCCAGAGCTTTGACAAAATCAATCGCCAGTTCAATCCCCTTGCGGGTGACAATACGGGTGGCCTGCAGGATCATGATGTCGTTTTCTCTGATGCCGATGCGGGTGCGGAAATCGCTGTTGTACTCGTTGGGGACCCAGGGTGGGGCTTCGAAGTCGAAGACATTCGGTACGATTGTGGATGGGATGCCTTTGCGGTCGACCAGTTGCTGTTGGGCCAGGGAGTTGATCACTACGTGCTTGGCTAACTTGTCTCGCGGGGGTAGGTATAAGTCGGCCAATTCAACCGCGGTTCCACAGGTCAACCTGAAGCCATTCGTGCGTTCGAAATAGAAGTCATGGTTGTGAGCCAAGGCTGGCAAACCCAATTCCCGCATGATGTTGGTCAGAGCAATCGCCACTGCCGGGTTGGCAGCGACCGACCACACATTCTGTGGGATGAGGAAGTCGATCTGTTTTTCTTCAACGAACGCCCTGATTTTGTTTTCGATCACCTCCGACATGCGGAAAAGTTCAGCACGGTAGGTGGCTTCGTTGCGATAATCGCGCAGAGCTTGAAAAGTGTTGTAATTGAGAAGCCGGGCATCAGGCCGGTGATGGTACATCTCTTCGATGACTGTCCCGTCCGCGGTGCCCAGTTTTCCCGCGCAGATGTGAACCGTATGCCCCATTTCCTCCAGGACAAGCTTCCATTTGTTTAACTCCAGCGAAACGCCGTCGGTAAGGCCGGCGATATAGTGGAAGATGCCAACGTTATACGACATGTTGAACTCGTCTTGAATCTATATCGTTGTGATCCCCCGCCGGAGTTGTGCGTGTAGATGCACGGAAAGCGAGCAGGAATATGCGCCTTGCTGCTATACCATTTCCCCAAGGCGCGCAGTGATTTTTCGTGATGTCCATCAGATTTGATGCCGCATGCTGACTTATTTTTCTAAGAGACGAGCGATGCTTGCTTTTCTCGGCGTGATCCACCAAGGTCGAATTTTAGCCCTTCACACCACCAGCCGTCAATCCTTCCTGGAGGAATCGTTCCATGGATAGGAAGAGCAATACGATTGGCACAGTCATGATCGTTGAGGCGGCCATCACGACGTGTGGCCGTGGGCTTGGGTCGTTGAAGATGGTGTTGATCTTGATGGGCATGGTAAACATATTGTGGTCGTTCAGGAAAACCAGGGCGTAAAGGAACTCGTTCCAGGCGATCATGAATGTGTATACACTGACGGATACCAGGGCCGGAATCGCCAGGGGCAAGGTCACTCGCCAGATGACTTCTAAGCGAGTGCATCCGTCAATGAGAGCAGCCTGCTCGATTTCGTCCGGGATGGTGCGGAAGTAGTTGGTCAGCATATAAAGCGCCACGGGCAGCGTTTGGGCCAGGTAAGTGAAGATCAACACACCGAGATTATCTTGAACCTCAAACCCAATTTGGTCACCGATTTGGGCCAGCATAGCGAAAAGTGGGATGATCAATAGCACACCGGGGAAAAGATATACTAATAGAATACTGTTAAGCAGGATATTCTTGCCTTTGAATTTCAAACGGGCGATGGCGTACGAGCCTAGAACGGCCAGGATTACAGCGATGATCGCCGTTGGGATGGACACCTTGAATGTGTTGATGATATTCGTGCCGAATTCCTGGTAGCTGGGGTGTTCGGGATCGAACAGCTCACGGTAAGCTTCTAGACGCAGAGCATTAGGAACATAAACCGGCTCTCGACCAGCGATCTCAGCGCGAGTTTTGAAAGATGAGCTCACCATCCAATAGAAAGGAAATAAGATGCTGGTGAGAAAGAATATCATGGTGAGTGAGAAGATAAAACGCGGCCAGGTGATCCAGTCTGCCATGTGGGCCAGAAAACTCTTTCGTTCGGTATTCATCATTCTTCCTCCACGTTACGCATCACTACACCAATATAAAAAGCCATGAAGACCACCAGGATTGCCAGGAGGATCATGGCTGTAGCCGCCCCCCTGCCAAAGTCGAACAGGCGGAAGCTGAACTCGTAAGTCAGGACTGGCAAGACCTTGGTGCCAAATCCGCCCCCGGTCAGCAGAAAGATGTCGTCGAATTTGTTGAATGTCCACATTAAGCGCAACAGGAAGATGGCCCCGATGACATACCGCAACTCGGGGATGGTGATATTCCAGAATTTCTGCCAGGGGCTGGCACCATCGACTTCGGCGGCCTCGTAAAGGGTGTTATCGACCGCTTGCAGGCGAGCCAAGATCATCAGCATCGCAAAAGGGAAATAACGCCAGGCTTCGAAGATGATGACCAACAACAGGGCCAGGCCACGGGTGGCAAGGTAGGCTTTGGGGAGTTCGATCACCCCCAATCTCATCAACACATCATTGATCACGCCCGATGGCCGCGGGTCTAAGATCCAGCGCCAGACAAATGCCACACTCACGATGGGGGCAACGTAGGGGAAAAGGAAGATGGCGCGCGCCAACCCTCGGCCGCGGAAAGGCCGGTTCAACAATAAGGATGCGATCAAGCCGACGACGATGGTTAAGATCGTCGCCGCAAAGGAATAAACCACGCTGGTTACAGCGGCCCCCCAGCTTTGGGTTCCTTGGAATTTGAAAGCGAAATCTTCAAAGACCTTTCGATAATTGTCGAAGCCGACGAATGAGGCGTTGAAGACGTCATTGAGATTATGTAATCCGATATCGTGAAAACTGACCCATACGCTGAAAACAGCGGGGAAGATGACCAATCCAAAAACAATGATTGCGGTTGGAAGGATTAATGACCAGGCCAAGCGGGTCTCGCGTGCTTGCAGGGATTTCCAGTTTGATTTGGTTGCTACAGACATGTTTCCTCCTTCCTTGATGACTTCAGTAGAGATGATCAAAGAAGCCGGCTTGCTCAACTTCAGATGAAAAATGTTACTGGGACGTAGCTATAAGCTACGTCCCAGTAAGGTTTCAGAGTTACTCTGATTGTCGTTCAGCGTAGAGCAACTCGACTTGTTCTTGGAGCCACTCTGCCGCTGTCTCAGCGGTCATGGTGCCTTCCAGAGCGATGTTGCTGATAGCTTGCGGGATCAGCAAGCGGCCCTCGATGTCACCGATGACGGCGCGTTGGGTGGCGTCGTAGTCAGGGCGGAAGAGCCAGCGCTGCATGGTTTCAAAGCCGTTGGCAATTTGCGCTAAAGTATCTGCTGAGTAGAAAGCGAAGTAATCGCTCAAACTACCCCAGCCTTCAACTGCGCTTTCCAGGACAGGAACTTTTCCAAAGGGCGCTAGAGCCAGGACATCCAGATAATTTTGGCCGGTCATGAAGAACTTGATCACTTCCTGGGCCATCGGGTCGGCACCTTGCAGGATACCCAAGGTTACCAACTGCCCATAGGAAGCGGCACCATTGGGGCCTTCCATGGATGCTGCGAAGCCGGTTACACCGGGCAGGTCTTCGACGGGGATCTCGACGTTGCCGCCGCCTTCCAGACCAGAACCGTCAACCAGGTCGTCCATGATGTAGGTGCTGTAGAAGAGCATGCCGGATTGATCGAGTTCGTAGGCCTCACGGGCGCCGCGCCAGTATTGCGGGCCGGGTAAGGCACAACGTTGCAGACCGGCGTAGAAGTCCAGCGCTGCGACCATCTCAGGTGTGTTCATACTGACATTGCCTTCGGCGTCGAAGGGCCAGGCGTTGTTAGACATCGCGACCTGTTCGAAAACCTGATGCGGATAGTTCTGCCCAGGATCGGTGCCCAGGGTCAGACCGTAAAGCAGGTTTCCGGTGCCGGGGAGGGCATCGCAGGCAGCGTTGATATCATCCCACGAGATGGGCGCGCCTACGCCAGCAGTTTCGAACGCGTCGGTGCGGTACCAGATGGCCTGGATCCAGCCGTCGAAGGGAACTGCGGCGTATTTACCCGTCGCAGGATCGGTGACCATGGCCAGCGGGCCAGCGCGGAAATCATCCTCGCCGATGCTCTGAATGGTGGATACAGCAGCATCCTGATCCAAAATGCCGTCGGCAGCGAAGGCAGAAACACGCTCGATGCCCATACGGACGATATCGGGCAAGCGGTTAGCGGCCTGGGCTGTGGCAATGCGCTGAGCGATGCCGGCCTCTTCGATGGGCACAATGCGCAGGTCGATCTCAGGGTGTTCCGCCATAAATGCAGCCGCAATGGCTTCGTAAGTGTTGACGCGGTCTTCTTCGTTGTCGGTTGTCCAGAACTCGATGACGGTCTTGTCAGTCGGTTCTGCTTCGACTTCAACTGTGACCACGACTTCTTTTTCGACCTCAACCTCTTGGGTTACGACCACCTCTTCTTTTTCGGTGACCACCACAGTCTCCACGACTGTTTCTGGTGTGCAAGCCGTCAAAAGGGCGGCCCCAAGAAGGGCGCTTAGTAATAAGAGTGTGAATTTCTTCATATTCTTTATCCTCCGAATAAAGTGAATGGATGGGGGCTAAATCGGGATACCTTTTGGTCATTAATAAAGTGTATTTTTGGGGAATCGCATCACCTCCTTCCTTTTTGAGTGATTGTTATTGGTTTCCACCACACGTTTCGCGGATAACAAGCGTGGGTTCTAATAACGCATGGTCAGTCTCGACACTCTCCCCCTTAATACGTCTGATGAGTATTTCGCACACCATATCGCCAATCTGATAAATGGGTTGGTGGATCGTGGTTAGTGGGGGGTGGCTGTGTTCTGCAAGTGGAATGTTATCGAAGCCGGTGATAGCAATATCTTTCCCGACGATCAGACCGCGTTTTTGGGCTGCGCTGATTGCGCCCATGGCCATCAAGTCGTTGCAGGCCGCGATTGCGGTGGGTGGGTTAGTCAGCTCTAATAGGGATGTGGCTTGTCTGAAGCCATCACGCTGGGTGAGATCGCCGGTGACGATCAGCTTTTCATCAAGATGGACGCCTCTCTCTTCAAGACCTTCTTTGAAGCCTTTTGAGCGATAGTGGGCGAACATTAGTTCGTCTGGTGCAGCGATGAATGCGATATCCTTATGACCAAGGTCAGCCAGGTGATGGGCCATTAAGCGCATACCATGTTCGCCATCCTCATCGACATACGGAAAGTCGCAGTTATTCTCTGTGCGCCCAAAGGCAACGAAGGGAAAGTCGGCTTGGCAGAGGTATTCGATGCGGGGATCGTGTCTGCGCGTGCGCACAATCACAAAACCATCTACCAAGTGGCTTTGTACCTTTCTGCGATACGTGCTGAGTTCTTCTTCTCCGGGGGGGCGGGTTGAGACTAACAGGTCATAGCCCAGTTTGGCGGCCCGATTGCCGATGCCGGCCAAAAATTCGCTGAAAAAGGGGTCAGAGAATCGAGGGCCGAACGTTGGCAGGATGAATCCTATGGTGTCTGTGCGCTGTTTTTGAAGTCGCTGGGCCATGATATTTGGGGTATAGCCCATCTCATCAGCGACACGACGGACCAGAGCTATGGTTTCCGGACTGACATCATCATAGCCGTGCAAGGCACGCGAGACCGTGGTGATGGATTTGCCGACTTCTTTTGCGATATCTTTTAGTGTTGCAGGCATAATTACCCCTGAGGAGGCCCCAAATTAGGAACCAAAACGTTTTGGATGGGGCTTTATTCTATTCCAAAACGTTTTGGGAGTCAATAGGTATGCAGAGATTTTAAGATTGGAGATGCAATGAGGGGCGTTTTGGAGGAAACCAGGGAATCGGGAATACATTTGCTAGCCTTCCTGGATTCCCCATACCCTGTTGTCGGAGATAGGCTATTGTTCTGAATATGTTGAGCAGACTTGATAAAGTTGCTCGGCCGCCTGGCGGTTTTCCCCGAACCGGCAGCGTTCTTCTCGCAAGTGTGAGAAGTATTTGCCGGTTTTTTCTAAACCGATGGGGTCTGTGGCTAACCAAATCGGGGTCGCCGCGCCCTGTTCGGGGGACTCGTGTCCACCAAACCCGAGATCATTGCTCAGTTTTGAATTGACATCCCCCGCGTGGCAGGCATTGACCGAGATCTCAAAGGTTTTGAGCCGTTCTGCAAAAGCTACGGTCAACATGCGGTTGGCCTGCTTGGACTGGCGGTACGCGGTACCATTGCGATAGGGTCGCCGCTTGAACTCCAGATCATCCATGTCCAAATCGCCGGCCCAATAGCTGGCAACGTTGACCACCCGAGCCGGGGCGGAGCTTTTCAGGACTTCTGTGAAGGCTTTTGTCATCCAGAGATAACTCAGCACATTGACCGCGAATTGATATTCGATCCCCTCAGGGGTTTCCTGGCGGCTTCTCGGTGAGGCGGCGGCGTTATTGACCAGCGCATGCAGCGGCCCTTGCCACTGATCCGCCAGAGCGTAGATATCGGCGCGGCGCGAAAGATCGGCGAGCAGATAGCGCACTCCCTGGTTGCCTGTGGCCTGGATGATCCTTTGAGTAGCTTTTTGGGCCTTGGCTTCGTTGCGGGCGATGAGCACAACTTCGTAGTCAGAATACTCAGCCAACCCCTGGGCGATGGCCTCGCCAATAGCTCCGGTGGCGCCGGTGATTATGGCGGTGAAGTTCTTTTCTAAAACTGACATAATCAAATTCGTTGTAGTATAACATAGTAGAATCTTGATCTTTATTACTCATTGTTTCGTGATTACTGTTGTTGTGGAACAGCAATCCGTTTGGAGGTGATCTTATGCGTACTGAATTTGATTCGATGGGTCCAGTAAATATCCCCGATCAGGCTCTATGGGGGGCACAGACTCAGCGCGCTGTAGACAATTTTCCCATCTCTCGCCTGGGTTTTGGGCGAGACTTTATCCGTGCCCTGGGCCTCGTGAAAACCGCTTGTGCCAAAGCCAATCTTCAGTTGGGATTGCTCGATGACGATTTGGCTCAGGCAATCATCCGTGCTGCGGAGGAAGTCGCCGCCGGTGAATGGGATGATCAGTTTCCTGTGGATGTCTTTCAGACCGGTTCGGGGACTTCGACCAATATGAATGCCAACGAAGTCATCGCCAATCGTGCCATACAGTTGCTGGACGGTGAGGTGGGGAGCCGCAGCCCAGTTCATCCCAACGACCATGTCAATATGGGCCAATCCAGCAATGATGTCTTTCCTACGGTGATCCATGTAGCAGGTGTTTTGCTGCTCCAGGAAAGGTTGATCCCTGCCTTGGAGACTCTGCAGGAGAGTTTATTGGAGAAAGCCCGGGACTTTGATCATATTGTCAAGATCGGACGCACCCACCTCCAGGATGCGACCCCCATTCGTCTGGGACAGGAGTTTGCTGGGTACGCTGCCCAGGCAGAGAAGAGCACCGCCAGAGCTAAAAAGGCGCGCCAGGCGTTGAGTGAGTTGCCTTTGGGGGGCACTGCGGTAGGTACAGGGATCAACCGTCACATGGAGTTCCCCGCCATGGCGATTCCCTATTTAAATGAAGTGTTGGGAACAGATTTCGTCGAAGCGCGGGATCATATCGAGGCCAATGCCGCCCGCGATGCGGTTGTGGAAGCCTCGGGCCAACTCAAAACCATCGCCGTCAGCCTGACGAAGATCGCTAACGATATCCGCTGGTTGGGGTCCGGCCCGCGAGCGGGTTTGGGGGAGCTCAAACTGCCTGCCGTCCAGCCGGGTTCCTCGATCATGCCGGGTAAGATTAACCCGGTCATGGCTGAGGCCTTGATCATGGTCGCAGCCCAGGTGATCGGCAATGACGCAGCCATCACGCAGGGTGGCTTGGGGAGCTATTTCGAGCTTAACCTGATGATGCCGCTGATGGCGTATAACCTGCTGCGCTCCATCGAATGGCTGGCGAGTGCTGTAGAGGCGTTTACCGATCGCTGTTTGGCTGGGATTGAGGCAGACGAGGAACGCTGCCATGAGATGGTCGAGCGCAGCCTGGCTTTAGCGACCGCCCTGGTCCCCGAATTTGGTTATGACAAGGCCGCCGAGATTAGTAAAGAGGCTCACCGAACAGGCCGCACGGTTCGGGAGGTGGCTTTGGAGCTTGCGGTACTCCCTCCAGAGGAGTTGGAGGTGATACTTGACCCCCGGCGGATGACCGAACCGGGACTCTTGAGGTAGCCGCCTGAGTTTTCTTCTGCGGATCATTCAGTGGATGTTTTCCGTGACGTTAGCACCACCAGCCCTGCAGCGATGAGTAGTAACCCTAGGGTAGCAGTGCCGGTCAATCGCTCGCCGAGTAAGAGGATGCCGAGCATCCCGGCGGTTAGAGGCTCTGCCAGGGTGAGGGTGACCGCCTTGGCGACCGGCACGGAAACCAGACCTCTTGCAAACAAGATATAAGCCAACGCGGTAGCGAACAGGCCAAGGTGCAAAGCTGCCATCCAGCCGCGCAGCTCTGCCAACCACCTCAGGTCTGCGCTGAAGAGCAGCGGCGAGAGGAAGATTGCTCCTAGGAGGAAAACAATCGCCATGGCCGTAATGGGGGGTGTATTTTCAAGGAGGCTTTTGCTGGCGATGGAGAACACCGCGTAGGAAAGACCTGAGAGTAACGCCAGGATAATCCCCAGCGAATCCACGTTGAACGTTTTCCCGGGAAGGATCAACAAGATTCCGCCGGAAATCGCTAAGATGGTGGCCGGATACCAGCGTCGCTCGGGGCGTTCTTTGCGCAAGATCCACCCCAGTAAACCCGCTAAGATTGGAGAACTTCCGATGGTCACGATAGTGCCAATGGCAACCCCGGCTTTGGCGACCCCCGCAAAGAAGAAGAGGTTATATGCCGCCATGCTGATTCCGGCGATGAGGGTTGGCAGTAACGGCCATTTGACTTCTCTGAGCGAAAAACCGCGCGCCAGCGTGATGGCGAGCAGAGCCAGGCCCCCGATTGCCAACCTGACTGCACCCACAGACCTGGGGTCGGCGTTGGGCGGGGCGAAGGCCTGGGCGGTGCCGGTCGTTCCCCAAAGCATCGCTCCCAGGATGATTAAGATCTCACTTTTGGAGATGCGCATAGCCACTAATTGTCAGAGTCCAAAGAAACCCCTAACTCGTGCAACGGCAGCATCATCCCGGCCACCAGGAGATATACCTCGTCAGCAGCCGCGGCCACTTTGCGGTTAGTCCAGCCCAGCAGATCACGATAAACTCGCCCCAATGGATAGGGTGGTACCAGCCCCATGCCAACTTCGTTGGAAACCAGGATCCACTCGGCCTGGTTCTCACGGATCAATGCTAATAGAGCCTCGATTTCTGCGTCTACGATTTCCCCCGCCTGGGCTTCATTGGGTTCGTAGTTTTCATCGGTGACGGTCAGCACCAGGTTGCTGATTAACATGGTCAGGCAGTCCAAAAGGACGAGGTCGAATTCAGCGATTTTTTCACGAAGCGCATCCCCCACGCCATGCAGAAGTTCCAGGGTTTGCCAGCTCTCGAGCCGCTGTTCTTTGTGTTTTTGGATGCGGTCAGCCATCTCAGGGTCCAGTGCCTGGGCGGTGGCGATGTACAGCACGCGCCCGCCTCGCTCCTGAGCCATTTTTTCAGCATAAGTTGATTTGCCGCTGCGCGCGCCGCCCAAAACCAGGGTTAACTTTCCCATATGATTTTCTCCAGAAGCTCCATATCCAGTGTGGATTCGACTGTATCGGTCAAATAGGTCAGGGATGAGGCAAATGGATCATCCTGAATGGGTTTCCCTTCGACTCCGGACCATCCCAGGCTGCCCAGCCAGGCCCGGCGCAAGTTCTGATTGCCGAACAGCCCGTGGATATAGCAGCCCCATACCAAACCATCGCTGTTGATAGCGCCGTCGAAGACCTGCGTGGTTTCCTGGTTGCGCTCGACGATCTCCAGCCAGGGATCAGCGCCCGTTGTGCGTCCCATGTGAATTTCGTAGCCCTCGATTTCCTCTTGGAGCAGTGCGTGTAGCCAATTACGAGTCGAATGGTAGGCTGCACCGCAGATGCGCGCTCTGGCGCGAAACGTGGCTTTTTCTCCGGCGAATGTCGTTGTGATGGGGAGCAACCCCAGACCATCTGTTTGCGCGTGCCTGGATTCGACATGGTCGGGATCGAGGATTTCCTCCCCCAGCATCTGGTAGCCGCCGCAAATCCCTACCACGGAGCCGCCGTTTTGGGCGTGGGCTTTGATGGCGTCTGCCAGGCCTCGGGCGCGCAGCCAGCTTAGATCGCCGACAGTGCTCTTGGTGCCGGGGATGATGATCGCGTCCGGATCCCCCAACCGTTCAGGGGAATCGACGTAGCGCAGGCGCACGCCGTGTTCGGCGATCAAGGGGTCGAAATCGTCGAAGTTGGCGATGCGCGGCAGGTGGATCACCGCGATATCTACCGAGGCCTCTCGGATAGGCTGGATCGGGTCCGGGGCTTCCAGGGCCACGGCGTCCTCCTCGGGGATAAATAAATCGTGCAGGTATGGGACCACCCCAAGAACAGGCACGCCGCTGCGCTCCTCGATTATTCGGATTCCATCTTCGAAGAGCGAGATGTCCCCGCGGAATTTGTTGACGATGAATCCCCGTAGGATTTCTTGTTCCTCGGGCGGGAGCAGCCAATAGGTGCCCAGGAGTTGGGCGAAGATTCCACCGCGATCCACGTCCCCGACCAGCAGCACGGAAGCCCTGGAGTACAGGGCCACAGCCATATTGACGATATCGCCTTCTTTTAGGTTGAGTTCCGCGGGGCTACCTGCCCCTTCGATGATCACCAGTTCGTACTCCGCGCGCAGACGATCAAGCGCACGGGTGACTTGCTCCCAGAGGTATTCCTTTTTTGGGTAATAATCGCGGGCATCCAGCGTACGCCAGGCCCGCCCATTGACCACCACCTGCGAGCGGGAATCGGCCTCGGGCTTGATCAGGATGGGATTCATGTCAACCGTGGGTTCCAACCCGGCAGCCGCGGCCTGTACGGCCTGGGCGCGCCCGATCTCCGCGCCGTCGGGGCAGACGGCGGCGTTGTTGGACATATTCTGGGCTTTGAAAGGAGCGACGTTGATCCCCCGCCGGGCGAAACTGTGACACAACGCAGTGACCAACAGGCTTTTGCCTGCGGATGAACTGGTGCCGACGATCATCAGGGTCTTTGCGGTCATAAGCACGTGGGATGTTTAACGTTCAAGATTGAGCGTCAGATAGCTGGTATCGTTGAGTAGGTTGATGATGGCGCCTTCTTCGTAGACTGAGACCTGCGATAACGAACAGGGCGCTAGGTTGAACTGCCAGAATTTCCCGATGGGGATATTCAACATTATACAGAGAAGGATTTGGAGTGAACCCCCATGCGCAACCAGGATGGCGGTTTCGTCCTGGTGTTTCGTTTTGATTTCTTCATAGAGCGAAGCCACTCTTTCTGCCAACTGATGTGGGGTTTCCCCTGCGGGTGGGGCGAAGTTTACCAGGTCTTCATGCCAGGCTTTGACCAGCTCGGGGTAATTGTTCTGGATTTCGTCGTAGGTAGCCCCCTCCCACTCACCAAAGTCTCCTTCTCGCAAACGGGGGTCTGCGCTGATCTCATTTTGATGAAATTCGGCGATTTCCACGGCAGTGTCCCGTGCCCGGCTCAGGTCGCTGGTGTAAATGGCGTGGATTTCCTCCGAGGCCAGACGTTGCGCGATGGCAGCGGCCTGTTGACGCCCTTTCTCGTTCAAAGGCACATCAGTGTGACCCTGGAAACGCTGAGAGACATTCCAATCGGTTTCGCCGTGGCGAACTAGCAATAGTAGGGTCATGTTTCAATCTTTTGGATCGCTTTGAGCAACTGCTGGTTCTCATCAGGCCGGCGGGTGGCGATACGAACATAGTCGGGCAACCCAAACGAGGCGCAGTCGCGCACCTGGATCCCCTTTTCTAGAAGCCGGCTGCGAAAAGCGGCTCCATCCTCTACGGGGAGCAGGAAGAAATGTACCTGCGATGGGACCGGCGAGAACCCTAATTCTATCAGGTCTTCAATCAGGGGGTCTTTTGCTTTGCGCACCTGTTTTAGGCATAATTGTAAATGAGCTTGATCTTCGAGGGCGGCGAGCCCGGCAACCTGGGCTAATACATTCACGCTCCAGGGCGGCTGGGATTTCTTCAGAGCTTGTATGATCTCCTGGTTCCCAATCGCATATCCCAGGCGCAAACCGGCCAGGGCGTAATCTTTGGTCATCGAGCGCAATACCAGGATGTTTGGGGATTGGAGACCCACCGCGGAGGGGATGTCTTGGGTGAAGTTGATATAAGCCTCATCGACGACGAATAACGTTTGGGGGTGATCCTGGACCCATTGGTTTACTGCATCCAAAGAGAGCACCTGACCGGTGGGGTTATTGGGGTTGCATAGGAAAACCAGGCGGAATTGATCCCTTTCGAGAATCTGCTCTATTCTACTGGTATCGAAAGCAAAACCCTCTTCAGCCAGGGCGCGATAATTGTGGATTTCGGCACCCATCAAGGCAGACGCGTTAGCATATTCGCCAAAAGTAGGCCCCAGGGTAAGTACTCGATCCCCCGGCTGCAGGTAGGTCAGCGCCACCAGCCAGATCAGTTCTGCGGTTCCATTGCCCCCCAAGATTTTTCCAGGTGACAGATTGTGATGTGCGGATAACGCTCTTCTTAGTGATAGACAATCGCGGTCTGGATAGCGATCAATAACAACTTCATTAATGGCGGTTTGCACTTTTGGTGACGGCCCATAAGGATTGCTGTTGGTGCTGAAGTCGATGACCTGATCCGCGCTTAGACCGAGATCCTCCAATTCGGCATAATTCGGTGCGCCGTGAGGTACGCTGGAAAGGTGTTGGATTTCAGGGCGGGGTTTCATGGCGGTGAACAATAAACAGTTCACTTCTTTCTCTTGGTCGGCATAATGATGAGAAGGAGGGCTGCTAAACCTGTGGTCAGTGCGAGAAGCGTGCGCGCCTTTCCGATGTCTTCTGAAGTTGGCGGTAAGCCTCCGACGCCGAGTTTGTATTGATCAACTTTCTCCAGTTCCACATTTAGCGCTCCTGCCATGGCGCTCATAGGATAGCCGGCGTTGGGGCTGTCGGTTTTTTGGGCATCGCGTCGCATTACCTGCCAGGCGTTGGATTGACGATTGTCAGCCAGTCTGACCACTTTATCGGCCAGCACGATCAACAAGCCTGTCAATCGTGCCGGGATGAAATTGAGCAGATCGTCAAAACGGGCCGGGAATTTTCCCAGCCACTCCCGTTCTGCATCCCGGTAACCCAGCATAGCGTCGGCAGTGTTGGCAAAGCGGTAAGCCAATGCAGCGGGCAGGCCACCCAGGCTGTAGTAGCACAGCGGTGCGATGACGCCATCGCTGGCATTCTCGGCCACGGACTCGATGGTTGCCGCAGCAACCTGGCTTTCATCGAGCTGTGAGGTGTCCCGGCTGACCAGATGCCAGCTCACCAGCCGGCGTGCCTCGGGTAGATTGCCTGCTTCCAGGGCAGATTGCACTTCCCCAGCAGCGCGATCCAATCCTCGAAATGAAAAAGTTGACTTTAACACTACCGCCTCAGCCAGCCATCTCAACGGAGCAGGTAATCTAGCACTCATTTTATCGAGCAGTACACCGATGCCAGCCACCAGGGCGCTGCCGGAGAGCGTCAGCAGCGTGCCGTAGGCGAATTGCTGCTGGTGTCCGTGGCGCGGCGCGTGCTGCTTCAGCGCGATGATCAGGCTGCCCATCCAGGCCACCGGATGGAAGCGGTTAGGCGGATCCCCAAACAGGATATCGACAAGCAATGCCAGTATCAGGGACAACCTATTCATTGAATTTGGACGGTTCACCACGAAGACACGAATCAATCGAATAACTCATTCAATACTTCGTGTCTTCGTGACTTGGCGATTGACGAGTTATTGGCTTATTCTTGCAGTTCGACCAGCTTCTCTCGAACCTTATCGGCATGTTTGGATTCGCCAGCTTTGGTTTTGGAGCGCACCCGGACATTACTCCACTTGGCAGCGATTTCCCCATCGGGTGAAATGATGAAAGTGGAGCGGATCGTGCCTTCATATTCACGGCCGTAGTTTTTCTTCAAACCCCAGGCGCCGTATGCTTTGTGCGCTGTTTTATCAGGATCACTGAGCAGCGTGAGGCCCAAATTGTATTTGCCGATGAATTTGCGATGGGATTGAGCGTCATCCGCACTCACACCGAGCACGACGGCATTCAGGCCGCGGAAATCGTCCAGGGTGTCAGTGAAATCGCAGGCCTCTTTGGTACAGCCGGGGGTATCGTCTTTGGGATAGAAGTACAGCACCAGCCATTGTCCGGCAAAGTCGCTCAAAGAGACGTTTTTTTCATCCTGGTTTGGGAGAGAAAAATAAGGGGCTTTATCACCAATATTGAGCATAGTAAATCCTTTCTAGATTTTGTTAGCAACGATCAGAAACCAGGAGAAATTATATCCACAAAGGAGCAAATTGCCATGCCGCAAAGATGACCGTCAGCGCCAGTTCAACGAGTTCGTTGATTGCGCCGTAGATGTCACCGGTCAGGCCGGGGATGCGGCGTAAGACGAAGGCTGACACTCCCCAAACCAGCAGCAGCGTGCTCCCAAGGGCGATCAAACCAAGCCAATGACAGCAGACCCAGGCAGCGAAAAGGGCGGTCAGGCTGGCGGGCGCGACCTGTTTCCAGGTGATGTGTGCCTTGACAGCGCTGCCCAGCCCCTCGGGTCGGGCGTAGGGGAAGGCGAAAACGGCCAGGGTCATCCCCCAGCGGCCCAACGCGGGGATCAAGATCAGCTCCGGGGCAGATTGCGGGAATCCGCTCAGGGCTGCGTATTTTGTCAAGAGCAGGATCACGCCTGCACTGAGTCCGAAGGCGCCAATGCGTTCGTCGCGCATGATCTCCAGGCGTTTTTGCGGCGTGAACCCCCCAAGAATGCCGTCAAAGGCGTCTAGCAGCCCATCGAGATGTAAAGCTCCGCTCAGCAGCACCCACAGGGCCAATATCAGGGCGGCTCGCAGCGCGTCTGGCACAATCAAGGCGAGGGTGTAATTGGCACCATAAAGCAGTGCCCCGATCAGCACCCCAACCAGGGGATAAAAACCTGCCGCCTGGCCGAGCTCTCTTTCGGTGAAAGGCCGTCGGACGATAGGAGAGGCCAGGGTAAGAAATTGCAGGGCAGCTAAAAATGGGATCATGGATCACGATCTTTGGTGGAGGCGCTTTGCCGAAGCGCCTCTACCGATTATTCCTTGTCTGAAACGCCGGCTTCGCTGAAGGTAGCCATTTCGCAGAGGATCTTACAGGCGGCTTCGACCAACGACATTGCCAGCACCGCACCCGTCCCCTCCCCTAAACGCATTTGCAGATCGAGAAGCGGTTCAAGCCCTAACCATTCTAGCATAATCTGGTGGCCGAGTTCTTGGGAACGGTGGGCAGCAATCAGGTAATCGCGTACCTGGGGTGCCATACTGACCGCGATCATAGCTGCCGCCGTGGAGATGAAGCCATCGATGACCACCGGCTTACGGTGCGCGGCCGCGGCCAGGATGGCGCCAGCCAACCCACCGATCTCGAAGCCGCCGACTTTGGCCAGCACGTCCAAGCCATCTTGGGGGTCGGGTTGGTTTGTTCTCAGCGCGTTCACGACAGCGGCGGTTTTGCGCTGCAATCCAGCATCATCAACACCGGTGCCGCGCCCGACGATCTCCGCGGGCGAGCGCCCCGTGATCGCTGCGGCGATGGCTGCCGAGGGAGTGGTGTTGCCGATGCCCATATCACCTGTCGCCAGGATGTCAAGGCCTTTATCGAGTTCAGCTTTGACAACTTGGGCCCCAGCCTCGATGGCCTGGATAGCCTGCTCGCGGCTCATCGCTGGTCCTTGGGCGATATTCCCCGTGCCCAGGGCGATTTTCTTGTTGATCACTTCAGGGTGGTCGATTTCGCTGGCGACGCCCATATCGACGATCGTCACCCGAGCGCCGACATGCTTGGCCAGCACATTGATGGCTGCACCGCCAAAGACGAAGTTCATCACCATCTGGGGGGTCACTTCAGATGGGAAGGCGCTGACGCCTTCGGCTACCACGCCGTGATCCCCGGCCATGGCGGTAACGACTTTGTGTTGGATGACGGGTTTCTCTTCGCCGGTGATGCCAGCGATCTTTATCGATAGATCTTCTAGCTGCCCCAGGCTGCCGCGCGGCTTGGTCAGGTCATCCTGCCGGACGCGGGCCGCTTGCATGGCGGCTTCATCCAGGGGTTGGATTTTAGTGGTGAGTTCTTGCAGTGACATGGTGTACTCCTATTTGATCGAGCAGGTATCTTGGGCCACCGTCAACAATGCGATGACACGTAATGCTCACAGACGTTGGTAGTTGCGGCCTGGCGTACGCGGCTACCTCTTCAATGTTTTCTTTTAGAGGGTCGATGATCAAACCTAAGATGGTTCCGCTGTGTGCCCGGCAGACGCCTAGAGACCGGGTTTGATCGGCAAGCCGGAAAGCTCTATCTAATAACGGATTGTCTAAGATTCTCTGGTGCGCTTGGGCACTGAGAGAAGTTGCCTGCCCAAACATTTCCCAGTCGGCGAAGGTAAGACTTGACTTCAACAATTGAAAAGCTTCTTGGTGGATGGACTCGAGTTCTTTGAGCGCGCGATGGTGATCCAGTTGATTGAACCGAATCGTATCCACCGCGCCCCCGGGATCGATCAGGATCACGTTCAGGGGTGGTGCTGTGTCCCAGGTTTGGTGGAATGCTCCCCGGCGATGGTCGAACAAAGTCAGGCCAGGGAAGATGGTGCTGTCGCTGGGCTCTACACCGACGGCGATTTCTGCGACGAAAGATGGCTCGAGTTCATGATCTATGGCACAACCGAGCGCGTATAAGCTCGATGCGATATCGGCGGTGCTGGTGCCGTAACCCCGCCCCCTTGGGGCCGGTGTTTCAAGCTCAAGGATGCCTCCTCCTTCCCAATCGAGTCTGCTGCACCCTGCTTGAAGAGCAGCCTCTGTTTTGGGCGAAGCAGCCGGTAACTGCCAGTAGGTCGAATTTAAGATCAGATGTGCGGTGCTGAAATGGTCAATGGGACAGGAGACCAGCGCAGGCACACCTTCCCATAACCCTTGAACCAATTCGCCACAGGTAAATGGGATACTGACCGTCGCCACTCAGAATTCAATGCCTCGTTGCGCTTTATAGCCTTCATCGTGCGGGTGCTTGACCTTGGTCATCTCTGTGACCAGGTCGGCGTAGTCGATGAGCGCTTGGGACGCATAACGCCCGGTGATCACCAGGTGCATATTGGCAGGTTTGTTGGCCTGGAGCCAGTCAATGACTTGATCGGTGTCGAGCCACCCGAAGTGTAGGGGATAAGTGAATTCGTCTAGAAGGACCAGGTCATAATTTCCAGAGGCGATTTTGTCCTGGGATAACTGCCAGCCGTGGTGTGACCTGGCCGCGCTCTCGTCGATATCTTTGGAGAGCCAGGTGAAGCCATCGCCGATCTTATGCCATTCGATTTCCAATTTTTGGGCTGTTTTGACTTCACCCCAACGTCCGGTCTCGCGCTTGATGAATTGGATCACGCATATGCGCAGCCCTTGACCTAAGGCCCGCATTAGCAGGCCGAAGGCAGCAGTGCTTTTACCTTTGCCCTTGCCTGTATAAACGATTACGAGACCTTTTCTTTTGGTTTTCATTAATTAGGGTGACCCTAAAGGCCGAACGATACCCTTAGGGTCACCTGGAGGAAGGGAAGTGTTTATTCGAACAACTCTGGGTGCAGGAATTTCGCCAGTTTTTCCAAACCTTCGACAAGGCGTGGGCCAGGGCGGCTGATGATATCGTCGTTGAAGATATAGACCTGCTCATTCTGAACCGCTGAGAGACCGTCCCAGCCGGCACGGGCGGCCACAACTTCGGGTGTCACACCGCCGTAGAAATTGTCTCCCAACAAAATGATATCAGGGTCTTGTGCGATGAGTTCTTCTAAGTTGATCTGTGCCCAGGCGCTGTCGAGCACCTCGCCAATGTTGATGCCGCCTGCTTGTGCGATCAGCGTGCTGTGGAATGTCCCCGGGCCAGGGGTCCAGGGGGCATTGGGGTCAGTGGCATCCAGTTCGTAGAAAATCGACGGGCGATCTTCTACGCTGGCGACAGCTTCTTCAACGGCGGCAACACGTGCCGCGAGTTCGGCGATCAGCGCTTCGGTTTCTTCTTCATGTCCGGTGATCTGTGCGACAGTGCGCAAGTTTTCAAACATACCTTCAAGGTCCGTCGGATTCGCCAGGGCGAACACGGTCAGCCCTAAATCTTCCAAGGTTTGAATTTGTTCGGGGGCGGTGAGGGCGGCTGCCAGCACCAAATCGGGCTCGATTGTCAGGATGGTTTCGGTATCCAGGTCGCCCCAGCCGCCGCCGATATCGGTGATTTCCAAGACCTTTTCAGGGTAATTGGAGATCGCATCCCGGGCTACAACCTGGTCTCCTGCACCAATCGCAAAGAGGATCTCTGTATTCGAAGGAGCCAGTGAAATAATGCGTTCAACGGGTAGTTCTATGGATACCGGGCGGCCGAGACCGTCTTCCAATTCGAGAGTTTCCGGGGCAGCTTCTTCGGCCGTTTCTGGTTCTGGCTCTTCAACAGCTTCTTGCGCTGCGACTGTCTCATCTTCGAGTTCCACTATTTCGGGCTGGGCTTCAGCAGTTGGTGCTGACGCTGGCGTGCAGGCTCCCAGCAAGACCGTTGAGGTGATCAACAATATGGCTATTGGCATTAAATATCGTTTGGACATCGTGAAGTACTCCTATATATGAGATGTGTTGTTATGATTGAATCAAAAATCCCTACCGCTTGGATAGGGATGGCTTGTGGGAGATTTGTAAGTGTGAGATTACATGAATTCCCACCTCCTTACCGCGAGGCAGTGGAAAACGCGCTGGAGGCGGGCGGCCTGACTTGGCCCTACGGGCCACACAGTTGCGGGACAGTGCCGGACTAGCTTGTATAACAAACGCACCGGCTTCGCCTCGGGATAGACGATCGTCTATCCGAACCTTCCCATCCGGGGGATTAGGTACCTCAAGCGGATATTGAATTGATAAAGTGCTTTCCTGATCGTAACAGTGATTTTAGCACACTTTACGTTGAGGTCATGTATTTTTATGTAAGGTTTTTTCCTGATAAATGTCAGGATTCATACGCTTTGAGAGGCCTGGCAATCTCTCTCACGTTTTCTCAACGATTGCGTCTCACGATGCCCTGCTGCCAGGCGTATACCGCCGCCTGGGTCCTATCCACCAGATGCAGTTTGCTGAGGATGTTGCTGACATGCCCTTTGACGGTATTTTCGCTGATCACTAAATGATCGGCGATCTCGCTGTTGGACATACCACTGGCGATCAGTTTCAGGACTTCCATTTCGCGATCCGTCAGTTCGGTATACGGGTTGAGTTCCTCGCTTTTGGCTCCATGGATCTCTTGAATGACGCGCGAAGCCACCTGGGGGTGCAGCGTCGCCTCACCATCAGCAGCACGCCGAATGGCGTCCGCCAATTCGTCCATCTGGATGTCTTTGAGGATATAGGAGATGGCGCCCGCCTGTAGAGCAGGGAAGATGAACTCATCCTGATGGTAGGATGTCAGCACGACAACCTGCGTCCTCGGGCTGGCGTTCTTGACTTTGCGCGTTGCTTCGACCCCGTCGATCTGATCCATGACCAGGTCCATCAGCACTACATCGGGGGCGTGCTCAAGAGCTGCTTCTACGGCGTCTTCTCCAGAATTCGCTTCCCCAATCACAGCAATATCAGGTAGCGCATCTAAAAAAGCGCGCACCCCGCTGCGGACGACTTCATGGTCATCGACAATTAGGACGGTTATCGGCCGGGTCATCTATCCTCTTCGTTAAATCAGAAGCGATCAAATAGCACATGTGGCAGTAATTTTTGTGCCTTTATGGTTTCTGCTTTCAATCGCCAGTTTTCCGTTCAATAGTTCAACGCGTTCTCGGATCGAGCGCAAACCCATCCCTTCAGTCATCTTTTCGGGATCGAACCCGACACCATTGTCCGTTATCTTCAGCGTGATGTGGTCGGGATGATAGACGAGGTGGATTTCTGCTTGTGAGGCCTGGCTGTGTCTGGCGACGTTTGAGATCGCGCCCTGAATGATGCGGAATAACGATTTTTCTACCTCGCGCGGGATACTGCGTACCCCTTGCGTTCTCACTTCGATAGGAATGCCAAGCTGATTTTCAGACTCCTTGGCATATTTGCGGATTGCCGGGATCAAGCCCACGCCTTGCAATGCTACCGGGCGAAGTTCGCGGATCAGGTCCGTTAGCTCTCTGCGCACTTCATTGATTAATTTTTCAGCTTCGTCCATGTGTTCTACCACTGTCCCAGCCTCTGGGTTCATCTGCACTCGAGCAGTGGCCAATTGGGCTGAAGCTGCGAAGGCCTGCTGCTTGACGCTGTCGTGCAGTTCTCGGGCAAGCCGGTTGCGTTCTTCGATGACCGAGATCTCTTGGCGTTCGTCCAGCAGGTTCTCCAACTGCACGGCCATGTGATTGAGCGTATTGCCCAGGTGACCTAGCTCATCACTGACCGGGTCATCGATGAGAACCGAAAAATCGCCCTGGCTCCAGGCTTGCGCTGAGTCCCCCAGGCTGTTCAGCCGTGATGTCAGATCGCGTGCGGTCATGAAGCCGAACAACGTCCCAAAAACCCCAGCGATGAGCGTGATGAACAACAAGATAAACCCAACTTGGCGAGAAATTTGCGGCCAGCGCAAAACCTCCATGAGCTGAGATTTGTGCATGAATCCCAGCACGCCGACGAGATCCCCAGAGCCGTTCGCGTGATAAATGGGGATTGCACCAACGATGACATCACTACCTACCTTGTTGATAAGTTGGTCAGATCTCACCGCACCTGATAAGGCGGCGTTAAATGGTTCGGTCAACCCGGGGATCTCATCGGTATCTAGGGGCTGGCCCGCCTGGGTGTTCTGTATAAAATCGTGGGGCACGGCATCGATGAGATTTCCGCTCGCATCGGTGTAGATCACATATAGCACATTGGAGCTGGTGACGTTTAAGATGAAGTCACCGATCTCAATGGGAGATATCTCCGCGACGGTGGCTCTGAACTGGCTGAGCAGCTTTCCAAGACCTTCTATATCTGGGGGATCGGCGGATAGATATTGTCGCCCCAATCGATTATAGGATCCTGAGGTGATATCTATGAAAAGTTCTCCTGGAGTGACCCTTGTTTTCGATACGATGTAAGCTGAGACCCCCAAGATAACAATTGTGCCGGCAACCAGGAGTGCTGCTACGGTAACCCCAAAGTAGCTTAAAGTCAGTTTCCAGCGTAGGGTGCTGAACTGATCAAGAAACTTCCGCCACAGGCTTTTCATGACTTCAAATATACTTCACGGCCGCGTGCCTGACAATGTGAGCAATATACTCCTCAAGTAGGGTATTAAATTGTACTCAAGAACCGTGCATTTTGTTCATTTTTAAACTAACATGGTGCTGGGTAAGAGATAGCCTCTTACTCCTCCAATGGCGGGGGATGGAGAACGATCCATCCCCCATTTGGCTTAAAGAGTGGCCCGTGTGGGGACATTACCTTTTGATCAAAGTGTTCGGACAACGCATTTATACCTGGCGTGTGCTGAGGAAACCCTACTCAAGTAGGGGGAAAGACTGTCCTCCAGTGTTATGTGCGCATCTATCGTTTTGATTTATGATCGTAACTGCTTCCGTGAAAATCGCCCCGGTTGTAACCGGGGCGACGACTGGAAAGTCCAAGGCCCTACCAGACCTGATTGAACTTTCCTATGCTTAGTATACCTAATTTCTCTCTTGCTTGGACATTCGTCTACGATATTGTCTGTGTTACTGTATGGTCGATAGTCGTTTGGCATCAGATACCATACTCCAATAGAGGGATATGCGGAATCTGGAAAGGGGGTGGTTGCTATTACAAATAAGCATTAACTGTCCGTCCACTGTATATCCATTTTAAGGAGAAGAATCGTGAATTCGAAAAAACTACTTGTTATTGGTTTATTGGTCATCGCCAGCCTGGCGTTAGCGGCCTGCCAACCTGAGACAGTCACGGTTGTCGAAACTGTGGTCGTCGAGAAAGAAGGCGAGACGATCATCGAGACCGTGGTTGTCGAAAAGGAAGTGGAAGCCGAACCCGCGGCCGAAGAAGCTGCCGGCGGAGAGTGCTGTGATGCTTACCGCATCGCCCTCTTCGAGGAGCCTGTCTCCCTGAACTACTGGAACTACCTCGGCCCAGGCAGCTCGGTCTGGACGAGCTACGTGCTTGACGGTCAGGCTCCACAATTGTTCACGCTTTCAGACAAGCGCTTTGATTTCGTCACCATGTTGGCGAGGGCGATCCCTGAGCCTGTGGACAATGGCGATGGCACCTACACCCTGACTGTCGAGATGGTGCAGGATGCGGTCTGGAGCGATGGCGAGTCCATCACTGCCGCTGACTATATCTTC
>JANQED010000144.1 GCA_028278545.1 Anaerolineales bacterium
CCCGCGGCAATGGCTGCAAATCGGAGCCGATAAGGGCACAGCGGTGGAGAGCGGCGATCTAGTCTCCTGGGACACCGAGGGCTTTGACGGCCTGTACGCCTTGCGGCTCGTGGTTGTGGAAGAAGACCAAAGCATTGAAACAGCCATCATCCAGGTCACAGTGGACAACCAGCCGCCCGAGGTACAAATCATTTCACCCACAGAGAGTGAGACGCTCAGCCTGTCTCAAAATGAGTCGGTCACATTGCAAGCGCAAGTGGTCGAAAACCTAGCCCTATCGCAGGTTGAGTTTCTCATCGATGGGGAACTCATAAGCAAGCTTACACAGGCGCCGTTTGCGGCGACCTGGCACGGTGACAGCGGCCAGCACAGGTTGGTCGTGCGCGCAACAGATCAGGCAGGGAACCAGAGCGAAGAGGAAATCAATTTCGTGGTTGAATAAAGGCTCACAAGTGAACTTTGATCTAATGCAAATAGCCCTGGCAAGAAGCCAGGGCTATTATGTTGTTTCGGCTTTCTTGTGTGACTACGGGATGCTGGCCACGAAATAGTCGAACTCGACCGCGACCAGGTTGCTCCGCACAGCGTAGACCCCCAGACCAAAGCCTCCTTCGCGGAAGGAGCGATCCGTAACCTGTCCGAACCTGGGGACTTCGCCATCAATGTAGAAAGTTAATTCCTCCCCAATACAGGTGGCAATCAATTCGTGCTTAGTAACGTTCTTGTCGTAGTCCTGCAAACCACCTTGGGAGAGGATTTCAAAGTCGTTTCCTCCCGTGTACTTATAAATATAGTACAGGCCAGAGCTCGTCAGGCTGAACTCATACCAGCCATCTTCATTTGCGCGGCACACTAAACTGATGTTGTTGCTGCGCGCTTCACCGACGTTATCAATGAAGGTCTCCAGTTGCACATCGGCTTCGTCTCGCGGCATGTAGATCGGGTCGTACAATACATAGGCCGTGGTTTGGCCGTCGGTTACTTCAACATAGAGATAGTCGTTTTCCACAAATGCCTGGTAGTTTTCTCTATCATCCGGAACCGTGAAGTGGAACCAACCCTCCTCCCAATCACCCGGGCCAGAGAATTCGGTCGCATAGAGGATGTCTCCGGATTGCAACTGCGAAAAGTCGGGGGGAGGCGCATCCTCCGGAGGAGGCGGGGGCTCGTCCTGCTGAGGGGGTGCAGTGGCTGGGGGAGGCTGCGTGGGCGGTTGCTGCTGCTCCTCCTGTTGCTGTGCTTCTAAGGCAGCCTGCGTGGACTCGATGGCCTGCTGTGTGGCCTCAAAATCGTCGCTCTCTGCTCCGCCGCCATTGAGACAGGCCAAGCTGATGATGAGGGGAATAGAAAGGAACAGGGCTAATTTCTTTCTGCGGGTGGGTGAGTACATTTTCTCCTCCGAAATTAAAATCAATCAGTGGTTAC
>JANQED010000147.1 GCA_028278545.1 Anaerolineales bacterium
CCGGGGCGCGGCGACCATCATCCTGCAGGCGCTCGGCACCTGGGGACGTTCAAACGGAGCGACTCATTCTTATCTTCAAGTGATGGAAAACAACCCGGGAGGATTGGCCTTGTACGCCCGCGCCGGCTATAAGAAGCTGTACCTGTACTACTATCTGGAGAAAGCGCCTATCGCTCGCTAAGGGAGGCGGACAAAAACAAAGACGGGGGTAAACCCCGCCTGGATTTTAGCCCGCCAGCCATGATTGGCGCAATACTCGATGCTGAGAGACTATTTTCTACCGACGTAAAGGCCATAGCCAAAGTACTCGAACAGGTCTTGCGGCGGCTTGGCTGCCTTCAGGATACTTCTCGCTCTGCGATCAGTAGCATATATTCTCAGCGACCGCCCCCATACCCTGAACATCTCGGCCCAACTATAGCGTTTGATCGCCTTGGGCGCTTCCGCCTTCATGTCAATCGTCCGCACACGCGCGATGACATCCTGCAGCCCCGCCACCCGCATCAGCTCTACCCACTCCGCTTCGCTGTGCAGCCTGGCGTGCAGGGTCAACTCCTGGGAGACCCAGGCGGCAACCTCCTCGGGCACAGGCGTGTTTAGCCAGGTCGATTCGTTCAGGCCGATGGCAGCAGCCGGTTTCGCCACGCGCACGCATTCATTGACAGCCTTCTGCTGGTCTTCAGGGAATACGATGACCGACTCGCTAATCATCGCGTCAAACTGGTCGTCCTTAAAAGGTAAGGTCTGCACATCAGCGACGCGGAAATCTGTCAAGTGTGCTACACCCGCGCGGGCAGCGCGTTCTTTGGAACGTGCCACCATAGCCTCTGAGATGTCAACGCCCACTACCCGACAGCCAATTTGTTTCGCCATATGAACAGGGGTCGCCCCGACTCCGCAGCCGATGTCCAACACATAGGACTCAGTGTTAATCTGACAGAGTTCAATCATCTCTAAGCTGGCCTGAAAACCGCCTACGTGTTTGGTGAAACCCACTTCAGCCTGGAAATCGAACATGGTGTATTGATCTTGCATCTTAAACCTTTCTCTCCGTATGTGGCAGTGTTTCGACTAAACGGATTCAAGCCCTCTCTCAATAACCTTATCCGGTCTGGTCGCGTCACAGTCTCTTTCTGCCAACATACAATCCGTACGTATCTTAGTGCTCCAAATAACGCGGGGCTTTGCAATAGCCATCATTGCGCGGTTTAGACGACCTGTAAATCCAGGTTTCTATGACATTTGATGCACGATCTACCCTTTAATCGAAAGACAGGCCCTCAGTTAGCCGGCCTGTCTTTCATTAGTACTAATAAATTCAGCAGGCGATCACCACACTCCTGGCAGCAGCCGGTAGCGGACGCGTTCTGCATAATCCGTATAACCTGGCAGCTCCTCCTGCAGCGTCCGATCCTCTAAAGCCGTGCGGATGACAAAGATCAGGATAGCGGGTACTGCCACAACGTAAGTCCACCAGGAGCCGAGCAGCAACGGCGTACCCAGCCAGGAGAGCAGCAAGCCTGCGTACATCGGATGACGAACGAAGCGGTAAGGCCCATCCGTGACTACCTCGTGGCCGCGCTCTTCCTGGATACGCACCACTGCGCTGGCGAAGGCATTGAACACCATCACCGAATAGGATAAACCCATGGCGACCAAACCAAGAACGAAGCCGGTTAGCACTAACCAAAGCGGTATTTGCGACCAACCAAAGCGTACAGCATCCAATCCCGCCAAGATCATCGCCAAGAAGGGCAGCGGGAAATACAACCTGAGCAGCAGCTTGTCCCATGCCTTCTGGTTCTCGGCTTTGCGGCCGCGCTCGTTGATGAGCTCCGGGTTGCGCCGCAGCACCACGACGGAGGCCAGGCCGGTCGACAGCCCCCACAAGCCTAAATAGAGCCAGGCGTTCCACCAATCCAGGCGGCCGGCCGAAACGAACAACAGCAGCCCAAACAGGGTGATGCCTACAATGACCTGCACGATGCGTTTGATGCCATCGCGATCCAGGCGCCCCTTGCGCTCCTGCACAGGGGAAGAAGTTGTGGTAGCCATGATTCCCTCCAAAACAAACCCAAATTGGAGAAGTTTCGCTGAAACAAATTATATATTTAGATTACCCTAAATTAGAAATGCTGTCAAGCTCCTCGCGAGCCCCCATCCAGAACCAGCGGCCTCTGATGGATTTCGATCAGTTCTCAGGAATCCCCCATAAACGTAGGGTGCCATCCATGCCGCCCGAGGCCAGGGTGGTTCCATCCGCCGACCAGGCCACTGTCAAAACCCCATCCGTGTGATCGCGCAGCACGCGCAGTTCGGTCCAATTGGCCGTGTTCCAGATCACAATCGAGCCGTCCTGGCTGGCGCTGGCCAGCATGTCTCCGTCGGGCGACCATGCTACCGCGCTCACGCTCCGCTCGTGGAAATCAAGCACAGTAAGCGATTGGGCTGTTTGGGGATCCCAAATGCGCACTGTGCTATCAATGCTCCCTGAGGCAATCAGCGCTCCATCCGGAGACCAGTCCACGCTGTTTATTGTCAGCGTGTGCCCTTCGAGGCTGGAAAGCTGTGTTCCATCTTGACCGTCCCAGACCTTCAGGGTGGCATCGCTGCTTCCAGAAACAACCTGCGAGCCGTC
>JANQED010000152.1 GCA_028278545.1 Anaerolineales bacterium
TGTTTTTGCTTACAACCAGCGTCAACTATTCAAGCGGCGTTTCCCGAACTACAACCCACCGCTCATGGATTTCTCAACACCATGATTTTGGCCACTCCCGATGCACAATCTGCTGAGATCAATCCGATTTGTGCTAAACGAAAGGGCGGTTTGAAATATCAAATTAGCCGGACTATCTAAGGTCCAAGAGCTTATCGATCTTCGGGCGGTCGAAACCGACCACAATCTTGTTGCCAATCAGTATTTGCGGTACTCCCTGCTGACCGCTCCGACGCAGCATATCACGGGCAGCGGCCTGATCGCGTGAGACATCAACAGTTTTGAAACGAACACCCTGCTGACGAAAATACTGTTTGGCCGTCTTACAATAGGAACAGGTCGGCGTGGTAAACATGATCACGCGGGGCTGTTTCTTTTTTGTACCGTTTTTTGCCATCATGAAGCTCCAGATTTATTATTCCGTAAAGCAAGTTTTTATGCAATTAGCTCCCTGAGCGGAGGAGCAGAAGCGTCCTTCGACTTCACAAGTTCCGCTCAGGATGCTTCTGCTCTGAAGTCGAAGGGGCAGTGATCAATTTCAGGTTGCTTTGTTTACGGTGTAGTTATACCAATTCACCCCTTAGATGCGCTTTCCTTCAAAAAGGTTACCTGCCTACTTAGAAAATTCAGGGAGCGGTTTCACCTGGAATCAATTTCTCTTTTTTGCATGTCCCCCAAAAATTCATCTAAATTCAGGCGGCGGTAGAGCCGTACGCGCACATCCGAAGGGATAATTGGCTCTTCAGCGGTTTCGTGGTAGAGATAGACCGTCTTCTTGAGCGTATCGACAACAATCTGGCAGTCTTCACAATCGGACATATGGCGCTCAAGTTCCTGGCACAGTTCAGCCGACAACTCATCATCCACGTAGTCGGACAGCGAATTGAGGAAGTGGGTGCAATTCTGATGGTGGATCATTTTCTTCACTCACACAGTTTGCGGCAGACGCTCTTTATAGTAGGACGTCAGCATTTCACGAAGCCGCAAGCGCGCCCGATGCAAGCGGGTTTTGACGGCAGTCTCACTGATATCCAACACCTCGGCCGTCTCTTTCGTAGAGAGGCCTTCGATATCTCGCAGGATGAAGGTCATCTTCAAATTCTCAGATAACTGGTCAACGCTTTCGTCCAGGTATCGCCGGGCCTCGTCAGACATCAGTTCCGCTTCGGGCAGGCAGCACCAATCTATAATTTGTAAGGGTTTCAGATCGTCCTCATTGTCATCTTGGCGAGGCACTTCCACCGAAATCAGGTCAGGGCGCTTGCGCCTTAAGAACATCAGGGCTTCATTGGTGACGATCCGATACAGCCAGGTAGATATCTTCGACCGGCCGTCGAATTTGGGGAATGCCTTATAAGCCTTGATGAACGTTTCCTGCAGGATGTCCTCAGCATCCTGGGGGTTTTGGAGCATTTTCATCGCCAGGCGATAGATATAACCTGAATAGGCTTCCACAACCCGTGCAAATTCAGCCTGATCCCCGTTTTGCAGTGCTTCCAGCGAAAAATCTTCTTCCAAACGAACCTGATCACTCATTTAGATGATCCTGTATGCAAAAGGTTACAAAAACCCAATTTCGGGTCGATTCTATCATGCCCCATGCACATGATCATGGGCACAAATAGTTGACATCTACAACAAATAGCCATAAATACTTCGTATGACTTAGATAACCAACCATTTATGACAAATATCCTCTGGATTTGTGATAGTACATACTGACGATCTGCCCATGATTTTCTTATACTAGCATCGGAGTTCGTAGGTTTTTTGGCATCGCGTAGCTAAAGACACAATTTATTAGACCCTGGAGCAAAAACGTCGTCATGAGAAGTGACTCACGTACGAACGATGACCTTGCTAACTGGCTACCTGCTGACAAGGGCAGAGTGGGTGTGTGGTGAACGCGCTGCGGCTCTGCCTTTTGGCTTTTAAACCTCCCTCCCCGGCAATAGAAACTGTATACCTTAGCTTACCCAATAATAAGGAGGATTTCCTATGACTGTTTTAACGATTGATCTGCCGGCTATGTACGGTGATCATCACGTCACCGAAGTCAGGCGCATCTTGCTTGGCTTAGATGGCGTGGATGAGGTGTACGCCAGCAGCGGATTCCGCGCGGCGGAGATCACCTACAACTCCAAGAAGATCAAAAAAGCCGAGATCACCGCCAAACTTGAAGAAGCGGGCTACCTCGGCGAGCTACCCATCCCAGAAGAAACTGACATACCCGCCAACGAGGCCAATGGGAAAGGGGCATTCTTCCGGCACACAGAAGCCTATGCCCAAACCGGCGAAGTGGTCAGTTTTAGTCAAGAAATCGGGCTTAGCGGACGCGCCCTTTGGCCCTGCCCAGGGATGGAACCAATTAGAGGTATGGACGAGGAGTAACTCATGGCGAAGAAAAAACGAACCCCCCAAGAGCACAGCGTGGATCCTGCCGCACAAGAAATGCTGATCCGGGCCGAGGAGATGGGCATTGGCACCGCATTTACACGCGCCGATGACATGTCCCCCTGCAATATCGGCTCCGCCGGCATGTGCTGCAAAATCTGCGGAATGGGCCCATGCCGCCTGACGAAAGACGGTCAGACCGGCGTCTGCGGCGCTACCATCGACACCATCCAGGCCCGCAACCTGATCCGAGCTATCTCGGCTGGCGCGGCGGCACACTCTGATCACGGCCGTGATATGGCCTTCACCCTGAAAGCCACCGCCAACGGCGAGGCCGAGGGCTACATCATCCGCGACGTCGCCAAACTGCGCAACGTCGCTGCGTATTACGATATCGAGATCGAAGGCCGCTCTCCCGAGGAGATCGCCGACGAACTGGCTGATCTTTATATCGATCAATTCGGCCAACAGAAAGGTGATATCGTCCCGATAAGCCGGGCTCCTGAGAAGCGCAAAAAACTTTGGGAGAAGCAAGGCGTTATACCCCGCGGCATAGATCGAGAAGTCGTCGAAGCCCTGCACCGCACCCATATCGGTGATGATCAAGACCCCGAACACATCCTGCAACACGCCATTCGCGCCTCGCTGTCTGATGGTTGGGGCGGCAGCCTGATCGCTACCGATGTCTCCGATATCCTCTTCGGGACGCCGGCCCCCATCTTGGGTCAGGCCAACCTGGGTGTACTCAAAGAGGACATGGTCAACGTGATCGTGCACGGTCACGAGCCCACCCTCAGCCAGATGATCGTGGCCGCCTCCCAAACCCCTGAGATCATCGAATATGCCAAAAAAGCGGGGGCAAAAGGCGTACAGCTCTCCGGTATCTGCTGCACGGCCAACGAAATCCTCATGCGCCAGGGTGTCCCGGCAGCGGGCAACTTCTTGCAACAAGAGCTATCCATCCTGACCGGTGCGGTGGAGGCCATGGTGGTGGACGTACAGTGCATCATGCAGGCCCTGGTGGGGCTGGCCGAGAACTTCCACACCAAGATCATCACCACCTCCCCTAAGGTGAAGATCAAAGGCGCAACTCACATCGAGTTCGACGAGCACAAAGCCCTGACCATCGCCAAGAATATCCTCAAAGAAGCCATCGATAACTTCCAGAACCGCGGCAAAACCCAAATCCCCGATGTGAAGGAAGATCTGATCCCAGGCTTCTCGCACGAATATATCAACTACATGCTGGGCGGCTCTTACCGGGCTTCATTCCGCCCGCTCAACGATGCCATCATGTCTGGACGCATCCGCGGCGTGGCCGCCATCGTGGGCTGCAACAATCCCCGCAGCCAACACGATTACCTGCACACTTACGTCACCAAAGAACTGCTCAAGCAGGACGTGCTGATCGTAGAGACCGGTTGCGGCGCGATTGCCAGCGCCAAACTGGGCCTGCTGCTCGGCGAGGCCGGTTTAGATCAAGTAGGCCCCGGCTTGCAGGAAGTCTGTGAGGCCATCGGCATCCCGCCGGTGCTGCACATGGGTTCTTGCGTGGACAACACCCGCATCCTGACCGTGCTCACGCAGGTTGTCGAGGAGGGCGGCCTGGGCGACGACATCGACCAGGTCCCCGCGGTCGGGCTGGCCCCCGAGTGGATGAGCGAAAAAGCGCTTTCCATCGCCACCTACTGCGTGGCCTCCGGTGCTTACGTCATTTTCGGTGGCGCATCACCGGTCAGCGGCATGCCCGACAGGGTCTCTGACAGCGATATTGTCTTGAATTACATCAGTCAGGGGTGGGAAGAGATCTACGGCGGCAAGCTGGAGTTCATCCCCGACCCCGACGAGATGATCCAAGCCACCCTGGCCCACATTGACAAGAAACGAGCTGATCTCGGTCTGCCCGAGTACGACCCGGATCGTTTTGGTGAAAGTGGAGATGCCCGCATGCACGAGTTAGAAGCATTGCCGCTTTCAGAGCGTAAAGAGGCCATTTACGGTCTGCCGGTAGCGGGAGACTGATCAGTATGCAGTAAACAGTCATCAGCGAACGGCGGGGTTCCGAAGGCTGATGACTGAAAACTGGAGGTACACATGTCAAAGTACATTGCAACACGGGCCATTCGTGGCTCTAACGCCCTGGTGATGGAAGCAGAGCTTATGCTCGAACGGGCGCTCAAGGAAAAAGGCCCTGATACCGTGGTCGAGTTTCCCAATACGGCCTACTACCTGCCGACGATCTACGGTATGACAGGCCTGGAAGTGACCACCTTGGGGCAAATCCAGGAAGCGCTGGATCATGCCCGGGCGCTGCTCCACCCCATCCCCTCAGAAAACAAGTGGACGCCCTACCTGGGGGAGACCCTGGATAGTGGCATGGCCACCCTGCTGGCTGCCGAAGTCATCGAAGCCATACGCTTCATCTACGGTTTGCAGCCCGAACCTTTCCCCGGCATCGAACTGGCCGGCGGCACTGCCTACCCCGAGCTGGACAACGGTGGAGGCCTGGCCAACCACCTCAACGGCCCCATCGACGACATCCAACTGCGCTCCTGGGGCATCCAATTGGTTGATGGGCGCATGCCTGGCTTTGCCGCCATCGTTGGGGCGGCCAAATCCAACGAAGTCGCCGTAAAGATCGTGCGCGAACTCCAACAACGCAACATCCTGGTCTTCCTGGCTGGCAATGTCAACGGACGCAGCATCATCCACCAGCTCCAGGAAGAGGGTGTTGAGCTAGGTTACGACACCTACACGATCCCCTTCGGCACCGACACCCTCAGCGCCATCTACGCGCTGGGCTTTGCCACCCGTTCGGCGCTGACCTTCGGAGGCATCGACGCCGGCCAGGCGCGCGACATCCTGATCTATAACAAGAAGCGCGTCTTCGCTTTCGTGCTGGCCCTGGGCGAGGTCGATGACCTCAAATACGCTGCCGCAGCGGGGGCGATCAACTACGGCTTCCCGGTCATCGCCGACACCGTCATCCCCGAGATCCTGCCTACCGGCGTCACCGACTACGAACACGTCATCTCCATGCCTTTCGAGCAAATCAGCGGCGCAGATGACCTCGAACGTGCCGAACGCCTGGTGCAGAAGTGCATCGAAGTGCGCGGCGTCAAGATCAAGATGACCGAGGTCCCCGTCCCCATCCCTTATGGCTCGGCCTTCGAAGGCGAAGTCGTCCGCAAGGCCGATATGCGCGTTGAATTCGGCGGCAAGAACTCGCGCTGCTTCGAATACCTGCGCATGATGGACATGGACGAGGTCACCGACGGTGTTATCGAGGTCGTCGGGCCTAACTTCGACGAAGTCGAAGACCAGGGCTCCATGGATATGGGCATCGTCGTCGACGTGGCCGGACGCAAAATGCAGGAAGACTTCGAGCCGGTGCTCGAACGCCAGATCCACTATTTTGTCAACGGTGGCTCAGGGTTGCAGCACATCGGCCAGCGCGATATCACCTGGATCCGCATCTCCCGCGAAGCCGTCGAGAAAGGCTTTGTATTGGAAGACTTCGGCAAGGTCCTGCACGCGCGCTTACATGCCGAATTCGGTGCAGTGCTGGATAAAGTACGCGTCACCATTTACACCGATCCCGCCGAAGTAGAGAAATGGCTGGAGCAGGCCCGCGAAGCCTACGACTACCGCAACAAGCGCCTGGCCGACCTGACCGACAACGCCGTTGAGGAATTCTATTCCTGCACCCTGTGTCAATCCTTCGCCCCCAACCACGTCTGCATCGTCAGCCCCGAACGCCTGGGGCTGTGTGGTGCCTACAACTGGCTGGACTGCAAGGCCTCCTACAACATCAATCCTACCGGTCCCAACCAGCCCATCGAGCTGGGCAAACTGCTCGACCCCGAGATCGGTTACTGGACCGGCACCCTGGACTACTCAAAAGTAGGCTCCCATGGCGTCGTCGAGGATGTATCCATGTACTCCATCATGGAGAACCCCATGACCGCCTGCGGCTGCTTCGAGTGCATTGTTATGTACATCCCTGAGGTCGAAGGGGTCTTTATCGTCAGCCGAGAAGATACCGGCATGACCCCCATGGGGATGAAATTCAGCACGCTGGCCGGAATGGCCGGCGGTGGGGTGCAAACTCCCGGCGTGATGGGTGTGGGTAAATTCTACCTGGTAAGCCCCAAGTTCATCTCCGCCGATGGCGGTTTCAAGCGTGTGGTCTGGATGAGCGCCAACCTCAAAGAGAGCATGGCGGCTGAATTCCAGGCTGTGGCCGAACGAGAGGGCATCCCTGACTTGATCGAGCGCATCGCCGACAGCAACCATGTCACCACCGTCGAGGAACTGGTCGCCTGGGTCAAAGAGAAAGATCACCCCGTGCTGGATATGGGCCCCATGGTAGCCAAATCTGCCCGGGTAGCTGATGCCGATGATGTCATCGCTCAGGCGGAAGCCGTTGTTGAAGCGGCTGCTGCAAAGGAAGAGACCCCTGCTCCCGAGCCGGAGGTCCCCGCGCCGGTTGAGGCTGCCCCTGCTCCCGAACCACCTGCCGCCCCCCTGGCAGCGCCTGAAGCGCCCCCTGCACCCCCGACCCCCAGCGTTCCCGCGCTCGCCGGGTCCGTTGAGCAGCGTGTCGAACGCCTGGAGCGCGCCGTCACCACCTTGATCGGCTCGTTGGTTGGTGCCCTGGCTGAAATTGGCGAGGTAGACGTCTCCCAGGTAGCTGTACCAACACCGGCAGCGGTAGCACTACCCACCCCCGAGGTCGCGCCGGTCGTCCCCCCACCATCCCCCATCATCGAAGATAAAGAATGGCTGCCCGAGGGCACAAAGACGGAGATCGCCAAAGAGAAGTGGTCTGGCACGGTGCGTGAAATCACCATCGGCGCTACGGCTGCCGAAGGCGGCACCCGCACCAAGACCATCACCATCGGCGGTGAAACAGCGATGCCCTTCATGGAATTCGAAGGCCAGATGCCCCATGCGCCTGTTGTGGCTGTCGAAATCAGCGACCGCCGTCCTGACGACTGGTCAGACCTGCTCATCGAGAAATGGGGCGATGCCGTCAATGATCCCGGTGAGTGGGCCAAGGCCGCCGAAGCCGCAGGCGCTGACCTGATCTTGCTGACCCTATCCCTCACCGACGCCGAAGGCAATCCCAACACCCCTGAGGCGGCCGTCGCCGCGGTCAAGAAAGTGTTGGCTGCCACCGGTTTGCCGGTAGCCGTCTTTGGCCCCGGCCAGGCCGATGTGGACAACGAACTGATCGTGCCCGTGGCGGACGCCTGCAAAGGGGAACGGCTGCTGCTCGGCATCTGCGAAGACAAGAACTACCGCACCATCGTGGCGGCCGCGCTGGCTAACGACCATGTGATCAACGCCCGCACAGCCATGGATGTCAACCTGGCCAAGCAGCTTAACATCCTCATCAGCGATATGGGCCTGCCCCTGGATCGTGTCGTCATGGACCCGACCACCGGCGCCCTGGGCTACGGTTTCGAATATGGCTACTCCGTGATAGAGCGCCTGCGCTTAGCCGCCCTCCAGGGAGACAGCATGACCCAAATGCCCATGTTGGTCACCGCCGGCGAAGAATGCTGGAAGACCAAAGAAGCCAAGGTCGGCACGGACGTTCCCGAAGAATGGGGGGATTGGCTCGAACGAGCAATCACCTGGGAAACGTTGACCTCAGTCATGCTGATCGAATCCGGTGCCGACATCGTGGTGGTACGCCACCCGGAGAGCCTGCGCCGCACGCACGAGGCTATTGAGGATTTGATGGGAGAGAACTAAAGCGTGAAGCGGAGAGCGATGTATTTCTCTATACGCTCTCCGCTCACCGCTACACGGAGACAAAAACATGGCACTATCAGGCATTCAAATCTACAAATTACTGCCACAAACCAACTGCAAGGACTGTGACTTCCCAACCTGTCTGGCGTTTGCGATGAAACTGGCCGCCAAGCAAGTTGAATTATCCCTCTGTCCCCATGTCAGCGACGAAGCCAAGGAACAGCTTTCCGAAGCCGCCGCACCTCCCGTGCGCCCCTTCGTCTTAAGCTCCAACGGCAGCGAAGTCAAGGCCGGCAACGAGGTGGTGCTCTACCGCCACGAGAAAACCTTTTACAGCCATCCCGGCTTGTTCCTGAGGGTGTACGACACCGAAAGCCCCGACGAGATCAAAGCCAAAGTGACCCCCGCGGATGCCTACAAGGTCGATTACGTAGGCATTGACCTCGATATGAGCGGTTTCGCCATCCAGGCCAATGGCGGCGATTTTGCAGCCGCCGTTGCGGCCGTGCGCGAGGTCAGTCATCGGCCGGTAATCTTGATTGGTGACCCCGACACTTTGAAAGCCGGGTTAGCCAAACTGGATGAAGGCGAGAAAGCCATGCTTTGCCACGCCACACAAGAGAACTGGCAAACCATGGCCGAACTGGCTAAGGAATACGACGCTGCCCTGGCTGTTTTGGCGGACACCATCGACGAAATGGCCGATCTAACCGGCAAGCTCACCGAAGCGGGCGTCAAAGACCTGGCGCTTTCGCCCACGCAACGCGGCTTCCGCGGCACCCTGACCGCCAACACCATCGCCCGGCGCATGGCGCTGAAAGCGACCTTCCGCCCGTTGGGTTACCCCATTATCAGCTTCCCAGGCGATGTCGGCGACCCGGCCACCGAGGTAATGCTGGCTGCCCAGGCCATCGGCAAGTACAGCGGTTTCATCGTGCTGGATCACTTCAGCCCTGAGACCGCCTACCCCCTGCTGGTACTGCGCGAGAACATCTTCACCGACCCGCAAAAACCCATCCAGGTTCAGCCGGGCGTTTATGAGATCAACGACCCCAAGCCCGAAGACCCCGTGCTGGTGACCACCAATTTCAGCATCACCTACTTCAGCGTAGCGAACGAAGTAGAGAGCGCCGGACTGCCAGCCTGGCTGTTAGTGACGGAGGCCGAGGGCATGAGCGTGCTCACTGCCTGGGCGGCAGGTAAATTCGACGCCGAAAGCATCGCCAAAGACGTCAAGCGTTTCGAAGTCGGCGACAAAGTCAGCGCCAAGAATATCGTTCTGCCCGGACACACTGCCGTACTCTCAGGTGAACTCGAAGAAGAACTCCCCGACTGGAAGGTGCTTGTCGGGCCCCGCGAAGCTGTCGATCTCCCTGCATATATGAAGCAAGCGGTGTAGCAGTACCCCACAACCGGTGAACAGTGATCCGCAACGACTGTTCACCGGTTGCTTGTCCGCTGGATCATGGCCCAACACACCGTAAAATTTGACACAGTTCCAGAGCCAACCAGCGCCCCCACGGGAACGCTGGTCACTGAAGCCGCGGCGCAAGCCGGGGTGGAAATCAACCAGCCCTGTGGTGGGCAAGGTCGTTGTGGCCGCTGTGCTGTCGTCGTCACGGAAGGGGAAATCCGCCGCCGCAGCACACTGCGCTTATCATCTGAGGATATCGCCAAGGGCTATGCCCTGGCCTGCCAATCGGTCATCGAAGGGGATGCCGAGATCACTGTGCCCCCTCAGGAGAAGATCGAACGCCGGCTGACTACCGACCGCACAGCCGCGGAGGTAGCCGTACCGGAAGGATACAGCCCCTTACAATCTCAAACCATCCGCCGCCTGCACCTCGATCTGACGCCGCCCAGCATGGACGACCAGACCGATGATTGGAGTCGTCTGCAAATTGCGGCCCGAAAACAAGCCGGGGTGACCGACCTGAAAACCAGCCTTGAGATGCTGCGTAAAATTGGCGGTATGGTCAGGGAAGGTGATTGGCAGGTCACCGCGGTACTCAATGCCAAAACCTGGGACTGCCCGGATTGTCCTGCCGACCTGTTGGATATCCACCCCGGCCACATCCCCGAAGACACGCCCCTTTGGGGGGCAGCCATCGACATCGGCACCACCACCGTCTCCCTGTGGCTGACCGATTTACTCACAGGCCAGGTGCGCGCCCAGGTTGCTGAATATAACCAGCAAATCGCGCGCGGTGAGGATGTCATCTCGCGCATCATATTCGCCAGCAAGAACGGCGGCGATGAGAAAATGCGCGGCCTGGTGCTTGGAACGATCAACGAACTCCTGAAACGCGCCTGCAAACGAGTGAAAGCCGAACCCAATCAGATCATCAAAGTTTCCATCTCGGGGAACAGCACCATGATGCACCTGCTATTGGGTATTCCGGCCTCCAGCATCCGCTTAACCCCCTTCGTTACCGCCGTAAACCACATCCCCTCGATGTCCGCCAAGGATGTTGGACTAGACATCCACCCCAGGGGGGTCGTAGATTGTCTGCCCGGCGTGGCCAGCTATGTAGGTGCTGACATAAGCGCAGGGGTATTGGCCTCAGGCATGGATTATTCCCAAGATGTGATCCTCTTCATGGATGTCGGCACCAATGGCGAGATCGTGCTCGGCTCAAGCGATTGGCTGGTCACCTGCGCCTGTTCTGCAGGGCCGGCTTTTGAGGGCGCCGGTGTGCTGCACGGGATGCGCGCCACCAAGGGGGCTATCGAAGAAGTCTGGATCAACGGAGAGACCTACGACCCATCCTTCCGAGTGATCGGGGGAGTCAAGCCGCGAGGTTTGTGTGGCAGCGGCCTGATTTCGCTCTTAGCTGAGATGTTCCTGACCGGCGTGGTAGACAAAGGAGGGAGCATCAACACAAAAATAGACTCCCCCCGCATCCGTGATGGCGACCACGGTAGTGAGTACGTGATTGCCTGGGGACACGAAACCAAACACGGAGAAGACATCGTCATTACCAATGTGGATGTAGACAACCTGCTGCGCGCCAAAGCAGCTATCTACGCCGGATTTGCGGTTTTGGCAGAAAGCGTGGGCGTCCCCTTAGAGACAATCGACCAAGTTCTAATCGGCGGCTCCTTCGGGAAATATATCAACGTTGAAAAAGCGGTCGAAATCGGCCTGCTGCCAGACATGTCCTGGGATCGGTTCCAATTTTTGGGTAACACCTCGGTGCGGGGGGCCTATCTGGCGTTGATCGATCACAATTTGCGCCGCCGAATCACCGAGATCGCTGCCCGCATGACATATATCGAGCTTTCAGCCGATAATACTTTCTACGACGCATTTATGTCGGCGTTATTCTTGCCGCACACGGATATGACGCTGTTTCCGAATGTAGCGGCCACAATGGAAAAGCAGTAACTAATGAGGTAGATAAGTAAACAAGTATCAGGGGAACACAAATACCCCACTGTTTGCCCTGCATACCCTGTTTATTCTGTATACCCAACCCAAAAAAGGAAGGCCACCTATGTACATCATTGGCGAGAATATTCATATCATTTCTCCCGCAGTCAAAGAAGCCCTCAAGAACCGTGATCGCGAGTTTTTCATGGAATTGGCGCTGAAACAGGTCGAGGCCGGCGCACAATGTGTTGACCTGAACCTGGGGCCCCGCAAGAAAGACTGGGATGAAGTTTTCCCCTGGATGGTGGAGACCGTTGAGACAGTCGTAGATGTGCCCCTGTGCATCGACACCACCAACGTCGATGGCATGGAGGCAGCCATCAAAACGGTCACCAAAGCGCAGCCCATTCTGAACTCTACCTCTGCCGAACCCGAGCGCCTGGAAAAGGTGCCTGAGTTAGCGAAGAAGTACAACACGAAGCTGATTGCGCTGACGATGGAGAAAAGCGGCATCCCCGTCGCCGCGGACGACCGGGTCAACATCGCCCTGGAGAAATTGATCCCCCGCTGCCTGGAACTGGATTATCCCATTGAGGATCTGATCATCGACCCGCTGGTGCTGACCGTCTCCGGCTGCCAGGAATACTGCCCAGAGCTGATCGAAGCGATCCGCACCATTCAGTTCGCCTGGGACCCGCCGCCGATGATCTCTGTGGGGCTTTCCAACGTCTCCAACGCCGTTCCAATGAAGAATCGCCCCCTCATCAACAGCGTCTACTGCGCTATGGTGATGGGCGCCGGCTTGAAGATGATGATCGCCAATCCGCTAGAAGAAGAATTGATGGAAGTCATCCGCTTCATTGAGGAACGTGATGAGAGCACGCCCCTCAGCCGCTTGTATCTCAAGATCCACGACCGCATCGAAAACATGGAATATCCTACCGTTGATGATGTAGATACCAGCGATCCCGAACAAGCTGCCGTCTGGAAGACTGTGCAGATCCTGCTCAATCAGGTCATTTACGCAGATTCATACCTGGAGCAGTAAACAGTAATCGGTCAGCCAGCAACCATTTGTGCTTCAAGTACTCCTAAAAACTGGTTACGGCAACTGAATACTGACGATAGTACTACGGAGGATCACCATAATGTCAGAAAAACCCCAAGTTGATGTCGAGGCGCTTCTGGCAAAGGCGAAAAAGCCTTCTGCCGATGCCATGACATTACACCCTTTCTACCGGGGCAAAGTCGAGACCAATCTCAAATGTGCCGTTCGGGATTTCAACGACTTTGCCATCTGGTACACCCCCGGTGTGGCTGCTCCCTGCCGGGCCATCCACGAAAATCCTGAACTGGTATACGAATACACCAACAAATGGAACACGGTGGCCGTGGTCAGCGATGGCACCCGCGTGTTAGGCCTGGGCGATATCGGCCCCAAGGCCGGTCTGCCAGTGATGGAAGGCAAAGCCCTGCTTTACAAATTCCTGGGGGGCGTCGATGGTGTGCCCATCATGCTGGATACCAAAGACCCTGATGACATCATCAAGACTGTCCTGATGCTGCAACCCGGGCTGGGGGGTGTCAACCTGGAAGACCTTTCGCAGCCCAAGTGTTTCCGCATCTTGGATACCTTGCGTGAAAAAGCCGAGATTCCCGTCTGGCACGACGACCAGCAAGGCACCGCCACAGTCACCCTGGCGGCGTTGATAAATGCCCTCAAAATCGTTGGCAAACCCATGAATGAAGTCAAAATCGCCTTCATCGGCAGCGGTGCGTCCAACGTGGCCTGCTCCCGGCTGATCTTCGGTTGGGGCGGCGACCCCGCCAAATGCACCATGGTCGACAGCAAGGGCATCCTGGGTATGCACCGCACAGACCTGGAGATGCGCAAAGCGGAGTTCGTGGATAAATGGAAACTGTGCCAAATCACCAACAAAGAGAAGCGTGAAGGCGGTATCGCGGAAGCCATGAAAGGCGTCGATGTGGTCGTCGGGCTTGCAAAACCTGGCCCTGACGTCATCAAGAAGGAATGGATCGAATCCATGGCTGATGATCCCATCGTGTTTGTCTGCGCCAACCCGGTTCCCGAAATCTGGCCCTGGGAGGCGAAAGAGGCCGGCGCTCGCATCGTTGCCACTGGCCGTTCCGACTTCGCCAACCAGGTCAACAACTCACTGGGTTTCCCCGGCATTTTCCGCGGTGCGCTGGACGTGCGCGCCAGCACCATCACCGATGAAATGTGCTTCGCCGCCGCAGAAGCGTTGGCCGATCATGTCGGCGATGCTCTCGACGAAGAGCACATCCTGCCCACCATGGATGACTGGGAGGTCTTCCCCCGTGAGGCCGCAGCCGTTGGCATGAAGGCTCAGGAACAAGGTGTCGCTCGTCTCACTTTGAGTTACGATGAACTTCTCGATCATGCGCGCAAGATGATCAAGACCTCACGTGATCAGACTCAAATGATGATGAGAGAAGGCTTCATCCCCGAAGCGCCAGAAACGTAAAAGAGGTGAAAACATGTATGATCTAATTATTGTTGGAGGCGGCCCTGCCGGCCTCACCGCCACGATCTACGCGCTGCGAAAACGTTTGAATGTGCTGATGGTCTCGAAAGACCTGGGGGGTAAAGCCAGTTGGCGCCTGGCGCTGCCCGGGGTGGAAGAATATCACCAGATCATCAAGGGTCTTGAAGTGGTCGACAAATTCAAAACCGAATTGGAATATTTGAATTTCGCCCGCAAGATGGAAGTCGTTGAGAAAGTATCTCAAAAGGGGGACGGCTTCGTTGTCGAAACCAAAAACGGTGAAAACCTCGAAACCAAAGCCCTAATTATTGCCACCGGCACCAAGCAAGTGCTCCTGGACATCCCTGGAGAGAAACAGTTCATAATGCGCGGACTGGGCTACTCTGCTTTGAGCTACGCTCAGCTTTTCATCGATAAGACATCTATCGTCATTGGTGAAGGTGAGCTTGCGCTGCGTTCCGCCGCCGAACTGGCCTCTGTGGGCACTCAGGTCTACCTGGTTGGGCCAACGAGCGATGTCCTGGGTTCAGCCATGGGGAAGAAATTGGCCGCGGCAGACAATGTGACCATCTATGAGGGCTATAAGGCTATCGAGGTCTTAGGCGGCGAATACGCCGAAAAGATCGTCGCCGAATCCCTTGGCGGCGAAAAAGTTGAAATCGCTGCCGATGGCATATTCGTGGAAATGGGCCTGACCCCCAACTCCCAAATGGTCAGTGATCTGGTAGACCTGGATGAAAATGGGCGCATCAAAGTTGATTGCAGCGCCAAGACCAACATCCCTGGCATCTTTGCCGCCGGTGATGTTACCACGTTGGACCACGAACAGGTGCTCATCGCCGTTGGCGAGGGAGCTAAAGCAGCGCTTAGCGCCTACGAATACCTGTTGAAAATATGAAAAAACACATGTAGCGTTTCAAAGTCGCCAGCTTCATCACAGAATCTGGCGATTTTTGTCAGGAGTAATGGATAACCTACGCATTACTTTTGTCGCCATACAAGGCTGATATAATTTGGAGGGTCGTTGCGCCGCTCAGGATGCAACGATCCTCTGATTTTGTGCCAAAAGGCGCGCTGCTATCGAGAACTATCATGGCTGAATCCAAATGGCTGTTAGGCGATACCCCCAACCCTCTGGGCGATCGGGCAGATGAGATCCGCGCTGAACTGCGTGGCCGCGAACCCTATGATCTGGCTAACCGGACTGGGGGCATCTACACCCCGGCAGGAGATTCGGGAGGGGAATTCAAGCTGGCTCTCTGGGACCGCGAGGTGATTCTCAGCTTTCCAGATTTTGCCGCCAGGGATGCCCAGACCGAGGAAGCGCTAAACACCTTTGACCAGACCATGCTGCTGTACTACTTCCATCTTTCCGATGGGACCCCACTGGCCGGGACCTGGATCGCTTTTTCTGAGCTTCCCGACGGCAAGTTCTACGCACAGGCTTATGAAGGGTATACCGGGCAGGAGCTGACAAAGACCTTCGGCAACGACTCAGCAACCTTTATGGAAGCAGCAGAGAAGCTGAACGGCCGAAGAGAATTCTTTGGCAACATCGCTTATTCGTACCAGGTATTGCCGCGGCTTGGCATCATGGTAGTGTGCTGGTTAGGTGACGAGGACTTCCCAGCATCCTACCGCATCCTCTTCGATGCCGCCGCAAGGCATCACCTCACCACAGACGCCTGCGCTATCCTGGGCAGCACGCTGACACGCAAGTTGATCAGGGCCGCGGAGAGTGGATGGTAATTTGTCGTCGATACGCCCACTCTGTATACCTTGTTTACTTGTTTACCGGTATACCAGTATATAAGTAGACAAAGTATACAAGTAGACAAGAAGTGCTGGCAAACAATACCATTCGATTTTGGATTTATTAGGAACACACATGAAACTAGCCATCAGTGGTAAAGGTGGGGTAGGAAAGACGACGTTATCAGCGCTTTTGGCGCAAGCCTACGCTGACGCCGGGCGCGATGTATTAGCTGTAGATGCCGACCCCTCACCCTGCCTAGCCGGCGCCCTGGGCTTTCCCGCGCAGAAGCTGGACAAGCTCAAACCCATCGCCGAAATGGATCAACTGATCGAAGAGCGCACCGGGGCCAAACCGGGCACGGTAGGCGGTTTCTTCACCCTCAACCCGCGCGTCGATGACATCCCCGAGCGCTTCAGCGTGACACACCGCGGGGTGCGCCTTCTGGAAAGCGGCTCCGTGGATTTGGGCGGCTCGGGGTGCATCTGTCCGGAAGCCGCCATGCTCAAGACGCTCTTCACCCACCTGCTTTTCCGCGAAGATGATGTGCTCATCCTGGATATGTACGCCGGGGTAGAACACCTGGGCCGCGCCACTGTGGACTTCGTCGATGCCATGATCATCGTCGTCGAGCCCACTCGCCGCAGCCTGGGCACTGCCCGGCAGATCAAGAAGTTGGCCAACGACATCGGCCTGGATCGCCTGTGGCTGATGGGGAACAAGGTTCGCAATCAGGACGAGTCAGATTTTCTGGAAACAGCAACACCCGGAATTCCCGTCCTGGGCTTCCTGCCCGCGGATTTAGGGGTGCAAGAGGCAGATCGATTGGGCATCCCCGTTTATGATCACGTCCCATCATTAAAAGTATCCGCTGAGGAAATGGCAGAGAAATTGGGTAGAGAATTGGAAGTTAGGAGTTAGGGGCTAGGAGTTTTTATGACAACAACCATTGCATTGGCCGGGAAAGGCGGTGTTGGCAAGACCACTGTCGCCGGCATGATTATCCACTACCTGGCACAGACGCAATCGGGCGCCATCCTGGGTATTGACGCCGACCCCAGCAGCAACCTGAACATGGTGTTGGGCTTGGATTTGGAATGGACGGTAGGCGACATCCGCGAAGACATGCTCGCCCAGGTGCGCCAATCGCTGATGCAGTCCGGGGCGGCCATGGGATCGCTGCCAGGCGGCATCACCAAGGCTGAACACCTGGATTACGAAATTCGCTCGTCGCTGGCAGAAGGTGACCGCTTCGACCTGATCGCTATGGGCCGCGGCGAGGGGCCGGGCTGCTACTGCGCGGTCAACCACAACTTGCGCGAAGTGATCGACGCCATTGGCGGGGGCTACCGGTATGTGGTGATTGACAACGAGGCCGGGATGGAGCACCTCAGCCGCCGCACGACCCGCGATGTCGATCATTTGTTAGTCGTCAGCGATCCTACTCAGCGCGGCATCCTCACCGCCGAACGCATCTCGGCTATGCGCAACGAACTAGACATCGACATCGAGAATACTTACCTGATCTTGAACCGCCTGCCCGGCGAGATGCCAGCTCCCTTGCAGAGCCGCATCGACGAAATAGATATCCCATTTTTGGGCGTAATCCCCGCTAGCGCCGAGTTGGCCGAATTCGAGTTCAGCGGCCGCCCCTTGATCGAATTGGGGGACGAATCACCGGTCTACCAGGCCATCGCAGAGATGATGGGACAAGTGTTGGGAAGCTAACCCCTTCATAGTATGTTAATATCTCTGGTGTAGACTCCACTTCATGTGGAGTTTTTATTAGTACTGGCAAAATTCGAGAGGACAACAATGAGTAAGAATAAAAATTTGGAAATCACTACTCTGGGTGGTGGGTGTTTCTGGTGCCTGGAGCCGATCTTCGATGAACTGCGCGGTGTGGAAAAAGTCGTCGTTGGCTATTCGGGAGATGATACGAACGCGAATTATCAGGCGGTAAGTGCTGGCCTGACTCGGCACGCCGAAGTTGCACAGATCACCTTCGATCCAGATGTAATCTCCCTTGAAAAACTATTGAGGGTGTTTTTCACCATACACGACCCGACCACACTCAATCGGCAGGGAGCTGATGTCGGCCCGCAATACCGCTCGGTTGTGTTCCATCATAGTGAGCAGCAAAAAGCTGTCACAGAACGAATAATACGCGAAATAGAAAGCGAAAAGATTTGGGATAACGCTATCGTGACAGAGATAGCGCCTTTCACCAGTTTCTTCGAGGCCGAAGAGTATCATCAAAAGTATTACGAGAAGAATCCCAACCAAGGTTACTGCCGGGTGGTTATCGCGCCCAAAGTTGCCAAATTCCGGCAGAAATATGCTGAAAGATTGAAGTAAACAGGCTCAATCCGAATGAAAGGCTGCTCTATGAACGTGATTGCAGATATTGCTGTTGTTCCGATTGGCGTAGGAGTATCACTCTCTAAGTACGTCGCTGCCTGCGAGCGCGTCTTGGTAGAGGCCGGTTTACAGCCCCAGCTTCATGGGAATGGCACCAACGTCGAAGGGGATTGGGAAATCGTCTTCGCGGCGCTGAAACGCTGCCACGAAACAGTCCACGAGATGGGGGCACCTCGCATCTCGACAACCATCAGATTGGGCACGCGCATCGACAAAGCGCAAACCCTATCTGATAAAATCGAGAGCGTGGAAACCAAACTAACCCGTGAGGACAACTAGTCATGAGTTCGAGAGCCCGCAAGGAGGCGATCCAGCAGGCCCAAGCGTATCTGGCCCAAAAGCCCGTCTATTTGGATACTGAAACCACCGGCACCGACCCTCGCGCCGAGATCCTGGAAATCAGTATTGTCGATCACGACAGTAGCATCTTAGTAGATACGCTGGTAAAACCGCGCGGGAAAATCGACCCTGGCGCCCAACGCGTACACAGGATCACCGAAGCGATGCTCGTCGATGCACCGGGGTGGGATCAAGCCTGGCCGCAAGTGGAGACGGCACTCCAAGGGCGGTACGTAGGGATTTTCAACCTCGATTTCGATCTGCGCATGATGCAGCAATCCCACCAACGCTATTGGCTGCCATGGACGCAACCCCAGGCCGATTTCTTCTGCATCATGAAGCTGTACGCCAAATTCTGCGGAGCGTGGAACGCAAAATACAGAAACTACCGCTGGCAAAGTCTCGATAACGCCCGCAGGCAATGTGGTATAGACCTTCCCAACAGCCATCGCGCCAAGGATGATACCTTGTTGGCGCGAGCGGTGCTGCTCCATATGGCTAACGCAGGATAATTGACATTTTGTACCCCCTTTGACGCGTCTCAAGGCGGGTGTGCTCTCCATCCCTGGTGTTATAATCCCCTGACCCCCTATCATTGAAAGGATACATCATGACCCAATGGAATCAAGCCCCGGAAATGCATATCAACACCGAGAAGACCTATCTGGTCAGCATGGAAACCAACCGTGGGACCATCGAACTCGAGTTATACCCTCAGCACGCGCCCAAGACGGTCAACAACTTCGTCTTTCTGTGCGAAAAAGGCTATTATGATGGCGTCAAATTTCACCGCGTCATCAAGGATTTCATGATCCAGGGCGGCGACCCCACTGGAACCGGGCGCGGCGGTCCTGGCTACAAGTTCGAGGATGAAACTGTGGGCAACGCCTTGATCCATGAGACCGGCATGTTGTCCATGGCCAATGCTGGGCCCAATACCAATGGCAGCCAGTTCTTCATCACTCATTCTCCGCAACCCCATCTCGACGGCAAGCACACAGTCTTTGGTAAAGTCGTTGGCGGCATGGATGTCGTCAACGCTATCCAGCAGGGGGATGAGATGACAAAAGTGACCGCCACTGAAGCGGCGAATACGCCGACCTGAGCAAAGCAACCCAAAACTACATCGAACTGATTACTTTGGATAACGAGGAGAATCCCAATGGCATTGATTAAGAATCGCATGGATGCCACCGCCTGGCAGAAGAAATTTGATGCCCGGGCGCCGCGCGTGGGAGATGCAGCCCCTGATTTCGAACTGCACGACGCCAATGGAGAGAATCCTGTCCGCATCTCCGATTTCAAAGGGGAGAAGCCTATCGCCTTGATCTTTGGCAGCTTCACCTGACCTCCCTATGTCAAAGGGACCGTGAGTCTCCATGACTTGTATGAGAAATACCATCAAGAAGTACAGTTCCTATCGATCTACATTCGCGAGGCGCATCCTGTAGATGGCTGGTGGTTTGGCAGGGGGCCTATGAGCACCTTGTTGAAACTCTCGCGATCAAAGGCCGCCACCGATATCTATGATCCCACGACAATCGAAGAGCGTCGCGCGGTAGCCGGGCAGTGTCAAGAAGCCCTCAAATATGGCATCCGCACCTATGTCGATGAGATGGACGATTCTGTCAACGAAGCCTATGCCGCCTGGCCGACGCGCCTGTATCTCGTGGGGATCGATGGGCTGGTGAAATACGCTGGCGGTCTGGGGCCTTTCGATTTCCACCCTTCAAAGTTGGGCAAAGCCATCAAAGAATATCTGGCGCAATTAGAACCAGCATAGTAAAGACAAAACAGGGTGTAAGTGGTGTTAGCCAGCTTGCACCCTGTTTTGTCCTACATCACTCACACCTCACATCAACCTACAATTCAACGCAATCAGCAACTAATTACAACGGATAACTCGTCAGGGGCCTTCAGCCGGCCATGAGAGTACATTGATTTGCTGGCTGGTCGCAGCATTGCAGGGTCATCGTGCCAGTAGAGGAAACGATCCTGCGCTCGGCTTGAGCGCGATGGTCTTGAAGTTGCCCGGCCCTCTCCCCTGTGCTACAATCATCCAATACAGGCAAACTTCTCCCAAACTGTATGTCTTATGCCTAAGGACAAGAAAAAGACCACCAAAAAGAAGCCCGCGCCACCACCGGTCCGCAAATCGGCGGTGATCCCTTATCGGTTCAAAAACGATGTCTTGCAGTTTTTGCTGATCACCCCCAAAGCCAGGGACAGCAAACCCGCCAAAGAATCCCTCTGGATTGTCCCCAAAGGTACCATCAAAGCGGATATCAGGCCGGCGGAATCGGCGCGCATCGAAGCCCTGGAAGAAGCTGGGGTGCTCGGAGAGATTCTCCCCCGCATCAAGGGCTTCTATCGCTTTGAGCCGAAAAACAGCGCCGTTCAGGAGATCCATACCTATTTTATGAAGGTCACGTATACGATGAAGGACTGGGAGGAGAAGAACCAGCGCAAGCGCAAGTGGGTCGCCATCGAGAACCTCCGTGAGTATATTGACGACCCCGAACTGGCTGAGATCATTGAGGGGAATGAAAGCAAGCTGCGCAGAAAGCTGTTATGGGAACGTACCAGAAAGATGATCTTCCCTGGATAGTCTCGAATGACCCATCAAGAAAACTGGCTGGAAAAGAATTTCGATTTCGACTTTCCCTCCTCTAGATATATCGAGTTTTTGGCATTCCTTCGCCAGACGCCAACCCGCTTGGAAAACCTGGTGGAATCCCTGCCGCCGGACGTGCTCATCAGGCGCGATGGAGATTCCTGGTCGATTCAGGAAAATGTGGGCCACTTTCTGACGGTAGAATCGCTCTTCACAGGTCGTCTAGACGATTATCAGAATAACGCCGAAACCCTGCGGCCCGCCCGGTTCGAGGACAATCCAACCGACAAAGCCGACTTCAACACCAAAGACATCCAATGGATTCTGCGGGAATTCCGGGCACAGCGCGAGGCCTATATGCAGCGGCTTGATGCGTTAAGGCCCGAAGATTTCGGCAAGGTATCCCTTCATCCCAGGCTGCAGAAGCCCATGCGCCTCTGTGATACGCTGCTCTTCCAGGTTGAACATGACCGGCATCATTTGCTTCGGATCGAGGAACTGAAAGCCAAGTACAGCTAAAAATTACTCGTATTAATCAATCACGATAATCAGCGCGCACCGAGCAATAAGGGACAAATGATGGACAAAGACCCCATAACCTTCGAAGCACACGAGAATTATGTGCTGGATGTGCTCTTCACCTCTGATGGGGAAACTTTGATCTCCTCAGGGATGGACAACCTGATCAAGCTATGGTCTGTGCCGGACTGGCAGCTCAAAGGCGTCTTCGAAGGGCATGCCCACAGCGCCAACAGCATTGCCCTTTCGCCCGATGAGAAAACCCTCGCCAGCGGTTCATCCGACCAAACCCTGAAGTTGTGGTCCTTTCCAGAGGGCCGGGAACTGCACACATTGCAGGACCGCAAGAAGACCGTCCCCGCGGTGGCCTTTTCGCATAATGGCCGATGGGTGGCTGCCGGTTCCTATGGTGGACGCGCCGTGGTCTGGAACTTGAGTGGAGAGCAGGTCGTTGGCATCAAAGCCAACCCCAAGAACCTCTCCTCGATAGCCTTCTCGCCCGATGACAAAATCCTGGCGACCACGGGTTTGGGCGCAGAGATCAAACTCTGGTCGCTGCCCGATGGCGAGCAGATCACCGAGCTCAGCGGCCATGAGATCGCAGCGTGGTCGCTGCGCTTCATCAAGGGTGGGGGACAGCTTGTCTCCCTGGGCTACGAACAGACCATCAAATTCTGGGATACCAAAACCTGGACTGAAATTCACTCCATCGATACCAAGGCATATGGGGTCAAGGGCCTGAAATTCTCACCAGATGAGCAGCGCGCCGTCACCAGCGCGGAGGGGAAACTGCACTTATGGTCAACAGATACTTGGAAGGTAGAATACGAGATCGTTGCCGGCGCGAAGGCGCTCTACGGCATGGATTTCTCCCCAGACGGGAAATGGTTGGCAGTCGGCGCAGCGGACAAAAAGATCCGTGTTTGGGAACTGGCCCTATTCAACGCTGCCAAGTAGCAACATGTGCCCACCTGTCAAAAGAAGTGTACCCACTTTCAGGCTAACATGCAGAATACAGCAAAGAATTGGTTCGAAAGAGTCCCTAAAGTGGAACTGCATTTGCACCTCGAGGGCGCTATTCCCTATGACGCCCTCTGGGAACTGGTCCAAAAGTACGGCGGCGATCCCGAGGTACCCACTCTCGAAGCGCTGCTGGCCCGTTTCGCCTACAAAGATTTCCCTCATTTCATCGAGACCTGGGTCTGGAAGAACCAGTTCCTGCGGGAGTATGACGATTTCACCTTTTTGGCCGAGGCTGTGGCGCGCGACTTGCTCATGCAGAACATCCGTTATGTGGAGGCCTTCTACTCCCCACCAGACTTCACCGACCGCCACGGCCTGGCCACCCAAAAGCTGACCAAAGCCATCCGAACGGGTTTTGACCGCGTTCCAGAGATGGAGATCAAGCTGGTAGCCGACTTGGTGCGGGATTTCGGCCCGGAAAAGGCCGCTGTCACGCTGGCAGAGGTCAACGAAGTCAAGGAGATGGGCGTCATCGGGATTGGCATCGGCGGCTCAGAGCAGGATTTCCCGCCAGAACCCTTCCAGGAGGTCTACGAACAGGCCCGCCAGTTTGGCTTTCGCACCAGCGCTCATGCGGGTGAAGCCTCGGGCGCAGAGAGCGTCTGGGGGGCCATCCGCACCCTCAGGGCAGAACGCATCGGCCACGGCACTCGAGCCGAGCAGGATGCAGCGCTTCTCGATTATCTGGTTGAACATCAAATCCCCCTCGAAATGTGCCCCATCTCTAATGTGCGCACCGGGGTGGTCGAATCCATCACCGAGCACCCTGTCAGACGCTACTTCGAACGCGGCATTTTGGTCACGATCAACAGCGATGACCCCAAGATGTTCGATAACTCCCTGGCTGAGGAATACCAACTCCTCGAGGAGCAGTTAGGCTTCTCACGAGAGGATATCCGGACGCTGATCTTGCAAGGCATCCAGGCCTCTTGGATGGCCGAAGACAAAAAAGGGCAAATGATAGCTGCTTTCCGCAGCGATCCGGCCTGGAAAGCGTAAACATCACAGAGGTGCCAATGCGCTATATCGATATGGATTCCTGGCCCCGCCGGAAGCACTTCGAGATCTACCATGCCATGGACTACCCTCACATCAATTTGTGCGCCGATGTGAATGTGACCACCTTCTTCCCAGCCGTAAAAGCGGCCTCGCTTTCGTATACCGTTGCCGTCACGTATCTGGTGGCCAAAACAGCCAACAGCATCAAAGAATTCCGCTATCGCATCCGTGATAATAAGGTCGTTGTACATGATGTGGTGCATCCCTCGATCACGATCCTGACCGAGGACGAGTTATTCAGTTTCTGCACCATCCAATTCTCGGAGAATTTTGCCGCTTTTGTATCGCGAGCTGCCGAGGCAATCGCTTGGTTCAAAGAGAATCCCACCCTGGAGGATGGGCCTGGGCAAGATGATCTCTTATTCACCACCAATCTCCCTTGGGTATCATTCACCGGCATGATGCACCCCATCCATATGAGCCCTGCGGACTCGGTACCGCGCATCGCCTGGGGAAAGGTCAGGGACGAATCTGGCGTGCTCAAGATGCCACTCTCCGTCCAGGGTCACCATGGTTTAATGGATGGGCTGCACATCGGTCGATATTTTGAAGCCATGCAAGCTAGCTTGCTATCCCCCGAAGAAGTTTTAACCTGAGAAGAGAAAAATAAGAATCAAGGAGAGCGTCGATGAAAAGCCGGGATGAAGTCTTAAAGACAATGGATGATGTCCGCGCCAAAACGTTGAGCTATTTGGAGGATTTGTCTCAGGAGCAGCTCGACAGGCGCCCACCCCTGGGCAAAGCCGGGGAGAATGTCTGGTCGCTGGGCGAGGTCTTCATGCACCTGGCTATCGACGAGTTCTACCTGCGCGATTTGATCGCCAAGCCTCTGCTAGAAGGGGTCAAGCCGCCGGATGGCATCATCTTTCTGCCGCCCCCGCCACCTTTTGGCACGCCTAAGGAGACTATCCAGTTCTGGTTCCAACGCGCCCGTCTGGGCACGCGGCGCTATTTCGAAAACTGGCCCAAGGATGCCAACCTCGAACTAACTCACGAGGGCGGTTTGCAAGCCATGAACGGTTTGGAGTGGTTCGAGGGCTACGCCGGGCACGAGGCTTTCCACCACCAGCAGATCGAAGACCTGATTGCCCAGTTGGAGAGTTAACCAGCTCCAACAATCAGGCACGGAGCAAAACCAATGAGGCCCTACCTCATCACGGTTTACAACTACTCTGTTATCGGTGAGAAACTGCCCAATTTGCGCGTGCGGCTGCCCTTCGCCAGCGTCGACCATGTTCAAGCCGACAATTGGGCACCTGATTTAGATGCTGTTATACATCCAAAAACATTATTGAGACACGGACACACGGATAGAGAAAACATCCGTGTACGATTTCCTTTCGAAGAGATGAGATATGAATGCGAAGAATCTTGATCCCTCAGAAGTGCGTTTTTTCCACGGCAGCTCCCACCTGAAGCTGGCGGCGGACATCGCTGAATACCTGGGCGTGCCCCTGGATAATACCTTTATCAGTCGTTTTAGCAATGACAACCTGTACATCCAGCTCGGGGCCAGCGTGCGTTCTCGTCAGGTGTATATCGTGCAGTCTTTATCCCCGCCGGTCAACGACCATCTCGTGGAACTGTTAATGATGTTGGATATCGCCAAGGCGGCCTCGGCGCAGGAGATCCACGCCATCATCCCCTACTTCTCTTTTGCCCGCTCTGACAAGAAAGACGCCCCGCGCATCTCTATCACCGCGCGGCTGGTGGCCGAGTTGCTGCACACCGCCGGAGCGACGCACGTGATGACCATGATGCTGCACTCCCCCCAGGTGCACGGTTTCTTCCCGATGCCCGCCGACCCACTCAGCAGCCGTCCGGTCTTCATGCGTCACTTTAAGGAGCAGCATGATTTGACGCAGGCTATCGTTGTCGCTGCCGATATGGGGCAAGCCAGATCGGCGGCGCGCTTCGCCAAATCCTTGGGGCTACCCATCACCGCGGGCAATAAGGAACGCATCTCAGATACGCAAGTCCAGTTCAACGGTTTGGTTGGGGATCAAGTCAGCGGGTATAAAAAAGCACTGGTTTATGACGATGAGATCGCCACCGGCGGCACGATCTTGGAACTGAGCAAACACCTCATCGAGCTGGGCATCAAAGAGGTTTGGGTGGCCTGCACGCACGGCGTCTTTGTCAGGGGCGGGTTGGAAAAACTTGTCGCCGTCCCCGAGATTACTGAGGTGGTCACCACGAACACCGTGCCCATACCCGAAGCGATGCACCATCCAAAATTGAAGGTCCTTTCCGTAGGGCATATATTCGGCGAAGCCATTCGCTACAACTATTCACGCCAGTCCATCGGCGATCTGTTTGTATTTGGGGACGCATGACAGATGCAAAATTAACTTGGCCTGGCTGGTGCTGGGCGGTGCGTCAATTGGATTATTGAGTTCTATCTGGCAGCAATGCTGCTCTTTTATCTATGAAAGTATCCTTGTTCAAACATCAGCCTCGTTTTTCGGAAGAAGAAGCCACCCACTTTGCTCAAAGCTTATTTGGGATCGACACAACAGCAACGCAATTGCCCAGCGAGCGCGACCAGAACTTCTTGCTGCGCACAAGAGACGGCGATGACTATGTGCTCAAGATCGCCAATGCATCTGAAGACAGCGGCCTCATTGAGGCACAAAACCAGGCCATGGCTCACCTCAACAAGCATGGGGTCACCGCTCCGAAGATTATCCCAACGAAAGCCGGGGAAAGTATCGCCCAAGTCGAAACAGAAGCAGGTGAGACTCACGCCGTACGACTGGTAAGCTACCTGCCTGGGACACCCTACGGCGATGTGCGGCGGCACTCCCCAGGGCTGTTCAAAAACCTGGGGGCTTATTTGGGGAGATTAGATCGGGCCTTCACCAGTTTTGACCATACCGCTATCCATCGCCACTTTCATTGGGACCTGGCTAACGCCCTGGAAGTGGTGAATGAATATAAGTCATTGATCAGCGAGGATGGCTTACGCAATTTGATCGAGAAGTTCGCCGATCACTTTGAGCAGGACGTACAACCCTTGCTGCCCAAATTGCGCAAAAGCGTGATTCACAACGACGCCAACGATTACAACGTCATCGTTGGCGGGGACGAGGAGCCCTACACCCGGAATCAACAAGTTATCGGGGTGATCGATTTTGGCGACATGGTCTACAGCTACACCGTCGCCGAACTGGCCGTCGCCGTAGCCTACGCGATTCTCGATAAACCCGATCCTCTGGCAGCAGCCGTCCCCCTGGTAGTGGGGTATCACCAGGAGTTTCCCCTCGACGAGGATGAACTGAGGGCCCTCTTCGGGTTGGTGTGCATGAGGCTTTGCATGAGCGCCTGTCTGGCCGCCCATCAAACCCAGCAGCGCCCCGATGATGCCTATCTTTCGATCAGTCAAGCGGCCATCCGGGACACCCTTCCAAAACTGGCCGAGATTCACCCCCGCTTTGCCGAAGCGACCTTCCGCCAGGCCTGCGGGCTGACACCACTCCCTAAGACCGAGAAAGTGCGCCAATGGCTGCAAAGTGAGGCCCAAGTGGCCTCGATCTTGGATGCAGACCTGACCGCAGAACCGCTCGTCGTTTTCGACTTGAGCATCAGCAGTCCGCTCCTGAGGGCAGATGCCCCCTCACTGGCAGAAACCAGCCTCACCCCCCGTCTGTTCGGCCAGCTTGAAGCCGCGGGGGTACAGGTCGGCATCGGTCAGTATACTGAAGCTCGCCTGCTTTACACTACGCCCCCCTTCGCCACCGGAGCCAGGCTAACCGATGAATACCGCACCATTCATCTGGGCATGGATCTCTTCGCAGCCCCCGGCGCAGCGGTTTACGCCCCGCTGGAGGGACAGGTGTATGACCTGCAGAACAACGCTGCCCCCCACGATTACGGCCCGGTAATTATTCTGGAACACCACACCACTGAGGGCACACCCTTTTACACGCTGTATGGGCATCTCAGCGAGATCTCTCTGGCACGGTGGAAGAGGGGCCAAAAGGTCGTGGCTGGAGATAGTCTCGCTGAAATCGGCACGGCACAGGTCAACGGCGGCTGGACTCCCCACCTACACTTCCAGATCATCACTGACCTGCTCGATCTCGATGGCGATTTCCCCGGCGTTTGTCAGGCCAGTCAACAAGAGATTTGGAAGGCCTTTTCCCCTGATCCCAACCTGATCTTACGCATCCCAACTGAAAAGCTCCCCAAACTCCAGCCCAGCAAAGCCGAAACTCTGACATCTCGACGAAAATGGATCGGGGGCAACCTCAGCATCGGCTATAACGAACCGCTCAAGATCGTGCGCGGCTGGAAACAATATCTCTTCGACGAGACGGGCAGACGCTATGTCGATGCCTACAACAACGTGCCCCATGTAGGTCACTGCCACCCGCGCGTCGTCGCAGCCGGGCAGGCGCAGATGAGGGTGCTCAACACCAACACCCGCTACCTGCATGACTACCTGCAACAATACGCCCAAAAGATCACCGCCACGCTGCCAGAGCCGTTGAGCATATGTTTCTTCGTCAACTCCGGCAGCGAGGCCAACGAACTGGCCCTGCGCCTTGCCCGCGCTTACACCGGGGGCAAAGATATGCTCGTCTTGGAGAGCGCCTACCACGGCCATACGACCTCATTGATCGATATCAGCCCCTACAAGCACGATGGGCCAGGAGGCACAGGCGCGCCATCCTGGGTGCATACGATCCCCCTCCCAGATACGTATCGCGGGCCTTATAAAGCCGATGACCCCCTGGCCGCTGAAAAATACGCTGCCCACGCATTAGAAACCCTCGAAGCCCTTCAACGTCAGAGCCGCGGGCCAGCAAGCTTCATCGCCGAAACCTGCCCCAGCGTTGCCGGCCAGATCTTCCTGCCGGAAGGATATCTTGCCCAGGTTTACGAGCATGTGCGCGCCGCGGGCGGTGTGTGCATCGCCGACGAAGTGCAGACCGGTTATGGCCGCACGGGAACGCATTTCTATGCCTTCGAGGCCCACGGCGTCGTGCCCGACATCGTCGTGCTGGGCAAGCCGATCGGCAACGGCCACCCCATCAGCGTGGTGATCACCCGCTCGGAGATCGCCATGGCCTTCGATAACGGCATGGAATTCTTCAGCACTTTTGGCGGCAACACCGTCTCATGCGCTATTGGTATGGCCGTGTTGGATGTCGTTCTGGAGGAAGGGTTGCAGGATCATGCCCTGCAAGTGGGGGATTACTTGCTCGAGGGATTACAACGCTTTGAAGAGGCCTACCCCCTGGTGGGAGACGTACGGGGGTCGGGGCTGTTCCTGGGCGTGGAGTTGGTAAAACATCCAGAGACCCTCGAACTTGCCACTCAAGAAGCGGGGTTCATCGCCAATCGTATGCGCGAGCTGGGGATATTATTAGGCACCGACGGGCCTTACCACAACGTGATCAAGATCCGCCCGCCGATGCCTTTCTCGATGACAGATGCTGACCTGCTCCTGGATGCCTTAGAACAAATCTTGTGGGAGGATTACTCCTAATTGCTCAGACCTACCTCTGAATAACAAGAATAATCCAGCAACTAAGAGGACAGCAATCCCAAGAACAACTACCCAGAACCAGATTGACGAAATGAAACCGCCTCCAGCTTGAGGTTGTGCCACATCGGCCTTCTCCACCGATTCTTGGGAGGCCTCCTGGGCTTCTGATGCAGTGGGTACTGTTGGCTCATAGAGTAGATGAAATCCAGTTTAGCCCAGCCCCACTGGCGGCGAAAAACGTTGCGAAACAATGCCACTCAACGCGCGGGACCTCGTAAGAAACCTTTTTCTCCAAGCGTCGAAAAGAATCATAAGCCCGAAATCATTGGTTGACTAAGAAGGAGAATAAACATGAATACCGTTCTATGGATTGTCCAAGGTGTCGCAGCGTTCATGTTCTTGATGGCCGGTGTTATGAAATTGATGCGCACTAAAGAGCAAATGCAGGAACAGATGGCCTGGGTGGAAGACTTCTCCCAGGGTCAAATCCGCGGCATCGGCGTTCTCGAAATCCTCGGCGCGCTGGGTTTAATCCTCCCCGGATTAACCGGTATCCTGCCCATCCTGACCCCCCTGGCCGCCCTCGGACTGGGGATCGTCCAGGTAGGCGCTTTTTTCACCCACCTGCGCCGCCAAGAAGTCGTCCCCATGGGCATCATGAACTTGGTGTTGATTGCCATGGTCGCCTTTGTGGCATTCGGCCGGTTCTGATCGCTTCACGATACAGATAGTTTCACGAGAAACGCGCCGCGCGGGAGACTGCCGGCGTGTTTTGTCTTTAAACATCCTGGGCTATCAAAAAATCAGCAATGCCTTGACAGACTTGAAGGGAAAGACTACAATATTTTCGGAATGAACGTTCATTCCGAATGGAAAGAAAGCAGTTATGGACGATAAACGCGCAGCCATCTTGCAAGCTACCCTGACCCTGATCTCGGAACACGGCTTCCACGGCACGCCCATGTCGAAGATCGCCGAAGAGGCCGGGGTCGGCGCGGGCACGATTTACCGCTATTTTGAAAACAAGGAAACCCTGATCAATGAGTTGTTTCTGGAGATTAAACGGGATTTCAGTATAGCCATGTTGGCCGGCCTATCCGCCGGGGATTCCACTGAACAGGTCTTTCGAAAGACCTGGCTGAACGCCTTCCAGTATTGCGTCGAAAACCCGGCAGAGATGGCCTTCCTGGAACAGTACCACAATTCCCCTTTCCTGACGCCCGAGACGGAGGCCGCCACATCACAATACCTGGCCCCAATTGTGGATGCATTCCAATCTGCTATCGAGGCTGGTGAGATCAAAAACATCCCCTTTGAGATGCTGACGATCTTTGCTTACGATGTCACCGTAGCGCACGCCAAACGCCATCTCTCTGGGGCGTTGGTGATGGACGAAGCCAACCTTGAACTGGCCGTGCAGGCTTGTTGGGATGCCATAAAAGCCGCCTAGTTTTTTTGAATCAATGGGAATGAATATTCACTCCGACTTTAACCTACCAAGGAGATAAACATGTCAACAAATAAATGGACGACAAACAATATCCCCAATATGAAGGGGAAAACCGTCATTATCACCGGCGCTAACAGCGGCATCGGTTACGAGGCTGCCCGAGCGCTGGCCGCCAAGGACGCCACGGTGATCATGGCCTGCCGCAGCATGGAAAAAGGCCAAAAAGCCGTTCAGCAAATCCAGGCTGAGACTCCCAAGGCTGATCTAAAGCTGATGGCGCTCAATCTGGCTGACCTGGCCTCTGTGCGGGCGTTTGCCGAATCTTTTCTAGCCGAGCACAAACAATTGGACATCCTCGTCAACAACGCCGGGGTGATGGCGACCCCCTACAACACGACCGCCGATGGATTCGAAATGCAGATCGGCACGAACCACTTCGGACACTTCGCCCTAACAGGTTTACTCCTCGATCTGTTGAGGACCACGCCAAACTCACGCGTGGTCACCGTCAGCAGTTATGCTCATTTCATGGGCAGAATCAACTTTGCCGACATAAACAGCGAAAAGTCCTACCAAAAATGGTCGGCCTACGGCCAGAGCAAACTTGCCAATGTTCTCTTTGCTTACGAACTGCACCGCAGATCATCGCAGAACGGCGGCAACCCCCTCAGTGCTGTCGCACACCCAGGCTATGCCGCCACGAATTTGCAGCATACCACCCGGTTTTTTAGTATGCTGAACCCAATTATGGCACAAAGCCAGGAGATGGGTGCGCTGCCCACACTTTACGCGGCCACCAGCCCGGAAATCCAGGACGGGGACTACCTTGGCCCAGACGGCTTCCTTGGACAGCGCGGTTTCCCTCATAAAGCCCATTCCAGCCGCGCCTCGCACGACGAAAAGGCCGCTCAACAGTTATGGGAGATTTCGGAGGAACTTACCGGGGTGAAATACGAGTTTTGAGTGTCGAAACCCGGCAACCAGCATCGGCACAACAAAATCATTTTCTTAAAAATGTAGAGACGCTCCAGTGGAGCGTCTCTACAGCACTATTTTAGTTCCTCACGCAATCTATCCACCAAGATTGGGATAGCGTGTTCCACTTCCAGGGATAAATTCTGCCCGGCGGCGTAGTTCTTCCCCTCGATGCCATAGACAATCAGCTTTGAGGGCAGTTCCCCCATCAGACGGGCCATCTCAATGGCCTCAGCAACCCCAAAAGCGTGTGTAGAAGTCGCCGAAAAATGGGCGGGCAAGGGCTCATCATGCGCCTCGAAGCGCAGAATCTCACCAGGGGAGGCCTCGGATTGCATGGCGTCGATCAGATAAAGGGTTTCGCAACCCTGCATGGCCTCCATCAAAGCCGTGCCCTCACCGCTGCGCTCTAGAATCTGGACTCCCGGCAAATCAAGGCCGGCTAATTGCCGCGCCACCAATATCCCCACGGCATCATCGCCGCGAAAAGGATTCCCTACGCCAATTATCCGTACAGATGAACGTCTTGCTGCTGGCGCACCAGCCATAAATCACTTGCTGACTCACTCTCGCACGATGTCCAATTTCAAAAAATGCGTCGCGCAGGAGATGCAGGGGTCGTAACAGCGCACCAACTGCTCGCAGCGCAAGGTGGCATCCTCCAGGGGTAGCCCAACCACACCGGGGACATACTCCCAAAGGTCGCCTTCAATGCGGGGTAGATTTTGGGCCGTGGGAGGCACGATGCGGGCGAAAGTGATCAGGCCATTTTCATCGACCTTGTAGCGGTGGAAGAGCAATCCGCGCGGCGCCTCGGTGGCATGGACGCCCTCTCCAGCCGGGATCGGGTTGGGCAGCTCGGCCCGGCTGGGGTGCGGCTCCTGGTAGTCCTCGATGAGTTGAATGGCCTCCTCGAAAGCCTGGACCATCTCCAAACTGCGTACGATCAGGCTGCAGAAGGGGTTGCGCACCGGCAACTCCAAATCGATCTCTTGGGCCAGACCCTGAACCGTCGGGGATAATCGATCAAAATTGAGATTGAAACGCGCCAGCGGGCCCACCAGGTAGATGCTGCCGGTTTCCACGCGCCGGGAATGCAGGGCATTGGAGTGGGCCACATGCTCTTCGATATAATGCTGATCATAATCTTCCACGGGCACCGTTAACCCGGTGGAAGAGAGGATCGCGCCCTCATTGAAAGGGTACTCATCTGGATGGCTGAGGCTGACAAACTCGTAATCGACCTCGAATTCGGGATAATCCAGGGTGGTAGCCCAGCGCACGGTATCGATAGCTGCCCCCATCCCCCATTTCAGTTCCGGCAACAAGGCTTTTAGTGCTGAAAGGCGCGGAGCACCGTAAAAACCTCCCACACAGACCGAAACCGGATGAATTTCGCGGCCACCAATGACGGTCATTAACGCGTTGCCGACTTTCTTCATCCGCAAAGCACGCTGCACCACCGGCAGGAGCTCGGGGTTGGCTGCCATACTGATGGCCGATTCATAGCCCAGGTAATCGGGGGCGTGCAGCATATAGACGTGCAGGGCATGGCTCTCGATCCACTCGCCACAATACAGCAAGCGGCGCAGTTCACGCACCCCCGGAGGCGGCGTGACGCCGAGGGCCTTTTCCAAGGCGTGGGCCGCGCTCATCTGGTAGGCTACCGGGCAGATGCCGCAAATGCGGGCGGTGATATCAACAACTTCGTCGAAACTACGCCCATGCAAAAAAGCTTCGAAAAAGCGCGGCGGCTCAAAGATGTTGAGCTGAACATCGGTGACCTGGTCGTCTTTGATGTGGATGCGCAAGGCACCTTCTCCCTCAACGCGCGCCAGATAATCTACATTAATATTTTTCTCTGTCATCATTATCTACCTTTATACCTGCTGCTCAGCCTGGCTTGCTTGCCGAGGCGCAAGCCTGAGCTGTTACTTATCTTCAAAGTATTCACTGGCCTGGCGGAACACAGGCGCATAACCATTAAACCCGCGAAAAGCTCTGGACACCTGCGCGCCAGTTTGTCCCAAAGCCATGAACTGTTCACCCAGGGCAATGGGGTTGCCATCCTCGACAGGCCCAAAACAGCCGTAACAGCCGCGGTTGAAGGCCGGGCAGATCGCCCAACAGCCACCCAGGGTGACTGGCCCCAGGCAGGGGATGCCTTGCGCTACGGTGACACAAACCGTGCCGCGCGCTTTGCACTCCTGGCAAACACTGTGAGACGGCAAATGTGGCAGGCGTCCGATCAAAAGGGACGTGACCAATTCGAGCAACTGGTATTTGCTGATGGGGCAGCCGCGCAACTCGAAATCGACCTCCACATAATCACTGATCGGTTTCGAGGTCGCCAGCGTATCGATGTATTCAGGCGTGGCGTAGACGGTATTCACATAATCGTTTACATCGATCCAGTTGCGCAGCGATTGGATTCCGCCAGCCGTTGCGCAGGCCCCAATCGCCACCAGGAAGCGCGATTGCCGACGCACTTCTTTGATGCGCTCGATCTCTTCTTCGGTAGTTACCGACCCCTCCACCAGGGTGATGTCGTAGGGCCCAGCCAATGTCTGGCGGCGGGCTTCAACAAAATAAGCGATTTCTACCGCCCCGGCAACGGCCAGGAGTTCGTCCTCACAGTCCAAGAGCGACAACTGGCAGCCATCACAAGAAGCGAATTTGTAAACAGCCAGACGTGGTTTTGCAGCGGTGCTCATCAGAATTCCTCCACGTTGTAGAATGGCTCGATTTGGGCAAAGCTCAAGACCGGGCCCTCTTTGCATAGAAAAGTAGGGCCGTACTGGCAGTGCCCGCAAAAACCAACGGCGCACTTCATATTGCGTTCCAACGAGACGAAAACCCTTTCCGTGGGGATTCTGCGGGCCATGGCTTCGTAAGCAACAAAGCGCATCATGATCTCCGGGCCGCAGGTAAAAACCGTGGTGTTACGCGGGTCTGGGCGCAGGGAGTAGAACAACATGGGGACCACCCCGACCCGCCCTTGCCAGGATTCATCGGCGCGATCCACAGTGGGGATCACCTCGATATCATGCTCGCGCCAGGCATCGAACTCATCATGATAAAGCATGTCCTCCGGTGAGCGCGCCCCTGCCAGGATGGTTATTTTGCCGTATTCGGCACGATGCCGGATCACATGGTAAATTGCCGGCCGCAGCGGAGCCAGACCAATGCCCCCGGCGACGAAGATCAGATCTTCGCCACGGGCGACCTCCACGGGCCAGGCACTACCATAGGGTCCACGCACGCCAATCTGGTCACCCACCTTCAGGCGTTCGATTGCCTGGGTGACATTTCCCGCCACCCGGATGGTGTGCAACAGTTCATGCGGTGTTTCAGGATCGGAACTGATCGAAATGGCCACCTCACCGATTCCAGGCAAATAAAGCATGTTGAACTGGCCAGGCAAGAAAGAATATGCCGTCCGAAAAGCCAGGTCTTGAAATTCCAAAGCGTAGGTAGCTACACCAGGGGTCTCATCTTGAATTTTTGCAATCGCCGCCCAGTGGGGCAACATGGGATCAAGAGAGATCGTGGGGATATGTTGAAGGGTAGATTGTTTCGTTGCCATAACTATGCTTCGTCTCGAATAGCCGCAATTTCTTCCGTTAAATCAATGCCCACCGGGCACCAGGTGATACAGCGACCGCATCCCACGCAGCCAGAAGTACCGAACTGGTCAATCCAGGAGGCCAGTTTATGCGTCAACCATTGGCGGTAGCGGGCGCGGATGTTGGGGCGCAAGTGCCCACCGTGAACGTAGGAGAAGTCAGGGTTGAAACAGGAATCCCATACCCTTACACGCTCCGTGTTGGCACCCGTCAGATCGCTGATATCTTTCATATCTGAACAGAAACAGGTCGGGCAGACCAACGTGCAGTTGGTGCACGAAAGACAGCGCTCAGCCACATCGTCCCAGCGGGGGTGCTCCAGGTTATCGTATAACAAACCAGGCAGATCGCTGGTATCCAAAGTGCGCCCCATCTGATTTTCCGCATCTGTGATCTTTTGATCAGCGCGCCCGAGTTCAAGCGCACCCGCAAAACTCCATTCGACATCGAGGAGCATGCGAGCGCCCAAGGGCGAGCCAATTTCGATGACAAAGGCGTCCCTCAACTCGGTCAGTGCCAGATCGAAAGCCTGGGTACAGCGCGGGCCGGCGCCCATGGAAGCGCAGAAGCAGGTCTCACCCGGTTCGGTGCAGTTGACCGCCAGGATAAAAGCTTTTTCGCGGCGGGCCTCGTAATGGGGGTCTTGAAACGGGCCCTCGATAAAGACACGATCCTGAATAGCGATTGCGGCCAATTCACAGGCCCGCACGCCGATGAAAGCATAACTGGGCGACACATCTTGGTTGGGGACGGTTTGATAACCACCGCCATTCTTGCTGACAGAGAATAATTTCAACCTGGAAGGATAGAGGTACCCTTTCCAGGTAGAAGGGCCAGCAGGAAAACCGAAAAAACTTTCATCGCCCCTCTGTTCCAGACGATAATGGCCTGGGCCGGTCTCTGCAGTCCAGCCAATGGGCAATTCATCCACCGAGCTGACTTCATCATAAATGATCGCTTCATTGCGCAGAACAGGGGCAATCAGGGTATATCCCGCAGAATCTAGCGCCTTGAAGACAGATTGCAAGGCTGGCTTGGCAATGACGACCTGTTCACCAGGGGAAGGGAGATTTTCAGCCATTGATCAATCTCCTTCCAGACCTGTGGCGTACATGTCCAGCAGTTGCATACGGGTGGCCGTCAGGCGCGCCGCGACCACATTCGTCAAACGTCGAAAGACATGATAGCCTAGTTCATGATCGCGTTCACAGGCCTCTTGCATCGCGATCCCGTCAAAAGCGATCGCCCGGGTATCGTGCGTCGCTCGCGCAGAAGCGGTCTTTATGTTAACAATTGGCAGAACCGCCGACCAGCCAAAGACATCACCATCACTCAGTGTCAAAATCGTCGCCCGGCCGCGCATGGGGATAGAAATATCCAGCGCAACGTGTCCCTCGCAAATCAGGTAGATATTCTGGTTCGGCTCGCCTTCTCGAAAGATCAATGTGCCGGCAGGCCAGGTCGCCATCGAGGCAATCTCGAGCATCGCTTCAAACTGGGGTTCGCCCAAGGCAGCAAACCAGGGATTTGCGCGTAACAGTTCATCCAGTGTATTGTCAACCATAGCATCTCCCAAATAAAAACCGGTGAACGTAATTTGATATCCCAACAGGGCAGCATTACACTCACCGTTGATTGTGATTTAACGCACAAATTATAGCACTATCACTTAAATCCCTCTCATGACATTTTTCACTTTATTTAAGACAGATATAACCTAATTTCTAGGATTTTACCCTGAAGAGGCAGGTCAGCGAGCAAATTCCAACCGGAAACCGAGAAGAAGGTGAGAGAATGAACAAACCAAAAATTGGTGTCTATGCGCGCGCGTGCAGCATAAACATAGCCTCTTCGGTATTCAATTGATTATGCACACCCCCTCAGTTATTTATGACACCTTTTCCACTCGAACAGCAGTAACCTTCGTCTCGGGAATCTTCGCTACTGGATCTAAAGCTGGATTCGTGATCTCGTTGGTAGGGCTTTCGTGGAAGTGGAAGGTCATCGAACAAACACCAGTAGGGCAGACATCTGTGACCTGGGCGCGCACTTTAACTTTCCCGCGCCGTGAATACACCTCAACCCATTCACCATCTTCGATACCGAACTGATCTGCATCTGCAGGGCTGAGTTTGAGCCATTCGTTGCTGTCCAGTTCTTCCAGCCCGGCTACACGCCGGGTCATGGTTGCAGAGTGGTAATGATATAAACTTCGATCTGTTGTGAGGATCAGGGGGTATTCGGCATCCACAATTTCAGCTGATTGCTTGTATTCAAGGGGGACAAACTGACCCTTGCCATTGGGGCGGGCAAATTTGCCTTTATGCAGATACTGCGTCCCAGGATCATTCTCATCCCGGCAGGGCCATTGCAATCCAACTTCCTCAATTCGCTCGTGTGAGATGCCGCCGTAGATCGGGGTCACGGAGGCAATCTCGTCCATGATTTCAGATGGGGCCGAGAAATCAAAACCGTGTTCACCCATCTTCTGAGCGATTTGGGATGTAATCCACCAATCGGGTTTGGAATCTCCTCGGGGCGGGATGGCTTTCCGAATTCGCTGAACGCGGCGTTCAGTGTTGGTGATCGCGCCATCTTTTTCGGCAAAGGACGCGGCTGGCAGAACCACATCTGCTAGTTGGGCCGTTTCTGAAAGAAAGATATCCTGTGCTACGAAGAATAGATCGGGATTTTCAAGGGCTTCGCGGACATGTTTGGCATTCGCTTCCGTCAGCAACGGATTTTCACCGACCATATATAGCGCTGTAACCTTGCCCTCATAAATAGCGTCGAAAATCTCAGTGTGGGTCAGCCCTACTTTGTCAGACATCAGCTTTCCCCAAGCCTTCTCAAACTTAGCCTTATTTTCGGGGATGGTGACGTTTTGGTATCCGGGGTAGACGTTTGGCAACCCGCCCATATCGCAGGCACCCTGGACGTTGTTCTGTCCCCGCAGGGGATTGACACCGGTCGACTCTTTCCCGATATTGCCCGTCAGCAAGGCCAGATTGGCAACCGCCATCACGTTGTCGGTGCCGTGGGAGTGCTGGGTGATCCCCATCGCGTAGAATAAAGCTGCTGGCTTATTGGTGGCGTAGGTGTGCGCCACTTTTGCAACCTGCTCCCAGGGAACACCAGTGATTTCTTCGACAAATTCAGGAGTAAATGCATCTAATGATGCCTTGAATTCGTCAAAATTCTCGCAGTGTTCATCAATAAAGGCTTGATCTTGCAGGTCTTTATCGAGAATATAGCGGCACATCCCCATCAGCAGGGCTGTGTCGCTGCCAGGTTTGGGTTGAATGAAGGTATGGGCTACTCGCACCAGATCAATCTCTTTTGGGTTGGCAACCAGCAGAATTGCCCCGTTTTGCGCTGCCCTCCGCATCCGCTGCCCAATTACAGGGTGAGCGTTGGTGGTGTTGGCACCAATAACGAAAATCGTTTTTGCGCCATCAATCTCCTTGATGGAGTTGGTCATTGCGCCTGAGCCAAATGATGTGACCAGACCGGCCACAGTGGGGCTGTGTCAAAGCCTGGCGCAGTGGTCAACGGAATTCGTTCCCATCACTGCGCGTGTAAATTTCTGGATCAGGTAATTTTCTTCCAGGGTGCACTTGGCGCTGGCCAGGGCGGCGAATTTTTCGCCTTTGCTCTCTGCAAACTTGCTGGCAATCAATTCCAAAGCTTCATCCCATTCAGCTTCTTCAAATTCGCCATTTTTCTTGATCAGCGGTTTGGTCAACCGGTCAGGATGATTGATGAAGTTGAAGCCGTAGCGGCCTTTGACGCACAAACTGCCCTCGTTGGTGGGGCGCTCGCGGTCTGCTCTCACACTGACCACTTCATCGCCGCTGATGCCCAAGTAAATTCCGCAGCCCACGCCGCAGTACACACAGGTGGTCTGGACTTCCCGGGCGGCGAATTCCGGTTTCTTCGGGGCCAGGGCACCCACCGGGCACCGGACCACACATTCCCCACAGGATTCGCACACCGACTCAACGAAGGGTTTGTTCCCAAAGGTGCCGACTACGGTCGAAACGCCGCGATCGATAAATCCCAGTGCACCCAGTCCCACAATTTCGTCACAGGTCCGCACGCAGATCCCGCAGATCACGCATTTGTTGGGATCAAACTGGAAGAAGGGGTTGGATGTATCAATGGGGAGATCGCGTTCGGTTTTTCGGAGCCGTTCCAGCCGTTCGGGTTGTACACCCATATAGGCTGAGACCGTCAGCAGATCACAGTCATGGGCGGCGGCGCAGGCCAGGCAGTCCATGTGGTGATCGGCGATCAGCAGTTCGATGGCGATCTTGCGAGCCTGGTAAATCACCGGGCTGTCGGTGCGCACGTCGATGCCCTCCCTCACCGGTTCCAGGCAGCTCATGGTCATGTGTCCGCCGTCGATCTCCACCCCGCACAAGCGGCAGGCACCCACTGGTTTCAAGTCGGGGTGATGGCAAAGGTGGGGGATATAGATATCATTCGCCAGCGCGGCGTCGAGAATATTCTGCCCTTCTTGGGCAACGATCTCTTGTCCATCTATTGTGAAGTTGATTTGGTTTGTCATTTAGGCGGTTCCTTTAGCTTTCCACCAGTTTCACTTCGCCGGTTCGGATTTCCACTGAGAACACTTTCGGCGGACAGACTTCGAAACACACACCGCATTTGTGACACAGCGATTGGTCAATATAGTGCAGCTCCTTTTGTTCGCCTATGATGGCATTCGTGGAGCAGTTTCTGCGGCAGAGCCCGCAACCTACACAGGTATCCAGTATGTGGTAGGTGATGAGTTCCTTGCATTGCTTGGCAGGGCAAGCATGGTGATTGATGTGGGCCTCGTATTCATCTCTAAAATAACGGAGAGTGGTCAGAACCGGATTTGGGGCAGTTTGCCCCAACCCACATAGGGACCCAGCTTTGATGCCGACCGCCAAATCTTCCAGGAGTTCGATGTCTCCTGGTTTACCGCGCCCCTCCACAATATCTTCAAGGATATCGAGCATCTGTTTGGTGCCCAAACGGCACGGAACGCATTTGCCACAGGATTCCTTTTCAGTAAAATCCAGGAAGTAGCGAGCCACATCTACCATGCAGGTGTCCTCGTCCATGACGACCATTCCACCTGAGCCCATCATCGATCCCGCCTCAATCAACGAGTCATAATCAACCGGTGTATCCAGGAAGGACTCTGGAAGACAACCGCCCGATGGCCCGCCAGTCTGTACTGCCTTGAAGTTCTTATTGGGGTCCAACATCCCACCACCAATATCAAAAATTATTTCCCGCAAGGTGATGCCCATCGGCACCTCGACAAGGCCGCTATTGGCAATTTTTCCAGTCAGTGCGAAGACAGCCGTGCCCTTCGATTTCTCAGTACCGATGCTGGCGAACCAGTCTGCGCCGTTGTTAATGATCAAACGCACATTAGCGTAGGTTTTAACATTGTTGAGCAGTGTGGGTTTGTCATAGAGTCCCTTGACAGCGGGATATGGCGGGCGGCTGCGGGGCATACCGCGATTGCCCTCAATCGAGGTAATCAGGGCGGTTTCCTCACCACACACAAAGGCACCCGCACCGTGGAAGATGTCGATATCGAAATCGAAATCGCCATCCATGATACCCTTACCAAGATAGCCCCTCTCCCGTGCTTGTTCAATGGCAATTTGCAGCCGTTTGATCGCCAGGGGATATTCAGCCCGGCAGTAGATGTACCCTTTTTGGGCACCGATCGCAAAACCGGCGATTGCCATGCCTTCCAGCACGGCATGTGGATCGCCTTCCAAAACCGAGCGGTCCATAAAAGCCCCAGGGTCACCTTCATCGGCATTGCAAAGCACGTACTTGGTGTCGCTCGGAGCATCTTGAGTGAACTTCCACTTGCGGCCCGTTGGGAATCCGCCACCGCCGCGACCACGAAGGCCTGAATCCAGCACTGCCTGGACGACAGCATCTGGGGTCATATCGAAAATGGCCTTCTTTAGTCCCTCATATCCACCCTCAGCGAGGTAGTCGTCAATATCCTCAGGGTCAATGCGGCCGCAGTTTTGCAGCACTAGACGCTTCTGTCTGGAATAAAAGGGAATATCGTGATAAGTGGAAAGCCCTTCTTTGGTAGCCGGGTCTTTGTAAAAAAGCTTCTCTACCGGTCCGCCCCCGTTTTTCAGCGAACCCACTATGGGCTCAACATCTTTGAGTTTAACATTGGCATAGAAAGTACCTTGCGGCTCAACGATAACGATTGGCCCTTGCTGGCACATCCCATGGCAACCCGTAAACTTGACTTCAACATCGCTGCCCTGCAACCCAGACATCAGTTCAGTTTGAATCGCAGGAGATTTAGCTGATTCGCAGCCGGTTCCTCGACAAATGAGAACGGTTTTATCATTCGCTTCCATTTTTACCAGCCTCCGCCTTGATCAGTTTGCGGACCTTGTTCTTCGTCAGATTGCCGTGAACTTCTTCATTGTAAGTAATTGCAGGAGCCAGCGCGCAGCACCCGATGCAAGCCACCGTTTCAAGCGTATATTCCAGGTCTTCGGTGGTGCCTTCGTCTTCCAGGCCAACATTTGCGGCAACCTCTTCCAAGATAGCCGGTGCACCGCGCACATGGCAGGCTGTACCGCGGCAAACGCAAATATGATTCCTGCCGGTGGGAGTAAATCTAAACTGAGCGTAAAAAGTAGCCACTCCGTAGATATCACTTTCCGGGACCTTTGTAAATCGGGCAATCTGCCTCATCGAGTCTTCAGGAAGGTAGGTATAGTTTTCCTGAACCCTCTGCAAAATGGGGATGATTTCTTCGCGCTTCCCTTCGAACTGCAAAAAAATCTCACTTAACGCTTCTTCCATGTCATCTCCTTATTGAGCAAGTTTACATTTGGAGAATAAAAGAAATGATCACAACTCAGCCATTAAATGTTACATTAAATATTAAAAGAAAACACGGCCAAGAATTGATATAAATTCTATCCCATAATGAGAGCATGTAAATCTAACAAAAATCACTTTTCAGGTAAGGAAGGGTCACATTGGGTGTGGGTACGGTAGAGACGCAGCATGTTGCGTCTCCATAAACCAAATCGAATTCCGTTGTAGAGACGCCCCGCCGGGGCGTCTCTACCGACAAAATTATGTGCGGTTTTTCCTCCCCTTCAACCGCGTAAGCTCCAAAACCTGCTCCGGGGCGACCCCCTGTTCGATGAGGTATTCGCGCTTGGCTTTCAAAGCCCCCGTGGGGCAAACCCCAATGCAGTTGCCGCAGAAGACGCAGGTGGTCTCGGTGAGCGGTTTGTCGAAGAAAGTGGCGATCTGCGTATCGAAACCGCGGCCGCTGAAATTAAGCGCGTAAGTAAACTGGGCATCGTCGGCGCAGACCTGTACGCAGCGCCAGCACATCACACACTGGGAGTAGTCGCGCAGATAGACCGGGTTGTCATCGATGACCACCGGCTGGCGCTTTTTGCCCCCTTCAAAACGTTCGGGAAAACACTCGTATTCAGCCACTAATGCTTGCAATTCGGGGCTTTCGGAGATATCCACGGTAGACGCTAACATCTCCAGGAGGGTCCGGCGGGCGCGCTCCACTTTGGGTGAGCGAGTGTGTACGACAGCGCCATCCTGCGCCGCCACCACGCAGGCCGCCTGCAACATGCGGGCGCCTTCCACCTCAACGACGCACAACCTGCACAGGCCGTTCGCGGTGGTGTGGGCGAAATAACACAACACCGGGATTTCCACATCCGCCTCTTTGGCAGCATCTAAGATCGTCGTTCCCGCGGGAACGCTGATAGGGGTGCCATCGATGGTAAGTTGTATATATTTCTCAGACACATGGCCTCGCTTCACGCGCTATTCCGCAATACCAATATCGGATATTTCAACCAGTTCCGTTGAGCCAATACGTTCCGGGCAGCTATACACTCGCATCCTACCCGCCCGGACATAGCCAATCAGGGTGATATTCCAGGCACGGGCCATCTCCACCGACATCGAGGTGGGGGAGGTGCGCGAGGCAATTACCGGGCAACCCATGACCGCGGCTTTGCGCATCATCTCCGACGATACGCGGCCAGTAGCTAACAATACCTTCCCCCGGGGGTCTAACCCTTCTTGTAAGCACAATCCAGAGATTTTATCAATGGTGTTGTGCCGACCAACATCTTCGACCACGACCAGCAACTCTTCAGATTCTGGATCGAATAAGCCGGCAGCATGGACGCCGCGCGAACGGGCATACAGGCTGTTAGGCGGCTGCAACCGCCGAAAAGACTCCCTCAGGGTGCTTGGATCAATGCACAGATCGCTTTCTAAAGGCTCAATCCCTACGCGGGGATCATCGAAGGTCACGCCACCCCCACAGCCGCTGGTGATGATCAGGCGCTCAGGTTTCACAAAAGCCCTATCCAGCCAGACATCCACACAGCAACCGATTTTGCTGACGTAGAGGACTTCGACCTCGGCGAGGCTTTGGATCAGACCTTCGTTCTTCATAAACCCAAGCGCGAGGACCTCCTGCTGGAGAGGGGTGCCCATGATCGCGGCCAACTCAGTGCCATTGACATAGATAGTGATCAGGGCCTCCTCGATGATCTCACCGTCGGCCTGATGCCAGCCATCTTTGTATTCGTGCCACGCGGCAGGCACAGCCCCGGGGTTATGTTTATCCATCGAAACTTTCTTCCAGGCCGAACACATCAGGGCATTTTTCCCAGGCGGAAAGAATGGCTGTGGAGGCCATTTGCCCTACGCCACATATGGATGTCTCGGCCATGGCAAAGCCGACATCTTCCAGGGCGACCAAGTCGGCATTTGTAAGCTGCCCCTGGACAGCTTTATCCATGATCTCCAATTGGCGCTGGGTGCCCAACTGGCAGGGGAAACACTTGCCGCAAGACTCGTGGGCGAAGAAATGCGCCAGGCTGTATAAAATCTGACGCATATCGCGCTCCGTGTTGATCACATTGACCACACCCGAACCCAAGAAGTATTTATTCTCGGCCAGACCCTCGAAACTCATCTCCAAATCCAAATCATCAGGTCCGGCGAAGGTTCCGGCTGCGCCACCGATCAAAACGCCACGCAATTCTCCTTGAACACCCCCAGCCTTTTGTAAAATCTCGCCCAATGTGATACCTAAAGGCAGTTCATAAACGCCGGGCTTTGCGATATCCCCAGAGAGACAATACACCTTTGTACCTGCGGAACCTTCGGTACCCATGGAACGAAAAGCGTCGGCCCCATTGGCCATGATCCAGGTGGCTGCGCATAAGGTTTCGACATTGTTGATATCAGTGGGCTTTCCAAATAAGCCCTGATCGGTAGGGTAGGGTGGTTTCAACCGAGGGAAGCCTCGCTTGCCCTCGATGGATTCGAATAAAGCCGTTTCTTCGCCGCAAACATACGCCCCCGCACCCGAACGCATTTCAATATCGAAGTCAAAGCCTGAATCTAATATGTTCTTTCCAAGATATCCTGCTGCCCGAGCATTTTCCAACGACTTTTGCATTATGTTTTGGGCTCGCATGTACTCCCCGCGGATAAACAAGTAGCCCTGATGCGATCCAACCGCATATGCGGCGATGACCATGCCCTCGATAATCGAGAGGGGATATCCTTCCATCAGCACGCGATCCTTGAAGGTGCCCGGCTCGGATTCGTCGGCGTTGCAGACCATATATTTGGGTTCGCCTGCTGCCTGCGAGGTAAACTTCCATTTCACGCCTGTGGGGAAGGCTGCGCCACCACGTCCCAACAGGCCAGACTTGGTTATTTCTTCGATGACGAACTCAGGAGAATTTTGCAGCGCCCGTTTCAAACCCATGAAGCCACCGCAGCCTTCATAGGCGGCAACTTCCGTGGGATCAACTTGTCCGCAACTGCCCAACAACCAGTAAGGGTCTCCTTCCAAATGCCCTAAGGGAGCCGGGTTTGGAGACAGTATCCAGCTTTTGGGATCAGACGCACCATCGAGGGCGACGGGCACCTCTCCTACCAGGGCTGAGGGAGAGAAATCGCACAATCCCAGGCACTCCACTGCCTCGACCATATACCTGCCGTCTGATGTTGTTTCACCAGGCATGATATCGAAATGCTCACAAACACTGTCAAGTATCTCGCGACCTCCCCGCTGGGTACAGACCGGGCTGACACAAATCCGCACGACGGTATCCCCCACTGGCTCCTTATAGAACATGGTATAGAACTCGATGACGCCGTAGATATCCGCCAGAGGGACCTTCAGGGCTTTGCCAATCGCAACCGCCACGGGCTCCGACAGATAGCCATAGATGTTCTGGGCTGCCCAGAGAGCAGGCAACAATTGGCTTCGCCCACCGGTGGCATACTGCTCCAAAACTGGCTTCAGTTCCCCCAAATTTAGCTGCTGCGAAGTCATCAAGTCTCCATCTCAGTTATGCGCGTTAGCTTCTTCCCATCAAATCATACAAAACGTGTCTAATTATAATCGATAAAAAAGGCTGCGAACTGGCGCAAAACGCCGCTCGCAGCCTTTTTTCGCTATTCCCCCACATCCTTGTAAGTAACTACAACAACAACTGACTTAGAACAGACCCACCACGCGGCCGGTTTCCAGGTCCAGGTCTACGTCGTAGTAAACCGGGCGTGTGGGCAGGCCGGGCATGGTGCTCATGGTGCCCAGCAGCGGGTACAGGAAGCCCGCGCCGACCGAAGCGCGGATATCGCGGATCGGTACGGTGAAGCCGGTGGGGCGGCCCTTCAGCGTGGGATCAGCACTCAAGCTGAGATGGGTCTTGGCCATGCACATAGGCAGTTCATCGAAGCCCAGATCGGTGTAAAGTTTGATCTTCTTCTCGGCCTCTTCAGAATATTCGACGCCATCCGCGCCGTAAATCTCTTTGCAGATGGTTTCGATCTTATCCTTGATGGATGTGCCCTTGAGCGGGTAGAGGAAATCGAAGTTGCTGGGCAGCTCGCAGGCAGCCACAACGGCCTCGGCCAGCGCCACCGAACCCTTACCACCCTCCATCCAGTGGCGGGTGACAACCGCATCTTCCGCACCGGCCTTGATGGCGGCATCGCGCACCAATTCGACCTCAGCCTGGGTGTCATCCTTGAAGCTGTTGACCGCCACGACGACCGGGATGCCAAAGCGTTTGGCGTTCTCGATGTGGGCTTCCAGGTTGGGCATACCCGCTTCCAGGAGTTCCAGGTTCTCTTCGGTGTATTCGGGAGCAAGCGGAGCGCCAGCCTTGACCGTGGGGCCGCCGCCGTGCATCTTGAGGGCCCGTACGGTGGCAACCAGCACAACACAGTTGGGGATCAGCCCGGAGTAGCGGCATTTGATGTTGAAGAACTTCTCCATGCCGATGTCGGCGCCAAAACCGGACTCGGTGACCACGTAATCACCCAGCTTAAGGGCGATCTTGTCAGCGACGATGGAGCTGTTCCCGTGGGCGATGTTGGCGAATGGCCCGGCATGAACGAAGGAAGGAGTGCCCTCGAGGGTCTGCATCAGGGTGGGCATGATGGCGTCCTTCATCAGGACGGTCATGGCACCGGCGCAGCCGATGTCTTCGGCGGTGACGGCCTCGCCAGCCTTGTTGGTGGCAACGACGATATTGCCAAAGCGCTCGCGCATATCGGCCAGGTCGGTGGTCAGGGCCAGGATAGCCATGATCTCGCTGGCGACGGTGATATCGAAGCCAGTCTCGCGCGTGAAACCTTTCTCCGCCGGGCCCTGCCCAACAGTGATGACGCGCAGCATACGGTCGTTGATGTCAACCACCCGGCGCCAGGTCAGGGTTTCAGGATCGATGTCCAGGCGTACGAAGCGGGTGATCTCTTCCTCGGTGAGATCATTGGGATTGGTCTTGTCGATGCCCAGCCTCTTGAGGCGTTTGAGCATCGGAGCAGAGAATGTCCGGCTGCCGTCCTTCGCGGGCGGGCATAGGCGGCGGAAGAGCGCTTCGTCTGTCTGGCGGGACTCGTGGAACATGCGCGTGTCGATGGCCGCGGCCAGCAGGTTGTTCGCAGCGGTGATGGCGTGAATATCACCGGTCAGGTGCAGGTTGAAATCTTCCATGGGGACAACCTGGCTGTAGCCACCACCGGCGGCGCCACCCTTGATGCCGAAGGTCGGGCCCTGGCTGGGTTGACGGATGCAGGTGAAGACGTTCTTGCCCAGGTGGGCTCCCAAAGCCTCGCTGAGACCGACCATGGTGGTGCTTTTCCCCTCTCCCAAAGGGGTAGGGGTGATGGCCGTCACATCGATATACTTTCCATCGGGCACATCCTTGAGGCGGTCGAGGATATCCAGGCGGACCTTGGCCTTGAAATTGCCGTACATTTCGAGTTCTTCTGGCAGGATGCCAACCTCATCAGCGATGGTGGTCACGGTTTTCAGGTTGGGCTGCTGAGCCTGGGCGATCTCGATATCGCTGGGGACGGGGTGCTTCAGCTCAAGCGGAATGGGAGTGAAATCGATCTTTGCGTTTCTATATCTGGACATAGCAAATCCCTTTCTCAATCAATATTTTCAAAACTTCTTGGTGATCCTCATGTATCCCCAGGGCATGAGCCCCGGGGTTGCGATAGGCAGGTAGAAATCCTGCCTATCGCATAACAAACCCTGATCAAGGGTTTGTCTGCATTTCCTATACTTCAACTAGGCCATGGGCAATCTGCGCGGCGCGGACGGTGTTGCGCATCAGCATGGCGATAGTCATCGGGCCAACGCCGCCGGGAGACGGGGAAATATAGCCGGCGACTTCACTTACCTCGTCAAAGGCCACATCACCGGTCAAATAGTAGCCCTTCTCCTTGGTGTCATCATCAATGCGGTGGGTGCCCACATCAATGACCGCCGCGCCAGGTTTTACCCAATCTTTCTTGACCATTTCAACACGGCCTACTGCGGCGATCAGGACATCGGCATTGGCGCAAATTTCGGGCAGGTTCTTGGTGCGAGAGTGGCAGATGGTCACCGTAGCATTGCGCTTCACCAGCAGCAACGCGGCGGGCATCCCCACAATATTCGAGCGACCCAACACGACCGCGTTAGCACCTTCGAGCTCGACACCGGTTTCGTCCAGCAGGTAGATGCAGCCATCAGGGGTGCAGGGCACGAACAGCGGCTCGCGTCCTTTCTGAGCCAGGCGGCCCATGTTGATAGGATGGAAGCCATCGACATCCTTCTCCACGCTGATCGTCCGCAGAACGGCTTCATCGTCGAGGTGCCAGGGGAGCGGCAACTGCACCAGGATACCGTTCACCTTGGGGTCATCGTTCAACTCTTTGACCAGCTTCTCAACTTCTTCCTGAGAAGCATCCTCGGGGAGCGAAAAGCTGAAAGATTCCATCCCCAGCTTCTTGCACATTCTTTGTTTCATGCCCACATATACTTCCGAGGCAGGGTCTGCGCCCACCAGAACAGTCGCCAGTCCCGGGGGAGTGTGTCCCTGCGCCACCAGCGCAGCGGTATCTTCAGCAGCCTTCGCACGCACTTTTGCAGCAATGGCTTTGCCATCAATGAGTTTAGCTGTCATATTTTGCTCCTATAGATGAGATTTATATACTGACGCTTGTTGAGAACATCACACTGCGAAGCATCGTGACATCTTCCCTACAAGCTTTCTTAACCAAATGAATGTTAACGTAAAAGGGAGGCGGCCTTCAAGTGGCATACCACCTAGAGTATTTCCCGCCCCTCAAACAGGACAAAATAACACGCCTGATCGACCTCAGGCGGCATTTTTCCAAGCATCATTATCACTAAATTAGATATATTCGACAAGTTATTTTTGTCACGATATTAGCGAAGAACACAATATCTGGTCAGGACATGGCTCCACTGGCACCAAGCGCGCCCATGACATTATCTCCTCTAGATAATGACTTAGCATATATTGCACTCCAACTCTCTTTCGCGTACAATAAAAACACAATGAGCAATTTCATCTCAAAGAAAACATCCGCTTTCTCCCGCCCATCTATTCGGAGTGAAATCTGCCGCTTATCTGAGATATGGATGCAGATGAGATTAGCGTATTCCAACCGTCAGAAAAGATGCTCTGGCGGTTTTTCAGTTCTGTTCAACTTACGGAGGCAAAAACATGTTAGATCGCAATAAAATCACCATTCGCACCCTCTTCGACAAAGTCTCTAAGGGAAAACCGATCTCGTGGCTGACGTGCTATGACTACCCCACCGCACATTTTCAGGAACAGGCCGGGATCGATATGATCCTGGTCGGCGATAGTTTGGGGATGACCATGCTGGGTTACGACACAACACTACCTGTGACCATGAACGACATGATCCGCCACACCCAGGCGGTGCGCCGGGGGGCACCAACCGCCTTTTTGGTTGGTGATATGCCCTATATGAGCTACCAGCCCAGCAATGAGACCGCCATCCGCAACGCAGGGCGTTTTATGGCCGAAGCGGACTGCGATTCGATCAAATTAGAAGGCGGCGGAGAGATGGCCGACCGCATACAGGCCATCGCCAATGCCGGAATCCCAGCGATGGGACACCTGGGGTTGACCCCACAAAGTGTCAGTGCCCTGGGTGGGTACCGGGTCCAAGGGCGCGGCGCATTGCAAGCCAAGAAGATCATCGACGATGCTAAAACCCTGGAAAACGCGGGAGCCTTCTCCATCTTGCTGGAAATGGTGCCTGACCGCGTGACCAAGATCATCACCGAACGCGCCGAAGACTGCATCATCATGAGCCTGGGTTCTGGCCCCCACGCTCATGGTCAACTGCTAATCTATCACGATATGTTTGGCCTATATCCCAAATTCAAACCTCGCATGGCCAAGGTGTTCGGCAACGCCGGGGAAATCCTCCTCAAAGGCCTGACGCAATACGTAGAAGAAGTCACAGACAAGACCTTTCCACAGCCGGAGAACTGGTTCACGATCAAAGACGAGGACTACGACCAACTTCTTGAGTTGTTATAGGAGTAAACATCACCCCAAAGTCACGAAGAAATATTGAAAACCTTCGTGACTTTGTGTCTGGATAGCATTTTGTGATAGGAGATACGCCGATGAGCGAATTACTAGAAAGATTAAGAATTCCCACAACTCGGTTGGACGAAATTAACGCCGTTCTACTCAACCCGGATATGCGCGTGATGGCCGATTTTCTCGAAGTGGTTGCTAAATACGGCACCCCTGAGGAGATCAACGCCAAATCTCGTGAAGCGCGCAAGCTCAGCAACCTGATGGCGCGGGTAAAAGACACCAAACCTGAGTTCATCACCGACCTGGAATGGTTTATCGAGCAGCGCGACGCAGGCGCTTTCATCAGCGTGGACGATTATCGCCGCAAGGTGCTCGGCGGCAAAGCCGATACGACCGCCTTCTCCGATGAGTACGCCGTGACCCTCGAAATCAGTGCTCTGCAGTACTTTCCCTGGCTGCGCGCCGCTGCCGAGCGGGCCATTGACAAAGGGATGCTCATGCCAAGCCGATTTATCCGTGTGCGCAAGATGAAAGAGCAAGAAGAAGACGGAGACCTGGCCGCTGTCGCTGCGGCAATGCAGATTTTCGGTGCATCTTATGTTGAAACCCTCGATACGAAAGGCACTGATGGTTCCAATGTCCATCTGGGCGGCCCAGAGACCATCACAGGCTACTTTGGGGGTGTCGGTCAACCCAATGCTCATGCCCTTAAGTGGCTGGATGAATTCCTGTACTATTACACTGAATACGGCGTCTACCAGGTGCTCAATATCAACCCCGGCACGGTGTTCTTAGGGTACATGCTTCACCGCCTGGGTGTGGATATCGAGTTCAAGATCTCGGTCTTCATGGGCAACGACAACCCCTACGCCGGGTTGTGGACCCTTTTGGGGGCCAAGCTCTTCGCGCGTGACGATGGCACCTCCCCATTGATCGGTTTCAACTGGTCGAATTCCGCCAACAACCAAACCATGGAGATCACCGCCCAGTTCCGTAAAGATTGGGGCTTCGAGGATGTGGTGCGGTTCGAACATCATATTGTCGAAACTTACAAGAGCATCGTCATCCAGCCCTACAACCGCCGTGATGAGTTGGTTGAAATCGCCGACCATGTGGCCAATATCTCCGCCAAGCACGAGGGAGGCGACCCGGAGATCGACAAGACGCGTGCCCATCCTTCCGACATACTGGACTATTTCCGCGACAAATCTGAAGTGATCGAGTCCGGCGACTGGGATGCCCTTCAACTCAACTTCCTGGACAAATTCGATGCCACCAACAAGACTGCCTGGGCTTTGACAGAGAAGGGATTATCCTTCATCGCCGCACAGAACCTGCATACGTAGCGAGAAAACACGGCAAACGGAGTTCCCAGTGATTCCTCAACGAATGGAAGCTTTCATCAAAGGGCAGCTTCCCCAGCAGACATTCGAGAATCGCCCGATCAAGGATGGCAGCAAGCGTTACATCGAATTCGGTTTCTTGTTGAGGCTATAATTCGAGCAAATCTACTGATAGGAGCCAACTCGCGTGCCCTTCAACCCCAACTTCTGGACGACCCTCAACGGCAGTATGCCGCATATCAATACGGCTGAAATCTGCCAACGCATTGCGAATAGCCTGGACATTCCCGTCTGGCCGCAGATGCCCAGGCTGAATTTCCGCGAGAATATGTACACCCAGTTCAGCGCTGCCCTGCCTGCCCTGGTGCTCGATGAGGACAACCAAAAAATCAGCTTTGACACTTCCCAGGATATCACCCCGGCTCTGGAGGCGTTCTATTCATCCTATTTGGAAGAGGATTTCGATTACTTCAGCCTCCCGCCCGACTACGCTGATGGTTTCTATACCATGCTGAAACAACTCAGTGGGACCCCAGGGGAGTGGGTCAAAGGGCAGGTCACTGGTCCCATCAGCGCGGGTCTGACCGTCACCGACCAGGATCTACGCGCCTCTCTCTACGATGAATTGTTGGCCGATTCTCTGCTCAAGAACGCGGTTATGAACGCCCGTTGGCAAATTCGAACGCTGAAAACCGTCCGCTCCAAGGTGATGATCTTCGTCGATGAACCCTATATGGCCTCCTTTGGCTCGGCCTACATCAGCCTCGGCCGCCAGCAGGTCATCACCATGCTCGATGAAGTCTTCGAGGCCATCCACGCTGAGGGAGCGTTGGCCGGCGTGCATTGCTGCGCCAACACAGATTGGTCGGTGCTGCTGGATACCCAGGTTGATATCCTTAATATGGATGCCTATGGATACATCGAAAACCTGGCTCTGTACCCTGAAGAACTGCGAAGTTTCCTCGATCGCGGCGGGGTGATCGCCTGGGGGATTGTGCCCAGCACCGAAGAGATCGAGTCCGTCACCCCTAAAGGACTTGCTGACCACCTACGAGCCGGGATCGAGCTGATTTGCAGCAAAGCTGCCGCCCGCGGGGTAGCCATTCACCCGGAAGAATTTCAGGAGCGCAGCTTGCTCACCCCCGCCTGCGGTCTTGGGCCGACAACGGTCGAAGTGGCTGACAAAGTGCTGCTTACCCTCCTAGAAACCGGGCGCATTCTTCGCTAAAAAACATCCAACGCTAAAACGTGCCAATTTCCTGTCTTGCCATGACCTACACATTACAGTCCCCCTATCTCCAACTGACCCTCGACCCACAAGCCGCTACCTGGAATTTGTACAGTTCTCGGCGTAACGACCCTTACCTGGACGGCGTATCTGGACGGGTTCGCTACCGCCTCGGACGCAAGAAGTTCACCGCGCTGGAGGGATGGCGCAACCCTCAAGTCACACCGGGAGAGGGGATACCCTCCCCCCAGGGAGATTTGGGACAACTGCGGATGGAGATCGGCCCTGACAAGAACGGGATCATCTGTACCCTGACGTTCGCCCTTCCTGAACAGCACCCGCTGATGCTTTGGAAGGTCGAAATCAACAACCAGGGCGTCAGACCCGTGCGCATCGAGCAGATCGAGATGCTCTCGGCTGGTTTCTTTCCAAAAAAGCGGCTTCTGCCCCAGGCAGGGCCAGTGATGCTGCGCACCTCGATGCCGCCCAGCGACTGCGGCGTCATCCGCCCGCACCCAGACCCCGGCGAGTTGGCCTTCTTCTCCAACGGCTGGCAAACCTGGTCGCACACAGGCGCCTTCGGGGCCCGAGACCACTTCCAAAGGACTCGCCTGGGCTTCCTGACTGCCCCCATGTGGCACAACGCCGGGACTCCTCGCCCAAAAGAGCCTGGGTACTTTGCCAGCGATATGTTCGGCGTGCTCGGCGACCGGGAACATCGCACCGGCATCCTGGCTGGATTCCTCTCCCAGAGGCAGCATTTTGGTTCTTTGCTGGCCCGCATAGACGAGCCGCTCTACCCGGCGCTACGTTTGTGGGCAGACGGCGACCTGGCCCAGCTTGACCCCGGCGCGACCATAGATACCGACTGGGCGGTCATCCACTTTGTTGACATCGACGACCCCGAGCCCCTTGCGCCGTATCTGGAAGCAGTTTCACGAGAGCACGGAATCCCCAACTCTCAATTGGCAATTGCCGATTCTTTCACTGGTTGGTGTTCCTGGTATCACTTCTACCAGGACATCTCTGAAGAGAAGATCCGCGCGAACCTTCAGGCGGCTGTTGAAACGCAAGAGACCGTGCCCCTCGATCTGATTCAGATCGACGATGGCTTCGAGGCCCAAATCGGCGACTGGTTCGAGTTCGACCCTGGCTTCCCAGAGGGGGTCGTGCCTCTTGCCCGTGAAATTCAAGCAGCAGGATTCACTCCCGGGTTATGGTTGGCGCCCTTTATCGTCCACTCCAAATCCAGGCTGGCAAAAAATCACCCCGACTGGCTGCTGCGAAACCGCTGGGGCTTGCCGGTCAATGCCGGGTTCGTATGGAACAACTTCAACAAAGCCCTCGACCTGACTCACCCCGAAGCACTCGAATACGCTCGCGATGTGGTGCGGACGGCAGCTCATGAATGGGGATACCCTTACTTAAAGCTCGATTTCCTCTACGCTGCCGCTCTCAAGGGCCGTTTCCGCGACCCCACCAAGACCCGCGCCCAGGTGCTGCGAAAGGGTTTGGAAGTGCTGCGAGAGGCAGCAGGCCCCAATATCACCCTCTTGGGTTGTGGGTGTCCTCTGGGCTCAGCGATCGGTCTGGTGGATGCCATGCGCATCGGCGCTGATGTGGCCCCTCGTTGGCTGCCCAAGGAAATGGGCCTCACAACCCCCATCCGGGACGAGACCCCTTTCCCATCCACCCGCAACGCGTTGCAGAACACGCTCACCCGCGCCTCACTGCACCAGCGTTGGTGGGTCAACGATCCTGATTGCCTGCTCATCCGGCCGGATTCCGATCTCACCCTCCCCGAGGTGCAGTCCCTGGCGACGGCCATCGCCCTGACCGGCGGAGCGCTGCTGCTCTCCGACGACCTCCCCCAACTACCCTCTGATCGTCTGCGCATCGCTGAACAACTGCTGCCATTGATTGATCCTTCGACCAGCTTAGGACAAGGCCCCCGCGTGCTGGATTGGTTCGATGCTCCCATGCCTCGCCTGCTGCGTCTAGATTTGGAAAACAGCACCGGCCCCTGGCATTTATTGGCGATCTTCAACTGGGAGGACAAGTCCCAAGAGATCAGACTGCCCCTGGAGAGATTTGACCTGGACTCTGCAAAGAACTATCGCGCGCGCGCTTTTTGGGAAGGAAACTTGGGCCAGGTTTCAGGTGGTCTGCTTGACCTGGGCGCCATCCCGCCCCACGGAGTAAACCTTATCGCCTTAAGGCCTGCCCCCACAGATGAGCCAATATACCTGGGAAGCGATCTGCACATCTCTCAGGGATTAGAAGTAACCCAATGGAGCGTCGCCACCCCCGAGGGAGTCCGCTTGCAGCTCGAAAGGCCAGGAAAAGCTCAGGGCGAGATTGAACTCTATCTGCCGCGCCTCCCCCAACGGGCAATCCTCGACCAAAAAGAAATCATCTGGCGTGCTACTGGCGAGGATCGCTACACCTTCCCCCTTGGTTTCGATCAAACCGCAGTGCTGGAAATCAAATGATAGAATAGTTTTGGGGATGGTTGACTTGAGGTTGCCTGATTAGGAGGCCCACCATGAAGCGATCACACTTGCTTATCATCCTGGCAGGGTTCCAGCGCCTTTATGGTGCAACCTATGGGCTGGCTGGATGGCGAAACGCTCACAGAGACGCCATGTCGCATCGTTGACATGGCGTCTTTTCAACTACATTCCCTCGGTCATTGAACACGTCACATTGAAAGATAACAAAGGAGAACTGCATGAGACTACTTCAAGAAGGCATCGGCGACCTTCTCCAACCGCCGGATGTGAATGCCTTTCGAGATTGGAACCGCGATAAATCCAAGAGCCTGATCGATAAACGCATGACCGAGGCCGAGGCGGTCAGTCAGTTCATTCACGAGGGAGACTATATCGGCACCGAACTCTACGGCACGGTGCGCTGTCCACTATCCATAGTCAATGAGATCATCCGCCAGGACATCAAGAACCTGCGCCTGGTCGGCCAGGGAGTCTATGAGACGGATGTCTTGCTGGCCGCCGGGTTGGTGAAAGAGATGGATTATACCTATATCGGCCTGGAACTTTACGGCATCTCGCACGTCATCCGCCGCGAGATCGACGCTGGCCGGGTTGAAAAGATCGTCGAGTGGAGCAATGGTGCTCTGGTGTGGCGTTTCAAAGCTGCCGCCATGGGGGTGCCTTTCATCCCGGTACGTTCCATGTTGGGCACCGACACTTTCAATTACAGCGCCGGCAAGTTAGTGGAGTGCCCTTACACCGGTGATCCCATCGCCCTGGTTCCAGCCCTGATCCTAGATGTGGGCATCATCCACGTGCATCGCGCCGACAAATACGGCAACTGTCAGATCGACGGCATCACCGGCTTCGCCTATGAGATGTCGCGCGCCTCCAAAACCCTGATCGTCAGCGCTGAGGAGATCATCCCCACCGAGGAGATCCGCCGCCAACCCGACCGCACCATCATCCCCTACTACCTGGTAGATGCGGTGGTACACACGCCCTTTGGGTCTCATCCCGGCGAGATGTGCTATCTCTACGAGCGGGACGAAGAACACATCCAGCTCTGGGCGGAGGCATCCAAGAAGCCTGAAACAACCCAAGAATATCTGGAGAAATACATCTACAATCTCAAAGATCACCGGGCCTATTTAGAACTGATCGGGGAAGAACGCCTTAACCATCTCCAAGACATTGTTCCAAGTCGAGGGTAGACCGATGACAAAAGTAGACTATAACCCCACTGAGATGTTGATCTGCACTGCCTCGCGCCTGATGACTGACAATTCAACCGCTTTCATCGGCACAGGTATCCCCATGCTGGCAGCTTCACTGGCCCAGAAGATGCACGCCCCCAACCTGACCACCATCTTCGAGTTTGGCGGTATGGGGGCCATACTGGACGACTTACCAGTGGCTGTTGGTGGGCGGCGCACCTTCCACAAGGCCCTCTCAGCGCTCGGGATTCTAGATGTCATTGAGGCCGCCGGGCGCGGCCTCATCGAATACGGCTTCATTGGGGGCGCACAGATTGATCCCTACGGCAACCTCAACAGCACAGTGATTGGCGATTTTTACAAGCCCAAAGTGCGCCTGCCGGGAAGCGGCGGCGGCAACGATGTCGGCTCGCACTGCTGGCAGACGATTGCGATTATGCGCCACGACAAACGCCGCTTCATCGAAAAGGTGGATTTCATCACCACCCCCGGCTACCTGACCGGCCCCGGGGCACGCGAAGCCGCCGGGCTGCCGCCAGGCACAGGCCCCTACCGCGTGGTAACAAACCTGGCCTTGTTGGGCTTCCACCCAGAGTCTAAGCGGATGATGTTGCTTGCCACCCAGCCAGGTGTTACGATAGAGGAAGTGCTCGATAACACCGGCTTCGATCTGCTTCTTGCCAATGAAGTCATCGAGAACCCACCGCCCAGTGAGGAGGAATTGCTCATTCTCAGGGAAGAGGTGGACAAGGAAAAGTTTTATATTTGAGGCAGCCGAGATGCTACAGGATATCCGTGACTACGATGCTGCAATGGCCGCTCTAGAAAGCGGCGAGGATGAACTAATCCCCAGCGAATTAGTCTATGCCATTGCCAATGGAGCCAACCCAATCAAAACCTGGCGAGAATACCGCGGCCTTACTCAGAATCAATTGGCGCAAATTGCTGAGATCAGTCCACCCTACCTTTCCCAGATCGAGACGGGTAAACGTACCGGAACAACCGAAGTCTTGAAAGCCATCGCAGAAGCGCTGAACTTGTCATTGGATGACATTGTAATTACCAGAGAAGAAATTGAGTAGCGAGAATCCCCATGCCTATAGAGCACTCCCTTATCCCATTCTTCAACCCGCAAGGTGTGGTTGTCATTGGCGCATCGAATGACCCCAGCAAGTTGGGTTATGGCCTCGCCAATAACCTGGTACGCAGCAATTATCAGGGAGCAGTTCATTTCGTCAATATCAAAGGGGGTGAACTGCTGGGACAGCCGATCTATACCAACGTGCTCGAGGTGCCCAACCCGGTTGACCTGGCCGCGGTGCTGATCCCAGCCCCCTACGTGGCTGACGCGCTGCGTCAATGCGGTCAGCGCGGCATCCAGGCAGCCATCATCGGCTCTGGAGGGTTCCGCGAGGTGGGAGCCGAGGGCGCAGAACTCGAAGAGGCGATCATGGAGGTCGCCAGTCAATACCACATCCGGCTGATCGGCCCTAACTGTATCGGTCTGCTGGATACCCACCTGCCAATCGACACCACCTTCCTGCCTCCTCCCGGCCCCACCCCTGGTGATGTGGCCTTTATCTCCCATTCCGGCGCGATCTGCGCGGCAGTGATCGATTGGGCGCGCGGCCAGGGTTACGGCCTCTCGCGCTTGTTGAGTTTGGGCAACCAGGCTGATGTCAATGAAACGGATACGCTGGCCCCCGTGGCTGCCGACCCCTACACTCGGGTGTTGGCGTTGTACCTGGAAGGGGTCAATGATGGGCGGCGATTTATCGATCAGGCGCGCCAGGTGGTGCATGACAAACCCATCATCGCCCTCAAAGTAGGACGCTTCAAGAGCGGCCAACGGGCGGTGGCATCCCATACCGGCGCGCTGGCCGGGCAGGAGAGCGCCTACAGCGCCGCTTTCCGCCGGGCGGGGGTATTGCGCGCCGAAACCAGTGAAGAAATGTTCGACCAGGCGCGTGCCCTGGCTTGGTGTCCGCCAACCAGGGGGCGCCGCGTAGCGGTACTGACCAACGCTGGTGGACCAGGGGTCACCGCCGCGGACGCCCTCGAATCCCTGGGGCTGGAACTGGCAGAATTCAGCGGAGAAACACGCGCGGCCCTGGCGGGGATTCTGCCTCCAGCGGCCAGCCTGCATAATCCGGTGGATATGCTGGCATCCGCCACCCCAGACCAGTTTGCCGAGAGTCTGCGCATCGTACTGGCCGACTCAGGCGTAGACAGCGTCATGATCATCTTCCCTACACCACCCTTGTTCACCGCCGGTTCGGTGGCCAAAGCCATTATCCCTGTGATCCACAGTGCCGAAAAGCCGGTCGTGGTCGCCGTGATGGGCGAGCGCCTGATCCAGGAAGCCGTGGAACATTTACGCGCCGCGCATGTGCCCGAGTATCGCTTTGCTGAGCGCGCCGCGGCCGCGCTAGCCGCGCTGGTAGAGCGCGCAGAACTGCTGGAATACGCCCAGGCTGAACCGGTAATGCCTGTCCAGTCTTCCGAGGCCTTGAAGACCTCGGAAATCTCAGCGCTGCTCGAAGCCTACGGCATCCCCGTGGCCAAAATGGAGTTGGCGAAATCTTCAGACGAAGCGGTTGCCTTCGCCCGTCAAATGGGGTTGCCGGTGGCCCTCAAGGTCGCCTCACCGGGCATCTCCCACAAATCCGATGTGGGTGGAGTGCTACTCAATTTGGGGGATGAAGCCGCTGTGCGCACCGGATATGCAGAAATCCTTCAGCGAGCACAATCAGCCCACCCCCAGGCCGAGATTCAGGGTGTTTACGTCCAACGCATGATCCCCTCGGGGCAAGAGGTCATCGCCGGGGCAGTGCAAGACCCCCAGTTCGGCGCCCAAATGATGTTTGGCTCTGGCGGCACGGAAGTCGAAGGCCTGAAGGATATCGCCTTCGGATTGGCGCCACTCACCAAACTCGAAGCTGAGCGTATGTTGGAGAGCACCTGGGCGGGGCGTAAGCTCAAAGGCTTCCGCAATCTGCCCGCCGCCGACCGGGACGCTGTGTTGGATATTCTCTTCAGATTGGCACAGTTGGCCGCCGAACATCCATCTTTAGAAGAAATCGAGATCAACCCCTTGCTGGTCTTACCCGTTGGGCAGGGCGCGGTGGCTGTCGATGTGCGCATCCAGGCAAAGCATGAATAAAGTTTGGCGTGTTGCCGAACAATTTGCGCTCCCGGGGGAAATCCTCGCTGTCGAGCCGCACGGGGACGGGAACATCAACGATACGTACCTGGTCACTACCGACCAACAATTCCAACCCGCTGGGGGATTCATCTTGCAGCGCATTAACACCCATGTATTCCAATCCCCCAAGCTGATCGTTGCCAATATGCGCACTCTGACAGAGCACATCCAGGGCAAATTGGAGCACGAAGGCAACGGCCCAACCCGGCGGTGGGCTGTGCCGTCCATCCTGCCAATACAGCAAGGTGACGACTTCATTGTCGACCCCCAGGGTGATTTTTGGCGAGCGACCAGCTTCATCGATCGGGCACACTCGTACGGAACCGTTCAAAACGAGGCCCACGCGCGCGAAGCAGGCTATGCCCTGGGCCGTTTCCAGAGCCTGTTGAGCGATCTTGATCCAGAGAATCTCCACGACACATTGGCTGGGTTTCACATCACGCCACTTTACCTGCTTAAATATGATCAAGTGATGCGCCGAAAGCCCCATGTCAAGGATTCTCCCGATGTGCGCTACTGCCACCGCATGATCGCAGAACGCCGCCAGTGGGCATCGGTTTTGGAAGATGCCAAAGATCAAGGGGCACTGCAAGTTCGTACCATGCACGGGGACCCTAAAATCGACAACATCATGATCTGTGAGGATAGCGGACAGGCCGTGGGAATCGTCGATCTGGACACCGTCAAACCCGGCCTCGTGCAGTACGATATCGGTGATTGCCTGCGCTCCAGTTGCAACCCCCTGGGCGAAAGCCCGAGCAACTGGGATGATGTCTGTTTTGAAACTGGCCTCGCCAGGGCCATTCTCGAAGGCTACGTCACGGTTGCGGGGGACTTCCTGACAAGAAACGATTTTGCCTACATCTACGACAGCATCCGATTGATGACTTTCGAACTAGGATTGAGATTCTTCTCCGATTACCTGGCCGGGAATATCTACTACAAGATCAAATACCCCGAACACAATCTCGAGCGCGCTATCGTACAGTTCAAATTAACAGAGAGTATCGAAGCCCAGGAGAGAACTATACGCTCGATCATCGCCGAGCTTGACCTTCGCCTGAATGGAACATAAAACGTCCCTGGCAAAACGTTCATTTCACCCAAATTTCCCCCATAACAAAGAATAACCCGTCTCTACAAAAGGAGCACACCGCACATGGCGCCCTCCAGCCAGATATAATCCTGATTCAATCAAAACTCGACGAATCTCGCTCCGATTTGAAGTCCTTGAAAGCGCCTACGACTACGTTAACCAGCTGCTCCAATCCTTTTCCGATAGGCTTAATCTCAATATATTCATTGGAGGTATGTGCGCCTCCGCCTTTGGTCAATCCAATCGTCACTGCCGGCAGCCCACGGCTGAGGGGGATATTGGCGTCCGTGGAGCCGATGCTCAAATGCGGTTCAATGCCCTGTTCTAGGAGTGCGGATCCCGCCAATTTCACCAAGGGGTGATCTTCTGGAATCCCTCCGATTGGACGTTGCCCGATGACCTCTGCCTGCATCTGGACTTCGGGCTTATTTGCCTCCTCAACCAAGGCCTGGACGCTCTGGACTAAGGTTTGCAGGGCTTCCGGGTCCTCGGAGCGCAGGTCAAGCTCCAAAGAGGCTCGCGGTGCGATGGTGTTAATGGAAGTTCCCCCGGAGATCATGCCGACGTTGAGCGTTGTGCGGGGGTCATTGGGCAATGGGAGTTCAGTGAGTTTCGTCACCAACGCGGCCAACTCATGGATCGCCGAAGGCACCCCGTGATCCGCCCAGGAGTGCCCCCCCGGCGTCTGGGCGGTGATGCGATAACGTCGCACCCCTAAGCCGCGGTGATAGATTTGCCCCAGGGCCATCCCCTCGAGGATGATGTACGCCATGGGACTGTCGCCAAAACGGTCCACGACAAGGCGCATGCCGCGCAAATCCCCCAGGCCCTCTTCCCGGACATTAGCCACCAGCCACAAATCACCAGGGAGATTGATCTCCCTCTCACGTAAAATCCACAGCAAACCCAGCAGCCCCGCCAGACCCAGGCTGTTATCGCCGATGCCGGGCGCAATGATCCGCTCGGTTTCGCGGTGCACGCTCAAATCAGTCTCCAGTGGGAAGACGGTATCCGTATGCGCGCATACCACTAGGGGGCGCCGTTCGCCCTCACCAGGAAGCATGGCATATACATTCCCCAACATGTCGATCTCGACATGGCTCAATCCTTCCTTGAGGAAAAGATCGCGCACAAACGCCGCACGCTGCTCTTCCTGAAAGGTCGGCGCGGGGATCTGTTGAATTTGGATGGCAAGATCGAGGACGCGCTCGGGGATATCCATCAGATTTTGCGAGCGGATTGACGGAGAGAGTCGATCCGCGCCTCAGCCAGACCCGGGAGCACCTCCAGGCCAAAGAATACCCCTGTCCCTTCAGAGACAATCGAGGCTGACACATTGCCATGCAGCACAGCCTCGAGGGGATCGTAAGCGCGCCGGTAACCAGCCAGGAACCCGCCGCAAAATGCGTCGCCCACCCCCGTGGGATTGACCAGCCGGGCGGGATAGGCGGGGATTTCCCAGCGAGCCCCTGAGGAAGCATCATAAAGTAGTTGCCCCCGCTCGCCACGTTTGATGACAACCAAACCACATCCATAAGCCGCTAAGGCTTCTGCCATTTCCCACAAGTCGTTGGAACGCCCTTCGAAGAGCGCCCGCAGGTCTTCCTCCGCCGGTAGGAAAGCGGTCAATCCGGTGATCAAACTGGGCACATCATTCCAGAAAGTGGGATTCATATACCCAGGTGCGGGGTCTAGCGTGACCGTAGTGATGACTCCCTGGCGCAATATCGCCGGGATCAAACTATGCGTCATATAATCCATCGGGCATAGATGGGCAGCCGAGGCATCCAGATAGACATCTGGGATATCCCCCTGGCGCAGCGAGGTGGGGGTCAGTTCTGTGCGGCTGTTGAGCGCCTCGCTGGAATCCTTGTACCCTAAGAGGGCTTTGGGAAATGGCTCCCCCAGGCGAGCAAAGTGAGTCACCGGGTCGCCTTTGACGCGGGTGGCTTTATCGGTGTAGACATAGAAATTCCGCACATCAACGGCCTCAGGGAGCATATTCACCCCGCGGGTATCGAAGCCTCTTCGGGCAAGATCGTCCAGCCAGCGTTGGGGGTAATCTTCCCCCACCCGGGCGATCAGCCCCGGGGGCGGCGCGTCCTCCCAAAGCCTCAATCCGATGGCCGCATAAGGCACATTGCCCCCCAGCACATCGATCATGGGCCTGTCATCGGCAGTGATGAAGAAATCGCGGTAAAGCTCCCCCGCGAAGACGAAGCGTGGTGTCTCCGTAGTCATAAAAACCCGTTATCCGTTTGTCAAGATTTTACTCTACAATGTCACCCATTCCCCGCTCAATCCGCTTGCGAAGGTTCTCCGGCCACTGGGAAATATCCTCCGAGGGATATATCTGCAATTCGGGCCCGTTTTGGGTCAGCAAGTCGTCAGGAGAGCAGTTGAGGATGGCACTGGCCGCCTGCAGGCCCGTCGAGGTGGCCCCGGAAACGCCGAAGTTAGAGGTGCTGGCGCCGCACATCAACAGACCCTCGAAATCAGTTCGGGTTGGGTAAGCTCTCGGCCCTATCTGGCGGCGGTTTTTCTCGATGCCATACAGGCAGCCGCGGGTTACATTGATGTAGTGCTCATTGGTCAACGGCGTGCCCAGATTCCAGAAGACAATATGATCGCTGATCCCCGGGACGCGTTTCTCAATGGCCTTGAACATGCGCCAGGAGAGGTCTTCCTTCAACCCCTGGTAACCCCCAGAGCGATCCCCGGACTTTTCATGGGCCCATTTCTTGAAAGCATCATAACCAACGAAGGTGAAGGCCTCGCAGGTGTGGTGACCGCTGTGCATCTTGGAGGGGTCTTTAAGCGTGGTAGCGGTCAGGAACATCATCGGGGGGATATCAGCGGTGAGTACATGGTCCGTGCGACCCAGGCGATAGAGTTCGTCGATATCTTGATGATCGTAGAACCAGAAATTCCCAGAATCCAGGCCGGCTGCGCGCAGATCCATATCCACAGCGAAGAACAGACTCAAGGCTGAGGTCGAGTAAGTGGTTTTATCCAACCTGCGGCGCAGCTTGTCGTTGAGATGTTCACGACCGATCAGCTTGCCGAAAGTGACCTCAGGATCGGCATTGCTGACTACATATTTCGAGCGTACCTCGCTCCCATCGGTCAGGCGCACGCCGATAACCTGATCTCCCTCCAGTAAAATTCGTTCGACGGGCGTGTTGAGACGGATTTCTCCGCCTGCTCTTTTCAGGGCGCGTACGAAGGCGCGCGGGATGGCGAATCCGCCCCCCATGGGGAAGTAAGCTCCCTCGAAGTAATGATAGGCGATTCCGGCATGCAGAAAAGATAATACCTCCGAGGGCGGCATGCCATGATCCCCGGCCTGGCCGCACAAAATGGCCACCAGCAGCGGATCAGAGACATGGTGCTCGATCAATTTCCGCCCCGATTTCATCGCCCAGCGCATCACCGAGGGGATTGCCCCACCAGCTTTAGCCGCGTCGCCGACGCTCTTCACCCTGGCAACCCTCTCAAGATTGCCAATCATATTGGCTACAGCCTCCATATAGCCATCAATGCCCTCAGCCTCGTGGGGAAAACGTTCTTTCAATCGATTGGCGTAGTTATCCCGGCCCTTGGGGATATCAAAGCGTTCATCGCCGATGATCATGTGGTCGTAGCCATCCGGGTTAAGCTCGCAGAAGGCCAAATCCTGGGATACTCCCAGCCCTTCATACTTCTTGCGCAGCGATCCGCCTGGGTGCAGGCCACCCATATAATGCACACCCGGGCTGAAGCGGTAGCCTTCCAGGGCAAAAGAGTGTGTCCAGCCACCGGGCACTTCATGCTGCTCGCAGACCAGCACGCTCATCCCAGCCTGAGCCAGGGGTACGGCGGCAGCTAACCCACCCGCGCCGGAGCCGATGACAACGACATCGTAATCCATGATCTCTCCTTTTATGCTAGACGCTGAACGTCACACCTATGAAGATGCCCCCTTATTGTACATGCTTTTTCAGCTATGCGTTGGCAAATAGAACGTTGAAACTCTTACTGTCCTGACCTGCGACGCTATCGCCCCTCCGCGAGCGTAAGGAACACATCTTCCAACGTCGGCTCGGCGCGAGTGAGTTCACCTTTGGGGGTGGTTTTCAGTGTCATAGGGTTCCTTTGGGTCGAAAAGGCGAGGAGCAATTCTTATTTCCACAAAAACGCGTGGACTCCGCTCTTTAACAAAAACTTCAAAAATCTGGCCGATTTCCGAAGTTTATTTCAGTTCAGAGCGAGTCTGCATTATGCTGCGTATAACTGGTCTGTTTTAGCAGCTATGATGAAATCGTTGCGGTGGAGGCCCTTGACGAAATGCGTCCACCAACTGACCTTGACACGACCCCACTCGGTCAACAATGCAGGGTGATGATCCTCGGCTTCAGCCAACTCCCCAACTTGTTGGGTAAAGGCCAATGCCTGGACAAAATTTTTGAACGTATACACGCGCTCCAGCCTTTTAATGCCCTGGATTTCAACCACCTGCCATTCGGGGAGCAGCGTGGCTAACTCCTTGATCTCATGATCAGATAGCGGTGGTTCCCCTTTACGATAAGATTCGAGCTTCAACTCGGCCAGCGAGCGCATAGAGGGGGCTAAAGTTGAGATATCTGCCGCAGAAAGCTAAACACAGAAACACCTAATTTGGCCCCCTCACCTGGGGTGAGTGTCAGCCCTTCTTCATCGGCGCGTTGAACGAGCAAATAGGCGGTGCCCAGGCCCGTTAGCGCGCCAACGATGGCACCAATGATCAAAACTCTTGTTTTCCAATTGTTATCAGACTGGGGTTGTTCATTCGTGGTCGTCATAGTTCTTGTGATCCTTCGTCAGGAGTATCATTTCGCATTTTCGGGGAAGAGAGCGAACTTTTCAGTGCACGCCAACCGGCACCCACACTTCCAATGCGCAGGGTTGGCTCAGCAACTCTATCAGCCGCCCGCTGTACACCAACTCGCATGCGATCGAAGAAGTCTTGCAGGATAAAGAATTTTGGCGGCAAAAACCTCAGGAGACTGACCACCCCGTAAACAAGGGCACCCAACACAGCCAGAAGGATGAAGGCCATCACCATGGTAGGGATGATCAAAAAGATCAAGGAAGTGTCGGCGGCCTGACTGACGTTCCCTCCCCCTGAAGCCGCCCAGACCGTCCAAACAGCCAATCCCAGGACAGCAAGAACACCAAGGAGAAGTGGGAAGGCGATCTGCCAGAAAGCCTCCTTGCGGTGGGCTTGTTGGGTAACCGGGTTTCGTGGGGGTTTTCTTTCCTGCATAGCGGATGTATTGTAGCACAACTTATCCAGGAAACCCTGGCTGCTGATGCGAACGCCGACACCAATTGCGGAAAAGAACGTTGCAAATAGCTGAAGTTTCCCCTTGAAACATTGACATCTTCCCATCCTCCATCTAAACTTGATCTATGCTTGCACGCGTATTCTCCTGCGCCGTGATCGGACTTGAGGGGGTGGTCGTCGAAGTCGAGGTCGACACTATGGGCGGGTTACCCAAGATGACCATCGTAGGCTTACCCGACACCGCCGTACAGGAGAGTCGAGAACGCGTCGAATCCGCCATCAAGAATTCTGGTTTCACCTTCCCGCGCAAGCGGGTGACGGTCAACCTGGCACCTGCGACGGTGCGCAAAGCCGGCCCGGTCTACGACTTGCCCATCGCAGTGGGGATTCTGATCGCCACCGCCCAACTACCCTCCCTTGCCTTAGAGGATGCCCTGGTCATCGGGGAGCTCTCACTCGATGGAAGCGTACGCCATGTGCGCGGCGTGCTTCCCATGGCTGCTTTGGCCCGCGCCGAGGGTTTTGGACAGATTTTTGTGCCCGAGATGGACGCGCCCGAAGCCGCGCTGATCCCTGATCTCGAAGTGATTCCTGTCCCCTCACTGGCGGCGCTCTATGACCACCTCACAGGTGGGATGCAGTTATCCTCAGACATTGGTCCCGCCCCCGAGGGGATCACCAGCGCGATTCCCATCACCGATTTCCAGGAGATCAAAGGCCAGGAGCAGACCAAACGCGCCCTGGAAGTAGCCGCGGCCGGGTCACACAATCTTTTGATGATCGGCCCTCCAGGGTCAGGCAAAACCCTGCTGGCGCGCGCCACGCCGGGCATCCTGCCCAGCATGACCATCGATGAGGCCCTGGATGTCACCCGCATCTACTCCATCTCTGACCAACTGCCCTCGGAGGTACCTCTGATCCAGCAGCGCCCTTTCCGCGCCCCACACCACACCATCTCCCACGCCGGGCTGGTCGGCGGCGGCAACTGGCCTACCCCTGGTGAGATCTCTTTGGCTCATCGCGGGGTGCTTTTTCTCGACGAATTTGTCGAGTTCGGTAGCCGCGTGCTGGAGGTGATGAGACAACCCCTGGAAGACAAACAAGTCACTATCTCCCGCGCCCAGGGCTCGCTGACTTTCCCGGCCAACTTCCAATTGATCGCCGCGATGAACCCCTGCCCGTGCGGATACGCCGGGGACCCGGTCAAAGAGTGCACCTGCTCCAACCAGGTCATCACACGCTATCAAAAGCGCATCTCCGGGCCGATGCTCGACCGCATCGACATCCACATCGAGGTGCCGCGCGTCGATTACGACAAACTCAGCGATGACCGCTTAGGAGAACCCTCCTCGAGGATCAAAACCCGCGTGGAAGCCGCTCGCGAGCAGCAGCGCAAGCGCTTCGATGACAGCAACTTATCTTGTAACGCCGATATGGGACCCGCCGAACTGCGCCAATACTGCCCCCTGGACCAGCCCGGGCGCTCCTTGCTGCGCAATGCTATGAGCCAGTTGCACCTCTCGGCACGCGCTTATCACCGCGTGCTCAAACTGGCGCGCACGATAGCAGATTTGGCCGGTGAGGAGAACATCGACCCGGCCCATTTAGCGGAGGCTCTACAGTACCGCCCGAAGACGCAAACAATGTGAATATGTTTCAAGTGGGGGATGTTACTCAGGCTTGAATTTCTCGCAAAAAAAACAATCCAACTGCTTTCCATAGGACTGGCACCTAAGACCAGCCAATCTCAGTTTCAAGTTCCAACTCCGAAGAATATCTTGCCAAATAATCAAGTCGCCGAGGGAACAAATCCAAAATGGCGTTTGTATTCCCGACTGAATTGGGCCAGATTGTTGTAACCCACCAAGAAACTGGCTTCGTTGATCTTTTTCCCTTCCTTGATCAATCTTTGGGCCTCATGCAGTTTCACAGACTTGGCATATTGCAGGGGAGACACCTGCATCACATCCCGGAAATTTGAGTAGAAAGCTGTCCGACTCATGTAGACGACTTCGGCCAGCTTTTCCACCGAAACCGGCTTATCTAGATTCGAATGGATGTAATCCACCGCTTTTGATATACGCTGGATTTTCCCCTTTTGCTGTAGCAGGGCGCGCAACTCACCGCCGTGCTCATCACACAGCAGGCGGTAATAGACCTCATCCATCATCGATTGACCCAGGATGGCGGCATCTCTGGGGTTTTCCAGGGCTTCGAACATCCGGATGAATGAATCGAGCAATCGGTCGCTCAAATCAGCGGCATAGAACACCGAAGGTTCCCTTGCAGCGGGCTGGGGAGCGGCTTCGTCAAAGCGATCGATCCGCAGCAGCATATCGGCCATTCGATTCATGTCGAGGTAAATCCCAGCCACGAGGTAGGGTTCTTCAGGGCTGGCCTTGACAATCTCCATTTCCGCTGGGACGGGATAAAACCCGACTAATACTTTTCCGGCCTCATAAACATGGGTTTCATTCCCGAGATAGCAGGCCTTCTTCCCACTCACAACAATCACAATTCCCGGTATTTCTAATGCCGGAATCCTTTCCTGGGGTGCGGAGGCTTTGAAAGTGCCCAGATTTTCAATCGGGGTATAGTTGAGACCCTCGTGAGGGGAATGTTGTTCCAGGAGTTGAGCCAGTTTCTCAAGTTTTTGGGGTTGATAGTCCAAAATCTTTCTCCAATCATGTAATAGCTTCGTTTTATCTATGCCGATAATCGCAAAGCGGGTTATTGGCAGCACTCTGGTTAATTGTACTAACAAACCCCTAATAGTACAAACAAAACGCGCAATTTATGTACAAAAACACAAAGTTTCTGGACGATAGTGTTTTTATTAATCATTGTTTAAGCCCTAAAATAAAAGCTGTAAGTTTGGATTTTTTCAATCATATGGAATGAACATTCATTGTTCGAAGGAGCTAGAAAAATGATATTCAAAATAATAGGAAGAACAATCGGAGATTCCCTGCTTTTCCCAGTTGAACAACCTTTTCCAAAAACACCCAAAGACTATGGCATCGATTACAAAGATGTCGAATTTCTTGCCAGAGATGGTGTCAAACTCTCTGGCTGGTTGCTCAATGAAACGGCCAGCAAAGTCATCATCATGACTCACTTTGGTTATCGAGCCAATCGTTTCGGATACCAGATCAAGTACCAGCCCAGGTTATCTCGACCCTACAACCAGGAGATTGAATTTGTCAAAGTAGCTAAGCGTCTGGTAGATGCCGGCTATACCGTATTGATGTACGACCTGCGTAATCACGGCATCAGCGGGAAGAGCAGGTTGGCCTGTGGCACTGGCGGTTACGACGAGCGCTTTGATGTCTTAACTGCTGTGGAGTTCGTCGCCAACCATGAAACTACCCGGGGCAAAAATATTGGACTCTTGAGCTATTGCATGGGCCTCAATGCCACCTTTTTCGCATTCGACGAAGATGCTGAATCTTTTACAAATAACAATGTTAAGGCCTTAGTTGGCATGCAGCCATTGGGAAATGGCGAGTTCTTGAAAGCCTATGGCATAAGAGGAGCGATCTACAGACACGCAGATGAACATTACAAAGCACACACAGGTATCCCCCTGGAATATCCAATCCTCCCTGCGGTTGAAAAAGTGCTCACACCCACGCTTTTATGTCAGGGTCGCAAAGACCCTTGGACGAACCTGGACTTCATCAATGATATCTATGAAACCTTAGGCGTAGAGAAAGAAATGTACTGGATGGAAGAACCTACCCATCGTTTCGACGGCTACAACTGGTTTTATGACCATCCAGAACGAATGTTGGAATTCTTCAACAAGCATGTCTAACCGTCAAACCTGAAGAATTGATTGAATGGTTTGAATGATTTACTGCCAGCCACTAGTGAAGAACCCCGGTGACTACGGCGGACTGGCATATAAAGATGCCAGCATCGAAACCGAGGAGGAGGCTACCCAGGCAGGCTGGAATAGGCTGCCCGATCCGCACCGATGCGCCCGAGCAGGGCCAGGTAGGCGCCAAAAGCCAGGATCGAGCCAAACAACGTCGGCAGTATCAAAGGGGAAAGAGTCGGGACTGACGACGTCTCTCAAATAGCATTTCTAATCCCGGCCTGCGTGGTAGAATCCATCCGCTCTACACCAAATCAAAGCGCCTTTGGAGAGAATCCATGTGTGGAATTTTTGGTATCGTCACCAAGGAGAAACAGCAACTCGGCCCGACCCTGATCGAGGCCGGCCATCGCCTGTCGTACCGGGGATATGACACGGTTGGGGCTGCAACAATCCCCCCCGAGGGGAAAATCGATCTCCGCAAAGACGTGGGCAAAGTCCAAGAAGTGGCAGACCGCCTCAACTTCAGTGAGATGTCCGGGGATCGCGCCATCCTGCAACTGCGTTGGGCCACTTTTGGCGCGCCCTCTTACACCAACGCCCAGCCCCACCTGGACTCCGACGGCGACATGGTTGGCGCGCACAACGGCAATGTGGTCAACAACGTGGAACTGCGCCAGCAGTTCATGGCTGAAGGCATGACCGTGCGCTCCGAGAACGATGGCGAGAGCTGCGTCCATGCAGTGGAGCGTTACACCCGCCAGGGCTACGATATGGTCGAGGCCATCCGCCGGGCATATAAGGATTTGGAGGGCGATTATGCTTTCGTGATCGGCAGGCGGGGCGAAGACCGACTCTACGCCATCAAGAAAGGTTCCGGGCTGGTCGCCGGGATTGCCGATGGGGCTACCTGCATCGCCTCCGATCTCCCCTCCGTGCTCGACATCACCCGCACCATTGTGCGCATCGAGGACGGCGAGATCGTCACCTTTTGGGCTGATGGTTATGAGATTCGCAAAGTAGACGACGGCAGCCTGGTAGAGCGACCACCGGAAGTTGTTGAAGAGAGCATGGAAGCCGTACAAAAGGGCGGCTACGATCACTTCATGCTCAAAGAGATTCACGAGCAGGCCAAGGTCGCCCAGGAATTGTTCCATCTGTTGGAGAATTCGGCCGACATCGAACCCATGATCGCCAAACTCAAAGCCGCCCGCAATATCTACATCATCGCCTGCGGCACCAGCTACCATGCCGGGCTGCTGGGCTCGGTCTATTTCAGCCGTTTGGCCGGGCGTGCCACCATCCCGGTGCTGGCACCGCAGTTCATCGCCCATTACGCTCCGGCAGTCGGACCCGAGGACGTGGGAATTTTCGTCAGCCAGAGCGGTGAGACCAAGGACGTACTCAACGCCATATTGGCAGCTGAGGCGCGTCAAATGGGCGTGCTGGGGCTGGTCAATGTGGTGGGCTCGTCATTGATGCGCGAGAGCGAGTACTATTTGCCTCTAGCCTGCGGCTATGAGATCAGCGTCCCGGCCACGAAGACCTTCACCAACCAAGTGGTGGCTTTCTTGTATCTGGCCCTGCGGATGGGCGGGCACGATACTGCTCCGCTCGTGAATCTGCCCCGTTGGATCGACGAAACCATCGCAGCGGCGGAGCAACAAATCCCTATGGTCGAGGGGAAAATCTCGCCCTGGGATGATCTCTACTGCCTGGGGTATGGACTGACCTATCCCATCGCCCTGGAGGGGGCCTTGAAACTGAAAGAGATCACCTATGCCCACTGCGAAGGGATGCTCTCGACTGAGTTCAAGCATGGCCCCCTCTCGGCGGTCACCAAGGGCTACCCGGTGATCTTCGTGGCCGGTCCCGAGGACGTGCCCCTGATCGTCAGCGGCATCAACGAGGTGACCTGCCGCGGCGGCCGCGCCATCGTCATTGGCGAAGAAGATACGCGTTTGCGCGCCAACGCAGATGACATGATCGTGCTCCCCACCGTGGACGCCCCCGACGATTTACGGCCGTACGTCGATGCGCTGCTCAGCGTGCTGCCGCTCCAACTGCTCTCCTATCGCATCAGCCTAGCGCGCGGCTTCGACCCCGATTTCCCAAGGAATTTGAGTAAAACTCTGACGGTGGATTGATTTACAGATCCAACCGATACACCTGCCAGCGCTTGTAAATCTCTGCCCCCATGTGCTCTGCCAGGATAATGGTATTGGGATTGTCGAGGCTGGTAATGGAAAGATCTACCCACGTATAGCCCTTGGCTATAGCTCTTTTCGCCATCTCATCGAAGAGCAAAATCCCCACACCAGTGTTCCAATACTCGGGCAATACCAGCACGGATTTAATCGTCAGGCTGGAGACTTTCTGCATTTTCATGCGCCACAATAATTGTAGATAATTCCAGGGGAAACGCAGTCCATTGACGTGGATAAAGACTTCATTTAAGTCGGGAACACCCGGCAGAAAGCCAACCGTCTCGCCGCGCACTTCGGCAAAGAGGATCAACTCTGGGTCGGCCATCTGTTTGAAGGGCGCTACCATAGCGGCAACAGACTCACGCTGCCAACCGACATGATCCTCCAGGTGAGCTAACGACTGGCTCAACAGACGGTGCAGGTTGTCAATCTCTTCGTCCCAACGGTCGAAATTTGCCTGCCGCACCGTGATCCAATCTTTCTTGCGGATGCGATCCGCGACACGAGCCATGCGCTGTACTTGGGGCGTCTCGGCTAAATCAAACCCCAGAGCGACATTTTGGGCGCGGGCCTCTTCAAAACCATAACGCTCCATAAAATCCTGATAATACGCGGGGGAATGTCCACACATCAGGGCGGGAGGGCGATCACGCCCTCCAACCAGCATACCATAGCTATCTTCGTAATCCAGATTCCAGGGGCCGTAGAGGGCGTTCAACCCACGCGCCCGCCCCCAATCGGCGGCGCACTCGACAAGCGCCCGAAAGACATCGGCATCTTCTATGTACTCGAAAAAACCGAAAACGCATTCTTTTTTGCCGCGCATCTCATTGGTAAGCGGGTCCTCAGCAACGCAGATGGTGCCCACCGGCCTTCCACCTCGCCAGGCGATGAAGAACTCAGCCTCACCGCGCTTGAGAAACGCGCCCTGCTCAGGGTCGATGACTTTGGCGCGCTCAGGGAGTAAAGGCGGTACCCACAAGGGGTCGTTTTTATAAACTGTCCAGGGGAAGGTGAGGAATTTTCTTTTTTCTCGTCGTGTACGAACGGGACGGACTTCGATGGTCATACAGTTCCTTCAGGCAGTTGTTTACGGCGACCTTAGATCGAGATTAGCCCGCCGAGCAGCCAGCTTCTTCACGATCTCAGCGAACTGCGCCCGATCCAGGGGGTATTTGAAGGCGAAGGCAATCCCCACCGCCAGCAACACCGCTGGGATTGGGCCAATCGCCACCCGAATTCCTAGCAGCGCGCTGGGGGCCTGCTGAGCCACATTGGGCTGATACCCGGTCGCTTCGAGCAACAACAAAACCACAGGCAGTGCAATAGAGGTGGCAACCTTCTTCGTCAGGGTAGTCAGGCTGTAGAACATGCCCTCGTGGCGTTCGCCAGTCTGATACTCGTCCCACTCGATGGCATCCGGCAGGATCGCCCAGGGGAGCACATGCGCGGCCGCCACCCCAACCCCGGCTAAGGCACAAAGCGTTAAGATCAAGCCCAAAGCCGTAGACGGATTTAGCGAGATCAACACCAATTGCACAATTGCCCAAAAGGCAATCCCAACGATATAAGCCCAACGTTTACTCCATCGACGCGAGACCCAATCCCAAATCGGCAGGGCAAAGATGGCAACGACGAAGATGGTAGCCATGATGACTTCATTTTGGGCCTCGCGCTGGACGACATATTTGATGAAGAAGAGCAGCGAAGATTGCAAGATATCCACTGAGATCCAGGTTGCCAGGAAGATCGCCAAACCAAAGAGGAAGGGCTTGTTTTTGATGGCTGAGTGGATAGATTGGCGCAAGGTTGGCTTTTCTTGCTGCATATACTCCTGCCGCTCTCGAGTGCCGAAGAATACCAGCAACATGGGCAAGGCGGAGACAACTCCAAAGGTTACACCCATGCTCACTACCCGGGACGCGTTTTCAGGCGTGAAGCTGCCAACCATCATCAAGGGGATGATGAAGGCTATCAGGCTGCCCAATATCGAAAAGAACATGCGATAAGTGGTCAGGGAGGTGCGTTCATCATAATCGGATGTCAGTTCGGGGGTCAGGGCAAAATAGGGCATATAAAGCAGTGTGTTGGCAGCTTCGAACAAGATGTAGGCCACGGCGTAGTATGCTGCCAAAGGGATCATCCCCTCCCACGGTGGACGCCACCATAGCATCGTGAAAGTCACCGCCAGTGGCAACGTACCGAACAACAAGAACGGCCTCCGGCGTCCCCAACGGGTGCGGGTGCGGTCAGAGAGATACCCAATGATGGGATCGTTGATATAGTCCCAAGTCCTGCCAACAAATATGGCTATGGCGGCGATCCCAGGTCGAATGCCAACTACATCGGTGAGAAAGATTGCAAAGTAAGCCCCTAAAATAGTGGTCGATAAGCTAAAACCAATATCCCCCACCCCGTACATCAGCTTTTCGCGCCTAGAGAGTTTCTCTGCCATGATGGTTGCTCCTATAAAGGTGCTATTTCGTTACAAAGCCTGCCCAGAATATAACCCCGCCAGCCTGACCACGGTGCGTTATTCTTCTTCCCGGTACTTGCCGATCAGATCAAAACCGCAACGCTCGAACTGCTGAAGCAAATTCGGAGGAAACAGATTCTGCCCCCATTTGCGGCAGATGTGTTCCGTCCAGCTATATGTGTCATAAGTGAACGTTTCCTCCCGGTCGCCCTGCAGGGCAATCATGGCCTTCAAGTCGAGGTAATAATCTTGCGCCAGGTAGCCTTCATCCATCACATCCATGGAATGCTGGACGAGTTCATCATCCAGTTGGGGATATTCATCTTCGAAAAGCACAAACTCTATGGGGTAGCGGGGGCGAGGAGGATGGTCATTGGCTGGGTACCCGATCGTCAAACCCACCATAGGAAAGACTCTCGGGGGAAGTTTGAAATCTTTGATGATTTCCTCAGCGTGGAACGGAATGCCCCCCAAAAAGCAGCTTCCCATCTCCAGGCTCTCCGCGGCAATGACCATATTCTCCGCCATCAGAGCCACATCCTGCATGCCCAAGAGCATCAGCAGCAAATCATCGCCCATCATGGTCCAATTGCGGCGCGCCATGATGCGCTCCCACTTATAAGAGTCCACACAAAGGATGAAAAACAGCGGCGCTTTGAAAGGGTTCCCCTCACGATCACGCTTGAGCAGCAAGCTCCCCAACTGGGAGGCAAAAGGAGCCTGCTGCCCGGCGCGGACGATGGTCTCAATGACTTCATCAGAAGGCATTTCATCCGTATAGCTGCGAATGGATTTACGATTGAGCATGGTTTCAATGACGGGGTTGTTGATCATAATCATCTCCTGACGTATCTCGGCCAGCAGGACAATTGTATACCAAAATCGCAGGGCTGTTCGTTTTCTCACAAACAGGTTTGCGCGCAGGAGCGGCTGCACTTCTTGATATCAAGCACAGCACCTCCTAATCCGGAAAAGTTCAACGTCTTTACGCTTTGGGATGAGCTAAGCTGGCAAATCGATGAAAAATGTGGTCCCCTGACCTAATTCACTCTCAACATCGATCACTCCCCCATGAAGCTGAACTAACTGACGGGCAATCGCCAGTCCCAAACCGCTGCCGGAGCCATCCGCCCGCTGACGGGCACGATCCCCTTTCCAGAAACGGTCAAAAACATAAGGTAAATCTTCGGGTGGAATTCCCTCCCCGTCATCTCGCACGGAGATGCACACCCCGATTGGGTCTGTGGTGGGCGCCGCACTCAAGGTTATGACCCCGCCCGAGGTCGTATACCTCAGTCCGTTGGCCACCAGGTTGCTCAACACCTGATCCAGGCGGTCCACATCCCCCTCAATGGTCAGCGTCTGAGATTCTCCCTCACACTCAATCTGCAAATCAATTCCGGCGGCTTCGGCCTGGCCGCTGAAGCTGGTGCGCACGTCCGCGAGCAGCTCCGGGACATCCACAGATTCTATGTTCAAGGGCAACTGCCCCGCTTCCGCCAGACTCAGGGTTTGCAGATCATCAACCAGGCGCGCCAGGAGGTGCGTTTCGTCCAGCGTGGCAGCGATGTGTTCGATAGAGGGGTCATACACGCCATCAAGCACCCCCTCAAGATTGCCCTGAACGATGTGCAGGGGTGAGCGCAATTCGTGAGCCACATCCGCGGTGAGATTGCGTCGCTGGTTTTCGGCGCGATCTAATTCCTCGACCATGTGGTTGAAAGAATCCGCCAGACGAAGAAATTCCCCTGGCCCATACCGCGACTGCGGCACACGCACGGTCAGGTCACCATCAGCCACGGCCTCAGCAGCGGACATCACATCGGCCAAAGGGTTAGTGATCCCCCGGAAGACTCGCATTGCAACCGATCCGCCAAGCAGGGGCAGCGCCAAAGACAGCCCACACCCCCCAACCCAAATCAGAGCGGCCATCCTGCCGCCGCCCTCGAAGAAGTTTGCAAGTAAAAAGGCGAAAACGGCCATACCACCCAATACCAGCAGGATCATCAAGGCAAAAACGCCCACAAAGCGCATAAAGAATAGACCGCGACGACGGCGGGATAGCCGCGGCCATTGTGGCGGTCCGTGCTCGAAATTGCGGTCAAAGCCGGCCCAAGAACCCCGGGTGGCCCATCGGCGCGTGCAGCGGCTTTTAGAGTCCTTCAACTTCAAACCTCGTCATTGAAACGATAACCAACCCCATAGACCGTCTGAACGTACTGGGGGTCTGCTGGGTCCTTTTCGATCTTGCGGCGCAGGTTCTTGATGTGGGAATCAACGCTGCGATCATAGCCATCATAAGCAACCCCATGCAGATGCTCTAACAATTGTGAACGTTTGAATATCTGACCAGGATGCTGGGCCATCACAGCCAACAATTTGAACTCATTGCGGGTCAGATGGATGGGTTCTCCCTCATAGGTGACCCGATGGCCTTCGAGATCGATCTTCAGGTCTCCGGCATGAATCACGCCCGGTTGGCGCGTACCTCCTTGAACCCGGCGCAGCACCGCTCGTACACGCGCCACCAACGCTCTAGGGGAAAAGGGCTTGGTGATGTAATCATCCGCCCCTAACTCCAGGCCGATAAGCTGGTCGCTCTCCTCAGATCGGGCGGTCAACATAATGATGGGTACATCCGATTCGCGCCGCAGCACCCGGCAGACATCCAGGCCATCCATACCCGGTAGCATCAGATCCAGGACGATCAAGTCGGGTTTATCGCGCCGGGCAACCGACAAAGCAGTATCCCCATCACCGGCAGTGATCACCCGGAAACCGCTTTTCTTCAGATAGTCCCGGGCGAGTTTAGCGATCTTTGGCTCGTCATCGACAACCAGAATAGTTTCATTCATAGCCGTACACGTCTTTTACCACGAACCCAGCCAGAAAGCAAACGCTATATCCAACGCCGCACGCGCGTCGCATAATCAAGCCATTTTGAACCGAACTTATCTGCAAGCATCCGCTCCTCAAATTTGATAAATCTTACCGTGATCAGCCATACGAAAATAGGAATGACAAGGAATGTAGAAAGCGACCCCAGCATAATGGCAACGCCGAGCAGCACGAGCACCATCCCTAAATACATCGGGTTCCTGGTAATTTTGAATACACCCTCTGTTACCAAGATTGTCGGCTCTCCAAAGGAGTTGACGGTCGTGCGCGCTTGGGTGAACAGCCGGTCGGCAACGATGTTGACTCCAATCCCCAATACCATCGGGAGAATCCCCGATAAAACCCATAATCCGGGCACCAACCGGAAAATCGGAAAGAGATAGTGGAACGCCAGCATCAACAGCAGGCTGACTAACAGGTAGGTAGGGGGCAAAGCTTGTTTTTTCATCGTCATCCTAACTGTAAGGGAAGTGCGAGGAATTTGCTTTCCTCGCACTTCTTTGGGGATAGATCACTCTTCCTGTGACGGTTCGTCTTCTTCAGAGACAGCCGACTCGTCTTCAGGTGCCTTCCAATCCTTGGCCCAAGGGGGCGTTCCCCATTTATGCGCTTCTGGATGATCGCGCCAATGCTTCCAGGCTGCGGGGTGTGATCCACCTGCATGTTTCCATGGCCGGCACCAAAACATCCGACGGATCCCGCCGATCAACAAGACCAGCAGTCCCACAAAGAAGAACATGCCGATCAGACGACCAAAGGCAAAGAATCCCATTGGGTAGCCGTAATGAGGCCCAAAGCTGCGCGGGTAGCCATCAGGAAATGTCAATGCGCTGGCATCTCCTTCGGCGATGAGGCCGGACGTGTATCCTTGTGCAAAGCCGGCCCGGAAGAGCGCGAACCCGCCAGCGGTCAGCGCCAGGATGACCAACACCGTCATCAAGACACCAAAAATCGATCTTTTGCGAAACATGTATACCTCCATAAAATAGGTAAATATTTGTGGGCGATTGCCCATTTGATTGGATCGCCCACAGTATCGCGTATTCTGATGGAGGAATTATGGAGATTCTGGGGAAAAGCTGTGAAATTTCACCCTTAATCCAGGGCCTAATATATTCTTGGCAGAATTACTTCGCCCCCGCTGCAAAATCTACACATTGGCAATCACATTGCTGAAGATATTGCCAACTGCGTTCCCAAAGACGGTCAGGATGATCAAAACAATAATGGCTACTAAGACAAGCAGCATCCCATATTCCAAGAAGCCTTGGCCGCTTTCACTCGGATTAAATAACATGACACGCTCCTCACCAATCATGCCACAAATCGACAAGCCCATTTCCGGCAGTAAGACCAGGGGCAGGGTGGAAAATCAAGATAAGGCTGACGATGAAACAAGCAGACTATATTTTCAAAAGCCCTGGCCTAACTTATTGGACATAGCAAATAAACTTTCACTGCTATGATCTCGACCATTGTATCATATGAACCAGCCATATCCCCTCGGCAAAATCCAATTCATAACGACCCCCAAGCATTAACCACAAAACCGCCCTAAGGCGGTTTCGTGCTATATACGAATACAGGTCACATCTAGAGAGGAACAACCTCCGCAGCTTGCACCCCTTTGGGGCCTTCTTCAATGGCAAATTCAACTTCCTGGCCTTCATCTAAGCGGCGGTAGCCGTCCATGGTGATCGAAGAGAAGTGCACAAAGACGTCGTCACCATCTTCGCGCCCGATGAAGCCATAGCCCTTACGGGCATTGAACCATTTTACAGTCCCAACGATACGTTCTTCCATTCTTACATACTCCATTCTATTGGCTTTTTTTCGCTGAACATGCTGTCAGCCAAGCACGACGAGCGATAGATTATCATGGTCGTTTTGCGATGTCAAGGTGACAAAAAGCAGCCCAAGGAACGCGGTATAATCTCATCAAAAGCGCTTTTCCCCTCTCTTTGGGACTCCCAAAAAGTCGCATATCTGAGCGATAACCACATATTTCATAACCTGGAGGTATGATGAGCGAAACGGAGCGAAAAATTCGAGTGCTGATCGCCAAGCCTGGCCTAGATGGTCATGATCGCGGCGCAAAGGTTGTCGCCCGCGCCCTCCGAGATGCAGGCATGGAGGTCATTTACACCGGTCTGCGCCAGACCCCAGAGATGATCGCCGAAGCAGCCCTGCAGGAAGATGTGGACGTTGTTGGCCTCTCGATCTTATCAGGCGCGCATATGGCGTTAGCACCGCGGGTGGTCGAACTGATCAATGCCAACGGTCAGGATCACGTTCAGATATTTTTGGGGGGCATCATACCAGACGAAGACATCGGCAAACTTGAAGAGATCGGCGTTTCCGGGATTTATGGGCCAGGCACGTTGATGGATGAAATTGTAGGAGATATCCGCAAGGGAGTTTTAGGAGAGAAAGCCAAATAGCATGGTGTCCGTCCAGGAGATATTATCAGGGGATCGGCTGTCTCTGGCGCGTCTGCTTTCCAAAATTGAGAACGACACATCAGATGGACGCGCCACACTGAGCGAACTATTCCCACACACGGGCAACGCCCATCTCATTGGCGTCACCGGCGCGCCAGGCACTGGAAAATCTTCCCTTGTCAATCAGTTAGCCTGCTACTACCGCCAGCCCCCCGAAAATAAAACACCCAAGCGCGTCGCTATTGTGGCGGTAGACCCCTCCAGCCCTTTCTCCGGGGGGGCTGTGTTGGGGGACCGCGTGCGCATGCGCGATTTAGCCGGAGATCCCGGGGTATTCATCCGCTCGATGGCTTCGCGCGGCTCCCTGGGCGGCCTGGCGACGACGACCTCGGGGGTGGTACAGGCTTTCGACTCAGCCGGGTTCGAAATCATCCTGATCGAGACGGTGGGCGCGGGTCAAGCCGAGGTCGATATCGCCCGGTTAGCGCACACAACGCTGGTCGTAGAAGCCCCTGGTCTGGGCGACGAGATCCAGGCCATCAAAGCGGGCATCCTGGAGATCGCCGACATCCTGGTGGTCAACAAAGCCGACCGCGCCGGGGTCGAAAACACCGAACGCGCTTTACGCAACATGCTCAATCTATCCCAGCCCGCGAAACGGGTTTATCGGCACCACGGGACGTTGGAAACAGTGCCCTCACCAACAGCGGAAACACCTGAGAGTGAGTCCGCGTGGGTTCCCCCCATCCAAAAGACCGTCGCGATCGATGGAACGGGTGCCTCAGAACTGGGTGATCTGATCGCCCAACACAAAACACATCTCCAGAAAACTGGCGAATGGGAAAGAATGGAACGTGCTCGCCTCCAGGCTGAGTTAGAAAATCTACTGCAGATCACTTTGGTGAGCCGCTGGCGCGATGCCCTCTCAGCGGAGATGTATGAGAACGTTTTCGAGCAACTTATCGAAAGGCAGCTCTCCCCGCGCCAGGCAGTCGATGAATTACTCAACAGTGGACCAAAATCATGATTTACGGCAATGGTATTCGTTTACGAGCGATTGAAAAGAATGATCTCCCTCTCTTCGTCAGGTGGCTCAACGACCCTGAAGTCCGTTATGGGCTGATGCTCTACCTGCCTTTATCCCAGGCCGAAGAAGAGCAATGGTTTGAGACGATGCTCAAACGGCCGCAAGATGAGCGCCCTCTTATGATTGAAATCGAGGGGCAAGAGGGATGGATACCGGTTGGAAACTGCGGATTTTTCGACATCAACTGGCGCATCCGCTCAGCCGAAGTGGGCATCATCATCGGAGAGAAAAGCTGTTGGAACCAAGGACACGGCACAAGAACCATGCGCTTGTTCCTGAATCATGGCTTCGAAACCCTAAATTTGAACCGCATCTTTCTAAGGGTCTACGACAACAACCCCCGTGCCCTGCGCAGCTACGAGAAGTCAGGCTTTGTCCAAGAAGGATGTATGCGGCAGGCCCATTACCAGGATGGGCAGTATTTCGATGTGATACTGATGAGCGTATTACGTCAGGAGTGGGATAAGGACAATCAGGGTGTCCAAGGCGTTTAGGGACACCTTATGGTTGTATTGGGAGACGATTGATGATCCAAAAACATAAGAACGAATGCGGCATGTATGGTGATATCAAACTATTTGCTGGCACAGGGTCCCATTACTTAGCCCAAAAAATATCCGACTACTTAAGCGTGCCGTTGAGCAAACAAAAAGTGAATCACTTCCCTAACGATAACCTTTGGGTGCGCCTGAAGAGCAGCATCCGCGGACAGGACGTTTACGTGATCCAGACCACCTCGCGTCCAGTTCACCGCAACATCATGGAATTGCTGATCACGCTCCAAACCATGCGTCTGGACTCTGCCGGCCGCGTCACCGCGGTGGTACCCTACCTCAGTTATGCGCGCTCAGACAAAAAGGATAAACCGCGCACCCCCATCACAGCCCGCCTGATCGCCGACATGATCGAAGTAGCCGGTGCCGACCGATATATGACCCTCGATTTGCACGCCGGGCAGATCCAGGGCTTCTTCTCCATCCCCGGCGATGTGCTCAGCGCTTTCCACATCCTTACGGATAACATTGCCAGGATGCTGCCGCAGATGACCGACCCGGTTGTCTTGACCGTCGATCTGGGATTTGCCAAGAAAGGGCGCAACTTTGCGGCTGTCCTTGACCTGCCCATTGCCTTCGTAGAAAAACGCCGCCGCGGTAAAAAAGACAAGGCTCAGGCCATCACCCTGATCGGGGATATCGCAGACCGCGACGTGATCATCGTGGATGATGAGGTCGATACCGCCGGCTCCGTCGTCAAAGCAGTCAAATTGGCCAAAGAGCACGGTGCCAGAAACATCTATCTGACCTTCGTTCACCCGATATTATCCCCTCCTGCTGTAGAGCGCCTTGCCAAACTACCGCTCACCAAGATCATCGCCACAGACACCGTCCCCATCAGCCCAGAGGATCAAACCTTGCTCGGCGATAAACTCCAAATCTGCTCCGTGGCCCCTCTTCTAGGCGAGGTGATCCTGCGCGCTCACGAAGGCCGCAGCGTGGGCGAGATGTTCAACGAGTAGAACCGTATCCAGTAATCAGGCTTATACTACCCACTGAGATATGCCCGAACTACCCGAAGTCGAAACCATCCGCAACAAATTCCGTCAGGGCACAGACGATACCCCCTCGCTGATTGGCAAACGCGTCACCGGGACCGAGTTGCTCTGGGAGCGCACGTTGGACACCCCAAGCCCCGAGGAGTTTTCGGCGCGCATCCTGGGGCAGGAGTTCACAGATGTCGGTCGGCGGGGGAAGTATCTGCTCTTTCACCTGCAACAAGATACATTAGTCATCCATCTGCGCATGAGCGGCGACCTGCTGTTCGAGGCCGCGGATGATCCGATTGCGCCGCACCATCGCTTGCTGCTCTACTTGGACGATGAATACCGATTGGCCTTCAACGACATGCGCAAATTTGGGCGAGTGTGGCTGGTGAAAGACCCCCAATCGTTGCTGGCTCATCTTGGCCCTGAACCCTTAGATGAAAACTTAACTCCAGAAGATTTTCACCAGCGATTGGGGAAATATCGCCGCCAACTGAAACCTCTCTTATTAGATCAAAGTTTTCTGGCTGGCGTGGGCAATATCTACGCCGATGAAGCTTTGCATCAGGCAAAACTGCACCCTCAGACCCGTTCACATACCTTGAGTTTAGCGGACATCACCCGACTGTTATATGCGCTGCAATCCGTGTTGAAAGAGGCCATCCGGCGCCAAGGGTCCAGCATCGACTGGGTCTACCGCGATGGTGATTTCCAAAATCATTTTCAGGTTTATCAACGCACGGGTAAACCGTGCTATGATTGTGGCACTTCTATCGAACGCATCACTGTGGGCCAACGCGGCACTCATTTTTGCCCGGAGTGCCAACCCTACCCAAATGACGGGTAATCACAGGAGGCTCCTATGGAATATTTCATTATTCTCATCGTGGCCGTAATTTGCCTTCTTGCCGGCCTTCTCGCTGGCTATTTAATCGCCAGCCAGCAAGATCGCCGGCCCGAAGACCGTTCCACAAACCAGACAGAAAATCAGTATCCTCCAGACGCCATCCACATCTGGCACGATAAGGGCAAAGACCAGATAGTCCTGCAACTCGGAAAGCAAATCTATCACACATCGGAACCTCTGCCCCCAACAGAAAACAAGCACATCACTCAATTGCTAAAGTTTCTGCAGAAATGGGTCGGTATTCCCACAACCCCAGACCCTCAGCCTGTGGCGCAAACACCCCAGCCGCCACCCGCAAGCCCACAAAGCATCCCACCGTCGCCGCCTGAAGCTGTCGATATGCCTGGCGCCGAGAAAAGCATCGTCGCCCAGGTTGATGATATCTTGCAGCGGCTTTTGGCCAACTCACCCCTCGGAGATAAACGCATTCGCCTGACAGAGAACTTGGATGGAAGCATGAGAATTTGTATTGGGGTAGATCATTATGACGATATCGGCGCCGTCCCCGATGAAGCCATCCAGGCAGTCATCCGCGCCGCGGTGCGGGAATGGGAACAACTTCAATAAGAGACCTACCCGGACACGAACAAACCCCTTGGACTTGTTGCAAATCCAAGGGGTTTTCTGACTCAGGTCGAGTTGGCCCCTGAACTCAAAGAGGCTGTCGCTCCCCCACCTCAGCTAAAACTTATCATCCAGTTCCTGCTTGAGACGATCGACAAGTTCTGCTCTCTCATCATCGGGCAAAAAAGCCGCCTGAGCAGCTGCTAAAATACGCTCTTTCAGTGTCGAGAGCGATAATCCTTGAACGGCACAAGCCTGGCGATATTCTTCACTCAATGTGATCCTGGAAACACTGGGGTCGTCAGTGTTAAGGGTGACATTCAACCCGGCATCCAACATAGGCACGATTGGATGCTGACTCTGTTCGGGCACCACCCCAGATTGATAGTTACTGGTCAGACATACCTCGAAGACAATCCCTCGCGAACGGGCCAACGCTACGGCAGCAGCATCTTCCATAACACGCACACCATGCCCAATGCGCTCGGCGTTGAATTTTTCAATAGCTTCAACAACATTGGGAGCACCCCCCCATTCGCCGGCGTGGATGATGACATGCAACCCCTCCTGTTGGGCCTCACAGAAGATCCCTACAAAGGGATCAGCAGGAAATTCAGCTTCATTGCCTGCTAAATCCAGGCCGACAATTCCTTTATGCTTGCGTTCCATGGCCAGCCAGGCTACTTGTTCAGCCAAATCCGGGCTCTCGTGCCGGTTGACGCTGGCAATCAGGCGGGTGATGACGCCAAAAGCCTCCTCGCCGCGCCGGGCGGCTTCAATTACCCAATCAATCACCTGATCGAGAGGGAATCTCTCAGCTTCACTTAGGGCCACGGGGGTGAAGCGCAATTCAAGATAGTGGATATTATCCTTGGCGGCATCTTCGATAGCCTCGCGAGTGATGCGCTCGATCACTTCTGGCGAGCGATAGAACGACCGCAGCGCAGCAAACTTCGATAGAAAGTTTTCAAAAGTGTAGGGTTCGTCCTCCCCAATCTGAACCTTGGGGCCTAGAATATGTATGCCCGTGTTGTGGATTCCAAGGTCTTGCCCGATCTCAGATAAAGTCTCCACGCGCAAAGCCCCCTCTAGGTGACGGTGCAACTCTACCTTCGGCAACGATTGATAAAACTCTATGGGGCGCTTGATTTCAGGTTGAACCATAGCAAGTTTCATCATCAAGATAACGTCATTCTAGGTTAAGAATTGCGGTCAAGTATACCATCAGCAGTTATTGGCAATGGAACTAAGCCTCTAAAACCAATAATCTCGATCCGTAGGGGTCATTTCTTGCGCCTGCGGCGACGGCGTTTCTTCTTGGCAGCTGTGGGCTGCGCATCTTCTTGCGGTGCCTGGGGCTCCGGAACGGCAGTCTTCTGCACTTCCACCTGTACGCTGCTTACATCCGCCGGGCGGAAGGTGAACATGCGGGTGACCATGCTAATCCGCATATCCCAGAGCAGATTCTGGAACATCTCGAAGGCGCGCGTTTTATACTGCACCAATGGGTCGCGTTGAGCGTAGGCTTCCAGGCCGATAGCCACGCGCAAGGCCTCCATTTGAGTCAAATAATCGATCCACAAGTTAGAGATCACCCTCAGGAGCAGTTCCTTGTATATCTTGGTCAAGGCCTGACGACCCAACTCATCGGCAATTTGATCTCGGAGAGCCTCATCCAGCGAACTCACTGGCTGCTCTTGAACGGCCTGGAAAACCTCCTCACCCAAAGCCTGAATAAGACCGTCTCTGGCGCTCTGATCCAGCACACCGAGTTGCGTATCGCCTAGACGAGCAAGTTCGGTCCGCCCCCACTCCCCATGAATGGTTTCTTGAGCATTCTCCAGGTGTGCCAATACGTCCGCGGTGATCTCCTCCGAGATATGACTTTCCATCGCCCGCGCTGCCGCATGGATAAACGTCAGGCGCGAGGTTTGCAGCCAGACACGTTTGTGAGTTTTCTTATCAAAAGCCTGACGGCGGCCCTGGGGAAGCAGCAGCATGAGGTTCAACAAGTCACTCTCTGAAAGCACCTCGCTGTCGATCCTGGATAGACTAGCCTGAACATCCCTCGCAATCTGCCCGGGGCTGTCATCCTCACCGATATTCGTCGTCAGCCGCTCGCCGTAGATGTTCTGGATAGCGCCAAGGATCTCATCAGCCAATTGATCCCAGTCCTTGCCGAATAAATCTCCCGGATCGAGCCCAAGGGGAGTCTTCAAGACGCGTTCCACCGCACCAATCAAGCGCGTGATCGTCAGAGTTTGCATCGCCCCCTGGACGAGATCCCGCAGCTTATCCCCCATTTCGTGTGGATCATCTTTCACAGAACGCATAATCTCAGGAGATATCTGTAGGGGCAAATGCAGCAACTCGACCATCTCTTGAGAAAGCTGTTGTGGAGAGCGCGTATCGGTTTCGTCACTCAGGCTGAGGCCTTCGATAAACATCTCCAGGGTCTCCAGGCGCTCGCTAAGCTGGTTTTCCAGGCTCAATTTGCTGTTTTCAAGCAATCCATCAACCGTGTGTAATAAATGCTCTTCCTCAGCCTGGATCGACTGCCTGGCCAGCTTCACCAAAGCAGCTTGGGCCTGGGCGGCCTCCAGTTCAGGCTGACCGTCCTTGAGGCTCTCCAGGAGCAACTTCAAGGTATACGAAGGGAAGAAGCCCTCCCGCAGCGGTACCGGAGGTTGAATTTGATCCAGCCACGAGAGCAGTTTCCAAGGCCCTTCTTCATCTTCCAAGGCCTCCGGCACCCGCCTCAAAACCTCCTCCTGGAGCATACCAGTGACATCTTCGCTGAGATCAGCTTTGGTCAAAATACGATCACGCTGGCCGTAGATCTTGGCGCGCTGCGTGTTGAGTACATCGTCATACTCCAACAAGTGTTTGCGCACATCAAAGTTGGCCCCCTCGACCCTGGTTTGAGAGGATTCGACAACACGGCTGACCAGTTGATTGGTGATCGGCAGTGCTTCATCGACGTTCATGCGGGTGAGCAACCCTTCCATCTGCTGGCCCCCAAAGCGCACCATTAACTCGTCTTCCAGGGATAAGTAGAACCGAGAGGAGCCAGGATCACCCTGGCGAGCGGCGCGGCCGCGCAACTGATTGTCGATGCGCCGGGCCTCATGTCGTTCCGAACCAACCACATGCAAACCTCCCGAAGCTCGCACACGATCTTTCTCCTCCATGTGCTGCAAAAAGTACTCGATCTCACCGGCATAGATGCCATAATCATCGGCGGACAAGGCCAACAAGGCTTCACGGCGCGCTTCCATGGTCATATCATAAGATTCATCATAACCATTGCGCTTGAGCACCCGATTGACCGTCGAGATCACCTCCTCAGCCAACTCGCCGCCCAACTTGATATCGACACCGCGACCGGCCATGTTGGTAGCGATTGTGACGGCGCCAAAGGCACCCGCGCCGGCAATGATCTGGCTCTCCTCAGTATGCTTGCGGGCGTTGAGCACCTGGTGGGAGATGCCGCCCTGTAAAACGTCAGCCAGACGCTCCTTATAAGAGGAAGCAAGCCCCAAAATCTGCAGCAAACGCTCCAGGTTAGCGTCATCCGAGGGAGTCAGCGACAATTCCAATTCCTCATCCCGGATCACTTGGCGCAGTTCTGGGGTTTTCAACCCGTCGAGGGGGGCGGTCAGAGGCAGCAACTCGCCGATCTGGCGACCATCCTCAACAGTACCCGTTTTCTCGAACCAGGCATCCCGCACCAGCAATGTTTGGGCCAGGCGGCGCACCAAAAGACCTTCCAGGCGGCGTGAAACACGCTCAGAAAGCTCCACCGAAGTAGTGCCCACCAGGATGGGACGCCCAATGACATGATAGGCCAATATCTCCTGCACGATGGCGCGCAGTTTGGCTTCCTCGGAGCGGTAGATCACGTCAGGGTAGTCTTTACGCTTCCAAAAAACCGGCGTGTGAGCAGGGTCGTCCTTGTAGGTGTAGTAGGTGTACTTATAGTTATACTCATCCCGGTCTTGCAAGGTCACGAAAACAGAGTCTTCGCGGCTGGCTTCATAATCCAGGTTGGTCGGGATCGCGATTGCATCCAAAGAATATATCTCATTGAACTCCTCTGCCTCGGTGACGGCAGTCCCCGTCATGCCGGCCAACTTCTCATACATGCGGAAGTAGTTCTGAATTGTGATCGTGGCATAGGTGACGTTTTCACTTTCAATAGGAACGCCCTCCTTAGCCTCAACCGCCTGATGCAGGCCATCCGACCAGCGCCGCCCGGGCATCAGCCGCCCGGTGAAATGATCCACGATGATCACCTTGCGCCCCTGGACGACGTAATCTTTGTTGCGCCTGTAGACGTATTCAGCATTCAGCGCCTGTTGCAAATACCCCAGCAATTGGGCCTGCTCGGGCGTAATATCTTCGGGGCGCTCAGGGTCGCGTAAAGCCAGGCCCAAGACTTGTTCAACGTGCGTTTCACCGATCTGAGTCAGGGAAATGCTGCGATTGCGCTCGTTGATCTCGTAATCTTCTGATCGGAGCTGCTTAACCACCCGCGCCATGCGGGTGTAATTCTCGCTATCCTCATGAGACGGCCCTGAGATGATCAAGGGGGTGCGGGCCTCATCAATCAGCACATTGTCCACCTCGTCGATGATGGCGTAATGATGCCCCCGCTGAACGCGCTCATCGAGGGTCATTTTCATATTGTCGCGCAGATAATCGAACCCAAACTCGTTGTTCGTGCCATAAGTGATATCGACAGCGTAGGCCTCCCGCCGGGGCACCATCTGGAGTTGATGCTGGTCCTCATGGGGGGAGGATTTCTCCAAATCCACCAGGAAGGCTTTCTGACCGTGTTCGGTGCGGGCAGCCATTTGCAGGACGCCGATACTCAACCCCAATAGCCGATAGATTGGCGCCATCCAGCGGGCGTCACGACGGGCCAGGTAATCATTAACCGTGATCAGGTGGACTCCGCGTCCCACAGGGATACCATCAAGAGGGCTGAACTCCCACCCCTGGGGATCATCGCCCCACGTTTGGCGTGCTGCTGCTTCCCAGGGGGGATTCAAGCTCAGGGCATTCAAATAAAGCGGCAAGGTCGCCGTCAGGGTTTTCCCTTCACCGGTGCGCATTTCAGCGACAATAGCCTGGTGCATGGCGATCCCACCGATCACCTGCACATCATAATGACGCTGACCGATGGTCCTCTTGCTGGCTTCGCGCACCGTGGCAAACGCCTCGGGCAGGAGATCATCCAGGCTCTCCCCCTTTGCCGAGCGCAGCCGAAATTCCCCGGTTTTTGCGCTCAGTTCTTCGGTACTCAGGGATTCAAACTGGGATTCTAGCGCATTGACACGGTCAACGACTTCGGTGAACTCTTCAAGCAATTTCTGATGAGGATCTCCACCCACCGCGCGGATAATACGTTTTAGCATAAACTACACCTTTATGGCATAAAAAACGAGGCACTGAGACGTCAGAAGTCTAGATAAGCCACTTTTGGGGCAAAGGGGCGGTGAAATCATGTTGAACTGACGTGAAATTTGCCGTGAGACTTCCGAGTCTGGATATTTTCGAACGAACCGGCGCGATTATAGCATTAAAGGACGTAAGACCGACACGCCCCCCTGCGCCTCCGTTCCCGACCTCAGTCCGCCGACGGCGGTCTCTGATATAATCCCGCCATGAGCACAGAAACCCCCTCCGCGGGCAGACAGATCGCTCGCGCTGCTGGCCTAGTGATGGCGGCCTTTGTTTTCAGCCAAATCGCCGGACTGGTCCGACAGATTGTGATCACCAATGCCTTTGGCACCGGCCCAGAAATGGATGCTTTCAGCGCGGCCAACCGGGTGGCAGAGACTTTGTTCACCCTTGTTGCTGGCGGGGCTTTGGGATCAGCATTCATCCCCACCTTTACCGAATTGCTGACCAAAGAAAAGAAGCGTGAAGCCTGGCGGTTAGCCTCGGCGGTGGGCAACTGGGTGCTCATCATTCTGATCGCGCTGAGCGTGCTGATCGCCATCTTTGCCCCTCAGATTGTGCGACACATCTTAGCCCCGGGCTTCGCTGAGGACCCCGCACTGGAAGCGCTGACCATCCATCTTGTGCGGATCATGCTGCCCTCAGCAGCCTTGTTCGGCCTGAGCGGTCTGGTGATGGGGATTCTAAATTCTCACCAGGTCTTTTTCGTCCCCGCTCTGACTCCCTCAATGTACCAAATCGGCATGATCTTCGGGGTGTTGGTGCTCTCCCCCCGCATGGGGATCGACGGCCTGGCATGGGGAGTCGTCATGGGGGCAGCCGCCCATCTTCTATTACAGATCCCGACGCTGCTCAAACAAGGCGGGGGGTACTCTTTCACACTGGGCTTGAAGATGGCCCCGGTACGAGAAGTGGTGCGCCTGATGGGGCCGCGCCTGCTGGGAGTAGCCGTGGTGCAGCTCAATTTCTGGGTCAATATCCGCCTGGCATCAGAGATGCAGGAGGGCAGCGTCACCGGCGTGACATTGGCCTTCATCCTGATGCTGATGCCCCAGGCGGCCATCGCTCAATCCATCGCCACAGCCGCCATGCCAACGCTGGCAGCCCAATACGCCCGCGGGAAACTGGACGAAGTCCGCTCGTCGTTGGCCGGGAGCACCCGCGGTGTGCTGCTGCTTTCCATCCCTGCCTCTATCGGGCTGATCCTGCTGCGCGAGCCGATTGTCACGCTGCTGTATCAGCGCGGCGAGTTCACCGCACACTCAACAACATTGGTGGCCTGGGCGCTGCTCTGGTATGCCGCGGGGCTGGTGGGACACTCAGTGATGGAGGTCTTGGCCCGAGCCTTTTACGCCTTGCACGACACCAAGACCCCCGTCATCGTGGGTGTGATCGCCATGAGCCTGAACGTGGCCTTTAGCTTCGCTTTCGCCGCTCTTTTCAGGCAAATCGGCTGGATGCCGCACGGCGGGCTGGCGTTGGCCAACTCACTGGCCACAGCCCTTGAAACCATCGCTCTGCTGGTGCTGATGCGGCGACGCCTGGGCGGGCTGGAGGGCCGCAGAATCCTTCAAGGCGCGCTAAAAGGGACCGCGGCGGTGGCGGTGATGGGGCTGGTTCTGTGGGGCTGGTCGAGCTATTTCGGCGGGCGCTCCGCCTGGCTGGTCGGGGGTGGTGGCATCGCCCTGGGGGGTGTGGTTTATGGTCTGATGGTGGTATTGCTCAAGGTGGAGGAAGCGAAGGATGCGCTCAATATCATCCAACGACGCTTACAAGGGGTGAGCGGTTAAAATCCTCAACAATTATTCAGCTTGAAATTAGATGATCTCTAAAAGCTCGTCCACCCTGAGACAGAGTCGAAGGGGCTAACCGAGCGCAATCTCTCTTAAGTCCGCGTCGCTTCCGTTCCGCTCTTTCAGCGCACCTTGTATACCCCACTGTTTTTCACCCCCACATGTACCAGAAGAACTGCGCGAGGGCGATTCCCAACAAAGTCCCTGCCAGGGCTTCTACGGGGGTATGTCCCAGCACTTCTTTCAACTGCTCTTGAGTCTCGTGCGTGGGAGGATGGCCCTCGCTTAGGTCCCTGATGATGGCATTGATCAACTCGGCATGTTTACCTGCCTGACGCCGGATGCCCGTAGCATCATAGATAACGATGATCGCCAGAACAACCGCCAAAGCAAATAACGCGGTACCATAGCCCTCGAACAGCCCAATAGCGTGCGCGGTGGCAGCGACCAGCGCGGAATGGGAACTGGGCATCCCCCCGGCCCGGAGGAGCAAGGCCCAATCCCACCGGCGCGTGCGCAGATAGCCTATGGGGGGTTTCAGAATCTGGGCCAGGAGCCAGGCGGCCATCGCAACCCAAAAGACATAGTTTTGAAACAGGGAAGCTAAATTCATTCGTCCAATTCGAAATCTGTGATCTCATCCCCGGCAAGCTGCTTGGTCTTTAGCTCAGCTTTATCCAGCAACGATGCGCAGTGACGGGCAAGCTCTTGGCCGCGCTCGAACTTGTTCAGGATTTCATCCAGGGTCTGTTCGTCAGCTTCCAGGGTGTTGATAATGGTCTCCAACTCGGTGAAAGCCTCTTCGTAAGTCAGTTCTTCAACGGGGGGACGTTTTTTACTCATGTGAATTTCCTTCCAGCGGGAATTTCTCCATCATCAGTTTCAGCGAGGCCTCAGCAGACAAGGTATCATCTACCAAGGATACCCATTGATCTGGGTCAATACCTTGCTCAGAGATTATTTGCTTCATCTCGGGTGCTATGCTCTCTCGGTAAATGCGTACCATATTGGTGTAGCGGGCGCGCAAGGCCAGTAATGAAGACACACCTATTGCAATAAGTACAGTCATGATCAAGGCGATCAACGCAGTAACCCAGTGACTCAACAACCAGGTCACCGTGACGACGACGCCGACAACTAAACCGCTCAACAGGCAACCCAGGTTGAAGGCTCGCGCCGCGATGGCGGCGGACTCGTCGAGCAACTGGGTATTGAGTTCTTCGATGAGGTCGGAGAGAGAAGCCTGGTTGTGGGCAGTAACATTCTCGTTCGTGGTCATTTTTCTATGCTGGTGGTTTGCCGCCGCTTACCTCTACGCCAAATTCCCCATCACTGACGCGTACGTCCAGGGCATCCCCTGGCTCGACCTGGTTTACCGAACGCACACTGCGCCCATCAGCGCCCGTAACCACCGCATAGCCGCGCGACAACACCGCCTGGGGGTTCAGGTCAGTCAGACGCTGTTCAGCGGCACCGAGGTGAGCGCGCTGCATATCGAAATAATGCGTCAATGAGGTTATGGCACGGCGGGTCAATTCGTCCAGGCGCTGGCGATCACGCTGGATATGCGCTTCCGGCGAAAGCCGTCCCAACCGACCAGCCAGTTCATTTAGCCGCCAACGCTGTTCGCCGATTTCCGATTGGACGATCTGTGCTAAACGCCGGCTGGCCTCGTCGAGGTCGATGCGCAGGTCATCGCGATTGGGGGTAGCTAACTCGGCAGCGGCAGTGGGGGTGGGCGCGCGCAGGTCGGCGACGAAATCGGCGATGGTGAAATCGGTCTCGTGGCCCACGCCGGTGATCACCGGGGCGTCCGAGGCAGCAATGGCGCGAGCGACGCCCTCGTCGTTGAAAGCCCACAGGTCTTCAATGGAGCCGCCGCCACGCGCCAGCAGGATCACGTCTGGGACGGCTGCCCGGTTGAGGTCACGCAGACCAGCCACAATTCCCGCGGGCGCCTCTCGGCCCTGGACCGGGCTGGGCGCTAAGATCACTTCTACCAAAGGATACCGCCGGCGCAGGGTGTTCAGCATATCCCGCAGGGCGGCCCCTGTTGGGGATGTCACAATGCCGATCCTTCTGGGCCAACGCGGGAGGGGACGCTTGCGGTCTTCATCGAAGAGGCCTTCCGCTTCAAGCTTGGCTTTCAGTCGTAGGAACTCCTGATAGAGCGCGCCTTCCCCGAGAGGTTTGATGGCATCCGCATAAAGCTGGTACTGCCCGCCAGTTTCATAGACGCTGACGCTGCCATGGACTTCGACAGAGTCACCTTCTTTAGGGAGATAGGAAAGCCGCTGGGCGTTGTTCCGCCACATCACGCAGCGCAAAGCGGCGCTCTCGTCTTTAACCGTGAAATAGAGGTGACCAGAGCGGGGCCTGGACAGATTTGAGATCTCGCCCTGCACCCAGAGATCAGCGAGGTTGTGATCGCTCTCCAGCAGATCGCGCAGGTAACGATTGACTTCGGACACCGTCCAGGCGCTGGGTGGAAACAAGGAAGGCTGTACCATGGTAAAAAAGTATACGACGAGTGAGCGATACCCGCAACGCTGGGACAATCCTATTCGCGAGGTGTTGAGAACCGAATGAACGTTTATAATTGTCGCTCGGTACTGTAGGTGCACGTCCTGTTCGGGAAACGCCCTGGAGGCACATAAAAATGGCATCGGTACGTATTCGTGAGCGCAGTTGGCGCTTTTATCGCAATTGGTTAATCCATTTCACAATGTGGGTGATCCTGTTGCTCATCGCACTAGGTGCAGCACGCCGTCCCTGGCCGCTGTATGTCTACCTGCTGCTGGCATACCCCGTCTATGTGGTCAGCGCGAGCATTTTTTACGCCTATCGAACCACACACCCAGGGGGACGTTTCGCCATGCGGCGAGTGACCCCAGAAGATGCCGGGATGGCCTATGAAAAGGTCGAGTTTCTCAGCCGAGATGGGCTCACCCTTTTCGGCTGGTATCTACCCGGCAATTCTAAAGGGACGATCATCCTGGTGCATGGTCACGGAGGCAAGGGCATTGCCATGGTCTACCATGCCTCAGCCCTGGTGTCTAAGGGGTACAGCGTGTTGATGTATGACCAGCGCGCCCACGGGAGCAGCGAAGGCGATACCTGTACGGCGGGCTGGCGCGAAGTCGAGGATTTGTTGGGCGCAGTCGATTACCTCAAGACCAGAGCGGACGTGAACCCGGAGCGGATTGGCGTTCTAGGCATCTCCATGGGAGGCTTGGCGGCACTGCTCGCTGCCGCAAGGGAGCACGATATCCAGGCAGTTGTGGCAGAAGGCCCCAGCGCCGCTTCGCTGGATGACCACGGGGGGCGACAAAGATCATGGATTCGCTGGATCAACTATCCTTTCAATTGGCTGTTCTACAAAACGCTGGCATTTATGAACGGCTCAGAGCCGCCCGAAGGCATCCTGGCTACCATTGCAAATATCTCTCCGCGCCCCATTCTGCTAATCACCGGTGGGAGCAAAAAGGAGCGCTATTTCACAGAATTGTTCTTCCAAGCGGCTGCTGAGCCCAAGGATATCTGGGAAGTGCCCAATGCCCGTCACAACGAAGCCTACTTTCGTGACCCCAAAGCCTATCAAAAACGGATTGTACAATTTTTCAACCAGGCCCTGAGGATCGAAGGGTAACATTTGCTATAATCAACATCGAAGAAGGCCGCACGGCAGCGCCGATTTGACAAATTTAATACCTATTTGGTAAACTTTCGCTCAATACAGACTGATCGCTCATCCAGAGAGGTGGAGGGACCGGCCCTGTGAACCCTCGGCAACCGAGTCTAGCCCCATAGTCGAACCGTCACCGGTCTTGCAATGCCCCAATCGACTATCTAACTCTTAGACTAATAAAGGTGCCAATTCCGGCAGGCATTTTGCCTGAGAGATGGGAGACACGAATCGAATTTGTGCCTCTCATACTGAGAGGTTTTTTGTTGGCAGGAGAAACCCATGATGACCAAGGCAGAATCCAAATTCATCTCCTTATTAGAAGCGTCGAAACTCCCTTTACTGGCCGATGGCGCGATGGGAACGATGTTGCACAGCCACGGCGTGGGCTTCGACCAATGCTTCGATGCCCTCAACCTGACAAATCCCGCCATCACAGGCGAGGTCCATCGGGCATATATCGACGCTGGTGCTCAGGTCATCTACAGCAATACTTTTGGCGCTAACCGCTACAAACTCAGCGAACATGGATTGGAAGATCGGGTCGCCGAGATCAACCGGGCAGGTGTGGAATTGGCCCGACGGGTAGTAGCTGGCTCCTATAAAGATGTCCTGGTCGGTGGAGATGTCGGGCCTTTGGGCGTTCGCCTGGCTCCTTACGGACGCGTCCAGCCCGAACAGGCCAGGGAAATCTTCAACGAACAGATCTCCGCATTGTGCGAAGCCGGGGCTGATTTCCTGGTCATCGAAACCTTCAGCGACCTGTACGAAATACGCGAGGCCATAGCTGCGGCAGGGAAATTCTGCACGCTGCCCATCCTCGCCACGGTGACTTTCACCCGCGACGACCGCACCCTGCTAGGGGATACGCCCACCAAGGTCGCCCGAACGCTGCATGAGTTGGGTGCTGACGTGATTGGCGCCAACTGCTCAGGGGGGCCCGCACAATTGCGGCGGATTCTGGAAGAAATGCGCGCTGCCACTCCTGAGGCGCGTTTCGCCATCAAGCCCAATGCGGGATGGCCCGAACACGTGGGGGGGCGAGTGATGTACTCCGCCAGCCCCGACTATTTTGGCGAATACGTTGAAGCATTCGCCGAACTAGGGGTCAAACTGGTGGGCGGCTGCTGCGGAACAACGCCTGAACACATCGCCGCCATGGATAGCAAGCTCAAAAGCCTGCCGGAAGATATTACGATCCAGGCAGTGTATGCCACGCAAGAAAGCACCGCTCGGCGAGATTTAGCTCCTAAGGGAGAAACCCAGCTCGCTAAGAAGCTAAAACAAGGTCATTTTGCAATCAGTGTAGAAATGGACCCACCACGTGGCCTCTCGGCGCATAAGTGCCTGGCTGGTGCCAGTCTGCTGGTCGAGGCGGGCACAGACGTGATCAATGTCGCCGACAGCCCTATGGCGCGCATGCGCATGAGTCCCTGGGCGGTTTGCGACCTGATCCAGCGCAACGTGGATGTGGAGACGACGCTGCACTTTCCCACTCGCGGCCGCAACTTATTGAAATTGCAGGGCGACTTGCTGGCCGCTCACGCCTTAGATATTCGCAATGTATTCGTGGTCATGGGCGACCCCACTTCGATTGGCGATTATCCCGATGCCATGGATGATTATGACATGGCCCCCTCGGGGTTGATCAAGCTCATCAAACAGAGATTCAACACCGGAGTCGACCATGCCGGCGCTGACATCGGGCAGCCGACCTCCTTCTTTGTCGGCTGCGCCCTGAATTTGCTGCCGTCCAACCCCGAAAGGGAGATCAAAGTGTTGCGGCGCAAAATCAATAACGGCGCAGACTTCGCACTCACCCAGCCGATCTATCAACCTGATAAAGCGTTGGCTTTTCTCAACCTTTATGAGGATGAATATGGCCCCTTGGGCATCCCCATCCTGGCGGGCGTGCTGCCCCTGTATGGAACGCGGCACGCCGCCTTCCTGCACAACGAAGTGCCGGGGATCACTATCCCCGATGAGACGCTTGAACGTCTAGAAAACGCCGGGGAGGGCGCTCCACAAGAGGGCGTGCAAATCGCTATCGAAGATATTCAGGCCATGAAATCTTGGGCGCAAGGGGTCTACATTATGCCCCCATTCAGCCGCTACGACCTGTCGGCTGAGATAATCGAAGCAGTGAAGGAAAGTTAAGGTAAAATAGCTGATAACGCTTATAAACGATTAGCCCCTTCTATGGAGGAGAAACTATGACCTATATTGTTACCAGTCTCTGTCTGCGCGATCTCGGGTGTATTGAAGTATGCCCGGTTGAGTGCATGGTCCCTGGCAAGCCAGAAGGCGAATGGCCGTGGATTTATATCGACCCCGACACCTGCATTGACTGTGGTGCCTGCGTCCCAGAATGTCCCTTCGAGGCCATCTTCCCCGAAGATGAAGTCCCCGAAGCTTACGAGGCCACTGGCGGCGAATTTATCAGCAAGGTTGGATTGACCGGGCACTACGAGGGCACCAATCATCATGGGGACGAAGTCGTCCTGGACACCGTTCGTGAATTAGAGGCCGGCGAGGTGCTTGACCTCACCGAAGATATCCAGCCCAACTACGACTTCTTTGAATCAGGCCCTGGGTACGGCGCACTAGACTAGCAATCACTTTTAATGTTTGGAAAAAGAGGAAACCGGCAATGGTTTCCTCTTTTTGTAGAGCGCAGATTCGAGCAGATCGCCATAGGCGAGTCGTTAACCGGCGCGCGCGTCGAAGGTGCGTAAATGGGGGCATTACGGACACGCTTTTAGATCATCCAGCTACACCAGCCAATGCCGCGCCGATGATGCCCGCTTCATTGAGGGTTTGAGCAGGGACAATCTCGGCCTGAACCGTCAGATACGGGGCGAACTTCTCGTGCTTTTTGCTGACGCCCCCGCCCAAGATGATCAAATCAGGCCAAACTAACTGTTCCAAACGATTTAGATACCTGTCAAGCTGTTTTCCCCACTTCTTCCAGGACAAATTGCCTCGCTTGCGGGCGGCACCGGAGGCCAATAACTCGGCATCTTTACCCTCGATCTCGATATGCCCCAGTTCTGTGTTGGGCAGCAGCACACCATCGGTGAACAAGGATGTACCCAGGCCAGTCCCGATGGTCACCAACAGCACCACTCCCTTCCAGCCCCTTCCAACCCCAAAAGCCATCTCAGCCAGCCCGGCGGCGTCAGCGTCGTTGATCACTTTCACCGGGCAGCCAGTCGCTTTGCTGAACAGCGCCTCGGCATTCATCCCAATCCACCTGTCATGGACATTGGCAGCCGTGCGCGTGATTCCCCGCTGCACAGGGGCCGGGAAACCACAGCCGATAGGGCCTTGCCAATCGAAAAACCTGGCGATCTCGGTAATCGTCCTTGCGACGGGTTTCGGTTTGGCGGGTTGAGGCGTGGGGATGCGATAGCGCTCCGCCAGCATATCCCCGTTTTCAATATCGACTGGCGCGCCCTTGATACCTGATCCACCGATGTCGATGCCCAATACTTGCATGCACACTCTCCTGCTGAGCTAGGTGGATCAATTATAACGCTTTGCAGGTGAGAAAATAGCCACTCCCTGAGCGGAGCACGGCGCAGTCAAAGGGAGGAAGATAGAGAAATTTCGGCGTTTCGACTTCAGTTGGCCTACGGCAGGCATCCGCTCAACGAGCGGCTTCTCGCAAACACAACTCAGTTTACTCGCACACCGCGTCCACTTCGATCTCGATCAGCATCTGCGGGTCGATCAATGATTTGACTTCTACCATCGTGGTCGCAGGGGGATGATCGGCGAAAAACTCCCCATGGGCACGGCCGTATTCCTCCCAACGGCTGATATCGGTCACAAACATGCGCGTACGCACTACGCAGGAGAGATCAGCCCCTAAATCTTCTAATGCACGTTGGATGATCTCGATGCAGCGTTTGGCCTGGGCGTAGGCATCTCCTGGGGCATAGCAGGAACCATCCTCGGCTACAGGCGCTGTTCCCGTGACATAGATATGATCACCAGCCCTGAGGGCGCGGCAGTAGCCAATCCTTGACTCCCAGGGGGCATTAGAAAACGTGCGCTCGAATTTCATGATAATCCAATCTCCTCGGTTGGTAGGTAGTCCCAGCGGAAATCGCAGCACTCAGCCCCCATGCCAATGGTCTGGGTGCGACCCCATTGGATCGACTCCGGCAGGGCAGCCATCAATATATCGTCCAACTTGCAGAATACCGGGGTCAGTTCGGGTGCTTCATAATAGTTGAGCACATCAAGATAGAAACAATGGCTCATATTGAAGGCCAGGCGGCGCTCATCGTCAGCGACCATTTCATACTGCCATCCCGGCGCGGGGAAGAGCTTATCCATAGCAAAGCCCACCAGCCGCCGGAATAGCGTGAAGTTCTCCGGGAAATACTTCATGGTCTGGTTCACCCTCAATTTGGGTGGGGGTGTCTGGGTAAACCATTTCTCGAAAGTATCATCGATCTCATCCAAGGCTGTTTGCTCGTCCATACCCTGCTCACGAAGGATTTGGTAGAGCGCCAGACCAGGGAGCATCCCCCCCACGATGTGGATGTTGAAGATCGGGCGCTCAAATACGGGCCGGCGGGCTTTCAACTCTTCATAACGCCCCTGGATGCGGGCTATCAGAACAGCAGCCTGGACTTCGCCGTGCTTTTCCGTCAATATGCGCTGCCAGATTCTGGCATTTGGCATGCGCGACGCCTTCATAGCTCTATAAGCCACCAGGCCACCGATCGCTCCAAAAGCTACCCCAAGCCAGAACTTTGATCTGTTCTTTGCCATTCTTCCTCCTAAACGGATAAGCTACCAAACCCCCGGCAGCAGACGATAACGCGTCTCTTGGGTGAATGCTGCATATCCTGGGAGTTCCTCCTGAAGGGTTTTATCTTCCAGCGCAGTGCGGATTATCGTCAAGACGGCGACCAGCCCCCCAGGGATCAATGTCCACCATGAACCCAGCAGGAAAGGGACCATCACTTCGAAGAGGATGGTGCCAATATAGGCAGGGTGACGCACAAATCGATAAGGGCCTGTATTGCAGACCCGGTGGCCGCGGTCTTCTTGATAGCGAACGACCATCGAAAAATATGCGTTCTCGGTCATTGCCCAGGTCCCTAAGGCATAACCAAATGCACAGAGCAGCAAAGCTGAGATATGTACCCACACCGGCATGGGTGCAGACCAACCGTTGCGGATATCCAGCCCGGCCAAGACGTACTTAGCCAGGGTAGCAATGCCAATCAGGCCGACCAGCGTCTTATCCCAGGACTTCATCCCGGCGATATTCCTTTGGGCGCGCTCGGCCAACAGTTCAGGATGACGAGGGATCAATAAGATCGCATTGGCAGCCACCCACAGCGCATAAACCGCCACCAAAGCCCAGCCCCAGACCCATTTCCAATCCCCTGCACTCCAGAACAGGATCACGGCTACCATAATCGTGCCCATAATTTCGCGGATCAACCAGCGGGTTACCAGACGAGAGGTTTCTTGATCGGTTGTGTTCATTTCGGTTTCCTTCCAGTGTAAATGCCAAAGCCCATATACTCAAAATACTGCCTTGGGTTAGAGCCAACGTATCTCATCAAGGATCGAGTTTCACGATCTGAAAAGAGCAGCCGGAAAAATCTCCCAAGAATCTTCATATAATCTCGAAAGCCGACCAGGCCGCTTTGATTGCGGGCTTCATCCCGCACAGAAAGCGGATGGTTTTCGCTGTGTAGATCGACCAACCCGGAATTTTGGAATAAAGCTTCCCAGACCTCTGGCGAGTGGAATTGCTGCCCCGTAGCTTCTGCGATGATCTCAGCGACGGTTTCCGAGGGCGCTTTCACCCAAATCGCTTCCGTGAACCCGATGCAGCCTCCCGGCTTCACCACCCGGATATATTCACGCATGGCTTTTTCTTTATCCGGCACAAAGGCGTTGACCGACTCACAAATCAGGGCATCGAATTGATTGTCGTCAAACGGCAAATCCTGAGCATCACCTACCCGGAATTCTAGCTGGTCTGCCAGCCCCTTGGCTGCAGCCCAGCTTCGAGCGCTCTCGACCATCCCCGGCAGCAGATCGACCCCTACAACCCGGCAGCCATAAGTTTCAGCCACATAGGCCGCAGATATCCCCGAACCAGAACCGACATTCAAGAGCGTTTTTCCCGGCTCTAGCTGACACAGTTCTGCCAGCTTCTGAGTAGCATACCTGCCCCCCAGGTGCTTGGTATGCCCCATCTTGGCCTGCATATCGAAGTACATGGGCAGGCCATAATCCGCCGCGCGCACATTCGTTTGATCTGACATAGGCCTCTCTATTCATCCTCGGCGATATACTTCTCCATCCACCGGGCGATTGCAGCAGCGATGCCTTTACCAACATTGGGCAGTTCCTGCAAACCAGCCTCGCCACGGGCAATATATATATCGAGGATATTCTCTCCAAGTTCATCTACCGTCCAGGCTGCTTTGCGGTAGGCCCAAACCCGGAAGTCTTTGGCCTGCTCCAACTCCAACTCATAGGTTTTCAAGAACAAACCCTCGGCAAGGCGCTTGTTGACCTCCAGCGGACCTGGGGCGGCATAGCGCGGCATGCGGTCTAACAGGCCATGTTTGGCGCACAATTCCCGCACCAGCAGACCAATGCGGGCGTTGTAAGCGCCTGGCGGGCCGTATTTTGGTTTGCCGCCCACCGGCCAGCGATACATTTTTCGATATTGATCTTCCAGCGCCGGGTCAAAACGACTGGCGGCTTCCAGGGTGCGTTCAGCTTGAACGCCGTCCATGGTCAGGCCGCCAGCCAACACACATTGACCACCATGATCTTTAGTCGCGCGGATCAAGGCTTCAAGTTGGCTCTCATCGTCGCCCACGAACGGCAGGATGGGCATCATAGAGGTCCCCACATAAATCCCTGCCCCAGCCAACGCCGCCATAGCCTCAAGGCGACGTTTGATCCCTGGGCTGCGCGGCTCGAAAGCCCGCTTTAGCGCCGGGTCCAGGCTGCTGATGCTAAAAAGCACCCCTACCCACGATTTTCGATGGATCTCAACCAACAAGTCCAGGTCACGGGTCAGCAACGGCGAACGCTCGACAATAAATAACGGGAAACCCACCTCGAGCACTACCTCAAGCATCCCCCGCGAGAGCTGATACCTGTCCTCAGCAGGCTGCTGCCAATCCCCCACCGAGATGATCTCCGGCTCAAGGCCAAAGATCTCTCCTTGCAGCCGTTCGACCGCGTTGACTTTCACGCCGATCACACGATCAAACGTCTCTGGATCACGACGGCCAAGGTAGCGGCCGCTTCGGCAGTAGCAAAACTCACACCCGCTGCGACAACCCACATAGGGATGCGCAGTGTATTTCCCCCAGAACCAGGGTCCATCCACATGTTTGTGGACGTTGACGATCTTTCGGGTGTGGTACTCTTGGAATTCGAGTCTCATCGCTCTCCAAGCAAAACCTGAAACGCAAAACTGGCGTATTACGCCTTACGCATCACGTTTTCACGTTGCTCTGATGACAGAAACTTCACCGCCTTATTAAGCACGACCGCCCTGTGCTTGCGGTGAACCTGCCCCGGCAACCAATCCGCCACCAACTCGGGATAATAGCGCCCCAGGGTTTTCAAGCCCCACCCGACGCCCTTGACGGCATCCATCTCCCACTCGCTGAACATCGGCTCCAACAGATTGAGCAGGGATGCGGCATCTCCATCAAGGTCAGGATTCCCTTTGGAGCGCTTGGCCCAAAAGTGGACTCCCACGCCCACGGCGCGGCGCACCCATCGGTTGGGGTCATCACGCCAAAATTGCAGGAGAGTCAAAGCCTCCTCGAAGTGGGTCACCAGGCCCGGGCCAGGGACTCGTTCCCCAAGGATATCCGCCCCATACCATATATCCGCCATAATGATATAGTCCTGGGCGCGAGAGAACGCTCCTCCGATGTCTCGATCCAATTGAGCATTCAAAGCACCCCCGATGACCACCCAACCACCCTCGGTGTTGTCGTCCGCAATGCGTGCCAGGAAATCGTTCACCCCCGCCTGCAACCCCGCGCCGACACTACTTCCAATGCGGTCCAGATAAGTGAAACGGGTGCGCTGGTTCAAGATGGGGACCAACAGCGTATAGGCCTCTTCCACCCGTCCATCTTGAATCCGGTTTGAAATCCGCTCGGCGAGATGGGCAGCCTCTTTCATATTCATGGGTTCGTCTCACTCTCAGGGCACAGTAGAGTCTTTCAGCAATAGTCCCACTACATACCCAATCAGCGCGCTGAGGATGCCGATCACCGCCATCTCCAGCCCACTCTTGGCAGGGTGTCCGACGGTGATGCGCGCTTTATAGAAACCGACGACAAATAAGACAATCGCTGAGATCAGCAAGGACAACCACAAACTCATCCCAACCGGTAAGAAGATAAAAGGCGCTAAAGGGATCAATGACCCGACGATGGCGGCGACGCCAACGATCAACGCCGAACGAACGGCATCGCGGCGATCCGTGGGTGTGAGCTGGTGCTCCTCGGCCATCATCACCCCGACCCAGACATCTTTGTCGGCGGTAATTTTCTCGACAATTTGATCCAACAACTCTCCATCGAAACCCTTCTGGCGATAAATCTCGCGGATTTCCTCTCGCTCTACTGCCGGAACCAGATGCACATGACGATATTCCCGCTCACGCTCGCTTTCATAATGCGCGGTTTCGGCTAACGTAGAGGTATACGCCACCGCCGCCATGGACACAGATTCCGCAAAGGTCGCCGCCAGGCCGGCCACCAAGACGATGTTGGCATCGCGAGTCGCCGCTGCCACCCCCAAGACAATGCCCAGCACATTGACCAATCCATCCTGCCCCCCAAGGATCACATCGGCGAGGGTAGGCTTACGTCTATGGGGATCGAGATGCACGTGGTAATTCAACTGCTCGTGATCGTGATCTTCCAGATGTTGTTCAGATATTTTGATCGTCATATCCCAACCCCAAATTCACTAAAGAGATTATTTACAATGACGTTGCAGAATTTAATGGTATCCCGCGAGCCTCCTAAATGGAAAGCCTTCTTCAGGTTCTCGACCGCAGCAAACGCATCCCATTGAGGGTGACGAATAACGAAGCACCCATATCCGCAAAGACCGCCATCCACATGGTGGCTACACCTAAGAAAGCCGCCACAAGGAAAAAGGCCTTGATGATCAGCGCAAACCAGATATTGAAGCGAATGGTGCCCAAAGCTTTGCGCCCTAATCGAACCGCCGCGGGCAATTGAGAGAGGTCATCAGCCATGAGGGCAATATCGGCGGTCTCTAACGCCTGGGCAGTGCCTGCGCCGCCCATGGCAATCCCCAAAGTGGCCACAGCCAGGGCGGGAGCATCATTGATGCCATCACCAACCATGGCAACTCCTTCGAATTCATCCATCAGGGCTTGCACTGCACTCAACTTATCCTCCGGCAGCAAGCCCGCCCGGACATCATCAACCCCTAAAGCGCTTCCCATAGCCTGGGCTACGGTGGCGTTATCACCGGTCAACATCACGGTGTGCTGGATGCCGACCTGCTTGAGCGCTGCCAGGGCCTGTTGACTGCTGTGCCGTGGGGGATCACTCACGGCGACATATCCATGTAGCTGATCATCCTGGCCGACGATCATCACCGTTTGCCCAAGGGCTTCTTCTGCCTCAACTCGTTCACAAAAATCCTGGCTGGTGATCGCTGAGTGGCCGTTCTGCACGTATAGGGTACAATCGGCGACTTTGATGCCGCCATTGTCGGTGTGGAACAAGTCATGGTTGCCCACTGTGATCTGTTTTCCGTCCACGAGGCCGCGAATGCCCCTTCCAGGCAGCATCTCGACCTGGCGCGCTCTGAACTCAGGTAAATTCTGCCTTCTGGCAGCCCGGCTGACGGCTCGCGCCAGGGGGTGGTTGCTGCGGCTCTCCACAGCAGCCGCTAAAGCCAGCATCTCATCACAATGATCGCAGGTAACACCCACATCGCGCTGGCGCGCTTCATGGCAACAATCATCGATACAGGCAATGGCGGTGAGTTCAGGACGACCGTGGGTCAGGGTGCCGGTCTTATCAAAAGCGATGACCTTTATCTGGCCCAGGGTTTCGAGGAAAGCGCCCCCTTTGACCAACACGCCGCGTTTGGCCAGGGATGAAATGGCGCTGACCACCGTTACCGGCGTGGCAATGACCAGGGCGCAGGGACAGGCGATCACCAGCATCGCCAGCGCCCTGTAGAGCCAACCATGCGCCTCAGGTGTATCCAAAAAGGGCTGTCCGAAGAAGAGCGGCGGGATGGCGGCGATCAACACCGCCCCAACCACCACAGCGGGAGTGTAAACGCCCGCGAAGCGGTCCACAAAACGCTGCGCGGGTGTCTTTTGGGCCTGCGCTTCCTCCACCATGTGAATCAAACGCGCCAGCGTGTTGTCTTCCGCCAGGTGGGTGATCTCGATTTCTAAAACCCCTTCGCTGTTGACCGTCCCCGCGTAAACCTCTGAACCGATCTCCTTTTCAACCGGGATGCTCTCGCCAGTGATCGGGGATTGGTCTACTGCAGAGCGGCCGGTGCGCACGATCCCGTCCATGGGGATGCGTTCCCCCGGTTTGACCAGGATCAGGTCACCGACATTAAGGGCTTCTACAGGGACAACCTGTTCGTGGGTATCGCACCAGGGGCAGGGGCCGCTCTCGTAAACGCCGGACCCGTCTGGCAGTTCCTGGCCCAAGTGGCCTTCACAATCTATACATGCCTGAATCACCGTCGCTTCGGGCGGGGCCAGCAGCATCAAGCTGCGGATGCTGTCGCGGGCGCGCTCCATAGTGAAGCCCTCTAATGCCTCACCGATACTGAAGAGCACAATCACCGTGGCCGCCTCGCCGTATTCGCCAATCATATAGGCACCTACGGCGGCGACGGTCATCAGCACGTTCATATCCAATCCCAGGCCGCTGCGCAAAGCCATCCAGCCCGCGCGAGCCGGATAGATGATCCCCACCAGGCCACCAATCGTGAACAAGCTGATCCTCACCGGCTCTGGCAAGCCCAACCACCCAGCTGCAAAGGCCAGCAGCACCAAGATCATGCCAATCAGAGCGGTGAAATTGCGCGGTCGCTGAATCACAGCCCAGGCCAGCGACCAGCCTGATAAGATCTCTGGGCGTTGGTCCTTTTCCGCTACCCCATAGCCCATATCCCGGATAAATTTACGGATGCGAACTTCATCCAGAGCATTGTCTACACCCGTGACATGCATCTTTGCGGTGGCAAAGTTGACTTTGCAGTCCGCCACGCCGCTCAGATTGCCGACACCTTTCTCAAGGGTAATCGCGCAGTCCGTACAGTCCATACCGGTAATGTTTAGTTCTAGCGTCTCAGGCATAAGCAATCAGATCTTTGGAAGCCGGTGAAACGGAGGCTATTCTCCACATCCATGATTCACGTCAACCCAACGACCAGCCGCCAGACCTGGGCCACCAGAAAAGTGACTGCCAGGCCCATCACCACCGGCAGCAGGGAGGCAATCGCTGTCCATTTGGCGCTGCCCGTCTCTTTATAGATCGTGTAGATCGTGGTGCTGCAGGGATTGTGGATCAGGCTGAATAACATCAAATTGACCGCCGTCAGCAGCGTCCAGCCGCCCGCCTGAAAGATCGCCATGGTTTCCATGTTGGAATCCAGCTCGAACATCACGCCAGTGCCGCTGCCCACACCACCGACACCTGTCACCAGCACGGTCAACATCAAGATCGTTGGGATAACGATCTCATTTGCCGGGATGGCGACGACATAGGCCAATAGAATGACGCCGTTCAGACCAATCAGAATTCCAAAGGGATTCATGAAATCGATCAGGTGCTCGGCAATGGATACACCGGCTATATTGACATTGGATGAAAGCCAGATCACCGCACCGGCAGGCAGCGCAAAGACAACCGCACGCCACAACACGATCAGAGTGCGGTCTATCAACGAGGTGTAGATGGTCTGCCAGAGTCGGGGAGGTCTGTATGGGGGCAGTTCCAGGCTAAAGGTGGAGGCCTCACCCCGAAGGACGGTCCGAGAGAGTCCCCACGAAACGGCCATGCTGAGCAATACTCCCAACACCGCAATGCCCACCACAGCCAGGGCAGAGACCAATCCACCGAGATAAGCCGGGACCAATGCGCCGATGAAGATCGTCGCAACCAGGATTTGGGTCGGCCAGCGCCCGTTGCAGAGGGCAAAGTTGTTGGTGATGATAGCGATCAGGCGTTCGCGCGGGCTATCGATCACCCGCGTGGCCACCACACCAGCCGCGTTGCAGCCAAAGCCCATCGACATGCTGAGCGCTTGCTTGCCATGAGCGCCAACCTTGCGGAACATATTATCCAGGTTGAAGGCCACCCGCGGCAGGTAGCCGAAGTCCTCCAGCAGGGTGAACAGCGGAAAAAAGATCGCCATGGGCGGTAGCATCACGCTGATCACCCAGGCAGTGGCCAGGTAGACACCATCGAACAAGAAACCGCTCAACCACCAGGGCATCCCAATATTCGCACCGAAGCTGTTCAAGACCGGGTGAATGGTGTCGATGAGCAAAGTAGCCAACATCGAAGAGGGCACATTCGCTCCCGAAATCGTCAGCCAGAAGACCAGGGTCAGCAGCAGAATCATGATAGGGAAGCCCCACAGGCGGCTGGTGACCAGGCGGTCTATGGTGCGATCCAAATCAAAACGGGGTTTTTCTTCTGGCAGGGTGATCGCCCGATCAGCAATGCGCGCCGCGTCGGTATAAATCGCTTCCATCAAATGCTCATGAAAGTCCCCGCTGACCTCCCAACGGAGAGCCTGAGCCGTGGTAAGTATCTCATCTGAGGTAATTGTAAGTTCAGTACTCATAATGACTCCATCTTTCAGTCACCAGTATCTATTATCTAATATCCAGCATCCAATTTTCTGGTGATGCAGAGTGCTGGTACTAGATATCAGATACTAGATATTAGATATTGGTCACTGGTTACCAATAACTTGTAATTGCGCCGCCCTTTGCTCCAGGTTGCCATACGTCAGGTCTCCCAGTTCGCCCTTGCGCAAGGCTTCGGCGATGCGTTCATCACCGTCCAACAAACGCAGAGCCACCCAGCGAGGGTTGGGAAGATCAGGTAAGGCCACTTCAATTTGCTCAACCAACTGGGTAACGGCATGTTTGAGCGCAGGTGACTCGTAGCGCACGTGATAGGGCTTGCCCACGGCCTCTCCGATGGCAACCTCGTGGATGGCCTGCAAAAGCAGGTCCATACCCTGACCATAGCGGGCAACCGTCGGCACTACCTGCACACCTAAGTCGCGCGCCAGTCGGCGGTCGTCAATCTGAAAGCCATGGCGCTCAGCCTCGTCCATCAGGTTCAGGCAGATCACCACACGATTGGTGATCTCCATGACCTGCAGGACCAAATTCAAGTTGCGTTCCAGGCGCGAGGCGTCCACGACCACGACGGTCACATCAGGTTGGCCGAACAAGATGAAATCCCGGGCCACTTCCTCATCCAGGCTGGTGGCTAACAGCGAATACGTGCCGGGCAAATCCACCAGTTTATAGCGGCTGCCGCCATATTCAAATCCACCTTCGGCCCGTGTGACGGTTTTCCCAGGCCAGTTGCCGGTGTGCTGTCGCAGACCAGTCAGGGCGTTGAATACCGTGCTCTTGCCTGTATTGGGATTCCCGGCTAAAGCGACCGCGAAGTCCCAATCCTCCATATCGACCCCCAATTTGAGCAAGTTGGCCGCGTTGTGAACCGGGCAAGTCTCACAGGGGGCCGCAGTGATATCTACTTTCTTATCTTCAATAACAACGTTCTCAGACATATGCTTTCTCCGAAATACGAGTAATCCGAATGTGATCCGCCTGTGTAGATCGTAGTGCGATCACAGCGCCGCGTACGCGATAGGCCGTGGGATCACCGCTGGGGCTATCCATCTCAGCTTCGATGACCGTCCCGGGCAGGATGCCCAGGTCCATCAATCGACGCCGTTCCGCGCCCCGGATGCGGGGTGAGATGGAAACAACCTGGCCCGACTCTCCTGGGGTGAGATTGGTCAGTGTCTCCCCAAGGGGCTGCTGTTCCCGAACTTCATCAGGCAGCGGCTCTACCCCAACATTGGCTGCGATCAATGGGGCCAGGGTGTGCTCATCGCCGCCAGCCCAAAAGCGTATCCGCCGTGGCGATGCTTCGACCATGCGAACGATCATACCTACATGCAAGCCTTCCGCAACCAACTGGGCGAAAACCGCCTCCGGCTCATCCTCCAGGTGGACGATGCGAGCAGGTTTGTCAACCGCCAAATCCGGCAGCGCAACACGCTCGCGATAGACCATCTTACCTTCGGCGGTCGGGATGGGGTCTCCGTGAGGGTCATGCGTCGGGTTGCCAAGCCGCGCCGAAAGTTGACTGGCCTCAGCAGGTGAAAGAGTATGTTCATATTGCTCGGCCTGCACGTGCCATTCCTTCTCATCGAAACCGGTGGCATCAGCAAGGTAACGCTCCCACAAACGATGGGCGCGGATGATCTGCAGGGCATAGTCACGCCCAACAGGGGTCAGGTGAAAGTCATCGCCTTCGATTTGAAGCAAATCGCCGGCTTCGAGCTGCTCAAGCAGGTCGGCAATTTCATCACTGCCCACATTCAAGGCTCCGGCGAGGCTCTTGATAGTTGGCCGGCGGTTGTGGATTTCGCTCTGATGGATGTGTTTGAGGGCATCTTCACGCAGCACCCGGGCTGTCATCCTGCGGGCACGCTGCCAACGCCAAAATGCACCCCGCTCTGGGCCAAAAATCCAAACCCCAAGAACCGCCAAAAGTGCGGCTACTATTAAAGAAATCAGGGGATCAGGCATAAAACACCTCTAAAATTAGTTTTCAGTTTGCCGGTTGGTCAGGTTGACGATTCCAATCGAACAAACCAATTATTATCTACTTCCTCTGCCGATAAAGATCTCGATCAACAACGTCGGCCATGGCGGCCTCGTCTAACTGACCACCCAGGAAGCGGTTGATTTGCTCGACCTGGGGAATCGGTTCTTCAAGCATGGCATTGTAATCAACGTCGATGCAGCGCAAATTAGATTGTTTTTCCATCCAGGCCCCGACTTGCTGGATATGCTTCTGGAACAATACCGCCATGGTATCGTCATCGACTTTCTTCTCTTCGCCACGGCGTTCCAGCATCTTGCTCTGCGAGGCCAAAACTTCTTCAATCCTGCGGCGCATGAACAGCACCCGGTACTCATATTCAGGGGGTAATTCCACTAGTAAAGCACCGATTACCTTGACAGCCTTGCCTTGCGCCTCGGGCAGCCAGGCTGCATCACCTTCTTTGAGCTTCTTGGCGCGTTCGAATTCGTAATATCCCTTGGGGTTGTCATCATCCGCGCTGCGGACGTGATCCGTCAGTGGGGGGATACCACCCGCCTCGAGCATTTTCATCACCATCGATGTACCGGAGCGGGGCAGCCCCGATACGATGATGATGGGTTCGGTCTTTGCTTTAAAAATACCTTTTATAAAAGACTGCATCGTCTAGCCAATCTATTTTCTGCTGTCGGCGGCTCCGCATGGGCATTCAGCGCACGTTCTAATGCGTCTGCTCCAGCAACGACCGCACAGCTTCGATATTCTTATCAGGGAGCGCTAACTCCTCCAATGAACCGTCCTCATCGCCCTCGACGATTCGTCGGCCCAAACCCGAATGGCGCCACATCTTCAAATCCTCTTCGACCGGGGAGCCGATGATATCTTCGCGCTCTACCTTGCCGTCTTCCAGCACCACTACGCGGTTGGTCTGGCGGGCCACAGCGGGGTCATGGGTTACCACAATGAAGGTAGTGCCCTGGCTCTCATTGAGCTCATGTAAAAGCCTCATTAGGGCGCGACCAGCTTCGGTATCCAGGCTGCCTGTAGGTTCGTCAGCCAAGACCAGGGATGGATTGTTAGCCAGGGCGCGGGCGACTGCCACACGCTGCCTTTGCCCACCCGATAACTGGTTGGGCAGGTGCCGCATACGGTCTCCCAGGCCCACCAATTCCAGCAGTTCTTTGGATCGTCTGCGGCGGGCAAACATGTTGCTCTGGCCCATCATGGGCACTTCCACGTTTTCTCTGGCTGTCAGGGTGGGGATCAAATTGTGAAGTTGAAACACAAATCCCACGGTTTGAGCACGAAATTTGTCTTTGTTGCGGATCTTAGCCAGGTCTTTCCCATTGATGATGACCTGCCCGCTGGTGGGTTTATCCAAAGCACCGATCATATTCAGCAGGGTGCTCTTCCCACTACCACTGGGGCCCATCACGGTGACCAGTTCGCCATGCTTGATCTTCAGGCTGACGCCATCCAGGGCACGGATCTCTTCTCCATCACCATAGATGCGCGTCAAATCCTGAATTTCGATCAGGTAACCATTGGGAGATTCTCTTGATTCAGTCATAGTATGTCTCCAGAAGAGGTATGCAAGTACACAAGGTAAACAAGAAACCAGGCACCAGCTTACTCTTCGATCTCCACGTCCACAAAGGCGGTCATCCCCCAGCGCAGACCGGCCGGGATTTCATCCAACTCGATGATCACAGGATAATTAACCCCGGAGCCCTCGGAATCCTTGGGTGCGATGCGGGTAACAGTGCCCATCACAACGACATCCGGCAGAGCGTCGAAGGTCACGATGGCCTTATCGCCGATTTCCAGTTGCGCGACATCGATCTCATTGAGGTCTGTGGTCTCAACTCGCAAGTGGCTCAAATCTGCCAAAAGCAGTACTGCCTGGCCCGGTGAAACCCATTCCCCGGTGTGAATATACAGGTCACCGATCGTGCCGTCAAAGGGAGCCAGCAACTCCAGATCGTCCAGCGCGGCTTCGGCAGCAGCAAGCTGCGCCTCGGCATTCGCCAAACGGGCTTCTGCAACAGCCACATCGTCGGGATCAGGCCCTTCTTGCAAGATTTCATAGTCACGTCTCGCTGAAGCCAATTGAGCTTGCGCCAAAGCCAGGTCGGATTCGGCCTCGGCAATATCGAGATCATCGCCTAAGCCCGTCAAAGCGTTGTATAGACGCACGGTGGCATCGTAATCCTTTTGAGCCTGGGCAAGCCTGCTGAGAAAATTAGCCCGGGGCAGGTCATCCTCAGGTTTATCCTCATAAGGCTCAAAATCTTCTTCAGCCTTATCCAGCTCATCCTTTGCCAAAACCATGTTGGCGAAGGCCTGGTCGATATCGGCCTGTGAAGCTGTCTGGGAATAATTCCTCAGGCGTCGTTCAGCATCTTCAATGATTTTCTGGGCATCGACGATGGTCTGCTGCGTGCGCGCCAAAGCCAGTTCAGGGTCATCGTATAGGGCATCCAGAGCCTGCTGCGCGGAAACCACCTCGAAGCGAGAAGCAGCGATGGCCGCTTCCAAGTTTTCTGTCCCCTCCAAGCGCACCAGCACCTGATTGGCAGCAACGACGTCATCTTCGCTAAACAGGACTTCAGCGACAACACCTGTCGTTTCGACGCTTAGCGTGGCCCACTCCTCTGGGAGCACTTTCCCGGTGGCGCTGACCACTGGGGTGAAATCTTCGACAACGGGCGCTGGGGTAGGTGTAGGCTCCGCCAGCCCAGGAATGCTGTCGCACCCCGCGACCAACAGTGTGACCAATACTGCCGCAAACAAGGTGATGATTAAGTTTTTGCTCTTCATGTAATTCTCCTTCATTATCATTATTCGTATCTAAGTGCCTCTACAGGCTGTAATCGGGTAGCTCGGAAAGCGGGATAGAAGCCTCCCAGCAGACCCAAAAGTATCGCCAAAGCAATCGCATTTCTAAAAATATCGATCTCCCATTTCAACTGCAACAAATCGCCCATCAGGGGAGCTCTGATTAACAGATCACCCAATCCAAAGGCGATGAAAATGCCGGCAATGGCCCCAAAGATCCCCAGCAGCAAAGCTTCCGCCAGGATCATTCTCAGGATACGGCCTCTGCGCCATCCTAACGCACGCAAAACACCGATCTCACGGGTGCGTTCCAATACCGACATCAACATGGCGTTCATCACGCCTACGCCGCCCACCAGAATAGCGAGGAATGAGATTCCCGCCATCATAGCGTCGGTACTTTGCATATCCGGCATTTGCTCAGCGAACTCACCGGTCAGAGCGGCGTGGACTTCAGGGAACCGGGTGTTGATCATATCGACGATCTCTTCCGCCTGAGAAGGGTCCTTTACCTTGACCATGTACAGGCTCACCTTTCTTGGCTTGCCAGCGATGGTTTGCCCATCCCTTAAAGTGATCACACCACCCAATTCCATAAACCCGGTACCACTTTCGTAAATGCCGACCACGCGAAAACGGCTGCTCATGACCTCAATGGTGTCGCCGACGCCAACTTTCAGAGTATCGGCCATCAGACGCCCTAACATGATCTGGTGGTTGGTCGTCAGCCGCTCGCCCTCGACGACATTTATGCGCTGGATACTATATTCACTGGGCGCCAGGCCGCGATAAATGAAAAACATACCCGACTCCGGCATCGCTGTAGCAGAGAAGACCATCCCGCTGACACTCTCGATTTCCGGCATCGCGGCAATTTTGGTCCCAACTCGCTGATCGATGGTGCTGTACCCCGTATCTGCAATGCCTGCCTGGCGGAGCATGATTTCAGCATCGCCACCCATGTTCGAAACCAACTCCATGGTGCCCCGCACCATCGCTTCCAAGGCCATGATGCCGCCCACGGTGACACCGATCACGCCCAAGGTCAACAAGGTCCTGGTGGTGCGCTGCCAGAGACTTTGGATCGGCATACCGCCTACCGGCAAACGGCGCACCTTGCCCGCGCTGCCGCCTTCATAACTCAGAGCCTCCACGGGTTGTAAGCGGGAGGCTTTCCAGGCCGGATAGGCACCGCCCACAAACCCCAAAACCAGCACGGTGATGGCCGCTTGTATCAAAATGGCGGGACGGATATTATCCGCGGAGGCGCCAAAGAAACTAATCACATCTGATGCGCCGACCAGCATCAGCCATCCGAAAACAATGCCGATCAGGCCTCCCAAAACACCAACGAGCAGCGATTCGCTCAGGATCATAAAGAGAACTCGACGTTTATTCCAGCCCACTGAACGCAGCACGCCAATCTCCCGAGTCCGCTCCATCACGGCCATCAGTTGGGAGTTCATCATGCCAATTCCGCCAATCACGATCGACAGCCCGGCGATGGACCAGGCAAATCCCTGCATATAATTCCCCATAAGCTGTTTATCGACGTATGACTCCGTGCTGCTAATGGCCACCTCAGACCACAGGCGCTCAACACGCTCTTCGAGACGGGTACTCAAGGAGGGGTCTTCGAGTTGTATATAAAACAAACTTACTTTATGCTGTAAGCCCAGAAGTTCTTGGGCCTCTTTTAGCGGCAGCACCGCTCCGCTGTCTTCCAGGTCTTTTCCTGTCTCATAAATGCCTACGATGCGAAAAACGCTCTCCGTAAGTCGAAGGGTATCTCCCGGTTGTTTCTCCAGGACTTCAGCTGCTGATGCGCCCAATATCAGGGGTCTACCCTGGGCGCGTTGCGCCTCCCGGCTGTCCAGGCCCACACCATCGATGATGGTAAAACGGCCGAGCACGAAACTGTCTTCGGGGTAGCCAAAAACAAAGAAATAGGGCACATCCTCAGTTTGCACAAAGCTTTGAACCATCGGGCTGATTGCAGCGACCTCAGGCATCACAGCCAGTTCCCTGCCAATGGCCTCGTCAACAATACTGAGGCTGACATCCATGGCATCGGGCTGGCTGAGCACCAGGTCCGCCTTGCTGCCCGTCAGAAACGAGTCATATCCTGCCTGGACTCCGTCGGCCAGGGCTCCTAAGGCAACAATTGCGGCAACACCAATGGCAATACTAAATACGGTCAGAATCGTGCGACCTTTGCGTCGAAGTAAGTTTTTGAGGATCATCGATGATTCACCATTACTCGTAGCGTAACGCCTCCACAGGCTCTAGGCGGGTGGCCCGTAACGCCGGATAGAGACCACCTAACAAACCAAGGAATAATGCCACAGAAATGGCTTTTGCAAAAGTGTCAATCTCCCAGCGGGCATCGAGCATCCCGTTGTATATGGGGATTTGATTGAAAGCGTTGAACAACAAGAAAGCCACGCCTATCCCCAACAGGCCGCCAAGCAAACCCAGGTACAGGGCCTCTGTTAAGATCAGGCGCAAGATGCGCCAGCGCCGCCAACCCAGGGATCGAAGCACGCCTATCTCACGAGTGCGTTCCATCACAGCCATCAACATGGCATTCAGCACACCCACACCACCAACCAAAATTGACAAAAATGTGATCGACCCCAGCATGGCTGAGATATTCTCCATGTCGGGCATTTCTTCGGCAAATTCTCCCGTTAAACTGGCGTGCGCATCGGGAATCTCGGCATTGATCTTGTCAACGATGGCCTCCGCCTGCTGGGGGTCTCGCACCTTGACCATAAAGATGCCCACTTTGCGAGGCCGCCCCATAAAATTCTGCACATCGCGTAGGGCGGCTACACCGCCCATCTCCTGCCAGGTTACCCCTGATTCATAGATGCCGACCACTTTGAAGCGGCTTCCGCTGAGCTCCACCGTGTCACCGACTGAGCTGTTCATGGCGTCGGCCATCATGCCGCCCAGCATGATTTGTCGGCTGCCGGTGATGCGTTCACCTTCGACAAGGTTGAGAAGCTGGATAGCGTATTCATTAGGTGAATAACCTAACAAAATGAAGACCATGCCAGAGTCGGGTAGCAGCGTACCAGAGAAAATCATCCCACTGACATGGGCCACCTCTGGGAAAGCAGCGATTTTGCCGCCAACAAGCTCATCCATAGCACTGAATTCGGTGTCGGCCACACCTGCCTGTCTGACCATGATCTCCGAATCCGCGCTCAACCCGGCAAAACTATCCGTCATCCCGAAGACCGTGGCTTCAAGCGCCACAATCCCGCCGACGGTAATCGCTATGGCACCCAAAGTCAGCAAGGTGCGGGCGGCGCGCTGCCACAGATTCTGCATCGCCATACCGCCGAAAGGCAGTCTACGAGCATCGCCGCCCGTGCCGCCCTCATAGCGCAATGCTTCCACGGGGGGCAATCTGGACGCCCGCCAGGCCGGATAGGCGCCCCCGACAAAACCTAATACCAGCACCGTAATGAACGCTTGCTGCAATAATTCTGGCGTAATGCTGGTTGACGAGGCACCAAAGAAGCCGGCAAAATCCTCAAAATAGGAGATCATCGCCCAACCAACCCCGATCCCCAGCACCCCCCCTATCAGACCTACCAGCAACGATTCCCCTAGAATCATGCCCATTATGCGCCAACGCTTCCACCCCACAGAACGTAGCACCCCAATTTCACGCGTGCGCTCAACAACAGCCATCAATTGGGCGTTCATCATACTGACGCCCCCAATCACGATCGCTAAACCGGCAACGATCCAGACAAAAGCTTTCATCATATCCCCCATCATCTGTTTGTCAGCAAAATCATCGGTTGTACCTAAGGACAGGTCTGGCCAGCGTCGTTCCACCCGCCGCTCGACGCGCTCTCGCAGGCTGGCCTCCTTTAACTGGATATAGAATATGCTGACCTGATGCTGACGTCCGAGCAACTCCTGCGCCTCTCTGAGAGGCAGGACAGCCCCATTATCTTCTAGGGTTGCCCCTGTTTCGTAAATCCCGACGATGCGAAAGACCCGCTCCTGGATGCGAATCGTGTCGCCAGCGACCTTCTCTAACACTTCCGCAGCTCCCGAGCCAAGGAGCATGGGCGTGCCCTTGGAGAATTGAGCCTCTCTGCTATCCAGGCCAACGCCGTCGATGATGCGGAAACGGCCGAGCAGAAAACTATCTTCAGGATATCCGAACACAAAGAAGAGCGGAATCTGCTCTGCCTGGACGATGCCCTCCAACATGCCGCTGGCTGCGGCCACCTCCGACATCCCGGCTAACTCCCTGCCGATGCTCTCGTCCACAGTGCTCATGCTGATGTCGAAAGCCTCAGGCTGGCTGAGGATCAGGTCAGCTTTGCTGCCTGTCAGAAAGGAGTCATAGCCTGCTGCCAGGCCATTTGCTAAAGCACCCAGGCCCACAATGGCTGCGACACCGATCCCTATGCCTATAGCCGTCAATATCGTGCGCCCTTTGCGCCGGAGTAAGTTCTTAAAAATCATACTGATACTATTCCTAGATGGGCTGCCCCAAGAGTATGCTATCGTTCTGCATTGGGCATCCCTAAATAATCCAGGGGTCTTAGGTGAACCTAAGTTATTGTTTTAGAGAATCTTTACATCGGGTATCGTCAGCAGGTGGAAGGCCAAAGTGGACATCCATGGGGCTTTGCGCAGTTTTCGCCCGGCTTCAACCGCTTCACCTCGTTTGGTGATCTCCCTGCAATGTTCCAGTACAGCTTCATCGCTGAAATAATCTTCCAGGGCGGCTTCGCCAGTGAGGATCTCGCGCAATCCGAGTTTCATGTAGATTGTGCTGACGACTTCCGAGACCCAACCCTGGCTGAGCACCAATTCATCGGCCATGTCACGAATAGCCAGATTAAAGATCATCGCTAAGCGGATGACTTCTTGCTCGCGCGGGGTGAACGCCGACCATTGTTTGCGTCCATCCATGATGCGTATCCCCGATGGCAAGGAGGCTTCTTCAACCACCGTTCGAATGCCCGGGGTGATCACACAATGGCCTTTCTGGACATCCGCTACGGCTGAAGCCAGTGCGTAGAGCAGCTCACTTTTAAGCACATACCCGCCACAACCCGCCTTGAGGAGCTGTCCCACAGGCTCGATGGCGGCCTTGGTAGCTGTATAAAGAATCACCGGAGACTTAGACATCTGCTGGGTCATGGCGGCCAATTCAAAAGGCAAGATCGGTTCTCCAGGGATCTCGGTGTCCAGCACCACCACATCTATTTTCGAATCCCCTTGGGCCACAAAATCCGCCAGGCCCTTTTTGCTGGTCACCTCACCAACAACCCGCGTCCGCCAATCGCGCGTCAGCAGCAAGGACATCAAATCCCGGGCAAAGGGGTCATCTTCGACGATCAGAACGCGAATATCTTTGTGCACGGCTCACTCCCTTTCCACGAAAATCTGCTGTGTGATGCGCGTACCCAATACCACCGGCTCCTCCTGGCCGTTGACCCGCAGAGTCAGATTGCCATCAAACGGTGTATAACCCATTACGGTGAAGCTGGCCTGGGGGACAATGCCGTGGCCGCCGAGGTAGCGCAATAGTTCAGGGTCAGTATCCCGCACCCGTTGGATGGACCCGCGCTCATCGGGGCGCAAATGGGCGAGGCACAACGTGGCATGGGAAGGCATCTCTAAATCGCGCGTCGGGATGGGGTCGCCATGGGGGTCATGGGTGGGATCACCTAATACCTCGGCGATGCGCTGCTCGAATTTGTCGGAGATGACGTGCTCCAGGCGGTCAGCCTCGGCATCCACCTCATCCCAGGAATATCCCAATGTCTCATGGAGGAAGAGTTCCAGCAAACGATGATGGCGGATGATTTCGAGAGCGATCTTTTCACCATCCTGGGTGAGCACCACGCCGCGATGTTTCTGATATTCGACCAAGGGAGGGTTGGTACTGGCCAATTTCTTGACCATTCCCGTAACCGAGGCCGGAGCCACATCCAAAACCTCAGCGATCTGGGTGGTGCTGGCGCGCCCAAAGTTGAGCGACAAATCGTATATGGCTTTCAAGTAGTCTTCAACGGCATGAGTCAACAGGTCTCTCATGATGACTAAATCCTTTTTTAGGCAAGACTAAATTCGGCCTATTTTAGCAAAGCCAACCAGCGTTGTCAAGCCTGTTTCCACCCCTCTCAGCAAGGATTGCTCCAAGCTGGTTTCATCCTCAAAATCGGGGTATACTGAGCATCAGCGTTAGAGAGATCATTTTTTTTATTTATTCAGGAGGACTTATCATGAAGAGAGCAGTTAGCGTGAGCATTGGCTCATCTAAACGTGATAAAGCCGTCGAAATCGACTTGTTAGGGGAGCAAATCCGCATCGAACGCATCGGCACCGACGGCGACATGGAAAAAGCCGCTCAACTTTATAAAGAATTAGATGGCGAAGTAGATGCCTTCGGCGTCGGCGGGGCAGACCTGGGAGCCTTGGTCGATGGCAAATTCTACCCCTTTCACTCCGTACAGCCGATGGTACGGTTCGTCGATAAAACGCCCGTCGTGGATGGAGGCGGGCTGAAGAACACCCTCGAGAACAAGGCTCCCGCTTTCTTAGATGAAATGATCGGAGATTATATTGAAGAAAAGGGGTGCAAAGTCTTTATCACCCTGGGCGTCGACCGCTGGGGGCTGTCGAAATCCTTTGTGGAGGCCGGCTACGAAACCGTCTTCGGCGATTTGATGTTCGCCCTCGATATCCCCATCCCCATCAAGACCCTGGGCGGTTTGCGGCTTTTAGCCAAAGTGCTGATCCCCATTGTGACCCGCTTCCCCTTCGAGTGGCTTTACCCAACCGGGGAAAAGCAGGATGAGCGCATCCCAAAATACGAAAAAACCTATCAATGGGCAACGGTCATCGCCGGAGATTGTCATTACGTCAAGCGACACATGCCCGATGATATGCAGGGCAAGGTCATCGTCACCAACACAACCACGCCCGAGGATGTCAAACTCTTCAAAAGTTTGGGCGTGAAATACCTGGTGACCACCACGCCGGTGTTGGATGGCCGGTCTTTCGGCACCAACATGATGGAAGCTGCCCTGGTTGCTATCTCAGGCAAGGCACGCCCTCTGACCTGGGAAGAATACGGGGAACTACTCGATCAATTGGATTTCCAACCCCAACTCCAGGAGTTGAATTAACATGGATGCAATTGTGATGGCTGGTGGCATCCCCAAGCCGGACGAGCCCTTATACAAGTACACCCAAGGCATTTCCAAAGCCTTGGTGGACGTGGCAGGCAAGCCTATGATCCAATGGGTACTGAACGCTCTTAGTGAGTCAAACAGGATAGACAGCGTCACGATCATTGGACTGCCCGAAGACAGCGGTGTAACCTGCCAAAAGCCGCTGTACTGTGTTCCCAACCAGGGGGGCATGCTAGACAATATCGTTACAGGGGTCGATAAAGTGCTGGAGAATAATCCAGAAGCAGAATATATATTGACAGCTTCGTCAGATATTCCGGGCATAAGCAGCAATATGGTAGATTGGCTGGTCGATACCGCCATGCAAACCCAACACGACATCTATTATGGGATCGTAAAGCGTGAGACCATGGAAGCGCGCTACCCAGGGGCCAATCGCACCTTTACTAAACTCACAGATATGCATGTCTGCGGCGCGGATATTCACATCGCGCACAAATCGATGACCACAGACCCGGAACACCTGGCTATGTGGGAAGAACTGGTGGGCAAACGCAAAAGCCCTCTCAAACAGGCGGCATCGATTGGGTTTTTGACACTGCTGCTGCTCCTGATGGGGCGTTTATCCCTGGAGGGGGCTGTGGAGCGAGTAACAAAACGGCTGAACATCACCGGCCGCCCCATCATCTGGGAACACGCTGAACCGGCGATGGATATTGATAAACCCCATCAGCTGGAAATTTTGCGCGCCGACCTGGAGGCCCAGGCCGCTGTATGAGCCTAGAAAACTTGCTGGCCCTCGACGCCCGCATCTCAACGCGGATGCGGGTGGCCGAATCACCTGGGTTGCTGCGATCTGTGGCAGCATTTTTCGCCCACTCCGGAGATTCCTGGTTCTGCGTTGCGGTGCTTGGGCTGGTATGGTGGCTCGGGACTCCACTTTGGCGCTGGCGGGCGACGACCCTGATCATCGCCATCATCATCACTGCCGTGATCGTGCTTATATTGAAGTTTGCCATCCGGCGTCAGCGCCCCGATGGCGAATGGGGGGGCATATACCGCACCACTGATCCCCATTCTTTCCCCTCTGGGCACGCCACACGGGCATTTATGCTGGCTACGATGGCGATTGTGCTCGGTCCAGCCTGGTTCGGGATCGCCCTTGTGATCTGGGCGCCGTTGGTCGGCATCGCCCGCGTCGCCATGGGCGTGCACTACCTTTCGGATGTGGTCGCGGGACTTGCGATTGGCGTTTTCATGGGGACCATCATTCAATTGATCGTGCTGTAAAAGAATTCAGGCCATAAAAGGGATATCTCTACCTGGAATCTGGTTGTTATGTCTCAAGGGGATGCAGAGCAAGCGGCCCGGTTCCTACTCCAGCGCACACTTTTCGATTATCATTGGGGCGCGATGAAGAAATGGACATTCTTACTCCTGTTTGGGGTGATCATTATTGCCCTGAGCGTGGATATTGCTCCCAGCGCGGCCCAAGCCAGCGATGCGTACAGCGTGGTGGCGGCCGTCAACGCCTTCCGCACCGCCAACGGCCTGCCGGCGCTGCAGATCGACAACGCCCTGATGGCTGCCGCTCAGGCCCACAGCGAGTACCAGGCTTCCATTGGGCAGGTCACCCATACTGGGGCAGGCGGATCACGCCCAGTAAACCGGGCAGCCGCCTTCGGTTTCGGCGGCGGGGCGCAGATATTCGTCTCCGAGAATATCGCCGGCGGGCTGAACATGGCCATCGACACCGCCATTTACAGCTACTGGCAAGATAGCCTGCACCTGCACACCATGTTGAATCCGGCGGCGTTGTTCATCGGCGCTGGCATGGCTAAGAATGGGGATTACGTTTACTATACTGTCGATACAGGTTACTACATCGGCGCTTCGGGCAGCGGAACACAACCCACCACCGCCCCTGGCGAAACCTATGATCCTCCCCCCACCAGCGGCCCTGCAATCGACCCATTTGTCATATCCACGCCGCTGGCAGATGGTGCTCTCGTCCATGTGGTGGGCTATGGCCAAACGCTGATCGGCATTGCCAACACCTACGAGGTAGAAGTCGCCGAGGTGCTCAACCTCAATAATTTGACCCTCGACAGCATTATCTACCCGGGGGACAAGATCATCCTCAAACCTTCATACACACCCACGGCAACAGAAATTCCCACAACCCCGGTGCCAACGGCCACCCCATCGGCTACGGTCATCCCCACAAAATCATCATCACAACCCGGGGTAAGCTATACCATTCCTGACACGTCCACACCCTCGATCACCCCCTCACCCACGCCACTGGTGATCTCGCCGGAGCGCGAACCGGTGGTGGTTGGCGCGGTCTTATTCGCATTAGCAGTCTTCTTATCCGTCATTATCGGTGGGCTGCTCAAAAGAAGTAAGCGCTCTCAGCAAGATACAGGTGCATAACCATGCCTAAAATGACCACTCGCTACACCAACCAGCAGTTGGCCGATACCTTCCGTCTGATCGGCGACCTGTTGGAAATCAAAGGGGAGATCGTTTATAAGACCCTGGCCTATCGCAAAGCCAGCGAGAGCCTGATCAGCCTGGGGCGCGATGTCAGCGAAATCTGGGGCGAAGGGAAGCTGACCGATATCCCCGGCGTGGGAGCAGCCATCGCCGAGAAGATCGACGAACTGCTCTCCACCGGTGAATTGCGGTTTCTGAACAAACTCACGACTGAGGTTCCGATCACGTTGGCCGACTTGCTCCAGGTTCAAGGCTTGGGGCCTAAGAAAGTGGGGCTTTTCTGGCGAGAGTTGGGCATCACCACCTTAGAAGAACTGGAAACCGCGGCGCGAGCAGGGGAACTGCGCGGCTTGCCAGGCATGGGCGCTAAATCGGAAGAAAAGATCATCGCCGGGATCGAAGCCCTGGCACGGCGATCAGGAAGGACTCCCCTGGGGACAGCCTGGCCCTTTGCCCAGGATTTGCTGGAGATGCTGCGCGGCCTCCCCGGTGTGACCGCTGCTAAGGCTGCTGGCAGCCTGCGCCGCATGAAGGCCACTGTCGGCGATCTGGATATCCTGGCCGCGGCACCAGACTCAGAGTCGGTGATGAAAGCCTTCGTCGAGCGCCCCGATGTGGTCGAGGTATTGGGACACGGTTCCACCAAATCCAGCGTCGAGTTCGCCAATGGTCTGCGTGCCCAACTGTGGGTACATCCCCCTGAACGTTTCGGCACCGCCCTGCAGTACGCCACCGGTTCGAAAGACCACAATGTACGTCTGCGGGAACTGGCCCTTGCGCAAGGGTATTCGCTCTCAGAACATGCTTTGAAGCGCGTCGATGACGAGAGCGAGGTCCTCTGCCCGACCGAGGAAGAGGTATACACCGCATTAGGCTTACCCTGGATTCCCCCCGAACTGCGTGAAGACCGTGGTGAGGTGCAAGCCGCGGGGGCAGGAACACTGCCGGATCTGATCGAGCTAAAACACCATAAAGCCGAGTTGCACGCCCATTCGACCTGGAGCGACGGCAAAGCCACGATGCGCGAGATGGCCGAGGGCGCTATCGAACGCGGCTACCGCGTGCTGGCGATCACCGATCACTCTCAAAGCCTGGGCATTGCCAACGGGCTGTCCGTGGAGCGGCTGCGGGAGCAGCGCCGCGAAATCGATGCCCTTCAGGGAGAATTAGGGGATGCCATCACCTTGCTGCAAGGGGCTGAAATAGAGATCAAAGCCGACGGCACGCTGGACTACCCCGATGAAGTCCTGGCTGAGTTGGATATTGTGGTGGCCTCGCTGCACACCAGCCTGGGCCAGCCGCGCGAGAAAGTCACCCAACGGCTGCTAAATGCCATCCGCAACCCTTATGTTGATATCATCGGCCACCCCACCGGGCGGCTGCTCCCTGACCGAGAGGGCGCCGACCTGGATATGGATGCCGTCCTGGCCGCTGCCGCCGAAACGGGCACCGCCTTAGAGATCAACGCCCACCCCAGCCGCCTGGATTTGGAGGATATCTATGCCCACAGGGCCATCGAATTGGGCATCCCCCTGACCATCAACACCGACGCTCACGCCCCTGACCATTTCGACCTGATCCACTTTGGAATCGCCACCGCCCGCCGCGCCTGGGCAGAACCAGCGCATGTCATCAACACCTGGGACGTGGATAAGCTATTGAGTTGGTTGAAAAGAGATCGTTAGAAGCTGGGGGCGTAGCAAATATACCAATGACAGGTCACCCTAATTGACCCTGCTCCCAATGAAGGGCCTCCACCGGGCTTTCCTCACCGATCAATTTGGGGAGTAACTGGCGCAGTTTGGCAGGATCGCCAGTAGTGAAGTACTGAACTGCCCCCAGAGAGGATTCTGATCCCCTCAGCCCTCGGGTTTCAAGCACACGCCCAACCTGGCGCGCCACCGCTGGCCCCGGATCAATCACCTCCACCTCGGGCCCCACAATCTCCTCGATCAATGGGATCACAAAAGGATAATGGGTACAGCCCATCACCACGCGATCCACACCCCGCGCTATCATCGGGTGTAGGGCCTTCTCCAAAATCGCCCGCGTCGCCGGAGAATCGAAATCACCCCGCTCGATTTGACCAACCAACCCCTGGCATGTATCCGTCAGCACCGTCACCCCCTTTGCGAAGCGTTCAACAACGGAATGATATAACTCCCCTTGGAAAGTCGCCGGGGTCGCCAACACACCTACGGTCCGGCTTTTCGTGCCCTCGGCCGCCGGTTTCACCGCCGGTTCCATCCCCACAAAGGGCACATCAGGAAATGACCTCCTCAAATAGTGCAGCGCGGCTGCCGAGGCGGTGTTGCAAGCCAAGACAATCAGTCTTGAGCCATGGGAAAGCAAATAGTTGGTGATCACTCTTGAAAAATCCCGCACTTGAGAGGATGAACGCAAGCCATAAGGGACATGGGATTGATCCGCCACGAATAACAGGTCCTCAAAAGGGAGCTGCCGCCGGATTTCCCGCAGCACCGAAAGGCCGCCAACTCCGGAGTCAAATACGCCAATAGGCCCAGGCGTCGGTCCCTGTTTCATGCTTTACGCACACCTTTAGCTTCATCGACCAGCCTGCGAAACAGCGCTCGCATAGGCTCATGCTCTGGCAGCCACTCGGGGTGCCACTGCACCGCTAGGCCAAAAGGGTGATCAGGCAGCGCTACGCCCTCGATGATGCCATCGGGAGCATAAGCGACAGGTACCAGGTCTGAGGCAACTCCCTTGATGGCCTGATGGTGCAGGCTGTTGACAGGGATTTCTGTTGTCCCCAATATATCGGCAAGCAAGCTATCGGCCTGGACATCCACAGTGTGGGCAAGATGATTCCAGGGCCAATCGGGATAGTACGTGTGTTCGATAGCATCGGGGTGCTCTGCAAGGATATCGCGATAGAGCGTGCCCCCCAGGGCGACGTTGATGAGCTGAATGCCACGGCAAATGCCCAAAAATGGCGTTCCGCCTTCAACCACCTCCCGCACCAGGCCGATCTCCACCCGGTCGCGGTCTGCATCCACCGTATGGACCTTGTCTGTCATCCCGGCCCCATAAGCTTGAGGTTCGATATCCCCGCCGCCGCTGAAAAGGACACCATCCAGCGAAGACAGCACTTGCTTTATGCGATCTTCAGGCAAACCCAAGGGAATCAGCACCGGCAGCCCACCAGCCCTGAGGATCGCCTGAGGGTAAGTCTCTGCGACGGCGATCTCTGGGAATCCGTATGTGTTGGTCTGGCGTTTGGTGGTGATCCCAATAACTGGTGGGTTCATCGTGTAGAAGCAAAAGGGGTGCAGCCAAATTTATGCTACACCCCTTGAATCCCACATTTCGAAAGGAGGAAAGCTATTTTGTGAATTTTTGCTTCAAGCGAGCACGTTTACCGGTGCGATCGCGCAGGTAGTACAGCTTGGCCCGGCGGACATGAGCATGACGATGGACGGTCACTTTCTCAATCCGTGGGGAATTGGTCAGAAAAGTGCGCTCCACACCGATGCCATTGCTGGCGATCCGGCGCACTGTGAACGTAGGCGTGGTAGCACTATCGTGTTGCCCGATGACGGTGCCTTTGAATTCCTGAACTCGCTCGTTATTGCCCTCTCTGATTCGCAAGAAAACGCTCACCGTGTCACCGATACTCAGGTCGGGCACGTTGGGATTATCAGGTGCTTTTACAGCATTCAACAGTTCGCTCATTTTTACTTACCCTATACATATGGTTTTGTTACAAAATAAAGCCGCCAAGCGTAGCACGCCTTAGGCGGACGGGTGGGGATTATACCATGCTGATTTACAAAAGGGAAGAGAATAACTACACTTCATGCACCCTATTCAATCTCATCCGACAAGATATCCAGATAAGGCAACGCGAGCATCAAACCAGCCAGGGACTTGGCGTCCTGTAAATCGTTTTCCCAGGCCATCTCGAGAACTTTGGTGATGTGGACCCTCTCCACGCTCAAAAACTCATCCTCGTCCCCCGGCAATACCGATGGGGAGAGGCCGGTGGCTAAATACAAATACATATACTCAGTCGAATACCCAGGGGCCAGGAAAAATTCACCAAGCTTTTGCATCTCTCCTGCTTTCATCCCGATCTCTTCCTGGATTTCTCGCCGAGCACACGTGAGAGGGTCCTCTCCCTCGTCTAGCGTTCCTGCCGGTAGTTCTAATACCTCGCCATCGGCAGCATGACGGTACTGCCGCACGAACCAGACATTGCCATCTGCATCGATGGGGAAGATCGTCACTGCGCCGCTGTGTTCAACAACGTCCAGCTTCGCTGTGCCGCCGTGGGGCATCCGCACCTCATCCTTGCGAACGGAAAAAGCTTTGCCCTGATATTTTGTTTCACTTTGGAGGGTTTCGAACATTTTCACTTCCATTTCAAAAAAACAGGAGCAGCCCATAAATTCTGGCTACTCCTTGAATAAGAAACGAGTTTGCCCTTGCACAAGGCCAAGAGGCGGCAATGCTTAGGGGATTTGGATGGTCTGCCCAACCGGGAGCGAACCTTCCAAGCCATTCTTTGCCAAAATGGCCCGGGGGTCCACATCGCCAAAGAGACAGGCGATCGAGTTCGCCGTATCCCCAGACCTGACCACATAGGTGGTGGGATGCGTCCGCAGGGCCCGCGGGCCGAGGTCATACCCAGGCGCATCTTTCGGGATGGTCAGCACCGTGCCCGGATAAGTAATCGTCGACGAAGATAAGCCGTTGGCAGACAGCAGTGCCGAGGGCGCGATATCAAAACGACGGGCAATACAAAAAGGGAACTCTCCAGGCTGCAACGTATATTGGTCGGGAATTGGAAATTCCTCAACCTCTTCTGATGATACGGCCTGCTCTTCCTGCTGTGTTTCCCCTTCTTCCTCCTCTTGTGCGGGCTCTGCCTGGGGTTGGGGAGTCTCAGTGGGGACGCTCTTTTCCGCCGGAGCAGCTTCTTCGTCCGCCGAGGCGGCACCAGCGTCTACACCACCACTCGCTGCAATCGCCGTTTGTGTCGTTATGGCTTCTAATTGTGCCATAGGGTCGCTTGTGCCTTCTGCGTCAGGCACTGGATATTGTTCCTCGCTCTCAACCCCCGGCATAGAGGAAGCCGCGCTGCGCTCACAAGCAGACAGCCCAAAAGCAAGCAACAGAATTACGGTCATGAAGAGTAGATAGCTGTTTTTCATCATATTGGCTCCCTCATTTCATAAAGCCAAGTGCTGTTGCAGTGTCATTCCCCTGCGAAGTAAGGACCGATGGAAAATGAAAGTACTTGAACAACAGGAAACGATCTTTTCAACCAAATATTGTTCCGTTTATCCTAAAAGGATACTAGCATAATCATGGTTTAGCGTCAAGAAAAAGGGCTATCCCCGGGGCATCCCTGTTCAACATCGATCTTTGCTGATTCCAGAGAGCGAGAACGTTTTGTCCAAAAATGGATGACGAGAGCTTTAACTGATTTTGCCGATACAGAGAATCAATTGTATAATGATATTCACGCGCAGGGCACGCTTAGTCACAAGGAGCGACGGAAATATGGAAGCACGCATTCTCATCATTGAAGATGACCCAGTAAGCCAGAAATTGCATCAAAAAGTTATCGAAGCCGCCGGTCATCAGGTCGCGATGGCAGAGGATGGCTTACAAGGCCTGATGCTTGCCAAGGAACAAGATTTCGACTTGGTGATCTCTGATGTGATGATGCCCAATATGAACGGCTATGAGACCTGCCAACGTCTGCGCGAGAATCCTAAAACTGCGCAAATCCCTATTCTGCTTCTGACCGCCCTGAACAACCTCGAAAGCAAAATCAAGGGCTTCGAAGCCGGCGCAGATGACTATCTTTCTAAGCCATATGAACCGGACGAGTTGGTCGCCAGGGTCAATGTCCTTCTGCGCAGGAAAACCGCTCCAGTGGAGCCGCGCCGGACACTAGAAAAGACCGGAAAAGTCGTTGGGGTGTTTTCCTTGCGCGGGGGTGCCGGTGTCACATCGATTGCCGCGAACCTGGCTACCGGTTTAGCGCAACTTTGGAACAAGGAGACCGCGCTGGTAGACCTTGCCCTGACAGCCGGACAGGCTGCTTTAATGCTCAACTTGCCCCTTCGCAACACCTGGGCCGACCTCGCTCACATGGATACCGGGGAAATCGATCAAGAAGTGCTTAGCCAAACCCTGCGTTCGCACCCCAGTGGCGTACACATACTCTCGGCACCCCGCCGCGTTGAGGAAAGCGAACTGATTGATGCTGCCAAGGTCAGCCGTGTCTTGGAAATCCTACAAACAAGTTATGACTACATCGTGCTCGACTTGCCCCATAACTTCGCAGAGACAACACTGGCCGGGCTGGACGTGGCTGAAGAGATTCTGGTCGTATTGGCTCCCGAACTGGCTTCTGTACGTTCGACTGCGATGGCGCTTGAAGTCTTCGAAACCCTGAATTATTCGCTGGACTCAACCCATTTGATCCTGAACTGGGTGTTCGAGCGCCAGGGCTTATCAAAAGCGGATATTGAAGCTGGCCTTAACTATGCGATCGATACAACCATCCCCTTTTCATCTGATAAATTCGTCCGGGCGATAAATTTCGGCTCGCCCCCCGTGCTCGAGGCACCAGAATCCCCCTTGGGCGTGATTTTCGAGGACTTGGCCTTCCAGGTCAGCAAAGACGATCACAAGAAACAGCGTCCTGAACCGCCCACCGATGCCTGGAAGCGTCTCGCCAAGCGCATGCGCAAGCGCAGGTAAAGATACTCCCCAAAGAGCGGCAAGTTAGCTCTAAGGTATTTCTCAACCGCTAGAGGCTATCCCTCAATTCTTCCAGATCAACAACCAGTTGTTGATAGGCTCCCTCCAGTGTAACCAGTTTCTCTTGGGCTTCCTCCAGGTTTTCAGCGCTGCCCAGTTTTTCAAGTTCGAACGCTTTATCAGCGAATTCATACGCGCCAAAGGTCTTGCAATTCGATTTTAGTGTGTGCGCAGACCTGGTGAAAGTCTCTGCATCATCAGCAGCCAGGGCATCTTTCATCGTTTGGATGAATTCAGGCCCACTTGTAAAAAATGTGTCGATCAGATCAACAAAAAATGGGGTGAATTCCTCACCTAATACTTCACGATATTCATCCAGGGCAGCGGGGTCGATTGCCATAGAATACTCCTCACTCAGCAAAGTTCCAACAGGGGTAATTATAAATGAACTTTCACTTTGAGGGGATGACGATTTTGCAGGTTAAAAAGAAAACGGCGCTCCGTTCGTACGAGCGCCGCCTTGGGTTGCCTCTCAATCAGCTTAGTCAGCAGCGGCTAACGGCTGAAGCTCCATAGGGCGGAATTTGTATCCGTACACCAGCATGCCGCGATCATCATCACCTTCTGCGCGTAATTTGCGGGTGACCATTTCCACAGGCATACCGACCTCGACTGGCTGGTTGTCAATATCCGTGAGCTGGGCGGTGACCATAGGCCCTTCTTCCAGTTTGACCAGGGCTACTGTATAGGGGGCATAAGCCTGGTATCCGGCAGGTGCATTATGCAGCGTCGTATAGGAGTACACCTCTCCGCGACCGCTGAACTCGAAAAGCGTCTTCGCTTCATCGCCACACTCAGGGCAAACATCACGAGGCGGGAAGATTTTGGCCTCACAATGAGGGCAAACCTCGCCCACCAGCGCATAGCGCTGCTTCTTTAATCGCCAATGACGGGGAATTTCCATATTGATACTCCTTGAGACATCAAGTCATCTCGGATTGTAGTATAGTCAACAAAACTATCAAGAACTATCAGGATCATGAACCAAAGATTTTATAGTGCCGTCAGCACATGCGTGACAGCCGTAGAAGCCGGACCGCCCAAGCACTGCACCAAAGCCTTTTCCGCCGCGGGGACTTGATTAACGCCTGCCTCACCGCGTAATTGTTGAACCGCTTCGACGACTTGATAAACCCCCGTCGCTCCCCAGGGGTTCCCGCGCGCTTTCACCCCACCCAGGGTGGAGATGGGGATGCGACCTTTGAGGCTGATCTGGCCCTCCTCAGCCAGCACCCAGCCCTGGCCGCGTTCTGCCAGTCCGGCTGCCTCTAAAGAGAGCGCCGCATAAACCGAGTAGATATCACACAACTCGAAGAAATCCATTTCACCGATGACAATCCCGGCCTGGTGGCACGCCTGCCCCACAGAAATGCGCGCCGCCCGAAAGTCCAGGGGGTCTGGGCGGTCGTGCAATGACAATGTGTCCGTAGCGATGCTCGATCCGGCAATCCTCACCGGGGTGGGAGATGCGTCGGGAGGGATTAACTCGGCGCGCGTCAGCAGCACAGCCGCGGCGCCATCAGCATCGGGAGCGGCATCGAACATGTTCAGCGGCTCACTGAGCATCCCCACGCGCTCATAAAGTCCCGGCTTGAGGGCCTTACGGAACATCGCGTGAGAGTTGCCAACACCATTGGCGTGTGCCGTGACCGGGAATCCGGCCAGCGCATTTTGAGGGACTTCATACTCATAAAAATAACGTCGCATGATCATGGCGGCCTGGGCCAGCGGAGTCACGCCCTGAACGGCCTCGTAATCGCTGTCCAGGCTGGTGGCGATGGCGCTTTCCACCTCGGGGCCAACTTTGTCCGTCAGCTTCTCGACGCCCACCACCAGGGCCACATCCACAAAGCCAGATTTGACTGCCAGATACCCTGCCCGCAAAGCCGCACCGCCAGAAGCCCCGGCGGCTTCAATGGTGTAGGCCTCGATGCCGCGCAGACCGGCAAAATCTGCGATCAGAACACCCAAATGGGCCTGCCCTGAGACCTTTGGGGCCAGCATATTGCCAACAAATAACGCCTGAGGCAGCAGCCCCCCGGCATCAACCCGGGCAGCTTCGATAGCCTGAAAGGCCAGTTCACGCAAGGAGACATGCCAGTGTTCCCCTACGGAGGTTTGACCGATACCTGCGATAACAACGTCCATAGCCCCTCTACTTCAGCACCAATTTGCCGCGCATGCGGGTGTAGGTGGCGTAGTCGATTTCAGTGCGGCGGGCGATATAGGCTTGAGTCTGCGGGGCCAGATCACGCCGTTCAAGCAGGCGCTCGGTGACGCGAATGCCGAACGCGTCCGACCCAGCGCCAGAGCCAAAGGACACCATCAACACCTGATCGCCCGGTTGCGCGACATCCAGGATAGCCGTCAGGCCGATGATGGCCGCTCCCGAATAGGTATTGCCGATCACCGGCACTAACAGGCCCGGGGCGATCTGCTCTTGACTGAAACCCAACTGCGCGGCCACTCTGCCGGGGAATTTTGTATTCGGTTGATGGAAAACAGCGTATTGGTAATCCTCAGCAACCGTATCCGTGGCATCCAAATAGGCTTGAGCCGCCGAGGTGATGTGCTTGAAATAAGCCGGTTCTCCGGTAAAACGCTGGCCGTGTTCGGGGTATTTCTGGTATTCCCGCCGAAAAAAATCGGGCGTATCCGTGACATAAGAAAGCGTGCTCTCAATTACCGCAACAGATTCCTCAGCAGGCCCAATCAGAAATGCCGCCCCACCAGCCGAAGCAGTATATTCCAGGGCATCGCCAGGGCGTCCTTGGGCCGTGTCCATACCAATGGCCAGGGCATACTCCGCCATCTCGGAGCCGACAAAGCCCATGGCAGCCACCATTGCCTCAGTGCCCGCTTTGCAGGCGAACTCCCAGTCGCCAGCCTGGGTAAAAGGGACGATCCCCAAAGCCTCGGCCACAACCGTGGACGTCGGCTTGACAGCATAGGGATGGGACTCCGAGCCCACCCAGACCGCCCTGATCTCTTCAGGATCGATCCCTGCCCTTGCCAAGGCGTTGCGAGCCGCCTCGATAGACATGGTAGCCGTGTCCTCATCTGGGCCAGGGACGGATTTCTCTTGAATGGGAACGCCGCCGGTCCCGCCAGTCCAAATTCGAGATATCTCGCTGGCCGGTAGACGGTAGCGGGGCACATAAGCACCATAGCCAACAATTCCCACCGGGCGAGAAGGCTTGAGGAGCAGGTTGTCGGTTGACTTATCGGTCATAGAACATATTCCTTATTGCCTTATCAAGACTCTATTTCTCATTCCACGCAGCCAAAATCTCTTTGGCACGGTCGATGCGCACAGTCTTTTCAACCACTAACTGTTGAGCCAGGCGAGTAATATCCTCCCTCTGGGCGCCGGCGGCGATGGCTACCTGCCGGGCGTGCAGGCTCATATGCCCGCGCTGGATGCCTTCCGTCGCCAGGGCCCGTAAAGCAGCCAGGTTTTGCGCCAGTCCTACAGAAACAATGATCTCAGCCAACTCGTTAGCCGTCGTTACGCCCATGATCTTGAGCGCCACCTGTGCCGCAGGGTGGACTTTTGTGGCGCCTCCGACGATGCCAACTGCCATGGGCATCTCCAACTCACCGGCCAAATTCCCCGCGCCGTCGCTGCTCCAGGTGCTCAAGGAGGTATATCGTCCATCCCGGGCTGCATAGGCGTGCGCTCCGGCTTCAACCGCGCGCCAGTCATTGCCGGTGGCAACGACCACGGCATCGACGCCGTTCATGATGCCTTTGTTGTGGGTAGCTGCCCGATAAGGGTCCGACGCGGCAAAGGCCCAGGCAGCGATGACGCCATCCCGCACTTCTTCGGGGGAAAATCCCCTGAAGGCCAGTTCAGATAGCGGGATCGTGCAACTCGCCCGCGTCAGGCGGCGATCCGCCAGATTGGAGAGGATGCGCAGGTGCACACGCCCCCCCGTGATGGTCTCGATATGGGGTGCCAACCTCTCACAAGCCGTATTGACGGCGTTAGCCCCCATAGCGTCACGCACATCATAGATCAAATGGACCACCAGAAAGGCCCCGATGGGGGATTCCTCGATCAGGCGCACTTCCAGGTCGCGCGGCCCGCCTCCTAGTCCCTTCAAGACTGGGTCAATCCCAGAGACTTCGGCGAGCAGGTCGGCTTTCTTTTCTAATATGGCCGAGCGGGCCAGGTGCGGTTCAGGGACATCTAATATCTGCATCTGGCCGATCATCTCCGGGGGCGTGGCATGCGCCGTGAATCCACCACCTGCGCGGGCCAATTTAGCCATATGCGAAGCGCCAGCCACAACGGAGGGTTCTTCGACAGCCATAGGCACGATCACATCGCGGCCGTTGACCAAGAAATTCAACCCCAATCCCAGGGGCAGGCTGTACATCCCGACCACATTTTCGATCATGTGCTGGGCCTGTTCGAGGGTCAGTCCGTTTTGACCTTCGAGAACAGGGATATCCTCTGGGTCCAGGAACCCCCGCTGAGCGAGTTCGGCGTGCCGCATTTCTATGGAGAGATCATAAAAGCCAGAGATCCTTGAGCTTTTAGGGGAATCGGTCATATCCTCACATCCATCCATATTTTAGGGCCAGAAGCTAGCAAAAACTATCAGACTCCTTGAGACCCCTCGCTGCACAACCCAAAAGATCAAATCAGATATTTTTTGGTAAAATTAGTGGCGGTGAGGATGCCTTGATGGTGACGTTAACACGCGAGCAATTAGAAGAAAGACTGGCTGCACTACACCGGGCCAGTCTTGAATTAGTGAGCGACCTATCTCGAGACAATGTACTGGAACGTATTGTGCACATGGCTCGGGAACAGGCCGACGCACGTTACGCCGCCATAGGTATCGTCAATGAAAACAGGGTGCTGGAAAAATTCATCCCCATCGGCATGACAGAGGAAGAGGTTGCAGAATTAGCTCATCCACCCAGAGGGCGTGGGCTAATCGGCGCCCCCTTAAAAGAACAGAAGATCATCCGGGTAGCAGACATAAGTGCAGACGACCGCAGTGCGGGCTTCCCAGAAAACCACCCCCAGATGACTTCGTTTTTAGGTGTTCCCATTATGTCCGGGGGGCAGATGCTGGGGCAAATCTACCTGACAGATAAAGAGAATGCCCCCGAGTTCACCGAAGACGATGAGCGGGTTATCGAGACCTTAGCCGCCTACGCCGCGGTAGCCATAGAGAATTCGCATCTATACGAAAACGTTGTCGAACGCGACAAGACTCTGATGGAGCAGTTCGATGATCTTAGCCTGCTCTACAATCTTGCTAAAGCCTCGGCGCGCGCTTCCAGCATAGACGAACTCCTCGATCAGACCCTGAACCAGGTTATCGAACACTTCGGCGTTCAAGCTGGCGAGATCTTTCTCCGAGAGGAAGACAGCGAAGTGCTCTGGTTGAAGAGGCACCGTGGTGAGGCTGCTTCTGCCTTTTGGTCTTGCGAGCGCTTTAATTTCGGGGATGGCATGGTGGGCCGCGCGGCCCTGGAAGACAAGACCATCGAAAGCCCTCCGCTCGGAAAAGACGTGGTTTGTTTGCGCCCGGCAGTGATCGAAGCCGGTTTCAAGCGGATTGTCTGCATTCCTCTCCGGGCAAGCAACAGGGTTGTTGGTGTGATGACCGCGGCCAGCCGGGAAGACCGCCTGTACACCTGGCGCGAGCTCGATCTCCTGGAGGCCATCGGCACCTGGACGGGCACAGCCATCGAAAACGCCCGCCTTCAACAGCAAAGCCGGCGCATCGCTATCCTGGAGGAGCGCGAGCGCATCGGCATGGATTTGCACGATGGCATTATCCAGTCGATCTACAGCGTAGGCTTGGCGCTGGACCTGGCCCGTATGTCGCTCGAAGAGGATGTCAAGGTCGCCCGGCAGAAGATCAGCGAAGGCATCGAGGGCCTGAACAGCACCATTCAAGATATCCGGGCCTATATTCTCGATCTCCGCCCCCGGCAGTTGCGCGGGGGCGAATCTTTACCCCATGGCGTGCAGCGTCTGCTGGATGAATTCCGAAGCCACACCAAAGCCAAGACCACGCTGGCCACATCAGAGAACGGCTTCAGCGAGCTGTCGCGCCTTAACGCTCTGGCGTTGTTCCACATCTGCCAGGAATCACTGGCCAATGTAGCCAAGCACGCTTACGCAAGCGAAGTCGATGTCCAATTGTGGGAGACGGATGAACAAGTGCTCTTGAAAGTCAGCGACGACGGCCGCGGCTTCGACCCAGAAGAAACCGGCGAGATCATCGGGCACGGCCTCTCGAACATGCAGCGACGCGCCCGCAAAGTCGGCGGGGATGTCAAAATTAACTCCAAGGTGGATCAAGGGACCACCATTTTGGCGTGGGTGCCGTGGAAAGAGCACCCTCCTGCCTCCGAAGAGGGGACTGAGCCACCCTGATCGCACCGTAACGCATATTCATACGCCTCCACACGAGCGATAAATTACGCCCTCCCGCGCGGAATCAAAAAAGCCATCCGTTTATGGATGACCTCTTTGATGGCGAGTGCCCCCAGGGAGATTCGAACTCCCGTTTTAGCCTTGAAAGGGCTACGTCCTAGTCCCCTAGACGATGGGGGCTTGTTACCAAGCGAGCAGAATTCTACCAGACCCCCGCAACAGGGTCAAGCGATTCACTCCGAAAGGGGAGGTGCTGGGGGTTCATCCCCGGCAGGTCGAGGACCCTTCCTTGGTCGGGATGACCGACCGGTTTGCGGGTCCAGCAAGACATTCAGCCACGACAGGGCGCGGTGATCGAACTCTCGCATACCACAAACATCACAAACCCAGGCCGGGAACTCAGGGACGGCGATAAACTCACCCGATAGTTGGGCAAAGTAGGTAATATGGCGTATGCGAAGGATCCCCGCCTGACATTCCGGGCAGGAATAGGATTCCTGGTGTTCGTTCTGTTCTTCTTGACGCATCAATTCGATCCCATTCTCAAGGGGCTGCTAGAGCAACGGAGGGGTGGTCAATCACACCCATCGACGTAATCGGCCAATAAACGAAAACCGCCTTGCCAACGATATATTCCATGGGCACTGGCCCCCAGCTATGGGAGTCAGATGAGTTGTTCCGGTTATCGCCTAATACGAAAAGCGCATCCTCGGGGACTTCCCACCTACCGGAATAAGTCGGCGAGGCGTTGACATATGCTTCGCTCAGTTCCTGGCCGTTTACAAAGATAACGCCATCCTGAATGATGACCTCGTCACCCGGCAAACCTATAACGCGTTTGATATAGTCCTGATCGGGGTCTCGCGGCAGGTGAAAGACAACCACATCTCCCAATTCAGGCTCTCCAAATTTGTAACTCAACTTCGATACAATGATGAACTCGCCGCTATCGAACGTGGGTATCATAGACTGTCCATCCACGCGCACGCGTGCCGTAGTGGCATTGATCCCCAAGAAAAGGATTACCGATAACAGAACCGTCTCGAGGATATCAACGAGAAACCGAAACACGCCAGAGCCGGTTTTGGGCGACTGATCTTCCGTTTCGAAAATATCTTCAGATTCAAATTCTTCCAACGCTTACTCCACTTGCTGGTCTCCGGATCCCCCAATCCGCGCCAGGATTATAAGACGCGTTGATAACTCCGACAAGGACAAATAAACGCTCTGATGATTATGAGGTTAGCTAAGCGAGGGGATGTGCAAAGAGTCGATGATACCTACGATCACCGATATGACGCACCCGTCAGGCTGGTTGAGGGTGGCGCGGGCGGCGTTGCCCTCTCTGTTCACCAGCACGGTGTCACCGATCCCTGCCTGGGTATTGTCCAGAGCGACGAAGTCCCCCTCCGGCGGGGCGCCGGGCAGCGTCAAAGGCTGCACGACCAGCAGACGCCGGTTCTTGTAATCCGGGTGGCTGATGGTTGTAACCACCGTTCCGACAACTTTTCCAATGGTCATATCAGGCTGTTCGTTTTCTCCAAGCAAGCATTATTAATGCTGCGCTACGTATACTTTATATAGCCTTCTTTAAGCGTGTAATCGAACTCACCATCGGGCTTGACCACTAATTCATCAACAATGCCGATGATGGCCAGGTCAACAGGGACGAATTTATGCTCTCGCAGAGCCAGAGCGGCCTCGCGGGAACGAACCATGACGCACAGATCACCTGGGCCTGCGTAGACCACATCCACAGCCACCTGCAACGGCCCGGTCGGTTCCAGGTGTTTGTTCAATGGCTCGACGACCAGCAGTTTCATCCCCCTGAGGTCAGGATATTTGATGGTACAGATCGCAGTCCCGCGCACGCGCCCAAATAACATTTTCAGACCTTGATTCGAACGAAATTAAGCCAGATTCAGCATAGCAGCGGCGCTGCTACGTCTGGATATTCTGGATCACGCGCTTGATGATCGTGTCCAGCAGCTTTTGATCCACCGAATCGCCCAAACGAGCGAGGACTGCCTGGTGCACGCGCTGCTGGAGGTCTCCGCTGCTGATCGCTCCTTCGGAGGCTGCCGGTGCACTGGATGACACGGCCGCACTCGGAGACTCCAGCCTGGCAATATAAGGACGTTCCGGTGCCGCCGGGGGCTTATCGTGCGCCCGGATGAGTTCAAGGCCCAGCCGCATGGCTTTGTCGCGCGCCAAGTCCGTCAAGACGATATCATCATCAACTTCCAGCGCGCTGACGCCTTGTCTGGCCAGATCTTCGATATCGCGTTCGGTATAAAATGTCTTCGCCATAGACACTCCTGAAGATTGATCCGTCCCAAGCACTCATCAATCTGAGCACTAGTATTCGCTGCTTACGCCTTCGATGCTTTCCAAGGCCTGGATGGCGGCATCGCGGGCTGTTTTGGCCTCGGACTCGATGCCAGATAACCACATGCGGCCAAACCGACCTACTGAGCTGACATGCACGATATTGATGCTGGCCCTTTTTTCGGCTTCATTGCAGGCAAAGTTGATATAAGCCGCAGGGAAGCACTCCACAACCAATAAGGTTTGCCCGGGAACCAGCATACTGCCGCGCCGCCAGCGGTTGAGCAACTGCGCCTGATACGGATCGATATTGGTGATTAACTGCACCGAGGCGAGTTGCGGGCGAATGCGGTCCTCGATGTTCAAGCCCAGGCGGTCTAAGACAATACGCCCGGATTCGAGCACGTCAGCCTGGCTGAGGGAGTGGATTTCGAACATGCCAAATTCACGCTCAACCACCTGCGCACCGGGTTTGGCCTCGGTGGCCTTAACCGCGATATCCACTGTGCGGAAGACCTCGTTCCCAGGGGCCATTTCGATATAAAGTGATGCCATCCCCTCTACTGGCAAGTCGCCCTGGGTGATCGTACCCACGAAGGCCGCGTACTGCGGCTGCATGCGGTCAAGATAACAATAACAACGCAGAGAAAATTCACTAGCCATAAACATTCACCATCATCATTCTGGTTCCCGGTCGTGCATCGCAATCCCCAACGGCGTTACAAACACCGGCCGGTCAGGAACAGCGGTTGGGATACCGGTATATTCTTCGATCACCTCTGCCATGCCAGGGTACGTACAGGTACCTCCGACCAGGGTCAGCTGATCAACGGAAATCCTGCTATCCCGCACGTGGCGAGCCGTAATGCTGGCCACTTTTTCCATCACAGGTCGCAAGACCGGCAGCAGGCGGGATTGCTCACTCGGGTCGGTCTTCATCGCTTCGGCAGCTTCGAAGGAGATGTCATTGGCACCGGCCACCACAAGGGAAAAATGTGTGCCGCCGGTGGGCTCATCAGCAGTGTAGACGACTTCGCCATCCTGTAGAATGGCGATCCCCGTTGTGCCGCCGCCGACATCGACGATAGCTCCATTCTGCAGCCCTAAAAGGGCATTCGCAGCGGTGGGCTCGTCGACCAGCTTCGTGCAGCGCAAGTCGGCAGCTTCGAGGACGTTCGCAACAGCGCGGACTTCGGCCTGAGGCACTCCCGGCGGATAGCCGCTGGCAGCGTGAGTGAGTTGCACACCTAAGCGATGCTCAACCCGCCCCTTCATCTCTCGCAGCCGGTCGACTGCGCCGATGAAATCCACCACCAGACCGTCACGCACCACTTGAGCAAACTGGTATTCGCCTGCCAGGGGTTGAAAATGCTCATCGAGCACGACCAGCACCAAATAGGCGGTGCCGAGGTCCACCCCAACATGAAGAGGCCCTGGGGGAATAGAATCCAGCCGAGGCGGCTCAGGGTTTGGGAGCCAACGGATGACTTGCTCTGCGCGGGCTAACGTCTGGACGACCTCAGGCCGGGTGAGGTAGCCCTGCACTATTACTCTTTGTCTCCGTTCGTCTCGTCATCGCCAGACCCGTTTTCACCTGTGCGGCCGCCAAAACCGCCTTTGGTGCTTTGGGGCAGGATCATCTCCACATTTTCATGGGGACGCGGGATGACGTGCACTGAGACCAGTTCGCCTACTCGTTTGGCCGCAGCCGCGCCAGCATCCGTCGCTGCTTTCACCGCGCCGACGTCGCCGCGCACCATCACCGTCACGTAGCCGCCGCCGACGTACTCTGAGCCAATCAAGACCACATTAGCGGCCTTGACCATCGCATCGGCAGCCTCGACAGCCCCGATCAAACCTCGGGACTCGACCATGCCTAAGGCAATAAACGCAGGATCTTGTGCCATAATAAACTCCTCTAAACTAAATAGTTTTCGATTCTCAGGCTACCTCGCTATCTTCCCCGATTTCCCTGTTTACAAGGGGATGCCGGGGGTGGTGAGGTCAGGCCCTCAAAACTTCTTGAACAACTTCCCTTACAATCGCCTCGAGCTCATCCGGAGAGGGGCCATAGACCGGGCCTGCAGGTACAGCCCCAGCCCTGAAAGCCTCCTCCGGAGGGCGCGAGGTTTCATAAGCAATGCGTTTGACGTTATATAGATGATGCACGGTGACATTGTCGCCGGTGATAGCGCCGCCGATACCGCCAGGCCCCAAGGTCAACGAGGGCATGATATTTGTAGTCATGCCGATCATCCCCAAAGTGCCCATAGTGTTGACACCAATGCGAAATACCGGTTTCTCTAAACCGAAGGCCATCACTGGCTTTTCATCCGTAGCGTGGATGATCAAGCTGTGGCCGGTGCCGCCGAATCGGATCAACTCGATGCAGCGATCGCAGCCTGCCTCCCAGCCATTGGCCTCATACCAGCCCAAAACAGTGGTCAATTTCTCTCGCGATAGAGGCTCATCACGACCGACTTTATCCAGGCTGGCTACCAGAATCCGAGCCTGGCCGGGGACTTGAATGCCTGCTAAACCAGCCAGATATTGCGGCGACTTGCCCACGGTAGCCACGTTCATAGAGCCATCGGGGCGGAAGAGGGTCTTTCGCAGGGCATCGGCCTGGACCTCATCGACAAAATAAGCGCCTTCGCTCTTCATCAATTGTCTCAAGCGGCGGGCAATGGGGCGGTCAGCGACCACGGCTTGCTCCGTCGCGCAGATCACCGAGTAGTCGAAGGCTTTGCTGCCAACGATATATTTGGCGGCCTTTTCCAGGTCAGCGCTGCGATCTACGTAAACCGGCACATTGCCAGGGCCGACCCCATACGCTGGCTTACCCTGTGAGTGGGCCGCCCGCACCATCGGAGTCCCGCCGGTAGCCAAGATCACAGCCGTGCGCTTGTGGGCCATCAACTCTTGCGTGCCCTCCAGGCTGACCTGAGTCAAGCAATTGACCAGGCCTGGGGGCGCGCCAGCCTCTACCGCGGCATCGACCATAACCTTGGTGGTGGCCGCACAGCAGTTGACCGCCGTAGGATGCGGCGCAATGACAATGCCATTGCGTGCTTTGACCGACATGAGCACCTTGTTCATCACCGTGGAGGTGGGGTTGGTGCTGGGGATGAGCGCGGCCACTACACCCATCGGCCAGGCAATTTCGATGATGCCCTCTGCTTTATCACCACGGATGATCCCGACAGTTTTTATATCCTTGATGCTCTCCCAGACATACTTGGAGCCAAACTCGTTCTTCAGTTTCTTGTGTTCGGGTACGCCAAAGCCGGTCTCCTCGGCAGCCATGCGGCCGAGGCGCTCCGCACCGATAAAGGCTGCCTGCGCCATGGCTTCACAAACGCGGTCTACCTGCTGCTGGGTGGCGCTGGCCCATACCTGCTGAGCCTGGTGTGCTCGCTCAACCATATCCCGTGCCTCTTGGATCGAACGCAAGTCCTTATCTGACTGGGTCATGGCTCACTCCAGGGCTCTTTTTGATAGGTCACTTCCCCTCCCACCACCATATGATCGATCACCGCCATAATCACGGCATCTACGGGGCTGTTTTTGGTGATATCCGTTTGACGGCCCCCGGAGCCATGCGCCGTCAGCACCCGATCACCAACGCCGGCATCCAGGGTATCGACCGCCACGTAAGGTTTGCCATATACCTCGCCAGCCTCATCACACTGGCGCAAAATCAGCAGTTTGCGGCCCTCGAGCTTCTCGTCTTTGATCGTTGAAATCGTGGTTCCAATCACTTTAGCGATCTGCATAACTAAATCTTCCGAAAAACGACCTCACCATCCACTTCCAAATGATCGATCACTGCCATAATCACTGCATCTACGGGGCACTCTTTGGTCTGATAAGTTTGACGAGCCGAAGAACCATGCCCCGTCAGCACGAGATCGTCCACACCGGCGTCAACCAGATCAACAGCCACATAAGATTTGCCGATGACCTCGCCGGTCTGGTCAGTCTGGCGACAGATGAGCAGCTTGCTGCCGCGCACTCTGTCGCTTTTAATCGTGGCGATGGTTTCGCCAATCACTCGTGCAATACGCATATAAACTTCAACAGTGGGGGCAATGGACGTCTCAAGGACATCCCGCCCGCTTTGGTCAATAGGCCTGTTCTGCTGCTGGGGCGAGCGCGGGGGACTTGAAACCGTTGGCCTCCCGCTCACCCTGGACGATCTTCACGCCTGCGCTGGCGCCCAGGCGAGTAGCGCCGGCCTCGACCATGCTCCTGGCATCCTCATAGGATTTCACACCACCAGAGGCCTTGACTCCGATCTCCGGGCCGACCACGCGGCGCATCAGAGCAATATCCTCAGCCGTCGCGCCACCCCCCGAAAAACCAGTTGACGTCTTCACGAAATCAGCCCCGGCTTCCTTGGAGAGCAGGCAGGCGGTCACTTTTTCATCCTGCTCGAGCAGCGAAGTTTCGATGATCACTTTTACGATCGCGCCAGCCGCGTGAGCCACTCTTACGACCTCATCAATATCCTGCGCAACCAGATCAAAATCTTTGGCCTTTAGCGCCCCGACATTGATCACCATATCGATTTCGGTAGCGCCATCTCGAATGGCGGTCTCAGTCTCATAGACTTTCACCGGGGTCGAAGTCGCCCCCAGCGGGAAACCGATCACCGTGCACACTTTCACCGGGCTGCCTCGCAGCAGCTCAGCGCATAATTTCACGTGAGTCGGGTTGACACACACCGAGGCAAACTCATATTTGCGCGCCTCGTAGCACAGTTGGGCAATCTGATCGTGGGTGGCGTCCGGTTTCAACAACGTGTGATCGACCAATCTGGCTAAACTGGGGTCATCCGGGACGCCCCCCAGGGAAGAGGTAACCCGCTGTGCGCCGGCGCTGACCACGCGCCCAACACGGTCGTAGCACGTTCGGACGCAAATTCCCTCAGCGCATTCCTCGGTGCAATGATCACCCTCGGGATGCGCGTCGAAGCGCTCCTGTTCATTGAGCGCGATCAACACCTCCCGGGTGATGACTTGGACTAACTGTTCAACAAATTCAACTTCTGGTGACATACGCTTTCTTAAGTTTTCTCAATCGCCATGATTTTGTCCACGCGGCGGGCGTGACGGCCTCCGCCGAACTCGGTGCTCAACCAGGTATCCACAATTTGACGGGCCAGATTGGCTCCGATCAAACCTGCACCCAAGCTGAGCACATTGGCGTTGTTATGCTCTCTGCTGTTCACCGCAGTGGCATGGTCGTAGCACATCGCAGCCCGAACGCCGCGGACTTTATTGGCCGCCATACAGCTTCCGATTCCCGCCCCGTCGATGATGATGCCCCGCCAGGCCTCTCCATTGCTGACCATCTTCGCCACCGCGTACGCGAAATCGGGGTAATCGACCGACTCTGTGCTATAAGTTCCGCAATCCTCGACCCGATATCCTTGCTCAGTCAGATGGGCGATCAGGTTCTCTTTCATGGAATAGCCGCCATGATCTGCGCCCAGGGCGACCATCTGTCCGCTGCTCTGCTTGGCTTCCACCGGTGATTCCGCAGCCAACGGACGGGCGGCGGGGTTGGTACCCGTGACCGGAGCAGGGGTACTGTTCCCATACATGGTCTGGCGGACAGCCCGCTTCACCATCCCATTCAGTTCAGATTCCGAAGGATTGCTCATAACACTCAGGCGCGCGCTTCCGTATCCATGGGGACAGGTAACCTGCGGAAGGCGAACTCATCCGATCGCGACTGCACGCGCAGGTCCGCGTAGAAGCGGAAACGGTCGCCGCGCAGTTCAGAGTCCACATATTCCACCACCTGGCCCGAAGACAGGCGGGTCTCCCGATGAAAAACCAGCACAACCGCCGGCTGCTCTAATTCCAACAGACGGGCCACTTCATCAGTCGCCAGGTTGGCTTCAATGACCTGCTCAGCATGGTCTGGGCTTTTGTCATAAACCTTACTGAGCACTTCATAGAGGGAAACCGTCGAAAAGTCATATTCCAAGATACCCGGGCAGAGATCGTGCGGCAGATACGACCGCTCGATGGCCGTCGGCACGCCATCCATCAAGCGCACGCGGTACAGGAAGACCACCTCGGCCCCAAGTTGAACTTGCAGCCGCCGCGCCAGAAAGGGATCAGCGCTGATCAGCCGGGCCTCGATCACCCGGCTGGTTACCTGCTTGCCGTGGAGCCGCATCTCGTGGGTAAGCCCAAAGAGATATTGGGCGGTCTTATCAAAGCGGTCGCCTGATACAAATGTGCCTACCCCAGGGATGGTGTTCAAAACGCCATCTTTCGCCAATTCGCTAATCGCCCGCCGAACGGTATTGCGCCCCACCGAATAGATCCGGCAGAGCTCGTGCTCGGAAGGGAGGCGGTCATTGGCGTTGAGCTGTCCATCGGCGACCTGCTGAAGGATCGACTCAGCCACAACTTGATATAGAGGTTTCGCTTGCCTGTCCTCATTCATGGCGTGTTCTGACCTGTTCCTACATGTTCCTATTGGTCTGGGCTATTATAGCACCTTTTTGCCCCCGGAGTCAAGTGCGAAAAACCCTTTTGTGAAACACCCCTGGTGGCCCAGTTTCGAGCGGAAGATAAACCCTCCGTTACACCCCAATCATCGGCCCCACGGATATGTCAGTTAGTCGAGGGCAGACACGATTTTCTTGACATGAAGGAGAGTTATGCTATTCTCCATTTTGCTAGGCAATTAAGGATTTTGTTGCATGGAGACGTGACAATTTTCAGCACGAAACTTGTTATTACGGTCAAAGCATGGGCTAAGTGGCAAGAAAATAAATTACTACATAGAATTGGAGACGAAATGACGATTGAATCAATGCTAGCATTTGTATTAGCCCTACTTGCCTGGGTGGTAATACCAGGCCCTGCAATTTTTGCGATAGTTGGTCGATCACTAACGACAGACCTAAGATCAGCTCTATTGCTAATCGGCGGTATACTGCTTGGTGATATATTTTACATGTCAATAGTATTGTTTGGATTGGCGGCAATTGGACAGATACTTGGAGATATATTTCAGGTTGTCAGATTAGTGGGGGCAATCTATTTGGTATTTTTGGGAACAAAAATGTGGCTTCGAGATTCGAAAAGTATGCAGCCGGAAATAGTTGAGAGTAAAACGGATAAGTATAAAAACTTTCTTACTGGAGTTAGTATAACACTTGGTAATCCTAAGGCGATAATATTCCATATGGGTTTTTTACCGACGTTTTTTGATTTGACCGCCATAAGTGTTTTGAATGCACTTCAAATTATTGTGACTTTTGTTATTGTGCTTGGTGGCAGTTTGACAATGTATGCGTATGGAGCGAGTAAGGCGCGGAACTTTTTTAGAGATGAGCAACGAATGCGAATCCTAAACCGTGGTGCAGGAACGATATTGATTGGAGCAGGCGTCGCAATCGCAACAAAAAAATAAATAACTCTCTGCGGGGCAATTTACGATCCAAAAGGCGCTTTTTACGGGTGCGGGGGGACTCGAACCCTCTGCCTTTCGGCATCTCGGACATGTCCGCCAGTCGAGGGGAGACCCAATTCTCTTGTTAGAAAAATACCCCTTGCTTAAATAGTCAGAATTGACTATAATATGATCAGTTCTGACTATTTAAGGAGTTCTGATGTCAATAACTAATCTGCGTAAGCTGCTCCTGCTAGGGTTGCTGAAGAATTCAGATATGCATGGGTATCATTTGAATGCTCACTTAGAATCAAATATCCCCCTACACATCAAAAAACCTACCGCATATAACCTGCTTGCCAGAATGGAACAGGATGGTTGGATTATCCATAGAAGTGAATATACCGGCAATCGTGAAAGAAGGATTTACTCCTTGACATCGAAAGGAACAGAAGTATTCGAAAAAATGCTCAGGGAAGACCTGTCAACGTTTAATCTTCAAGAGTACCCAGGTCTGATCAGTATGTGGTTGCTCGAATTTGTTCCGACTTCAGAAAGACGGAAATTGCTAGAGAGCCGGAGAAATTCTCTGCAGGCGCATTTAGAAGCTTTTAGAGTCCAATCTCATGATGGTGAAAACCTGACAACCCAACATGAAGGAAGCTCTGCGCTCGTTATTGAATTTGTACGTCGATCCTTAAACCTGGAGTTGGCATTTCTGGACGAAGTAATTGCCAATTTGGGCAGCAAAAACAAAGAATAGATAGGAGAAAAATCATTATGAAAGCTTGGGTTATTACCAATTATGGTGGTCCCGAAGTATTGGAACCAATGGAAATCGAAAGACCGCAACCTGAGGGGGGCAAAGTATTGATCGAAGTTCATTACGCAGCATTGAATCCGTATGATTACAAGTTGCGGAATGGCGTTGCCAAAATGATGACTGGCAATAAATTCCCGAAGGTATTGGGTGGGGATTTTGCCGGAAAAGTAGTTGCCGTTAATGGCGAAGAAAGCAATTTCGTGCCTGGTCAAATAGTTTATGGTTTTGCCAATGTCTTTATGAAAGAACAAGGCTGTTTGGCCGAATACACCAGCATATCGCCTAAATATGTCCGGCCGCTTCCGCCAGAAATTACTGAAATCGATGCCTGTGCGGTGACTTCGGCTGGGCTTACGGCGCTGAGCGGAATTAGTAGATGTGGAAAATTAAGCGGCAAGACCGTATTAGTCAATGGCGCGACGGGGGGAGTAGGGCACTTGGCAACCAAATTTATGATCGCCAAAGATGCTGATGTTGCAGCCGTATGCAGCACAGCGAATATTGAGATTGCAAGGTCAATGGGTGTTTCGCGAGTTATTGATTATCGCAAAGAAGCTGTGCTGAAACCTGGCGAAATGTACGATGTCATATTTGATGCTGCTGCGAAGCTTACGTTTTCGCAGACAAAAGCCAATCTGAATACGCCAGGGATATATTGTTCGACAGAAGAAAGCATAAAAGCATTCTTTGCCTCAATGCTGAGTATGTTTGGCAAAACAAAAAAGATGTGCCTTTCCAGTTTTAGGGGGACTGCAGAAGATTTCGATGAAATGGAAAATTTGATGATTAGTGAGGGTGTAAAACCAATCATCAGCCAAACCTTTTCATTTTCAGATGTTGATAAAGCCTTTCAAATGTTAGAGGCGGGTGGAGTAAATGGAAAAATCGTAATTCAAGTGAAGGATACGAATTAATGTAATAATGTAGTGCTAGAAGTGCAATTTCGCCTAAAACCGCACGATTTCTCGTGCGGTTTTTGATTAATTAGGTGTAGAATGACAATGGAGGAAGCGATGGGTCGGGGGGGGAAGTTTGGTAATAACGAAATCGTCGAAACTTGTTAAGTCGGCGGGCGTGGGGGGGCTTGAACCCACGGACATGTCCGTTAGTCGAGGGGAGACACAGTTTTACTTGACTCGAAGGGGAATTATGCTATGCTCTTGATATTAGATTAAAGAATAATTATGTATAAGCATGAAATCAATGCTTACTCAGAAATCTAACTAAGGGTACTTACGAAGAATTCTTCAAAGCACGGGTTCGGCGAATCTTGGTAGAGGAAGCTAAGGCTATGGCAAAGGCGAAAAGCCAACCGATGAATCAAAGCCTTTTCGCCGCGAAGGCGGCCAAGAAGGACGAATTTTACACCCAGTACATCGACATACAGAAAGAGGTCGAGGCCTATTTGGAGTTCGACAAGGACACCTTTCGCAACAAGGTTGTCTACTGTAATTGCGACGACCCCTTTGAAAGCAACTTCTTTAAATTCTTCGCCGCCAACTTCAACAGGCTCGGTCTAAAGAGGCTTATCACCACCAGCTACGATGGCTCCCCCATCACGGGTGCTCAACTCACGTTTGATGAGTATCTCGAAGACAATGGCAAGCGCCAGAAGCCCAAGGCGATCTCTGTTGAGATAGAGGAAGTGAAGGATGTCAATGGAGACGGCGCGACCGGCATCGAAGACGTCGAACTCTTCCTGAAACGGAACCCACACACCCGCACACGCTTAACAGAGGGTGGTGATTTTCGTAGCTCCGAGTGTGTCGAACTGCTCAAGCAGGCGGACATCATCGTCACCAATCCGCCCTTCTCACTCTTCCGCGAGTACGTCGCCCAGCTTGTGGAACACGCCAAGAAGTTCCTGATCATCGGCCCCAAAAACGCCATCACTTACAAAGAGATATTCCCACTTATCAAAAATACAAAGCTATGGCTCGGGACAGGATTTGCCAATGGAAACGCGTACTTTAGTGTTCCTGTCGAGAATAATCGGAAGTTTGCGAACGGCGTCTATGATGAGAGTACGGGACTTGTCAAGTTTCGCAATGTAGGGTGGTACACCAACCTGGACCATGGACGTCGCCACCACGAGCTGCCCCTAATGACCATGGCAGAGAATTTGAAATTCAGCAAGCACAAGCAAATCCAGGGCAAGGCAGCGTATGACCGGTACGACAACTTCGATGCGATCGAAGTGCCCTTCATCGATGCAATCCCCAGCGAATACGACGGAATGATGGGCGTCCCCATCACCTTCCTAGACAAGTACAATCCCGATCAGTTCGAGATTCTAGGCTACGAGTACAGTGATGAGTTGCGCACCAAAGTTTACCCGGTGCAAATTCAGGTAGATAAGAAGGGTAACAGGAGCAACGTAAAAAAGCTGAACGATGTTTGCGCTATTAAAGTAGACCGGGAACCATCAAGCCAAACGCACTATATTGTGAATGGCGAGTATTTCGTTGCCCCGTACAAGCGCCTCTTCATCCGCCACCGACGTGGAGCTAAACTTGCTAAAGGGAGATAAAAGTGGACACTACACTGAGAACCGAAATCACCGTGGCGGACATCTGCGACGGCTTTGTCTACAACCAATTGGAGGGAAAGGGGCTGTACGGGTTGGGCGGAAAGCTCACCATTCAGCCGGAGTATCAGCGCAACTATATCTATGCCGACGGCGGCGGAAAGAAGGAGGCGGCGGTGATCCACTCGCTGCTTAAGGGGTATCCGCTCGGATTGATCTACTTCAACAAAGTCGCGGAGGACCAGTTCGAGGTATTAGACGGCCAGCAGCGTATCACAAGTATCGGACGGTTCGTTACGAACAAGTTCGCGATCATGGATGACGGCAATCCGAAGAATTTCGACAGCTTGCCCGCTGACCAAAAAGCTAAAATTCTGGAATCGAAATTGCTGATTTACGAGTGCGAGGGCACGGAGACCGAGATCAAGCAATGGTTTGAGACTATCAATATCGCAGGTATACCTCTCAACTCCCAAGAGCTCTTGAACGCCATCTACTCCGGGCCATTCGTGACTCTTGCTAAGGCCGAGTTCAGCAATAGCCAGAACGCGAACATCCAGAAATGGAGCGCATACATCAAGGGCAGCGCAAACCGGCAGGACTTCCTGGAGAGGGCGCTAGACTGGGTGAGCAAAGGCGATATTGGCGGCTACATGAGTAGCCATCGCACCGAAAACAACATCAATGAGCTAAAAACATACTTCAACACCGTAATCGATTGGGTATCGAGCGTGTTCAGGGATGTTGAGAAGGACATGAAGGGGTTGGAGTGGGGACGGCTCTACGAGCAATACCACTCCAAGTCATATGATCCAGCCAAAGTCTCTGCCGAGGTCCAACGGCTCTATAGCGACCCGTACGTCAATAAACATCGCGGCATCTTCGAATACATTCTTGGCGGCCTTCATGATTCGAAACTCCTGGATGTACGTGTGTTCATCGAAGCGACCAAGAAATCCGTCTACGCCAAGCAGACCAAAGCTGCCGAAGCAAATAGTGAATCAAATTGTCCGCTCTGCGCAGTTGGTCATGCTTCCAATAAGAGCAGAATATGGAAATTCGCCGAAATGGACGCGGACCACGTTTCTGCGTGGAGCAAGGGCGGTGGAAGCTCAGCTAAGAACTGCCAAATGCTCTGTGTCACCCACAATCGCGCCAAAGGCAACCGATAATATGGGCGTGCCATAGCCCAGTTTGGGGAGTCGGCACGGCCACCGAAGAAGTGCATACACCTGACGGAATGCGCTGGACGCTTCTGCAGGTGCCGCCCGGCTTTGGATGGCGAGGGGTGATGATCCATGGCGGCGCGCAGCTGCCGGGCCAGGTTTACCCAGGGTTGGGCCGCGCAATATTCAGTTCCATCTTAATCTTCATAGTATCTTCTGAAGATTCTGCATATAGCCAGACTTATCCACAACTGTGCCTCATATGTCGTTTCGTTTGCTACAGCCTTGTGTATTCTCGAATATGTGTTTTTCCAGAGCCCGGATTCTTGTTGATGGCTCTTTAACCAATTCAATGCTGTTTGTACATCATCGTCGTCTTCATGAATGCCAATGAGAGATATTGAATCTAATGCTGAGACCAAATCTGTCCAAAAGAACGGATACTTGAAATTGACCCAGTGGTCCACAGCTCGATATGAAGATGAACTATCCTTTTTGAAAAACTGCGACTTCAAAAGATTAGCGGCAGTTATGGCATCCTTGGTTCTTCTATACCTTGGATGAACAGCAAATGCCCGGATAACCATTCCTGTCCCACTATGCGTGAATGGTTTTGTCTTATCGAAATCTCTTTTTGTTCCCACATTGTGAGTTGTGAGTGTCTTATACTCTTCTTTTGAGTATTGTCCAAATCCGCCGGGACTCCCTATTACCCAGCCTCCGTCATTTTGCCGCATTGACAAAAGCCACGAAAATCCTTTTTTTATTCGTGGATCATTTCCATAGCCAGCCTTGATTAGTAGTGACATTATCAAGCCTGTATAGTATGGGGCATATTGATTACCGATTATGCCTCTAATATCACCTTCATCTGTTTGGCATGACAAGATATACTCAGCCGCGTTGTAGACCGGTTCATGCTCCCGGTTGAATTCGTACATATCGACCAGCTTCAAGAATTGTTTAAACGTCTCAAACAGATCATAATTGACGGCCGGTGCTTTCTCTCTATTCCGAGAGTTTGATCTCCAATAGCCTTTTGCTTTCTGTTTCTTCAGAATCCTTTGTGGCTCTGGTAATTCCCAGATGCTCTCTTTTCCTGGCACATTCTCTGATAGCAAATCCCTTTTCACGAAATACCTAATAGCCGCATTGTTAGACTCAAGCAGTGGATTGATGGGGTTGTGTTGCAATTGCTTCATCCAACTTCTCATAAGGTTATTCTCTGTATCCGCTGCGCTCCTTGGTAGTGTTAGCGCGGATGGTCTTGTAGAGGAAAAACTCTATTCTTCCGAATCTATTATTAGCGCCAAATTCCAGAGAATTGCTTCTCCCTTCCCATTGCTACCACTTACAGACGTGAGAATTAGAGGATCCCGCCCAAAAGCTAAATCTGATATGAAACGCACATGGTGGTCTAGTGCTGAAATTTGCTCGCCGGTTTTCCAATCCCACAGTTTTATGTCTTCATATCCCCCAGATGCCAATATTGTCCCATCTAGGTTGAAGCCTAATGCAGTTCCAGTTGAATCGTGATCAAATCGTTCATACTGGCTTTGATTTTCCAAATTCCTTATTTCAATAACACCATCACGGTCAAGATATGCCAGATAATTCCCATCTGGGCTGAACTCAACAGCCGATATTCGGTTTAGACCATGATAAGCATTGATTTGTTTGCGCGTCTCCCAATCCCAAATTCGTACGGTATTATCCCAACCCCCAGTTGCTAGAAATTTGCCATCAGGACTAAAATCTATACAAGAGAGTGAATCAGTGTGCCCTTCAAACTTTCCAGCCAATTCATTTGCTTGAATATCATATACATACACTGAAGAAGGATTTCCAATGACAACAAGTTGAGAACCATCTGGAGTAAAACTAACTTCATGGATATATGACATTCCAATTTCAATCGAAAAAACATGTTGTCCAGTCCCCACATCCCATATTTGAATCAATCGGTCTAGGTAATTCGCTGCGGCCAATTGACTCCCATCGGAGTTAAAGGTTAGACCTCTTATTCCGCTATTAAGGGCATGTAGTTCAGATATCAACCTTCCAGAGTTGGTATCCCATACCCGTATTATTGGAGTTTCTCCTCCGGCAGCTAACAATGTTCCGTCAGGGCTTATTGCCAAGCCACTTTGCATGGGAAGCTCATTAGACAAAACCACAAATGGCTCAGATTGACGTACAATCGTTGGAAGAATATATGGAGTAACTGTCGGTTGTGGTGTTGGGGTTCCCTGAAGAATACTGTCGATAGAGATATTCGGGTTAGTGAAGAACCACAAACAGAACAACAGAATTATGAAGGTCAGAAAACCACCAGCGATTTTCAGGTTGCGGGAGCGATTTACTATTCTTTTTGCTTTCGGAATATTTTTGACTTGATCAATCAAACTTTCGACTTCTGACAACCACCTTCCATCAGCTAGGAATAGATTTGTATATCGCTCCTGTCGTTTGCGAATCTCTGCCCGAAAATGAACACGGGCATGGTTAGCTTTCAAATAGTTTCGATGGATTTCTGCATAAGTTTGAACCCTATTGCAATTCGGGCAGCGACCTTGTACAGCTGTTGAAGGTCGTTGCAACATTGTTCCACAATATTTGCATGGTGATTGAGCGGGAAGATTCTCCGAGATCTTTCGAATCTCTGCACTCGTCATCTTACTACTATTATCATTATAGACATCACAGGCCAGGTTATCAGCATATGAGCTGAGACCCCATCGGGTCAACAAAGAGAAATCGGCATCATACCCTGCCATTGCATACAATCGTTTCGCGTGATCATAATTTCCCCGTTTTAATTCTCGACTTGCTTTTGTAAAAAGGAAATTGCAATTCTTAAACTCCCTAAGCAATTGCTTTTGATCTCCTTCAGCAAAAGCAGTCACAAGCGATTTTGAAGGTTTTAGGTTTCGAAATTCAATATCTTTCTTATCGGCAAATCTGTCCGGAATTACAATTAATGCTCTCTTTTCGAATTTCATTAGTACTCCGAATTATCTAATTCCTCTTTGTTGAAAGCTAACGGGTAATTCACCTGCCCAGCGTTTTTGCAATTCCACCCAATTAGACCCAGAACAAACACTGCAATTTTCCGCCCGCGTACCCACCGGCGGAAGCCGGGGCTGGTGCAATTGGGATTAGGCGGTTTTGTGGCTTCGCGGTTGAAACTCAATTTTGTCAAGTTCAATGTAACTGGTTAAATGTGGAGCTACATCTCTGAATACACAAGAAAAATCTTTGCGCCACTCTTTTTTCCCTTTTTGCCTGCTTCAAACTTGACTTCCAGCCGTATGTATTATGAAATCAGCCACTTCAAGACCAGGCTCATGTGTGGATTTAGCCATTCGGTATTTCTTTATTGGCATTTCTCGTCCATCAATAAAAATTTCCATGTCTCCAAAATTCCTTGCCATAAGCATATCAAGTCTATCCGATGCTTCAAATATCATATGAACTGTGTTTAATGGAAAAGTGGGTATTATTTTCTCGATTCTCTTGTGCACAGCAAGTGCCACTGCTTGATATGGGTATAGCTCTTCTGATATCTTCGTTGACATTTTCATTACAGCAGCAAACCGTATGAATGCTTGTGTTGTGAAGAATTTAGCAATAGATTTTACTTGTTCTTCAGTAAAATTTCGAGAATCAGCAGCATGCAATGGATAATCGGAATCGCTCCAAAAGTCTTTTTTTAGTTGTCTCCAAGGTACTCTAACAAGGTTGTCGTAATTGTCTCCCATCATTGCACACCCCCCAATTCCAAGTATAGGATAGTTTGGGTCACTCAAATGTTCGTGCCCAGTTTCGTCAAGAAATAAAACAAACGAATCAGATTCTATATATAAATCACTCATAGAAGTATGTAAATAAGCCGTCCTCTGCTCAAGACCCGCCCAACCTATGCTTTAACAGCAATTTGCGTCTTTACTACATATGTGCAGATTATTTCTGTGTTTTTAAGGTTTTGGTATTGAAACGATCCTCAATCTTCAGCTTTCTTCCTTTCGGCCCCTCAAAATGATGCGCAAGGGTGTGCCCATAAAGGGGTACATATCCCGAATCTGGTTCTCCAGATAGCGCACATACGTGAAATGCGCCAGATCGGGGTCATTGACATGCAGCACAAAGGTGGGAGGGTCATTGCTTACCTGCGCGCCATAAAAGATCTTCAGGTGCCGCCCGGCTTTGGATGGCGGGGGGTGGTGATCCATAGCGGCGCGCAGCAGCCGGTTCAGCTTCCCCGTAGAAAGCCGCACCAGGCGCTCCTCCTGCACCTGCAAAGCAGTCGGTAGAATTTTATGCACCCGTCGCCCGGTTTTGGCTGAAATGAACATCACCGGCACATAATCCATGAAGTTCAGTTCCCGGCGAACGTGCCAGGTATAGTCATCGATCGTGTGGGTATCTTTAGGGATGGCATCCCACTTATTCACCAGGACGACGGCGCTTCTCCAAGCTTTGAGGATGTGCCCGGCGATATGGGTGTCCTGAGAGGTGATCCCTTGTTCGGCATCGATCATCAACAGGGCCACATCCGAACGACGGATGGCCTGTATGGAGCGCAAAACGCTGTATTTCTCCACCCCAGGATCGACCTTCCCCCTCCGCCGGATGCCCGCGGTATCGATGAGCGTAATGGGGATATCCTGGTAGACCAAAGGGGTATCGACAGCGTCGCGCGTTGTCCCGGCGATGGGGCTGACAATGGCCCGCTCCTCTCCAGCCAGGCGGTTGAGCAGCGTAGACTTGCCCACATTGGGCTTGCCGACAATCGAAATTTTGATCGAATCATCTTCCTCTTGTTCATCCACCCAGGCTTTGAACGTATGGATCAGCGCGTCCAGCAAGTCACCGGTGCCCTGTCCATGCAGGGCAGAGATGGGGTAAGGTTCTCCGATCCCCAATTCGTAGAACTCATAGACCTGGTCTCGACTGGCCTGGTTCTCACATTTGTTAACGACGAGCAGGATCGGCGGCCAGGGCCCTCCATCCCGCTCGCGCTGCTGCTTACGCAATATTTGCGCAATCTCTTGATCGGCAGGCGTAACACCATTTTGTATATCGGTGATAAACAGGATGGCATCGGCCTCATTGATGGCGATCTCGGCCTGGGCGCGGATTTCGGCAACAAACTCAGCCGAACCAATGGAAAGCGGTTCGCGCCGCTTCCCCGGGCTGACCTGGGTGGGGTCAATCCCCCCAGTGTCAACAATATCGAAAACATACCCGGCCCAGTCGGCTTCTGCCATCAACCGGTCGCGGGTTGTGCCGGGGATATCATCTACAACAGCCAGGCGCTCTTGAGCCAGGCGGTTGAACAACGTACTTTTGCCTACGTTAGGGCGTCCAACTAAGGCGACAACGGGTTTTGCCATAGATTTTGATGGTCGTTGATCTGGTCAGGGAGTGGAGGTTGGCGTGGGAGTACCCTCTTCGGCCTCAGAAATCTCTACTTCGAGATTCCCTGGGGAAACCGCCTCGGCTTGTATGCGCTCAGGCAAGATGACCACCTCAGGGGCAAGCTGGTGCGTCCCCACCTCGAGGCCGGTCAAATCTATCACCACGCGCACATCCGTTTCAGTCAGCGCATCCAGAGCAGGCAAAGGGCCAAAAAGGATCACATCCACAGAATCCGGGGCCACCGTGGCCTCGAACTCGGGCAGCACACCGATGGTTTCCACCATGCGAATGATCTTGAGATTTCCCTCCATCGCGGCAACCCCCACCTGCACCAAGACATTGGGGTCGCCTATCACAGACACCCCCTCTGGCAGGCTCAAACCCAAGATCGTCTCAATATCATCAAAAGAACCCGTCAAATCCAAGGGAGCCGTCTCCACATAGCCCGGCAACTGATCAACGTCAGCAGGGTTAGCGGAAAATACCATCACGTTCGGTGGGGATACAGAGATGCTGGTCTGGCGATAACCATCATCGACCTGGCCTGTGGTCACCACCTTCACCACCATGTTGCGATATCCACCCCGCAGGGTGATGGTCTGAACAACGCTGACCTCGCTGGGGGTCAAGATGACATCGGAAACGATATCCCCGGCTTCATCAAACGCTAAAAGATTGAGATTGCGCTCGATCGTCTCTTCAGCCCCGGTGATATTCAGGCTTGCTTTTACCGTTGTCACCTGTTCGACCTGGGAGGCGCGCCCTGAAATGGTGACCTCATCATGACTCCACTCCGGGGGGCTGGCCTGATACCCCAGGGTTGGCTCACCGCTGACCTCTGTTTGAATGGGGATCGTCTTCGAAATCAACGCTTCCAGGCTCAGTTCCGTCGTCGATGGATCGATATCAACAATGCGCACAGGGCGAAACCTGGATTCGATCTGATAATGCAATGGAATGATATGAACGCCCGATTCCAGCCCGGTGAGGTCCATCCAGGCCTGTATCGAGCCGGTCTCCTTTGTGATCTGATCCAGAATACTGCGCGGCGCCAGCAATGTCAGGCTCAATTTATCGGGAAGGTCGCTTGTGATTTCAAGGTTCGAGGCCAAGCCAATAATATCGACCGGCACCAGATAAATCTGCTCCTGGTTTGGGTCGGCTGAGGTCACCGCAGCAACCCAGGCGATGACCGCGAGGATCAAGGCCAACAAGAGTGTGCTGAAATTTCTGGCCAGCCAGCGTGGGAAACGCGATTTCATGGGCGTCCCTCCCAACGACCGGAGTCTGGACCGGGAAAGACCCGCCTGAAGAAAGCACTAAAGGGATTCACTTTAGGGGGCTGGAAGAAAGTCCGCAGGATCGTCTTCAGACGCTCTCCGGTGAGATTGCTGACCATGCGCCCTCGATGGGTAATGGTGATGGCACCGTTCTCTTCCGATACCACCACGGCTACTGCATCACCCACTTCTGAGGTACCCAAGGCGGCCCGGTGGCGCAGCCCCATCATCCGTTCAGGGGTGGTGGTCAGGCTGCCGCTGGTCGAAAGGGGCATCACACAAGAAGCTGCCAAGGCAAAATCTCCCTTGATGATCACTGCGCCATCATGCAAAGGGGTATTGGGGTAAAAAATCTGTAGAAGCAACTCCGGCGTTACATGGGCGTTCAGGGCAACCCCTGTCTCCACATATTCTTGTAAAGTGTCGGAGCGCTGCAAGACAATCAAAGCGCCATGTTTGCGATCCGCCAGCCGGATGACCGCGCTGACCAGATCGTCGATCACATCTCCATTTTCTCTCGATCTTCCGGTAACGATAGCCCCCGTGCGGCCGATGCGTTCCAGGGCGCGGCGGATCTCCGGGGCGAATATCACCGGAATCGCCAAAAAGAGGGCCGGGAGGGCGCTGCTTACCAGCCAAGAGAAGGCTGGCAGAATCTCCAGGCTGGCCAGGATGCCCAGTAAAGCGATCAAAAATAACCCGCCCCGCAACAAAACCGCAGCTTGTGTATCACGCAATACAAGCAATATCCCAAAGAAGATCGCCATCACCAGCAATATGTCGACAGCGCCAAGCCAGTCTAAACGCTCGAAAATGAAGATCAAGTAATCCATCAGCTCAATATGTTATCCTTGGCCTTTCTTCTCTGGGGCATCTCGGCCCTCAGATCAGACAGGCCGTAGCACTCGATCCTTGCGAAGCTGTTTGAAATACAACACGGTCCCAGGAGGCATAGACTCCATAGCGGCCTCCTGCCAGGCGCGCACGCTCAAATCCTTGACTGCGCGGGCCTGATATTCCAACTCTTGCCAGACATCCGTGTGCCTGGCTAAATCTGGGGGCAAGAATAGCAACGCAGCCTCACAGAGCAGCTCTTTGGAAGCGGCTTCGACTTCCTCAGCCAGTTCCCTGACAGCATCAACCATAGGCAACGTATCACCGACAATCACTTCATCGATTCGTACTACCAGGTTTTCCACCTGCCAGCCCATCAGGCCAGTGATGTCTTCGCCGGTTTTCAGCAGCATAAAGGCCTTCTCACCAAAAACAGCCATAATATCCGCTTGGGTCATCTGACGTTTGCCTTCGCTCATCCGGGTGATGAACTCAGCGATTTCCTCCGCCTCTCCAGGGCCTGCGCGACATACTGTCAGCTCTTTTACCTGGACATGGTCAACATGCTTTACCGGTTTGGGTACAACCTTGGCGGGGACAGATTGCTGCCAGGCAGCCAATACTTCTTCCCAGGTTTGTTCGAATGAACCGCTATTATGAATAACAATATCCGCCGCTTCTAGTTTCGCTCCCTGGGGGCCCTGGGCGACAATCCGGCTCCGGGCAGCGTCTTCATCCATGCCGCGCCTCTCAATCAGGCGCGCGATTTGCGTCTCTTCGGTCGCATCGGTAACCCATATCGCGTCACAAAGGGTATGCAGTTCACCTTCGAGAAGTTTGATCGCTTCAATGACCACTACCTGGTGATTGGTCCTGCGAATTAATATGTCTATCGCCTGGCGTACAAGCGGGTGGATGATTTTCTCTAAAGCCGCCATCGCATCTGGATTTGGAAATACCAGATCACCCAATTTCTGGCGGTCGATTTGTCCATTCGGGGCCAGAATCCACTTCCCAAACATCTCGACAACGGGTTGATACCCTGGTGCCCCGCTCATCATCGTGCGGTGACTCAAGGTGTCGGCATCAATCCCATATGCGCCAAGGTGCTCTGTCATTTTGCGAACCACGCTCTTCCCGGTAGCAATGTTGCCGGTCAGCCCAATGACATATTTATCTGGCCATGCACTCATAAGGTCTCCTCAAATGGAGGAAGAGAAAGAATGTATAAAATCACACCCATTTTAGCCGGGGCGGTTCAGAATGTCAAAGGAAGGTTGCAAAAAAAGGGTATGCTGGGCGCCTATGCACCTAACATACCCTTCTTTCGGAGAATAATAGCTGAACAATCTAGTCCAAAAACTGTTCCGCGTAATGGCAGGCAACTGTATGTTCTGGGCGCAGCTCGCGTAATTCCGGTTCATCCTCCGCACAGTCTTCTTGGGCAAAGGGGCAGCGAGGGTGAAAGCGGCAGCCAGACGGCGGATTGAGCGGGCTGGGCACATCGCCGGTCAAAATGATGCGCTCGCGCTTGATGGTTGGATCGGGTACGGGGATAGCTGACATCAACGCCTGAGTATAAGGGTGAATCGGCTTGCCAAAGAGATCGTCCCTGGGGGCCATCTCGGCAATCTTTCCCAGATACATCACCGCCACCCGATCCGAAATATGTTCAACCACCGCCAAGTTATGAGCCACAAACAGATAAGTCAAACCAAACTCTTGCTGCAGATCTTTCAACAGGTTCAGTACCTGGGCCTGGATGGACACATCCAACGCCGAGACAGGCTCATCCAGGACAATGAATTTGGGCTGCATGGTCAAGGCCCGGGCAATGCCGATGCGCTGGCGCTGGCCGCCAGAAAACTCGTGAGGGTACCGGTTAGCATGGTAGTCTTCCAGGCCAACTTTGCGGAGCATCTGCATCACCATGTCGACGCGGTCGTTGCCATTGCCCACGCCATGGATCTTCAAACCCTCTGCCACCGATTCGCCAATGGGTAAGCGAGGGTCAAGCGAGGCATACGGGTCTTGGAATACGATCTGCATCTTGCGTCGCATCTCTTTGAGTTCTTTTCCCCGAAGTTGAAAGACATCGATATCATCGAAGAGAACCGAGCCGCCAGTAGGTGGTGTCAGACGCAGCATGGTATGCCCGGCGGTGGTTTTCCCACAACCAGACTCGCCTACCAAACTCAGGGTCTCGCCCTCTTTGATAAAGAAGCTGATATCATCGACTGCTTTAACCCAGGCAATGATCCGGCGGAATACCCCACCGCGTACCGCATAATATTTGACCAGGTTTTTCACCTGGATAAGCTCTCTATGGTTTCCGTTTGAGTTAGCGGAGTGTTTTGTCATCGTTACTCTTTAATAGCCATCTCGCAAAGACCGCCTACGCCGCCAGAGCGCTTTTCAACGGCGCCTTATGGTCTTGATGATCCTGGTAAAGCCAGCAGCGCGCCGTATGATTGGGGCCAACAGGGATTAAATCAGGCTCAGTCTCCATGCAAATATCCAAACCATACTCCGTTCTGGCCTCGCAGCGAGAGGCAAAGCGGCATCCCGGCGGCAAGCCAATCAGGTTGGGCACATTTCCGGGAATAACATCCAGCATATCTTTGACTTTGCCAAGCACGGGAACAGAGGCGATCAAGCCCTGGGTATAGGGGTGCGTGGGATTCTTGAAAAGGGATTCTACATCCGTCTGCTCGACGATGCGTCCGGCGTACATCACTGCCACGCGGTCCGCCATTTCGGCGATCAGGCCGAGGTCGTGGGTGATCAATATGACCGAGGTGCCCATTTGATTGCGCAGGTCCAGCATCAAATCGAGGATTTGCGCCTGGATGGTCACATCCAGGGCCGTGGTCGGCTCGTCGGCGATGAGCAGTTTCGGTTTGAGCGCCAGGGCCATGGCAATCATCACCCTTTGAGCCTGTCCGCCGGACATTTCATGAGGATAAGCATGGGCCTTGCTTTCGGCATCTGCAATCCCCACCAGTTTGAGCAGTTCCACCGCCTGATCCCAAGCTTCTTCTTTGGGCATCTCCCGATGGATGCGGAACACCTCCGCGATCTGCGCGCCCACCGTAAAGACCGGGTTCAAGCTGCTCTGCGGCTGTTGGAAGATCATGGAAATGCGGTTGCCGCGCATATCCACCATTTCTTCCGTGCTCAGTTCCAGTATATTGCGACCTTCGAAATAAACTTCGCCTTCCACCACTTCGCCCGGCTCATCTACCAGGCGCAAGATGGAGAACGAAGTCACGCTTTTGCCGCAACCAGACTCACCGACTAACCCAAGGATCTCACCCGGCATGACATGGAAATCAACACCGTCCACAGCTTTGACAACGCCGTCTTCGGTGAAGAAAAACGTCTTCAGATTGCGAACTTCCAGGAGGGGTTTCGAATTGTTCTCTGCCACGATAAGAACTCCTGTTACTGCTTCAGCCGCGGGTCAATAGCATCGCGCAGACCATCACCCAATAAGTTGAACGCCAACACCGTTATCATAATGGCCAGGCCAGGGAAGAACACCAGATGCGGCGCAGTAAAGACCTGGTTGCGCTCCGAGCCCAACATAGTGCCCCACTCGGGAGTGGGCGGTTGCGCGCCAAGTCCCAGGAAAGATAGCGCCGCCGCATCCAAGATGGCCGTTGCAATCCCCAGGGTCCCTTGCACGATCAAGGGTGGAATGGCGTTGGGCAGAATGCGCAAGAATAAGATATGAAAGTGGCTGCCCCCCAATGCCAGAGAGGCCGCGACATATTCCTGCTCCTTCACCGATAACACGCTGGCACGCACTACACGCGCATAAACTGGGATCGTCACAATGGCGATAGCCAGGAGGGCATTTTGCAGCCCCCTGCCAATCACGGTCACAATGGCAATTGCCAAAAGCAGTGATGGGAAGGCCAGGAGCACGTCCATAAAGCGCATAATCAGGTTGTCCACCCCGCCGCCAACGTAGCCGCCTACAGCGCCTAAGATCGTGCCCACAATAATGGCAAAGCCAACCGTCGTGAAGCCGATAAATAACGACACCCGCGTGCCATAAATCACCCGGCTGAAAACATCCCGCACATTCCCGTCTGTCCCCAGGATATGTTGGGGTTGATCTTCAGGGCAGCCCAGCAGGTGGATACATGGATCAGAGCGCTTCTTGATATCTTCGAGGCCTATCAGCACTAATTCAGGATCGAATGGGGCAATCACAGGAGCGAGTATCGCCACCAGCAACAGGGCAAGCAGGATGCCTCCACCGATCAGCGCCGACCGCTGGCGCAGCAAGTTCCTCAGCGTCAGCCTTATCAGGCTGTTCGAACGGTAGTCACGCTGTTGTTCGTTATTGGACGATTCAGAGGTAGCTGGCATCTTATCCTCAGTCTAAGCGGATGCGGGGATCAATGAATACATAGGACAGATCAACCAAAAGGTTGATGAACACATAGATAATGGCTATCACCACGGTAAACGCCTGCACGATGGGGAAATCACGGGCCGTAATAGCTTCGAAGAGCATCCTGCCCACACCCGCAAGCCCAAAAATGGTCTCAGTGAGCACCGCCCCTGAGAACAAGATGCCGACCTGCAGACCGATGATCGTAGCGATGGGCAGAAGTGCGTTGCGAAAAGCATGCTGCAAGATGACCAGGCGCTCAATCAAACCCTTGGCACGCGCGGTACGAATGTAGTCCTGGCGCAAGACTTCTAGCATGCTGGAGCGTGTCATGCGAGCGATGATAGCCAGCGGGATGGTGCTCAAGGCCACAGCCGGCAAGATCAGATGCTTGATGGCATCACCCAATACTTTCCAGTCGCCAGTGATAATGGAATTGAAAATGAACATATTGGCGAAAAATTCCAAGAAATGATACATGCCCGATTCAGGCACTACATACCAGCCAAACACCTCGTAAAAGGGTTTAGCAACAAAGCCGGCTGATAACCGTCCCGCTGGGGGCAGCCAAAAAGGTGTATCTTTGAGCAGCAAGGCAAAGGCATAGGCCAGCATCAAGCCCAGCCAATAGACCGGCATGGAAACCCCGGTATTTGCTCCGATCATGGTGACAACATCGACAGCAGAATTGCGCTTCACAGCCGAGATCACCCCCAAAGGAATCCCGATCAGCACTGCCAAAATCAACGCGGTAGCCCCTAATTCGATCGTGGTCGGCAATCGCTCAATCAAGATGATCGTGACCGGTCTGCTGAAACGGATCGACTCGCCAAAATCACCGCTGGCGATCTCCCCCATATAAATCAAAAATTGGATGGGGATGGGTTTATCTAATCCGTGTTCGCGGGAGAAACGTTCACACACTTCTGCAGTTGCTTTCTCCCCAAGCATGGCCTTACAAGGATCCCCCGGAATTGAGCGCGCCAGCACAAAAGTGACCAGCAAGATCCCAAAGATGACCGGGATAGACAGCAAAATACGGCGAGTTGCGTACTGGATCATAAACGAATCACTTTGAGAAGTATAACGACGCGAGACAGCTCACAACCCCAAAGGGTAGGGCCATCTCGCGTCGTTGGTTGGTTAGTTCATGCTCGATGGCAATCGGATAGAACTACTCTTCCAGATTCATCAGAGCATCGAACAGGTAAGACGGATATTCAAACGCACCGGTGTTACCAATGTGGTATTCACTGGCCGCGTTCATGCTGGCATCCCAAGAGCGGATGAAGTCATTGGCATCCAGGGTGGAGCCGTCGTGGAACTTGACGCCTTCACGCAGGGTGCAGGTGTAGACCGTGGCATCATCGTTGGCTGTACAGGAGGTCGCCAAAGTCGGCAACGCTGAACCATCTGCAGCATACTTGTACAGACCTTCGGTGACCATCTTGCAGGCATCCAGGGACTCGCCATCGGTCTCATCAGCGCAGTAGAGGCTGATGGGCTCAGCGGCCTTGAGGTACACCAGGGTGTCACGATCGCCAGGAACCACGTTCCACAGGTCAGGAGGACCAAGGACTGCGGTGTGGGCGTTCTCGACATCCCCACGGGCAGCATCGGCAGGCGCACCATGAGCAATCGGCACCATCGGGATCAGTTCCTTAATGGCGTTGTTGGCTTGCTCATACAGCGGAGCCGTGGTAGCTACGTCAGCAATGGTGGAAGCCTCTTCCAAAACCTCGTAGATTTCAGGATAGGGGTCACCATATTGTGGGTTGGAGCGGCTGAAGTGGAAGTCCAGGAAGTTGGTCACGTGCAGATAGTCTGCACCCCAACCAAGCATGTAGAGACCATCCAGGCGGCCGTTGGTGGATTCGTCGATGAACTCACCAGATTCCATCACGATAACCTCAGCCTCGATGCCCAGGTTGTCACGCAGCTGGGTCTGGATTTCGACAGCAACCAGTCCGGGTTCAGGCAGGTACACGCGGAAGACATCGCGGTAGTAGATCGCGGTCTCGAAGCGGATACCATCATCACCTTTGGTCAGGCCCGCCTCATCCAACAAGGCGTTGGCGGCCTCGACATCGAAATCGTACCATGCTTCACCCTGGCAAGCGTTGGGGATTGAGCAAGGCGTGAAGTGCGAGGCAGCCTCAGAGCCTGCGGGGTAGAAGTTATCGACAATGCGCTGGCGGTCAATACCCAGAGCAATCGCCTTGCGGACGGTCAAATCTCCAAAGATCGAAGGTGTGCGCTCGCCATTGGGATCGACGACGTTGACCATTGCCAGATACATGATGTTGGGGTTAGGCACTGGCAAGAATTGCAGGGTGTCATCGCCTTTTACAGCTTCATAGTCATCCGGGCTGAGTTTCACGATGTGATCCACCGTGCCAGATTGCAGCTCAAGCAGGCGCTGTGCGCCCTCTGTAGCCCAGCGGAAGACCAGAGTCTCGGCCTTGGCAGGCTCGCCCCAGTAGTCAGCGAAGCGCTTGAAGACAATGCTGTCGCCGCGGTTCCAGCTCTCAATATAGTAAGGGCCAGTTCCAACCGGCTGAGAGAGCAGCTTCTCCTGGTTCTCTTCGTTGGCGTAAGCCTCTACCCATTCGCGAGGGTACACGAAGAAGGGCACGAAAGCAGCTTTCGCCAGGAAGGCCGGATCGGGCTTGCACATTGTGATCTGCACTGTAAACTCATCAAGCGCAGCGATTTCCTTCACCTTGTTGTTGGCGCATTCAGCGCTGACAACCAGGGGTTCGCCAAAGGCGAGTTCCTCGTAGTCCTTGGCAACAGGCCCCGTCGCAGCTGGCTGACAGGCAGCCAGTATCATGCTGGCAAGGACTAACAAGGATACAAAAACTAAAAGGGTTTTGTGCTTCATAAAAATCTTCCTCCTTAATAAAGGTACTTCTTGTTAAAAGCGGGGAATTAGGAAAATATGGGGAATGCAATCTCCTCCTTTCATCTGTCTGAAAACACTTTTGGGGCAACCTGAATTATACGCTACTCTCAAGCAGTGTCAAATTAATTGATGAAGTCTTTATAGTAGTTAGAAACCTTCGATATGCTATAATCCCAGCCATCCCCCGCCCAGAGATGGGGTTATGGACGAATGATCTCATCGAGCGCCCTCACCCAAGCTATCAAAAAAGAAGCCTATCGGCTGGGATTCCACTTGGTTGGTGTAACCACCCCCGAGCCTCCCCCACACCTGGACACCTACGAGCGCTGGTTGGCCGCCGGTCGGCATGGAAGTATGTCTTGGATGGCCAGCGACCGCGCCCGTCAGCGGCGCGCTAACCCGTACCTGATCCTGCCAGAGTGCCGATCGATACTCATGCTGGGGATACTCTACTCGCCCTCACCCCCAATGGAAGCGGGACGCAAAGGCAAGGGGAGAGTCGCTTCCTACGCCTGGGGCCGCGATTACCATGCTGTGCTCCCCGACCGATTACAAAGATTGGTGCTTTTTGCCGAAGAGAAAACCGGCGGCAAGGTCCCCAATCGCTGGTACACCGACACCGGCCCTATCCTGGAACGCGAACTGGCCCAGCGCGCTGGCCTGGGTTGGATTGGGAAGAACACCAACCTGATCAACCCCCAAATCGGTTCGTATTTTTTGTTGGCTGAGATCTTTTTGGGGATCGAACTCGTCCCCGATGGGCCTTTTACGCAGGATCGCTGCGGGTCATGCACCCGCTGCATCGAGGCCTGCCCCACGGACTGCATCCTGCCCGACCGCACCATCGATTCTAATCACTGCATCTCATATTTGACCATTGAACACAGAGATGCTGTCCCGGTAGAATTACGCCGTAAAATAGGGGAGTGGGTTTTTGGATGCGATATTTGCCAACAAGTCTGCCCTTGGAACCAAAGGTTTTCGCCCACAAAAGGAGAGCCGGCCTTCGAACCCCGTCCGGGGGTGGCGCGGCTATCCTTGGAGGATGAACTATCCCTGAGCGCCGAGGCCTTCAACCGCAAGTTCAAAGGTAGCCCGATCAAGCGCACCAAGCAGCGCGGTTATTTGCGCAATGTGATCGTGGCATTGGGCAATTCACGTGATACCGATGCAGTCCCTGCTTTGGTCGAAGCTCTCAGCGATGATGACTCCCTACTGCGAGGTCACGCCGCCTGGGCCTTGGGTCAGATCAGTGGCGACGAGGCTCTCCATGCGCTCGAAGCAGCCATCAAGACCGAAGAGGACGACTTCGTGTATACTGAAATTCAACAGGCGCTAAAAACACCAAAGGACACCGGGGAAAACGCATGACCAGAAGCACATCGACCGGATTATTATTGACGATCATTCTGTTTTTCTCTGCGTGCCAACAAGCTACTTCGACCCCTGAGCAGGTAGTTGGTACGCCCATCCCCTCTCCCACAGCCACACTCACACCCACCGCACATCCTCCAACAGAGACTCCAACGCCGTCACCCATCCCGCCAACGGTTGAGCCGACCCTCTCCCCAACTCCCACCGAGGTGCCAATCACAGAGCTGATCTTCACCGGCTCCATCGTCCCGGCGCGCTGCGTCCAGGCAGCCATCGATGAACGCGGCAACGCCGATTACATCTACGAGAGCATGAAAGCGGTCATCGAAAGAGCACATATCGCCATCGGCACGCTCAATGCCGCGCTGAGCGATCACCCCCCTCCTACGGGTTGTGTTCAGACCTTCGTACTCGTCGGCGGATCGGAAAACGCCGATGCGTTAGCGCGCGCCGGTTTTGACGTCATGTCCGTAGCCACGAACCACATTAAGAATTGCGGGCTGCTGGACTGCGGGGACCGCACCTTTTTCGATACACTGGCAAATTTACGTCGAGTAGGCATCGAGCCAGTAGGAGCTGGAGAGAATCTGGCCGCAGCCCTGCAACCCGTAATCATTACCGCCAATGGAATCCGGTTTGGCTTTGTTTCATTAGGAGAAATTGAAGCAACCGCATTTGCGGGTGAAACTACCCCGGGGATTGCCGAACTTACCAACACCCATTTGCAAACTGCCATTGAAAACGTCAGGGAAGCAGCCGATGTGGTCATTGTTCTCCCCCATTGGGGCTCAGATTACAGTTTCACGCCTAACTACCGCCAGCTTGATTTCGCTGATGTCGCCGTGGAGGCCGGGGCTGATCTGGTGGTAGGCAATCACGCCCATGTAATCCAAGGGATGAAGGAAATCGATGGTGTGCCGGTCTTCTTTGGGCTGGGGAGCTTCGTTTTCGACCAAACATGGTCCTTAGAAACCCAGCAAGGGATCGTCTTACGCATCATCTTTGAGGGGACGCAATTCCAAAATTACGAGTTAATCCCCGTTCATATCGAAAAAGACGGCTACGTCCACATCCCTGAAGCAGAAGAAGCCGCCTCGATCTTGAATCGCTTCAGAACCATAAGCAACCAGATTCCCTGACCGGCGAAACTTCTGACCAGCCTCATCACCCATCAATGGATTATTGAACTTTGACCGGGGGAGTTCAGTAACCTGCACGATCACTCATTCCATCCTCAAAGGGGATAAATTCTGTGCCTGGGACTATTATGTTCTAGAAGACGGCTGGGACGATTGACTAAATCGCTTTTCGAAGCGTTTGAATCCCCCACACCAGCCCGAAAATCGCCGTACAGGTCAGCACGATAGCTGCCCCTGAAGCAATGCTCAGATAAAAAGAAAGATACAACCCTACCCCCCCGGAAATTGACGCCAACGCTGCGGCAATAGTCATCATCACCGGCAGACGCTTGGTGAGCAAGTAGGCCGAAGCTGCCGGGGTCACCAACATCGCCACCATTAAAGCCACCCCTACGGTTTGCAGGGACACCACAATCGTCACGGCGATCAGCACCAAGAGCAGAAACTCCAATAAGCGCACCGGAAGCCGCAGCGTGGTAGCCAGGATGGGGTCAAAAGAGAGCACCATAAATTCTTTGTAAAAAGCTAAAATCACCAGCAACACCAATCCCCCAAAAATGGCGATCAACCATAAATCGCTGCCTCGAACGCCTAACACATCCCCAAAAAGGAAGTGCGCCAGGTCAACGGTATAACTACGCACGGTCGAGATCAGGGCTACGCCGAGGGCAAACATCCCCGCGAAGATAATCCCGATGGCCGTGTCCTCTTTGATTTTCGTGTTGCGGCTGATAGCACCGATTCCCAGTGAACTGAGGATCGCCGAGATCAGCGCCCACCAGAAAAGCGGCTCACGCGCCCCACCGCCAACCAGATATCCGACTGCAATCCCGGGGAGAATGGCGTGTGCCAGGGCGTCGCCAAAGAAGGCCATGCCGCGCAGCACCACATAAGTGCCAACCACCGCGCAGACGATGCCCACCAGCACCGCGGCAATCAGGCCACGCACCATAAAGGCGTATTGCAATGGCTCAAGAAGGAAGCTGAGAAATATCCCCATCAACTCTTAAAGCTTTGACAAGAACTCGTCCCGCGTGAGACCAGCTTGCCTGATGATAGCCCGCAAAGTCCCAATGGGGATATTTTTGCCTTCCGGCACAATGACCAGATACACTGTGCCATCTGGGTCTGTTTTGGTCAGAGCGTAATGACTCCCCTTTCCTCTTTTTGGCGCATCTTCAAAGCCCGCCGTGCGTAACACTTTGATGATTTTCCTCGATGAGAGCGAGGGAAGCTTGCTCATGGAATAACAACTTCAAGCGGTGCGGTGAAGTGGTGTGGTGACTCAAGAACGGGGCGAACATCTTCCCAAATGGCTAACTGGCGCGCGTTTTCAAGATAGAGTTCAACAGCATCTCTTAGCATGTCAAGCGCTTCATCGGGGGTGCTACCAAAGGAAGATACGCCCAATTCTGGGCACTGGGACACGTAGCTGTGACCTTCACGCCAAATTGTAGCAGTTAGTGTAGCTTGTTTCATAAGTCGCTCCTACAAGATACCATCTAATTCTATCATTCTTGCCCATCCCCACAGCAAGTATCGCCCAGAGCCAGTGTACCTTCCTCGGTGGGCACCAAATGCAGATGTCCACCATAGGCGGCTAGCAAATTCTCTGGGTTCAGCACCCCCTCTGAGGTCCCTATGCCGAGCATGCGCTGGTTGAGCAGCATCACCTGATCGAACCGTTGCGCAGCCGTCTTTAGATCGTGCAAAGAGACGATTACCGTTACTCCATCTTCCCTAAGATCATCCAAGATGCGGAAAACTTCTTCCTGGGATTTGACGTCCAACCCCGAGAGCGGCTCATCCATTAGCATCAACTCGGCTTCCTGAGCCAGGGCACGCGCGATGAACATGCGCTGCTGCTGACCACCAGAAAGCTGGCTGATCTGCCGTTTGGCAAGATGCGTCAGGCCAACGATTTCCAGCGATTGATCGACGATGTCCCAATCGCTGGCCTTGGGGTTGCGGAATAGGCCCAACTGCCCGACGCGCCCCATCATGATCACGTCGGCCACCGTGACCGGAAAACTCCAATCGACCAGGCTGCGTTGGGAGACATAGGCAATGCAAATATGACCCCCGGGCACATTCCCATAGATATGTACCTGCCCCTCTGTAGGGGTAAGCACACCGGCGATGATCTTCAGCAATGTGCTTTTCCCCGCCCCATTGGGACCCACCACGGCCAGGCGTTCACCAATTTTTAGGGCAAAAGTGACATCCTCTAAGGCGATGCCGCTTTCATATCGAAGCCCGAGGTTCTCGGCGCGCAGAATAGGCGCATCGGCCTGGTGCGGGTGGCGCTGCCTGGAAAGATGTTGGGTTGTCTTTTGCAGTTCTTCGTAGAGGACCATGTTGCGGCGGGGTAGCCACCCAACCTGGTTAGGTGGCTACCCATAAAGTCAGGGTTATTTCAGCGCATCGAGGATCGCTTTGACATTGTACCGCATGTAGTCAATGTATGTCCCAGCTTCCCCATCAGGTTCGCCCAAGGAGCCGGTGTAGAGGAAAACCAGCTGGACACCCGTATCCTCAGCGACCCGTTCAGCCAGGGATGAGTTGACGGTATTGCCGACGAAAACCGCTTTGACATCCAGATCATGAATGGCATCTTCAATTTCAGCCAGCTCTTGCGCGGTGGGTTCAGCTACCGTGCTGTAACCAGGGATCAGCGCACCAACCTGTTCAAAGCCGTATTGTTCCGCATAATACCCGAAGACAGAGTGGTCGGTGACCAGTTTACGGCTCTCTGCGGGGATCAGCGCCACCTGTTCGCGAATCCAGGCATCTAAGGCCTTGAGTTCAGCTTCGTACGCTTCCGCATTCGCAGCGTAGGTCTCGGCATTTTCGGGGTCGAGCTCACTGAGCTTGTGCTCGATATTGTGCACCCAAACCATCACATTATTGGGATCGGTCCAGGTGTGAGGATCGGCACCACCGTGGTGATGATGTTCTTCACCCTCATGACCGTGTTCTTCGCCTTCGTGTTCTTCACCCTCATGGTCGTGCTCTTCACCTTCGTGTTCCTCACCCTCATGGTCATGTTCTTCACCTTCGAACATCAAGAAGTCAATTCCCTCGGAAACATGAACAACCTTATCTTCCACGCCAGCACTTTCAATGAGGGGATCGAGGAACTCCTCCAGGCCGACACCGTTGGCGAAAACTACGTCAGCTTCAGCCACTTTGGCAACATCCTGCGGGGAGGGATCGAAACCGTGAGGGTCCGCCCCAATCGGGAGCAGCACACTCAAATCGATCAGATCACCGCCCACCTGGGCAACCACATCTCCAACGATGGTGGTGGTGGCGACAACCTTAAGTCTGCCCTCACTCGAGGGCGCTTCCACATCCTGACCACAGGCAGTCAGCAGCATCGAAATCAAAATAATGGGAAGCAATTGGAATAATTTTTTCTTCATAGATACCTCATCAATCTTTGTTTTGATAATGAAAATCATTTTCATTTACGGGCTATAATTCTACTGCCCCTCTCTCCGCACGTCAAGAAGCGAAATGACCCAAATTAGTGATTTCTCATATTGCTCGATCACGTTGGCCTTAGGGTAGAATAGGCCCTTATGAAGAAAGCCTGGGAATTTTTGGGTGCGGTGGCACTGGGACTGGGTATTTTCCTCCTTTTTGTCACCCTGCAAAGCGTTAGAAGTGGGGCTTTGGCAATTCCAGACCAACTTTCTCTTTTCACTACCATTTTTCTGGGTATCTTCATTGAAGCGGCACCATTTCTGCTTCTTGGCACCCTGGCATCTGGGATCGTGGAGATCTTTTTCAGTCGTGAAAAATTGCAGCGCTTCATCCCCCGGAATCCCTTGCTGGGCGCGCTGGCTGGGGGCCTGATGGGCTTATTCTTCCCCGTTTGCGAGTGCGGTGTAGTCCCCCTCACCCGGCGGTTGTTCAAAAAAGGACTGCCCCCCTCGATAGGTGTGGCCTTCTTGTTGGCTTCGCCGGTGCTTAATCCAATTGTCATCGCCAGCACCTATGCGGCCTACGGCTGGGGGCCGATGCTTTGGCTGCGGATTGGTTTGAGTCTGGTGATCGCGGTCACCGTTGGATTAATATTCTCCATCCAAAAATACCCCTGGTGGCTGTTGCGGCCGGGTTCAATGTCACCCGTTATGGGAGCCAGCGAAGACACTCCCGAAACCACCCCTCAACTGCCGTTCTCTACTCGCCTCCGGCATGTCCTGCAATTAGCAGCCGATGAATTCTTCGAAATGGGCCGTTACCTGATCATAGGCGCTATGCTGGCCGCCCTGATGCAGACCTTCATCCCCCAATCGGCATTGCTGGCGCTGGGTGCAGGGCCGTTTTCGTCAATCATCGTTATGATCCTGCTGGCCGTAATCCTGTCGATCTGTTCCACGGTGGACGCTTTCGTCTCTCTAGCTTTCGTGGGCACCTTTACCAGCGGATCGATTCTGGCCTTTTTGGTGTTTGGCCCCATGGTCGATATCAAAAGCACCCTGATGTATTTGCAGGTCTTCCGCAAGAAGACCGTCGTCTATCTGATCCTTTTGCCCTTGCTGATGACCATCCTGGCAGGGGTGTTTCTGAATTACTACACACAATTCTGAGGCCCGATTTTATGTCTACAAGGATTTACCGCATTTTACAAGGGCTGATCTTGCTGGGTTTAGGGTGGTTGCTGTTCCAAAAGTTCTTTACTGGCAAACTGTATTACTACATCAACGAACGCTTCTTCGACCTGGTGACCCTGGCAGCAGCCGGATTCCTTCTACTTGGGTATGTGGTTTTGGCTTATCGCAAAGATCACCCCCACCATCATGACCACGACCATGGTCACGAGCATCACCACCACGACGAAGGCGGCAGCCATTGGGCATTGGCGATCGTCACTATTCCACTCCTGCTGGGCTTCCTGATACCCTCTAAGCCATTGGACGCCAACGTGATCCAGAGCCGGGGCATCGCCAATGATGCTCTGTTTACATCCAACCAAAACAAGGATGGGCTCGAACTCAACGCTCCTGCCGACCAACGCAACATCCTCGACTGGGTAAGGGCCTTCAACTATTCAGAAAACCCTGGTGAGTTCGCCGGCCAGACCGCCGATGTGATCGGCTTCGTCTATCACGATCCCAGGCTGCCTGATCACCAGTTCCTGGTAGGACGGCTGACAGTCACCTGCTGCGTTGCCGATGCCTTTGCCATCGGTATGGTGGTGGACTGGCCCCAGGCTGCCGCAATGGCCGATAACACCTGGGTGCACGTCCGGGGAGAGGTGCAGGTCGTGGAAGTCGAGGGGCGCACACTGCCCTTGATCCTTGCCGATAGCGTCAAGAACACCGACCAGCCTGCCCAACCTTATCTCTTCCCCTAGGAAAACCGGATGAGAATTGACCGCTTTGACTATACGGTTTGGGCTGTTAGCCTGTCGCTGATCATTGGGATCACCGGCCTCGTTTGGGGTGGTACCCAAAGAGGAGTAAACATCCTTTCTACCATCCCTCCCCAAAATGGACAGGCCGGAGTCAAAGGTCCAATAGTGATCCAATTCCCCCAGCCCATCGACCCCGACAGCGTCCAGGGATTGTTTTCGCTGGAACCAGGCACTCCAGGCGAAACGATCATCACGGATGATCGGCTACTTTTCATCCCCGATCAGGCCTTTGTCACTGGCGAACGATATACCGCAACCTTGCGCGCCGGGGCTGTCGTCCAGGATGGCAGGCAGGTGAAGGAAAACTATTCCTGGACATTCTCAGTGCGCGACCAGTGGATCCTTTACCTGGGATATGAGGACAACGAACTCTACCGTTCACCGCTGACAGGTGGCGAAAGTGAGCTATTGACGAACACCGATGGACTTATCTTTGATTTCGCGCCATCCAATGGCGGGAACAAGATCGCCTATTCGGTTATCAACGAGGAGAAGGGTTTTGATGTTTGGCTAATGGATCGGGATGGAGGCAACCAGAGAATACTGATCGACTGCGGCGTGGATCGCTGTTCAACCCCGGCCTGGTCACCGGACGGTACCCAAATGGCCTACAATCGCATCGAGGCGGGCTTAGGGCCCGATGAACCCTATGGCGTTCCCAAGATTTGGCTGGCGGACACCTCCACCGGGGAGACAGTTCGTCTGCACCTCGATTCGCAGAAGATCGGCTATCGACCCAAATGGTCGCCCGATGGGGGAAAACTGGCTTACGTTGATGGAGTAAATAGTCGAATAGTCGTGCTGGATATTGAAACGGGAGAGGAATTCTATATTCCCAATCAGTCTGGCCGCACCGGCAGTTGGTCGCCAGATAGCAGCCAGCTCGTATACAGCGACTTTCTGGACACTGAAGCCGGCACGGTGGAAGTGATCAACCTGGTCGATTTCGAAACCCAAGATATCATCAATTTGCTTGGTCACCGCCCAAACGAAAACAGCTACAGCAGCCCGGAATGGTCACCAACAGGAACCTGGATCGCCACCAGAGCAAAAGTCAACCCCACAGACGTCCACTATGAGTTGATGATCATGGCGGCAGACGCAACCTATGGGCTTGTTTTAGCTGAGGACCCTAATTACGCCTATCTCAACCACGGCTTTGACCCTGCTGGTGGGTACCTCTCTTATCAACGCACTCAATTGGGGGTGGCCTATTCAAAACCCGAGGTCTTAGTCATCGATCTGCAATCGAAAGAGACGCTGCTGTCGATACCCAGTGCCTCTTTTCCAACCTGGCTGCCTTAGCGCGTTCTCATTCCTTCCATTTGATATTGCACCCTAAGCTGGGTCTCTGCTCGACGCTGACCGGCTTCCCGGCGAGAAGATCGTCCAACGCGGCTCGGATGTCTACCCCAGTGACCGGAATATCGCTCTTGGGGCGCGAATCATCCAACTGGCCGCGGTAGACCAGCTTCAAATCCCCATCGAAGATATAGAAATCCGGGGTGCAGGCCGCTTTATAGGCTTTGGCTACCTCCTGGGATTCGTCATACAAATAAGGGAAAGGATAGCCCAGGTTCAGAGCATATTCCTTCATCTTATCCGGGTGATCTTCGGGGTAGTTCTCCACATCATTGGAGCTGATGGCGACAAACGCCACACTTTGGGGTTGATAATCGTTCGCCAAAGCGACAAGCTGCTCATTAACGTGTTTGACAAAAGGACAGTGATTGCAGATGAACATAACCACAGTGGCTTTATCCGATTTCAATTCCTGGAGGCTTTTGACTTGCCCAGAAACGGTATCGGGGAGCTTGAATTCAGGGGCAACGGTGCCCAAAGCGAGCATATTTGAAGGGGTAGCGACCATTTTATCTTCCTTTCGATTTTTGAGTACTGGATATCCGCAACGATACCACGCTTTCTACTCTCTGGGTGACCAATCGGGCGATTGCAAAAGAAACGAATGCCAATGCCAGCAGGATCAGCGCGGTTAGAAATGCCCCACCCAGATCACTTTCCAACCTTGAGTAAATCAACAGCGGCATGGTCTGGGTACGGCCCTGCAAATTCCCAGCGAACAAGATCGTGGCCCCAAACTCTCCCAAAGCCCTGGCCCAACTGAGCATTAATCCCGCAAACAGTGAGTTCAAACTGATCGGCAAGATGATACGCCAGAAGGTTACCCAGCGATTAGCGCCATCTACCGCAGCCGCCTCCTGGATTTCATGGTCAACCGCTTCGAAACCGGCTTGCGCGGCCCGGATGAAGAAAGGGGCCGAGACAAATACCTGGGCGATGATCACCGCAGTTGCCGTAAAGGGGATGTCAATATGCAAGGCTTTGAGCGCCCCGCCCAACAAACCTAAACGACCGAAGGTCGCCAGCAGGGCCAGCCCGGCAATCACCGGAGGGATGACAATGGGCAATTCGACGAATAACATCATGAAGCGCTTGAGTGGGAACTGGTATTTGGCGAACACATACGCCAGGGGAGTGCCGGTAACCAGGATGACGATCATGCTGATCAGCGTGGTGCGCAAGCTCAACCAGACACTGACCAGAATCGCCGGGCTTACGGCTGTAGTGATGGCATCGAAGGAGAGCGTCCGCCAAATCAGCGCAATCAAGGGGAGAAACAACAACAGCCACAAGCTGGCTGCAAGGAGAACGACAACCACCCGGCCTGGAAGTATCTCGTGATCGTTTTTCAAGGGTATCGACATCTCAATAAGCAATATTTGTTTGTAAAGATGCAAATCCCCAATTAGCCAGGATAGCCTGCCCGGCGTCGCTGAGCACGAATTCGATGAAATCCTTTGCCAGGGCCTCTTGCCGGGAATCTTGGATCGTGGCAATTGGGTAGCTGGCGATCACGTTCAGCGCATCAGGGATTTGAATTTGTTCGACCTGGTCAGCGATATCTGGCGTGATATCGGAAACGTAGACGATGCCGGCGTCTGCTTCTCCCAAGGCCACTTTTGTTGAAACCTGCCGGACATTACTCTCTTCGGAAACGAGGTTGCCGTAAATTCTACCCCCTGCGGCCCCCGGTAAATGGCGGATAATCTGATCGGCATAATCTCGCGCCGGCACCCCCTCAACCGCCACCAGCAAGCTGACTCCCGGATTACCCAAATCTTCGATAGTGCGGATCTCCGCCGGGTTCCCTGCCGGGACGAGAATGGTCAATTTGTTAGCCGTAAACGACACGACATCAAAAGGATCAACGCGGCCACTGGCAACAGCCATTTGCATCTGATTTTCATTGGCAGAGGCAAACACATCAGCCGCAGCACCCTCTCTCAATTGGAACGCTAATTGCGAGGAACTGGCGAAATTCAGCACCACATCGGTGCCAGGGTTGTCAGCTTCAAATGCCTCTTCGAGTTCTGTGAAGCTGTCTGTCAGCGATGCCGCGGCGAAGACGATCAACTGATCGGTTTTGGCGCTGTCAACCTCGGGTGTGCTATCACAAGAAACCAATCCGATAATTAAGGGCGTCCACAGCCACCAGGAAAACAAGCGCAGTGCTATTTTCATCATCGTAGAACTATTGGGCCGCAGGGGCAAAATCAAATTTACCGACAGAATCCAACCATGCCAACATCGCCGAAACCTGACCAATACGGAAATCGTGGATCGCCATTTCGAAGGATTGATGCGCCGTCAACTCTTGCCTGGATTGCTGTTCTTCGTCCAACCAACCGCTGCAGGCCTCAACCTGTCTCTGAATGAGCTGTTTTTTCAGCCCCGGCCCCTCTTGAATGGCGAAAAACAGCTTCACCAGGAATTCGAGCCTGAACTGGCGTCCATTTTCTACTGGCTGGACAACCCATGCCCTGTAAGCAGCTTTCCCATCTTCCGTGATGCGAAAAACCTTGCGCGCCGGGCGGTTCTCCTGGTGGAGGGTATCCGCCCGAAGCAATCCCCTTGCTTCAAGTCGGCCAAGCGTGGCATATAAGCGGCTCTGTTTTATACGCCAGATTTCCCACAACCCTGGCAGATTCGTAAAACGCTGATAGATTTCATAACCGTGGAGTTGCTCGGAGCGTAAAAAGCCTAGCAGGGCAATATCACTGACCATGTAAGCCACCTTATATTCATGTCATAAATATTCATGCAATGAATAATACCACAAGCACGGCCTGCACTGGCGTTTAACTTCAAAAGACACATAACGGCTCGAAGGCTTTTGTTAGACAATATGTTGACAAAATATAAACGCCGCCTTATAATATCCAACCTCATCTACCGAAGGATAAGGAAGGGATATAACCATGAACCAGGCAGAACAAAGATCGATTGTTGCCATTCCAGTCGTTTTGTTGGTTGGGCTGGGCATTGCCCTCGCCGGCAGCCAAGGAGGCACGGCTTTGGGAGGCATTCCGCTGTTCGCTATCTGCGTCGCGCTGGCGTTCATCATCCAGTGGATTGTATTCATCCCCGCGTATATACAGCAAACTGAGAAATTCTTCGACTTGACAGGGAGCCTCACTTTCATCACTGTGGTTGTGACTGCGGTAGTGTTAAGCCCTACCATCGATGGGCGGTCATTTCTGCTGCTGGGTATGGTGGTGGTTTGGGCGCTGCGGTTAGGCTCGTTCCTCTTTATAAGAATCCGCGCCGAGGGGGAAGACCGGCGCTTTCGGGAGATCAAACTCTCTTTTGCAAGATTCTTACTGACCTGGACTCTGCAAGGCTTATGGGTCTCTCTTTCGCTGGCGGCGGCATTGACGGCGATCACCTCGGAGGCCCGGCTCGAATTAGGCCCATTTGCCCTGGTGGGCTTCCTGGTATGGCTGCTCGGATTTGGGATCGAAGTGATCGCCGATCAGCAAAAGAGTAGATTCAAGGCGCATACGGAGAACGCGGGCAAGTTCATCAATGTTGGGCTGTGGTCCTGGTCCCGTCACCCCAATTATTTCGGTGAGATCGTGCTGTGGGTAGGCGTCGCTATCGTAGCTTTCCCCGTTCTCAGCGGCTGGCAGTGGCTGACGATGATCTCCCCCCTCTTCATCATTCTCTTGCTGACGCGCATCAGTGGTATCCCCATGCTAGAAGCCCGCGCCGACGAGAAATGGGGCGGCCAGGAAGATTATGAAGCTTATAAAGCCAGGACGTCCGTGCTGATCCCCAGGCCGCAATCCCGCAAGTGACAATCAGACCAATGAGCAGTCAAAACCGCTAACCGCCCGCATCTAAAAATCCGGACGATTGACGTAAAAATCTAAACACGGGGTTTTTCCAGGCCGTGGGCTTCGAGCAAAGCCTCATCTTCAAGCAGCTCCGCCGTCAGGCCATCGGCGACAATTTCCCCGCCATCCATGATGACCATGCGCGGGAATAGCTCTGCGACCATTGCCAGATCGTGTGTCGAAATCAGCATGGTGAGGGGCAGATCGCCCAAGAAATTGATCAAAGCCCGGCGGGCGCGCGGGTCAAGGCCCGCCGATGGTTCATCCAGGGCCAATATCTGCGGGCGCATGGCGAGCACGGTTGCAATGGCAATGCGCTTCTTTTGGCCCACACTCAAATGGTGAGAAAGCCGTTCGCCAAAACCGCTCATCTGCACAGCTGCCAGGGCCTCCTCGACCCGTTGGCAAACTTCACTTTCAGGAAGGCCCATGTGGAGAGGGCCAAAAGCCACATCATCGAAAACCGTCGGGGAGAACAACTGATCATCGGGGTTTTGGAAGACCAACCCCACCATCGCCCGGATAACGGGCAAATTCTCTTGGTTGACGGACATCCCGGCAATGGAGATGTCGCCGTCTCCGCTCAGAATCCCATTCAGGTGCAGCATCAAAGTGGATTTCCCCGCCCCATTGGGGCCCACCAGGGCCACCTTTTCCCCTTCACAGACGTTAAAGCTTATGCCTCGCAGAGCCACATGCCCATCGGGGTAAGCAAAATGCAAATCCTGAATTTGAAGGACGTCGCCTTCACATTCGGGCAAAACGATTTCATGAACCGGTCGATGTTTTACAGGCATCAGCGTACCCACCCCACCAATTGAATAAGTATGAGACAGAAGAACGCCAGAACCAGCATGGACCAGTCCAGCCTGTTCATGACATGCGGATTGAGCGTGCGCAGGTGTCCGGTATAGCCGCGCGCCAGCATGGCGTTATAGATGCGGTCGGAGCGCTCATAGCTGCGCAGGAACAACTGCCCCACCATGCTGCCGGTCACTTTGGCTCGCCAGGCCAGCCTGCCGCCGCGCTTCTGACCGGGCAAGCCAGCGCTGCGGGCCTCGCGTGCCCGCAACAAACGCAAAGCCTCGTCGGTGAGCACAAAGAGATAGCGGTACAGGAAGGCGATGATCGTGGTCAAAACACGCGGCAGGCGCAGGTGCTCGAAAGCGTGGATCAGATCGGGGAATGGGGTGGTCCCAACCAGTAAAACAGCCATCTGCACCGAGAGCCAGGAGCGAATGAGAATGCTAAAAAAGCGCACCACGCCAAAATCCGTGGGGATCAGGGTGATAAATCCCAGGTGCCACTCGGCCAGCGGGTTTCCCGCAGGTGAGAATATCGCTGTTACGGCAACCAACACAAAGGGCAGCACAATGAACGAACGCCTGAAGGTATAGACCAGACCCAGACGCGAGAGATCGTTGGCGAGCAGCAGCACCAGCCAGGCTACGGCAAAAGCCAGCCAACTGCCATCAGGTAAAACGGCGTTCGAGAGAATGAAGGCCACCGTCACCACCACTTTGACGCGCGCATCCAATCGGTGGATCAGGCTGTCGTGGAAATGGTAGTGGTCGAATGCATTGACGTGCATGGGGCGGCTAAAGGTATCCGATATTGGGGTCAGGTATCCTGGGTTGAGCTGCGCAGGCTGCGCCCAATCAATATCAGCAAACCCAGCAACACCAGTGCGCCAACCATCCCCGCGAAGACCGTTGAGAGGGCGGTCTCTCCCAAGACCGGAATCGTATATTCGGGCAAGATTTCATAAGGCGCGTTCAGGCCGACTGCTAAGAACCCCAAATCTTCAGCGACCCGCTCCAACCCATCGGGGTTGCCGGAGGCCAATGGGGCCAGCAGCACAGCCAAAAGTGAAATGAAAACCCCGGCAAAAATCCAACCACGACCGCCGCTGGCTGCTGATTTCTCCATCGTCAGGAGGTCCGGGCGGGTCTGCTCGATGAAGGCCAGCGCAGCCACAGTGATGAGTGCCTCGCCGACGCCGATCAGCGCGTGCACCCCCAGCATTGCCGGGACAACGATTTCCAGCCTAGTGGTACTGCTCAGCCAAAGCTGCAAAGAAGTGGACAAGGCAGCCGCCATGGTCGCAATCCAGGCCCCAAGCCCGGCCACCGCCAGCCGTATGCCCTTATCACGCGTCACCACCATCCGGTACAAGCCAAAACCGATCAGGGCGGTGAGAATGCCCATGTTGAAGATATTCGCGCCCATCACCAGCAAGCCGCCATCCTGGAAAAGCAGCGCCTGCACGGCGACAACGGCTGTCATGACCAGAATCCCGGCCCAAGGGCCCAGCACTATTGCCGCCAGCGCACCGCCCAAGAAGTGACCTGAGGTACCCCCGGCCACAGGGAAATTGAGCATTTGGGCAGCAAAGATAAAAGCGGCCATAACGCCCATCAGCGGGATCTGTCTTTCACCTAGCGATTGATTGGTCTTAGAAATGGCTAGGCCAACCATGGTCACTGTTGCCATCCAGAAGATCAAGGAAACAACCAGGTTCAAGAAGCCATCGGGAATGTGCAGGGGAGCGGGTGAGAGTAACATGTTTCTGCCTCCAATAAAACCTTTATCTCAAACTATCGAGCCGTCACAGTTTTAAACCAGACAATCGGCGCAGATGCCGAAAATTGAAAGGTGCTGCAAATCGGCCTCAAACTCGTGTTGCGAGCGCAGTTCCTTGCCGAGCGACCCCAGAATTTCAGGGTCAGCATCGCTGACCTGATTACAACACCGGCAAACCAGGTGGATATGGGGGCCGTGCCTGTGGGTAGCATAGACGATTTTGCCCTCGCTCAAATCATTACGGCAGGCGAACCCCTCTTCCCAAAGCATATCCAAAGTACGATAAACTGTGGCGATATTGGTCGCCCCTGTATGTTTTTGCATCTCAGCAAAGATTTCTTCTGCTGACATATGCCGTTCGGCGTGGGCGATGGCCTGGATGACCATCTCACGTTGGGGGGTGATCCGGTAACCGCGTTCGCGAAGTTCGTCGATGACGGTGTGACAGTGAGACATAGCATCTTTTCCTTATTGCGAATCTTCGCAATAGCAAAGATTATACAGCAATTGCGATGGATGTCAATGTCTTTGATCGGCTAACGACACGTGATACAATGCACATCCTGCCGCTTGCGGGATGCCAGGGATGCACCAAGCATGATGCTCTATCACCGTCACACCTGAACCTGGGGGCGGGGTGTTGGACAACGCCTGGAAAATATCCCCTTTGCGCCGACGCACAGTGGAAGTAGATACAGGCACTAACAAGCATCGAGAACCTGCAGACCGCCGCCTGACGCTGGCGGTGGCTTTTGGTAAATGCCGCCTCTCGAAGCAAACCCTATTTCCTGGAGGTCAAATTGCCCACTTCAGACACGACCCTTCTCATTACCCGCAAAGGAATGGGGGTAGCTGATCCCGAGCTGCAAACCAAGCTCTTGCAAACCTATTTCAAATTAATCGATGAGAGTAATTCTCTGCCGGCAGTGATCTGCTTTTACACCGAGGGCGTACACCTGGTTGTATCGGGATCACCCGTGCTTAATTCACTTAAATCCTTGGAAGCCAAAAGCGTTCGCTTGATCATCTGCAACACTTGCCTAAATTTTTACGCGCTGGCAGACCAGGTTGAAGTCGGAATCGTCGGCGGGATGACCGACATTATCGAGGCACAACGCCGGGCAGCAAAAGTGATCACCTTGTAAACAACGGCACAAAAACATCTCATTTACGACCACAAGAGAAACGGCAGCGGGTGACTTCTGTCATGGGCGAGCAAAATCGCCCACGAAACCCTTCTGGGGGGGACTTTCAGGCTGGCTTAAAGCAGAAAAACGCACACCCGGCCAATTCCTCGGGTGTGCGTTCGGTGCCACATTAAAAGATGAGCTAATCTGAGGCTGAAAAATCTGCGTTATTTTCGTAGATCACCCCCTGAACCGACCCCCTGCTGAATCTAATCGCTCGCCAAATGGCAGTTGGAGCAAAGCCCAAATAACTGCAACCAATGTTCCTTGATTTGGTAGCCACTTTGTTGGGCCACGCGCTCAAACAAAAGATCGAGGTCATCTCCCTCGAAGAATTCGGTTTTCCCACAGCCCTGGCAGATCAACAAATGCTGGTGACCGGTGAATCCGGCGATAAAGGACTGACAGCCATCCGGATGATGGACGCGTTGGATCAAACCAAGTTGTTCCAGCTTCTCCAGTGTGCGATAGACACTGACCAACCCCAGGGAAGGGTACTGTTCCCGGGACAGATCGAAAATCTCAGTGGCATTGAGGGCTCGCTGGCTGGTAGCCAGCGTTTCTACCACCACCCGCCGGGGTTTGGTGAGGCGGTATCCGCTGGCTTTCAAACAATCCAGCCAGTCTTGTTCGCTCTCAGAGCATGGGGATAGCGTTTTTGTGTTCATATGGGCTGATTGAAAAGTGAGGACAGCGGCGAACGCGTCCTCACTTCGTGCAGTGCGATCTTTGGGTTGATTCCATCCCGTCAGGGCGTAGGTGTCAGTGTCGAGACACTTCCGGGCGTCGTCTCAGCCTCTCCGGTGTCACCACCGCCTTCCTCAGTGGGTACTGGAGTCACCAGGTTAACTCTGACAGTCAGGATTTGACCCACATAAAGGGCATTGGGATCATCTTCCAATTCTTCGTTCCTGGCGACAATATCGTCAACCGTGCTGTTGAATTGTTGTGCAATGATGCCCAATGAGTCGCCGGGTTGGACCGTGTACTCAATCGGCGTACCGGCGGGCAGGTCCACCGGCACCAAAGTTGGCGTAGGCAACTCGGTTCCCGGTGGGGGAATCAGAATTTCATCGCCGACTTTGATGATCGGGTTGGCCGGATCAAGCTCCAAGCGTTCCCGGTTGGCTTCGATCAAGACCAGAATATCCATTTCGAACTTCTCTGCAATGGAGTACAGGTTGTCGCCCTCCTCAACCACATAGATTACCGGGCCCGCTCGTGTGGGAGTAAGGCTGGCCTCCGGCGTATCCGTCGGAGGGGCCGGGGTTGCCGTCGAAGTCGGGGTGGACGACGGCGAGATTGGCGTAGGCGTTGACGTAATGGTGGAGGTCGGGGTCTTGGATGCCAATAGCCCGGCAAGATCGATTTGGGGTGTCTCGGCGCCCGTCAGCCAGAAAATAACCATCCCCGCTCCCACAACCAGCAAGATTCCCGCCAGGGCGAGGATCAGCCTGGGGGTCCTTTGCGAGCGCCGCTGACGCCTGCGATAAGCCTCGATGACTTCTTGTGGAGATTCTGGTTTAGCCATAAGGTTTGCCTCCACTCCAAGAACTTTCAGATTGGAAATTTTACCCCATTTTCGAGGGATCAGCTAATCGCCAGGCCTAGCGCATCACGCCTAACGAGTCCCAGATAGCCCAATCCTGCCCTGAGGAGCCGTTGGCAAGCACGGCCAAATAAAAGCGCACGGATTCCCCTTCGAGGGCACTCAAATCGACTTCGATCTTCGTCAACGTGCCGTCACAGGTTTCGTGCCAGGAACCCAATTGAGTAAGGGTGCCCATATCTGTCCCTTCGGCATAGTAAATACGGAAGATAACATCTCCTGCACCACACGAACCATCCCCAAGCGCGATGAAGCCCAATTTCCCCTTGATATAATCCCCGTTCCCAACCGTGTAGGCAGGGTAACGACCGATGACGTAGCCATCATTCTCCCACTTTGGGTGCATCTCCAAAATCTTGCCCGTCACTTTGCCGTCTTCCAATTTTTGGCCATCTTTGACCATGGCGAAACCGTCAGCATCTGTGTCGGGGCCGCCATAGTCGATATCGATAGCACCCGGGTTGTTGAAGTCCATGGGAGTCGTACCGCTGCCCCATTCCGCATCTGCAGCCCTGGAAATGAAATCGAACATCACCCCAGAGAGTTCAACCACCTCAATCTCAGCCCAGAACGACTTAGACTGATCCCCCCAGCCAAACAGAACCCCCTCAGAATTGCGCAGTTTGAAATAACCCCGATAAACCCCTGGATCATTGGGAGCCACCAAATCGACGGCCACATCGATCTCGGCTCCTGGCGGTACTGAGCCGCCGGTCACCTGCACGGCAGCCGGGGCGCTCATGTTATCTCCAGACACAAACACTAAATCATATCCCGATGTCCAGGTACAGGAGCCACCGTTCTTCAAACGCCATATCTTGGTGAAAGATTCGCCAGGGTCCATGTCGGTGCCATCAGGGATGGTCACATCGACGGGATCGCCGAAGTCGATGTGATCACAAGGGATCGGCGTATCCGATGGTGTAGGGTTGGTGGTGCTGGTCGGGGGGATAGGGGTCTGTGTGGGTGAGGGGGTGGGACTGTTCTCCTGCTCCGGCGCAGGCTGCTGCTGCGTGGGAGATGGCGTAGCCGATGAAGCCTGCAACCCGGAGGCAGCTTGGGTCATCTGCGCGGCCACTGTCTGCGCAGCAACCGTGTGGATCATGCCAGAAGGTTCTTCGACGGGAACTGCCTTGCGAGGCAAATTGCATCCGCTGAGAAGACCCAGAATTAGCACAGCACCGAGGGAAACGGACAGTTTGGGATTCGGAAGACGGATCATGGTTTTCACGCTCCTCAAGAACAAACCACGAGTTGACTACGGATACAGTTTACAACGAGTCATCCGGGATTGCAACCAACAAAGAAAAACAGCTTAACTCATTTTGGGGTGATTGCCAGATCGAGGGGCATCGCATCCCGCGCCAGGGTCGGCAGCGCGCCTTGCATCGACCAGGGACCAGTCCAGGTAATCATCACTGGCGGCAGTTTCCCCCGCAAATCATCATCACTCTCTACAAACACGATCTTGTTAGTGGGCGTACGCCCCCGCCAACGACCGCGCACTTTCTCCTCGAAGAGCACTTCTACGGATTCGCCTTGATAGCCGCTATTGATCTCGCTAACAATCCCCTCTTGAAGCTCCTCCAGAAGGCGGAAGCGACGCCATTTTTCCTCGCCTGGGATATCATCTTCCATGCGTCGCGCTGCCACTGTCCCTGGCCGGGTGGAGTAACGCGCCAAATGAGCAACATCCAGTTTGAGTTCCTCAAGCAGATCATAGGTCCGCTGGAATTGCGCCTCGGTCTCGCCGGGGAAACCGACGATGATATCGGTGGCGATGCTGACATTAGGGATGCGCGCTCGAATTTCAGCCACCAGGCGGCGGTAGTCATCAGCAGTGTATTCGCGCTTCATATTGGCCAGCACCTGGTCGTCCCCGGCCTGGACAGGCACCTCGATGTGCGGCATCACTTTGGGCAGTTCAGCCACCGTATCGAGCAGTTCAGTAGTCATCCAGTTGGGGTGCGACGTCAGAAAGCGGATGCGCGCTAAGCCTTCGACATCATGAATGATGCGGATCAACTGGGCCAGATTAGGCCCATCTGGGATATCCACTCCGTAACGATCGACGATCTGGCCTAACAAAGTGATCTCTTTGACACCCTGCGAAACCAACGAGCGCACCTCGGCAACGATATCCCCTACCGGGCGGCTGCGCTCGATGCCGCGCTTGTAAGGGATGATGCAAAAGGTACAGGCGTGGGAACAACCCAAAACGACGGGCACGAAAGCTGACACCAATTTGCCTCGCTCCTCCTCGGGGAGGGTCAATTCTCCGTCCATAAAGGCGAAACGCCGCGAGGTGGCGGCATCTTCCAGGGCCTTGCTTTCATCCTGCGTCAGATGGGCGATCAGCGGCCCGGGGTCGGAAGGCGGCGAGAAGACATCCACCAAGGGGAATCGCTCTTTGAGTTTCTCATGTCCTTTGACTCCCACCAGACAGCCCATCAAATTAATCACCGCTTCAGGTCGCTTGGCCTTGACCGGCTTGAGAGAATTCAATCGTCCGTAGGCTTTATCCTCGGCGCTCTGCCGTACCACACAAGTGTTCAACACAATCACATCGGCCTCCTCGGCGACTCGGGTGGGGGAGTAGCCCTGATCTTCCAGGGCGGCCGCCACCCGGCGCGAGTCAGCCACGTTCATCTGACAACCAGCCGTCCAAATATGATACTTCATGTCCGATATTATAGCACCAGAAGGCTTGGAGAGTATTGTATAATTACCTCATCATGGCTGCTCTCAACTATGATCAGAAATCCCTGGACGAGTTAAGCCGTCAATTTGATCTGATCCTCGTAATCGCCTACGGCTCCCAAGTAACAGGTCACGCCGGACCAGATAGTGACACAGATATTGGTGTTTTGCAGCGCACAGGCCGTATCCCCACTGACCAGTATGTTGATCTCAGCTATCAGCTTTCGCAAATTATCCACCCCGGCGACATCGACCTGGTAGATTTCCGCCGCGTTCCAGGTTTACTCAGACACTTGGCATGTGAAACCGGGATGGTGCTTTTCGAAAGCGCGCCAGGGATGTTTGCCAACTTCAGGTTATTGGCCTGGAACCTATACCAGGATGAACGCACAGCTATTCGGCGCCATGATCGTGAGGCGACCCAGACCGCGTTACGGAGTTTTTCCCCATGATGAGTCCAGCAGATCGAGACGTGGTACGCCGCAAACTGGATCGTATCATCAAGTGTTTACAGCGTATCCAGGAAGCCCAGAGCAAAACCTTGGATGAGTATCTTTCTGACCAGGATTTGCAGTACATCATGGAACGCCAATTAGAGTTGATCATTGGCGCGGCAGTAGATGCCAATGTACATATTCTGGCCCAGTCCGGCTTTGGCACCCCGGCAGATGCCTACACATCATTCACAGAACTTGCCCGCCACACGAAAGCTATCCCCTCGGGTTTAGCACAGCAGTTAGCGCCCGCAACAGGGTTGCGCAACCGCCTGGCGCACGATTACGAAGAGATAGACCATACGCTCGTCTATGAAGGGCTTCGTGAGGCAATCGAGATTTTCCCCCAATACATTCGAGCGATCGAAAACTATCTGGCAAGTTTACCCTCTCAAGCATAAACCAGTTTCAATCCTGATTCTGCTTTCCAGGTGCCGGGCTTCCCACTGAACCCGGCACTATTTGCACATGAGAGTGAAATCCATACTCGCCATGCTATAATTTCACGGCGCGATCTCTTTGCAAAACAGGCAGACTTCCGAAATCTTAGGCGCGTTCCTCTGGCACCAGTGGATGCGCTGGGGCTCGGAAGTCTTTCACCCAGGTACAAGAACCCCACCTCAGGAGACAGGAATGTACGATCCCCAAGAAATAGCGCACCTTGAGCAAGCGCTAAAACGCTGGGACGAGGAAACCCTGGCAAAAACCCTCTCCCGCTTTCCAGAACGCCGGGAAGAATTTATCACCACTTCCTCAGAACCCATCGAGCGGGTGTATACACCATTAGATATCAAGGATAGTACCTACCAGGAGCACCTAGGTCTGCCAGGTGAATACCCCTTCACTCGCGGCGTGCACGCCACCATGCACCGCGGCCGCCTGTGGACCATGCGCATGTTTGCTGGCTTTGGCACCGCCGAGGAGACCAATCAGCGCTTCAGATATTTGCTCGATCAAGGCCAGACGGGCCTCTCGATTGCCTTTGACCTGCCCACCCTGATGGGCCTGGACACCGATGACCCTGAGGCTATAGGCGAGTTCGGCAAGTGCGGTGTAGCCGTCTCTTCGCTAAAGGATATGGAAGTGCTCACCAAAAGCATCCCCCTGGACAAAGTCTCCACCAGCATGACCATCAACTCACCGGCGGCCATCATCTGGGCCATGTACATCGCCGCCGCCGAGAAGCAGGGGGCGCGTCACGATCAATTGCGCGGCACCATCCAGAACGACATCCTCAAGGAATATATCGCCCAGAAAGAGTATATTTTCCCCCCGGAACCCTCCATGCGCCTGGTGACCGATACCATCGAGTTTGGCACTAGCGACATCCCTCAATGGAATACCATCAGCATCTCCGGTTATCATATCCGTGAGGCAGGTTCGACCGCTGCCCAGGAGTTGGCCTTCACCCTCTCAGATGGCATGGAATACGTCCGCTGGGCCATAGACCGCGGTCTGGATGTAGATGCCTTCGCACCCCGGCTTTCCTTCTTCTTCAACGCCCACAACGACTTTTTCGAAGAGATCGCCAAATACCGCGCCGCCCGCCGCATCTGGGCCCGGGAAATGCGCCAGACCTTTGCTGCCCAAGACCCCCGCTCGTGGTTGATGCGCTTCCACACCCAGACCGCGGGAGTCTCCTTAACGGCGCAGCAGCCTGAGAACAATATCGTCCGAGTCGCCATCCAGGCCCTGGCCGCGGTCCTCGGCGGCACCCAATCCTTGCATACCAACAGCATGGACGAAGCCCTGGCACTGCCCTCCGAGCACGCTGTGACCGTTGCCCTGCGCACCCAGCAGATCATCGCCGAAGAATCCGGTGTGACCAACACCATAGACCCCCTGGGCGGCTCCTTTTTCGTCGAGGCACAGACGAACCGCATCGAGTCTCAGGCCTATGAGTATTTCCGGCGCATCAGGGATTTGGGCGGCGTGCTGCCCGCCATCGATAGGGGCTTCTTCCAGGGCGAAATCTCCGATGCCGCTTATCGTTATCAGCGCGAGATCGATCTCGACGACCGCAAGATCGTGGGGGTCAACGCCTATGCAGAAGACAAGCCCATCACCATCCCCCTACTGGAGATGGACCCTCAAGGCTACGAGCATCAGGTGGACCGCCTTAAGACCTTGCGCGCCGAGCGCGATAACGGGCGCGTGGGGCAGACCCTGGACCGCCTGCGCATTGCCTGCCAGGGCACAGAAAACACCATGCCCCATATCCTGGAAGCCGTACGCACCTATGCCACCTTGGGCGAGATCGTCGGGGTGATGAAAGAGGTCTTTGGCACTTATCAAGAGCCGACCTGGATTTAAGAAACGCTACCCAAAGAAAGGATGTGCTGCGGCAGCGTCACAGCACATCCTTTTTTCAGTGGATTCCGCGCAGGATTTTCACATGAGAGCACCCCCTATCATCTGGTTCTTAGCACTCTTACTGGTCATCGCCGGGTACACCCTCCTTGGGCCGGTCGAAAAAACCCTCGGGGGCAATGTCCGCGTAGTTTATCTGCACGGAGCCTGGGTCTGGGCGGCGCTGGCTGCCTTCAGCGCCGCCGGGTTCGTTGGGCTGATCGGGTTGGTTGCACGCCAACACCGCTTGCATCCCTGGTCACGCGCCTTAGGGCGCACGGGCCTGTTCTTCTGGATCACATATCTGCCCCTCTCGCTGTGGGCCATGCAGACCAATTGGAACGGACTCTTCCTGGCAGAACCGCGCTGGCGCGTGGCGCTGATCTTCTCGATCGGCGGCGTTTTGCTGCAAATCGGGCTGACGCTGCTCGAAAACCCCCTCTGGGCCTCGGTTTTCAACTTAGTCTACATCATCGCCCTGTGGGCTGTCCTGCAAACCACTGCAAACGTGATGCACCCACCGTCACCGATCCTCGAATCGAATGCCTGGCGCATTCAGCTTTACTTCGCATCCCTGACCATCCTGACGATGCTGGCGGCCTGGCAAATGAGCCGCTGGTGGCTGGCTCTGGAAACCGAAGGGTAACCTGTGAACTCCTTTTCCCGCCAAATCGCCCAGGACTTCAAGGCAATCCAGCGCCCGCTGCGGGTGCAAATCCTGGTCTTCACCTTCATCCGCCTGATCTTCAACACCTTGTTCCGCATGGTGTACCCTTTCCTGCCGGTTTTCAGCCGCGGCCTGGGGGTCGATATCGCCACTTTGTCCCTGGCACTGACCAATCGTTACCTGGCGGGGATGTTGGGGCCTTTCCTGGCATCTTTCGCTGATCATCGCGGGCGGAAAATCGGTATGCTCTTTGGGGTGGGCATGTTCACCGCCGGGGCCTTCATCATGGTACTCTGGCCCTCCTTTCCCTCCTTTGTGGTTATGCTGATCCTGACCACATTGGGGAAATCTGGTTTCGAACCGTCCATGCTGGCCTACCTGGGAGACCGCATCCCTTACCAAAGGCGCGGTCTCCCATTTTCTTTCACCGAGTTAGGCTGGTCGCTGAGCTTCTTCCTGGGGATCCCGTTGATCAGCCTCTTGATTGCGCAGAGGGGTTGGATGTTACCCTTTGGTCTTCTGACTCTCTTAGGATGCGGCGCGGGGTTCGTGCTGCTCTTCCTGGTTCCGCGTGATACCCCCTCCGATGAGAAGCAAACCAACCCCTTGCTCAATATTCGGGATGTGCTCAAATTCCCTCCAGCCGTGGCTGGACTTGTCATAGGGATGTCAGGCTCAACGGCAAACGAAGTCATCAACCTAGTCTTTGGGGTTTGGATGGAAGACTCTTTTGGACTCATGATCATCGCCCTGGGAGGCGCGGCGGCAGTGATCGGTTTGGCTGAACTGGGAGGCGAAACATTGGCCGGCGGGTTGGTAGATAGATTTGGCAAGGGACGTGCTATAAAAGTGGGCCTGATCGCCAATTGTTTCGCAGCATTGCTTTTCCCCCTGATTGGCAGCAACGCCGTAGGAGCTGTGATCAGCTTATTCATATTCTTCATCACTTTCGAATTTTGGTTAGTCAGCAGCATCCCCATGATGACCGAGATCATGCCTGGCGCTCGGGCAACGCTGATGGCTCTTAATGTGGCCGGTCTATCCCTGGGCCGCGCCCTCGGCACATTGGTGGGGCCCATACTCTATGATTGGGGCATCGGTGCGAGTGCGGGTGCTGCGATCGTTTTCAACCTTGTGGCTATCCTCGCCCTTCGCCGGGTAAGCAAAGTTGTCAGTTAATGGAAACCCCACATAGGTTTTTGCGTGAGGCTTGCGACGAGTCTTTTACCAAGGCGGTACTTTCGTCCCCTTATGCGCGAACACCGATTCCCGTATAATTCTCCCCATGAGATCACGTCTCTTCCTTAGTTTGTCCATCTGGTTGATGCTGTTTGGCTTCGCGCTTCCAGCCCTGGCTGCCCCAAGCCCTCAATCGACGACCATCCCGACGCCTACACCCGGCCCCGATGGGCGAATCATCTATATCGTCCAACCAGGGGATACTCTCTGGCGGATTGCCGCCCTGGCAGACATTTCCATCGACCAACTACGCGCCTTGAACAACCTTACAGCCTCAGATGTGATTGCCCCGGGGGATGAGATTTTCCTCGGCTTGGGCGGGCCAGCCACCCCCATCCCCCTCGCCCAGCCGACTGTCACCCCCACCCCATCCGGTCCTACGCCCACCCCTGAAATGGGTTATGGCAGCCTCTGTGTGATCCTCTATGACGATGCCAACGGCGACGCCATCCGGCAGGAGGAGGAGCCTTCCATCCCCGGGGGGGCGATCAGCATCAGCAATACCGATGGCTCACTGTCCATCACCGAAGACACACTCAGCGGCCTGGACCATTTCTGCGTCGAGAACCTGGAAGAGGGGGAATACAACATCACCGTCGGCATCCCCGAAGGATACAACCCGACCACAGCCTCGAATGCCAGCATCATGCTGAACGGCGGGGATGAAACCTATATGGACTTTGGCGCTCAACCTAACTCAGAGACCCTGGCCGCCGCCCCCGCGCCTGTAGGAACTGGTAGGTCGCCATTACTAGGGATTGTCGGCGGCTTGATCTTATTGCTAGGTATCGGTTTGGGGATTTATGCTGCGCTGATGAAGCGCTAAAGCCAGCAAAGGGATGATCAAATGGGCGTATTTCTATTCATACCCATTAGGGTGCGACTGGTGCCACTCCCAGGCGCTGGCGATGATATCCCCCAAATCTGGGATTTGTGGTCGCCAGCCCAACTCCTGGCGAATGCGTTCCGAGGAGGCCACTAAGCGGGGGGCATCCCCTGGCCGGCGAGGCGTCTCTTCGGCGGGGATAGGGTGTCCGGTCACCGCGCGGGCCGTCTCGATGACTTCTCGAACCGAATAACCCGCGCCGTTCCCCAAGTTGTAGACAAGCTTATCGCGATCCTCCAGGGCCTCTAAAGCCAACAAATGCGCGGAGATCAAATCCGTGATATGGATGTAATCGCGGATGCAGGTACCATCGGGGGTAGGATAGTTCGTGCCGAAAATATACACCTGGTCGCGCTGACCCAGCGGGACTTGCAGAGTCAAAGGGATGAGATGGGATTCTGGCTGATGGGCTTCCCCGCGATGCGGGAAACCGCCCGCGGCGTTGAAATAACGCAAGGCAGCGTAATGTAGACCATAGATTTTTCTGTACCAATCCAAAGCCTGCTCGATCATCAACTTGGTATGGCCGTAAACGTTGGTGGGGCCTAATGGCGACTGCTCACTGAGCGGCTCGTCGCACGACTGATAGACCGCCGCCGTAGAGGAAAGCACAAAACGTTTAATACCCGCCTGAACAGATAACTCGATCAACTGCAACGAATTGCTCAAGTTGTTCTGAAAATATAGCCCCGGGTCTTGCATGCTCACGCCGGCTTCGATGAAGGCTGCGAAGTGCATCACCGCATCAAAGGGACGCAGTTTGAGCGCGGCTTCCAACGCGGCCTTGTCAGCCAGATCGCCCTCGACGAAGTCTGCCCCCTCGGGGACCGCCAGCCGATGTCCCGTGACCAGTGAATCGTACACCGTGACGGTATGTCCGTTCTGTAAAAGGGTTTCGGCGGCAGTAGAACCAATATAGCCCGCACCGCCAGTAACGAAGATATTCATTTTTCCCAGTCTTTCATAATCCTATAACGTCGCTGCGACTGATTTCTGACAAGGCATCAAGCCTTTGCCATCACACGCTTCATGAAGCGCTCTTTTTCGACAACAGCGCGCCAGTGAGTGCCCTCGCCGACCTTCTCTTGGTCATCCCAGGCTGCTATCGATAACTTGACGCGGTTTTTGACCACTTCCAATACCTCGGCAAAGATTTTAACCTGCGCGTTGACCGGTGTGGCGGCGAGATGTTTGACATCGACCTGAATGCCCACGCTCATGAAACCTTCGGGCAAATACTCGGCGACCAGCCGGTTGGAGACACGCTCCATGAACGAGATCATCCAGGGAGTACCAAGAACGCGCTCGTCACCACTGCCGATGTGATAGGCGGTGTGCTGGTCATCAACAATAAAAGTCTCCTCTCGCGTAAGGCCAGGGGAGAGCAAGGATGCGAGTTGCATTTTGAATCACCTCTCTCAAAAACGACAGGCCGCCGATTGGCTCATTTGCTGATGCGTTTTTCATGCTGCTGCCCACCAATCTCGCCCTTCGCGCAAGCCAAAAGCATTCAACCGCGCTCTGATTATCCCACGGGCCCCGCGAGCGCCAACCGCAGCCAACACAGCCGGGTTCTGACAGCGTCGCCACCAATCGGGCAATTCTTCAGGCGAGATAATCGGCTTTCCTCGACGGGTCTTGCCGATTTTCCTGGGGTCGATATCTACAAAGACCACCACAGGGACGTCTTCTTCGCGCATAAGCAGCTTGCCCAAACGACGCCCCATCATGCCTGCGCCCCAAATGATGACGGCATCTCGATCTGCCAGTGGGCCGCGCTTCAAAAAATGGGCTTTGGCTCGCAGAAAATTCTCTAACGAATAGCGGCTGTCGGTGCGGGTTATCCGTTTGGGGTGCTCGCGCCATTTTAACAAAACCTGGGGGATTTTGGCAAACTTGGCACCGGCCAGGTACATGCGCAGATACAGATCATAATCTTCAGGCCAGCCGCGTTCGCGATAGCCCCCCATCCGCTCCAGCCATTCTGCCCGGAAAGTCACGCTGGGGTTAGGCAGGGGGCTTTCGACAAAGATCTCCCGCTTGATATCTTCATCGCTGACCAGCGAATTCAGCCATTCGACATAGATGCGAAACCCCTCACGAACCGATTCACTGGGGAAGGCCCTTACCAGACAGCTTACCGCGGCAACTTCGGGATGTTCCTCAAGATAATCGACCTGCTTTTCCAGGCGTTGGGGGTGGGCACGATCATCTGCGTCCATGCGGGCCACGAAGCGCGCTTTACATGCCCTCAAGCCGGCTGCAGAGGCTTCGATCACCCCTCCATGGGGGCAAGAAAGGACCCGAAAGCGGCTATCACGCGCGGCCCAGTCCCGCAGCATCCCCAAAGTATCATCCTGCGAACCATCATCGACAGCGACGACCTCAAAATCGCTGAGTGTCTGTCGAGTAAGGGATTCTAAAGTCTCCTCCAAAGTCTCGGCGGCGTTGTAGCAAGGCAGCAGCACAGACACAGCGGGCATGAAGGCCATTGTAACGCCAATTAGAGATGCTTGCAAACTCGCCGCATCACGCGGTATGATTCGCGCCTGAATAGATTGGAGGCGAATTGATGGATATTTCTGCGACCTTACAAGAACTGCTGGCTGATTTCCTGGCTTTTTTGCCCAACCTGCTGGTGTCATTGGTCATTTTCGTCATCGGCTTGTATCTGGCAGGCTTGTTGACTAAAATCGTGCGCCGGGCGATGGAAATGCGCAATAGCGACCCGGAGATTACCATACTGATCTCTCAAATTACCCGCTGGACTGTTCTGATCCTGGGCATTGTGCTTGCGCTGGAGCAGATTGGCTTCGATCTGACAGCCTTCCTGGCAGGGGTGGGCATCCTGGGATTTACGGTGGGGTTTGCCCTGCAAGATGTCAGCAAGAACTTCGTCTCGGGGTTGCTCCTGCTCCTTGACCAACCCTTTGATATTGGAGATGTCGTTGAAATTGGCGAGTATATCGGCACGGTAGCCACCGTGGATATCCGCGCCACCGAGATCTACACCTTCGACGGCCAGAACGTGCTGATCCCAAACGGGGATGTGTTCACCAGCGCCATCAAAAACTACAGCCGCTATGATAAACGCCGCGTGGAAATCAAGCTCGGGGTCGCTTATCGCAGTGATCTCGAGTTTGTGAAGCAAACCATCCTTGAAATTGTATCGGCCCTCGAAGGCGTACTGGACGATCCAGCTCCCTTTGTATGGTTCAACAACCTTGGGGAATCGAAAATCGAACTGACGGCTTACTTTTGGGTTGACCAGAGCAAGACTAACGTTGGTGAGCTGACTGATACTGCGATAACCAGGATCGTGAACACCTTTGTTGAGGAAGGCATCGAGATCCCCTACCCGACTCAAAAGGTGCATCTGGTTCAATGAGAAGCTCGACATAGCGTTTCTTCTCTCGGAACACAAAAGGAGGCGCCAGCAACGGCATCTCCTTTTAGTTGACCTTAATTCCGTTTAGCGCGATGCTGCTCGTTGAGCGGAAGTCGAAATGCCGCATTTTCTCTATTCACATCCCTTCGACTAGGCCGCCCTCCGCTCAGGGAGTTGTTGTTTTCTTGATCCGCAAGTTAGATTAGACTCGGTTCCCCCTGAGGCTAGGCGCTATCTCGTTGGGTGGCGTAGACGGTATATTCAACCTCTACTTCATCGATTTCAGCCTCAGGCTTATCTTTGAAGCTCTCCAAAAAACTTATAAACTTATAAACATCGGCGAAATTCGTCGCCAGACCCACGGAGATACGCATTGTGCTTGGATTTCTATCGTGTTTGCTGCGCGCCCAGTCGAAGAACTGGTCAAACGTCATCCCCGTGGGCCGATTGAATGCCTGCGCCATCTCTTCTCGGGTCAGAAGATGGACAATTTCACCAGTGCCTGGATTACAAAAACAGCCGGTGCGCAAAGAGATATTAGCCCGGTTAGCCAACGCCTCAACCCAGCGGTAGTCGAGGCGGACCCCTTGGGGGTCGTCAACGCTGAAGGCGATCGTCCCTCCCCGGTCTTGCATATTGGCAGGGCCAAAGATCTGCACCATCGGAAGGCCGCTGCTGTGTTTCAAGGATGTCATCTGCTCCAAGAGCCAGCCAGTCAGGCAAGTCACCCGCTCATGAATGACATCAATACCAATATCCTTTATATGCCGAAGCCCAATTTCGATTGCCGGCAAATTGAGATAATTGACCGTGCCATCCTCAAAACCGGCTTCATTTTCCAATAAATAATGCCAGCCTTCCCCTTGAACCGAAGTAATCGAGATGGTGCCACCAGCAAACCAGGGTCGCTGCATTTTCTTCAGGGCGGTCTTCCGGGCCAGCAAACAGCCCACACCGGTAGGATACCCAAAAATCTTGTAAAAAGAGAGCGGCACAAAATCAGGCTTCCAGACCGTCAGATCAAGCTGATTGGTAGGGGCAAAAGCGGCGCTATCGAGCAACACATCCCAATTCCTGGCCTGGGCTTTGGCAATCCAATCTAAGGGGTGCTGCACGCCAGAGAAATTCGATTGCGCCGGGTAAGCCAGGAGGTTGTGGCTACCCGGTTGGGTGCGATTGAGTTCTGCTTCCAATGCAGCAGCATCTAGGCGCAACTCCGGCAATACAGTAGGCATATAGGTTACTTCCGCGCCTTTCGCACTGGCAAACTCGCGGATGCCATTGACCGAGTTATGGTTGTCATACACGGGCAAAAAGCGGCCACCCGGGGCAAAGGGATAGGCCTCCCCCACAAGTTTGAGGGCACCACTGGCGTTGGGCGTGAAAATCGCCACATACTCATCCGAAGGAGCGTTGAAATAGTCCAGCACAAAACTGCGCGCCCTTTCTACCAGGTGCGTCATCGCCAGGGAGGTGGGATTCTTGGAATGAGGGTTGCCAAACACGCCCTCTTCCAGCAGCGCCATATGCTGGCGGAGCTGCGATTGGGCATATAACCCCCCGCCGGTATAGTCCAAGTAGATCTGATTTTGTTTGTCTAGACGAGCATACTCTGTTGCGCGTAGATCATCGAGTATCTTTGTACTTTCATAAGCGGGGTAGTCTCGCTCGAAGGCAGCCAAAGCCTGATCCATTTTATGAGGGCTGTAATCCATTCATGCATTCCTTTTCGCTTTTAGTCAACATCATCTCCCTGAATAATGCTCCCCGCTAATTCGAGCAGTTCCTGCGCAGCATCCGCATCAGTCTGGTTAGCTTTCCAATAATGCTCCAGCAACTCCAAGGGGGTAAGGCCCCCCACAGCCTGATCTTCAGGCAGGCGAATACGATTTTCTTGTTGGGGACGTTTGATCAGATGAAACTCAAAGGCCTCAGCAGCATACTCCCGCAGGGCCGCTTCATCGATCATCGATTCCCACTCACGCGGATATTCTAAGACCAGGCGGACAATGGCATCAGCCAGTTCTTCCTGGGGAGACAACACCGTTCGTAATTGATCGTTGACCCCCTCTTGCGATTGGAGGTGGACGAACCGGTCAACGAAGGGGCGGATTTCCGTCAGTTGACGCCATTCTACCTTTGTGGCTCCCTTCCCAACCTCGGCGATGACGAAGTACTTATCATCCTCCACCTCACCAAAATCGACCCGTTCGATAGAGCCGGGGTAGACCACCGGGGGGTGAGCGTCTTCATTCAAATTTTGGGGTTTGTGGATGTGCCCCAGAGCGACGTAATCCAGGCGCTGATCCCTGACCAATGAACCCGGCAACACCAGATCGCCCCCCAGCATCACCATGCGCTCACCACCATATTTAGCTCCCTGCACCGAAGCATGGGCGGTCAGTATGACCGGGAGATCAGGGTCCGCCTCATCGAGCCAGTGATGCACCAAAGACATCAGGCGTCCCTCGAGTTCCTCGTAGATTTGAGACAGGTCACGCCCGCGAATATCCAGGTGAGCCATCATCCCCGAGCGAGAGACCCAGGGAAGCGCCACAATCTGCACGGGCAGCCCTTCAAGATCATCTGGGGTAAAAAAACAGGGCTTGTCCAATACCCGCACGTGCGGGACCTGCAAGGTTGAGAATTCGGTCAGAGCATGAGCGCGATGCATTGCCGGAGAGAGATCATGATTGCCAACCAGCAAGAGGGTTTGTATTCCCGCCTGCGACAAGCGCATCACTCTCTTGCCCCATTCACGCTGATATGTTGGGGCGGGGTTGCGGTCCTTATAGGCATCCCCTGCGAAGAGCACCAGATCAACCTGTTCCTCAACGGCGGCATCGACTATCGTGTCGAGGGAGTTGAGGAAGTCCATCACCCTCACAGGCAGACCGCTCTCAGGGTCATGGCGGCCATAGGTAGCCATGTCGATATGGGCATCAGCGAAGTGGAGGATTTTTATCATGGACGGAGGCAGCGCCGCGTTGTCAGGAAGGCGCAGAGTCTGCTTTATTATATAGCAAAAACTCAGCGTCTGGCCCGCCGAAGACGTGTGTTGGATATCCTATCCACCACCCTGGATACGATTCAAGTGGTGCCAGGCGATATCAAAATGATCGTTGAGTTTTACGGCTTCGCTTAGGTCAGCGACCGCCCCATCGATATCCCCCAAAGCCTCCTTGGCAAGAGCGCGCCAATACCAGGTCTCCTCGATGGCCGGTTCGCTGGCCGCGTCAATCGTGGTGGTAGCCAGATTGAGTACATCATAGTAGCGTCCTGAATAGAAGTAGGCCCAGTAAGGCCCGGTCTGGTACCAGATCGTGCGCCAGGGAATATTGACTTCTTCGGGATTGAGACCAGCGTAAAGGGCGAAAAACTCATCGTACGCCGCGGCCGCCCCAGCGTAATCATCCAGATAAACGAGATTGGTGCCCCTGTTGAACCAGGCAAAGGCCTTGGCGCGGCCTTCAAGGGTGAAGATATCGTCGGAGGCCTTTTGAGCAGCGTACTGGTAGTTGTAAGTCTCGTCGGCATGGGGGCCAAGGATCGCCATGACCTCTTCTTCACGCGCCGGGTAATAGACCACGATGTAGGTGTAGTTGAAATGCCGCCAATACTTGCTCATATCCTCGTAGGAGACCGGCAAGTTCTCCATGATGAATGAGTCTTGGGCCAGGAACACCCCGCGGGAATCATCATAGGCGTTGAGGACTTCGTAATGCCCCATCCAACCCTCGAAGCCCGCGCCTTCGAAACCCTTCTCGACGATCACCGGAAAGCCCGCGGCGATGAAGCGCTTCAGCAGGCCCAAATCACCGCCAACGCGCCACAGGGCATTGAACTCCGTCTGCTCGTTGACGAAGGCCACCATCTCATAAGGCATGACGTTCTTATCCCGCTGATTGGGCTTTAGATAGGCCGCCGTATCCCGCTGATCCCCGTTCCAGTTCCAAAAAGAAAGCGCCATCGAGAGGTTGGCCGGGCCGCAGTTGTTCCACTTTTGGAATTCATGGGTGATGCCCCCCAGATTGACTTTTTCGGGGATCGGCGTCGAAGTGATCGTCGGGGTGGGGGATGGCAATGGGGTATCCGTTGGCCCCGCTGCTGTCGGGGTCATAGTCGGCGGGAGGGGCGTCGGACTCGGCAGGGGGGTACTGATTTGGGGTTGTTCCTGGTCACCCTGGGGGATGAAGAGCGCCTCTTCGGGAGGGTTAAGGGCATATTTGATCTCCGCCCTCCAGGCATCCACCCGCCAGGCCAATCGCTCGTTGATGGGCGGATAGTTATAAAACACAGCTACCAGCAATAAGATCGCTGGAACCACCAGCAGAGCGATGAGCAACCTTCTTCTTTGCATAGGCAGGCATTATATCGCAAAAGCTTCTTGACATCTTTAGAGGAAGATAATAGGGTACACTCGGCTATTTGACGTTGACCAGCACCAAACCAGCGATGCACACCCCGATGCCAACATAATTCATCGTCGATAGTTTCTCACTGAGCATCAGTATGCCAACCGGCACCAGCAATACCGTCACCGCCACATTGACCACAATCGCCGCCATGCTGATATTCCAACCGGAACGGTAAACCAGGATGAAGCCCACTTCCAGGCCCACCAGGGCGAAAGCCAAGCCAATGCTGGCCCAGTTCAGTTGTTTCAACCCGTTGGCAATGCCGGATTTGAGCGGGCTAAACAGAAGAAAAATCACGCACAGCAGCGCTGCTACCAGATAAGTCACAATCAGCGAGAGGGCTGGGTTAGCATCCGCGGGGGTAAACTTGATGGTGACGTGATACAACATCGACGAAAAAATCGCTACCAGGATGGACGAATAGAAGAGAGACATAGAATAAACGCCTGACCTTTCGTGGGTTGATTATCGAATTGAAGCAGGTGGTTCCGTTTTATGCTCCACCAAGATTTTACACCCAACTTGACACGTGAATTAATATAATATAGAATATGAACTAAAGGTTCATATATGCCGGTATTCGATTGGTCACAAATTCACGCTCACATTTTGCAGTTCGAGCAGGAGGGGCTGGTCACCCGCACCTTCCGACGGCTTGACCCCGAACGGCAGCAAACGGTCATCCACGCTATCCTGGATGAAGCCGCTGAAAAAGGCCCCACCGCGCTCAACATAAAAGAAGTCGCCCGCCGGGCGGATGTCTCGGTGGGCTCGCTTTACCAGTATTTTGGCAACCGCGAGGGACTCCTGGACTTCACCATGGCCTTATGCGTGCGCTATATGGAAGACCTGTTCAAACAGATCGCCCCTATGCTGTCCACGCTGCCGCTGGAGGAAGGTCTGCGCTACTACATTTTGGGCGGCGTCGAATGGAGTCACACCGAAGCAGGGTTGGTGCGTTTTTTGGGCCGGGCGGCGTACCAGGGGGACCCGGCACTCTCGGAAAGCGTAGTCCGTCCCCTCGCTGGGGCAATGCGCGCTACCGTAGAACAGCTCCTCACTCAAGCCGTAGAGCGTGGCGAAATCCGCCAGGGCATCGATTTCGAGGCCACCGTCAGGATCATCAACGCTTTGACGATCGCCGTCGGGGATGCGCTGCTCTTCCCCTTTATCAATGACTATTCCCAGGTCACAGACTCAGAGATGTCCACAGAACGCGTGATCGATGCGATGATCGATGTAGTGCTACGAGGAATAGCATAACTGGCCGCTAGATTCGACATTAGAGAACCAACAGATAAGGTGAGATATGCCCCAGATCGTATTACAGGCCCATCATCTAAAAAAAGCGTACGGCTCTCTGACCGCCGTTGATAACCTGACTCTAGATATCTACCAGGGCGAAGTCTTCGGCTTACTCGGCCCCAACGGGGCGGGAAAGACCACCTCGATCAGCATGATGTGCGGCCTGCTGGAGCCTGACTCTGGAGAGGTAAGCATTCATGGAATGCCGGTTCATGGGGGAAGCGCTGAGGCATACAGTCGGGTGGGGATGTGCCCCCAAGAGACGATCTTGTGGGAGAAGTTGACCTGCCTCGAGCAGCTGGAATTCATCGGCGAGATGTATGCCATGCCGCGCCAAACAGCCCGGCAGCGTGGAGATGAATTGCTCGACCTGCTGGGATTGAGCGACAAGCGCAACAAACTGTCTGCGACGCTCTCTGGGGGGATGAAGCGGCGGCTCAACCTGGCCTTGGCGTTGGTGCACGACCCGGAGATTTTGGTGCTCGATGAGCCTGAAGCCGGGCTTGATCCTCAAAGCCGGGTGCTGGTGCGCGAGTATATTCGCTCACTAGCACAGGCAAAGACCATCATCCTGACCACCCACAATATGGATGAAGCCGAGCGCATGGCCGACCGGGTTGCCATCATCGACCAGGGCAAACTGCTGGTAGTGGATACCCCCGAAAAGTTGAAGCGCACCATCGGGGAGGGGGATGTGCTCGAAATCGAGGTCAAAGACATTCCGGCTGATCAAGCACTCACCGCGATTCAGTCAGAATTCCCTCAGGCTAAGACGGACGGGGATAAGATTGTCATCCGGGCGGGCGGAATTGTTGAGCGACTGCCCTTCCTGCTGGAGCGATTCAAAGCCGCCGGAGGGCAAGTTGGCGAAGTGCACCTGCGGGCCAATACGTTGGAAGATGTCTTCATTGCCCTAACCGGGCGGAGGCTGCGAGAATGAGATTCTGGAGCGTATTACGTAAATGCGCCCGTGAGCAGAAGCGTGACCTGTGGGTATTGGGCTTAAGTCTGGCCTTCGCGCCGCTATTCGTCTTCATATATTGGATGTTCACCGGGGGCAACGTCACCACTTCTTATAGCGTTTTGGTAATCAATCATGATGTGGGTACAACCCTTTCGAACGGGATCACCCTGAATGCCGGAGAAGAGGCCATCACCGCCCTGCAAGAGCTGACCTTCAAAGATGGCAGTCCCATCTTAAGGGTCAAATCCGTCGCGGATCGTTCAGCCGGGGAGAAAAGTTTGCGCGATCGAGACGCCACCATCCTCATCATCATCCCTCCTGATTTCTCGCAAGTGATCGCCGAAGCCCAGGAGGGGCAATCAGCCCCGACGACAGCAGTGGAGTTCGTCGGCGATCTGACCAACCCCTACTATACAGTGGCCGCAGTGATGGCCATCACCGCTATTGACGGCTATGCCGTCGCCATGACCAATGAATACCGCGCCGTTGGGTTGGTCGAAACAGCTCTGGGGGATTCAGCCGCCCGCACCGAGTTTGAGATCTATATCCCTGGCCTGTTCGTGCTAGCGGTGATCATGATGATGTTCCAGGCCGCCATGATGGTGGCACGCGATATCGAGAGCGGCACCTTGCAGCGCCTGAAGATTACACGCCTGACGGCCTTCGAGTGGCTGAGCGGCACAACCGTCTGGCTGGTGCTCATCGCCATCGCAGAAGTGCTGATCGCCTTTGCCACCGCCGTGGCCCTTGGCTTCCGCAGCCAGGGAGCACTATGGATCGCCGTTCTGGTGGGGGTCATCACCAGCCTGTCGATCATCGGTGTGGGCATGATCGTGGCCAGCTTCTCCAAGACCGTCTCCCAGGCCTTCGTGATCGCCAATTTCCCCTTCGGTTTCTTCATGTTCCTGAGTGGGGCCGCCTTTCCGGTGCCCATGGGGACTCTCTTCACCGTCGCCGGCCGCGACATCAGCATCGTCGACGTGCTCCCCCCGACCCATGCCGTGGCGGCTTTGAACAAGGTCTTCACCCTGGGGGTCGGTTTGGACGGTGTGATCTATGAGTTATCAGCCCTCAGCCTACTCTCGGTGATCTATTTCGCGATCGGGGTGTGGCTCTTCCAGCGTATGCACCTCAAATCCTGATTATCCATTGAATTGGGATGTGGCCTGATCCCAGGCCTCGACGAAGGCCCTGACCGTTGGATAGCGTCGGGCGCGGTCGGGGTCTACCGCTCGCCTGACTGCCGCTTTCATGGCTTGATTGCCCCTGAGCCTCTCGATGGCCCCACTTCCCAGCAACTCGATGACCGTACGCCCCAGGGTGAAGACATTAGTCACCTGATCAATCAAGCTCCCGCGCAGGAACTCCTCCGGAGCCATATAGCGGCGTGACCCCGGCAAGCGATCCGCTTCCAAAGTGAACGGCCCAAACCGATATTCATCCAGGTCAACAACGGCAGTTCGGTCCGCCTCGAAATCGTACATGATGCAGCCATCGTAGAAATCCACGGCGATGAAGCTTTTTTCCGCCAGGCAGAGATGCAAATCGAAGATGGTATTCAGAGCGGCAATAATTTTTTCGACTGCCAGATTTCGGAAACGGGCATGGGGGGACCCAGGGTTATTGCGGCCCTGCTGCCCGCGATGGGTGACGTAATCATAGAGCACTTCTCCAGGCAGCCAATCGAAAACCAGGGCCAACCCCTGGGGCGTTGTGATCACATTGTGCAGATTCGGCAGGGCGGGATGTTGCACCTGGCTGTACAGGGTCTCGGCCCCCCGCAGCGACTGAATCCCCTGGGCCTGATCGGAATATTTCACAAACCAGCGTTTCCCCTCACTTTGCACACCATAAGAGACACATCCAGAATCCTGCCAGCGGAAAACGCGAAAGATATCCCCAACCTGGTTCAAGTAAGTTTCGACATCCCCATCTATGCCAGAGGTGTCCATCAGTGTAGGCGACATAGGCGCAACCCTCGTATGTTTTGAACCCAAGAACGCGTCTATAACGTGATTAGCAGCACAACCAGTGTAGCACAAAAGTGTTTGGACAAATAATCAAATCAACCTAATTCCCCAAAAGGAGATACAAATGAGCCGCCCTATTCACTTTGAGATACTCACCGAAAACCCTGAAAAAGTTGTCCCTTTTTATGAGGCAGTCTTGGGTTGGGAAGCTACCACCTGGGATGGCCCCCAGACCTATTGGCTGATGACAACGGGGCCTGATGGGACCCCAGGCATCAACGGCGCTGTCATGGGACGCCACTTCGATCAGGCCGTGATCAATACCGTCAGTGTTCCATCGCTCGATGAGACATTAGCACAGGTCAAAGCCCATGGCGGCAAGCTGATCAATGGCCCCAATGAAGTGCCAGGGGTAGGCACCCACGCTTATTGCGCCGACCCAGACGGCATCATCTTTGGAGTGATGCAGCCCAAAACCGGGGAAGAGTAGAGACGCAGCAATGCTGCGTCTCTACTTAGGCGGCAGTGACAGGGCGAAATCAACGCCCTTCTTGATCCACTCGCTTAAGGCCTGATCTGACTGGTACCCTGCTTCCGTGACCACCACCCAGCCGGTCATGGGCCTCCCAGTCATGTCGAAGAGCTTGGTGTGCGGATGTTCGAGTGCGTCTTGGTAGGCCTCGGGGCCAACGCGCACGATCAGGTCATCCTTGTTGACTCCACAAGCCATGTTGCCTCGCACCATGAAACCAATACCGCCGAACATCTTCTTTTCCACCAGGTCCGGTGCAGCCAATAACGCCTCGCGCATGCGTTGAGCCAATTCTTCGCTGTATGCCATTTCAACTCTCCTGATTCAATCGCCAATTCCAAAGATTGCCCGCCAGTTGAGGGCTAACCAACAATCAACTCTTCTAGGGAACGCTTGGGCACGTGATGCACCCCCTTTTCGTCGCGCCAATATTTGATATCCTCATCGGGACCCAGGGGATCGATGACGACAGTCTCTTTCGGCTCTCCCAAAGCGAGCACCAGCAGAATGAGCAGGTTCTCGGGTAGTCCCAACGCGGCAATCAGTTCGTCTCGCCGATCGACAGAAGCGAGCATACATCCCCCAAGACCCTTTTCGACAGCCCCCAGCAGGATACTCTGCGCGGCGATGCCGTGATCGCAACCAAAACTCTGCTTGATATTTTTGTCACCCAAGATGATGATATACGCCGACGGCCGCTCGCCCTCTTCAGGGCCGGGCCAGTCTTTTAGGTATCCAGCCCACCCTAAGTGAGGGAAGATGGTCGCGTTCATCTCGGGGGTGTGCGAGAGGAAGAACTTCAACGGCTGCACGTTGGCGCTCGAAGCCGAATGTCGGGCCAGATCGACCAGATCGACCAGCGTTGCGCGGTCGATGGCACGCGCTTCATGAAAACGACGGTAGCTGCGATTCTTCAGCACGATTTCTCTGATGGTCATATTTTCTCCTCAACAGGTTCATACCAGCCCATCAGGGCTGGTGACTCAGGGTTGTGGGCTTCGAAATTCCCCTTGGCGCGCTCGAAACTCACCGTGGCGTAACAGTATTGGCAGCCAAAGACACAGGTATCATACATGCCAATATCTTTGCTGACCACACAGCCGCAGGCCTTACGCTGGCCAGGGTCTTTTTTGTGACCAACCTCGATGCCAAAGGTAGCTTCGATGTACTCATCGTCGATGCACTTGCCCGGTGATATCCCGTAAGACCCCATATCGCGCTCCTCAGAGCAAGAGAATACCTCCATATCGCTCTCACGGGCGGTCTGGACGATGGCATTCATCAAGGCATCATAGCGCGGGCTTGATCGCCCATCATAATCTACCACACCAAGGCCCTGCTGGTTGAGTCGGTCAAGGCGCTTGCGGAACTTGTTGTACATATCCATCACGCTGACCACCAAGCGATGCGTATATCCCCGCAAGGCCTCGGCAATAAAGGCGAAATTCTCCGTATGGAACTGGGCTCCGGTGAGTTCACTGAAAACGATAGGGTCGTAACGCCAGATCACTCGCCGGGAGCCGACTCGGTTGGCTAAGTCCTGAAACGCGTTGATCGCCGCCTGTCGTGAGGGGCCTTTGGTATCGATCTGGCGAGGATACCCCAACAAGGTGTATTGGAAATAATACAAGTAGCCGCGCTGATTGAGCTCATCGAGATAGGGGAACAGCGGCCGGGGGTTGCGCGTCCAGAAGACGATCACATCCACATCTTCAGGATGCAAAGAGACGCGCGCAACTTGCTCACGGTTATAGGGGTTGGGCACCGTACAATACCCCGCTCTGATGCGGTTGATGAACCACTCGGCGTAAAAAGCGGGAATATCGGTACGTCGGCTGGCGCTGATGATCAAATGAAACCTTCTGCTGTAAACTAGGAGGTCAGGAAGGCCGCTAGGGGTGAAACGACTCCCAGCGAACCGCTTTCCTTATAAACGCCTCACTCGTCGGGTGTGGAAATAGCCCGATAAAACTCGTTTTTGACCTTTTCACGGTGTTCTTTAGGAATGTTGTGCCAACGCACGCCAAGGATGGCCCCCTCCAAGGCGTAGAGCATATTGGCAAAAGCGGTGATGTCGGTCTGCCCAATGCGTATCAAGGCTTCGACGCTGCCCATCTCAGCCAGATCATCGTATGTGTCCACGCCAATCTGGTTTAACTTCTCAGCCAGCACCGGACCGATATTCGGGAGTTGGGTGAGATCACTCATGATTTCAGTACGGGCCTAGAAAACGCTCACCATCAAAGTGAATGAGGTGATCACCAGCTTCCTGAACCCACACTTCTGTTTCCCAAGAGATATCGCTGATATATTTTGCCATATCACTGCGAGACAAAAAAGCTGTAACAAAAACCAGTCCAGGTCTGGCTTCTTCGAAAAGTCTAGCCAGTTCAGCATGGCGCTTGGGGTTCACGGGACCGTGACTTGTGACGGCTTCAATCAGAATGAGCCAATCCTTTTCAGTATAGTGAATTACAACATCCGGCATCTTTCCATGAACTTCTACAGTTACTCCAAGTGCTCTAAGCGCATCCTCATCAAAATACCTCCATTTATCACCGGTATCCCCGACATAAATGACGTGACCCCCCGGTATGAATCTAGGTGCAAATTCTTCGATAATCGCTTTGATAAGAATACTGTGGTCACCCGGTGTAAGATAGACATCGTTTGCTTCGGCCAACGTTACTGGAACCTTGTTCATTTCACGTGCACGCGCAAATCGTTGCTTCAATGTCTGCACTTTCGACAAGTAAACACTTAAACTTTCTTTCCAGGCATTCGTACCATAAGTTCTAAGCAATTCGAGCGCTGTTGGCTCAATTTGGTAACAGTATTTTGGGCTGTTTACCGCCCTTCCCGGATCATCAGGATTTGGCAAAGCAAACCCGGCTTCGACGAACTGATGCATGCTCTGTCTCCTAAAAGTCTCACGGGTGTTTGGAGCATATTCTCTACCATAGTAATTTCGACAGAAATCCATGATGGGAGTAATCCCAATTAACGGATTTTCAGCATCTGACCATGAGATTTCTGGCCGCAAATTCAACAACGCCAACAAAGTCAGAGCGGAGCGCTCATTCTGTTGTGCCCTGGGAAGCCCAAGCGCTTTTAAGATGTCCAAAGATTGCTCAATTTTCTGTTTTGCAGAAATTGGGTTTGGTGATTTGATAACAGCCATACGTTGAATCTCCCTCTCCAACAAATTGTCTATATCATTTTGATTGGGAAAATCGCTATCCATGAAAGATGCAAGACGATCAAGCATATTTTCACTCGGATAACCCAACATCCTGAGATCGGTTGCATTAACCTGCGTATGCCCATTAAACTGACGAAAGTAATCATCCACTAAGGTAGAGTTCAAAAAGATTGTAAGACCTTTAGCCAATTGAATCGGCAAGCCCCCGTTATCACGATGAAACACATTTAGGTGATTTTCAAAGCCTACAGGTGAAGCCGTAACTCGCTCCGCGTCATAGATTGCAGCCACAAGACGCCGACGTTCCTCTTTTGCTGAGAACCGCCTAACCAAAACATATGCTCCTGATGGTAAGAGAAGAGGCTTGGTAGCTTTATTTTGAACAATGGCATTCGGCTTTCTGCCATCGACCACAGGCCATCGTATGTAACCATCATCAAAATGTCCAGGGTAAATCAGTGGTACCGTGCCTTCATCGAGGTCATCCCTTAAAAACTCTTTCGCCCTAAACCCCACAACGCGCCCAGTTGAAACTGCAAGCCCTAGCTCCTCCAGTGAATGCTGGAATACGCCTATCCGATCTAGTACATATTGGTCCATCTCACTTGTAGCAATGTGGATCACCGATTCTGCGTCATCTGGTTTTACTACTTTGTCATAAGCCACATCTCGAATTGTCAGACTATCCAGTTCCGGCCCCTGACTTGCGGAAATGCGGACAATCCCTTTCTTGCCGCCCTTCACGGCCTTGAATATGATGTTTTCTTGTAACACATCATCTGCCTTGAACGTTTCTTCTCTAGATTCAAAAACATGAATGTGTTGTAAGGCCATATCACGAAGAAATAACTCGCGGAATGGTTTGAAGTAAGGACCATTACAAAAGCTCCGAGGCGTGATTGCTACTAATTCACCACCTGCTTCTAATAGCTGAACTGCTATCGCAACAAATGCAGAGTACAGATTACCCGTTTCAATACCAACACTGCTAAGCAATTGACGATATTTTGAATCGCTGCGGATTTTTTTATAGGGCGGGTTCAGAATAGCATGAGTAAATACGTGACGCTCAACTGGGAATAATCCACCCCATAACATGTCCCCACCCACATTGATGAAATCTTGTTCTAGCACCTTTCCATCAAACTCCATGCTATTTTCACCGCACAGCTCCCCACTCTCAACCAAAGTAGAATGGAGGTACTCTACTAACAACGGCTCCAACTCATATGCTTTTATCGATATTTTGTGTGGTCGATCATCGCGCTGAGATATTTCTTCAACAAATGCTGCTGTCAAAGTCCCAACACCTGCACCTGCATCCAATAGATGTATCTCTTTCGGTGAATGCTCAAACAGTGAAGCCATAAATAGGGCAATAGACGGAGGCGTAAAATACTGCCCCATTTGTGAACGACGCTCGGAATCCAGTTTTCTGCAAGCATCAATGCGATAGAGATCGACACGCTCTGCGAAACCTGCACTGTCGATCGTAGACACTATCCGATATGAGCTAGGATTTTCCATCACTCACTTTGTTCAACAAGGACAAGACTGAAACTACACATCATCCGCAGGAGGCGCTGCGGGGCCATAATCCAGCACTTCTCGGGGAGTGGGGCCGTCGGTCGCGCCGCCGATGATGCCGTTCTGCTCCAGGGTATCGATCAGCCGCGCGGCGCGGGTGTAGCCGATGCGCAAACCGCGCTGCAGCATCGAGATAGAGGCGCGCCCTTTTCGCCTGACCATGTCAACAGCTTCATCATATAGGGGGTCACGATCCTCCTCCGGCTTCAGGTCTTCTTTGTCCCAAAATTCCATCTGTTTGAGAGGAATATTACGGGGAATGCCGTCGGGGTGACCACCCGCGGCGGTTGCCACTGAAGTGGGGGGGACATAACCATGCTGATCGCGCCAGTACTGTACAATGCGCAGAATCTCGAAATCGGAGACGAAAACACCCTGCATACGCACCGGCGCCGGGGCATCGGGGGCCTGGAAGAGCATATCTCCGCGGCCGAGCAGACGTTCTGCACCCGGCTGGTCCAGGATCACGCGGCTGTCCGTACCGGAAGCGGTGGCGAAAGCGATGCGGGCTGGGAAGTTGGCCTTGATCAGGCCGGTGACCACATCCACGGAGGGGCGCTGGGTAGAGATGACCATGTGTATACCCGTCGCGCGGGCCAACTGGGCCATGCGGGTGATGGTGCGCTCGGTCTCATCGGGGGCCAGCATCATCAAATCGGCCAACTCGTCGATGATCACCACCAGATAGGGCAGCTTGCGCAGCCCTTGAGCCTCCGCACGGGCGTTGTAATCGGTCAGGTTGCGCGCCCCCAGATCAGCAAACTTCTCGTAACGCTGATCCATCTCCCGTGTGACCCACTGTAAGGCGCCTACTACCCTCTCTAATTCGACCACCACAGGAGCAAGCAAGTGGGGGATGCCATCATAGCCGGTCAACTCGACGCGTTTTGGGTCCACCATGATCAAGCGCAGCTCATCCGGGGTGTTGTGCATCAAGAAGCTGGCAATAATCGAGTTCACACACACCGATTTCCCTGATCCGGTCGTCCCGGCTATGAGCAGGTGGGGCATAGCAGCCAAATCGGCGGCGATGGCGTTGCCAGAGACATCCTGCCCTAAAGCGAAGCGCAAAGGACGACCTTCCATGCGTCTGAAGGCTTCACTGGTGATGCCATCTCTCAAAGAAACCAGGGCAACTTCGGCGTTGGGCACTTCGATGCCCACAAACCCTTTGCCGGGCACCGGGGCTTCCACACGGACGCGCGTTGCGGCCAATGCCAGGGCCAGATCGTCGGCCAGCGCGGCGATCTTGTTCACGCGCACCCGTTTGCGGCCGCCGCGCGACTCGATGAAATCAGGCTCGACGCCAAATTGGGTGATCGTGGGGCCGCGATTGACCTCGACCACACGGCCAGGGGCCCCAAAGGATTCCAATGATTCTTCGATGATTTGAGCACGTTGACGGTCAAACTCATCGTTCACGGGAACTTCTGAACTGGCATCCAGGGTGAATTCGATCGTAGGGAGCACCCACTCATGAGGGGGAGGGACCTCCTCTTCCAGGGCCGGAACAACGGGAGGATATTTGGAGATGGTAGCCACCCCGGGGGGCGCCTCACCCCGCGCAACGGAGACCGGGGACTCCCGTCGGGATGATCGGAAAAGCCGCTCGGAGAGCGTACGCCCCGTTTGTCTAAACCGTTCCAACCCCGAACGCATGGATGCACCTAAAGGCCTCAGCCAACGGAACAATTCCCACACGGTCATATCGAAAGTGATCACCATCGCCAGAATGAGCCCGGCTACCAGCATCACAGCAGTTCCCCCCAGACCAAGCCAACTCTCCAAAAGACCGAAGAACAGGCTGCCCAGGGAACCTCCCCCTGCGCCTTCAGTGCCCAGGAGCAAAACTCCGCTGCGATTTATCAAAATGTTGGCGAACTGCAATCCAATCAGAACGCAGATGAACAGCAGCAGAATGCCCACTACACGTTCGAAAGAGAGCTGAGGGAGCTGTTCGAAATTTCGCATGATCAACCAGAGGCCAATCAAAAACAAGCCAATTGGCAACACGTAGCTTCCCCACCCAAAAAGACCTAGCAGTAAGCCAAGCCACCTGCCCATCCATAGCCCTTTCGTGGCTGAGAGCATACCGAACAGGGTCAGCAAGCCGATCACGACCATAACAACGCCAATGAGATCTAGCCTGCGATCCAAAGTGAGCGCACTTTCGCGGGTCGAGTTGCCGGATGCTGATCCCCTGCGAGAAGGTTTAGCGGGAGCGGCTTTGCGCGAGGTAGCCCTCTGGCGGGACGATGTCCGAGTGGTTGATTTTCGGGAAGTGGTTTTCCGTGGGGTACGCTTGCGGGATGAACCCGCCTTTTTTTTGGCCATAGATTTGGAAGATAAAAGTTAGCCGCTAGAAAGTTCACGCATTATAGCACAAATGATCTGGTTTGAGCCCGGCCGCGCTAAAAGGGTTGGGGGTTATCGGGGGTTGCGGTAGAATTGTCTGGCCTGTATTTTGCTGAACGAAAGGACCCCCAATTTGTTCCAGATCACATTCCTCGGCACCTCAGCCTCCGCCCCCTCTTTTCATCGAGGCCTTTCATCACAGGTTGTTCAGCACAACGAACATCGTTTCCTGATCGATTGTGGTGAAGGGACCCAGCGCCAGATCTTGCGCTCCGGGATGGGCTTCAAACGCCTGAACCGCATCCTGATCACCCATGGGCACCTGGATCATATCCTGGGTTTAGGGGGATTGGTCTCGACCCTGGCACGCTGGGAGACGATGGACAAAATTGAAATTCTGGGTGGGAGGCGCGCCCTGGATCGCATTCACGATCTGATGTTTGGGGTCGTATTCCGTGGCGTGAGACCACCGATCGACGTGACTTTGCAGGAAATCCAACCAGGGTTGATCTACGACGCGGATGACTTCACCGTTACGGCCTTCCCCGTCAGCCACCGAGGTGCTGATTCGTTAGGCTACCTCTTCGAAGAAAAGCCCCGCCGCCCATTTCTACCGGAGAGATCTGAAAAGCTGAACATCCCTCCTGGCCCCTGGCGTGGGGAACTGGTCAAAGGGAAGACGGTACAACTCCCAGATGGCCGGAAGATCAACCCCGACCAGGTTTTGGGCCCTGTGCAATTGGGGACGCGCCTGGCGCATATCGGCGATTCCGGCCGCACCGACAATTTGACCGAAATCGTCCGCGGGGTCGATGCACTGGTCATCGAGGCTACTTATCTGCATGAAGAGACTGAGATGGCCAAGGTGTTCGGCCACCTGACAGCAGTGCAATCAGCTACGCTGGCCCTGCAAGCGGATGTCCATCACCTGATCTTGACGCATATCTCTCGTCGTTACCGTGAGCGAGACGTGTTGGCAGAGGCGCGTGCAACGTTTCCCAATGCAAGCGTAGCGCGCGATTTCGACTGCTACCAGGTGCGGCGGGAAAAATGTGAGAAAGTTGACGTACAGAGGGATCGCTAACTACTGATCATCGCCCATTGCCGGCAGGGGGGACGTCGCAGCGGAGAGGGGGATATCGACCTCGTCCAAAAGATGCTGTACCAGTGCCCCGACACCCGGCTCAGATAAGTGTCGGTCTCGCGGCAAATACAACTCATAGAAATCTACCCCCTCATCCATAAAAGGTAATGGCTGAATGCAGTCTAGCCCATGTTTGAAGCAAAGCCGCTGGAAATGGTCCAAATTATGAACCAGCACCTCTCGTTCCTCCAGCTCAATCAGGTCAGGGAGATAATAGACATAGAAATCCGCGTCCGGGTGCTCAAGGTGAATTTGTCGAACCAATAACAGCGCTTTCTCCATCTCAGGCCCCGTGAACTTAATCGGCTCTCGGATGACTTCCTCCAGATGTACGAATTGAGCGACCACCGGTTTGACCAGCGACCACAGGGCCAGCCTGTCCAATATGCCCTGCAAATCGCTGCGAGCTACTTCTTTGCCGCGTTTCACTTCCAGGGGCAGATTGACCGGCTCACCATTAGGGTCGTCGAACAAAGGCTTTGCGTATCCGAGATAGGTGTCCCGCTCGATATAGGGAATATCATTGTAAGGGAACAAAAAAACGATGATATCGGTAATCGTGTACTCGCCGAATTTCTCGCGGGCTGTCAGCAGATATTGACCCGGGGAATAACCGCTGACCCCAAAGTTCAACACCTGAAGCTCGGTCTCCTGATCCAGTTGGGCTGCCAGAGAACTCTCATAGGGCAAATAATACCCCTCGATAAAACTATCTCCCAGCAGTGCTATCGAGGGGGTGCTCCGGGAGGCAGACTGATCTAGGCCAGCCCGATTTGTGGGAAAGCCATCCTGGTCATAAAAGAGGTAGTGGCTGTATTCAGCGCTGGAAACGAAGCCAATCGAAGATTCCTTCGTCGCCCACCCCAACGTCTCATCGAAGGCATACCTTTCTAGGCGGTCTTGCAAGGGCGTGACGTGGAACGCCCGGGCTAACAGCTCCGCCAGGATCAAAGAAACCAGCAATGACCCAACGAGTAAGAACAACTCTTTCGATTTCCTGAAAATTTTCATTACCTGTGAACGCTTGATATACGAAGGTGCTTATCAGAATGGCATCCTGGGTCAAGCAAGGCGCTGCTCTTCCCAAACATCGGCTTCGTTGTGATACCCCGCCTTCTCCCAGAAGCCTAATTGATCCTGCTCGGTGAACTCTAAACCTCGCAGCCACTTCGCCCCCTTCCAGAAATAGGGAGTTTTGAGATTCCCTTTCCCTGTGATTTGTCCGATCACTCCTCGCAGAGGGTATCCATGATCGGGTGTCAGGGGTTTGCCATCATAGTGGGTTGCCAATAAGAAATTCTCCTGTAAGACGACCTCCAGCGGCAGATTGGTGGTGTATCCGTATTCAGCGTGCTGGATGACATAATGAGCCGAGGGAAGCAGTTTGATATAGCCTTCATCCACCAATGTGCGCACAGAGACTCCCTCCCACAGCGTATCAAATTTGCTCCAACGCGTCACACAATGGATATCCATCTTCAAGTTAGTCTTGGGCAACTCATTAAAAGAGACCCAATCCCAGGAAATCTTCTCTTCAACTTGACCCCAAACGCGAAAATCCCAGGTGGCCGGACTGAAAGGGGGGACAGGGCCATAATGGAGCACCGGGAATTTTTGGGTCAGCGACTGCCCTCGAGGAAGACGCCCCTCCTGGCGCACCCGTTTCTCAGCTTCTTTGCGCGATTTAGTCGAATCCAGCATACATGTCTCCAAAATTCGGGCACATTATATCAGGCTTCGTTCTACCTCAATGAATCATCAAGAAGTCGGGCTTTTTTCTAGGAATTGAGATGCAAGCGCACTAGAACCGAAAAGTCCGACTTCTTTTAGGTATTCGGGATGGTAGGGTTTCTTCTAAGGGCTGATTCAGAGGCTAAAACTCTCACCTGGCTGGAGCACATGCGCTTTGGTGTCCGTCTCATCTTCGACGCGCGCCGCCCAGGCAAAGGGATCCTGTTCGATCGTCGGCCAGGTGTTGTAATGCACCGGAATTACGTGCTTGGGCTGGATCATCTTCACCGCCCGCAAAGCGTCATCGGGGCCCATTGTGAAATTATCACCAATGGGCAGTACCGCCAGGTCAATCCCTTCTTCACCAATCAATTTCATACCGACAAAGAGCCCGGTGTCACAGGCCAGGTAGATTTTCTCACCATCATTCGTAGTCAGCAAAAGCCCGGCGGGGTTTCCCCCGTAAGAACCATCGGGCAGGCCCGAACCATCCAGGGCTTGGGTCAGCTTCAGGTAGCCAAAGGGATGATTGAAGCCGCCACCGATATTCTGAGGGTGGGTCTTTTCCAAGCCCTGCGCACCCAACCAGGTGACGATCTCTAAATTGGAGATGGTCAGCGCGCCGGTTCGTTTGGCAACGGCTACGACATCACCAATATGATCGCCATGCCCGTGACTGATAATGATGAAATCCGCTTCGACTGCATCAGCAGAGGTACTGGCGGTTGGATTATCGGTGAAAAACGGATCGACGAGAACCTTGTACCCGGCGGTTTCCAGTCCAGAAGTGCCGTGACCATACCAGATGTATTTTACGCTCATAGGTTTTCCTCATTTGGGGTTTGATCGGTCCTAAATATTTTCAGGAGTGCTCTTTCAAGCGCTCCTTCAAACCTTGGATCGCTGAGACGGGTGTAGGGTCTGCGCCATAGGCCATCGCCAGATAATAGGCAAAATAATCCCCGAAATGCAGGGTGGTCCATAATTGTGCCAGGGGCGTATCGCCTTGCGCGTTGAAGAAATCTGTCCCCAGGCCCTCCAGCATGAAGATCTCTTTGGTCAGGTTGGCGCGCAGCTCATTACGAGGATGATAGGACTTGGCCCGCAAAAACAATACCATGATCTTCGAGAGCATCTCCTCAGGGTTCATAACCCCAGCGGATGTATTGTGATTGGCCTCAGGCAAAAACTCGAACTGCCCCCAGGCTTTAGCCAGTTCGCTGATCTGTCCCTTCCAACGGCGGGCGACAGGGGCCAGGATATCCGCCCCGATCACAGTGACCCAACGCCCATAGCACTGCCCGGCCAGCCGTTTGGCTGGATTCTCCATAGTGGGGATTTCAGCTTTGAGATGAACCTGTTGAGACTTCATCGCTGCTACTGCATCTTTGAGCTCCACTTCAGGGTCAGGGATCAAGCCCAGATGCCTAAAGGCCCCCAACAACAACCCAAACGATAAACCTACCGCGGCGCGCGGCTGACCTTGGTGCTCAAAGCGCCATAAAGTGGCACTCACCTCTTCAGCGCCAGCGGCCAGCTTTCCCCCGGTAGAGATAGCCAAAACCCGGCATCCCTGTTCTACCGCCTTTTCGAAAACGGAGAGAGTCTCCTCGGTATTGCCTGAGTGTGATGCAGTGATCACCAAAGTTTCCCCACCACTCGCCCAGGCGGGCAAACCATAGTCGCGATGCACCACCACCGGAACAGAACAGCGTGGAGCAATATAGGCAGATAACAGGTCAGCGCCAATGGCCGAGCCGCCCATGCCTGCAATCAGCACCCGGGAGATGCTCTCCCATTTCGGCAAGACCAGGCTTTTGCCCAACTCCCAGGCCTGATCCAATTGATCCGGCAGGCCATCGATCTCAGCGATCATATTTTGGGTATCTATTTCCTTGAAAACTTTTATATCATCCAGATTCATGAAAAATTTCCTTCGCCAGGGTCGGCTTGATTCTGCAATTGGGTCACAAGATTGTAAACCTCGCGCCGCGACCAGCCGGACTGCCTCGTCAAGCGTCGCGCAATTTGAGAGGGCTTTTCTCCTTCGGACAGAGCAACGGTTACCTCATCGCGCAGACGTGCGGAAGACCATTTTTCGCCCTCCCCCGATGCCCCGGCAACAATCAAAGTAATCTCGCCGCGCGGGGGTTGAGCGGTGAAGTGAGCAACTGCCTCAGAGAGGCTCCCCCGGAAAAATTCCTCATGCAATTTGGTCATCTCACGCGCTACGGCCATCTCCCGATCACCAAGCACAGCTATCAGATCGTCCAGGGCAGCTAATAGCCGGTGGGGCGTCTCCAAAAAGATCAACGTGTAAGACAGCGAGGCCACCTCTCCAATGATTCGCTGCCGCTGCACCGACTTGCGCGGCAGATAACCCAAATAGAGGAACGAATCGCTCGGCAATCCAGACGCGGTCAAGGCCGCCATGGGTGCACTGGGCCCCGGGATGGGGCTGACCTTGTGCCCCGCTGCCAGTGCGGAGCGAATTAATTCGAAACCGGGATCGTTAATGCCAGGCGTCCCGGCATCAGAGACCAGGGCCACATCTCCCACATCCAAAGCAGCAATGAGCCTCTCTAATTGACTCTTTTTGCTGTGCTCATAATAGCTGATAAGCGGCTGGGACGGTGCGATCTGATAATGAGACAACAGCTTGCGCGTCTGACGGATATCCTCGGCGGCGATTAATGGCACTTCGCTCAACACTCGCAAAGCCCGGTGAGTGATATCTTCCAAATTCCCTATTGGAGTGGCGACAAGATAAAGGGTGCCCATTTTGACTGCTGCCAGCACAAGCTACATGCTGGCTAGTGCCGAAAGTTCTTTTTCAGCCTTATGCTTTTCCAAAGTCTCCACCAGGATGTGAGCAATGCGTCGAGCAGCATCAGGGCGTGCCGCTTTCCTGCAGGCTCGAACCGCCATGTCGTATTGACCGGGGTTGTCAAGCCAGTTTCTGAGTGCTTCCACGATTCGATTCGTTCGCGGTGCCCACACACCCGCCCCTTCAGAAACGACATAAGGGATATTGCCGGATTCCTGTCCCGGTAGATGGCTGTACAGGATCATGGGTAGTCCGGCGTTCAACGCCTCCGTGATCGTACCCGGCCCGGCCTTGGTCACCAACACATCCGCTGCACGCATGAAGTCAGGCATCTCACGCACAAAACCATATACGAAGGTTGGCATCCAGTGATCATAGGCTTCCAATCTGGCCTTGAGATTCTTATTGCGCCCTGCGATCACCACCAGCACGACGGGCAAATTGGCCTTAGAAATCGCACGGGCGGTTTTTTCTAAGGGGCCCATGCCCTCTCCACCCCCCACCAGCAGGACTACCGGGCGATCTGTCGGCCAGCCCAAGGCATTTCGCAGTGCCTCGGTATCCCCAGGCGGCTGACAGAACCGATCTGCCACGGGCAAACCCACTACGCGCACCTGCTCAGGACTCAGCAAATACTTGATCGCCCGTCGGCGGGCCGCCTCCGTGGGCACGATGCAGAGATCAACCCAACGATGATACCAACTGGCATGGGTGCTGACCAAATCAGTGACCACCGTGACGAAGGGAGGCCGCGCCTTGCCCAAAGCACGCAAGACAGGCTCATTTGCCAGGGAGTGTACAGAGACGATCAAATCGCTGGGGTGCTCTTTTACTAATCTGCGATAAGCATTGCGCACATACGGCCAGGCCCCAGCCGAAAGCGCACTGACGCGCCGCGGGCCGTCGCTCAGGTGATATCCAAGCCCCCAGGCGCGCGGGGCGCGTACAATGCGCGGATACAACGCAGGCAGCATCTTCAAAGGTGGTGGAGCATAGTCTTTGAAGATATCTATCATCTCGGTGGTGTATCGATCACCATATTCGAGATGCAAAGCCTCGATGATGGCCTCAGTGGCGCTGCGATGGCCGCCGCCGGTATCAGAGAAAAGGAACAGGATATTCGATTGCTGTTTAGTTGGGTGATTCATGATTCTCTTCAACGGAGGTTATGCTCTTGACCCTCTGAGCCAGCTTGCGCCGAGAGAGCATCACCAACCGCTGGCACCCCAGGCACTCCAGGCGGATATCTGCCCCAAGACGGACGACTTTCCATTCGTGACTGCCACACGGATGCGGCTTGCGCAGGCGCACGATATCGTGCATCTTCAGGTTAGGCAGCATGGCGGCATTATATCACGGTGATGGTATAATCCCCCGCACCAGAGGTATTCATGCTCCGACTCAGCTTCTCAAGACTAATTGCACGGATTATTGTTCTTCTGACGGCATTCTCCGTCCACGAATTTGCCCACGCCTGGGCGGCAGACTCCTTTGGGGATGACACCCCCCGTTATCATGGCCGGCTGACACTAAACCCTATGGCCCACCTGGATCCCCTCGGCTCTCTGATGTTAATTGTCGCTGGATTCGGCTGGGCAAAACCAGTCCCCGTCAACCCCTACGCTCTGCGACGTCACTCACCGGCAGCCCTGATGTGGGTGGCGCTAGCCGGGCCGATGTCCAACTTTCTCTTAGCGATCCTGGCCGCTGTTCCTTTTCGATTGGGCCTGGTCTCTTTGGATCAGGCTTCTTCCAGTGCAGACGGACTGCTCCCCACGCTTCCCCAGTTCTTATTCGAATTTATCTTCATCAACCTGATCTTAATGCTGTTCAATTTGATCCCACTCGCGCCATTGGATGGAGAGAAGATCGCCGATTACTTCTTCCCGCCCACCTGGTCTGATTTCCTGGCGCGCATTCGGCCCTATGGTCCCATGATTTTGATGGTACTGTTCATCGGAGGGCCTTACCTGGGCATCGATATTCTGGGCTGGATCATGGGCCCCGCACTTAACCTCTTATTCAACGCTTTAGTTGGATGAAGATAAAAAAGGTCTTCTACCGCCCTCGACAATTCTGGCTAGCAATACGCGCACCAACCCCAACACCCGGGCAAATAGCTGCCGCACAAGAGTTGCTAAACCCTTCTCAAATGTCTCTCTTCACCCAAATGCAGGCCAGCGAACAAGCCCACAGTCTGCAAGTCATGAAGACCCTCCAGGAGCAGGGCGAGACACACCCAGACTTGATGATAGCAGCCTTGCTTCACGATGTTGGAAAAATCCGCTACCCGCTGCGCTTATGGGAGCGGGTTTTGATTGTTCTGGGGGGAAAACTTGTCCCAAAATTAGCACAAATGTGGGGGAACGGCATCCCGCGCGGATGGAGGCGGCCCTTCGCGGTGGCTGCGCAGCATCCCTTTTGGGGTGCAGAATTAGCCCTAGAGGCTGGCACGCCCCCCCTGGCAGCCTCCCTGATCCGCCGTCACCAGGATATCCTCCCCATGAGGCATCCGAATACGCTCGAAGATCGTCTGCTCTCCGCCCTCAAGATGGCAGATAGTCAGCACTAGGAGCATTGCTGTGAAAATTCAACTCACCATCATCGGTTTAGGTCAGATCGGCGCATCTCTTGGTTTAGCGCTGAGTAAACAGGAAAAGTTGATCAAACGCATTGGGTATGACATCGATCCTGCCATCGCCACCCAGGCGCGCAAAATTGGCGCTGTGGATGAAACCGTCAGTCAGTTGATCACAGCAGCAAACAAATCCGACGCTCTGGTGATGGCAATCCCAATTGATCAGATGAGAACAATGATGGAGATCGTCGCTCCGGAGATGAAAGCGGGGGCTGTGTTGATGGACACCGCGCCCATCAAGGCCAAAATCGCCGATTGGGCGGACGAACTGCTGCCCCAAGAATGTGCCTATGTGGGCCTTACCCCGGTGATCGCACCCCAATACCTGCTCAGCGATGAGACCGGCATCGCCGCCGCCCAGCCGGACATGTTTCAAGATGGCCTGATTGCTATTTCCACACCGCCGGGCACTGATTCTAAAGCCATCAAGCTGGCTGCTGATCTCGTTCGACTGGCCGGTGCTTCCCCTCTATTTGCCGACCTGATAGAAATGGATGGCCTGATGACTGCCACCCATGCCGTACCCCAAATCATGGGCGCAGCACTGCTCAATGCCACCGTGGATCAACCCGGCTGGCGTGAAGCCCGAAAGCTGGCCGGGCGCGCATATGCTGAGGTCTCCGGCCCCATCGTCCATCTTGGAGAACCCGGCGCGCTCACCAGCATCGCGATGCTCAACCGCGAGAATATGGTGCGTGTGCTAGATAGTGTGATCGCTTCCCTGCAAACACTGCGAGAGGATATCAACCGAGAGGACGCCGAAATGCTCACCGAACGTCTGGAGCGCGCCCAAAAGGGGCGTCAGCGTTGGTGGAAAGAACGCCAGGAGGCCAATTGGGCTGCCGAAGGTCGCCCAAAGATGGAAAAATCTTCCGCGGCTTCGAGCATCTTTGGTGATCTGCTGCGGTTTGGCGGCAGGCCCCGCAACGAAGATGAACGCTAGTCCACAAGGGTGAGGGTGATGGCCTGCTTCTGCTATATGGTCGAGTGTTCCGACGGCACTTTATACACCGGTTGGACTACCGACCCAAGACGGAGAGAGAAGGAGCACAACGCCGGGCGTGGCGCCTATTACACCCGCATACGGCGGCCGGTACGCCTGGTCTACGTGGAAGAACAACCTGACCGCTCCGCTGCCCAAAAACGAGAACATGCCCTCAAAAAGCTCACCCGCGCAAAGAAAGAAGCGCTGATAGAATCACACACCCAGCTCGATAATCCAACCTCCAATTTCCAACTCCCAACATCAAAAACGAGGCAAAAATGACGGACAAACTCACCTGGATCGATGAAGAACTAAAAAACCTGCATGATGGAGGGCTGTACAACAACATCCGTACCCTGGGGTCTCCGCAAGGAGCCTGGCTGGTTGTTGACGGGGAGAAAACCCTCAACTTCTGTTCCAACAATTACCTGGGATTGGCCAACCACCCCCGCGTGGTCGCGGCTGCCCAAAAAGCGATGGAGAAATATGGCGTCGGCCCTGGCGCAGTGCGCACCATCGCCGGCACAATGGAACTGCACGTGAAGCTGGATCGGCGTCTGGCCGAATTCAAAGCTGTGGAATCGGCGATCACTTTCCAGTCCGGGTTCACAGCCAATCTGGGCACCATCCCGGCGCTGGTAGGCAAAGGGGATGCGATCTTCTCTGATGAGTTGAATCACGCCAGCATCATCGATGGTTGTCGGCTTTCGAGAGCGCAGATCATCCGCTATGCCCACTGCGACGCAGTAGATTTGGAGAAACAACTCCAAGACCAGAGGGCCAACTTCAAGCGGGCCATGGTGATCACCGACGGGGTTTTCAGCATGGACGGTGATGTGGCCCCGCTGGACAAAATTTATGAGGTTTCCAAGAACTACGACGCCATTTTGATGGTCGATGACGCTCACGGAGAGGGTGTGCTGGGTCGCGGGGGTCGGGGGATCGTCGATCACTTCAACCTGCACGGCAAAGTTGATGTAGAAGTTGGCACCATGTCCAAGGCCTTTGGAGTCATGGGCGGGGTGGTGGCCGGGAACCCCAAAGTCGTCGAGTGGCTGCACCAACGCGGCCGGCCTTTCTTATTCTCTTCTGCAATGACCATCCCCGATGTGGCCGCCTGCCTCGAGGCCATCGACATGCTCGAGGAATCCACCGAGCTAGTCGATAAATTGTGGGCCAACACCGATTACTTCAAGACGGAGATGGGCAATTTGGGCTTCGATACCGGCGAGAGCGTGACCCCCATCACGCCCGTCATGCTTGGCGAAGCGCCCCTGGCCCAGCAGTTCAGCCGAGCGCTCTTTGAAGCAGGTGTCTTCGGGATGGCGCTAGGCTTCCCCACCGTGCCGCGCGGCAAAGCCCGCATAAGGGTGATGATCTCCGCCGCCCACGAGAAAGAAGACCTCGACCAGGGCCTGGAAGCCTTTGCCAAAGTCGGTCGCGAACTGGGTGTCATTCAATAAGTAGAAGGAACGGCCTGCCTACGCCGTAGTTATGCCTACAAATCTCCCTCCAGATTACTACAAAGCCGAGGAGCAATTCCGCAAGGCGACGACCAACCAGGAAAAGATCGCCTGGTTGGAAGAGATGCTCTCCATCATGCCCAAGCACAAGGGCACAGATCATCTAAAGAGCGATCTGCGCAGGAAGATCTCCAAACTAAAAGCAGCCGATACGCAGAAAAAAGGCGGCCCTGGCCGCCAGGTATCCGCCTTCCATATCCCAAAAGAGGGGGCGGGGCAGGTTGTGGTGCTCGGCCCAGCCAATACGGGCAAATCATCCCTGGTTGCCGCATTGACCAATGCCAAACCGGAGGTAGCTCCCTATCCCTTCTCGACCTGGGGGCCGACCCCTGGCATGATGCAGTTCGAGAACGTCCAGATCCAATTGATCGACACCCCTCCTCTGGAGAGCGAGTTCATCGAACCGGAGCTGTTCAACCTGATCCGCAACGCTGACATGGCTCTGCTGGTGGTGGACCTCCAGGCTGACACTATCGAGCAAATCGAAGGGACCTTAGCCTTATTAGAAGAACGCCGCATCATCCCCAGACACCTACAAGCCAATCACGAAGGCGGACTGCGCATAAAATACATGCCCATCCTGGGTGTGGCCAACAAGACCGATGACGAAGAACGCGACGCAGATTTCGATGTGCTCCGCGAACTCATGCAAGGGGATCAGTGCCCTTTAATCCCTATCTCTGTGACTGAGGCAAGGAACTTCGAGCGCCTGAAGAAAGTAATTTATGAGAAGCTAGAGATCATGCGTGTTTACTCGCGCCCCCCTGGCAAAGAGCCCAATTACGAGTCACCTTTTGTGTTGCAGATCGGCAGCACTGTGGAGGAGTTCGCAGGCAAAGTGCACCAGGATTTTCGCGAAAACCTGAAATCCGCTAAGGTTTGGGGGAGCGGGGCCTTTGACGGGCAGATGGTCAGCCGCGATTACGTGCTGCAGGATGGGGATGTGGTCGAGTTGAGGATATAGCGGCGGACGGTCAGCGCACGGGGATGATCCAGCCTACAAATCATGGTATGAAGATAACCTATCAACCCATCGGTGTGATACACAGCCCCTTTACCCAGATCGAGGGGATGCCCATCCAACCCGCGGGAGGCAGGGGTATTCAGGGGAAAGTAGAGATTTTTCCAGAGTTCCAGGCTGGGTTGAGCGATCTCGGGGGTTTCTCGCACATCATCCTGCTTTACCACCTGCATCGCGCACGCGGATACCGCCTTACAGTGACACCTTTTCTCGATGATCGATCTCGGGGGGTGTTCGCGACAAGAGCGCCCAAGCGGCCCAATCCCATCGGGCTGTCGGTGGTCAGATTAGTGAAACGCGAGGAAAACATCCTCTACATCGAAAACGTGGATGTCCTCGACGGCACGCCTCTGCTGGATATCAAACCTCACATACCCGATTTTGAGCCGGATGCGGATATTCGCGTTGGCTGGTTGGAGGATACCAAGGGGGAAGTTCAGGATAAACGCTCAGATGGCCGCTTCCGCTGAACGTTGAGCACTGATCGCCACCCAATCATCGATTTGGCGTTTTGTTTCCACGCTGAACCCATGCGCTTGGAGCGCACCTTTCACTTCGGGCAGTTGTTCTTCCAATACCCCCGATAGGATCAAGTCGCCGTCGGGCGTTACTAAGTCCCCCAGGCCGGCATCCAGCAGACGAATCAAGATCGGGGCCAGGATATTAGCCACCACAATGGGGGCATCCTTCACTGGGAAAACCCCGGCCTTTATCTCGGCAACAGAGCCAACGGCGAAATCCCCCCGGTCGGCGACGCCGTTTTTAGCTGCATTCTCATCGGCGGCGGTAATCGCCTCCGGGTCTGTATCCACCCCAAAGGCGCGCGCTGCGCCCAGTTTGAGGGCCGCAATGGACAAAATCCCAGAGCCGCAGCCCACATCGATGACGTCAACCTCTTTGCCCCTTACGGGGTGCTTCGCAAGAAGTTGAACTTCTAACAATTCCAAACAAAGCTGTGTGGTTGGGTGGGTGCCGGTGCCAAAGGCCATCCCGGGATCGATGCGGATGGGGAGACGGGTATCATCGGGGGCCTCGAGCCAGGCAGGGACGATAACCAAACGTTCCCCAATGGCAATGGGACGATAATGCCGCTTCCAGGCCTCCGCCCAGTTGACCTCGTCAATGGGTTTGAATTTGGGCTCCGGTAGCGGCTGAATCCGCCCCAGAAAGTAGAGCGCTTCCTCGATGCGCTGGCGAGTGTCTTCCAATTGACCATCCACAGGCAGATAGCCGCAAACCCGCAGTGGCCCTACGGGGCGGCCTTGATCTTCTTCATTGGCTTCGACCGCCGTGCTCTCAATGACCACACCGTTGGACACATAGCGCGCCAACACTTCGGCCAGGGCTTCGGCCATCTCGCCATCGACGGTGAGAGAGACTTCAAGCCAATTCACATCTGTAACCAGTTGATCGTTGCCAGATGACGGCGCACAGAACCAGATGCCTGTCTACCGGATCATCCCCCAAGGACATCCTTCAATTTGTCGAAGAAACCGCGTTCCTGGGGCGTCACTTCTGTGCCCAGGCTTTCGGCCAGCTTTTGAAATAACTCCCTTTGATCCTCGGAAAGCGTTTTAGGGATCCCCACGTTGATGACCACTAACTGGTCACCGCGACTGTTGTTCCGCAGATGCGGCACACCTTTGCCGCGCATGCGGATGATCTTGCCAGGTTGGGTGCCGGCGGGAATCCTCAGAACGGCCTCGCCATCGACTGTGGGGACCTTTACCTCATCGCCCAGCGTGGCCTGAGAAACATTGACGTTCAAATCCAGGAGGATATTATTCTCACGGCGGCGGAAGTATTTGTGGGGCTGAACCTGTATGATCAAATACAGGTTGCCGGGAGGGCCGCCGTTCGCGCCAGGCTGACCTTCCCCCGTCAAGCGGATCTGTGTGCCAGTATCAACCCCCGCGGGGATGGTGACCACCTTCTTGCGCGTCTTGCGAACCCTCCCTCTTCCGCTACATCCCTGGCAAGGGGTGGTGATCACTTCCCCCTTCCCGCCGCAGGCTGGGCAAGTTGTCACCTGCACCATGGAGCCCAGGATGGTTTGACGAGACTGCCGCACTTCGCCTTGCCCGTTGCATGTGGAGCAGCGGGTGGGCGAGGTACCTGGCTTGGCCCCAGACCCTCGACAGGTCTCGCAGGGCTCATCACGAGTTATCTCGATCTCTTTATCAGCACCAAAGACGGCTTCATTAAAATTTAGATGGACGCGATATTGTAAATCTTGCCCACGGCGCGGGGCGTTGCGCGATCGCCGCGAACTCCTACCGAAGCCGCCAAATCCAAACCCAAAGAGTTCATCGAAGATATCGCTGAAGTCCATGGTGGTCCAGTCTGGCACACCACCAGCCCCCTGAACTCCTGCATGACCGAAGCGGTCATAGGCGGCGCGCTTCTCCTGGTCTGAGAGCACCGCGTAGGCCTCGTTGATCTCCTTGAAGCGCTCTTCGGCGTCCGCTTCTTGACTGACATCGGGATGATATCTACGCGCTAAATTACGGAAGGCAGATTTTATCTCACCATCCGACGCACCCCTGGGAATCCCCAGTATTTCGTAGTAATCTCGCGGCATAAGAAAAGTATCAGGCCGCAGGTCACGAGCGCCAAAGCGACGGGTGACCTGCGACCTGTGACTTTCAACGGTTAGGCGTTGCGGAACTCGCCGTCCACGATATCTTCATCGTCAGGGCCGGATTGACCCTCAGGAGGGGGTGAACCTTCAGGGCTTGGTCCGGCTTCTCCGGCTCCAGGCATGGGGCCCGCGCCCGGCTGTTCATAAGCAGCCGCACCGATCTGCTGGATTTCCTTACCGAGTTCATCTGCTACACGATTCAGGGTATCCGCATCGGCGTTTTCATCTTCCAAAACCTTGCGCACCTCGGCGACCTTATCCTGCACTTTCGTCTTGACATCATCGGGGACTTTATCACCGAGGTCTTCGAGCGCTTTTTCCGCAGAATAGGCCATGTTGTCAGCTTTGTTGCGGGCTTCAACCTGCTCTTTGCGTTTGCTATCCTCGTCAGCATGCTTCTCGGCATCTTTTTTCATCGTGTCGATTTCAGCATCGCTCAAGCCGGAAGAAGCTGTGATGGTTATGTTCTGGCTGCGCCCGGTGGCCTTGTCCTGAGCGGTGACTTCCAGGATGCCATTGGCATCGATGTCGAAGGTCACTTCGATCTGAGGGACGCCGCGCGGCGCCGGGGGGATACCATCGAGGATAAAACGTCCCAGAGATTTGTTATCCCCGGCCATGGGACGTTCGCCTTGCAGCACGTGGATCTCGACCTGGGGTTGGTTAGCCGCTGCTGTAGAGAAAATCTGGCTCTTGCGGGCCGGGATGGTGGTGTTGCGCTCGATCAACGGCGTCGCCACTGCCCCCAGGGTCTCTACGGATAAGGTCAGCGGGGTGACGTCCAACAAGAGGATATCTTTGACATCGCCGCCCAAGACGCCAGCCTGAATTGCCGCCCCAACAGCAACCACTTCGTCCGGGTTGACGCCTTTGTGGGGTTCCTTGCCGAAAAACTTCTTGACGGCTTCTTGCACAGCGGGCATACGGGTCATACCGCCAACCAGGACGATCTCGTCGACATCGGAGGGCTTCAAGCCCGCATCGTCTAGCGCTTGCTTCACGGGCCCAATGGAACGCTCGACCAGGTCTGCGGTCAACTGTTCGAGTTTGGAACGCGTCAGGTTGAGCACAAGGTGCTTGGGGCCGGTCGCATCTGCGGTGACATAGGGCAGGTTGATCTCAGTCTGCTGCAAGCTGGAAAGCTCGATCTTGGCTTTCTCGGCAGCTTCCTTCAACCGCTGGAGTGCCTGGCGGTCATTGCGCAGATCAATGCCGTTGTTCTTTTGGAACTCGTCAGCCAGGAAATCGATCACGCGTTGATCGAAGTCATCGCCGCCCAAGAAAGTATCGCCACTGGTTGAACGTACCTGGAAGACCCCTTCGCCCACATCCAGGACGGAGATATCGAATGTACCGCCACCCAGGTCGTATACCGCGATGAGTTCGTTTTGCTTCTTGTCCAGACCATAAGCCAGTGAAGAAGCGGTCGGCTCATTGATAATACGTAGAACCTCCAAGCCGGCGATCTTACCGGCGTCTTTGGTGGCGTTGCGCTGGGCGTCATTGAAGTATGCGGGAACGGTGATCACCGCTTGTGTAACCGTCTCGCCAAGATAGGCTTCGGCATCCGCCTTGATCTTTGCCAATACCATCGCAGAAACCTCCGGAGGCGAGTATTCCTTGCCACCCAGAACCACGCGCAGGTCGCCGTTAGGCGCTTTGGCTACTTCGTAAGGGACCAGGTCTTTCGCCCGCTGCACTTCCGGGTCATCATATTTTCGACCCATAAAGCGTTTTATCGAAAAGATGGTGTTTTCTGGGTTGACAACCGCCTGATTGCGGGCAGGGCGCCCGGTCAGGCGTTCGTGGTTTTTATTGACCGCGACTACAGAAGGAACCAGTCGTTCACCTTCGGCGGAAGGGATAACGGTTGGTTCTCCGCCTTCTACAACCGCTGCAGCAGAATTGGTTGTACCTAAGTCAATTCCGATAATTTTAGCCATAGTTTTGTTCCTCCAAATGTCCTTCTTGAATCTTACGCAGCTATTCGAACCTTAGCCGGGCGCAGAACGCGATCACCGATCATATAGCCTTGCTGCAAAACCTCGATGATCTGCTCGCTTTCGTGCTCATCGCTTTCCATCTTCACAATCGCTTCGTGCAAATTGGGATCGAAGAGCTCGCCTTCAGCATCCATGCGGGTAATCCCCTCGGCCTCTAAGACTTTCAGCATCTTGCGGTAAATCAGCTCGATCCCTTCAGCCCAGGAAACACCATCACCATCTTGGGGGCGGTCCTTGAGCGCTCGTTCAAGATCATCAACGACGGGTAAATAGCTCTTGATGACATCACCGACGGCATCTTGATGGTAGCGTGCGCGATCCCGTTCTACGCGCTTTTTGTAATTGGCGAACTCAGCCCGGGCGCGCTGCCAGCCATCAAGATATTCGTCCGCTTTTGCCTGACTTTCTTCAAACGCAGTTTTCAACTCCATAACCTCTTCCGGGGAGAGTTCCAGCTCCGGACTCTCCTCAGCAGCCTCGGACTCCCTCTGGGGTTGATCCTTTTCCCCAATAGCGGTCTTACCCTCAAGGGCCTCTTCAACGGATAACTGGTTCTTTTTCTTCTTCTTTTTGCTCATTGTTTTACGTCATACCTCTCATCTGACAAAGTATCACCAACCAGGTCACTGAGCAAATTGGCGACAAACTGGACGGTGGAAATCGTCTGAGCATAGGGCATGCGGGTGGGGCCAAGCACGCCCAGCGCACCTGTAGCCACGCCTGGAACCCCATAGCGGGAGAGCACCACCGCGCAGTCGCTGAGGTCTTCCCAGGTTCCCTCGCCGCCAATCAGCACGTGGATACCGCTGGTTTCAGGCGAGAGCACCGTTTGGGAGAGCAGGTCTTCGAGTTGGGAACGTTCCTCCCAAAAGCGCAAGGCTCGATGAGCAACGCCAGGGGCAGAGAACTCCGGCTCTGCCAGCACATTTGCCAATCCATCGCGGTAGATATCGCCCGCCAAAACATCATCTGAACGCTGCATCTCATCGATGGTCAATTGCAAAATATCGCGCTTCAAATCATCGTCGGCCCGGCTCATCAATGCTGAGATTTCACCGGCATCTTTCTTCTCAGAAAGCTCATTGACCCAACCAGCAGTGGCGCTTAGCTTCTCCTGAGAGACAGGCTCACCCAGCTTCAACATCTGCTGGCGAATCTCGCCGCCTTCCAACACTAACACCATCAGAACTTGCCATCCGCGGGTGGCGATGAGCTCAACATGCTTCAAACGGGCATGCTCTGGGTGCAGTGAAGTGACCAAAGAGGCCCCGCGGGATTGACGTGCCAAAACGGAGGCCGCCAGGCGCATCCACTGATCGATATCGGTACGGGCCTGATAGAACTGATGCTGGATCGTGTGCCGAGTCTCTGATGGCAGTGAAGCCCGTCCCATCAACTGGCTGACGAAATAGCGATATCCTTCCTCGGTAGGGATACGGCCAGCCGATGTATGGGGCTGTTGCAAGTATCCTGCCTCGGTGAGGAAGGCCATCTCATTGCGGACTGTAGCCGGGCTAAAGTTGAGGGCGTAATCATCCACCAAGGATTTCGAGCCGACAGGGTTCACCTGCTCAACATATTCCCGGATCACCAGCGCTAAGATCAGTTTCTGGCGTTCGGTTAGCTCACTCATCTCAGTTCTTTTTAGCACTCTAGCGTTGAGAGTGCTAAAAACTCGATATGAATCATATCATGCGGTGTGATAAGCGTCAAGAAAAGGGGCTTGCGAAGGGTAAGTTCTTATATGAAATTAACAAATTTAGCACCAAACCCCTCAGACTGCCATCAAAGGACAGTCATTTGTAGGCATACGGGCGTCATCTCAACCCTCCGAGATGAGTTGCGTGGGCTTATGTCCGCAACAACTGTAAGGCAGTAACGAAATCTTGTGGATACTGAGCTTCGAAAACAAGCCTCTCCCCCGTCTGTGGATGTTGTATAGTCAACGAGTAGGCCTGCAAAGCCAGGCGGTCGATCATCGAGGCCCTTTTTCCAGTGCCGTACAGCGGATCAGACAAGATGGGATGGTCCAGATGATAGAGATGGGCCCAGACTTGATGCCGACGACCGGTTTTGGGCTGAGCTTCCAGCAGCGCGCAATGGGTAAATCGCTCTAGTACGCGAAATTGAGTGATGGCTTCTTTCCCTTTCCCTCGATCAGCAACTGTCCGCCGGCGCCGGCCAACCTCGGAACGCAGAGGCACATCCGCGCGTATTTCATCCCATGCGGGGACGCCAGACACCAGGGTATGGTAGATTTTGGAAACTCCGCGGTCTGAAAATTGACGGTTTAGCTCTCGGTGAGCCTCTTCGCTGCGAGCCAACACCATCACGCCGCTCGTCTCACGATCAAGACGGTGGACGATCCACAGGCGACCCGCCTGCGGCTCCAAGACACTCCGCAAGTGGGGTTTAGTCGGGTCATGCCCGTCTGGGAGAGAAAGCAGCCCTGCCGGTTTGTCGATCACCAGCAGGGCTGCATCAATGTACAGAATCTCTGGAATCAAGGCCATCCCCGGGTCAAGAATCTCCAGAACTTTCAGCGAATCTCATGGTGCGTTTGCGATCAACAGGTTTCAAAGCATAAAACATGAAGCGTGACGGTTTTTTTTACGCTTCACGCTTAATTTCTTCTAGAAAGCGGTCATCCTCTTCCGCCAGTTTTGCGGTTTTCAAAAGATCAGGCCTGCGTTCCCACGTTCGTAGCAGGGATCGCTCCCGCCGCCAACGCTCGATGCGGGCATGATCCCCCGAGCGCAGCACTTCAGGGACTTCCCAACCGCGAAAATCCGCCGGGCGCGTGTAGTGAGGGTGCTCCAACAAGCCGCTGGCGTGAGAATCCTTTTGGGTTGCGGCAGGATCCCCCAATACGCCCGGAAGCAGGCGCGTTATGGTGTCGATCAGCACCAACGCGGGGAGTTCGCCTCCGGTGAGCACATAATCACCAATCGAAATCTCCTCACTGACCAAATGTTCCCGAACGCGTTCATCGACTCCCTCATAGCGGCCAGCGATCAGCGCCAATCGAGGTTGACCAGCCAGTTGGTGAGCCACATCCTGGGTGAACAGTTTGCCCTGGGGGGTCAGCAAAATGACCGGGCAGGCGGGGGGTGTCCCCACCACGCTTTCAACTGCGGCAAAGATTGGCTCAGCTTTCATCACCATGCCGCCGCCGCCCCCATAAGGCTCATCGTCGGTCACGCGGTGCTTATCGGCAGCCCAATCGCGGATGTTATGCACGTGGAACTGCACCAGAGCACGCTCGCTGGCCCGCTTGAGGATGCTGCTCTGCAGATAGGGTTCTAAGGCTTCGGGAAAGAGCGTAAACACGTCGAAACGCATAAACGCCATTATAGTCGATGTAGACTAACAAGTCTATTTGGATAATGGGGAGTGGTGAAGGTTCTGGACAAATACCGAGTGGTGAGGTTTGTGGTGGTCTTCTGATTTTTACGCTCAAGCATAGCAAATTCTAGCTGGAATTGCGCTGTCTAGTTCGTATCTGTGTTTTTTACCACCAGTATTTTCACCACTCCCCCTCACTCCCCTTTGTCAACTGCAATGTGTGCCTATGGTATACTGAATTAGTTCGCCCCAATTCCGCATCGATGCCGCTATTCAGTAATCCGGATGGCGGTTTTGTTTTGCCGAAGGCCTATATCAGCAGAGCAGAATATTATATTAACGTAAGCAAATTCAAGAAAGAGAGTCAGCATGGATTTTAACAGTGGCGACAAAGCAATCCATTTAGTCCACGGCCTCGGCTACATAGCAGATATCGAAGACAAAACGGTTCACGATCACATCGTTAGCTGTTATGTATTTCAAACACCTTCACTTACAGTTTGGGTGCCTGTTGAAGATCAGCACAACCTGCGTGCACCGAAATCGAAGAGTGAGTTCGAAGATCTATTTCCAGTATTACAAAACCCAAATGAGCCGCTTCCAGAAGATCATCTTCAACGTAAGAAGCAGCTCCTCGAGCTGTTGAAGGATGGACAGCTGATTTCTATTTGCCGCGTTGTCCGTGATCTGTCTGATTATGGGAATACTGTAAAGCTTAGTGATATAGACAAGGCCATTCACGAGCGTGCAATAAATTCGCTTCTTGTAGAGTGGGTATATACTTTCTCAATCCCAATGCTTCAGGCTAGAAAGATGATGGCAGAGTTTTTGAGTGCGTAGTACAAAAACTCTAATAAAAGTATTGCACACAGATTTCGGTTATGTGCTAAACTACAGAGCTTGTTAAACAGAAGTTCTGATAAAAAGATAAACCTTTGATTTGGAACCCATGCGTAACCCAGCAAAATCTAAAAAGAAAGGAGTTCCAAGTCATGTCTAGAGAACAAGGTACTGTAAAATGGTTCAATGGCGGTAAAGGCTACGGCTTTATCGAGCGCGATGCGGGTGGAGACGTTTTTGTTCACTTCAATGCGATTGTTGCAGAAGGCTTCAAAACCCTTGATGAAGGTCAACGTGTAGAATTTACCGTCGAGCAGGGCCAAAAAGGCCCCAGCGCTCAGAATGTTGTAGCTCTCTAATACAAAAGATTGATACTGACAATAACAGGGCAACTTCACTTAGTTGCCCTGTTATTTTATACATGTTGATTGCGCCTTTGCCGGAGTTTCAAATAGGTTGGCTGAGGTTTAGCGCCTTTCCAGGGGTTGATTAAAGGTGCAACCGTGTAAGGATAATAGAAGCTGTCTTGAGCGCCCTCACTAAAGAAGAGGTCGCAGGGCCGTGCTGCTTTTGAGCATCCCTGGGAGTGGTGAGGTCCGTAGTGATCTTCTGGTTTTTACGCTCAGGCATAGCAAATTCTAGCTGGAATTGCGCTGTCTAGTTCGTATCTGTGCGTTTTACCACCGGTATTTTCACCGCTCCCAATGATGCAACCTGGGGGTGTCCATCCTTGACGCGGTATAATGGGTTCAGCGCTGAACCTAATTATGCCCCTTGTCCACCAAAATGACTGCCATTGACGAAATAAAAGCCCGGCTCGATATCGTCGATATCGTCTCTAATAGCGTAGAACTCAGGCGTTCGGGCAAAAGCTACTCTGGCTTTTGTCCTTTCCACCATAACACGCGCACACCGGCTTTTGCAGTCTTCCCGGATACAGGCACCTGGCGCTGTTTCGGGGAGTGCAACGAAGGCGGCGACATCTTCAGCTATGTCATGAAGAAAGAGGGCTGGGATTTCCCCACCGCGCTCAGAGAATTAGCCGACCAAGCTGGCATAGAACTGAAGCCCCTGACCCCTCAAGAGCAAGAAAGATATGAAGAGTACGACCGCCTGCGCGAGCTACTCGAAAGCGCGGTGACCTTCTTCCGTCACCAGTTGCACAATTCAGCGCCGGGGCAAAAAGCTCTCCAGTATCTTAACGACCGGGGATTCAATGACGAAATCATCGAAACCTTTGGCATCGGCTACGCCCCCAACTCTTGGGAGGCCGCCACGGATCACTTCAAGGCCAAAGGCTACACTGAGGCCGATCTGATCGACGCCGGACTGGTTTCCGAACGCGAGTCGGGGGGTGTCTATGATCGCTTTCGCCACAGGATCGTGCTGCCCATCCGCGATGACCGCGGCCGCATGGCCGGCTTTGGCGCCCGCACCCTCGACCCTGAGGGACTGCCAAAATACCTTAACTCGCCGCAAACCGACATCTTTGACAAAGGCAAAATCCTGTTCGGTTTGGATCAGGCGCGCAAATCTATCCGCATGGAAGATCAGGTGGTGATCGTCGAAGGCTACATGGGGGTGCTGGCCCCGCACCAGCACGGCTATACCAACGTGGTCGCCACCATGGGCACCGCCTTGACGGAGGATCACCTGCGGCTCATCAAACGTTTTACCCGCCGCATCATCCTGGCGATGGACTCCGACGCCGCAGGTATCCAGGCCACATTGCGGGGCCTGGAGGTAGCCCGCCAGACTTTGGACAGGGAAGGCGAGATCAGTTTCGACGCCCGCGGGCTGCTGCGCCAAGAGGCGCGCCTCAAAGCCGATATCCGCGTCAGCACCTTGCCTGAAGGCATGGACCCGGACGACGTCATCAACCGTGACCCGGCTGATTGGGAGACGATCATCGATGCGGCCAAGCCCATTGTTGTGCACGTGATGGAAACTCTGGCCGCAGATCGCAACCTGGATGACCCCAAGAACAAGACCGAGATCGCTGCCCAAGTTATGCCGCTAATTGGAGATGTACCCAGCTCCGTCGAGCGGGACACATACCGGCAGCAGTTAGCCCGGCTGTTACGCGTGGATGAGCGGTCTCTGCTAGAAACGCGTGGGGCGCGCACCGCCCCCGGGCGCAGGCCCCCTGCCCAGAGGTTCCCGTCCGTCCAGCCCACACCACGGGGCGCAACCGCATCGCCGTTCAAAGCCATCCATACCCGCGAGATACATCTGCTGGGGACGCTGCTCCGCCGCCCGGACCTGATCTACCATATCGACCGCCAGCTTCAAGAAGACGGCCTCAACCGCATCAAAACGCAGGATTTCCAACATACCGACCACCAAATGCTGTTCCGCCTTGTCCAGGACTCGCTCCATCAGGGAGAAAGCGAACCGCTGCACTTTGTGCTGAACCATCTACCGGAATCGATGATGCCCTTGGCCGATACGATCCTGGCCCATACAGACAAGATCGACCCTCAGGGCAAAGACGTGCTGGAAGATTTGCTGCGGGCGTTGTTGCTGCTGCGGGCGACGGGAGTGAGCCAGCAACTGGACCACCTGCGCTATCTACAAGAAACAGCCCAAGAGCAGGGAGATATTCGAGCCAAGGAGTTTTCCAACACCATGGTTCAATATGTTGCCTTGCTGAGTCGATTGCATCGAGCACAAAATCGCTATTCAAACCATTCGCTCACGAACTAATCTAGGCGATTGCTATGACTCATTCCGATCCTCATCCTCCCGCTTCTCCAGAGCCTACGGATAATCAATCCCCCTCTATCGAAGAACTCTTATTGATCGAGGGTGATCTGTCCGCTGTCGCAGAGGGTGATCCCCAGCCTGGAAACACTTCAGAAAATGCCAGTGAGGAGGAAGATGTCGAAGCACAGGTCGTCAACGGTATGGCCGCGGCCCAAGAAGCCTTCCCTAGATTAGAAAGCGATCCTATTCGATTGTATTTCAACGATATTGGGAAGGTGGAACTCCTCGGCATCGACCAGGAATTTTGGCTATCCGCACGCATGATGGCCGTTCGCCGCCTGGATGCCATCGGACGCCAGCACCCCATGGCCCGCCGAGGCGTTTCCCCGGTTCAGAGCATGTACCGGGCCGTCTTTGCTGAACTTAGAACGGCCTGGGATCGGGTTCGTGATGATATCAAGCGCTGGAAATTCGCCTGCCCAGATTTGTTATCCATCCTGGATGAGGCTCGCAGCTTACGAGAATCCTGGGATATCAGTCAGCCATCTTACTTGCGCAATTACCTGGATAACGGCATGTGGGGAAAAGACACTTTTTGGGACACCGTAGCCAGATATGCCTTCACGATCTTCGTTTCGATCTATGCGCTCCCCGATGAAACCACAGAAAAATTGCGCGCCTATCTCGAAAAGCATCACAAATTGCCCACCAAACGGACTTTTTCCCGCTATTTGCCCTCAGATGAGATCCTAAACCAGAACGTACAGTATCTGCGCAACCTTTCTCGTGAAGCGCATAATAGGATCATCCGCGCCAACCTGCGTCTGGTGGTCAGCGTGGCAAAGCGATATACCGGCCGGGGCAATTCTTTTTTGGACCTGATTCAAGAAGGTAATGTGGGCTTATTACGGGCAGTCTCTAAGTTTGACCCTACCCGAGGCTATAAGTTCAGCACCTATGCCACCTGGTGGATTCGTCAGTCGGTCAGCCGCTCGATCGCCGATCAAGCCCGGACCATCCGTATCCCGGTGCACGTCCACGAGACGATCAATCGCCTGGCTCGCATCCAGCGCGATTTGACCCAGGAATTGAACCGCGAACCCACCCATGAGGAAGTGGCCCTCGAGTCCGGCTTCCTGAAGCCGCAAGATGTGCTCATGATCCGACGCGCTGCAATGGAAGGCACTACCCTGCCCTTGGAGTTAAACCGCCGTCTCCAACGGGCCGCTCGCAAGGTATCCCGTACCTTGCAATCCTCGGAGGCGCCCCTCTCTCTGGACAGCCCGGTAGGCAACGATGAAGATAACAACCAGTTGGGAGACTTCATCGAAGACGAGGAGGCCACACAGCCTGTCGATGCGGCGGCGCGCGAGATGCTTCGCGAGCAGGTCAAAAACGCCTTGGCGATCCTTTCCGAACGTGAGCGCCAGGTATTAGAATTACGTTTCGGTTTGCTGGATGGCAAAGACCACACCCTGGAGGAGGTCGGCCAATATTTCAACGTCACGCGCGAGCGTATTCGTCAGATCGAGGCCAAGGCCTTACGAAAACTTCGCCACCCCACCCGCAGCCGCCATCTGCGAGAATACCTCGAAACTTGAATGGAGCTTTTTATGAGTACTTTCCAACTTACTTACGCCACCATGTTCGACCCGCCCGAAGAGTTGCACACGCGTTACGAAGCAGCCCTGGCTGAAGCACGGGCGACATTAGGGGCAGAATATGGCATGACCATCAACGGCGAAGAGGTCTACGCAAAACACACTTTCAAGAGTCACAACCCTGCAAATACCGAAGAAATACTGGGCCTCTTCCAGACCGGCACTGCCGAAGATGCCGAGAATGCCGTCGCTGCTGCTAAAGCGGCTTTCCCAACCTGGAGTCGTACTCCCTGGCAGGAACGCGTACAATTGCTGAACAAGGCCGCCGATATCATCGATGAACGTATATTCGATATTGCTGCGGCCACATCCCTTGAAGTGAGCAAAAACCGCATGGAAGCCCTTGGCGATGTTGCCGAAGCCCCGGCGTTGATCCGCTGGGCCTGCGATGAAATGGAGCGGAACCAGGGCTTCGTGACAAAGATGGGAGAAGACCCTCTGGTTGGCTACCATGCCAGGAACTACTCAGTGCTGCGCCCCTATGGGGTATGGCTGGTGATCAGCCCCTTTAACTTCCCGGCTGCGCTGACCGGTGGCCCTGTTGGGGCAGCCCTAGTAGCCGGCAATACTGTGGTGATGAAACCCGCCACAGACACCCCCTGGACTGTGCGCCTGCTGGCGGAATGCTTCGTCGATGCTGGACTTCCCGAGGGGGCCGTCAACTACGTCACTGGCTCCGGAAGCGTGCTCGGGCAAGCATTGGTTGACAGCCCCGATTTGGATGGCCTGACCTTTACAGGCTCCTATGATGTGGGCATGGGCATCTTCCGCAGTTTTGCCCAGGGCAAATACATCCGCCCCACGATATTGGAATTGGGTGGTAAGAATCCCGCCATCGTCTCCCGCCATGCCGATGTGGAGTGTGCCGCGCTGGGTATCGTCCGTTCTGCTTTTGGGTTGCAGGGGCAGAAATGCTCTGCTTGCTCGCGGGTTTATATCGAAGAACCGCTCTACGACCAGACGGTCGATCGCATCGTCGAACTCACCAGCGAACTCAGGGTGGGCGACCCCACGGATCGTTCTACCTATATGGGCCCGGTGGTCAACAGTTGGGCTTACCGGGATTTCCTGACCTTCAGCGATGAACTCAGAGAAGCAGGCACGATCTTGACGGGTGGCGAGGTTCTCACTGAAGGCGATTTCATCAATGGTTATTTCTGCTCTCCAACAATCGCGGCCGATGTGCCCTTGGAGCACCGCCTCTGGAAGCATGAGATGTTCCTGCCGATCACGCTGGTCCACAAGGTGGAGAGCCTCGAGGAGGCCATGGCCCTGGCCAATGACGTCGATTACGGCCTCACCTCCGGGTTCTACGGGGACGAAGAGGAGGCCAGTTGGTTCTTTGACAACACCCAGGCTGGGGTCAATTACGCCAACCGACCCCAAGGCGCGACCACCGGCGCCTGGCCCGGCTTCCAACCCTTTGGCGGCTGGAAAGGTTCCGGCTCTAGCGGTAAGAACGCCGGCGGGTACTATTACCTTCAACTCTATATGCACGAGCAGATTCAGACTTTGATCGAATAAAGCCCACCGTGCAGCCAGAGTTGGGCCGGGAAGATGATCGCTGGAGAGGGGAAATGCCGCGACATCGAGATTTGTGGCAGTAATAGTTACTAATGGCCCGTTAACTGAGAGCTGCCGGTCGATAAACGTGTTCAAAACAATCTTCATCAACCCCGAAGAGGGGCGCCTGCGAGCCGGCTGGCGCTTGCTGGCGCATTTCTTCATCCTGGCGGCCTCACTGGTCACTTTTGGCGTCGTCCTGTCGCCGCTGTTCGTTTGGGCCGAACGTCAAGGCATTTCCTCCCTGACCATCATCAGCCTGGTGGGGTTGGGCGGCATCACTAGCTCGGTGTTCATCGCCCGCCGTTTTGTGGACAAACGCTCTTTCGCCAGCCTGGGGCTGAAATTGAGTTGGCAGGCCATAGGGGATCTGCTCTTCGGTATTGCCCTCACCGCCGCCATGATGGGGCTGATCTACTCCATCGAATGGGTTACAGGCTGGCTGGCCTTCGACGGCTTCGCATGGGAGTTTCAAAGCCCAGGCCGAGTGGCCCGCGAAGTGCTGATCATGTTAACTATCTATACCTTCGTCGGCTGGCAGGAAGAGTTGCTGGCACGCGGCTATTGGCTTCAAAACCTGGAAGAAGGCCTCAACACAGATTGGGCGGTCTTCATCTCCTCGTTGTTCTTCTCTTTGGCACACTACAGCAATCCCGGCTTTGCCTGGGCACCTCTGTTGGGACTGCTGATTTCAGGGATTTTCCTGGCGTTCGCTTATTTACGTACCCGGGGTCTTTGGCTGCCCATTGGTCTGCACATCGGCTGGAATTTCTTCGAAGGCACCGTTTTCGGCTTCCAGGTCAGCGGCACGGAGTCATATCGGCTGATCCTGCAAACGGTCGAAGGCCCCGCCCTCTGGACAGGGGGCGCTTTTGGGCCTGAGGCTGGGCTGGTGCTGCTCCCGGGGCTGGCATTGGGAGTCGCTGCCATCTGGTGGTACACCCGCAAGAGCTCCCCCACGAAATGAATTCATCGACTCACGAAAAGCTTGTCTCCGCGTCGGACTTGACAATCCAACGGGAGCAATTTTCGTTTATACTTGTAGGGCGATTAACCCAATAATAAGGAGAAGAACATCATGCGTTTAGAACCCCCCGTACCCGTTTCACGAGAAGAATATACCGTAAACGTGCGCGACATCGAACCCCTGCTCCAGGGCTATGCAATGAAGACAAAGCCCTGGCCGGATGCCACCATCACTCTGCGAGATGGCAGCGAGATGTACGTCCGCGAGGCCAAAGTCGAAGAATCTTTGGCCCTGATGGAATACGTCAAGCGAGTGATGTTCGAGGCCGACCACGATTTCTATGACATCGTCGGCGCGAGAGTATATGCAGAGCTATTAGGATGGTACCGTAAACGCATTAAAGACCCATATGTGCTTGTTGGCATGATCGACGGTGAACTGGCCGGTTTGGTCAACGGCCGTCTGATGAACGAAGACATCAACATCAGCCATCACACGATGACCTTCCGCCGGGGTGGCCGCGTGGGTGCTGCTCTCTTCTACTGCAAGGCCTACTATGCCTTTGAAGTGCTCAAGCAAAAGGAATTCTGGTCCACCTACGAGAGTTATAATGGTTGGCGGATTGGATTCTTAGGCATGGCCCAGCCCAGCTACCCCTGGCCAGATGTGCAGCATGAGTTGGGAGGGGCGCGGGTTTATTACGTCACCAAGAAATATTGGAAACAGGCCATCAAGGAGTATGCTCAGCAGTTGGTGGGTTCCCCACTCAATTTTGATGTACCAAAAGAGGTGGTCGAGATCAACAAGGAAATCCAATTCCCCAAAGACGTAACCGTTTAGCAAAAACACTGCGCAATACCAAGGAAAACATGCAGGCAAGAGAGCATATCTCTTGCCTGCACCCATTTCAACATGTTCTTACTTGCTTTCACTCCCATTGCAATCATTCTGGCCCTGATGGTTGGATTCCGTTGGGGCGCAGCGCGGGCTGGCGCGGCCGGTTATCTTAGCGCGCTGGTCATCGCCGTGTTTTTCTTCGGGGCTGGGGCGCGGTTGTTGGCCGTTGCCCACACCAAAGCCCTGCTGCTCACCATCGACGTGCTGATGATCATCTGGGCAGCCTTCCTGCTCTTCCGCGTCGCCGACGAGGCCGGTGCCATCAAAACCATCGGCAAAGCCTTACCCCACCTGACCGCTGACAAGGGCATGCAAGCCCTGATCATTGGCTGGGTTTTCGCCTCCTTCTTACAGGGTGTTGGGGGTTTTGGCGTCCCGGTAGCTGTGATTGCTCCCATTTTGGGCGGTTTGGGCTTTGCGCCTCTCTCGGCTGTGGTGATCCCCTCCATAGGGCACTCCTGGGCGGTGACCTTCGGCTCGCTGGGATCCTCTTTCAACGCCATGATGGCCGCCACGGGGCTGGATTGGCCTGAACTGGCCCCCTTTTCCGCGCTGTTCCTGGGTATCTCTGGGATGGGTGTTGGTCTGTTGGTCGCCCATGCTGCTGGGGGCTGGGGGGCCATTCGCAGACTCTTTGTCCCGGTGATGATCTTGGGCGCGGTGATGAGCATCGCTTTGTACCTGGCTGCGACCAACGGCCTGTGGAACGTGGCCTCCTTTTTGGGTGGCCTGGCTGGCCTGTTGATCGCCTACCCCCTGGCACGTCGCTACCGAGGTGAGATCGAAGACAATGGGGACCTGAATTTGCGCTCCCTAGGCATTGCCATCTCAGGATACGCTGTCCTGATCGCTATCACGCTAGGCATACAGTTGATCCCCGGGGTCAGGAACACCCTCGGGGGAGTCAAGCTCAGCCTTGATTTCCCCACCGTGGAAACCTCGTTGGGATACACTACCTCCGCGGGTCCGGGGCGCACCATCCCGATCTTCCGTCACGCCGGCGCGATCCTCTTATATTCGTCTATTCTGGCTTATTTGATCTACAAACGGGCTGGCTGGTACACCGAAGGCGGCGCAGGGAGACGCATCGTCAGCGGTACGGTGCGGCGGGTGATGTCGTCCAGCGTGGGGATCGCCTCGATGGTGGCGATGGCCGTGGTGATGCAGCACGCCGGCATGACCGAAACCCTGGCCCGGGGTTTGGCGGAGGGCGTTGGGGTCGCCTTCCCGGTGGTCTCTCCGTGGATCGGCGCCTTAGGCGCCTTCATGACCGGCAGCAACACCAACTCTAACGTGGTCTTCGCAGTCTTGCAGCAACGCACAGCCGAGTTGTTGGGATACAGCGTGGCTTTGATCCTGGCCGCCCAGACATCGGGCGGTGCGCTGGGCTCGGTGATCGCCCCCACAAAAATCGTCGTCGGCGCCAGCACCGGGGGCATGGCCGGACGCGAAGGGGAGGTCATGCGCAAGATGCTGGTCTATACGGGACTGTTGATTCTCCTGGTTAGTGTGCTAGCCATCATTGGCGCTGCATTGGGAAGTTGACTATGAGTAAAACAAAAGACCTGACCAAAATCCGCCGCCACGACCGGGCCAAAGATGAGACTTGGATCCGGGAATTCATCTTACGGGCCCCATTTGGCACAATGGCAACTTCTCATGATGGGCAGCCCTTCCTCGTGACCCGCAACTTCGCCTATGACCCAGAAGCCCATGCCCTATACCTGCACGGAGCCAAGAAAGGCCGCACCATCGAGAATATTCGGGCTTGCCCGCGGGTGTGCTTCAGCGTCAGCGAGATGGGCAGGCTGCTGCCCAATGAGCGCGCTATGGAATTCAGCGTCGAGTTCGCCGGGGTAGTCGCTTTTGGGGATATTCGCGTGGTCACCGACCTGGACGAAGCCAGGCACGGCCTGCAACTTCTCTGCGACAAATACTTCCCTCATTTGAAACCCGATATTGATTACGAACCTGCCACAGATACAGACCTTAAGGTCACCGCCGTATTCCGCATCGATATCGAAAGCTGGAGCGGCAAAGAGAAGAAAGTCACCGACGATTTCCTCGGCGCTTTCTACTACGACGAAAAGATATGATGGAGAATCCAGGAATTTTTTCCTGTCCTCCAAATATAAGGGACAAAACATGATTTCATTGGTTACATGGCTGCGCAATCATAAATTTGAATCTCATCTGACGGCTTTCTTGCTGATGGTTTTCCCCTCAGTCGGGTTGTATTTCACCTTGCAGAGTAAGAGCAGCGCCCCAACCTGGGTGCTGCTGAGCATATTCATTGCAGGGAATCTGTTGGCAATGTTGATTAAGTGACCGATATTCGACATCGCCACTAAGATGTTGAAAAGAGATGCACCTGGTGCATCTCTTTTTCGTTCTAGAGACCGAGTCAAAGATAGACCCCAAGCCCGATGTGCTCCGTATAGATTTATTGTACCCTTGGGACAACAAACATACACGGAGGTATGCTATGTCAAAAAATTTTAGAACCTACCTGATCTTATCTGCACTCGTCTTGCTGTTGGTTGGCATGGGGTGCACCACAGCAACCACTGTGAGCGCATCGACTGCTGTGGCTGTTGAGCCTGCTCAATCAGGGGATGAGCCATTGTCAACGGATTCTGATGAATCAGACCCGTGTGACATGGACAAATTCGAAGAAGTCGAGCCCCCCGCTGACCTGATCCCCGGTTACTTGCCCGAAGGCTATGAGCTTGACGGGGCTTATTCGTTTGATGCCGCAGAATTCGAAGAAGATGCCATTTGGTTTGTCCCTGGCAAAGGTGCAGCCACCTCGGTCGAGTTCTTCGGCTCTGGCGAGGAAGACTTCATCGAGATCACGGCTAGTGACAGCCCCTACGACTCACTAGAAACCTGGATAGATGAGGTCAACAACATTGATTTCGATGAGGAGGACGAGGACTTCGCAAGTGAAGATGAAGATCTCGCCGAGGATGAAGATTTCGATGTTGAACTCTCTTTCGAAGACGATACCGTCACCATCCAAGGAGTCACCGTCCTGCTCGAAGATTGGACTGACGAGTATGGGCCTTACAGTGCAGCAACTTTCATCCATGACGGGCAGTTCATTGTCATCGAGGGCACCATCTCTGTCGAGGAAATGACCAAAGTCATAGAAAGCCTTCCTGTGTTACCATAGGGAAGCAAAAGGTGACGGGTACTCCGCTTATATGAGTACCTGTCACCCAGATACATCCTATGCGTTCTGGACTGCAACGAAAGCTCACCTTATCTCATTTGGCCGTCACGCTGATCTCTGTGGCCATCCTGGTCATATTGATCCTGGGCGGCTATTTGATCTATTTGCGCACCGACCTGACAGCGCTTTGGGTTGGGGATCAAGCTTTCTTCATCGCTGATGATATCGCTTATTTCCTGGATGGCTCACCCCTAAGTGAAGAACTCGTTGAAGAGTTCATCTATGATGTCGGCTTTGATCCAATCACCCCATCTGATGATCTAGAAGATATATATTATGAGGATTGGATCATCATCCTCGATCCAGATGGGGAAGTGGTCGGCAGCAATGATGCGTGGCGCTACCCCCCAGGGTCTTTGCCCGAATTAGAGCAGCTACCTGGCTTCGACATGGATTTATTCCAAACCGCCAGCAGCGAACTCATCTCAGAAGACCCTGTTGATCTAGTATCCTCTGCCGTTGAGGGCAAAGACCATATCGGCATGGCTGCGATCATCAGTTACAACTACGAACACTTAGGCTGGGTGTATTACCGGGCCGGTGGAGTCGATGCTCCCTTCGATTCAGCGCAAACAATCACCGCTTTGGTCGTCGTGCTGGTCGGTGGGGCGCTGATCGCCACATTCGTTTCAGGGATCGCTGGGGGTCGGCTATCCCTATCTTTCAGCCAACGCCTGCAGAAGATGAGCAGGGCCAGCGCAGCGCTGGCCGCCGGAAATCTTTCCAGCCGGGTGACGGTTGAAGGGAATGATGAGATCGACCAGTTGGGAAATCAGTTCAACACCATGGCAGATCAACTGACGGCGCAAATGCATGATCTGCGCACGTTGGCCGAGCGCAATATCATGCTGGCTGAGGAGGCACGTGCCCTGGCTGCTGTCGAGGAGCGCAACCGTTTAGCCCGCGAACTGCATGATGCCGTCAAACAGCAGATCTTCGCCCTCAGCCTGACGGCCAACTCCATCCGCCAGTTGTTCGAGAAGGACCAGGGAAAAGCCGCCGAACGCCTGGCCCAACTCGAAACCCAGGCCCGCGATGTACATTTGGAGATGGACGCCCTCATCAAGCAGTTGCGGCCAGCTTCACTAGAGGATCGAGGACTGGCACCCGCTATCACTGAATTAGCAGACAAATGGGCTGCTCAGCACGAGACCCCTGTCGATTTAACCGTCCGCGGGGAACGCGAACTCCCCCTGAATATCGAACAAGCGCTATATAGAATAGCTCAAGAAGCCCTCAACAATGTCGCACGCCACGCTGAGGCCAGCCAAGTCACCATCGTGCTAGAATATGAAACGGACACTATAACCCTAACCATAACGGACAATGGCCAAGGCTTTGACCCGGAGAAATCCCAGCCGCCCCAATCCCTGGGCTTGCGCAGCATGAATGAGCGGGCGGCAGAGGTCGGCGGGAAGGTAACCATCAACAGCACGACTGGCAAAGGGACACAATTACAGGTTTCTGTGCCTTCGACATAAGACAATATTTCCAATTCAGGAGACACCAATGACCCAGAACGCCCCCCAACGAGCCAGAGACCTTTTCAGCGCTGGCGGATTCTACTGAGCGGAAAGCGTCCTTTTGGCAGTTGCCGAAGCGAAAGGTATCCAGTCTGATCTGATCCCCAAGATTGCCACAGGCTTTTGCAGCGGCATCGCTCGCACGAGCGGTCAGTGCGGCGCGCTGAGTGGCGCGATCATGGGGATAAGTTTGCTCACCGGCAGAAGTTCCCCTAACGAGTCTGTGGAAGAGAACTATCTATTGACCCAGGATTTGATAGAGATGTTCGAAAAAGAGTTTGGCTCAACCAATTGCGGTCAACTAATCCAGGTAGATTTGAATACCGAGGCGGGCCAAATTGAGTTTAAAGCCAGTAACCAGATTGAAAACTGCTTGACTTATTCAGAAAAAGCGACCGAAATGGCTTTATCTTTGCTGGAAAATGTGTAGGTCATTATGTCTGATGCGATAACTATTCTCATCGTCGATGACCACCCCATCGTGCGCCAGGGCCTGCGCCAACTGTTAGAGGTGCAGGATGATCTTCAAATTATCGGTGAGGCTGAAGATGGGGAATCCGCGATAGGCATAATAAGCGAACTGATCCCCGACGTGGTTCTGATGGACCTGGTCATGCCGGGGATGTCTGGCGTTGAGGCTACGCGGGAGATCCGCGAGATCAGCCCGCACACACAGGTGGTGGTGCTCACCAGTCATTACGAGGATGCCCTGGTCTTCCCGGCGATCAAGGCCGGAGCCTTGAGCTACCTGCTGAAAAGCTCTCTGCCTGAAGAAGTTATCGAGGCGGTTAGGGCCGCGGCCCGGCATGAGGCACGCCTGCACCCCCGCATCGCCAAACGTCTGATGGAGGAAGTCTCAGGGGATGCACCGTCACTGGAAAGCCTCACCCCGCGCGAGTTAGAGGTACTGAAACTCATCGCTCAGGGGCAGGACAACCGTAAAATCGCCCAATCCCTGGTGGTCAGTGAGAAGACTGTCAAGACCCATGTCAGCAATATCCTCAGCAAACTGCAGCTAGCAGACCGCACCCAGGCCGCCATCTTCGCCATCCGCCAGCGAGTCGTGCCGCTGGATGACGAGAGTTGATAGATTTTGCAAGCCAGAGGGGGCATAATATAGGTCAACAAGATTTACTTCAAAGGGAATACGATGCGTGAAGTCGCCATTTTGGGGATCGGTCAAACGCCGGTCTCAGAACATTGGGATAAATCCCTGCTGGTATTGGCGGGGGAGGCTGTTTTCGCTGCCCTGGAAGATGCCGAAATTCGATCCACCCAGGCGCTGTATGTGGGTAACATGCTCTCCGGCGTGCTGGATAAGCAAGATCACCTGGGGACACTGATCGTCGATTGGGTGGGGATGAGAGGCCATGAAGCCTTCAAGATCGAGGCGGCCTGCGGATCAGGGGCGGCAGCGTTTCGGATGGGTCTAATGGCGGTGGCATCTGGAGAGATCGAGAGCGCTGTGGTGGTCGGCGTGGAAAAGATGACCGACTCGCTCCCCAAGGAAACCACAGCCGGTTTAGCTACCGCAGCCGATGCAGATTGGGAGATCATCCATGGTCTGTCTTTCATCGGCATCAACGCCCTGGTTATGCAACGGTACATGCACGAATATGGCTGGCAGCATGAAGATTTCGCCCCTTTTTCGATCAACGCCCACGCCAACGCCATGCACAACCCCAACGCCCGTCTGCACATTCCACTAACCAAAGAGCGCTATCGCAAAGCGGCCATGGTCTCTGACCCGATTAATTTGATGGATTCATCGGCTGTCGGGGACGGCGCCGCAGCGGCGATCATCGTCCCTGCGGATGCGATGCCCAAGCGAGAGGGGCATCCCCTCATTACCGTGGCCGGTTCAGGGGCATCTACTGCCTCCATCGCTGTGCACGACCGTCGTGATCCCCTATGGTTGACCGCCGCCGAGAAGTCGGCCAGGCAAGCCTATCGCCAGGCTGGCGTAGGGCCTGAAGACATCGATCTCTTCGAATTGCACGACGCCTTCTCGATCATGTCGGCGTTATCGCTAGAAGCCTCTGGCTTCGCCGAGCGCGGCCAAGGTCCCCGGTTGGGGCTGGATGAGGAGATCGGCATTGATGGGCGTATCCCCATCACCACGCGCGGCGGGTTGAAGGCCCGCGGCCACCCTGTCGGCGCCACGGGCATGTACCAGATTGTTGAAGTCGTCGAGCAGCTGCGCGGGCAGGCAGGCGGCTCACAGGTGCAGGAAGCCAAGATCGGCATGGCTCAGAATATCGGCGGCAGCGGGGCGACCATTCTGACGCATATTCTCAGGGCAAGGTAATCCACATCCCCATGCCCTCAAACGCGGTGCATCATCTAAAACCCAAGACCACCCCTGGGGCCACCGTCACAGATGTTGGGCCTGACGCGTGGACTCTGGAGATGCCCCCCGGTACCAAGGGAAACTACCGCTTAGCTCAACTGGACGACTATGCCACATTCCCCCGGAAAGCATTCCCCTGGCAACCTCCATTAACGCTAAACGTACGGGCCTGCGTCTCACACCCAGAGCACCCCGGCACCTGGGGCTTCGGGTTTTGGAACGACCCCTTCAGCTTGTCGCTGGGATTTGGCGGCGGCACGCGTCGCTTTCTTGCGCTTCCCAACGCTGCCTGGTTCTTCTATGCTTCCTCGCAAAACTATCTTTCCTTCCGTGACGACCTGCCCGCAAACGGCTTCCTGGCGGGAACCTTCCGCTCACCCGTTTGGCCAGCACCGATATTGGCGTTGGGAGTGCCAGCCCTGCCTCTCTTGATCTGGCGAGTGACGGCGCAGCCCCTCCGCCGGTTGGCCAGCCGCGTGATCCTGCAAGACGCTGCCCAACTAGATATCGATGCTACACAGTGGCATCTCTACCGCCTGAGTTGGCAGCTCGATGAGGTCAGTTTTTCCGTGGATGGTGAAACCGTTTTGGAAACCCCTATCTCTCCCCAGTCTCCTCTAGGTTTTGTGTTGTGGATTGACAACCAATACGCGGCACTACCGCCCGGTGGCGGATTGGCCTTTGGCTCGCTGCCATCGGACAGTGTATCCAGGTTGGATGTAGAGGACTTACAAATCGTTAGCCCTTAAGCCTCCTCTTGCACGAAGAACAGCAAATAGGCCATGCCCCCAGCAGGGACTAACTGATCCCCAACAACTTTCCCAACATACCCGCCCGGTTTGAAAATCGACGCGTACTATTCTCTTTATCGGGGATGACAACCCAAGGTCGGTATATCTTGGTCATCTTTCTTTCCAGAGGCAGTTGGGGAGTTTTAGCCCTATTTTCCCTCACAGCATATTATTAAGAATGTTTAATAGTATTCTTAGTAGGGGTTGGGGATATGTGGAAGGGACTTTTATGCTGTAAAAAATAGGGCACATATGGGGGGATGTCTGGAAGGATACCCATATAAAGGGCTGTTTGGATGTTTTTTTCTCCCCAGCGCTTTTGGGATAGATTGCGAGGTATTTTCCCGGTTTGGGGAAAGCAAGCTATCTGGGGTGTACTGGGCGAATCGACCCAGATATGGGGGTAGTAAATTAGTGGTTTAGGGCTTCATAGAAAGAGTTGTCAACAATTCAGGGCACTTTTCCACAATTTCTGGCGAGTTATCCACAGGAGGGAGCATCCCATCTTCTCTAGATATTGTAGTCTTATGCAAAGAAGTTGAACTTCTAACATACCAATAACGGACTAAATTTACAGAGCACTGAGTGCATTGTAAGGTTCGTGTTTGTGTTTAAGAAGTTCAACTTCTGCTCTATCCCGACATTCCCCGACGTCGGATTCCTCAACCCATGAATTAATTGACGCGGACTTGCCCCGGGTGTATAATCTGAAAGCATATTAGATAAACATCTAAGTTAGGTAGGTGTCTAAATGAGCGCGCCGGCGTTGTTTTGGGATTTGGGGACAGGCTACGATTTCTTCGTCAGCCTGTATATTTTGCATGAGCCGGGGGAATTTGGCTTGCGCCCTTCCTGGGCTGCGGGCGTGCGGTCACGGTTACCCCTTGGAGATCGTGAGGTCCTGGAGCAGGCACAAACGGTGGTTCATTTCCCGTTGAGCTGGGTTTATGCCCTTGGGGATGTGAAAGACAGCGCGGCGGTGATTTGGGAACTGCGACAATTGGCCCCGGAGGAACGGCTGCCAGCTTTGGCGAAGTCTTCGGGGATGCAGACGGAGGCCCTGGATATTCTTCAGGGTGTCGCACAGCGCGGGGGTTGGGGGCCTGAGGAGCGGGAGGCGCTCCGGGAAGTGTACCGGGAACATAAATCGCCGACCCTCGCAAAGAAAGTCGGGGACATCCTGGATATCTGGTCGAATCTGCCAGCGTTTGGAGAACGATATCTCTCTGCCTTGGGAGTCTATCGGGAGGTGTTCTTCGCGGAGGAGGAAGAGCGTATTCGACCGGCTTTGGAAACTGCGCTGCAAGAGGCGCAGCAGTGGGCTGGTGAATTGACACTTGAAATGCTGATCGAGAAGGTATCTCGCGGGGTGCGCTTCGAAGGGGGGATGGACGTATCGGATTTGGTGATGGTGCCTTCTTATTGGATCACGCCCCTGGTGGTAAATCATCACCTGGGAGAGGAGCGGGGATTATTGCTGTTTGGCGCTCGCTCTGAGGACGACTCGCTGGTCCCCGGAGCGCAGGTCCCGGCGGGTATGCTGCGGACATTGAAGACATTGGCCGACCCGACCCGATTACGGATCTTGCGTTATCTCTCGCAGGAGACCATGTCGCCGGCACAATTGACACGCCGGCTGCGCCTGCGGGCGCCAACGGTGACTCATCATCTCAACACTTTGCGTCTGGCGGGGTTGGTATACCTGACCTTGGGCGAGAAGAAACGCAAATTATATACAGCACGCTCTGAAGCGATTAGGGGGATGTTTTCCTCGTTAGAAGCGTTTCTGAGCGGGGAATCGGAAGAATATCTGGGTGAGTAATATGTCGAAACATTGGTCTGGCTCGATGGGGACGACCTTTCGAGAATATGCGGCGCGTCTAGCGGCTTTCCGTCCAAATGCCCGCCTGTATTTGGTGAACGTGATCATCACCGGGGTTTCGATGGGGGTGTACCGGTTGTTGTTCAATTTTTACGCCCTCAGCCTGGGCTTCGATGAGGCTTTGCTGGGTCGGTTGATCACCACGGCCAGCTTTACGGCCTTGGTCGCGGCCCTGCCGATGGGTTATCTGGCGGATTTGATCGGCAGAAAGTATTCATTGGTCTTGGGAGGGGTGTTCATCGGCTTATCCGTGTTCGGGATCGTGCTCTACCCCACCGAAGCGATGTTCTATGCGATGAATATCCTATCCGGCGTCGCCCAGAGCTTGTGGGGGATCACCATGGCGCCCTTCCTGGTGGAGAACAGCGGCGAAGAAGAACGCACCTATCTGTTCAGTTTCAGCCAGGGGCTGCAAATGCTCTCCGCGTTCGCGGGGAACTGGGTCGGTGGTTATCTGCCCGGCTGGATGGGGAGTTGGCAGAATGTGGCGGCGACGGACAGCGTGGCCTATGGATGGTCGCTGGTGGTTGTAGCGGTCACTTTTATGCTGGGAATTGCCCCGCTGATGTTCCTACAACGTCAACGGCTGGAGAGCGATCAGCGCTCTGTGTTTGCCCCCTTGAAGTATGCCGCTGAACATCCTGCCATGCTGGGGAAGTTAGTCATCCCGATGCTGATTACCTCCATCGGGGCAGGTTTAATCATGCCCTTCATGAACGTCTTCTTCCGGGTGGTTCACAATCAGCCAGACCCGGTGATCGGCACCCTGTTTGCCTGGGGATCGTTGGCGATGGGGGTTGGGTTCATCTTAGCGCCGGCATTGGCCGACCGCATGGGGAAGATACAATTTGTGGTGGTCACCCAGGGGCTGTCTGTGCCCTTCCTGGCGCTACTTGGTTTTTCGCCCTGGTTCTGGTTGAGCGCCGGGGCGTATTACGTCCGTCTGGGGTTGATGAATATGAGTACCCCGGTGTACCAGGCCTTTGTGATGGAACAGGTCGATCCTGCTGCCCGGGCGACGGTAGCCAGCCTGACCAGCATGGCCTGGAGTTTCGGCTGGGCTTTCAGCCCGACGATCAGCGGCGCGTTGCAGGTGCGCTACGGCTTTGGGCTGCCCTTCATCGGCACGATCATCTTGTACACCATCGCCATTTCGATGTATTGGGCCTTCTTCTGGCGCAAGCCGGCTGCGCACGATCCGGTCCCGGTGCGCAGTTTATTGGAATAGCTGTGGGGCTTACTTCGATCAAGGAGACCAGGTGCACGCTGCGTGATTATGCAACCTTTTTTGAGCGAGTGCATCTTATGTAGCGACGTTCAAAATAGAGCGTCGCTACTTTTAAACAAGATTAAGCAGCAGGAGATTTTATTATGGAAATGGTGATCGATTTTCCCGGCGGCGCCCGAGTAGACGCCCATTTTGGCCCTTATACCGTGGCGACAGACCAACCCCCGACGGGTGGCGGTGAGGGGTCTGCCCCGACGCCCTTTGCGGTTTTCCTTTCTTCCCTGGGGACCTGTGCGGGGATTTACGTTTTGGGCTTTTGCAAGCAGCGAGGCTTATCCACCGATGGGATTCGCATCCTGCAGCGAGCCATCCCAGACCCGGTCAATCGGGGCATGGTTGGGACGGTTCAACTCGAAATCCAGGTGCCCCCGGAATTCCCTGAGAAATATCGAAATGCGTTAATCCGCTCCGCGGAGCAGTGTGCTGTCAAGAAGCATTTGGAAAGCCCGCCTCAGTTTGAGATCACCACCGTCGAGGTCGAGATGGCCTGACGGTGTGGGAATCTATCGATACGTTTTGAACAAAATCCTTCGGGAATTAGTCTGGGCCGATCAAAGTGCCGGGGGGGATGAGGCTGTTCTTGGGGATGACGACGATGCCATCGCGCACGAAATAGTCACCAGCGTCGATTTCTGTGCCCCTTGGGTACGGGCGGATGACAACCCCTTTGCCGATACGGGCGTTCTTGTCGATCAGAGCGCCTTCTATATGGCAGTCGGGGCCGACGCCGAGGGGGATGCTGGATGAGAGGGATTGATCGTGGGAGTCAAAGTAGTCTGCGCCCATCAGGACGGCATGGTTGATCTTTGCGCCGTCTTGAATCTGGCTGCGCAGGCCGATGATGGTGTTCTGAATGTCGGCATCACCGATGATGCATCCATCGGCTAACAGAACGTGGTGCAGGGATGCCCCGTTAACCACCGTGCCAGGGAGGAAACGCGGGTGGGAATAGATCGGTTGGTTGGGGACGTTGAAGTCGAAGGGGGGATCGGGGGAAGCCAGGGACAAGTTGGTATCGAAGAAGGAGCGGATGGTACCGATATCTTCCCAATAATCGTCGAAATCGAAGCCGTAGACGCGGTGGGTGTGGATGGCCTTGGGGATCACCTCCCCACCGAAATCGTCGTCCGTGCTTCCCTCCAGGATCTGGATCAAAACCTCGGTATCGAAAAAATAGATTCCCATGGACCCTAGATAAGGGCGAGTGGGGTCCGCCCGGCTGACAAATTGTGCCTGGTCTTCCGGGTCCTGGGGTTTCTCTACGAAGTCGGAGATCGAGAAGTCAACATCTCTCTTGAGCAGCCCGAAGCGGGGCGCTTGCTCCGCAGAGACGGGTTGAACGGCCACGGTGATCTGAGCTTCCTTTTCCCAATGGAAGCGGGCCATCTCGGCATAGTTCATGCGGTAAAGGTGGTCGCCTGCCAGAATGATCACATAGTCGGCCCCGGATGAACGAATCTCAAGCAACTGCTGGCGCACCGCATCCGCAGTGCCCTGATACCAGTTGGGGTTGGTATCGGTCTGTTCAGCCGCCCAGATCTGAACCCAGCCCTGGTGAAAGGGGTCGAAGTTGTAAGTGCTGGTGATGTGGCGGTGGAGGGAGACTGAATTGAACTGGGTCAGTACGGCAATGCGGTCAATGCGTGAATTGATGCAGTTGCTGATAGGGATGTCGATGAGGCGGTATTTGCCCGCAATGGGTACTGCCGGTTTAGCCCGGTCGCGAGTGAGGGGATAAAGACGGGAGCCGCGACCACCGCCCATGATAACGCCGAGAACGCTGTTGAGTGAGTGCACAGAAACCTCCCAAAGTTCTGATGAAAAGGCCCCTTTAATTATAAGCCGGATTCAACCGTGCTATTTACACATGGAAAGTGGAGCCTGTCATCAAGGCTCCACTCTCTCGTGCAATCAAATCAACCTGACATCCTTCCCGTTCAAAAAGTCTAGACGAGTCAAGTATAATTCTCTGTGCCGAAGGTGGGAATCGAACCCACACTCCCGAAGGAACACGAGTTTGAGTCGTGCGCGTCTGCCAGTTCCGCCACTTCGGCGACACCCTAATGGGGTGGAGGAATTTTAACGAAAGAAATTCGCAGGGTCAAGGACGAAAACGGATTGGAGCGTTTTATGGAGATCATCAATCACTATTCAATGGCTATAAGCGGGGTATTCATCTGGGGATTATTGGCTTTCACCCTGTTAAGGGGTGGATATGAGCCTAAAGACGGCGCGATCCTGCTCCTGGCAGCAGCGGCGCTGATTGGGGGTTGGCTGCTGCTACGCCCTCAACGTGGTTCTACCGATGGATTGGGGCAATTCGAGTCAGAATTGGGCCAGGGCCGCGCAGTGCTGCTGGAAATGCAGTCCCCTTTTTGATTTGCCTGCGCTGCGGCGAAACCCATCGTGGATGGGTTAGAAGAGGAATACCAGGATCAACTTCGGGTGGTGCGGGTGGATGTTCAGTCTTCCTTGGGGCGTGAACTTGCCCGGGATTATGGGACATTCACGCCCACGTTCGTCCTTTTCGACCCCCTGGGTGAGGAGTTATGGCGGACGGTGGGCAGCCTGGACGTTGAAAAAGTGCGCCAATCGCTTGCCGAGTGATGCTCAACGATGCCAAAAAGGATGCCACTATGATTTTTTCCAGCGAACGCCTTACGTTGAGGGCCTTCGAGCCTGACGATGCGGCTGTTTTACATGCCTATCTGAACCATCCGGTGTTAACGGGACGGCGTTATATCCCCTGGAGCGTCTCGAATGAGCTGCCGCTTTCCGTGGCACAAGTGGAATCCATTTTGGAGAAATGGGCCGGGGCGGAGAAGCAATTCAATTTGGCAGTTGTAGCCAGCGGGGTGGAAAAGGTGATTGGACATGCCAGCTGTGATTGGGGTTGGGACCCCCATTGCCCGCGTATCTCGCTGGTGATCGCGCCTGATTATCAGCGCCAGGGCTATGGCAGCGAAGTGTTGAGCTTGTTGTTATGCTATCTGTTTGAGCACACCCAGGCCCACAATGTCACTGGGGGAATGAACGACTGGAACCAGGCCGCTTGGGCATTCGCTCAGGCACATGGCTTCGAAGAGAGCGGAAGGATGCGCCGTGTGGGACTGCGGGAGGGTGAATTTTATGATTGGATCGGTGTGGACATCTTGCGCCCCGAATGGCAGGCGTTGAAAGGAGAATAAACGTGGCATTGGAAGGGAAAAACGTGATTCTGCGCGAACAGCGGCCCGAGGACATGCAGTTCCTCGCCGATCTGCGGAATGACTTAGTGACTCAGGCCTGGAGCAAGACGCTGCCCACGGATTACACGGAGAGGATGTTCCTCACCCAGTTCGAACAGCGCGAATTCTCCTATGACCGCGACGACGGGCGCTTCATGATCGAAAGAAAGGAGAGTGGGGAGAGTATCGGTTACATCAGCTACTCGGGGCTGGAGCCGCGCTGGAATGTGACCATTGGTATCATGACCGCCAAGAAATTCTGGGGCACGGGCGCGGCGGTCGATGCGCTGAAGGTTCTGCTGCTTTTCTTGTTCGAGGAGCTTGGCGTGCGAGTTGTGCGCCTTTGGACTCACACCGGAAACCCTCGCGCCATAGGCTCGGCGGAGAAACTGGGCTTCAAATTATCTTTTCGGCAGAGGGAATCCATTTTCAAAGGGGGGAATCTGTATGATAACGTCAGCATGGATTTGCTGCGGGAGGAGTATTATGCGCTTCACCCGGCGTTGGAAGATAAATTGCCGGATTTATAGGGCGATTTCCCATCGGAAACTGGCCTAAGCTCATTCACCTGAGCAGCCGCATCGTTCTGAACCGGTGCAATTATGAGGCGGTATTCCTAATCGAGTATAATACAACCCGTTTCGTTGACATCCAAATTTAAAGGAAAGATATCAAAATGAGCAAATACAAGTTAACGCCCTGGAGCCTGACAGATTTGTTCCCCTCCCACGATGGGCCGGAGATCGAAGGAGCTTTCAAGGACCTAGAATCCAAAGCCGATGATTTCGAGGCTTTCCGTGAAAAACTGACCCCCGAAATCGACTTCGAGGATTTCATGGACGCCATCAAAGCACTTGAAGAGGCGACCATTGCAGCCCATAAATTGGCAACCTACCCCGGTCTTTGGTTTGCCGCCGACACGCAAAGCCAGGATGCGCAGGCCCTGAATGCCCGGATGCAGCAATTTATGGCTAAGCTGCAGAACCAAACCCTGTTTTTCTCCCTGTGGTGGAAGAATTTGGATACGGATGTCGCTGATAAGTTGATGTCAATCTCGGATGGTTACGGATATTGGTTAGAGGAAATGCGTCACTACAAGCCCCACATCCTTACCGAACCCCAAGAGAAGATCGTCAATATCAAGGATGTGACAGGTTCTCAGGCGCTGGTGACTTTGTATGATGCCATCACCAATCGTTATGTGTTCAAGCTCGAAGTGGATGGCGAAGTCAAGGAATTGACTCGCGATGAAATGACCGTCTACGTGCAGGGGGCTGACGCTGACCTGCGAGAAGCGGCCTATAAGGAGCTGTATCGAGTCTTTGGTGAGGATGGCCCTATCCTGGGTCAGATGTATCAAACCCTGATCCGTGATTGGCGGGCTGAAAACGTCGATTTGAGGAATTACACATCCCCGATTTCGGTTCGCAATCTGGTTAACGATGTCCCAGATGATGTCGTCGAAACGCTTTTGGATGTCTGCGAAGAGAACGCCGATGTCTTCCAACGCTATTTCAAGATCAAAGCCAAGTGGCTGGGGATCGACAAGCTGCGGCGCTATGATATCTATGCGCCTGTTGCCGAGGCGGATAAGACCTTCGAGTTCGATGAAGCGGTCAATTTGACCTTTGAGGCCTTCGAAGATTTCGAACCGCGCATTGCTGAGTTAGCCAAGAAGGTCTTCGACGATGACCACATAGATAGCGAGGTGCGTAAGGGAAAACAGAGTGGGGCTTTCTGTGCTTCTGTAGTGCCTGGGCATACCCCTTATGTCAAGATGAATTATCAGGGCAAGACCAACGATGTTGCCACCCTGGCCCATGAGCTGGGTCATGCCATTCACGCTATGCTGGCCTTCGATCACAATGTCTTCACATTCCACTCTTCGCTGCCGATGGCTGAGAACGCTTCCACATTCGCCGAGATGCTGCTAATCGATCGTCTGCTCGAGGACGAGGAGGATCCCGCAGTACGCCGGGATATCCTCTTCCGCCAGGTGGATGATGCCTACGCTACCATTATGCGCCAGGCCTTCTTTGCCATGTTCGAGGTGACTGCCCACGATATGGTTGCCGAGGGAGCTACCATCGACCAGCTTTCTGAGGCTTATATGGAGAATATCGAAAAGCAGTTTGGCGATGCCGTAGAACTGAGCGACGAGTTCAAGTGGGAATGGGTCTCGATCCCCCATTTCTACCACTATCCCTTTTACGTTTATGCTTATGCCTTCGGACAGCTTCTGGTGCTCTCGCTCTACAAACAGTACAAAGCCGAAGGGGATCGTTTCAAGCCGCGCTATATCAAGATCCTCGAGGCTGGAGGTTCAGCTTCCCCGGCTGATATCTGCGCCGAGGCCGGGTTGGACATCACCGAGTCGGCATTTTGGCAGGGTGGCTTCGATGTGATCAGGGAAATGGTTGATCAGTTGGAGGCCATTCCGGTCGAGTAACGCCCCAAATAGATTTCTCTCAATAGATTTGTCAAGACGATATGTAGACACCCCTCCCCGGCCAGTTAAACTGCACCCAATAGACGAGACACAAAAAGAAAGACCCCGAAGTAGTTAGGAAGACAGGCACCTGGTTTGATAAGGTGTCTGTCTT
>JANQED010000191.1 GCA_028278545.1 Anaerolineales bacterium
TTTTCCTTTCGCTAAGGCCGGTCTCCGACCGTGCCGGGGTGACTCGGTCGGGAGACCGGTCACAGCGAATTACAACAAACTTACTTTACAGTGTACTAAGGCTTATTTTGCAGCAATTGATTGGTCGTATCGATCATGCCCTGACGAAGGCGATTGAAATCGACCCCAACTTGCTCCATCGCCAAAAGCACCGCCCCGACCACGGGCGGTGTTTTCAATCGATGAAATATCGCCCCCGGGGCAACTTGCCAAATCCCTTCCTTCAACGGCTCTAAAATTAATGACCCACCTTTGAATATGCTCCCCACCAGCACAACTTCGAATGCCAATTTCTCGAACTCTAATCGGCGAATGACGCCTGCAGCAGAAGCGGCCAGTTCCTGCCCTGCCCAGGAGATGATATCGCGAGCGATCTGATCTCCCGCTTCAGCAACCTCAAAGATCAGAGGGGCCACTTCAATACCAATGTGATAGCGCTCGAATTGCAAACCCTCTATCAGGTCATAGACATCGCTTGCGCCCACATATCGAATAAATGCCTCGGTCAGGGCAGTCTTTGGGCCACGATATGACCACTCGTAAGAAACCGCGTGAATGGCCTTCCAGACAATCTCTGAAGCACCACCGAATTCACCAAATTTGAAAGCATTGCCGGTGATTTGCGCTTCGCGTCCATCAGGTGTGCGCCCTCGACAATTGTTACTCGTCCCAGCCACCAGCACCACCCCCCATCCCTGACTGGCCCCAGCAATCAACCCGATGATGGTATCGTTGACAGCCTCCAGGGGACAATCCAAACCCAGGGAGCTTATTCCATCCATGATAGGCGTGCGCTCCACAGGCCAATCGTAACCTCCAATGCCAAACCCGGCTGCTACCAGTTGCGAACGTGAAATTCCTGCCGTAGCAAGGGCCTGCCCTGTTATCGCCTGAAGGGCCTCCCGGTAGCCATCCCAGCCAACGGTCTCGTAATTTCCCGCCCCCGCAGCACCGAAGCCAATCGCCTGACCGGTATCATCGCAAATCAGAGCATGACTTTTGCTACCGCCAATATCAATTCCTAAGAAAAACTGCTTCATTCAATTCATCCAAATAAAAACTGGGGCAAGTGTGCTGCATTCGTAGCCAGCATATCGTCTAACACGGCCTGCACACGATCCGCTGAAGGCCCCAAGGGATGCGCCAACAGCGCCTGATAAGCAGCTGCGCGATCTCCATGGACGGCCGCCTTTGCCACGAGTACCTCAAAGCTCTTCACCTGGGCAATCAATCCATAACAAACCGCTGGTAAGGGCTCAGTCTCTAACGGACGAACACCATTACTACCGACCTCGCAAGGCATCTCCAAAACCCAATCAAAAGGCCAATCAGCAACCGCACCGGCTTGCAACACATTCAAGATGTGCGTTTCTCCCAAATCATTGTAATGCGCGTTGAGCAACTGTGTCGCCAAAGTTGAATAATAAGCCCCGCCGCGCGCCATCAGGTTTTCCGGGGGTTCACACCTGTCCGGGTCCGAATATTCTTCCAGCAATTCCTTCTCGATTTGGATGACCTCATCAGCGCGAGATGGCGGCCACTCCTGCTGTGCGGCCAGTTTCTGATCCGTGTAATAGTAGTATTCCAGATAATAGTTGGGGATCATTTTCAGGGATTGAATTGTGCGCACATCCCATGCTGGATCTTCAGCAGACCGTAATTCATTAATATATTGTTCGATGATCTGATCCCAGACATTTTCATTATCGATAGTAAAGCCGCGATGCCAGGAGAGATGATTCAACCCCAAGGTGTCTAACTGGGCGCACTCGGGCGGGATCCTGTTTCCTAGAAGTTTTTCCATGCCTTCTAGCATCTTCATCTTGGCCGTGATCGGAACATTGCACACCCCAACAGCCTGAATATCGGGAGCATACTGCGCCAAAGCTTCCGTCACCAAGCCGGCCGGATTAGTGAAGTTTGCCAGTAAAGCATCCGGGGCCAGTTCACGAATATCTTCCGCAACGTTCATGATCACAGGAATAGTGCGCAAGGCTTTGGCCATCCCCCCCACCCCGGTGGTCTCCTGACCGATCAAACCATGGCGCTGACCCAGGTACTCATCATCGCGACGGGCCTCCATGCCACCCACGCGCAACTGTGTGATGACATAAGACGCACCCTGAATTGCAGTACGCTGATCGGTGGTCAGGATCACCTCAAAGGGCGATCCTTTGGTTGCAACCATGCGCCTGGCAAAGTCTCCCACAATCTCAAGGCGCGCGGCGTCGATATCCATCAAACATAACTCACGCATGGGGAAAGTAGCCGCACGTTCCAGGAAACCGCTAACCAATTCGGGGGTGTAGGTCGAACCTCCACCGATAACCGTTACTTTCATAAAGAATTCTCCAACAAGCTCAGTTACAGCCGCACGATCGACGGATCACCAATTCTGTCTCCAATTCTGTATCGGGGTCGGTCTCTCCGGTCTGGATAAGCTCCAAAAGCCTGCGGATGGCCACTCGACCGACTTCTCCGATTGGGATAGCCACCGTGGTCAGTGGTGGGGAAAGATAACGAGCCACTTCCACATCATCAAATCCAACAATGGCAACATCTTCCGGAACGCGCACTCCGGCCTGATTCAGGGCGCTGAGCGCACCGATGGCCGAGATATCGTCGCTGGCAAAGATGGCATCAATTTCGACACCACGTTCCAACCAATCGTTGACCGCTTCTTGAGATTCTTGTTTCTGAAAATACCCTTGCGCCTGAATCTCAGGATCAAAAAGAATATTATGCGCTGCCAGAGAAGCGCGATAACCTTGCTCGCGTTGCATAGCATCTTCGTGTTGATCCAACCCAGCCAAAAAGGCGATACGGCGATAGCCGTGCACTTCGATCAGATGATCAACGATCTCCTTCGAACTTTGCCGGTTCTCGATGGTCACGCTGGGGATCTGCAAGCCTTCTGGCGGCGTGCGCTGCACTAACAAGACCGGGAAATTGCGGTCGTGTAGCCGCTTGAGTTCTCTATCCGATAAACTGGCCGGGAAAACCAGCAGGCCATCGGTATTATGTTCTCCGAGCGTGAAGGGGATTTCTTCCATCTCCATGATGTCCTCCCCCACCACGTTGATCAGCAAATTAAAACGGTTCTTGCGAGCTTCTTCCTCAATGCCGGCAATCATCAGAGGGTAGAAATCAGTACCGATCTCCGCCAGCATGAGCCCGATATTCTTTGTCCTACGCCCTGCCAGGGCCCGCGCCGCAGTTTGCGGCCGATAGCCCATTTCAAAGATAGCAGATTTGACCTTGGCCTCCAGGTCAGGAGATACGGGGGCGGACTGGTTCAGCACGCGACTAACGGTAGAAATAGAAACACCTGCCCGGTGGGCGACATCTTTGATGGTGTTTTGGGAAGCATTTCTGGAGCTTGAGACAGGCATTGATGGTTGTGTTTTGTACCAGTTATGACTTAAGGTGTATTCCGAAAAATAGGGGGTGGGTGCGAGCACCCACCCCCTATTTTTTCGGCTTCTTCGTTCACGTGCGTAAGTGGTACTCTCGCCAAATTTGTTGAGAAAGTCGATTAAGAACGGAGTCCGAAATCTCCTGATTTCGGCGCAGCACCGCTGGCAAAGTGTTACCCGACG
>JANQED010000012.1 GCA_028278545.1 Anaerolineales bacterium
CGGGCTGCCTCGAGGAGCTCCCCTGGAATACCCTTGATGGCCGCTGAGATGATGACCATGGCGTAACCGGTTTGCAGCCAGATGACGATGACGACTAGGAAGATTGTATTCCAGGGCTGCAACAGGAGCCAGGCTTGTGGGTCGCCGCCCAGACCCGTCACAATGCCGTTTAAAATGCCGATCTGGTCCCCGGCGGGACGGAATTCGTAAACGAATTTCCAGATGACAGAGGCGCCTACCATGGAGATTGCCATGGGCATGAAGATAAGGGCTTTGATGAAAGCTTCAAAACGGGAATTTGTGCGGTCCGCCAGTACGGCGACAAGCAGGCCAAAAACAACGCTGAAGCCTGTTCCCACGATTAGCCAGACCAGGTTGTTGCGGAAGGCTTCCAGCATGGCGTCGTTGGTGAAAGCATAAACGTAGTTTTCAAGGCCCACAAACTGACTTGAGTCTGCATTGAAGAGGCTGGTATAGAAGGACCTCAGCGTAGGAACGAACAAATACCAGCCTAGTATGGCGACTGCTGGACCGACAAAGACAAAGGGCGTCAGGCGTCTTTTCCATGTGTCTGAAAACTGCTCGATCACCAAGTTAGCCAGCAAAAACAGCGCAGCGACACCGCCTACGCCCCAAATGATCGCTACAATGGCTGTGAGCCACTGAGGCGCATTTGAGTCCCGTAGAAAGATGAAGGTTTGCCAAAGCACAACAAAAGTGACAGCCGGGATGAATAACGAGACCAGCAGCCGGCCAATAGTGGTGGCAAGCCACTGGACGATGCCTCTTGATTCCGCTTCTCCAGTGTATTCCATTAGCCTATCTCCAAGTTCTGAAAAGAGACCCGATAAGCTTGGTAAAAGCAAGGCGGACCTTTGTGATGCGCCCGCCTTGCTTTTTTCTAGTTGTCAGTGCCTAGTTATTGAAAGATTGGCGCTGCTAGGATGACAACAGTGGTTACTAGGGCAAAGTGGCGTCGATGTCTGATAGGGCAGTGGTGAGATCGTCTCCGCCGCTGACCCAGTCAGTCACGTTCTCCCAGAAGGCCAAGTTGACCTCAGAGAACATGGCGTCGGAACCATCAAAACGAGCAGCCTCGGCAGTGACAATCGCAGCAGCCAAGTTGCTGTCGATCACAGTCGTGTACCAGCTCAGATCCTGGTTGATGTGGGGGAATAAAGCGCCACCCTGTGTGGCCCACGGTTCTGCCGACTCCGGCGTTCCAAGGAACTCAATGAACTTGCGCACCTCAGGCCGGTCCTTGCCGTTGAAGACAACGTACTGA
>JANQED010000110.1 GCA_028278545.1 Anaerolineales bacterium
TAAGCCTGACCCTGTTTTTCAGTCTTTACCCGCAAACCGAGGGTTTGGCCCGCGCCTTTTTGGAGATGCTTCTTGCCGCCCTCCTGGATTTGTGGGCCAGGATCATTGCGGTCCTGCCGGATTTGCTCAGTTTATTGGCCATCATTATTGCCGCTCGCCTGGCGCTGAAATTGCTCCGTTTCTTATACGACGGTCTCAAACAGGGCAAAGTCAGGTATGCAGCCATCCATCCGGAGTTAGTCGAGCCAACCTACCACTTGCTCCGCTTTTTGGTCGTTGCTTTTGCACTGGTTGCCGCTTTCCCTTTTATTCCCGGCTCTTCCTCTCCTGTTTTTAGGGGCATCTCGATTTTCGTCGGTTTCTTGCTATCCCTGGGCTCCACCTCCTTAGTCACCAACATCGTTTCAGGGATTGTGCTGACTTACACCCGCGGCTTGAAGGTCGGCGATCGCGTTCAGATTTCGGATGCTGTCGGCGACGTGATCGACCGCACGCTGCTCGTCACCCGTGTTCGCACGATTAAGAACGAGATTATCTCGATTCCCAATGCAAAGGTGATGCAAGACCAGATCGTCAACTACAGTGCCCTAGCGGATGAGCAAGGCCTGATTCTGCACACTTCCGTTACCATTGGCTACGAGATACCCTGGCGGCAGGTTCACCACTTGCTCACTGATGCGGCCCAGAAGACAACAGACATTTTAGAAGACCCGGCCCCCTTCGTGCTTCAGAACAGCCTTGATGATCACTACGTTGTTTATGAACTGAACGCCTACACTGCCGAGCCAGTGCTGATGGCCGACACTTACTCCCATTTACACAAGAATATTCAGGACAACTTCATACACGCCGGGGTGGAGATCATGTCTCCTGCTTACTTCGCCTTCCGCAACGGCCGTGACTCTGCCATTCCCCAAATTGAGGTCCCGAACGAATCATCGAAATAGCGCAGTGTCATGTCCCATTGTAGACACAACGGGCCGGCATGTCTCCGGCCTGTTTCCGTACTTACAATAAACCCTAAGAAGTTCGAGATTTATCCCAGGTAGTCACGCAGGTGGCGGCTTCGCGTTGGGTGGCGCAGTTTGCGCAGCGCCTTGGCCTCGATCTGGCGGATGCGCTCGCGGGTCACCTTGAAGTATTTCCCCACTTCCTCCAGCGTGTGG
>JANQED010000121.1 GCA_028278545.1 Anaerolineales bacterium
ACCAAATCCCTCAAGCAAGCCATAAAGCAAGCCGAACTGAAGAGGACTCACATCGAATGCATAGCCGATCACCACCATGACGAGCGGCGCAGGGGCCAGCAGAGCCAAGTCGGTCAACTGGCCCAAGATACGATCAACCCAGCCACCGAAGTAAGCAGAAAAAGACCCGCTGAACGAACTGATTGCGGCGGTTCCCAGCGCAGCGGCGATGGCAACGGTAAACGTAGGACCTGCGGTGGCAAGCAGGATACTGAGCACATCGCGGCCGAACACGTCCGTGCCCAACAAGTGTCTCGATGAAGGGGGTGAAGGGAAGGGAGCAACGCTGGTGTCAATACCGACCTTTGGGTCATAGATGGACTTGGGCCAGACAGTGTTAATCAGGACGGGGTGAGAAAGCGCCATAAGGGCGAAAGTGAACAGCAGGATGAGGCCAAAGAGCGCCTGGCGGTTCTGAGTGTAGATACGCCAGGCGTCGCGACCTCGACGCCAAGCCAGAGCTAGCGACAACTGGAGCCGCCTGGCCCAGGCTATGAAGTTCTCTAAGTGTGAACCTCCTTTAGCGGGCAACTGTGCAGAAGAGGCCAGCGATGGGACAGTGACAGACTGGGCTTCCCCGGGGGCGTGAATATTGGCCTGTCTCACTGCTGGAGGGTGGTGAATATTTTGAGAGGCTTGAGATTGGATGAAGCGCAGACGGGCCTGGGCGTGTTCAGCCTGGGGATCGATACGGATGGCGCGTTGCAAGCAATACACCTTGCGGTCACGTTCGGGGACTGCGTAGCTGAGCAAAATCCAAGCTTGTGCTGCGCCGGGGTGGACCAGAAGGTAATTAGCCAGTACAGCGCTGGCGGCCTGGGCATTCCCTTGACGGATGAGTGAGGCAGCCTGGCGGAGCAATTCGAGGTGAGGGTCGCTCACGCAGGGCTCCCAATCGTTTCTGCTGACAAACGGATGCGTGGATCAAGGTAAGCCAGCAAGATGTCCAGGCCCAGGCGAGCGACCAGGGAAATCACGCCAATGATGAGAATGAGGCCCAAGATCATAGGGGTGTTCTGGGTGAGCACAGCGCCTAATAACGATGACCCCATTCCCCACCATTGCAAAATCCATTCAAGCATTGCTGCAGCGGTGAGCAGGTAGGGCAGGCGCATGACCAAACGGCTGAGAACGGGCAGCCAAGCATTGCGGGCAGCGTGCTTATCGCGTACAGTGGCACCCGACAAACCCTTGGCGCGGGCGGTAGTAATGAAATCTTCGTGGAGCAGATCCATCATGGACGTGCGCATGACAAACAAAATCTCGCCAAAAGAGAGGAGCAGATAAACTACGAAAGGGAGAGCAAGCGCCTTGAGGATTTCCCAGACGTAGAAAGAATATTCGTAAAAGAAAAAGGTAGCGACCCAAGCTGCTACCAGGAGGATGAAA
>JANQED010000129.1 GCA_028278545.1 Anaerolineales bacterium
TAGATTTCTCCAAGCATCCCCTAGAAAACCCCAGCCACTTACAAGCTGTGGATTAATATCAACCGCACGCTCAAATTCTACAATCGCTGATTCATAGTCTCCTAGAACGTAATAAGTGTCACCTAGATAAAGATGCGCGATCTCAAATTGTGGGTCGATTTCAATCGCCTTGCGATAGGCTTTTATGGCCTTCTCGTACTCCTCTTGCTTGAAATAATCCTCTGCCACGATAAACTCGTCAAATGCAGCCTGGTCAACATGGCTGGCATCGTGGCCATAATCTGGCTCCATGGTCAGGTATTGTGACCACCCCGCCCTGGTGATGTAATCAGGATCAAGTTCTTGCAGACGTGTAAGGTTTTCACGGGCACCAGTGATGCTCTCAACAATTACCTCCGGGTCCCAACTTTGGGACACCCGACCTAAATATAGTGTGCTTAAGTAGTCGAGGATCCATGGCTCCTCATAGCGCAATACTAGTGCTTGTTCCCAATCTAAAATAGCTGCGTCAAAGTTCCGCAAGGTAGTAAATAATGCTCCTCGCAAGGCCCAGGCTTCACCATTTCCCGGATCTTCATCCATGACTTGTTCAGCGATACGTTGCGCCTCATCAAAGTCTTTCCGATTATAAGCTTGCCATGCTTCCTCTAAGAGCGCCTCGTAACCAACAGTGAGCGTAGCTGCAGGCGTGCGCGTCGGCGGAATCGGCGAGGCAGTAGCTGTTGCGGTGGGCGTCGGCGCGAACTGCTCCAACGCCGCCGTGCATGCCACAGCGAGGATCGAAAACATTGCTGCGAGAACAAAGCGCAACCATTTAGCAGTGTTCATGCTGACCTCCCTTCGGATGGTCTCTAATGCTGGTCGAGGTTTGATTGAGACGCTTCAAAGAAAACCTGCTTCTAACAGGTTCACAGGCCCTTATGGATTGTTCGCGCCTAAGCCCCTCCTGCCCCCACTTGGCATCATTGTGAGCTAAATGCGGGCAGTTCGAATTGGCGTCCGTCGACTTCGATCAAGTAATGGGGTAGCCATGCCACCCCAAACACTTCCATCAGGACATCTTTTTTGTATGGCGACACCGGGATTTCCTCCACCTCGTTGGCGATCTCGTCCCACTTCTCGCGCAGTTCTTCAATTTCCTCTTCAATCTCCTCGGCCAATTCGGCCAGTTCTTCTTCGAGTTCCTCGATCTCATCAAGCGATTCTTCGACGTCGGATTTGGCCCTCGAGGTCATGCGCCGTTTGGTCAGCGAAGTGGACACGCGCCGCCGGCTGCCGCCGAACAGTCCGATCACGTTCTCCAGGTGCGTGCCGATCTCCTCCATTTTGCGCTGGTTGAGCTCTTCCTGGTCCTCGGCCAGTTCGCGCTTCTCGCGGGACAGC
>JANQED010000166.1 GCA_028278545.1 Anaerolineales bacterium
TCGATCAACTTGGGCCCGCTGATCCCCTTAGGGAAGCCGGGATAGTTTTCCACCAGATTGGCGTTATGCAGCAGTCCGCCGATGCATTTCTTTTCAAAGATTGTATGCCCGATGCCCTGCCGTTTGAGTTGTAATCCGGCAGCCAAACCCGCGGGCCCCGCCCCGATGATGGCCACCTGCTCAGCCGGCATCCTGATCCTCCAACGCCTGGATGAGTTCCTTCATCAGCACGATGTTGGCGAAGCCATGCGCCAGGTTGCGCAAAGTCGCCAGGTGAAAATCTTGCTTGTAGGTCGCAGTGCCGTCCACGGGGAAGAAGACCTCAAAGCCCTGCACGAACGCCGAGCGGGCTGTGCTCTCGCAGCACAGGTGCGTCATCACCCCGCAGATCACCACCTGCTTTACTTTCTTTTCACGCAGCCACGTCAATAGTTCTGTCTCATAGAATGCGTCATATTGGCTTTTTTGGAGGATTTTATGCTTTCCCCTGCCAATTTCTGCTGGGATAGCGCTGAGCGGGCTGTCTTCCCTGATTAAATCTCCCCACCAGGCGGCCATCATCTTGGCATTCTCCGGCTTGTTGATGTGTTGAGTGAACAACACGGGCAATTCATGTTTTGAGAAGGCCTCGACGAGTCGGTTGATCGCAGGCAGGATTGCCGGGGCGCTCGGGATGTAAGCGTGCGAGGCTGGTTCGAGGAAATATCTCTGCAGGTCGAGCACAAGCAGCGCGCAGTCTGGCGGGCTGAATCGCTGGATGCCCTTATCGCTGCGAGTTGCAATCGCGGCGCGCATCGCTGCTGCCCTGTCCTCAATTGATTCCGCCTGAAAGTAAGCTTCTTTGGCCATCGGAGGAACGGGTTACTCGCCTAAACCGTACAAACGAACGCGTTGACCCCTCCAATATTCCTCCGCCTCAAAGTATACCTCTTTTCTCCAGAATGTTCATCTGCCAACCAGTCTACCTCTGTCCCTTGTCGCGCGTTTGCGCATTTGGTATAATGCCTTGCGCTTGGAAACAAGCGTCTTTTTAAAATTGCATATGCCGACGTAGCTCAGTTGG
>JANQED010000172.1 GCA_028278545.1 Anaerolineales bacterium
GTGTTTGGGCTGGGGTTCGGACTCCCGCTGGTGCTGATCTCGCTGCTGCGGCAGTTTTCGCAGCACTACGAAATCATCAGCCGGGTCAGCGGCGTGCTGCTCATCGCCGTCGGTGTGTGGGACTTTATCGTGAATTTTGAGTCGATGCGCCTATTCCTTGGTTTTTAGCTTAAAGCTGCCTCGAGAACAAAAACGTCCAGGCAGGGCGTTTTTGTTTTTTAAGGAAAAGCAGAGAGTGAGGTGACTGAGACCCCCTGGTGGAGAGACGGCCCTTATGGAGCTCATTCTGACTCAGTTTAGCACCTCTTTGTTCCTAACATAAATGCAAGGTTTATTGATGAGAAAATAAGCGGATAAAGCGTATCAAAAATCATACAATGGCGTCAGAATTAATGGTTTATTCGTCCCGTATCGCTATCGACGCCAGGCTGCCAATCGAGGATGAGGACGAACAGCCCATAATGAATCAAAGGAATCTGAATTGATTTCAGGAATGGTGTGTTTAAGTGAAGACCGTATTATATTTGTCATGAAACGACCAACAGCAGCTGCGCCGTTGGGTCATCCCACCAGTAGCTGCGTGCCCGGCAAGCGTTTATGAGGTTTTTCAACAGGGGCAACAAAAGCGCTAACAAACCGAAAGGGCAGGGGATTGTTGAACTCGCCTTGGTGTTCCCAGTGCTCCTGCTCTTAATTTTTGGCTTGTTTGAGTTCGCGCGGTTAATGTTTACTTATTCCGTGGTTACCTCAGCGAGTCGGGAGGCGGCGCGCTACGGGACAGCCGTGGGGGACAATGGCAGCGGCACGCCGCGCTATCTTGATTGCCAGGGAATTTTTGATGCAGCCTTGCGTTTGGGCGAACTTGCTGGTGTTAACCCGGTCGACATCACGGTGTCATATATTGATGTGAATGGCAACACAATTGATAGCAATTGTGACCCCTACGCTTCCCCACCTGATCCGCCCCCGTCTGCAGAAAATATCGAGCTAGGGGATCGGCTCGTTGTGGAGATCATCGGCAACTTTAACCCCGCTCCAGCGTTGCCGCTGGTCAACCTGCCCCCTCTTCAGTTTACATCGGTCTCTCGGCGGACGATATTGAAAGACATCCCCTTAGCTGCTGCTGGTACTTCTGTGGTCGGTCCCATATGGACGGAAACGGCGACTGAGACGGCGACGCCAGGCGATTCGTCAACAGCCACGGCGACCGTGACGGTGATGCCGAGCTACTCGCCGACTGCCACAAATACTGGGGCGGCAACGGCCACTGCAACCGAAACGCCTACACCTT
>JANQED010000005.1 GCA_028278545.1 Anaerolineales bacterium
GACCCAAGCGAGACCCCAGGCAATGGCAATGGGTCTATTCTTGGCCAGGCGGCTGGGGTTGCGATCGATGTACGGAATGGCGGCCAGGAGGGCGACCAAACCGGGCGGGATGAGCAGGCCCATGATGAACTTGCTATCAAGAATGCGGCTCAATTCCAGCTCAATGCCTACGATTCCTAGCAGGGGATTGACCATATCTTCAATGATCTTGGCAGGATCGATCTTTAGCATGCCTTGGAGCCACCAGAAATACCAAGGCGCTTTTGTGTCGAGCGGCGTCTTCTGCGGGTTGGCCGGGGTCTCCAGCGGTGAGTTGAATAAATCGAAAGCCAAAATGGCGAGCGTGACGAAAAGCGCAAAACAGACCAGGAATACCTCATGCGTGAGCAGGTCAGGAATCCAGTCAACGCGGCGGGTGGCGTCTTTTTTCTCTTCCTTCGGAAGGTCGCCTTCTTCCACGGTCGCCGGCAAGGAGATGCCGTGCTCACGCGCCACCTTGTAGTAGTGCACACTTATCAGAATGATGGCGATCAGAGGGAATAGAATGATGTGCTGTAGGTAAAACCTCAGGAGACCGCCAGTGCCAATATCAGGGGCGCCCCTCAGGAGGATGTTTAACTCAGGGCCGACGAATGGACCCGATTCGGTGATGCTGGAACCGACGGTAATCGCCCAATAGCCGAGCTGATCCCAAGTGAGCAAATAACCGGTGAAGCTCAGCCAGGCGGTGACAAAGAGCAATACAACCCCGGTAAGCCAAGTGAAAGAGCGCGGCCCCTTGTAGGAGCCGGTGAAATAGGTACGGAACAAGTGGAGCCAGACGACGATGACCATGGCCTCGGCGCCCAAACGGTGCAGGTCGCGCAGCAATTCGCCAAACCAGACATTGCTTTCAATGATAAGAATCGACTCATAGGCTTGGTCTGGAAAGGGAATGTAATAGACCATTAAAATCACGCCCGTGAGGATCTCGAGCGTGAAGAAAAACATGGCTAACCAGCCTAAGCGGAAGGTGTGGGTGAACCAGGTCGAAGCGTGCAGGTAGAACCTGGGCCGGATGTGGACCCAAAAGCTGGAGGTATGCACTTTGTAGCG
>JANQED010000006.1 GCA_028278545.1 Anaerolineales bacterium
TTCATTGATGCCAATACCCAATTGCGTTATCGCCAGATCACGTATTTCACTCACCACCTCAGAGGGAGTACGATCTATCGAGTCGCGCACCTCCGCAACCACGACGATGCGCTGCGTTCCCAGGTCGCTATCGTCCACCCCGAAAGCCACAAAATTCCCGTGCCGCAAACCTGCAACCTGTAAAAGTACCGGCTCGAAATCACTGGGGTCGAGTTTCTTGCCGCGGACCGTGATGCGCTCGCGAACGCGACCCACCCAGAACAACTCATCATCGCGCAGATATCCCAAATCGCCCGTGCGCACAAGATTTCCCAAAATAGCGCGCCGGGTAGCGCGCGCATCTTTCAGGTAGCCGCTCATACGGGAAGGCGTCTCCAGCGCGATCTCGCCAATATGTCCCTCCGGCATTTCACGTCCAGCCCTAGATAGGATTTTTATCTTAAGATGGGGATGAGGGCGTCCTGCACCTACGACGGTGACGACATTATCGCCATTTTGCGAATTTTCAACCCGCTTGGCGATCCTGCGCTTTTGTAGAGCGGTAAGATCCAGATGCTCAACGGCAAAGGCACCCTCAGGGTCACTGAAGGTTGCCCCCCCAATATTTTCTGCACAGCCATAATTGGTTTTTAAGGCGTTGAAGTGCAGGCCATAAGGCGCAAAGCGTTCGTAGAAATGCTGCATGGTATCAAAGTGAATACGTTCGGCGGCGTTCCACAGACCGCGCACGTGACTCAGGTCTATCCCCTCGATCTCCTTATCCTTCACCCTTTGGGCGGTAATGGCAAACCCGAAGTTGGGTGACCAAGAGATCGTTGCGCCGGTGTCAAAGAGCCCGCGCAGCCAAAGGGCAGGGGTCCTAACAAAATCCTTTGGGTTGAGCATGACGATAGGAATACCGTTGGTGAGGCAAAGCAGGAAGTTATTAACCAGACCCATGTCATGATAGAGGGGAGTCCAGTTGAGGCAGACGTCATCGACGCCCAACTTCATGGCCGTTTTCATGCCGTCTAAGGCGGCCAGCACGCTTTTCTGCTTCCATACACATACTCGTGGAAACCCTGTTGTCCCCGAGGTCAATTGCATGGCAGCAATATCCGTT
>JANQED010000022.1 GCA_028278545.1 Anaerolineales bacterium
TGAGCCTCAAGGGGCTTTTCTATCCGCCGCCGGGTCTCCTCAACAAACAAGGGGACTGCGTGGGGTGTAAGCGTGCCAAATGTATCGACCAGCGCCAGCGCATCCATGTGCCCTTCAGCAGCCACCTGCTCGACCAGGTTCAGGTATTGCGTCATGTCAGCACGAGTGGCATCTATGGGAAAAAAGACAGTATAGAGACCGAGATCTCGAGCGCAGCAAGTCGCCTCGATGGACAGATCGATGGCCTTCTGCAATGGCCATTCATAGGCATACTTGATGATGTGCTCACTGGACGGGATTTCCACCACCACGCCATCTACGCCACAATCTGCAGCACGCTTGATGTCGTCTATCATGCAGCGGGAAAAGGCAAAGATCTTGACGCCAAGGCCCAACTTTACGATCTCGCGAATCGCCTCCTCATCGGAGGGTGAAACGGCCGGCATCCCAGCTTCTATTCTATGAACGCCGGCTTCAGCCAGCATGGCGGCGATCCGGATCTTGTCCTCCTTATCAAACACCACGCCAGCCTGCTGCTCACCGTCGCGAAGCGTAATGTCGTGCACTTCAATCTTATCAGTGAAGGAAATCTTCCGGGTAACATCTTCTAGATAGTTCCATGGGCTTACAAACCAGTCATCCGTTTGCCAGGGTTGCTGCATCATGAGCTGATCCTTTCCTCTTTGCTCAGTGACTTGAAGAGGTCTTTCAGTCGGCCTCGCGGTTCACTGCGTCCAGCAACTCTTGTACGACCACCAGGGAATCCATGGGACCAGCTCTTGGCACGTATTCAAGGCCAACGTAGCCATCATAGCCAGCTTGCTTTGCCGCGGTCAACAGGTTGAAAAAGTTGATCTCCCCGGTTCCGGGCTCATGTCTGCCTGGCACGTCCGCGATATGAATGTGTCCCACCAGGTCAATGTTTTCGGTCAGATTGGCGATCAGGTTGCCCTCGGTGATCTGTTGGTGATAGGCATCAAACAGCATCTTGACGTTCAGACTATCTACCTCCCGGAGGATGTCGACAGCTTGCTGGGAAGATGAGATAAAATAGCCATGATGATCGACCACTGTGTTCAAGGGCTCCACGAGCAGGACAATGCCCTCATCCTCGGCGATTGTTGCCGCTCTCTTTAGCCCCTCGACGACCCTCTCACGGCCCCTTTTCCAAAGGTCTCTGGTTTCCTTGTCAGCGAGATAAGCGTACCACGGCTGGCCTGGTCCCCAGTTCACGTTCTCAACCGGTGTCGCCAGGCGCTGGCAGTTGAGTCGCTTGGCCACACCACATGATTCACGAACTCCCACGACAAAGGAATCCACGTCACCCTGTTCCACAAGACTCACGAGTGGATCCAGGTTCATGTTGGCTAATACCAGGCCGTAACTGTCCATCCTAGCTACAAGGTCATCCAACGGTTTGTCTTGCCATCCCCAGAATTCAAAGGCCGGACAGCCTGCATCTGCCACGCCGTTCAAACGCTCCAGGAAGTCACGTTCCGAAAAGATCAGCTCAATACACACAGACAATTCCAGCATATCTCGGTCCTCCGAGGTCCTTGGCACCTGAGATGTCACCCCCTTATGTAACGCTCCCGTTGCCCAATTACTTCCTTCACTGCCTTCACAATGTGAGGAACATCCATTTCATATGCTTCAAGCAGCCAGTCAAAGGCACCAGCATCCCCGAATTTGTCCTTCACACCGACCCGCTTCAGAGGCGTCGGCTGAGTTTCACTCAGAAACTCGGCCACAGCACCCCCCAAGCCGCCGAT
>JANQED010000052.1 GCA_028278545.1 Anaerolineales bacterium
GCCCCATGGTCAGCCAGCGCATCCGCGAGAACGTGGAGAGCTATATCACCGCCGGTAAGGAAGAGGGCGCCACGATTGCTACGGGCGGAGAACTCTTGCGCGGAGATAAATACGAAAAAGGCTTCTGGGTGCAACCCACAATCTTTACACACGCGACGCGTGAGATGAGCATTGTGCGCAACGAGATCTTTGGCCCTGTGCCGGTCATTCAGAAATTCGAGACGCAGGCCGAAGCGATCCAGATGGCGAACGACACACCCTACGGCCTGACCGGCTCTGTGTGGACCAACAACGTGTATACCGCGCTCAACATGGCGGAGGCCGTTGAGGCCGGTTATGTGTGGATCAATGATCACCTGATCCGTGCGCCGGGCTTGCCCTTTGGCGGTTGGAAGCAGTCGGGATTTGGGCGCGAGGCGGCCGCCCAGACGCTGGCTGAATTCACCAACACAAAATCCGTGTTCTTTGACCGCACGGGGATGGACTTTAAACCTCGTTATAAGCTCGTTTATCCAGGTGAAGGAGCCTAGCTGTTGGCAATCTCTGGATCAACTTTGCTCCATTTGCAATGATGGGATGAAATGACCGTTCTTACTTGGCCGAATAAACTCACTGATGTGCTTGCGGTTGTACCCGCGTACAACGAGGAAAAAAGCATCAATCTGGTTGTAGACCAGGTCCGTCAGGCTGGCATTCCCGATATTCTCGTCATAGATGATGGTTCCACGGATCGCACTATGCAGGTTGCGACTGAAGCAGGTGCGCTCGTCTTGCGCCTGCCCCACAACCTCGGTATTGGCGGTGCGGTGCAGGCCGGCTTAAAGTACGCTGTCGAGATGGGTTATTCCTACGTGATCCGCCTTGATGGTGATGGGCAACACTTGGTCGAGGAGATCGATAAACTGATTCAGGAAGTGCGCATGGGGGGTACGGATGTCGCCATCGGCTCCCGCTTTCTGCCCGGACAGCAGACCTATTCCCCGCCCCTAAGCAGGGGATTGGGAATCTACTGGTTCGGAAAGATCGTGACCTGGATTACGAGAAAGCCAGCTTACGATACCACCTCCGGTATGCAGGCGCTCAACCGGCGGGCTTGCAAGATTCTGGCGGAGAATTATCCGCAAGATTATCCGGAAGTCGAGGCCCGTATTTTGTTGCACAAAGCCAAGCTCAATGTTAAAGAGGTTCCGGCCAAGATGATCCCCAGGGCGACGGGGATGTCTTCGATCACCTATCTGCGCGCTATTTATTATGCTTTCAAAGTGACTCTGGCGACTTTCCTCGCGTCGCTAAGAAAGCCACCCAAGTTGTAAGGTCTAGGCGAAAATGCAAATTCCGTTACAGGTTTTAATCCTCCTCTCGAGTCTACTCGTATTTCTCGTCGTTCTGGAACTCATTCGCCGCGGCCAGGTGCGTGAAGAATATTCCCTGGTGTGGCTTTTTGGCGCGGTGGTCGTTTTTATTCTTGGCTTGTTCAGGGGAACCTTACAATTCGTCGCCGACCTAATCGAAATTGAATACGCTCC
>JANQED010000057.1 GCA_028278545.1 Anaerolineales bacterium
ATCCCTTTTTTGCCAGCCATAGAGAAAGCACCTCCTGTTTCTTTATTCTCTCACAGGGGGTGCTTTCTTTTCGTGTCTATTTTTCTGGGGTCTGTTCAGGCTCGGGGAGGGGTGTTTTTTTGGGTGAAGCCCCCAAAACTCCATGTTTGAGAGGAAAGGGGCAACCGCGTAACTGCTGGGGGGATTATAGCGGAGGGAAGGGATACGCCCTGCGGTCTTGCGGAGGGTAGGGAAAGGTATCCATCTTCAGCAGCGCCTCGGCGCGGGCGTTGAGGGCAGCGATCTCACGGGGGGTAAGGTGCTCCCCCAACGCGGCAGCCAACTCAGACGTGGGATCCAGGGCCGCCTTGAATTTTCTAAGGTCATCACACAGAGCCTCGGGGATCGGCTGACCGGCGAAGTCCCAGATCACGGTGCGCAGTTTTTCCTCTGTGTTGAAACTCAGCCCATGATCGATCAGCCAAAGTTCCTTCTCCGGGCCGAAGATCAGGTGGCTGCCTTTGCGGTCGGCGTTATTGATCAGCAGGTCGAAGAGCACGACGGGCGGCAGGCGTTGGAAATCTTCGTCGCTGAGGTTGAAGTAGTGGTAATCCGGGTTGTGGGCGATGAAGAACTGCAGCGAGCCGGGGCCATAGGGGCCATCGTCGCGGAAGACGGTTGGGGGCACCAACTGCCAGCCCAAGGCCTCACTGACCAGGAAGGCAGCCGCTTCTCGGTGGGCCAGGGTGTCTTCGGGGAAATCCCACAGGGGCTGTTCGCCCTGTTGAGGTTTGTATACCGCCCGGAAAGAGATATCCTGGTGTTTGACTTGCGCCAGGAAGGTATAGTTATAGCCGTGGATGAATTCCCCTTCAAGGGACAAGTCCCCGCGCTGGAGAGCCGCGAGGACTTTTTCTGTGGGGAGATTGTGAAGTTCTTCAGTCAAAGATTTTTGGGATTAACGAATGATTTTCTAATTACGTGAATGTCCGCCGTTCTTCTTGACGCAGAAATGTCCCTCAGGGTCCATCGGTTCTCCGCATTGAGGGCAGAGCGGGCGGCCTCGAGAAACGACCTCCATGCCCCAGCGACCTAAAGCCATTAGTTGGGAGCGGGTGCACCAGAAGCGGGCCACGCTGGGCTCTACCTGGGGCTCATCGTCGGCCTCAGTCTCTTCGTCCTCAAACTCTTCGAGTTCGGGGACCAGCTCGTGGATGACCAAGACGATCAAATCTTCATCGATGTTGAAACCCAATCCAATATTGGCTATTCGGAAGAAGGGGTCTACCGGAGGGTGGATGCGCATTGCCTCCTCGTGGAAATCTGGGGATATGGAGGGCAGGTCGGGGTATTTTTCAGCGATCTCTTCTAAGAAGCGTTCGATACCAATCGCCAGGGACTGCACCTGGAATTTCTCGGCGATCAGGGTGACAGTTTGGTGTCCTCTTTGAGCCTGGATATAAAAAACGCGTTGGCCGGCTGGCCCAATGGCATCGGTGGTGATGTGGTCTACTGGCTGTAGGTTGATTTCTTCTTGTGGCATGTTCGGTTCCGGGTTTATGAAAATAGCTACCGCTGAGTTAGTATACCAGAGTCATTTCTTAGGTTTCTTCTTGGGTCTTGACCGTCTCTTTGGGAGACCAAATTTGACGCTGTGGTTGTAATTGATCACCCGCGCCCAGCCTTCCCCGATGAGCAAAGTTGAAATCGAGGCGGGGGCGATGCTCAGCCGTTGAAACAGATCGATGTGCATGCCCAGATAGTAGGCCAAGGCCAATTTGATGATATCGCTGTGAGAAACGCATACGATTAAATCCTTGGGTTTGTGCTGCTTGCTCAGTTTTTCGATGGCGCCCACAATCCGAAGCTGTGCGTCAGCGAAAGTCTCTCCCTGGGGAAAGCGCGTCAGCGAAGGGCTGTTTTGCACGATTCTCCACAGTTTGCGGCGGCGCAGCTGCTTGAGGGTCTTGTCCTGCCAGTCGCCGAAGTCGACCTCCAGCAGCCCAGGCTCTGGGATGACTTTCATCCCCAAGGCTGCGGCTATCGGTTGGGCGGTTTCCATCGTCCGTTCCAGTGGGCTGGCGTAGATGGCTTTGATGGGTGCGTTCTCCAACGCTTCTGCCAGGGATTGGGCCTGTTTTCTGCCATTTTCATTTAAATGCACCCCTGGCAGCCGTCCAGCCAGCCGGCCCTTGGCGACGAAATCATTTTCTCCGTGACGGATGAGTAAGATGGTAGGCATCGCGTATCTATCTACCCGGTTTGTGTTTGCGTTTGATGTCAGTGATGGTGTCTTCGGCCAGGTCGGGAATGACCTCCGCTTTTTCGATCCCCAAGGCTTTACGCTGTGCTTCTCTCCAGCGCTCCAGCCGCTCGATTACCTGGTTTTCATAACCCTGGTCAGTGGGGTTGTAGAAATAGGTGCCGAGCAGTTCGTTGGGCAGATACTGTTGGGGGAGGAAATGATCTGCTCCCTCGTGGGCATATTGATAGCCCTGGCCGTGGCCCAGAGCGACCGCGTCTCGATGGGCGTCCCTGAGATGCAAGGGCACTTCGCCAACGCCCTGGCGCTCTATCAATTGAAAGGCCTTGAAATAGTGCGTGGCGGAGTTGGATTTTGGGGCGGTTGCCAGGTAGAGGGTAGCTTCTACGATGGGGAAGATACCTTCAGGCATACCGACGAACTCGAAGGCCTGTGCGGCGGCATTGGCGACTACCAGCCCCAGTGGGTCGGCCAGGCCGATGTCTTCTCCGGCCAGGATCAGCAACCGGCGCACGATGAAGCGCGGGTCTTCCCCGGCATAGAGCATCTTCGCCAGCCAATACAGGGCCGCGTCGGGGTCGGAGCCGCGCACCGACTTGATGAACGCTGAGATGGTGTCGTAGTGGGCGTCGCCGTCCTTATCGTAAAGCACCGCCCGACGCTGAATCGAGTCCTGGGCGACTTCCAGGGTGATGTGGATGACGTCATCCCCGTCGGGGAGGGTGGACTCCACGGCGAGTTCCAGGGCATTGAGGGCGTTGCGGGCGTCCCCACCGGCGACGCGAATGAGGTGCTGAAGGGCGTCCTCATCGATGTTGATGACCCTCTCCCCATAGCCGTGCGCTGTGTCCTGCAAGGCGCGCTGCAACAGGGCGCGAATATGGTGTTCTGCCAGGGCGTGCAACTGGAAGACGCGCGAGCGTGAGACCAACGCGCCGATGACTTCAAAGTAAGGGTTCTCAGTGGTGGCGCCGATCAGCGTGACGGTGCCGTTCTCGACATGGGGCAGCAGTGCGTCCTGTTGGGCTTTGTTCCAGCGGTGGACTTCGTCAACGAAGAGGATGGTCTTCTTCTGGTAGAGACGCCTGCGCTCGGTGGCCTCGTCCACCACCCGGCGCAAGCGGGGTTTGCCATCCAACACCGCGGAGAGGGTTTCGAAGTGGGATTTGGTCTGGTTGGCGATGACCATCGCTAAGGTGGTCTTGCCAGTGCCCGGCGGCCCCCACAGGATGATGGA
>JANQED010000059.1 GCA_028278545.1 Anaerolineales bacterium
ATCCCTTTTTTGCCAGCCATAGAGAAAGCACCTCCTGTTTCTTTATTCTCTCACAGGGGGTGCTTTCTTTTCGTGTCTATTTTTCTGGGGTCTGTTCAGAATGTGGGGTCTTTTTTCTATTAGCTCATAATTTGATGATATTGAGAGTAAAATTGGTGCGACGTGAAAATTCGGGAGAATAATAAGGGATTGGCTAGGAGGAAGATTATGTTTGACCAGGATCGTCCAGGTTGTGCTCAATGTCAACCACCACAACACTGGCAAAGGAACCTTGCCAGAAAGGAGGGGATAGAAACTCTAGTTGAATACAAAGAGTGTCGCAATGCGATCAAGCGGATTGCGTTTTATCAATATGATCGGGTACATCGCTGTGATAAATGTAAAACTCTATGGTTGCACCAGAGGTGGGAAATTGATACAGAAGAAACAAAATATGAAGAATGGGGGAAATCTTATCGACTTTTTATTGCGCTCAGCAAGCAAGATTATGCCGACATAAAAGCAGCGATTACGTCTGAAGAAATATTTAAGCATGATGCCTTTCGCGATGGAAGACACGTGTATGATTTTGGTGCGAAAGCTTGGTTTGACCCTGAGGATAAATAAATCGAACTGAACAAAGAGTTAAAGATTTGGATGAGTTTGTTCCAAGTATTTCGAAAAGAGAGTAACATGGCAGCTAACGTAAGGCGCAGAATACCCCGCATCGGAACGGTGTATTTAATATTGAATATATATATTTTGGATAAGCTATTTTATTGAAACCTTAAGTGCGGATGAGGATCTTTAACAAAACAAAAGGATAATAATTGCAGTAATTTGGATTTTTTTATTCCCCAATGCCTAAAAAAACAGCCCAAAAATTCCCCTAAATGAAGGGGAATTTTCCGTTAGTAGCGGGCCAGGACTCGAACCTGGGCCCTTCGGGTTATGAGAATAATCCTTGAACCGGGCATCACAGGTGAATGCCCCGCCGTCCCTTGAATGCAGGGTTTCCGGTTCCCCTCTTTTCGCTTTATTCGGTGGGTGGCCTATGCCATTTTATGAGGGCGCACTGCTCTTTTCGAAGACCATTTGCATCATTGGCTTCCCCGCTGAGATTGGCGTTTTCTCATTATATTCCGTGCAAGCAAGCAATAATCGAAGGTTAAATCTTTCTCCCAGCGCGCTCAATTCTTCCTGGGTGTAGAGCCGCCATTCAAATACATCAGAGCCTAATCCATTTCCATACGTCAAAGAAGATCGCAGGCGCTTTCCTATCATTCTGTTCTCAGAACGAATAGCTATGGTTTTCTTTTCAAACTGCCGCTCACCTTGATTTACCATCCAATAATCGCGATTATAGACATCAAGGATGAATCGTCCTCTCTCAGAGAGCTTATTGCTGATTTGCCGGATAATCTCTTGATTGGTGTTTTCATCAAAGTAGCCAAAGCTTTGCCACAATGAAATGATTCCATCGAATTGTCCCGCTATTTCTTTCAGCGCTCGCATATCCTTGTTTATATATTTCGTCGATACCGAGCTATTCCTCGCTGCAATCGCCAAAGCTTCCTCGTCAATATCTACCCCTACCATTTCGTATCCCTTTTGTGAGAGATAATTCGTGTGCCGTCCTTCCCCGCAACAAAGATCTAAGACTTTTTTGTATGGGGGGTTAGGCAGGTTTCTTTCTATAAACGCCGCCTCTTGATCTGTGTACGATCTCGTTTCCAAAAATAGCTCAAACCACATTCTAGAATAGGAATTGATCATTTTACAAGCGGCGGGCGGGTTTACCGCGGAGTGCGCTGGGAGCGCGAAGAGATGAACGCGGGCGCCCCCCCCTAGCCCCCCAATTCTGGGGGGGATTGTCCTTGGAAAAACGCCCATCTCACGCACGCCACAGGCGGCCCGGCCAGGGGCGAGGGGTTGGCTGCGTAATCGGTCTTGTGGCGCTCTGTCATGGCTGGCTGCGGCGAAAATCTTGGATGCGCGCCTGAGCGATCTCCACGTAGGCCGGGTCGATTTCGTAGCCGACAAAATGGCGGCTGGTCTCCAGGGCGGCGATGGCGGTGCTGCCGCTGCCCATGAAGGGGTCGAGGACGACATCCCCCTGGAAGGTGTAGAGTTCGATCAACCGGCGCGGCAGCTCAACGGGGAAGGGGGCCGGGTGACCGACGCGTTTGGCGGATTCGGTGGGGAACCCCCAGACGCTGCGGGTGAAGGTCAGGAAATCGTCTCGCTCTATGGTGGGTTGGCGCTCGCCGCTCTGGCGTTTGAAGCGCGCTTTGGAAAAGACCAGGATGTATTCGTGCACATCCCGCAGGGTGGGGTTGCTGGCCGACATCCAACTGCCCCAGGCGGTGGATGAGCCGACGCTGGAGCCTTTATCCCAGATGATCTCGCCGCGCATCAGGAAGCCGATCCCGATCATCATCTGGGCGAGGAAGGCGTTCAGGGGGATGTAAGGTTTGCGCCCCAGGTTGGCGATGTTGATGCAGGCGCGCCCCCCGGGGACAAGAACCCGGTGTGTTTCGCGGAAAACAGCTTCCAACTGCGTCAGATATTCCCCTAATGACAGGTCGTCATCATACTCTTTGCGGGCATTGTACGGGGGTGAGGTGACCACCAGGTGGGCACAAGAGTCCGGCAGATGGTGCATCTGCTCGCTGCTGGCCGATAAAATCTGGTCTAAAACGTCACCGGGGATGGGATTCTCGACGTAAGGGGCGGCGGTGTCTTCCGCGGGCTGCTGCTGATACATGCGGCTGGCGTAGAAATAGCTGGCGTCGTGGCCGCTCCTGCCTTGAGAGCCAAAGGGCGAGGTTTCGGTGCGTCGCTTGGGAGACATGTTCTCTCTACATCAGCCAGTATGGCGTTATCGGGTGGTTAGATTACTGTTTTTGGACTTCGTGATAGCGGAAGCAGTCCACAAGATGATCGTTGACCATACCGACGGCCTGCATGAAGGCATAGCAGATGGTCGGGCCGACGAAGCCGAAGCCGCGCTTCTTGAGCGCTTTGCTCATGGCCTGCGATTCGGGGGTCTGGGCGGGGAGCTGATCGATGGAGGTCCACTTGTTCACGATGGGGGCACCACCGACAAAGCCCCAGAGATAATCGCTGAACGAGCCAAGCTCATCCCGGAGTTCGAGATAGGCCTGGGCGTTCTTGATAGTGGCGTTGATCTTCAGGCGGTTGCGGACGATGCCCGGGTTGTCCATCAGCTCGGCGAATTTCTTCTCGTCGTAGCGGGCAATCACTTCCGGGTCGAAATTATCGAAAGCCTGCCAGTAGTTGGCGCGCTTGCGCAGGATGGTGCTCCAACTGAGGCCAGCCTGGGCGCCATCTAAGATCAGCTTGGCGAACAGCAGCCGGTCATCATAGATGGGCAGGCCCCATTCTTCGTCGTGGTATTCGATCATCAGTTGGTCATCGCTGGGCCAGGGGCAGCGTGTTTGGGCGTTGGTTGACAAGGATCGGCTCCTTTCGTATGCCTACGATTGGGTCAGGCGGCGAAATCAGTTTTCCAAAGCCGGCTGATCGTTGGTGATGCAGTGAATGCCGCCGCCGGCATCGGCGACGGTGCTGACATCGACCAGGTGGATATCGCGACCGGGGAAGAGGGATTCCAACTGGGCCTTCGAGAAGTCGTCGTAGGCTTCGCCTTCGCTCATCGCCACGACAAAGCCATTGCCCACGAGCCAGTTCAGGTCGCCGGGGTAGCGGACTACTTCCAAACCGGCATCCTTGGCGGCTGCGGCAAGGCCGTCGAAGTCGATGGGCGCTTCGAAGTCGGCAATGGCGATGGTGTTGGCGTCAACGAACCGGGCAGTGCCGTCGATGTGGCCGGTGGTGCCTTCGCCAGGCCAATGCCCGTGGGCCCAAATGATTTGGGTGACGCCAAAGGCCTGCTTGAGGATGGTTTCGTGCTGGGCCTGGGTCATTCCGGGGTTGCGGTCATCCTGGCAGTCCCAACCGAGCACCAAAATGCCCGCACCGTTGAACTCCAGATTGCCTTTCTCCAACACGTAATCCTGACGATCCTCGACGGCCATGCCCAGGTATTCACCGACATAGCCGGGGATAAGGTTATCGTTATCGTAGGGGACATCGCCGCCAAAGTTGCCCCCCCAGGCGTCGAATTTCCAGTCCTGAATCCAGATATCGGTGCCGTCGGTGACGTAGATCGGGCCATTGTCGCGCATCCAGGCGTTATCTACCGGGACGACATGCCAGGTGATATTGGTCTCGGGCACCCCACGTTCGGAGAGGAACTGCTGGGCTTCGGCCTTCTCGGCCTCGCTGCCGGTCAAAAGGTGAACCGGCTCGTAGGCCTGAATGACGTTGATGACATCGGCGAAGGCGGGGCGCATTTGCGCTTCCCAACGGCTGGGCCACTGCATCCATGTGGCGGCGTGGGGCTCCCATTCGGCGGGGACTCTTATCCCAGGGTTGGGGTCTTGATCCGAGGCTATCTCCCCGGCGGCAGGCCCCTCGCCCTGATCGGGCTCAGGCGTTGGGTTGTTCTGAGCTGCTGCTGAAGCTCTCACGTCACAGGCTGCCAGTAATCCAACCAGCATACATGCGAGAAACCAGATCAAAATTTTGTTCATTTTCGTATTCCTTATCAATAAGCACAGCAATTTTCTTTTCTAATAGCGGGTTCTGGTGCATTGCAGATTATAATTTTAGCAAGATTCAGCCTAAAAACGATAGGTCAGTGAGGCGAGGTGAAAATGATGAATATCTCTCCAATCGCCAAGAAAGATCGAATTCAGGTCATCGACATCCTGCGGGGCATGGCGTTGCTGGGCATCCTGCTGGTCAACGTCCATGAGGTCTCCAGTTCGTGGTACGTCACAGACGTGTCAGGCACCACCATCGACCGCTTTACACAAATCTTAACCGATATATTCTTCTTGAACAAGTTTTACACCCTGTTCTCGTTTTTATTCGGGCTGGGGATGAGCATTCAGATGATCCGGGCAGAAGACAAAGGCGTCCCATTTGTTGCTCTGTACTTACGGCGGTTGTTCTGGCTATTGGTCTTTGGTCTGTTACACGCGATCTTGATCTGGGATGGCGATATTCTGGCGACGTATGCCCTGTTGGGGCTCTTTCTGGTGCTGCTCAGGAAATTATCCCCCAAGATATTGATCGTCTTGTCGATCATCCTGATCGTGATCAACATCGGCATTCAGGTGGCTGATTTGGGGGTTGACACCGAGGAATCAAGGGCGGCCGAATACCAGAACTACAAAACCGAACGCCAGGAGAACATCGATTTTTTCAGGAATGCCTCGTATCGAGAAATAACCGCCTACCGTTTCGAGAGCACGCTTGATTTCGACAGCGCCTGGCTGATCCTTTTGGCGCCGTTCTATGTGCTATCCCTGGGGACGGATGTCCTGGGAATCTTTTTGTTTGGCCTGGCGGTTGGAAAACTGGGCTGGTTTGACGAAATCGATGACAAACTGCCTCTGTGGAGAAATATCTTGCGGTGGGGGCTTCCCATCGGGTTGGTCGTCAGCATCGCGGGCGGCGCATTGGTCTATTTGGGGACCGTGGATATCGCTAACGCCGGGCTGTTTGACATCGGAATGATTTTGGTGCAAGCCGGTGCGCCGCCGCTGACGCTGGGGTACGTTTCGGGGGTGGTCTTGCTCAGCAGGAGAACAAGCTGGTTGGGCGTATTTGCGCCCATCGGGAAAACGGCATTGACGGTTTATCTTACCCAGTCCATCGTTCTGACGCTCATTTTTTACAGTTATGGGTTGAAACTGTACGGCTCTGTCGGCCCGGCAATGGCATGGCTGCTTGCCCTGGTGATCTACGGGTTGCAGATGTTGGTGAGCACAGTGTGGATGCGATACTTCCGTTTTGGGCCAGCGGAATGGTTGTGGCGTTCGCTGACCTATCGAAAGTTCCAACCGATGAGAATCTGAATTGGGGTGGCCGTCCTCGACTGAAAAAGAACGGGTTTTAGAGATAAAATGTCTCTGATGGTGAAACGAGTGTTGGTGGCCCAGGCCTGCCCGCGCTTGTCGGGCAGGCGCGCTGCGCCCCCCGAGGGCCGTCGCTCATCAGATGTGAGATTTTGGCGGAATTATCTGTTCCCAGAGATATAGTTCTCCAACTGTTCGATAACAAATTCTTGCTCGGAGATGATCTCCTTGACGACATCTCCAATGGAGATCACGCCAACCACATCATCGGCCTCGACCACCGGGAGATGGCGGATGCGCTTATCGGTCATCAGGGCCATACATGCCCCAACCGTCTGGGAAGCCTGGATATAGACGACCTGCCCGGTCATGATCTCGCGGACCAGGGTTTCGCGGGCGCTTTTGCCTTGCAAAATGACTTTGCGGGCGTAATCTCGCTCGGAAAATATGCCCACGAGTTGTTCCCCGTCGAAGACCAGCAGCGCGCCGACATCCTTTTCGGCCATGAGCTGCAGGGCTTGGTAAACGGTTGCATCAGGGCCGGTGCTCCAGATATCATGCCCCTTTTTTTGCAATAGATACTTAACCGTGGTGTTCATCACTCACTCCTTTGGTGCTTACGGATAAAATATTCTCGATGAACCTTTGCCACAAGGATTATATGACAATTTCTACTCTCTTGGTGGCTTTCGAGCGCGATGTCCTGATCGACAGCATCGTGGCCCCGCTAGGCGACGAATCGTTCGTTCAGCAACCTTCCCAAACTCTCAGGCCGTGATCGTCTAATTGGATGGGGATGACCTGAAACGCGTCATCTTCCCGCTCGATCTCACGCAGCATTTGACGCTTGGCAGCCCGGTCAGGGCCGCAGAGCAGGGTGAGCGAGCCGCCCTCGCCGCCCGCCCCGTTGACTTTCCAGCCCAGCGCGCCGCGCTCCCGGGCGGTGGCGATGACCCTTTCAGCATCGGCGCTGGCTAAATGGGGATGCAGACGTTTTTGGGCCTCGGTGTTCTCGATCATGGCTTGGCCTAAAGCCCTGAAATCCCCGGCAACCAGTGCCTCTCGGGATTTGGGCGCGGTCTGGCGCAGGTCGTTGAGCTGGGTGCAGTCGGGCCCGGCGGCTTCCAACTCGGCGATGACTTTCTCGTGCACAGAAGACGAACGATGGGCTTTGCCCAGGTAGATCAAGGCCAGACGCGCTTCCATTTCCCACAAGGTCTCTTGGGGTAATTTGATCTGTGAAACATGGGCATGGGGATAGGCGATCATCTCGATATCGTTGATGCCACCATAGGCGGCGCAGAGTTGATCCTGGATGCCGCACTGCCATCCCAGGTCTTGGGTTTCGACTGCCTGGGCGGTGATGGCGACCTCGTGAGATGACATACGCCCCGTGGTGAGGGCATCCAGCGCACCGATTAGGGCCACGGTCACCGCCGCAGAGGTGCCGGTAGCGCCGCCCGCCGGGGCCTCGGAATGGAGAGTCACCTCGATGGCGAGGTCTTCTGGGACTCCCATGCGCTTGATGGCTGCTTCCAACAAGGGATGTTTCAGCCATTCGGGGTTCTCATGTGGGGTGAAGGCGTAGTGATCGCCAAAATCCTCGGCGTGGAGGGTGACTTGCTGCTCACGGGCTGCCCGGGGGTATACCACGATCTGCACCTGGGCGCGGGGCGCGACGGCAATGTTGAAAATGCGGCCGTACTCGGCGAACCAGGTGTCTGTCCAGCCGCCGTTGTCACAGATGCGGATGGGGGCCTGGCTGTGGATAATGCGCATAGGCGATGAAGGCATGACGGGGTCGTCGATTACGTGGATTTGAGGGTGGGAGGGTGATTTCTTCTCGGGTCACGGTTTCCAATCGCAGCCTCAGAAAAATACTGGTTTCATCGTACCATGTGTTATGAGGTTGCTAATCATCCTCGTACTGTCTCCCCTCTGCAAACCCGAGGCCCTTGATGAAGCCGCGCGCCCGCTCGGTGAGGGGATAGCCCTCGGTCAGTGTGCTCCAGAACTCCTTGCTGTGGTCGCTGTGCAAGCGGTGGACCATCTCGTGGGCGATGACGTAGTCCACCACCCATCCCGGCCAGCGTTTGATCTTGTCGCTGATGCGGATGTGGCCGTCGGTGCTGCCGCCATTGGTGCAGCTGCCCAACTGGGTGTTCATGTTGCCCACCCAGCGGATGGCGTTCCATTCGATCTTGCCCCCAAAGTATTTCTTGTTGATGAATTCGGCGCGCTGCTGGAGTTCAGCGTCGGTGCGGCGCTCGGCCAGCTTGTTGCGTTTCTCGAGTTGGGCGGCGATCTGATTGAGCAGACCCCTGATGGCGCGTTTGGGCGTGCGGTAGGGCACACGCAACAGGATGCACCCGTCAGGCTCCCATCCCCAGCGAGAGGATTTCTTGAGGCGTTTGTCGCGACGCACAACGACGATGATCTTCTTGCCGTCTTTGTCTTCGATGGTGTGTTTTTTATCGGTCATGGAATAAACAGCCAGGAATGCAGAAATGCCATGCGCAGATTCCCGATTTCCTGGTGGATTCAATAAAGAGAACAGTCTAGTTGAGTGTTGATCTTCTCAAGGATACCGTCGCGTTGGGTCGAGGGCGGGGTGCCGGCCTCGATGCGCTCCCAGGCCTCGCAGAGCATCGGCCCCATGAACTGGTTGATCTCCAGGGCTTCGAAGGTCAGTTCCTCGGCCCTGCTCCAACGCCCGACGTGGGCGTAACCCTCGATGAAGGGTACACGCTCCGAGGCGTGGTTGGGGGAGTCGTCCAGGGTGAAGGCGACATCACCGAGTTCAGCAACGCTCTCCCAATCTTCACGCTGGCGGGCCAGGTCAGCTTTCTCGAAGTAATAGCACCAGTTCTGAGGTTGGGGATAGCGGGCCAGCACCGCGGGCAGTACGGCAGGCGGATCAGCCCCGGGGACGATGCGGTCGAGGTCGGAGTAGGGCAGCACATCCTTAATATAGGAAGGCAGCAAGGGGTAATAGTGGTGGTGATCTGAATCCATGACCCGCAGGCAGGCCGGGGGCCGGTGATAGATCACCAGGACCTGGTCGGGGGAACTGTGGTAGGGGAAGAAGCGGTAGACGCCCGAAAGGGGGGTGTTCTCAAGGGAAGTCGATTCCCGGCCAAAACGCAGCTCGATGTAGTACATGTTCAGGGGCATATTCCCGGTCGAGTAATCTGGCGCGTAGGTCCAGTTCAGGGGGGCGGCCAGGGAGTTGTCGGTGGAGCGGTTGTTGGGCAGTTCATTGACCAGGATGGCAGTATCGCTCTCCAGGTGGGGGATGCGGGTGGTCAACTGCTGGAAGAAGGCGATCTGATACTTCCAATCCCGGCGGTAGTTGATGGCGTTTTGGTTGTGACTCCCCACGGAAAAGCCGATGATGATGGAGAGCAGGAGCAGCTTGACGGCGTCGCGCTTGAAGATCAGGTTGATGATGGCGGTCAGGAGCAGGCTGGCCCCGAGGATCATGGGCAGGTTGAGACGGTCGGCGGGGAAGCTGAGTTTGGGGTCGAGGCCGGTCACCCAGAAGGGGATCGGGCCGAGGATCAGGGCGGATGCGCCTAAAATGAGCGCTTCCCGCTCCCAAAGTTTGGGCCGATCATGTTCTTCGTGGCGGAAGATGGCATAGAGCAGCACGCTGACGGCGCTTACCAGCACGATGCCCAGATAATATACCCGGGTCCGGAGGCCAAAAAGGGCCGGGTCGGGCAGCCGGAAGGCCTGGAACCAGGCCCCGAGGCCGGCGGCGAGCACATCTTGGGCCGCAGCCCAGAGCAGTTCCAATGAACTCCTTTCTGGGGAGGCGCCCAATTCATTGAAGAGGGTGATCTGATAGTTGACGCTCCTGGAAATGGCGTAGCGCCAAATGAATACCCCTGCTAACGGGATCAGGTAGGGCAGCCAGGCTTTGACGGCCGGGAAAAGGCTCTGTGAGAAGCGCTTTTCGTCCCTGCGGACCAGCAACCACAGGATCAGCGGGCGGATCAGCTCCAGGCCGTAGTAATATTCGGTGGTGAACATGGTGATCAGCGAGAGAATCACCGCCAGGGTGGTGAACCGCCAGTAGCGCGCTTTATTATGAAAGGCCGCGGCCATCAAACCGATGGAGAGGAAGAAGGTGATCAACGGGAAGAGGTGGCGACTGTTGTTAACGGCGACGAACTGCTGGCCGAAGCCTGGATAGACCAGGAAGAGCAGCGCCACCCAGGTGATCTGCGCCCGCTGCCTGGGCCAGATGTTCTTCAGGGCCCAGCCCAGGGTCAGGACTCCCAGCAGGCGCAGGGTGAAATTATAGATCTGCCAGCCCAGGGGGTTCTCCCCGGACAAGAGTCCCCCCACCCACAGGACCACCCCCGAAATCGGACGATGCTCCACATCGATCTGGAGCATGCCCTCAGGCCCCAGGACGTGGGAAAACCAAATCCAGGGCCAGTCATCCCAATAAAACCCCATCCAGGGGATGTTCAGCCCGTAGGCGAGCAGGCAGATAAACAGCGCCACAACGATGAAACTGTACCGGCTTCGAGCCAATTTCGGCAGGGTCTCAGTGATCTTCTCGTACATAGATGGTGAAGTTCCCAATGCTTTCTTGTTTGACAAAGGTTTGTGTGATGAAAGATTCTAACAGAGGAAAATCTTCCAGCCTTTCATCGGTGTGGAACCAGGATTCTTCTTCGAGAACGACGATGCGGACCTGGTTTTTCTGCAGGTCGGACACGATCCACTGATCCAGGGCGGGATCATATTCGTTGGGGTAGGTCAGCCCGTTGTGGAACCAGAGCAGGGGCTGCGGAGAGGGCGCCCCCAGCACGCCGTAGAAGACGGTGAAATCGGGAAAGATGAAGAAGTTCTCCCCCGTCTCTCTCAGGTATTCGACGAGCTGGTCGATGTCTTCGGCGGGGATGAGATTGCCCACGCGGGTGGGGTCGCCCCATTTGATGGCTGACAGCTCGCCGGTGGCGGGGGAAGAATGGAAAGTGGATCGTTTGAAGATGGTGTGCACCTGGCGCGAGTAGGCCACATTGGCACCCAACCAGATCGACCCTATGGAGAGAATCACCACTGAAAGCCCCAACACCACGCGGGGCAGGGGCTTCGGGGCTGCGTTTTGGGCCGAGGGCAGGAGCAGCCCCAACCCGATGGCGGCGATCAGCCCGATGAAGGGCAGCGAATTCTCGACCTGGTTGTTGGAAGTGGTCAGGAAGAGGTTGTGGTAGATGAACAAGGAGGGCGCCAGCACCGCGGCCCAAACCCGGGTTTTGGGGCGAGCGATGCCCTGGGCTTTCCCGGCAAATTGGGTGTAGAGCGACGCCAGGGCGACCGCGCAGGCCAATAGCGATAGCCCGGTGATGACGGCAGGCCCTGAGCCTATGAAAACCGTTTGCAGCCAGCCGGCCAGGCCCGCCGGCAGGCGCTCGGCGGCGACTTCGGCGGCAGGCAGCTCGATGAAATACCTGCGAAACAGGCCGGGGTCTGATCTGGCTGCCAGCCAGGCGCCGAAGGCGAGCAGGCCGAGGCCCCAGCCCAGGGAAAACACCAGGAAGTCGGTGATGCCCCGGCGGAGGGCGTTTCGGTTCTCAACCAGGAAGAGAACCGCCACCACGGGGACGATCAAAGCCCCGGCGTTCTGCTTGCTGAGGATGGCCGCAAAAGCGGCCATCCCCGCCAATAGATAACAGAGGCGTGCCCCCCGGGTGGTGCGCCCCCTGAGCCGGTAGCCCCCCAGGACGCTCAACAGGGTGATTAGCGCAAAGAAGAAAGCGGTTTGTTCGGGCCAGGGAGTACCAAAGGGCGGGTAGAACCAGGTGGCGGTGAGGAAGCTCCCCAGATAGGCGGGGAGCTTCTGCCCGGGGAAGAGCAGGCGCAGGATCAGATAGCTGACCAGGGTCGCCAGCAGGTTGACGGCCGCCGCGCCGAAGATATAGCTGGCGTAGCTGACCCCGAAGAGCTTGAAAACCACCCCATGCAGCCAGAAGACAAGCGGCCCAAAGGGGATCAGGAAATCCTTGAAAGGGATTTGGCCTGAGGCGATGCGGTAGCTGCCATCGAAGATGATCGACTGGTCGAAGGCGAAGAACCCCCTCTGCCCGCAGAGGAAGGTCATCTGGAAGGCGAAGAGAAGTATCCAGAAAAGGGGCAGTATTTCGCCGAGTTTCCCTAAGGCGAAATGGGGAGCTGTTCGAGAAGGACGCCGCAAGCGCATGAGGGCTTCTTTGGCGGGGATCGGTCGGTGTTCAATCCGCCCCGCGCGCTGATCTCCGGTCTAGTATTTGTACTCTTCCCGCACCGGGCTGAAGACGTCGATGACTTTGACGGCTTCATCGAAGGTGAGCGCTTCGTGCTCCACGCCGCCGGGGATGATGTAGACATCGCCGGGCTGGAGCAAGCGGCTCTCGTCAGCGATGGTCAGCTCCATTTGACCCTGGATAACCGTCCCTAGCTGTTCATGGGGATGGCTGTGCCGGGGCAAATGCGTGTGGGGGTCGAGATCGAAGACGGCCAGCAGCATGTTCTCGCCCCAGAAGGTGCGGGCATGGATGCCCGGGACGAGTTCTTTGGACTGGCGTTCTTTGGGATCGAAGAAGGACATGGTTTTCTCCTTTATTGCCAGGGGCGGGCATGACATCGGCGGCCTGGCTATTCCGAAGCTGCTTTGGCGAATACGCGCTGGAATTCCGAGAGGTACTGCGCAGCCAGATCAGCATGATAGATGATCAGGGTGTTCTCGTCGTTGCGCTCTTCGGCGCTGCGGCTGAAATTATAAGAGCCCGTGACGATGATCTGCTCATCGATGATGAACAGCTTATGGTGCATGTTGCGCGGGTTGCCGTCCAGGCGCACATCCAGCCCGGCCGCGCGCAGGTTGTCGAACTCGGTGCCGCGGTTGGCGTGGTATTGGCCTGTCTCGAAGACGCCTGCTACCGCCAACCCTTGTTCGGCTTTCTCGATCAGGGCGGCGGCGATGTCATCGGACGTGAAGGAGAAGGCCAGGAAATAGATGCTCTCCTCGGCGTCCTGGATGAGGGCGATGATCTTCGCGGCGGTGCCGTCGTCGGGGGAGAAGGTGGTGTCCACGCGAGTGCCCTGGATATCCAGGGAGGGGTGCGGCGTATTCTCGACAATGCTGTCCCCGAAGAAATCGCCGGAGAACATCTCTTCGAACTCGGCGGTGTAGTTCTCCGCCAACCGCGAGGAGCGCACTTCGAGCAGGTTGTTGTCGTTCTTGTAAGCGCCCTGGACGGTGAAGTTCATCGAGCCAGTCCAGACTTCATGGCCGTCGATGACCACGAATTTGTTGTGCATCAGGCTCTCGCGGCGGTCGCTGACCACAGGGATTCCGGCTTCGATAAGGGCCTGGATTTCCATCTCGTCCAGGTTGTCGCTCTCGGCGACCACTCTCACCGTGACGCCGCGCTGGTGGGCGGCAATCAGCGCGTCACGGATGCTCCACAAGTTGAGATGGTAGATGGCCGCGTCAACGCTGAAACGCGCCTCGTCTATGGCGGCGGCCAGGGCCTCGTCAGGGCCGCCCAGGTAGCTCCCCGCGGCAGGGCTGTCGGGATCGGTGAAGTAGGGGGTGATCCAGTCGGTTGTGGAAAGGTGCTCGCCGGTGGGCGTGATGGTCGGCAGCGGGGCGTGGGTTGTGGGGGCGGCAGGGAGGCAGGCGCTGAGGATGACGATGGGCAGGAGTGTGGCGAGACCTGTGAAGTTCTTCAACCTGTGTGCATCCTTTGGACCGTGCGATAATCTATTCCACGCTCAGGCATCGCAGCAGCACCCGCCGACGATGGCCGCGCGCCCGATGCTCGAAGAGGTAAACGCCCTGCCAGGTGCCCAGGCACAATTGGCCGTCCTCGATGGGGATGCTCAGGCTGGTGTCGGTGAGCATGGCGCGCATGTGCGAAGGGGAATCGTCGCTGCCTTCCAGGGTGTGGCGGTGCCAGGCCTGCTTCTCCGGCGCCAGACGATCCATGAAGGCCTCCAGGTCGATGCGGGCGCTGGGGTCGTAGCTCTCGCTGATCACCATGGAGGCGCTGGTGTGCTGAAGGTATAGGAAGCACATGCCCTCCTGAACGCCCCACTGGTGGATTCTGTGATTAACGGCATCGGTGAAGGGGAACAGGCCCTTGCCGCGCGTCTCGATCTGAAGTGTGTCTTTATACCAGTTCATAGAACCCGAGGTGTATCTACTGCACGAAGTTCAATGGATTGACCTTGACCCCATTATAGATCATTTCGAAGTGCAGGTGTGCGCCAGAGGAGTTGCCGGTGTTGCCCAGCGCGCCGATCATGGTGCCCTGGAAGACGCTCTGCCCACAGGAAACGCCGACCGCGCTGAGGTGGGCGTAGGCCGATTGCCAGCCGGTGCCGTGGTCGATGACGATCAGATAGCCATAGCCGTAATCGCTCCACCCGGCGTAAACGACCACGCCGCTATCGATGGCGAAAATGGCGTTGCCTTCCGACCCGCCGATATCAATGGCCGGGTGCACAGACGGGTCGTAGCCGTAGCCGGAAATCTGGCGACTGGTGGTGGGCCAGACGAAGGTGTAGGTGCCGATAGCGCCTTCGTATACCGCACCGCAGTGACCAGCGCCGTAATAAGCTGCTGAAGCGGGGTTGTTGCGGGTGATGGCGGGCGGCCCCCAGTCTTTGATGGCGCGTTTGCCATCGGGGATGATCAGCCATTGGCCGTCTTCGACCTCCGGGTTCTCGTCGGTCAGGTCGAAGCGGTTGCCGGGGTATTCGATGATCACCTGGGGGTCTACCTTGAAGAAACCCGCTACCTGTCCCAGGTTGTCGCCATCATGCCACTGGTAGTAAGTGCCGTTGGTAGGCAAAATGTTGAGCTGCTGCCCGGCTTTCAGCAAATGGGGGTTGTCTTCCAAAATCTCGAAATTGCCCCACAGGATGGTCTCGGGCTTCAGGTTGTACAGGTCGGCGATGCTGAAGATGCTGTCGCCCTGTTCGACGGTGTGGGTGATCACATCGACGCGCGGGCGGGTGGGGATCTCGGTATCCATGGAAGCGGTGCGCGTGATGCCCGAGGCGGTGGGGGATGAAGCAGAGGCCAGGGCCGGGAGATCAACCTGAACCTCGGCCTGACTCTCCGGCTCGGGGGTTGGCGAGGCCTCGGGGGGGAGAGTCTGCGCGGGGGCTGGGGCGATTCCCCCGGTTTGCAGGTAATCCCACCCCAAAAGGGCTGCGACGAAAACCAGTCCCACCGCAGCGATGTTGACCAGGGTGATGGTGGCCTGTTTGAGAGGGTGTTTGCCTTCGCTCATGCAGTTTCTTCTTCGGTGTAGGCCTGGCGCAGCTTCACCGGGAGTTCTTTTCTGTCTCGCAGGCGCTGGTTGAGCATCTCTACGAAGAAGGAGAAGCCCATGGCGAAGTAGGTGTAGCCCTTGGGGATGTGGAAGTGCAGCCCTTCGGCCATCAGGGAGACGCCGATGAGCAGCAGAAAGCTGAGGGCGAGGATCTTGAGCGTGGGCCGGGCGTTGACATAGCTGCTGATAGGCCCAGAGGCGTAGAGCATGATCAGCACGGCGATAACCACCGCTGTGACCATCACGGCGATCTGGTTTGCCATGCCTACCGCGGTGATCACCGAGTCCAGCGAGAAGACGATGTCGAGCAGCATAATCTGGAAGATGACGGAGGTGAAAGAAGCCTTCACTTTGGCCGAGGCTTCGCCTTCTTTGCCTTCCAGTTTTTCGTTGATTTCGATGGTGCTCTTGGCGAGCAAGAACAAGCCGCCGATGATCAAGATCAGGTCGCGGCCCGATACTTCGTGCCCGAAAACCTGGAAGAGGGGGTTGGTCAGCCTGGTGAGCCAGGCCAGGGAGAAGAGCAGCAAGATGCGCATGACCATGGCCATGATCAGGCCAATTTGGCGGCCCAGTTTTTGCTGCTCGGCGGGCAGTTTGCCAGCCAGAATGGAGATGAAGATAATGTTATCGATGCCCAGGACGATTTCCAGGGCGGTCAGGGTGAGCAGTGCGATCCAGGTTTCGGGGTTGGCGAGCCATTCCATAAGCTGTTCCTTTTTGGGACAGGATTCCTGGCGGAATCGTGTTCCCAGCATATTTTTCGACGGCAAGAGTCTAGTATAGATCAGGAGAAATGGCAATATTTACGCCGGAAGGGCCGCTATCGGGCTGTTTTGGGCTGCTTTCCGCGGCGTTCCTGGAGGGCCTTATATGCTGTTCTCATCAAGTAGCTTTTACAACGGTATGGAAAACCAATCTGGCCTGTTTAGTTAGGAATCCGACGTCTCCTGACGTCGGGATCGAGCAGGATGTCGCACCGAAATCAGGAGATTTCGGAATCCGTAAGGATGGCTGAAACAATTTGCCAATCTGTTCTTTTCAAGTGATTTGCCGATGGTACTATTTATATGGTCGGCGTTGCAGAAATGTGCCATGAGATATAATCCCAGCAGTTATTGGAACCGTTCAAGGGATGATCTATGATGTCCACACTGACGACCGCACTACTGATCTCGCTGGGGAGCGTATGTCTGTTGGGTTTTGGGGCTTTCGGCCTGGTTTCCCTGTCTGAAGGGGAGCGGCGGGCCAAGAACGTCTCCTTTGGCTTAGCCGCCCTGGGCGCGCTGGTCTGCTTTGTCGCTGCGGGCCTGCCAACCCCGGTGCAGCTTGGCGTGCTCGGGTTGCTGTTGGTCACTCTGTTGGCCGGGGGGCTGGTTTTCTTTCTCCCCGTGGGGAATGTCGCAGTCGGCGATGACCTCCCCAAGACGCGCTTCGATGAGCGGGAGATCATGTTCGCCCGCGCCCGCTTAGCGCCGGGCACCCCCAACTATGAGTCCTACTATGCCCAGCACCCTGAGCACAAGCAGCCCGATGAGCGCACCCGCAAGCTGCCCGGGCTGCTGTCTCTGGATGCCAGGTTTGCCAACCGCTATCAGTTTGCTTCCGTAGATAGCAGTTTCTTCCTGACTCACGCTCTGCGAGAGGCCGTCGATGGGTCGATTGCCCCGGAGCGTGTCGATAAATCTCCGCAGGAGCTGACCGCGTTTCTCAAAGGGCTGGCACGTTTTTACGGGGCTTTAGATGTCGGGGTGACGGCCTTGCAGCCTTACCACTTCTACTCCCACATCGGGCGTGGCACAGGCGAATATGGCGCACCTATCCCGGTGGAACATCACTACGCGCTGGCCTTCACGGTGGAGATGGACTTCGATATGGTGGGCACGGCCCCTAAAGGGCCCATCTCTATGGAGGCTGGCAAGCAGTACGTCGAGGCGGCGCGGGTGGCGGTGCAGTTGGCCGAGACGATCCGGCTGTTGGGGTATGAGGCGCGGGCGCATATCGATGGCAACTACCGCGTCATCGCGCCGTTGGTGGCGCGCGACGCCGGGTTGGGGGAGATCGGCCGCATGAGCCTGTTGATGACCCCCAAACAGGGGCCGCGCGTGCGCCTGGGGGTGGTCACTACGACCCTGGCGCTGATCCCCGATGCGCGCGAGCCGGACAGCGCCCTGATCGATTTCTGCAATATCTGCAAGAAGTGCGCAGAGAACTGCCCCAGCCGGTCGATCCCCTTCGATGAGCGGCGGGAATACGATGGCGCCCTGCGCTGGAAGATCGACCCGGATACCTGCTTCCGCTACTGGAACGCGGTCGGCACCGACTGCGGGCGCTGTATGGCGGTTTGTCCCTACTCCCACCCCGACAATTGGGCGCACAACTTCGTCCGCTGGGGGATTCGGCGCTCTGGCGCGTTCCGCCGCGCCGCTTTGTGGCTGGACGACCTTTTCTACGGCAAAGCGCCGGCGGAGAAGCCCGCCCCAACGTGGGCGCAGATCGAGTGAGTTGCCGCGGGGGTTTGGACGGTTATTCTTCTCTTACCACTCTCATCCAGAAAATTGATCCAGATTTTCAGGCCAGAGACCCATCCCCGCTTGCTGGCCAGCGTTCCAAAGCTGCCTGTCAAAGGTTCCTAAGCTGACCGTTTCGCCTAACTCTCGCTGCCATACCAGCGCCGCTGCCATGTGGGTGGCATCATATCCGCGCAGCTCATAAACCCAGGCCAACTCGCTGGCTAACTGCACAACCTGGGCGTTGACGGCGACTAAAGTGAGCATCTGTAAATCTTCTAGAAAAACGTCCCAGGCGTGTTGGGCTTCCTCCGATATCAGCCATCCCAGCCGTCCGGCCTTCGCCAGTGCTGAGGCCATTTCGACTTGCACAATCACGGCACTACCAATCACTTGAAATGCAGGCCATGCCTCTTTAAGCGCCTCCGTACCTGATTCTTGCACATAGCGTTTGAGCAGTGCACTGGTATCAAGATAGATAATCGACATCTCGCCCCTCAACCACTAAATCTGAGACCTGACCCGATCCACGATTTACTGCCACAGCCTGAATGACCGGCAGTTTCCCCCCAACTTGCTGCAACAAACCCGTCGCCGCCAAAATCTGAAGCCGCTCTTCCAGCGAGCGACCTTCGGGGACAATACGCCCGATCGGTTCACCGCGCTCGGTAATCACGACGGTCTGCCCTGTTTTTACTTGCCTCAGATATTTGCTGAGATTGGTCTTTAATTCACGAATACCAACGCTGGACTTAGCCATGTGCAGCTCCTTAAATCACAAGACGTGTGGTCGCATTATAGCACAAAAGAACCACAATCTCGATGGGCGCGTTCTACCTATTTGACAGCCTTCACAAGGAGATCGTCCTCTGGAAGGTTGCTGTGGGAAGTTAGCTTTCAAGTTTACCGCGCAGTTCAGGGGGGTGCGCAGAGATTAGTATGAATCTTTGAATGATCGAGAAAATCTTGTGATACACTGGGAAATGGCATCATTTGAGTTGAGCGAGGAGTATAGAATGACCGTTTTGGACTATTTCAACTGGTTGAAGAAAGAGTGGGCAAACGTTGGTTTTATTCTCTCGATCTTCTTATTTGTTTTTCTATTCGTCTTTGTGCGCAGGGATGATTTTGTCGTATTTCTTATCCTTTTACAAACTCCTTTGTACATGCTCCATCAGGCAGAAGAGTATGTTTTTCCAGGTGGGTTTGGAAAATATTTCAATACGAAAATATTCAAACTCGAAACTGAAGATGAACCCTTAGATCAAAACTTCATTTTCTATGTGAATATCATCCTGATCTGGATTGCCTTACCCGCTTTTGGGCTTTTGGCTACCATCGACTATCGTTTTGGGTTGTGGATCCCATATTTTTCACTTTTCGCAGGAATATCGCATGTCTTATTAGCGGTAAGAGCCAGACAACTATATAACCCCGGCCTGCTGGTAAGTTTATTCGTAAATATCCCTGTGGGATTGTGGACGATTCTATATCTCATCGGCCAGGGTGTCCTCAACAGCTTCTTCTTGAATTTTCACCTTGTGGTAGGCCTCGCTCTGAACGCGCTGCTCCCATTATTGGGCATAATCTTGTTGAGAAACTACCAAAGGAAAGGGTTGCAGGAATCATAAAGAAAATGCCATCCACCCCTCGCGCTTGTCCGTGTTTGCACGCGCAGAAGGCGGCACGATTTTTCGAGAGTGATTGCGAGCCAGGAAAGGAATTGTCCCGCGCAGCCGGGCGACTGCTCAATCAAGGAAAATGAATACAACAGAGATGATAGAACAGATAGCCCAGAAAGACTTTGACGTTGATGAGTTCGTCCAATTAGCCATCCACGATGAAGACGCACGGGAAAACATCGTAGATCAAATGATTACGAACGCAGATATCATGGTCTATTACCACTGTTATTATGCCGTATCAAAGGCCAGCAAAGAAGCGCCCGAACTGTTTTACAAGTTTTGGAATGCGATAGCAGGGTTGATCGATCATGAAAACTCCTATCATCGGAATTTCGCTCTGACGATTATTGGCAACCTTACAAAGGCAGACCAGGAGAATCGATTCTCCCAAATAGAAGACGATTATTTTGGAGCGATAAACGATGAGAAGTTCATGACGGGAAATTGTTGCGTTCAAAACCTTCGGAAGATATATCGTCACAAAGAAGACCTCAGGGAGAAAATCACTGCCCTGTTATTGGATATCGACAATCGGTGCGACTATACTGAAAAGCAGAAGGGTTTGTTGAAGTTCGATATATTGGAAATCTTTGAAGAAATCTATGAAGAAGTCCCAGAGAAAGATGCTATCGACGCATTTATCAAAGCACAAGTCGATAGCATCAGTCCAAAGACCCGGAAAAAAGCCAAAGCGCTGGTTAGCAAGTATGGCTTGTAGGCAGAGTTGAGTTAGAGATAGCGAATGCGATGGGTGCAGCCCGGCCACTAAATTTGCTCGGAATCAAAAGGCGGAAAACAGGAGGGAGCAGCGCGTTTCTTCGAGATTGGTTGCTGGAAAGGGTTATTCTACGTTACAGTCACCCGACAATTGGAGTCCGTCAAGCATCGATAGTAGTTTAAACGCATGAATTATGAATGTCATAGGCATTGATCTATCTGGCCCAAGCAATACGGGAAATACAAGCGTGGTATCTTTTCAAAAACAAGGCAAAGCGTTGTTTTTGCACGAATATATCTCTCCTGGGACTGATGAGGCCATATTCCGGTTGGCAAAAGAACTATCTTCCAGTTCAGATGTGGTTGTGGGGATCGACGCGCCGTTATCCTATAATCTGGGCGGTGGTGATCGACCGGCGGACAAAAAACTTAGAAAACGGGCCATTGAGTTTGGCATGCATCCGGGCTCGATTATGCCGCCGACAATGACTCGAATGGTCTATCTCACGGTGAGAGGGATGGCCGTCGCGAGGTTGCTGGAGTCAATTGAAAATACATCAACCATCAAGATCGTGGAAGTACACCCCGGCGCTGCAATGGCGTTGAGAGGGGCTGAACTAGAACAGGTTCTGGGTTTGAAGAAAGACAGCTCGGCCAGACAGAAATTGTTGGAATGGCTTCAGTGGGAAGGGTTGAAGGGCATAACCAAAGAGAGAATGCCAGATGATCATTATGTTGCGGCATGCGCCAGCGCATTGGCTGCGTGGAAATGGCATTCGAACGAGTCAGTTTGGTTGGAGCGGGCTTGCCCACCGTATCATCCTTATGATTATGCGTGCTAGGCCAATCACGAAACCCATAACCTGGAACAAGGCCCAACCGCGCGCGTCTTCGATAGGGCAAAGGTTGTTCAGGGTCGGCCCAGAATAGATGATATTGAACACAATGGATGAGTAACTTGGGGGTCAAAAAGGATGCCGCGGGGACTTGAACCCTCTGCCTTTCAGCATCACGGACATGTCCGTTAGTCGAGGGGAGACACAGTTTTCTTGACTTGAAAATGAAATATGCTATGCTATTCAAAAGTTAGGCGGTGAGAAGTTTTTTTGCACAAAACGAGACAAAATACCGCGTACAAGTAGTGAAGACGCAAATTGTCTATTAGAGCTTGGATTAGAACACATTTCAAAGGTATTAGATGAACAATTCAAAAGAGACATTCATAACTAGGTTTTTGAAACTAGAAGCCTCGGGCGGCATAACATTGATGTTTGCTGCAATAGTGGCCTTGGTATTAGCCAATACACAACTAGAAACATATTATGCTTTGTTGATTGATACTCCCGTAGAAATAAGAGTAGGTGCATTTGAGATAGCCAAACCATTGTTGTTGTGGATCAACGATGGATTAATGGCCTTGTTCTTTTTTCTAGTTGGTTTGGAATTGAAACGCGAGTTAGTCGAGGGAGAATTATCGGAAAGGAGAAAGATAATTTTGCCTGGTGTGGGTGCAATTGGTGGAATGCTTTTTCCAGCATTAATTTATACGTTATTTAATTCTGGCGATGAAATTGCAATGAAAGGTTGGGCAATTCCGGCGGCTACAGATATCGCATTTGCACTCGGAATATTATCTCTGTTAGGGTCGCGAGTGCCAACCAGTATCAAAATTTTTCTCACATCTTTGGCAATATTTGATGATATTGGAGCGATAATTATTATTGCTCTATTCTATACAGAAAATATTTCTATAACTGCGCTAATAATCGTAGCATGCTGTATTCCGATACTCGTTTTTCTTAACCGGCGTAATCACGAATCGAAAAGCCTTTATGTGTTAGTAGGGATAGTCATGTGGGTAGCAATGTTGAAGTCCGGTGTGCATGCCACATTGACAGGTGTAATAGTGGCAATGTTCATTCCGATGAAATCCAAGGCGCAGTCAGATTATTCTCCGTTAAAAAGCCTGGAACATGATTTGCATGTGCCGGTTGCATATCTCATATTACCAATCTTTGCTTTTGCAAATGCCGGAATAAGGCTTGTTGGCGTAGGGGCTGAAGAATTATTTCACGGTGTACCGTTAGGTATTTCACTGGGGTTGTTTGTTGGAAAACAAGTTGGGATATTTGGGCTATGCTGGTTAGCGATCAAGTTCAAGTTCACTAGTTTGCCAAACGGTATGACGTGGGGTTCATTGTATGGAGCAGCAGCATTATGTGGTGTGGGTTTTACAATGAGTCTATTCATTGGATCGTTGGCTTTTGAAGAGACGGGTATCAATCTGTTGTTTGATGAAAGATTAGGAATTATCTTAGGATCATTAGCATCAGGAATTGTTGGTTATTTGGTACTTCGCTTGAGTTTGCGTTCTAACCCCGCTAGCAATTGACCGGGGCTGTGACCCGATGCTAAGCTGCATAGTTTGTTGAGATTTGTGATGGGCAAAGGTTGTTCGGGGTCAACCCCACCCGAAAAGTGTAGCCCCTGTTAGGTCGGTAACAGATCAGTAAGGAACTAGAGCCAACGATAAATTGAAGTACAATATGAAGTATGGACGATGGTCAACAGGATTTGCTGTTTGATGTAAAAACCCCTTTGGGTTTTAGAGTTCGAGTAACACGCGCGTATTGGGAGTTGATATCTACAATAAAACATCCGGTTATGAAGGGGCGCGAAGAAGATGTGATAAGGACATTAGAAAACCCCAATGAGATAAGGATAAGTAAAAGGGACCCTGTTGTATACTTATTTTACAAATTTGAACGATATCAGCGCTATGTGTGTGCAGTAACAAAAAGACTGGATGAAGAAGGGTTTCTGATCACTGCTTATCCAACGGATGCAATAAAAGAAGGAGCGCGAGTATGGCCCAGGTAAAAGTATATTATGACCAAGTTGGCAATACTCTTACAGTTTGGTTCGATGATCCTCAAAAAGAGTACGTGTGTGAAGAAACGGGCGAAGAAATCATCCTAATGAAGGATGAAGTGGGACAAGTTATTGGCTTTGAAAAGCTGAACTATGTATTACCCAAGTCTGAGAAAATGCGCGTAGCGTTTGAAACAATGACTGTGTGAAATGCTTTCTTGTCAGCGGTAATCCCTACAATTTGTTCTCGATTTTTGCAAATTGAGCGATCCCGCTCGCCTTGACAGGGCAAAGGTTGTTCGGGGGTAATTTCAATAAGAGTATTTTTGGTATTGGGGGGTGTAGAGAAAATGATCTTCTGAGAATCTGCCAGAAACTAAAAAAATAAGAGCAGGGTTAGAGAAATAAAATAATCGGCAAAATAAGATACAATTAGTCTACAATAAGCGCGCTTTTTTGGAGACTATATGATGAAAAGCAAGTTGATTCTCGGTTTTTTGGTTGTTCTGATACTATCTGCCTGCGGAAGTGCTGCTGACTTGCAGAATTCTGGGTCAGGAGAAGAGCAGGAAATTGTTGTCTACAAGTCACCTACCTGAGGATGTTGTGGTGACTGGAGCGGGAGTGGCCAAATAGGTGGTGATTGGATTAGAATCGTCGTATGAAATGTCCACGATGTAAGGCAGATGAAAACCAAAATAAAGACGGCTTCACGA
>JANQED010000097.1 GCA_028278545.1 Anaerolineales bacterium
CTTGGCCTATGCATCCAAGCTCTACCGCCTCTTAGACGAATTGAAGCAGTTTTCCCAATTCTCCCTAAATGGTGATGAAGTCGCCTTCGGCACGATTGGCAATGCAAGTTGCGCTGAGGGCATGTTTTGGGAGTCCCTCAACGCCATTGGCGTCCTGGGCGCGCCGGCCGTCATTTCCATCTGGGATGATGGCTACGGCATCTCAGTGCCTAACGAGCACCAGCTCGCTCTTGATCTGTCCGATTTGCTCAGCGGCTTTCAGCGTGAGCCTGGCGCCAGAGGCGGTTTTGATCTTTATTCTGTGAAGGCTTGGGACTATCCCGCTTTGATTGAGATCTATCAGCAAGCCGCGCGGGTGGCTCGCATGAACCATGTGCCTTCTATTGTTCATGTCACAGAGGTGACACAGCCCCAAGGTCATTCCACTTCGGGAAGCCATGAGCGCTATAAATCCCCAGAGCGGCTGTCCTGGGAAGAAGATAAGGATTGCCTTCTCAGGATGCGTCAATGGATCATCGATCAAGACTTTGTTACCGATGAAGAGCTGAAAGAAATTGAAAAAGAGGACCAGCTGCGCGTGGAAGAGATTCGTAAAGAGGCCTGGGAAGCGTTTCAGGCGCCCATCCTCAAAGAGCTTCACACCCTGGCAAACCTGCTGGATGAAATCGCCGCAACCTCAAAACATGCCGCCCAACTGGCGGACATCAGAAACCGCCTTGCTGGTCTTCAAACCCCTGTACGCCAGGATGTGATGGTTGCCGTCCATCAGGCACTCATGACGCTGCGGGACGAAGACAATCCTGCTAAAGACCCACTGATTCAGTGGAATCAGGAACAGAAGGCCATCAATGCAGATCGCTATGGTTCCCATTTGTACAGCCAAAGCGCTGAAGCTGCGCTGCATGTTCCTGAAGTCCCTCCAATCTATTCTGAGACCTCGCCCATCATAAATGGCTTTGAGATCCTCAGCCGCGGCTTTGATGCCATGCTGACGCGCGATCCGCGTGTCATTGCTTTTGGCGAGGATCTTGGACACCTGGGCGGCGTGAACCAGGGCTTTGCAGGCCTCCAAGCCAAGCACGGCGACTTGCGCGTTTCTGACACTGGCATCCGCGAGGTCACCATCCTTGGGCAGGCCATTGGCATGGCTATGCGCGGGCTGCGTCCCATCGCTGAAATTCAATATTTAGATTACGTGCTCTACGCGCTGCAGATCATGTCTGACGATCTCGCCACGCTCCAATGGCGCACAAAGGGCGGCCAGAAGGCCCCCGTAATTGTGCGTACTCGCGGTCATCGCCTGGAGGGTATCTGGCATTCTGGCTCCTACATGGCAGGCTATATCAACCTGCTGCGCGGCATCCACGTGGCCGTTCCCCGCAACATGGTGCAGGCGCTCGGTTTTTATAATACCCTGCTTCTCTCCGATGAACCGGGCCTGGTCGTGGAAGTGCTCAACGGCTATCGGCTTAAGGAGAGGCTTCCTGACAATTTGGCTGAGTTCACTGTTCCCCTTGGGGTGCCTGAGATTCTGCGGGAGGGCAGCGATGTCACTATCGTCACCTACGGGCCGCTATGTCGCGTCGCTGACGAGGCCGCGGACTTGCTTGATCGAGTGGGCATTCTTGTAGAACTGATCGATGTCCAGACGCTGCTGCCTTTTGACCTTCATCACCGCATCTTTGCCTCCCTTAAGAAAACCAACCGCATTCTATTCCTCGATGAGGATGTGCCAGGGGGAGCTTCGGCCTACATGCTACAAGAGGTCCTGGAAAAGCAGGGCGGCTATGCCTGGTTAGATTCCGTGCCGCGCACGCTCACAGCTCAGCCTCATCGTCCCGCCTATGGCACGGACGGGAATTATTGGTCCAAACCAAACGTTGAGTCGATCTTTGAAACTGTTTACGAGTTGATGCACGAAGTCGATCCGGCAGCCTATCCGCTATTCTACAGATAGCCACACTGCTTCTTCATCTCAGAAGGCCCTGGCGTTTCCACCCTTGAGCGATACATTAATTCTTCTCGCCTTTCCGCTGCTGGGTTATCTCTCCGGCTCACTGCCATTCTCCGTTTGGGTAACGCGCCTGTTTATCGGCGTCGATCTGCGCGCTGCTGGTTCAGGCCACGCTACCGCCACGAACACCATCCGCCAGGCAGGCTGGCTCCCGGGCGCGCTTGTGGCCGCGCTTGATGTGGGCAAGGCATTTCTACCCTGCTATTTTGCCGCTCAGTTCAGCCC
>JANQED010000133.1 GCA_028278545.1 Anaerolineales bacterium
GGTATCACAGCCTGTCCAACAGCGCCAATATCCCCGGTGATCGTTGTCTACGCTGACCTGGAAAGCGGTCTCGTTGTCCGCACCAGCATGCAGGGGGCAAATCCCGCGCCACTCGCGGCCCTTCTTTTGGAGGGAAGCCCCCAGGTGGTTGGCCAAGGTGACGATGTCGATGTGGTCTAGTAGTTTTTCGATGTCTATACTTGTTGGCATGGCTTCTCTTTCCTGCATGGATACGCTTGTTGGCGGACAATGACACGCTCAAATGCCACTGTCGCTGTGCTTTGGACTCGGGGATCATAAATATTTAGTGTTTGATAAAAATCGCCTGGACGCTCTCTAAGCGGCGATATTTTATGAATAGGCAATCATATGTCATGATGCTGTAGCGATGCTTACAGAACGATACAAAAAGGGGGCGAATACCCACCCGATAACCCATAGATAACCAGCGGATAACACGTAGAAAACCCAGGTGATAACCAGCGGGTTATCGTGTTTTTAAGTTCGATGTATTTTCGAAGAAAAACTGATGTTGGTTTCATCACGCTACTCATCTGGATAGAGGGTGTACTCTTCGGTTTGCACCGACTGAGGCTGGATCGTGATCGCCCCGGATTTGTATCCGGCAACTCCGTCTTCGAGCATCCGGCGTATCACCTGCCACTTAGGGACTCCCAGACTGTCTGCAATTTGAGCGATCTGTTTGTTGGTATGTTCTGGAATCCCCCGGAAGCCGACTCCTTTCGAGTTTCCCTTTTTCCGTTTGCGCGATGGGGTTTCACCAGGATATAGCGTAAGGCGTTGATCCAATACGGATACCAATTGGGTGTCTCCGGAAAAGTGGTTTTGAATGCCGCGTTCCAACAGGTAACGGACGAGCATGGCGCGCGGAACCCCTATTTTTTCAGAAATCCTAGTAAGAGGTTCTCGTAGATCGTCGATATTGCGCACGAACAGAACGGGCCCTCGCTTGCGAACATCTTTTCGCTTCTTGGGCTGCCAATCTGCTGCCGAGATATCACCCAGGAAATCCGGTTTTTCTGGCTTTAATTCATTCTCGTCTTTCCCTCTTTCTTTTGCATCATAGGGTTCATCGACAACCCCCTTTAGACGGTCGATGTCACTGCCATGGTCAAATTCCTGCTCCTCTTCTGGCTGGGATTGATCATCACGATATTCATCGAATGGATTACGGGGCATCTGATCCTCCCTATCTAGCTCTCAAAACTGCTTGGACGATCTGTTGGTATTCTTCTGCTGCCCTGCTATCAGGATCCTGCTCGTAGATCGACTGCCCTTCAGCAGCTGCTTCCCTCAATACCGTTGCGCGGTGGATAATTGGCAAGACCAGATTGCCGAATGCTTTCCGGAGATTGTTCAAAGAATCTCTGCTCTGGCGAGTGGTGTCGTCGTAGAACGTGGGGAGGATACCAAGCAGTTTACCGTCCCAGCGATATTTTTCATGCAACACCTTCAATGTCTCGGCTAACTTGATGACACCCTGGTTGCTGAGATACTCCATCGCTGTTGGTACGATCGCCAGATCGGCTGCCCATAGTGCTCTCTCTTGAAGCCCGCCCAGGCTGGGGGATGTATCGATGACAATATAGTCCAGCCTGTTATTCATGAATATATCCAGCACCTGTCGAACATAGGAGACAGGTCGCTCGCGTGTGCTCATGTCGATCTGTGCACCGCGAGTGTCTTGATTGCCGGGGATAATCCACAAGTTATCGCGCCCCGCAGCGCGCACTGTCTGGTGGATGAATTGGCGCTCTTGCTTGTTGTTTTGCCCCATTGTGAGCAGGTAATAGGTACCCATCTCTTGCTTGATCCCCAAGGCGGAAGCCAGGTTCCCCTGGGGGTCGAAATCCAGGGCAAGTACTTTCTTCCCCTGAAGAGACAAGCCGTGGCAGAGGTTGATCACAGTGGTGGTTTTTCCCACACCACCTTTTTGGTTGGCTACGGTGATGATTTTGGTTGCCATGTTTGACCATTTCCCTTATTCGATGACGAAGTGGTGGACGTTGTCAATGTCTCCGAATGCCAGAGCACCGCTGATCAACCCATCACGCATGGGGCGCAGGTGCTCGTCATCGCTGATTCCGACAAATCGTCCCCGTAAATCTGGGTAGTAACGGTCGAGATATTGTATGATTTCGTCTGCAGTTTGATGTGCATAACTGTCCGAAATCTGATCAGGTGTGGCGATCAGATCGCACGCCGATACCAGATTCTGGAGTTGAAGACCATCGTTTAGTGGTTTTTCGATTGCTCGCTCTAGTACAGTTTTCATCGTCTGGAAAGACTCATGTTTTTCTAAATGCAGGCAGCTGTAAACCATGGTTGGGCCAATGATAGATCGGAGCTTTCGCTTCTTAGTGGCGAATGAAGACAAGACCCTTATGCTACCCATCACTAGCGCTAAACCAGCTGTCCAGGCAGTGATAATGGAAAATAAATCCAACTGCGTTATAGATCGCTGCCAGAATGTTGCTGGTCTGGTTTCTCCTGCTTGTGCTTTAGGTATGTTTATCGTACAACTGCTAATCGTAGGGACTAATACAATAGCGATGAGAACGACGGAAATGAACCTGTAGGCGAAAACACTTGTCATCAACCGGTGCAAAACCCACCAAACTTCTTCACTGTAAGCATTAGATCTATTCGGAAGTATGGTTTTTTCCCAGTGTTTGAAAGGCCTGGGGGATAGAACGGCAATGAATGATTTAAGATGTTTGCAGAACAACATGAGGATATACATCGATCTGCCGATTCCTTGTGCTTCTATCAACGCTAGCCTCCTTGTCTTGTAAGCACTGTTCATTTGGAACTCCACCTGCGAACTGCCAGACTCTAAGACAAAATCAGCAAAAGACTAGTTGAAAATTGATGATGGGAATCGGCTATGATGAAAAAAGTTTCATTTCGAATTAAGGATCAAGAGTCTACCCAGGATGATGTACATTCCGTGGCAGAGTGTTGTTGCTAGAATCCTTGGAAGAATTAGTCCGGTGGACTTCCTTTAGATCGACAACGGGGCCAGCCTTTGGTGTTTGAGTTACCAAGGGCGAGACATTCTCAGATTTTTCTGTTATCGCCTCTTTGGGGACTCCAATGGCCGCCTCATCGATGTGATTGTCAGCGGCGCTGGTGTCATTTCTTGCCTCTTGCCTCTCATTCCGGTTCAATGAGATGAGGAAACCATAGACTTCCGCTAAAACGCGCCGTTGTTTACGGGTGAGCGGATTCTCCGGGGGAGGATTATCTTTTGTCATGAGTTTCCTCTTTGCCAGGAGCGGTAGCTTGTGAAGTATTACTGTGTTTAGGAAGTGACTCGACAGGCAGCAAGCCAAGGTTTTCCAACTTCTTGCGGATGATCATAGCTGCTTGAGACTGGATAGTGCGGTATTCACGCTCTGCCAATTCGCCAAGCGTGCTATGTTCATGATCTTTCAGGTAGATGACAACTCGTATCATAAAAAAACTTTCCTCAGAAACAAAAAAGAGCCGCATATTTGCGACCCTTTTTAGCATGTCCGAGTACGGTTTAGAGTCCGGAAAGTCTCCGGAAATTCAGGTGGCTATAAATCCTCGAGCACCTTTTTCCGCCAATCGTAAAATGCCGAAGTGGACACATTTGGTATTCCGCCTCCAGCTGTTCCAAACTCTTGCACGAGGAATTCTTCTAAGGTCATTGGAGTGATGCTGGGATCCAGGGCTTCCCATTTCATAACCGTTCGTCTTTCTACTTCACCTCCATGAGTACTCTTTCTCCCACGCTTTGATTTTCTCTCGGGTAGTTTCTTTTTTAAGCCACCGGAACCGGGAAAGGCGATGAATTCAGGCTCAGTATCATGGTCGGAGAATGTATAAATTTTATGACTCCAAGGCCGAAGCACATACTGTTCGAATTCTCCCTTGAATGTTTTTCGTCTGGGGAAGAAATCTGGTAGGAAAAGAACCAATCCTGTATATAACGATAGACATAAGCCGATGATGCTCCATGCTATTTCCGAACCCAGCATTTTGGCAATAGTGGGGGTAACAGCATAGAGCAGGCTACTAAGGAAGCCCCCGATCAAAATTATGACAATCACGAGAATCATTTGTTTGGGTTTACTCATAATTCTGCCACTCCTTTCTGGTAGTAAGGACATTTCTATGATTAGAGTAATAGCTTACGATTTCAATATGCTCAGTTCAAAGAAGCCACGCCCATTCAGCATCTTCGTTGTTATCTGTAATGATATGGACAAATTCCGGTTATTCTAGCATATTCTTGTTCAAGTAGGGCGGATTTCTGAGTGCAAAAATAATTCCATACTCTATATCGGAGAATCACTGGATAAGCATGTGATACAAAGTAGTGTAGCGAAAATGGCGTTTTGGAAAACTATGCCGGTAAGGTGAACTTTAACAACAGGGATTGGGGCGAGGTTATAATAATGTAAGGTAGATGAATATTTCAAACATAATCTAGTTTAAGGATATGTGCCCGTTCCGACAACATATTCTCATTTGTTTCATATGTGGATAACTGTAGAAGACGCAGCAAAACTAGCAGAATATCATCCCGAGCATATCAGGCGGCTTATTCGGCAAGGCAAAATCGGAGCTCGGAAATTTGCCACTGTTTGGCAGGTAAATAAATCATCTTTGATTGGATATATGAATGAAATAAAAGAACTTGGAAACAAGAGGGGGCCAAAGGAGGATACAAAGTAAAGAATCCTATGCTATAATTGTTTTATAATACAACATTTCATCCCTTTAATCAGGCTGTGTAGGTGCTGTCACACTTACACAGCCCTAACCAACCCACCGGCACAGCGGCGGGCAGGCTGACTCAATTATAACAGCCATGAATAAAACGCCCCGGTGGATTTATCGGGGCGTTTTGCTTTACTTGCCGGGAAAGAACCTAGATGCCCCAACAAAAGGAGTTAATATGTACGGCAAAGATCATATAAACAAGCTTGATGCTGCTCATCGTCTTGCCCAGATTTGGAGAGGATGGGAAGAAGCAGCCTACGGCCAAGATTTGGATCATGTCAAGTGCCCCGTTGGCCTTTTGCTCAATGATGTAGAGGAAGCAACCAGCTTTGAACCTGGCGAAATCAGCGAAATTACTTCTCGAGAAGTTTTAGTGAGGTAAAGCAAGGAAACCCCATACCGGCGCGGGGTTGCTTCTTTTCAAAATATCCGAGTATCAAAACAAACCACGACAAATCATTTAGGAGAAGGTGCTATGAAAAAACAGGTGGTCCAATATGCTCGTGTGAGTTTAGAAGTACAGACTAAAAATGATGCAGTTAGTATCGATCAGCAATTGGCTGAAATGGATACTCTGTGTGATCGAAATAGTTGGCACGTAAGGATGGTTTTTATTGACAAAGAAAACTATCGTGCAACACAATCACCGAAAAGAGGAAAAATAGTAAACCCGTCTGGTGAGCGCGCAGACCGGCCGCACTTCTTAGCTATGTTAGAACGAGTTAAATCAGGTGAGATTGATGCAATTGTATGTTGGCGTGATGATCGGCTAGTGAGGCATCCAAGGGTTGCGGTCGCGCTGGAAGATGTTTTAGATCGTGGAGATGCACAACGCAATAGCAAAGACAGAATACGGATTTTCGATGCTACAGGAGCAACTATTGATAGATTCACACTTAGTATTAAATCTGCGATATGGAGAGAAGAAAACAAGAGGCGGGCTGAACGCTCCAAAATGGGAAAAGTTGGGACTCTTCAAGATGGTCGCTGGCCGGGTGAATATAGGCGATATGGATATCAATCGGTGAAGGTGCCCGGCAAACGGGGACGGGTTATAAAAAAAGATCCTCAAACTGCACCTATTGTGCATGAGATATTTACTATGTATGCTGCTGGAAAGAAAATTCATGAAATACGAAAATATTTGATAGAGGAAGATGCGTCCCAGATTTATACATCTATGTGCAAACACGAATGGAGTATGCCTTTGATCTCAAGGATATTGAGAAGCGATGCATATCTCGGGAAAGCAACTTGGACTTTCAACGATGGGACCATATTTTATGTTGATATCCCACAAATCATTGAGCCAGCACTCTGGCGAATAGTTCAAAAGAGAGTAGAACGAAACAAGGTATTATCCACTCGAAACGCCAAAGGAGTGTATCTTTTACAAGGTCTTCTTACATGTGGTGATTGTGGAAATAGTATGAGTGCAACTAGATTACGAGATTATACTGGAGGGTTTTCGTATAGGTGTCATACCGCTTGTCATAATGCACATGAAGGACACCCAAAACCGTATAATCATAATGGGAGTTATGTGGATTGGACAGTCTGGAGAAGGATTGTAGATCAGATAGTATCCCGCCCAGATTTTATTCAGGAGTTTATTCAGTCGCGAGTAAAAGAATTGCAGGCTGAGGGAGAGCATGTAGATGGGGAGATTACTCGTATTCAACGACGCCTAGAGGGTATCAATGATGAGAGAGTTTTTTATCAGAGAAAGGCAGCACAGGGTAAAATTCCGGAAGTTGAATTTGATGCAAGGATGGATGAAACCGCCGATCAAATCGAATATTGGCAGTGCGAGCTTGAGCGATTATTGGCCCTAAAAAATGATGCCGCCTTAGTAAACGATTCTCTTTCCTACGCGAAAGAACTTTTTGTCAAAATACGTGGACAACTTGATTATCTTGATTGTTCACCTGAAGATTTGGAAAAACTAAGCAAAGGTGAACGAATTAAAATCCTTAGAAGCAGACGAAAAATCATACGTGCGTTAGTTGATAGAGCTACAATCAATTCCAACAGGCAAATCACTATTGAAGGGATACTTGATGGTAGCGAGGGTGAACAATTTGACTTACGGGGTTATTGAACCCGGAGATGGCGATGACATGGCTGGTGCCGGTTTCTTTGAAGGCTTCCTGCACAGGTTTGGGAATACGGGCCTCGACGCCGAGCAGGATGCCGGCCAGGAGGGAGGCTTCGGGGTCGGGCCAGAGCTGGAAGACGGTCTCCAGGGCGCGCGCCTTGAGGGTGAGGACGCCTCTCATGAAGGGGTTGCCCTGGCCGGTTTCGAGCACCCCCAGGCGGCTGCGGGGCATGTAACTGTAGATGCCCTGCCGGGCGAGATAGTCTCGATAGGAAAAGGCCTGGTGTTCGGGGGGTGTCTGAAGCTCCCCGCGCAGCACGACCCGGTCGCCGTAGCGAAGCTCTTCCTCGGGAGCGACCCGCGCCAGCATCAGGCCGTGGACTGGTGTGCCGATCACCGCGCTATCGGGGCGCAGGCGTTCGGTTTCGAGGCGGATATTCGTATAGGCGTCGCGTCCGTCGGGGAAGGCGGCCACCACTCCGGTAACGGCCATCTGCCCCACGGTGTCGTTGTAGTGGGCGATGAATTGGGGGTCGGATAGATCGGGGAGGGAGGCTTGGTAGCGGAGGGCGCCGAGGGTGAGGACGAGGGCGAGGATGGGGATGGGGATGGGGAGCGGGAGGGGGACGGGGAGCCGGGGGGCGAGGGAGGCGGAGAGGGGAATGGGCCTTACGTTCAAGCGTGCGAGGAAAAAGCGTATCCCGGTGAGAGCGGCCAGTCCCCCGGCCAGGATGTGCCAGGCAGCGATGGGCAGGCCGATGTTGGCAGCGAGCAGGATGCCGGCCAGAAAGGCGATGGAGAGCCAGAGCAGGGGCATGGGGTCCCTTTAGTGCGGATTGCGGGTTGCGAAGGCCGAGTTTTTAGTTGAAGTTGTTCTAGATGAGTTCCTTGAGCATCAGATTGTTTCCAGCCACGCCAGTGAGTTCTTTAAATTGATCGTCTGTTATCGTCTCGACAATTTTGAAACCGAAGCGTTCATATAATTGTGTGGCAGGATTGGTGGTCCAGGTCTGCAAGGCCATTGTGGTGTGTCCTAATCTGCGTGCTTCGGTCTCCCCATGAGCGAGTAATTCGAATCCTAGCCCTTGGCCTCGATATTCTGGCGCTACGTGGATTTCAGAGATTATATAAGCGTCTGCTGGTGCATCGGTTTGTACACGCTTCAACAAACTGATCCGAGGCAACAGCTCTCGCGTGAAAAGTATCCCATATACTCGAATGGCCGTGAAAACCAAACCGAGTGTCATCTTCAGGGAAGCCTCTGATACCTGTAAGAACCCCACCACCTGGCCGTTTTGCTCTGCAACTGTTGTGAATTTCCAATTCCCGGTTGCTTTTGCCATCGAGCGAGCCACCATCTTTAGCTGGTCAACATTTTTCACGCCAAACAGCTTGATGCCCACCTGGGTAGTGACTTGCTCAGGGTCACCGATCAGAATCTCGACAATGCGGTTTGTATCTGACTTTGCTGCATGTCGGAATGTTGTTTCTGTCAATTTGGTCTCCGGTGTGCCCTTTTGTGCTGCCTAATGGGGGTGGGCGGCTCGCTAGTTGTACATTTTAGTTCATTTTGTATTTGCAGAATTTCAATTCGCCGGCTCGCAGCAGAAAGAACATGTATCTACAATTTTCTTGCCAGTTGATTGGGCGAAACTCCATGCCTGCTCAAACTTTGAATAGGGTTTTGTCCAATACCCGTTATGCGTCTTATCGCGTTTGCGCGATTGATATTTGCCACAGATTGAATTATGGACAATCGCCTTGTTATTTGGAGTATTCACGTACACGACATAAGCCATTTTCTATCCTTTGGTGTTTGTTCTATTCGATTTGCGAAGTGTTCTTCCGATGTCAACGCCGTGTACCCTCGGGCGCTTGGACGCGGGATAGGATAGGGGTTGCAAGTTGCGAATGGCAAGGTTATGTTCGTTACGAAGTCGTTAGCCTGATATGTAAATCTGCCGCTTACAATACCTGGAAGCTTTGACCCAGTGGCTGGAATTCCGCTACTTCTTTTCTCTCGAGCTTCTTTCGAATTTGCTCGAACCGCCGAACTGTTTCAGCAGCGTATAACCGCTCGCCACACTGTAAACACACCTCAGCGGAGACAACGATTGCCGCGGTATGTACGCCACCCTTTAACAATTTTTCGACTTCTTTTTCGATCAATTCGCCCCCGCAAATTGGACACTTCTCAAAAGGCTTCATGACTTTCTCCTGGTACGCCAGTCTAACCATCTTTCAGGGTCTGGCCGATAAACAGTGATCAGTACTGCCCATTCGCTCTTCTCGTTATATGCCCATACACTGTGTATGGGTTCTCCCGTGAAGCTTTCACCATATATTAAACAGCTTGGATATGGCTTGTCAGTAGGATAATCTTCGATGATCTCGCCTTGCAAGACACTGAAGAAGATTTCATCAAAAGAGAGACGATCTGCAAGTGATTCTTCGTCAGCATGATCGGTAACGCGCATACTGTTTCGACGAATAGCATCAATAATTTTCTGAATATCCACAAGAGAACTCTTTTGGAATCTGTATAGAGCATATTTTACCCGATTATATGAACAATAATCGTTGGCGTGCTAGAACATGCGTAAATGGGGATTGTCTATGGAAAAACGCGCATCTCACGCCAAGCCGCGAAGAGTCGAAGAGCCCCTAACGCCACAGACGCGCCTTCGGCGTGGGGGGGGAGATGCGCGCGGGGGAACAGAAGCGCTCCGCTCAGGATGCTTCTGCTCCGAAGTCGAAGGGGTAGTGGCCTATTTCAAAAATCTTTGTTTACGGTGTGCTTATTTGTACAGCTTCTCGTAGTCTGCCCCGCGAAAATATGAGAAAGCTGCTTGATATTTGTCGGGATCAAAGCGATTAGAGTTGCTGACATCAATATCCCAATAATTCGCATACGTGTAACATAGGAACTGCAGGGGTATACAGGTTATTAATGGAGACCACAACTCGTCGATTTTTGGCAACCTGATTACATTTTGGGCGGGGAAGCGTTCATCTGAGTTCGTTATGATCAGCGTTTTGAATCCCAATGTCTCAATGCCATTCAAGACGGCTTTCGCTTTGGGGTAGCTGTTGCTGTCAGGCATTATCAGGACAACCAATTCATCAGGCCTAAAAGTCATATAAGGGCCGTGTCCCACTTCCTCGACGTCGTATGCGCTGGCCTTGGAGCCTCCGGCCTCCCAAAATTTTGCCGCTCCGTATTGAGCAGTGCCAAAATTAGGGCCTCCGCCAATGATATTTACTCCCTGCATCTCCTCTACAGCTGAGAATTCATCCTGGAAACCCTCTAAACCATCCAAAATTGGTTCAATCAATTCGCTAACTTCATCCAAAAATGGTAAAGGTATTTCTGAAATTGCTTCGATAATGGATGAGATCGCAACCAACGTAGTCATGTAGTCTGTAGAGTGCGGGGTGCGGCGAGAAACTGATTTATAGGGGATGAGAAGAACACGATCTGCCAGCTGCGCCAGTCTGCTTTCTGCATTCCCGGTGATCGGTAAAACCGTTGCGGCGGCTTTTTGAGCTTTCCTGACTATTTGAATTGTCTTTTCACTCTCGCCGGAAACTGAAATTGGAATTACCAGATCATGTTCCTCGAAGCGCCAGTAATGGGCTGCCTCGTTTGACAACAACGTATATACTTCTCTGGCTTGATACTCTCGGGCGGCATGCTGAAGAGAATACCCCGCGAAATACGAATCCCCTGAACCAGAGAATATAACCCGCTTGAATTTAGCGCGTAATTCTTGTTCTCTTAATGCTTTCGATATACTGATCCGAGTCGTTTTGGCGGCAACGGCCTGCTCCATAATATCAGTTCTAAAAAGCTCATTCATGATGTAGAATGCCTCAATTCTTCAACGGATCAATATTGATTTCATGTAGAAAAGCTCGGGCCTGCTCCCATAACAGGAAAGGATTGATCACCCCAGTTTCAGTAATGAAGGCAGTTATCAACTCAGGCGGCACAAAATCCAAAGCAGGCGCAGTCACGGATATCAAATCGGGCTTATCAAAGGAATCTGGATAATCTAGCAGGGATGAATAATCATCGAATTTAATTTCCTTGTTCATGCCCTTAAAGGAATTGGGGTCGATCTTTATCAGTTCTGTGGGCACATAGAAAGGAATTTTATAGTAATCGGCCAAGACTGCCATACAAAAACTGCCAATCGTATTCCAGCAGCCTCCATTGGCAAATATCGTCTCTGCACCAATGAGAACAGCGTCCACATCTTTGATGAAATAAGAGGTTGCCATATCGATGACGAAATCCACGGTATGCCCCACGGCGGTTGATTCCTTGACGATGGGCCTGCCGCCATCCAGGTCTCTGCTTTCCGGGATCAAAATGCGCTTTTGGTGCCCTCTTTCAGCTAGCTCCTTTAGAACGGCCATCATAGAACTGCTGTAATCATATGCCAGGATCACTTCGGCGGATTCAAGCAGATTGGCGCCAAGCCGGGCAATCATCGCAACATTGTGTATCGATTTCTGATTATACTCCAGACACTTTTCTTCCAGGAACGCAGTGACCTGCTCAATGGAGTCCCCTTGAAGATCTGAGATGCCAAAGAGCACTTTGTTGATTGCATTGCCGATCGCGGGCGTATTTTTCCCGCGGTTCTGAATGTAATAATCTGCGGTATCCTGGATGGCGCCTACCAGGGCTTCCGGGTCTGCCCCTTTCCAATGTTTTGCCGTCCTGATAAAGACTTCGTTTATCTGTCGGATATTCCGGCTGGCTCCCAAAGTTTCCCCTCTGTTCATAACTTCGACAATTTCTTGGGCTTGCTCTGGCAACTTGGGCAATCCAATAAGTTCATCGACGATCGGCATTGATTTTCTCCTTATTCATTTTTGGACTGTTTTTCGATATAAACTGATCGACCTCTTCAAGGCTTGGTGCGCCATCATGACCACCAAATTTCATCGTTTTGATCGCCGCAACGGCACTGGCAAACTGTGCAGTTTGCTGAATTCCCCAATTGTTGAGATATCCATAGATGAAACCGGCGGCAAAACAATCCCCCGCCCCAGTTGTGTCGATCACTGGAACATCATAGGCATAGTAATTTGTCAATTTTCCCTGGTTTGCAACAAAACCGCCTTTGCTTCCCTGGGTCACACAAACCATGCTCGGGCCAAGGGATGCGATCAGTTGGGCGTTCCACGCCGGGGTCTCAGCATGTCCTATAGATTCGGCAGCATTTTCACCTAGAAACACAATATCAACCTTTTTGATGATCTCTGATATCCGATCTTCATCCTGTCCCTTCAACATACTAGGCTCAATATCCATCGAGATCGACATGTCTCTGGATTTGGCGATTTCTAATGCGATTTCCACATTACCAAATAATACCGTATGCATATGCCTGGCAGAAGTGATCACTTCCTGGTTAATATCATCCGAATCTAAAGAAATGCAATCTGTTGGAACAACGATCAACGATTTTTCCCCCGATTTATCCAACATGACCACACAGAAATATGTTTTTCCATCAGGCTTTATCACCAAGCCAGAAGTATCTACCGCATTCCTTTCAAGGCCGGCTACAGCAAGGGTTCCATAGTGATCATTCCCTACGGGAGCATGGAGAACACATTTCTTGCCCAACCGGCTCAGGGCCACCATGCTATTCGCCACCATCCCGCCAACATGGTAATGATGATTATTCGCACGGACCTTCTCATCACGACCCGGAATCTTATCCACTTCAACGTAGATATCTACGTCTAGATCGCCCACACCCACGACATCAAACATTTTAGCTTCTCTGGATCACAAAAGCTTGATCGTTGCCAAATTCAATCCAGCGGTTGGGCGTGCCACCAGGGTCCGTAGACTCTCTATTCGCAATGAAGTAATAAATTGCTTCACCCTCGCAAGCGATGGCAGCATAATGCCAGGTGCCAACTTCCATCATTATGGCCTGCCCTGGTTCTAAGATGAAAGCCCGCACCGTGCTAAGGTCTGGTTTGGCGTGGATATCGTCCATGTCGGCGGGGGGCGCAACGGCCTGAATAATGGGTTTGTCGAGAGGCATCAATAATTCGCGGGCTGAATGGGCTTCCATGACATTGATAGCTTCGTCCGTCCAGCGGGTCGTGACGATCCCCAAGGTGCCCTTTCCGGGTGTTAAATCTTCAACGCCAAACCAGCACTCCCAATGGCTGCCGGCTTTTGTCATTGACTCATCTTGCACCGGGCGCAAGATGGCTTTTCCAAAGGGCGCGAAACCTTCTACGGTCAGCGGTTCGGGCACGATAGATTTTATATTTTGATGGGTATTCATTCTCTCTCCTCATGAATCAGTTTTGCAGCTCAGTTGCAAAACGATATGTGGGATTATATTTCGCCAGGACATGTCTTGATTCTATGTATTGGAACAGTTTTGCTTTCTCACACTTCTCGATGATATCTTCAAGCGCCTCATAGCTTGGCAGCAAGCAGAAAACAAATCGATCCCAGGGCGAACAGAACCTGGCATTATACTGTCCGAAAATCTTGATTCCCTTTTGACTGGCATATTGGAAAACAGATGCCACATCTCGTTCAGCGGCGACCAGTTCTTCAGGTTCGGCGTTGTAATAAGCATCCGTCCACTTCCAGGCGATGAAACACCCTAACCACTGGCGCTCTTTCAGCACCGCAGGATCAATATCCCTGGCATACGCATCGTCGATTTTTTGTCCAATAATATGCTCTGATTCCGCAAATTTGAAATCTCCGGCCTCTTCCAGATCGCACATGGCCTTCTCTAAGGTCTCAAAAGTTGGAGACTCCCAATAGGCAAAATATTGTCTCTCGGTTGACCACCTGGATTCAAACTGAGTGAATATTTTTGTTCCAACCGCTGCGGTTGCATCGAATGCCTTTTGAATTTCAGTTATTGTAGTATCCCTTTCAGCATCATCCGCGTGATACTCGGAAGGTTTATTTCGCCATAATGCAAAAAAACCAATGGGTTGTGTCTTCATGGTATGCCGCCTAATTAAATCACCCAGCTATCTCTGCTGGCGATTCTTTCGTACTTCCGGCCTACCGTATTATCTTCAGCAAAGTATTGGTAATGGCCAATGCTCTCCAGCGTTCTTGTAAAGGCGATCACATCATCCAATGATGGGAACTCCCATATTTCGAAGCGCATCCATTCCGATTGCCCTCTACATTTATATACCCCGATCAAATCAGCTCCTCCATCACGAGCTTCTGTCACAGCCTGATCGAATTGGGCGATGTAACTTTCTCTCTCCGTTTCGGTCAGGTAGTACCAATCATCTTTGGGTGTCCAAAATTTCACCCACCCAATCTTTTGTTTCTCAGCCATACAGCACATCTCCTTGTTTGATTAACCTTTGATCGATCCTGCCAGTACACCTTTCCTTAAAAACCTTTCAAGCATGATCCCCGCGATGATACTGGGAATAATGCTCCAAACAGCCAGGGAAGACATCCGCCCCCAATTCATTCCCCTGCTGGTTGACGATTGAGCCAATAGTATTGGCACTGTGCCTGCATCTCCAAACGTAAGCACCAGGGCAAAAAGGTATTCGTTCCAATTGAAAATAAAGCACATCAAAAATACTGCTGAAAAAGAACCAGCTACTAAGGGCAGGGTTACCAACCAGAAAGATTGCCATTTAGAAGCCCCATCGATCCTGGCAGCCTCCTCGATTTCATAAGGCACATCTGCAAATGCATCTCGCATGATCCACACTGCCAACGGCAAGTTAAACGTTACGTAGGCCAGTATCATCCCTAATTTGGTGTCCACTAAGTTGAGCTGTTTCAACATCAATAAGAATGCCAAAACGATGGTTACCGGCGGCACCATCCGCGATACTAAGAAGCCAGAAGTGATATTCTCATTATTGATGGGGCCTATTCTGTAAGAAAACCTAACCAACCCATAGGCGGCAAACGAGCCCAACAGGGCTGCGGCGATCGAACTCGAGGAGGCGATAATGGCACTGTTCAAAAAATGTTTGACGATGTTCAACTGTTCGGCTTGTTTAATCAAGAGAAGATAGTTATCCAGTGAGGGTTGGAAGTCGATAAACGGGAAATATGTGGCCCCTTGCATGACAGCTACCGGCAATTTGAAGGAAGAAGTAAGAACCCAGTACACCGGGAAATAAACTACAACAGCCCAAGAGATTAGGATGATGTACGATATTATTTTACTTAGACTTACTTTGTGCACTTCAATACCTCCATAACCCAAAACAGGCTATACCACCTTCAGGTGAGTTACTCAAACTGAGGAACAATTCTGCTTCGGATCAGATTTACGACAAAGACAAATCCCAAAACAATGATCAATAATGCGAAGGAAACCGTTGCAGCATAGGCAATATCTTGTCCTTTTATTCCCAAGTCATAGGCAAATAAAGTTGCTGACTCTGTAGAATTTCCCGGCCCACCCCCGGTCACCACCCGGATCACATCAATAATTTGGAAGGCATTAAGTGCTCTTATGATATACGTGGTGATGCTAGCAGGCAGCACCAAAGGCAAGGTTATATCGCGAAAACGCTGCCATTCGCTGGCGCCGTCCACTTCAGCTGCCTCATAGATATCATCGGGAATCGCTTCTAGTGAAGCTAACAAAACCAATACAAAAAATGGGATATTGGTCCATGCATCTATGATCATGATCAACAACATAGATTTTATCGATGATGTCCCCCAGAAAAACAAGGGCAAACCAAGCCTGAAAAGAATATCGTTGAAAGGCCCAAACGTTTCGCTAAAAACCATCTTGCCGATCACATAACTGACCGCTACCGGGGCCATCATCATCGGCAGCAAGAAGCTCACTCTGAAGAATTTATACCCTTTTAATTCTTTGTTCAACAACACCGCTAAGAGAAGGCCAATTAGATACTGTACAAAGCTGCCCAGTACAGCAATAATAATGGTGTTCTTCATTACAATGAATGAGTTCGCATCCGCGAGCAATCTTTTCCAATTTGCTAACCCTACAAAGTTAACATCGGCAGCTAACAACCGCATATTGGTGAAAGTAATTCCCAAAGAAAACAGCAAAGGAAAAACGAATAATAAGATAATATAGATTAGAGCTGGCGACAGAAAAGACCACTCAACGCTTTTTTCCTTAAATCTTCGAGATACAGAAATCATCATAATTCCCTTATCCTGATAAATCTTCCCCGACTCTTTTGCATCTAAGGCAAATCATTTTTTATTGGACTGTAAACTAAGAAAAGCGAACATTCAGACAAGTACTGTGATATGGGTGAAAGTGGCGGATGAAAAACAATATTTTCCTGCGAATTGCTTCAAAAAAGTCCCCCACCGTGCTGTTAGCGTACAGCACGGTGGGGATACAGCCGATCAACTCAACTATCTATGCCAATCGAGGAGAGATAGGCCTCTCTTTGTGCTTCTCGACCAAGGCTATCCGTGATCACTTCCCACTCTGCCGCTGCTTCATCGAGCGCCTCTTGGGCGGTCATTTGCCCGGCCAGTGCTTTTGAAATAGCCAACTCCAGCGCATCTTTATACTGTAAGTACCCCGGTATTCTCAATGGGTAAACAGCATTGGGATGTTCGGCCGACTCCACCTGGCTGGCAATGAAGGCCTCGATTTCCTCTGCGCCCGAAAAGCCAACATTCAACCAGGCTTCTTCATTCTCGAATGTCGAAGTTCTGGCGGGATTGACACCAGACCCAGGCGTTACCGAAACATATTGCAATACTTCTGGAGATGACAAGAAAATAGCCAGGTCCATCGCGGCTTCTTTTTCTTGGGCATTGGCAGGAATCATGTTCATCCAACCACCAAAAGCAGCATAAGGGGCAATATTTGTTTCAGGGAATTCTACCCACTCATTCGTGCGCGCATCCCAAACCTCGTTGCTCCCAGGCGTAAGAGCATAGCCCACAGAACCTCCGATAATCGAAATGGTTTCATCGTAGGACATCGGGCCAACGTCTGCCCACTGGATGTCCAGCGCGGTCAAACCACTGACAAATGCCTGGAGATTCCCGAACCAATCCAGATTCAATTGATCAGGGGGCATATAGGGCAGCAAATCTTGGAGGTATTCCAAGGATTTCACAAAGCCCGGATTATTTATGCGAGGCTCCATCGTATCAGGGTCAAAGTAAAAGGCGGGATCATCGGGCATTTTGTTGAAACCAGCCGCCACCGAAAGGAAGCCCTCAGAGCCATGGTTCTTTCTCATCAGCAGCATCGTGGCGCCGTAGTGCTGTTTCCCATCTGCCCATTCTCCCGTGAAGAATTCAGACTGATCGGCAAATTCTGCCCAATTTTTGGGCACATCCAGGGCGTACCCATACGTATCTTCAAATTGCGCTTGAAGATCAGCGTCCTGGTAGAGATCAGTTCGGTAATAAAGTGAGTGGACATCCCCATCCCAAGGGTAACCGTATGTAACCCCGTCCCACTCCAGCTGATTTTCTCTATAGACAGCCATAACATCGTCCCAATCCAGCACAGCCTTGGATGCATCGGGTACAGGCTCAATCAGACCACCGCCCATGAGATCACCAGCAAAATACGGCGGAACATTTAGAATATCACCGATGAAGATCCCCGTAGATAGCGCCGTGATCATTTTTTCGGGAACCTCAGCAAATGGATAGTCGTTGACATCCACCGTTGCTCCTGTGGCTGCTTCCCAGGCCCGGGCTGCCGGCAACAAGCCATCAACCTGCCCAGAAGCGCCAAACAGAACAACTGTCACGCCCTCGAATTTCTTTCCACTTGTTCGTTCCAGCGCACCCTGAAAGTCCGGCACAAAGTTCTTTGTCCCAGCCTCTTCTTCAATTTTCGCAATTTCCGCGGCCAGCGCTGAATCTTCATCTACTTCAGATTCTTGAACATCTTCAGCTTCTGGAGCTTCTTCTACAACCTCTTCCATATCACTCATATCTTCAGAAACAGCCGCATCCTCTGTCTCCGGAGTATCAGCCTGGCCGGCGCTACAGGCGGCAACAGCCAAGAAGAGAACAACCAACAACATTAATGGAATGACCTTTCTTATCATGATTCTATCTCCATAGGGTCTCTTACGGGATCAAAGCTCACATTCTTCTCCGTTGTTTTCCAGCTCCCAAGATGAGAAATCTGCAATGCAAATTTGCTCACCACCAGGGCGGAAGGTGTATTTCTTCTTATATATAGATCATAAAGAACCTCCAACGTTCATTGATTGATGTGGAATTGTCCTATCCCCACGATAGATTTCGACATACTCCATTACTTTGTGCTCTAGCGTCCAAACGACACCTTCAATGTAAGTCACTGGATATCCAACTTCTAACTCCAGGTATGAAGCAACCTTTTCGCTAGCCTTCATGGCTGTGGATTCCTGGCAAGTGATATAAGGGATGTAGTGATATTTTTTTCTGAGTAAAGAATACAGTGAGCCAGTTTCTTCCAGCTCGTCCACTGTTATGGTTTCGCCTTCAGGCAAAACCAAATAACTGGTATTCAAGCTGTCCAGTTTTGCATCCAGATAGAACAGCCTGACGAACTTATGCACCCTGGTCTCAGTCTCCCCCAAACACAGCCGCGTTCTAACCTTGGCTGTAAGAGGAACATATTCCAGACTCAGGATCTTTTGAGAAGGAACTTGCCCCCTTTTTAGAGCGTGCTCACGAAAGCCCATACCACTGGTCTTCCTAAATTCTCTCAGTTCCTTAGGACAGACAAACGTCCCTTTTCCTTGAACTCGATATAAATAGAACATATCCGATAGTTTTTCGATTGCCCGACGGATGGTTGTTCTGCTGACATTAAGTTCTTCACAAAATGCTCTTTCTGTAGGGATCATTTCATGGGGAAGCCACACCTCCTCATCTATTTTCGTGGTGATGATCTTGACGATTTGTAGAAACTTGGGCGTTTCATCGAATCTATCTATATCGCTAATCATGGCTTTTCTCGCATTTGTTATGTTGTCATGTGGTACGTACCAATTATATTAGCAAAATAAATAGTACCTGTCAAGGAAGATGTGGCCTAATCGAAGCCCCGCCCCGATTCAGGGGGGAGGTCAAGCCGGAGAAGCTTTGCAGTAATCCCTCGAGCCAGCATTAGAAGATGGAGCAAAGAGTAGGGTGGAACCCAACTAATTGGCATTGGGAGTAGATCAAACATCAAGGATACTCAATCTAATTGGGCAATTTGGTAATCTCTTGGTTGGTAAGATTTCCATAAATCGCGCAGGAAATTTTTCGCGAGAAGTCTCATCTCTCATCCAAGATTGATTTGCATTATAATTCTTGCGAGGATTGCAATGCAGTTAGAAGAGATAAAGAAACGAAAACAGCAACTCTATAAAATTGCCGCCAAGTACGGTATTCGCAAAGTTTACGTATTTGGCTCTGTTGCGCGTGGGGAAAGCAACGAGGTCAGTGATATTGATTTCTTAATCGAGATGGAAGCAGGTGCATCGGCATTCGGAGTTGGCGCATTCCAATTTGAAGTTCAAGAGCTCTTAGGAATACACACCGATGTTATTCCAACTTTTACGCTTCCAAAAGTCGAAGATAAATCCTTCGTCCAATCCGTTCAAGCTGAGGCAATTGCTTTATGAAAGACGAGAAAAGGTTGCAGGATATTTTGGATGCTATCACAGCAATTGAAGCCTATTCAGTTTCCAGCTATGACGAATTCATTGCGGATCACAAATCCCAGGACGCAATTCTATACAACCTGATTATCATTGGTGAAGCAGCCAACCAAATCTCTGATGAGTTCCAAGAAAAACACCACACTATTCCCTGGTCATCAATGATTGGTACAAGAAATATAATCGTCCACGGCTACGATCAAGTCAAACTGCCTATTGTTTGGGAGATACTCCAACGCGATCTAGATCACTTGAAGCTTGAGATATCAAGAGTGCTCGATTGATGATGCTAAACAAAAATCCCCACAAACTGAAGTGCACCCGATAGACAAGACACAAAACAAAAGGTCCCCTTGAATAAGGGGAACTTCTCGTTAGTATCGGGGCCAGGACTCGAACCTGGGGCCTTCGGGTTATGCGTTATATAGAGTTTCCTTTTTTGATGAAATGAAGTTGAATAAGGGGCAAAAACAGAACATTGGTTCTGGTGCTATCTAAATGATGCCCCCCATATGCAGCAATATTCTTTTATTATTGAGACATGATTTTTATAACCTGGGGGTTTTGTGTGGTCACACTGGGACTTGAACCCACGAACTCACGGATATGTACGTTAGTGGAGGGGAGACGCGATGTTATTGACTTTTAAGGTTATTCTGATACTCTTAGATTACCAATCATTGAGGATGAGGCTTAGGAGGTCACAAATGAAATCAAATGTTACAATTTCAATTCTAGTGGGATTCATTTTGGTTGTTACGTTATTTGGCATCGTGCAAAAAGTTTCTGCAAATGATCATTGCTCTGATTTTGATAGAGATTGTATTTCAGATGAAGCGGAATTCCTGTTTACTGAATATTATATGCCCGTGTTTGAGTACGATGAAGATGAACACAATATTGTGACCGATCAACCTGAGGGAGAATTTAACCAATGGAATGGGGTCATTTTTCTACATCAGGTGTCACCAGTCAATTGTTATCTTTGGAGCAATGCAAATGGTGGTCACACAATTTATTATGATCCTCTTGAATGGTGGAACGATAATGGTTTACCCGGAAAAGTATTGTTAACAGTTGTAGCCACGTATCAATACGATTATGTGCCCATTGATCCATCATTTTTGGTTGATCCGCTTAGCTTTGCTGGAGAACAAGATAGACTATCACATTACGGAGATACTGAAGTTGTGCGAATCTGTCTCGCTGATGATAATGGAGATGGCAATTATGAAGTAGATTTTGTTCATACAGTACGCCATCACCATGATTATGTATATTTACCCCATGAATTAGAATGGGAGGGATCACACCCGTATATGTACGTTTCGGAAGGAAAGCATGCAACTTATGCATCAAAAGATGAGTGTGAGGGGAGTGTATCCTGGTATGAAGATTTCGCGTGGAGAGAAGATTGTGGTGAAGGGCCAATTGTAAGACCCTATCCTGGGTTAGAACAATTTCCAGGAAATTATTTAAATGTTGGTGAATACGATAGAGGAAAGAATTTGAGTTTAGATGATATGGGAATTGCGGATTATTTTGGGGGATGGCATTACGAAGCTGTATGGACTAAATATGAAAACGACGAAAGCCGCAGGGCGTTCCGTTTCTGTGGTGGCTATAATGTCAATGATGCAAATGGAACCAATTGGAATGCGGGCTACCCAAGTAAAAATTGCTCTGGAGGCCTTGATAGTAAGTGGTGGAAGCGTCCGCAATATTAGTTCACAACCAAATTAACGAAAATAATACACATCAGGCAAAGACCCCAGCGGAATAAACTGCACCCAATAGACGAGACACAAAAAGAAAGACCCCGAAGTAGTTAGGAAGACAGGCACCTGGTTTGATAAGGTGTCTGTCTTGTTTTCAATTGTATCCTTTCGTAGTTGTAGAAGCAAACATAATCATCGATGATTTCTTGCGCCTGTTGAAAAGACGGCGTTTTCAAATGGCGCAAGGCTTCTTCTTTCAAGTGCCCGAAGAAGTTTTCCATAGGGGCATTGTCCCAACAATTGCCACGCCGAGACATGGATGGGGTTATGTGATATTCTTGAGTTAGGACAAAATACGCTTGGGAAGTGTACTGATGTCCTTGGTCACTGTGGATGAGCAGTCCATCAGTGACCTTTTCTTTGAGTTTGGCTTGCTTGAGAGTATCCGTCACAAGACGAACAGAATTCTCACGTCCAAGCTGATGAGCAACAATGAACCCATCAAACAAGTCCTTGATTGTAGATAGGTAAGCCCAGCCTTGCTTCGTGAGAATGTAGGTAATATCAGTGACCCATTTCTGATTGGGTTTGGTGGCGCTAAAATCACGATCCAGGATATTCTCGTAGCGATGGTAGATATCTAATTGGCTCATTTTCTTGTAGGGCTTGCGCCTTCTAGCTATGGAGCGGATGTGCATCTTATTCATTAGACGCAATACGGCTTTGTGGTTGATAGAAATGCCCTTGTGTTGCTCGATCCACAAGGTGATTCGGCGATAACCGTAAGTTTTGCGTGACTTTTCCCAGGCTTCTTGAACCAATCTCATACGCTCAGTATCCTTATCCGGCTGACTAATGCGCTTGAGCCAGGCATAATATGCAGCTCGCGAGATACCGAAGAATTTGCACATGGCTTTCACTTCGTATTCTTCTCGGTAGTGATAGATAACCCGATATTGCGCTTCGCGAGCATTTCCTTTCGCAATTCGGTATGATACTTTTTTAGCAGAGCATTCTCCATTCGCAGTCGCTCTAGCTCAGATTGTTCACTCTCCGGTTGTTTGAGCGGACGCCCAATCGGCTTATTAAAGGCTTCGATTCCTTCACGACGATATTGACGCACCCATATTTTTACTCGCCCTTTACTGCGAAGTTGTAACGCTGCCGTGATTTCTGCTCTTGTCATCCCTTCTTCAAAAAACATGCGCACGGCTTCCAGCTTGACTTCCTTCGGATAATGTTTCATCCCTTTTTTGCCAGCCATAGAGAAAGCACCTCCTGTTTCTTTATTCTCTCACAGGGGGTGCTTTCTTTTCGTGTCTATTTTTCTGGGGTCTGTTCAAGTGGCCGGGGCTTAGCTCGCTTTGGATTCTACTTCACCTGTTTGAAATAAATGATGATCGTGCTCTTCTCACATTCCTGATAAGTATCAAAGTAGATCTGGTCAGACATTGGCAATCCCGCCTGGTCTAGAAGCTGAACCCACAGAGAACGAGAGGACGCAGTAGGTTCTTTTACGATGTCCGTCAAATCGAACTCGTATCCCGCGGGGCCGTATTTCGCGGCGATACCTGATACCGTCACCTTTTCGACATCTTGACCCGCTAATTGCCCGCCCAATTTTACGACGACACCAGTCACCGGCGCGCCGTTCAAGCTGAGCACCTGACCACCTACGCCCATCCAGTTGCAGCCCAACTCGGCGTGATAGAGGTTGGGTATGTATTGGGGATTACCATCGTGGAGCACAAAGGGCATATCGCTCTCTTCAACGACTTCCACGGTCTCGGTGGCCGTCGCCTCAGTAATCGGCGCAAGGGTCGCTGTTGGCTCTGGGGTGTCGGTGATGGTAGGAACCAGGGTATCGGTTGGAGTGAGCGTCCAGGTGGGCGGCAACACCTGCCTCGGTGTGGGGGTTGGCGTATCTAACTCCATTGCCACAGGCATCGTCGGAGGCGGAAATGGGTTGATGCCTGCATTCGGGTTCACGAAGATCGTCAGAAACACCACACCAATACAAAGCGCCACTACCATGACGCTTATCGTCAAGATATTCCACACTAAATTGGTGCGATCTGGCGATTCACCTTCTTCATCAATATAATCAAAAACATCCTTGTCCATATTTCTCTCCCATTCAACAGGGGTTGGAGGTTATGGCGAGTAAATCACAACATCACTTTGAGCTCGACGATCCAGCAACCATTGTTCAAGAGCTTGAGATTGCACCGCCCGGTATGTATTGGGGTTTAGCGGGTGGGCAGATTCACGCTCAATGACCTGGACGATATGAAAACCGAGCACCGTTTCAATAATGCTGCTGTATTCTCCGGGTGAGAGGCTAAAAATCACCTCGTCCAGTTCTGGAACTGTGAGATAGCCCCGCGGGAACCAGCCCAAATCTCCTTTTAGCAGCGGATCATACTGTTCGGCCAGCGTCTCGAAATCCGCGCCGGCTTCCAATTGGTTAAAAACATCATCCGCTTCTTCAGAATTATATAGCAAAATCTGGCGGGCGTGCACTTGCTCGGCTTCTTTGGGTACTTTGGTGACGATGTCGTCACGTATCCAAGCGGCAGCGATTGAGCGCGCCAAGGCGCTTCTGAATCTTTCATCACTATAGTCATGTGTCTCCAGCCAATCCTGCAAAGCCTGCTCACCGACGTCCAATTGCTCAATCCGGCTTTGCAGCATGGCTTCATCGACCACAAATCCAGCCTCGGCAGCAGCCTGAGCCAATAAGAGTTGGTCGATCATATCTTGAAGGACGAACTCTTCCTCTTCTGTTGCCAAATCTGTGCCAACTGCGGCGCGGTAACGCGCCAACTCAGCCTGATACTCAACTTCCGAAATCCCTTCACCGTTAACCTGTGCAGCCCATTCGACAGGAGTCACTGAAGGCTCAAGAGGGGCTGGCGTATCTGTTTCCATCTGCGCAGGAGCAGCTTGGGGAGTATGCAGAGCATCTTCAGCGATATCCGTCGGCTCAGGTTGACATCCAAAGAGCATGCACGAAATCAAAGACCCCAAAAGCATGACGAAATGCAGATTCTTGGCTTTGAACATTGCCACCAATTATACTGGCAACCGTCCTGAGAGAGAAGCAATCCGGTAATGCTTGAGGCCCCGGGGTAAAAGTTGTTTCCATTTACGAAGCAGTTATAATTAAGCAGCAATCCTCTCTATCAAGGAATGAACTATGCAATCCAACCAGCGATTGATCCGCACATTAAGATCGTCTAACGCCTCTCTCAAAGAGGAAATCAGGGAATTGCACGCCGAAAACCGAAAATTGCGCCAGATCATCGACGCACTCAATACGTTGCAATACCACATTGATGCCATCTCAGCGGAAACTGACGTACTGAGCCTGATCAGCAGCATCCTTTCTGCCGCGCTCGAAGCCGTTAACTCAGAGAACGGTTCGCTGATGATCTTGCGCCCCAGAGATAACCAACTGATCTTCGTCGATGTATTGGGTCAAAGCCGTGATCAGTTGCTTGGTTTCAGCATGCCCGCGAACCAGGGCATCGCCGGTTGGGTGCTCGCCAACAAAAGCCCGATCCTGATCCCCGATGTGCGCAAGGACAAGCGCTGGTCTCCAGAAATCGATGAGACTACCGGTTTCCATACCGCCTCTCTCCTGGGGGTACCGCTTTATGACAACGAACGTCCCCTGGGGGTGATCGAAGCGGTCAACACTCGCACGGGGGAACCCTTTCAAGAGGACGATCTGGATATCTTGATACTCGTTGGCCGTCTGGCAACTCTGGCGCTGGTACGCGCAGAAGAGGCCGCAACAGATTAGCACACCACGCTCAAACGGGACTATTAGGGGATTGTTTTAAGGTTTGTGTGTGCTAGAATAAACTCGACTAAATGGTCTGGGGAACAAATATATTCTCAATACCGCCCTTCGATTTGCCCAGCACGAGGTTAGGAGGCACTCACATGGCTACTCGACGACTATTAATAGGCGCTTTCTTCATTCTCACCATCTCTGTTTTCATTTCTGGCTGCGAAATGCCGACAGCACCGTCGGGAACGATGGTCTGGCTGGATGTGCCAGTGGATGGTATCACCGTTCCAGAAGGTGAAAGGCTTCACATCGAGGGACACGCCTCAAGCCCCGAGGGTGTGGACAAAATCGAAATCTGGATCAACGGGGAGTTGCTGTTCGAGGTAGAAAATCCCAGCACCGAAGACATGCTGTCGGACTTCTCGCAAGAATGGACACCTCCAGGCCCAGGCGAGTACACCATTCAGGTGCTGGCGCTCGGTGGAGATGGTTCCACCAGTGAACCAGACAACGCCCGAATCCAGGTTGGTGAGCCGGTTGCCGAAGTACAGCCCGCCCCCGAAGAAGAATCCCCCCCTCAGGAAGAGATTACCGACACGCCAACCCCGAGTATCACGCCAACCCCTTCGCCTACGCCCACTTCTCCGCCAGATGTGGTCATCGATTTCTGGGCTGATCCAGGCGAGATCAACGCTGGGGATCTCTTCACCGTCTTCTGGCATGTGGAAAATGTCCAAACTGTCATCTTTGGCGGTGCAGAGCAGGCCTTCGATGGCTCCTACTCCGATTTCCTGTGCCAGGATCAACGTTATACCCTGACTGTGATCCACAATGACGGTACAGAAGAAAAACGCTCGGTGGATATCAGCGTTCTGGGCACCTGCGCCACCGCCACCTTCACTCCCACATCCACATTCACCCCTGAGCCCGCCGATACCACCGGGCCACCCGCCCCCAACCAGCTCAAGCCGATCAACGGCAGTGACATGGGCTGCGTGGGGAGCGTAATGATGCGCTGGGAAGCCGTTTCAGACCCCAGCGGCATCGCCGAATACCAGGTTGAAGTGCAGCGACATCCCGGTGATAACAACTGGGGCGGTGCCGGGGGTAGCCCTTTCACCGGCATCGGTGGGACTGAGAAAGAAATCTCGGTGGAATGCGGCTGGGAATACCGCTGGCGGGTGAGGGCCATAGATGGCGAAGGCAATGTGGGTAATTGGTCTGGCTGGTTCACCTTCAACATTCCTCTAACCTGACCTGGGAGGGCATCAAAATGAAAAAATCAAATATCCGATTGGGTATCGCGCTGGGTGCATTAATCCTGGTTGGTATCTGCGTCGTCATTGCCATTCTGATGTACTTCCCCAAGCGGGTGCAGGCGGTTTACTCACGCCCATTAGTGCTGATTCACAACCCGGTCAATAACGACCAGGTCGCCGTGGGTGAGGGGATCATCATCCACACAACAGCCCGCAACGAGAAAGGCATTACCCGCATGGAATTATGGGTGGATGGCGAACTCGTCAACATCAAGGAGGCTCCCCAAGGTGAAGCAAGCAACCCCCTGGTGCTGACTACCGACTGGCAGCCCAGGACCCTCGGTAAGCATATCTTGCTGGCGCGCGCCCTCTCCACGGACGATGTCTATGGGCAATCAAGCGTCACTATCGAAGCGGTGGAGGTTGAGACATCACTAACCAACTACACTGTGGAAGAAGGGGACACTCTCGAATCAATTGCCGAAGAGTACGGCGTCAGCGAGGAAGAACTGGCTGAACTCAACCCTGAAATGCCCTCAGAGGGGCCAGCTCCCGGCGACACGCTGGATGTGCCCGCAGGAGGTGGCCCGGGAGAACCATCCGAACCTGAAGAAGCGAGGGAAGCGCCCCCGGCTGACGAACCTTCCACAGACGAACCCGCGCCAGTGCCAGACGACGCTGCCCCTGGAGCATCTCTCGGGATGCTCGAATTCTTCTTTGGGCTTGACCTGGCCGATCTGTTCGGTGGGGGAGCCGACACGCCGCTCACCTTACACATGGAAATCCTCGGGTTCGAGACCAACCAGGCATATGAAGATACCAACTGCTACGTCTCATTGGCCGATGGCCCCTGGGATATCAGCGACATGCGAAGCGCTTCAAACACCTTTTTCTGGCCTGACGATCAGCCGCTGCCCTTCGACGCAGCCTGCGTCGGCATCGCCGCGGGCGGTACCGACTCGCTCGATTTAGGCCGTGTAGCCATGCGCATACCGCCCGAAGCCTGGGACGGCGTCGTTCATCGTATCACTAGCATCGGCGGCGAAGGAAGTTTCAGCATCGACTATCGCATCAGCGAGGAAGATCTGGTGGAAAAAGATCCCGACCCCGATATGACGCCCCCAACCAACGTGCGGCTGGATGAACGCCGCAATTCCCTGCGCTGGGACTATTTCCCTGCCGAGGATGAAGCTCCCATCGATGGGTTCCGCATATACTTGAACGACAATCTGCAATGGACTGAACCCGCCGATTCTTGGGAGAGCGGTCTGCCCTATGAGTGGTTCCACCCGATCTGCGGCTCGCGCTACGAGTTCAATGTCACAGCGTACCGGCATACCACCGAAGATATCGCCGAATCATACCCGGCGGAAGTCCCCGCCACTGTTGCCACCCCCCTCGAAGGCTGCAACCGCGAAGTGCAGGTTACCTTCCTGTCACTGGAAACCTTCGACCTGGGTGGAGATGGCAGTCGCGAAGAACGCACCGGCGACGTCGGTCCGCCCTACGGCTATTTCTACGCCAACGAACGCCAGGTTACCTTCGATGCGCGCGGTTCAGATAGTTATTGGGCCGGATTGGATATCCCCTACGGCCTGAGTCATAACAGTACGTACGACCTGCTCGCATCATGGGGAGATCCCGGTTGGGGTTTCAGTGGGATGCCCTCCATCATCGTTGATCTGCCCCCAGGGGGAACCTTCGAGTTTGGCTATCACATCATGGATGAAGACACCGGCCGCTGCCGCGACTCCGATGACCGCGGCTGTGATGACTTAATCTGTGAAGGGTTGTCCATGATCCGAGGTTATGAGGATTCCCACTACTTTGATGAATGGCACGAGGGCACTTTCACCTCGGAGAATGGGCGCTGCCAGGTTACCTACCGGCTTGGGCCAGCCTCTGGCAGCCCGGTTGGCTCCGGCGTCGAGGGTTGGGAACCGCTGCCGTGGATTCAAATCGAGGAGATCGACATCGACGCAACCACCCGCCAGGTGCAGATTCAAGTCCGCAATACCGGCACGGCTACCTGGCCCTGGCGAGATTTAGACGTAGAACTGCGAACTCGCGCCGGCGAATCGATTGCCATCCACACCTGGCCTGAGTTCGTCCTGGAAAGCGGGCAGCGCACTGTGCTCGAACTCCCATTCCTTCTCGACCCGCCATACGATGCCTGCGTGTTGATCGATCCCTTTGACCGCGTCGTAGAGGAATACGAGCGTTCTGGAGCACTGTCCCACCAACCTGTCTGCCCTATCTTGCCAGACTTAACCATCACAGACGTTCATTACGATGCCCTTGGCGGCGGGCGACTGCGAGTTACTGTGCAGAACCTCGGCGATGGAACGGTCGAGAATCGCTCCATCGCACTGGAAACCCTCTTGCCAGATGGCAGTTCAGCCTATCTGGGCGGTTCCTGGCCGAATGTCACCCTGGAGCCGCGGGCAACGCGCACCTTTGATCTGATTGGCGTCAACGAATCGGCCCGTGAGCGATTGAGCGGCGGCTACACCGTCGTCGTCAATCCCGATTTCACTGTCCCAGAATCCAACCCCGACAATAATACTTACGATGTGAACCGCTCAGCCCAACTGCAGCTCTTCTGGTGTAACAGAAACATCCCCCACGTAACCGGATTGACCAGCGCGGCGCGCATGTATTTCAGAGCCAGCGTTGTGGCCGGCGAATCTTCCGAAGAGGTACTGGATACCAGTTGGTCTCACCGCTTGAGCGGCCAAGAGGTCATTTGGGGATACACCCACAATGAGAATGGATTCCCCAGCACCTGGTATCGTTGCGAGGGAGTTTCGGACGTCTTCGAGATCCTGGGAGATGAGTACCTGCAAGTCAACTTCCGTGCCACATACCGGGTAGGGAACTACGGCGACTTCGAGAATGTCGGCTCGGCCAGTTACAGCTACGGCCCTGAAAGTAATTGGGGCGCAGGGACGATGGCACCAGAGGGCGACTTTACGGATTGTATTGATAGCGACGGGGATCATTCGGTTGCCGCCGCTGCCAGGTTGGGACTCAACCGGTTCACCTGGCATACCCGCTTCCTAGTCTGTGAGATCACACCCTAAACATCGTCCACCCAGGTGACAGATGCTTGCTGAGTGCAACGCATCTGTCACCTGCCTCAACTGGCACTTGACAGGGACGCTGTTTCGCAGATAATAGGCCCAACAGCGAAAAATCCTACCCGAAAGGCTGCGACGGAGAAAAGTACGTCGGCGGAAGCTTACAGAGAGGCGCCGGACACAGGCTGAAACCCCCGCCAGGTGAAAACCGACCGAAGTTCCCTCCCGAGCCGCTCAGGGGAACATGTAGGGCAAGAGAGCATCTTGTCCCACCAGTAGTCTGAGCCGTGACCCTAACGTTACATGGGGAACTGATCGCCTGATAGCACGGGCCGTCAGCACCAAAGTGGGCCGCCAGCGCGGCCAAGAAGGGTGGTACCGCGGGAAACGATCCCGTCCCTTGAGAGGGAGGGACGTTTTTGTTTAATGATCAATAGTGAATTGTCAAGGGATAATTGCTAACGGTAAAAGCTCATTCACCATTTACAATTGACTATTAATCCGGAGGCGTTCATGCTCGAAAATATAGAAGAGATCAAACAAGCAGGTCTAACAGCTCTGGTTGAGGTCAAAGACGAGGACGCGCTCAATCAATGGCGTGTGACCCACCTGGGACGCAGTTCCGCGATCATGGATGTGTTCAAGAACATGGGGGAGGTCCCCAAAGAGGAGCGCGGCGCGGTGGGACGCGCGGCCAACCAGGTCAAACAGGCCCTGGAGGCAGCGCTCACCGAAAAAATGGCTGCCCTGCACGAGGTCGCATTGCAGCGCTCCCTCGGCGAGGAACACCTGGACGTGACCCTACCGGGACGTGCTATCCCGCGCGGACGCCTGCATCCCGTCACCCAAACCCTGCGCGAAATCTACCGCGTCTTCGCCGATATGGGCTTCCAGGTTTATCGTTCGCGCGAAGTCGAGACCGACGAATTCAACTTCCAACTGCTCAACTTCCCCCCTCACCACCCGGCCCGGGAGATGCAGGACTCGTTCTACATCAAGACGGATGAGGATCGCGGCGATAATCCGTTCCTGCTGCGCACCCATACTTCCCCAGGGCAGATCCACGCCATGCGCGAATTTTCGGCCACCGATCCAGAGAATCCGCCGCCTGTACGCATCATCCTGCCGGGCATGTGCTATCGCTACGAGCAGGTCAGCGCCCGTTATGAATCTCAATTCACCCAGGTGGAAGGACTGGCCGTGGGGTATAAGATCACCTTCAGCGATCTCAAAGGCACGCTCTCCGATTTCGCCCGGCGCATGTTCGGGCAGGACGTACAGGCGCGTTTCCGCGCCTCCCACTTCCCTTTCACCGAGCCCAGCGCCGAGATGGACATTGAATGTTTTCTGTGCGGCGGCGACGGCTGCTCCGTCTGCAAGGGGACGGGCTGGCTGGAAATCCTCGGCTGCGGCATGGTTCACCCCATCGTGCTGGAAAACGGGGGGTATGACCCTGAGCGCTACACCGGCTTTGCCTTTGGCATGGGCCCCGAGAGGATTACCATGCTGCGTCATCGCATCGAAGACATCCGCTACTTCTGGGCCAATGACCTGCGTTTCCTGGAGCAATTCTAAGAAGCGCGCTGAACGATTTCGTTTTACCTGCGCTTCGCAAACCATGCAAACGAACCGTGAGCACTAGATGAAGGTGTAAACTATGACCGAACAATCTCAACCCGATCTGGCTTCCCAATTTCGCGAATTGGGTGACAATCTAAGAAGTATTTTACATACCGCCTGGGGCAGTGAAGAAGCCCAAAAACTGCGCCAGGACCTCAAGAATGGGCTTGCCGAATTGGGCCAGGCTGCCAACGACGCTGTGGAAGAATTCAATGCCAGCGAAGCCGGGCAGCGCCTCAAAGCAGAGACTGATGAGTTTAAAGCGCGTGTGGCAAGCGGCGAAGTCGAAACCAAAGCACGTCAGGAGATTTCCAAAGCCCTCCACACCATCAACGCCGAACTGCAAAAAGCCATCGACCAAATCCCCAAGGCTGAAAACACGGATCCCGATCAGGACGCCTGATGGGCAATTTCACCAACCTCAAAACACAAAGCCCTGCACGCTCCAACTGACCAACCATCGAACGAACGGACAAACCTATGAAAGTACCTTTATCTTGGATCAAAGAATACGTTGATATCGACCTGCCTATCGAAGACTTGGCCCGGCGCATGACCCTGGCCGGGTTGGAGGTGGAAGAAATCCGCTATGTGGGATATCCACTCCCCGAGGGCGATCTGCGCCGCGAGACCAAGATCACCGGCTTTGCATGGGGGCCAGATAAGATTGTGGTGGGTGCCATACTCGAGGTGATGCCTCACCCCGATGCCGACAAACTGGTGCTCTGCAAGCTCGATGACGGCGATCAGGTCCACACCGTACTGACCGGCGCGCCAAATCTGTATGAATTCAAAGGAACAGGCCCGCTGGACAGCCCCCTCAAAGTGGCTTACGCTCGCGAAGGCGCCACCATCATCAATGCCTACGAGCCTGGGGACAACCCCACAACCATCAAACGCAAAAAAATCCGCGGCGTGGAGTCCTACTCGATGGCTTGTTCAGAGCGCGAGCTGGGCATCTCCGACGAACACGAAGGCATCATCCTCCTCGATAGCGACGCACCCATTGGGGTGCCCCTGGCGGACTATATGGGTGATGTAGTTTTCGATATCGCCATCACCCCCAATATCGCCCGCAACGCTAATGTCATCGGTGTGGCGCGCGAGGTCGCCGCCATCACTGGGTCAGCGTTGCGCTTTCCTGATTTGGAAATCCCCAGAGAGGGGCCTTCCCTGGAAAGGCGCGTAAAGATCGAGATCACCGATCCCAGCCTGAATCCCCGTTTCGTGTTCGGCCTGATCGAAAACGTGAAAATCCAGCCCAGCCCTTATAAAGTGCAACTGCGGCTCAAACTGACCGGGATGCGCCCCATCGATGCGCTGGTTGACGCTACGAACTACGCCATGCTCGAGTTAGGTGAGCCGCTGCACGCCTTCGATTATGACGTACTGCTCCAACGCGCCAAAGCCGCTGGGGCAGATCATCCCACCATCATCACCCGCCCGGCCGTGCCAGGAGAAAAACTGGTCACCCTCGATGACATCGAGCGTACTCTGGATGATTTCACGGTGCTGGTATGCGACCAATCCGGACCGTTGGCCCTGGCAGGCGTGATGGGCGGCGCTGAGTCCGAGGTCAGCGGGGACACCACCAATATCTTGCTGGAGGGCGCGGCCTGGAATATCATCAACACCCGCCGCACGGTGATCTCTCAGAACCTGACATCGGAGGCCGCTTATCGTTTCTCGCGTGGAATCCACCCTGAGTTGGCCCCAAAAGGGGTGCTGCGCGGCCTCAAACTGATGCACGAATGGGCTGGCGGCACGATTGCCGGAGACCTGATCGATGAATATCCTCTGCCCCCTGAGGACCCCATCGTTGAAATCACCCCCGAGGATGTACGCCGCTGGCTGGGAATCGAGCTAAGCGTCGAGGAGATCATCGAAATACTCCAATTATTGGAATTCAAGTGTGAAACCGCCTCTCATCCTCCCTCCGCTGTCATCATTCGAGCAACAACACCCGATCATCGACTAGACATCGGTACTGGCGTGATAGGAAAAGCCGATCTGATGGAGGAAATCGCCCGCGTGTACGGGTATGACCGCATCCCTGAGACGCGCATGGCCGATGATCTGCCCCCTCAAAAGGGGAATTTCGACCTGGAAATGGAGGATGCGCTGCGCGACCTGTTGGTTGGCCTGGGCCTCCAGGAGGTCATCACCCACCGCCTGACTTCCCCCGAGCGCGAGACCCGCCGCTTATCGCCAGATACACCACCCGAGGATGCACTTTATTTCACCCTGTCCAACCCCATCACCCCGGAACGCGCCGTGCTGCGCCACAGTCTGCTCTCCTCTGTGCTGGAAATCGTCGAACGCAACGCCCGCATCCGGGAGCGCATTGCTATCTTCGAGATCAACCCCGTCTTCCTGGCTTCCGAAGACGGAGATTTCCCAGACGAAGCCAAACATCTGGTGATCGCCCTCACCGGCCCGCGCGCCCTGGCCGACTGGGCCGGCGCTGACACGGCCCCAATGGACTTCTTCGATCTCAAAGGCATGATCGACTCCACACTGCGGGGTTTACATCTGGAAGATATCCGCTATCAAGCCGCCGGACATCCCAGTTTCCACCCTGGGAAATGCGCCCGCGTACTGCTTGGGGCGAACCAAATCGGCGTGATGGGTGAACTGCACCCCCAGGTGAAGGAAAACTACGACCTGCCCGAAACACCCCTGCTGGCCGCCGACTTCGACATGACCGCCATCATCGATGCCGTCCCCAAACTCTTCGACGTGCCCTCCATCCCCAGCCAGCCCCCGATCCTGGAAGATATCGCCCTGATCGTGGACGAAGCCATCCCTGCTGCTGAAGTAGAAGCGCTCATCCGCCAGACAGGTGGCCGCACTGTTACTAACGTGCGTCTGTTCGATATCTATCACGGCGAGCAGATCGGCAAGGGAAAGAAGTCTCTAGCCTACAGCCTGACTTACCAAAACCCAGAACGAACCCTGACAGACAAAGATGCCGCCAAGCTGCGCAACAAGATCGTCAAACGGCTGGAAAGGGAACTGGCTGCACAACTGAGAGGATGAACACTTACCTTTAGGGCCTTTTTACCTATTGAAATTGGCACATTTTTCATCTACACTCTTAGAAACCCTGATCGTGATGATAAGGAGAATGATATGGACAAAAAAACGCAAGGTATTATCGCTACTGTAGTCACTTCATTATTGTGTGGATTACCGGGTCTCTGCATGTTATGCTTTGACCCTGTGTCTATGATAGTTGGTGCCATCCCTGAATCCGAAATCGACATTTTTGGCCGCAGCGAGCCTGGCGCGGCAATAGGCTTTGGCATTGCTACCCTGTGTGTGGGCGTCATCTTCATCGCTATCCCCATTGTAGTCGGTCTCCTGATGCTGCGCGAAAAGCCAGAAGACGTCATCGAAGGAGAAGAAGTGGTGGAGGAAGAAATCCCCGGCGATGATTTATAGCGATTAACAAACAAGCGAAAAAAGCGGGTTGCGAGTGAAGCTCACAACCCGCTTTTTTCAGCTTTCTGGCTCATTCCCTAAGACGGTATCGATCTCGTCAAGCAAATCTTCGCTCAACAATTCGATTGCTTCTGCTGCCCCCAGATTATCTTCCAATTGACTCAACCGAGTAGCGCCGGTGATCACGCTGCTGACCTCCTTACGGCGCAACAACCAGGCAATCGCCAATTGAGCCTGGGTAATGCCCAAATCCGCCGCGATCAACCCCAAATCCCGGACGATGTCCAGCCGCTCGGGGGTGAGATAATTTTGTACCCAGGCCATATTCTCCAAGGAGGCCCGGCTTCCCTTGGGGATGCCGTCATTATATTTCCCGGTCAGAATACCAAAATACAGCGGGCTGAAGGTCGTCAAGCCCAACCCTAGTTCTTTGGCCAAAGGCCCGATTTCGGTCTCGAAGCGTTCCCGGTGCAACATGCTGTATTGCGGCTGCTCCATGGCAGGCGGAATGAGGTTATATTGACGCGCCACCCCAAAGGCCTGCGATATCTGGGCAGCACCCCACTCAGAAGTACCCCAGTACAGGATCTTGCCCTGTTGGATGAGTGTGTTCATCGTAAAGACAACTTCCTCGATGGGGGTATCCGGATCATAACGATGACAAAAATATAGATCGACATAATCCGAACCCAAACGCTTCAACGAAGCATGGATCGACTCCATCACATGTTTACGAGACAACCCGCGTCCATTAGGGCCTGGCATGGTGGGCCAAAACACCTTACTGGATATCACCAGGGCCTCACGGGGTAGGTCTTTGATGGCCTTCCCCATGATGACCTCTGCCGTCCCATTGCCGTAGGCATCGGCATTATCGAAATAATTGACCCCCTTATCATATGCTGCGTGGATCAGGTCGCTGGCCATGCCTTCATCAAGCTGACCGCCAAAAGTCACCCAGGCACCCAAAGAGGTCTCACTGACCTTCAACCCAGACCTTCCTAAACGTCGATAGTGCATTTTCACTCCTAATTTACTTCACACAGACAAAACAAAATATGTACTCATTGTACACAACCAGGGCTTCGGATTCAACAGGCAACTTGGCCTCCTCCAAAATTGGCCGTCAAAGCACATTCCTTGCCTCTCACTGGTGCTAGTGTTATCATCTACGCCACAGTACTATGCTTAGCGACCCATCTCCGCGCACTCGCCTTAGAATACTGCTTATCGCCATCACATTAGCGACACTGCCCTGTTATTGTGCCGGTTTGGTGGTACTGCGCTACGATAATCGGCCCACCCCGACACCAACTGTGACTCCTCCGCCGACTTCTACAGAAACTCAAGAGCCGTATGTTGCTTCGCCATTCCCTACGCTGACACCCTACCCAACTCTGACGCCGCTACCGCCCACACATACCCAAACTGCATCCCTCACCCCCAGCATCACCGAGACCGCCACCTCGACCCCGACGGATATGCCAACCAACACGGCCACGGCCACATTCACCGGGACTCTGACCCCAAGCCACACCCCAACGCCACCAGCGACCGAGACTTCAGCGCCCACCGAGACCTTTACGATTACCCTAACACAACCCCCCGCCGCTACCATGACACCAACCCTACCGCCAACGGTGGAGGCAACCATTACAGAGACTTTAGCTCCCAGCGCGACAGCCACCCAATAACCCCGCCTATCGCATGAAAAATCTCTCCAAATTTCTGATCCAATTGATCTCGTCGCCAGGATTATCCGGCTATGAGGGCCCCATCCGGCAATTGATCGAAGAAGCCTGGGAACCCCTGACGGACGAACTCAGCGTCAGCCGCTTGGGTAGTCTGCACGGCCTGAAACGGGGGAACAGCCCAGCCCCTCGCCCGTCGATTCTGCTCGCCGCTCACATGGACGCCATTGGGCTGCTGGTCTCTAAAGTCACCGACGGCTTCCTACATCTCAGCGAGATCGGGGGACTCGATCACCGCGTGCTGCCGGGGCAACTGGTTACCGTCCATGGGCGAGAGGAACTGCCTGGGGTCATCGTCCAACCGCCAGCCCATTTATTGCCTCCCAATGCAGGCAGCGGCCCCGTTCCCCTGGAAAATCTACTGGTGGATACAGGCCTGCCCCCTGATGAAGTCTCGAAAAAGGTGCGGATTGGCGACTCAATCTCCTTTGCCCAGGAACCGATTAAGATGGGCAAGAATATCCTGGCTGGCCCCTCTCTGGATAACCGCGCTTCGGTGGCTGCGCTGACCCATTGTCTTGACTTATTGAGCAAAAGAGCCTCTCTCTGGGATGTATGGGCCGTAGCTACCGTTCAAGAAGAAGAGACCATGGCTGGCGCGCTGACCTCGGCCTATCAACTGCGCCCCAAGTTAGCCTTGGCCATTGATGTGACCTGGGCCCATGGACCAGACACCCCCAAACACAAGACTTATCCCCTGGGCAAGGGTGTCACTCTCGGTTGGGGGCCAAACATCCATCCAGGACTTCAGGCAACCTTCAAAAAGGTCGCCGAACGGCTGGAAATCCCCCACAAACTTGAGGCCATGCCCCGGCACTCCGGTACCGACGCTTACGCGTTGCAGATCGCCCGCCAGGGCATCCCCACCATGGTGATCGGCCTCCCCTTGCGCTACATGCACACCCCGGTGGAGATGATCGCTTTGAAGGATGTCAAACGCGCCGGACGGCTGTTGGCGGAGTTCGTCACCTCATTAGAACTCGATTACATGGATTCCCTGTCATGGGATATTTGAGGCATAAGAGATTCCGAATCTCTTGTACCTGAAATCCAATTCAAGAGCATTTATGACAGAAAAACCCTATCAACCCAAGATTCTCGCTGCTCAAATCCGCCAGTTAGAGCGTCTAACCAACGCCTGCGCGGTTTCCGGCGACGAAGGGCCGGTAAGAGCGATTGTCTTAGAAGAGATCGCGGATCACGCCGACGACGTCCAGGTCGATGCGTTGGGGAATGTGTTGGTCACCAAGCATGGAAGGGGCGAAAACTGCCCACGCGTGATGCTGGCCGCCCATATGGACGAGGTCGGCTTCATGATCACCTACGACGAGGGGGAGGGGCTATTCCGTTTCGACACCGTTGGCGGCCTGGATGAGCGTCAACTGATCGGCAAGCCCGTTTGGGTCGGGGCAGACTGCACCCCCGGCGTGATCGGCGCAAAACCAGTGCATCTATCGAGCGGTGAAGAACGCCGCAAGGCCATTGCAATAGACTCCTTGCGTATTGATGTCGGCCCCGGCAATGATGGCAAGGTCAGAGTCGGGGACCGGGCCACTTTTGCGACCCCATTTCAACGAATCGGCAAGAGCCTGCGCGCCAAAGCCATTGATGATCGCATCGGTGTGGCTACGCTGATCGAACTGGTCAAACACGCCCCGCCCAATATCGAGTTGCTCGCCGCCTTCACCGTGCAGGAGGAGGTCGGGTTGCGCGGGGCGCGAGTGGCCGCCTATACTTTCAACCCCGATCTGGCGATCGCTATCGACAGCACCCCGGCGATGGATCTGCCCGCCTGGGATGGAGAAGAAAATATACGCTACAACACCAGGCTAGGCGCTGGCCCGGCGATCTACATCGCTGACGGGGCAACCCTCTCCGACCCGCGCCTGATCCGGCACCTGCGGGAAACTGCCGAGGCCGAAGGCATCCCATACCAACTCCGCCAGCCGGGGGGAGGCGGCACCGATGCCGGTGCCATCCACCGCCAACGCGCCGGCATTCCCAGCGTCTCAGTTTCAGTCCCAGCGCGCTACCTCCATACCGCCGCGTCGATCGCACGAATCGATGACTGGCGAAATACCCTCTCACTCTTATATGCCTCGCTCTCTCGCATATCCGCTGACACATTGTCACGCTAAACGATTCACGTGCTAACGCGCAAACGATTTAGGAACTCATATGAAATCCCTCATTGAAAAGCTCACTCAAACACCCGGGCCGCCGGGGTACGAGAAATTGATCCGCGAAGTCATACAAGCTGAGATTGAAGACTATGCTGACGAAATCCATGTCGATGCGCTCGGCAACCTGATCGCCCGCAAAGGAAGTCCATCAACAGAGGGTAAACGCATCATGCTAGCCGCTCATATGGACGAGATCGGCGTGATTGCCACCCACATCGATGAGAACGGCTTCATACGCTTTACCAACATGGGGGGCATCTACCCCCATTACGCACCTGGAGGTCGAGTTCGCTTTCTCGATGGCACTCCGGGTGTGATCGGCACAGAAAAGACCGAGAACAGCTATAAAGTGCCCCCGCTAGACAAGATGTACATCGATGTCGGCGCTGCCGGACGTGACGATTGCCCCATTAAAGTGGGCGATGTGGCCGTATTCGAGCGCCCACTGACGGAGATGGGGGACCGCCTGGTCTCGAAGGCCATGGACGACCGTATCAGCGTAGCCATCATGATCGAAGCGCTGAAAATGCTGAACAACCCGCCCCATGAGATTTATTTCGTCTTTAGCGTGCAAGAGGAGGTTGGTGTGCGCGGCGCCACCACGGCGGCCTTCGGCGTCGACCCCGAATTGGGATTAGCGCTCGACGTCACCCGCACTGGCGACACGCCCAAAGGCATCACCATGGAAGTCGCCCTGGGGGCAGGCCCGGCCATCAAAGTCAAAGATTCAGGCATGATCTCCGACCCCCGAATCGTGGATTGGATGGTACGTACTGCTGAAAGAGCCAAACTCCCTTACCAGCTCGAGGTTCTGGAACGCGGCGGCACCGACGCCCGCGCCATTCAGCTCACCCGTTCGGGGGTTCCTGCCGGCTGCCTCTCGATCCCTTGTCGCTACGTCCACAGCCCTTCTGAAATGGTGGATTTCAACGATGTACAGAATGCCCTGAAGCTGCTGGTGGCGCTGTTGAGCGATTCAATTGATCTAGCATAAGAGGAACCATGCCCAGAAGATATTCTCTCAAAGCCTGGCTGAGCCTGATCGCCCTAGTTTTGACTGGCCTGCTCGTCAGTGGGTGCTCATACCCTGCTGGGGAAACAGAAACCCCTGTTCCCGAGGCAACGGCCACCCCAACGGTTGCGCCCATCCCCATCGAGGAGACAGAGACCCCTGCCGCTGGCTCTTTGACCATCACGATCTGGCTTCCACCCCAATTCGACCCCGCCAATAACACTGCGGGTGCGATGCTGAGTGCCCGTCTAGAGGAATTCACCTCTCGGCGTACCGAGGTGCGTGTGGAAACCCGCGTCAAGAACATCGCTGGCCCCGGTGGCATCGAAGACACGTTGCAAACTGCTAGCTCGGCTGCCCCCCTGGCGCTCCCCGACCTGGTCGCCCTGCCCTATGAAACCGTACAGAGCATGGCAGCCAAGGGGTTGCTGCACCCCTTCGATGGGCTGACCGATACCATGGATGATCCTGACTGGTATGACTTCGCCCGGCAGCTCTCCCATGTCCAAAACAGCAATTTTGGGATCCCCTTCGCTGGGGATGCTTTGGTGATGGTCTACCGGCCAGAATCCATCGAGGAACCACCCCTGGATTGGGAATCAGCGCTGCTGGTCACAGAACCGCTCACCTTCCCGGCGGCTGACCCAGAGGGGCTGTTGACTCTGACTCTCTATCGCGCTTCTGGCGGAGCCATCGCCGACAATGAAGGCCAGCCAATCCTGGATATGACCGCCTTGACCGATGTGCTCACCTTCTATTACCAGGCTAGTCGAAATGGCTTGATGCCCTTCTGGCTCACCCAATACGAAACCGACGACCAGGCCTGGGTAGCCTATGAAGAAGGTCAAGCCGACATGGCGATCACCTGGGTTTCCCGCTATTTGCAAGCCATGCCGCCGGATGCCTCGGTTGCGGCGATCCCTACAGCTGCTGGCATCCCCTCCACCACGTCCACAGGATGGGTCTGGGCGCTGGTCAGTTCCGACCCACAACGAGTGGACCTGGTCGCTCAACTGGCCGAATTTCTGACTACTGGAGAGTTTTTGGCCGAATGGAACGCCGCGGCAGGTTATCTACCACCGCGCCCCAGCGCGTTGACAGCCTGGGAAAACACTCCCCTGCACAGTTTGCTGAGCCAGGCTGCCCTTTCGGCACAACTGGCCCCTTCAACGGACATACTCCAAACAGTTGGCCCTTTGCTGAAGCAAAGCACGCTCGACGTTCTCAAGGAACAGACCGACCCAGCCACTGCCGCGCAGAACGCCATCGAGGGGCTGATCGCTCCCTAACCCATCCGTCAAAAATGAGCAAGGCTCAAACCCGTGAAGCCCTTGGAGATCTCAAGGCCGCCGTTCGCCTGGGTCATCCCGGAGCCGTGCAGACCGCCATCGACGGTCTGCGCGCGCTCCCAAAAGTGGCGGCTAATGACCGCTTGAGCGAGGGATTCCTCGACCAGGTTGTTCACCCAGCGGGAGAAATCATGGCGCGGCTGCCTGCTGATCAACTCCTGCCCCTGCTGGGCGACCGTCTCGCGGCGTTGCGCGCCGTGGGAGCAGCGGCATTGGCCCAAAGACATTTGGCAGGGAAAGACGTGAGCCAAAGCGCTCTCCTGGCACCGGCGAAGGATCCACGCCCCGAGGTGCGTATTGCCCTTGGAAAGGCTTTAAGGGAGGTGGGTGAGGCGCACTCGGAGTGCCTCTTACGCCTTGTGACAGCCTGGCTTCCAGATAAATCACCACGCGCCCGCACCACCGCGCTAACAGCACTCCCGGCCCTGACGCAATCGCAGGGGGAGAGCATCATCGCGCTGGTCAAACCCTTGATAGACGATGAACACCCCGAAGTGCACGCAGCCCTCGTCGAAGCCTTGCGTACATTTGCGCAGAGCGGATTAGCCAAACCCGTTTTGGGGCTGCTAGCAGATTGGGGGGCTGAGCCACATCCAAACGTTTGGGTCATCACCCGGTCGCTTTCCGGATCATGGGCCGCATCCCATCCAAAGGAAGTCGAGGATATTCTCAGGCGTCTTCACGCCAAAGTCGGGAAGACCAAAAATATCACCCACGCTCTGCGGGCTCTTGAGCGTCACGGAGCAGGTATCGAAATAGAAGGATAGCATGTCATCGAAACACATCGTCAAAGACTTAGGAGACGGTCTGATCATCCGACGTGCCACATCTTCAGACGTCGAGGAGTTGGTGGCCTTCAATGCCAGAATCCACAGCGAAGCCGGGCCGGAAGAGCCCGACGAAAAAATCGGCACCTGGGTGCGAGACTTGATCACACTACCCCACCCCACCACCAACATCGATGACTTCACTATCGTCGAAGACACCAAAACCAGGAAAATCGTCTCTTCGATGAATTTGATCCCACAAACCTGGCGCTACGAAGGCATCGAGTTTGGCGTGGGGCGGCCAGAATTAGTTGGCACAGACCCAAATTATCGAAAACGCGGCCTGGTGCGCGCCCAATTCGAGATCATCCACCAATGGAGTGCTGAGCGCGGTCACAAAGTCCAGGCCATCACCGGCATCCCATACTACTATCGTCAATTCGACTACGAAATGGGTCTAGAACTGGACGGCGGGCGCGTCGGGTATCTCCCCCACATCCCCAAGCTGGGAGAAAACCAAGAGGAGCCTTTCAATATTCGCAAAGCTCGTGCAGAGGACACCCCCTTCATAAGCGCCTTATATCAAGAGAACTTTAAACGCTACCTGGTAAGCAGCACGATTGATGAGGAGCTTTGGGCCTATGAGCTCAATGGGAAGAGCAAAGAAAACGTCACCCGTTTAGAACTCAGGATGATCGAAACCAGCGACGGAAAAGCGCTTGGTTTCTTGGCTCACCCTCCCTGTCTTTTTGGGCCCACCTTACCCCTTCTGATGTACGAGCTGAAAGCCGATATCTCCTGGCTGGATGTCACCCCCAGCGTGTTGCGCTACCTCAAAAAAGAAGGCCGCGCTTACGCCAAGCAAAGCGAAGACCAGGAATTCCAGGCTTTCGCCATGTGGATGGGAACTCAGCACCCGGTTTACGAAGCCATCATTGACCATCTGCCGCGCAAGCGCGACCCCTACGCCTATTATGTGCGCGTGGCAGACATACCGGATTTCATCCAGCACATCAGCCCGGTACTTGAGAAGCGCCTGGCAAAATCTGTTCTGGTGGGTCACAGCGGCACACTAAAGTTGAGTTTCTTCCGCTCGGGTGTGAAACTGGCTTTCGAAAAAGGGACTCTCAAAAGGGCAGAAGCATACACCCCCGAACACTCCCTCGATGGCGATGTGCTCTTCCCAGGCTTGACTTTCTTACAGGTGTTATTTGGCTACAACGATTTCCGGGCGATCGAGAATATCTTCGCCGATTGCTACGCCCGCAACGACCATGGCCGAGCCTTAGTGCCGATCTTATTCCCCAAAAGGGCCTCCAACGTCAGGGGGATTTCATAAACCAGCCCAAACTACGGAAAAGAAGAACAGCCCCGGCGTGAGAACCAGGGCTGGATTCAAAAAGTGAGCGTTCAGCACCTCAGGGATGAATTTCTTCAATCAAGTGCATCCACTTGATCTGGCTCATTTCTCGTATACGGGGACAATCCAATCTCTATAGACTGGCATCCTGCCGCGCACTACATCGTTGAACAGTTCCCGCAGCCGGGTTGTGACGGGGCCCATCACACCGGAACCAACCGGCCTGTGATCGACCATCGTGATGGCCGTGATCTGAGCCGCAGTGCCTGTGAAGAAAAGTTCCTCACAAAGATAGACCTCTGTTCGGTCGATGAGACGCTCTTCGATAAGAATATCAAGCTCTCTGGCTGCGATCTCGAGGGTCGATCGTCGCGTGATCCCTTCAAGCACATTCTCAGTCAGGGGCGGTGTAATCAACTTTCCATCACGCACCATGAAGAGGTTCATGGCACTGCCCTCGGAGATATGTCCCCCTTGGGTCAGCACCAAAGCCTCATCGAAACCGGCCCGAAGGGCATCCGTCTTGATCAAAGCCGAGTTTGCATACGCCCCGGTGATCTTGCCGCGCGCCGGGATGACATTATCATCGATCCTCCGCCAGGAGGAGACCGTCACATGCGCGCTGGTATCTTTGGCGACATATAGTCCAAACGGCATGGAAACGATGCTGAGTTCATCTTCCAGGCCATGCAGTTTGACCCCTATCATCTCATCAGCTTTATACACCAACGGGCGAATATACACATCCTCCTGATAACCTTCTTTGCGCAGCAACTCGGCGGTAATCTCTGTGAGGCTCTCGACGGTGTGATCAAATGTCATGCACAAAATTTTTGCAGAATTGAGCAATCGGCGGAAGTGATCGTAAGGGCGGAACATGTAGAGCTGCTCTTCATCAGAGCTCCAATAACCTCGCAAACCGGCAAAAGCACCGGTGCCATAGTTCAATGCGTGCGTAAGAATACCAACCTTCGCTTCAGAATAAGGAACGACCTTTCCCTTGAAATAAGCAAAATTGGGGAGTGTCACAGTCTACCTCCTGCGCTATTGGCTTGGAATGCGTTTTCTATAAAGCTATTATAACGCCGCTCTATCGGGGCTTCAAATGAAGAACTCGTTAACTTGCCAGGTAGATAACTAAAAATTCGACCCCGGCCAAAACTGACCAGGGTCGAATTATATTTGCGGAAGCTATGTTTCCATCGCCAGGATTTCAACGGGGATGGGCGACTCCCTTTTGAACTGCTCCGCAGCATCCATAGCGCCGATCCCCCGTCCAATGTGCATCGGGATGGCAACCTTGGATTGGATGATCTCCACAGCTTGGACAGCTTCCTCGGCTGTCATCACATAAGTGCCGCTGACGGGGAGCAAAGCGATATCCGCCTCGATGGATTCCATCTCTGGGATCACATCAGCATCTCCGGTGTGGTAAATGCGCTGCCCTCCCAGGGTGAGAATAAAGCCAACGTGTCCGGCTTCCTTGGGATGAAAAGGGATCCCAGGGCTGCGGAATTTGGTCAGGTTGTATGCCGGAACGGTTTCGATGGGAACACCCTTGACGGTCAAGGTATCACCAGGCTTGATGATCTCAATCTGCCCCTGGAGCTTTTTCGCTGAAGCCTCGATGGTGACGATCACCGTGCCATCGTTTTGGATTTTAGCCACATCATTCGGGGAGCAGTGATCATCATGATCGTGGGTAATCAAGACGATATCCGCCTGAGGGCCATGCCCCAACTGCCAGGGATCGATATAGGCCACCAGATCGTCGGCTTCGATCCGGAAACTGGCGTGTCCCAGCCAGTGGATGTTTTCAATTAGCTTTTCCATCGTTCCTCCAGAGTCATCACTATAGTCTTTGGCCAAACTATAACGCTATCTTACCTCAGAGTGGGATTCGCGTCCTCTCAAGCTGTATTATAATTAGCCTGCCGTATTGTGACGAAAACCTCAAGGGGTAGTTCGCCCAAGGCTGAGATAGTCCGGCCAGGCATAGCTCACTCGATCGAACTGTGATTTCAATAAACGCATCGAAACCAAAATATGGGAAGCGAAATCTTACTGGGTCAATATCGGCCTGAAAAAAAGATCACAGAAACCCGCATCTGGGATGTATATTTCGGGACACATATCGATACCGCCCAAAGGGTGGTCGTCACGGTATTTCAGAGTGGGGAGGTGAGCCCACGAGATTTCCTCGACCAGCTCGAATCGATCGCCGGAAGTTTGAAGAAATTCCGCTCTCCCCACGCCGTTCCGCTGCTTGACTACGGAGAAGAGACCGGGCAGGCGATTGTGGTGCAGGAGGCCGTGGAAGGTCAACTGCTCTCAGATGTCCTGATCGAAGGCAGGGGACTTTCCCTAGACCTGGTTCTGGATATCGCCCAGCAGATGGGTGAGTATCTGGGCACGCTGCACCAAGCACAGGTTGTCCACGGGGGATTGCGTCCCGATGCAATTCTACTGACCCATCGCGGTACGATCCAGGTGCTGAATGCCGGACTGGCCCAGGCAATGGGCCTGAGCAAGCTGCTTGGTTCAGGCGCGGTCGAACCAAGCCCCTATCATTCCCCCGAACTACAATGGGGTGGCGCACTGGAACCCCCAGTAGATTACTACGCCCTGGGGGCCATTCTCTTCGAAGCCCTGACCGGGAAAGCCCCGGAACTTGACCCCAGAGACTCTCGCCCAGGAAGTATTATCTCCGGCCTGCCACCTGAACTGGATGATCTGGTCACTAAATGCCTAGCCCAGGCGCCGGACAAGCGCATCCAGAGCACGGCTGAATTGCTCAACGGCATCCAAGAAGTCCACCGCGGCATCCGTTTGGGGTCCCAAGACACTATGCTCGGCATGGAAGACGCCCTGGTCGGTCATACCCTGGGGGCTTATCAGCTGGTAGACCGTCTGGGACAAGGCGGGATGGCGACGGTTTACAAAGCATACGAACCCACTCTCGACCGCTATGTAGCTGTCAAGGTATTGCCCCAATTTTTCGCCAAAGACCATAATTTTATGGCCCGCTTTCGCCGGGAAGCGCGCGCTGTTGCCCAACTCAGCCACCCTAACATTGTGCCGATTTATAGCTTTGGAGAACAGGGCGCAATTACTTATATTGCCATGCAATATGTCACTGGCGGCACCCTGAAACAAACCCGAGGACAGGTTTACGATACCGAGCGAGCCTTGAAATTGATCACGCCAGTCACCCAAGCGTTGGCCTACGCCCATCAGCAGGGCATCATTCACCGCGACATTAAACCCAGCAACGTATTGATGTCCGAGCGAGAATGGCCGCTATTGGCGGATTTCGGCCTGGCCAAAATGACCGAAACATCAACGCAGTTGACGGGTACGGGCTTGGGGGTCGGCACCCCAATGTATATGTCACCGGAACAAGGCAGGGGGACCAACGTAGATCACCGCACTGACATCTATTCCTTAGGGATCATGCTCTACGAGATGCTGACCGGGGATGTGCCCTTCAAGGCCGACACACCTATGGCGATTGTCATCAAGCATATCACCGCCCCCATGCCCATTCCGCGTCAGGCTAATCCGAAAATCCCCGAAGATTTGGAACGCATCATCCTGAAAACGACCGCCAAGAATCCCAATGATCGTTACCAGACCGCTGATGAAGTAGCCGGGGCCTTGGAGATGGTATCGAGCCTGCTGGCCGCGCGCCGTTTCGGGCTGGCGCCCGCGTCCAAACTTGTACAAACCAGCGCGGATACCGAAGCCAGGCAGCGCCAGACCCAATTGGCAGCGTTGAAATCCCAGGTTGAAGAGGCCATCCAGAGAGGAGATTGGGATGCCGCCACCGAAGGCTGCAACGAGGCCCTTGAAATAGCCCCTGATGATCGTGACTGGAAAGGCCAACTGGCCGAAATCGCGGCCTCTCAGCGCACAGAGATCGAAGCCGCCGAATTGCAGACCAAGCTTGAAAACCTAAAATCTCGGGCTGAGGCTGCGATTCAGGGTGAAGATTGGAACACCGCCATCGCGGTCTTGCAGGAAGCCCAGGCATTAGCTCCTGATGACAGCTATTGGTCGGAGAAATTGGAAGCGGTCGAGGCATCCCGTCACCAGGCTCAATTGGTTGCTCTTAAGGCACAGGCCCAGACTGCCCGCACCGAAGGGAATTGGAATGCAGCCCTCTCTGCCTTAGAAGAATATCTCAGACAAGAGCCAGGGGCAACAGACATCCAGGAGGAGATCGAGACCATCAAGGCAGAACAGCGCCAGAGTCAGCTGGTCACCTTCAAGGATCGCGCCCAAAAAGAAGCTGAAGCCGAAAATTGGGATGCAGCCATCGATGCCTGGAATGACTATCTGGCACTCGAACCCGAGGATCAAGCCGCGGCAAAAACTGCACTCCAAAAATCCCGCCTGTACAGCCAAATCGCCAGCGACTACGCCGCGGCCCAGAAATTGATCCGCAGACGGCGTTACGATCAGGCTATCGAACTCCTTCAGGGGATCAGATCTCAAGTCCCAGAGTACAAAGTAACCGCTCAACTGATTGCCAAAGCCCAGGCCGGGCGAGAGCAAGTTCCTTTCTGGAAACGCCCCGTCGTCATAGGGATTGCAGCCGCGATCATCCTGGTCGGCGTTGGGGTCGTTTTCGTCCCCCCCTTTATCGACCAGCTGGCCGCACGAGCCACAGAAGAACCCATTGCCGCCGTGGCCAGCGAAGCCACGACAACAGTCTCGCCCACATCGCCGCCCGAAGTTACGCCAACAGACCAACCAACCGCCTCCCCAACCGAGGAACAGCCCCTTCTGATCGACTTCCTCAAATACATCGCTGAACACACCCCAACCTTCGAAGATGATTTCTCCTCCCCAAAATCAGAATGGGGCACATTACCCGCAAGGATTAGTGTCGAGTCGGGCGTCATGAGTATGAACGTACTCAATGGGAGTAGCGCTCGAATTGGCGGAAATCACCTTTCTGCTTCGGATTTCGCCATCCAGTATGATTTTATGTTTGAAGGGGATGCTCTGTTTGGCATCCACATTCGTGACGAGAGCTTTAATTTTGAATTTGGGAAAAGCGGCTGGTGGTCGATCTTCGCGGGAGACGCTTATTATGATGATGGTTCTGTAAGCAGCAATTATCGCCCTGAAGATTGGAACCAACTGACCATTTTTGTCCAAGCTGAACAGTATATATTCATGTTAAATGGCATGCTGTTGACAGCGTTTAATGATGACGATGCTATTGGGAAAAACACTGCCATTCGCGCCAGCATTGATCCTGTAAAACAAGGCAGTGTTTATATCGACAATCTGAAATTTTGGAACCTGGAAGGGACTGAGTTAGCGAGGCAAGAGGGAGCCCCGTCCTTTTATGAACCTGTGCTGTACCATATCGAGATCGAAGCCCCTACTATCGACGATGAATTCCCATCACCCGATTACAGTTGGGGAAATACCAGCCAGGGACAAGCCCTTTACCGCCTCTCCGAGAGTGGCGTATTAACGCTTACAGAATCCATCTATAATAAAGATGATCCAGCGGGAGGAGTTCATGCCGATGCTTTCTTACCCGGCTTTTCCTTCCCGATCAACGGGCGCCTTGACGCATCGAATTTTGGCCTTCAGTTCGACTTCAACACCCAAGAGCTCCACGAAATAGGTGTTCGGTTCCGCTCCACTGTCGCGCAAGATGTCGCTTACGAGTTCATTGTCTTTTCTGAAGGCTCATGGCAACTGGTAGAACAGCCGGGCGACGTCGTAATTTCGAGCGGAAACAGTTCGGTTCGACCAGATTATTCCACCCTGTTTATCGTGGCTTACGAGGAGAACCTGGCCATCTCCTTGAATGACGAGTGGGTCTACGAGACAGAAGATCTGACGCTCACCGGGACATCTAACAGGATCATCGGAGCGGGAGAACATCTGGCCCAAGGAGAACTCGATAACATCAAATTCTGGAACCTGGATGGATTAGAGATCGGTTCCCAAGAAGAAAATTCTCAAGAGATATATCTCCCAGAATGGGCCAGAAATTTCTCTGAACCCATTCTGGCAGCCATAAAAGATATTGAACCTGATTTTCAGGACGACTTCTCTGGAGTTAGTTCAGGGTGGCAGGGGGACGGGTTTGCGTTGACCGAAAATGGCGTAAGACATGTATCAGAAGGCGGCATTATCACTCATTGGTATTTTAACAACAAACGTAATTTTGTCTTGCAGGTGGATTTAACTCCCCCTCCTACTTGCTGTATGCACGTCAAGATTCCACATGGCGACAGAGGTTACAGCCTATATCTTTCACCTATAGGTTGGGGGATTTGCAGATCGGATTGGCCCGACTGCATTGGGTATGAACCTGATTCACAAAATAACCGGATCACCTTAATCGTAAAAGGTTCTGAGGCAAGTTTCTACCGCAATGGCATTCCTGTGGATTATCTCGATAACTTCAGCTTTGAAAAATCTGTGCTTTTAGTATGTGAAGCCGATAGTGAGTTCGACAACGTTAAATTCTGGAACCTGGATGGGAAAGATTTTTGATTTGACCATGTTCTAGATTCATGGCATAATCTCGCCCAACATCATCACCAAAAACAAAAGCTTTGATGGAAACGAGTAAGCTTGCCGCGGGCTGGCAGCGAACCTGGGACAGTGTGAGCCAGGGCAGCACCAGCAGGCCCAAAATCCTTCCGGAGCCGCAACTTGAAAGCCTAATCAGCGACTAGAGACGACGGAATTGCTCTCCGTTACAAGAGCACAGGCATGACCCAGTGAACAGTTAGCGGTAATCAGGCCATTCTAATCCGCCGTTTGCTGATCATAATCACTGTCAACTGGAAGTGCTTGAATGAGTGCCTGTCGTAAGACAGGAATCCGGGTGGTACCGCGTGACGCTTTTGCGCTCTCGTCCCAGAGTGGTCGAGAGTTTTTGTTTAACAAGTAAATCAAGAAAATCCAGGTTGATCTCAGCATACACATTACTGGAGAGAGTTATGGCATTCAAACAAGTACCCAACAAAGTTGACTTCGTTGCTCAAGAACATGAAGTCCTGAAATTCTGGCAACAGAGTAAAGCCTTCGAGAAATCGCGTGCCCTCCGCAAGGGCAAACCGCACTGGTCGTTCATCGACGGTCCGATTACCGCCAACAACCCCATGGGGGTGCATCATGGCTGGGGCCGCACCTATAAAGACCTCTACAACCGCTATTGGACTATGCGCGGCCGCGAACTGCGCTATCAGAATGGTTTCGATTGCCAGGGGTTATGGGTAGAAGTTGAGGTCGAAAAAGAAAAAGGCTTCAAATCCAAGATGGATATTGAAGAATACGGCCTGGCTGAGTTCGTCAAAGAATGCAAAGCCCGCGTCCTGCGCTACGCGGGGGTCCAGACCGATCAATCCATCCGTCTGGGCTATTGGATGGAGTGGAACGACCCCGAAAAGCTCAACATGCTGGCCGACAAGCTCCTTGAAGACCCCATGCAAGAGATCACCTTCACCGGACCCAACGGCAAAACCGTCACCGACACGGTTGAGCAGGTCATCGGTCAACTCGGCCTGGCCCAACTCGGGGGCAGCTACTTCACCTTCTCTAATGAGAACAACTACATGATCTGGAAAATGATCAAGAAGAGTTGGGAAAACGGTTGGCTCTACCGCGGCGCCGACGTGATGCCCTGGTGCCCACGCTGCGCTACCGGCATCAGCCAGCACGAAATCGTCACCGATGGGTATATGGAGTTGACCCATAGAAGCGTTACCCTACGCTTCCCGCTCAGAGAGCGAACAGGCGAATCCCTCCTGGTTTGGACCACAACGCCCTGGACGTTGACCAGCAATGTCGCTGCCGCCGTCGGCCCAGACCTGGACTACGTCAAAGTGAAGAATGGTGAGCAAATCTTGTATCTCTCCAAGGGTACACTGCATATCCTGCGCGGAGAGTATGAAGTCCTGGCCGGACTTAAGGGCGCTGAGATGGAGGGGTGGACCTACGACGGCCCCTTCGATGACTTGCCCGCTGCCCAACAGCCCGGTGGGGTGACCGAACTCAATGAGCTCATCGAGGGCATCACAGCTACCGCTGCCCAAACCCACCAGGTCATCTTGTGGGACGAGGTCGGTGAGGCCGAAGGAACGGGCATCGTACACATCGCCCCCGGCTGCGGTGCCGAAGACTTCGAACTGGGTAAGGAAAACCAATTTCCGCTGCTCGCCCCGATCAACGATGAAGGTTACGTGGTGGATGGCTTCGGTTGGCTCACAAATATGCACGTTTCCGATGTCGCCACACCCATCTTCGAAGACCTGGAGAAAAAGGGCATCCTCTACCACGTCGAACCTTATACCCACCGCTACCCCACCTGCTGGCGCTGCAGCACAGAACTGGTCTTCCGCCTGGTAGACGAGTGGTTCATCAGCATGGGCCAACTCCACGACAAGCCCCGCGCCCAGGTCACCCCCCATGAGAAAGAGAAATCGCTGCGCTATCAGATCATGGATGTGGTTGATCAGATCCGCTGGATTCCCGAATTCGGTTATAAGCGCGAGCTGGACTGGCTGCGCAATATGCACGACTGGATGATCTCCAAAAAACGCTATTGGGGCCTGGCGCTGCCCATCTGGCTCTGCGATGACTGCGGACACTATCACGTGATCGGTGACGAGCACGAACTCAAAGAACTCGCCGTCGCCGGTTGGGATGAATTCGAAGGTCGCACCCCCCATCGCCCCCACATCGACGCCGTCAAGATCACCTGCACCGAGTGCAACGGCTTGATGAGCCGCATCCCCGACGTGGGCAACCCCTGGTTGGACGCCGGCATCGTCAGTTTCAGCACTTTAGGCTACCGCGACGACCCCGAATACTGGCACAAATGGTATCCCGCCCACTGGATCAGCGAATCTTTTCCCGGCCAGTTCCGCAACTGGTTCTACTCGCTGCTGGCGATGGCCACCGTCCTCGACAACTCGCCCCCCTTCCTCGAAAACTTCGGCTACGCCAGCCTCTACGCCGAGGACGGCCGCGAGATGCACAAATCCTGGGGCAATGCCATCGAGTTCAACGAGGCCGCCGACAAAATGGGCGTGGACGTTATGCGCTGGCTCTACTGCGCCCACAAGCCGGAGAACAACCTGCTCTTTGGTTACAACCGCGCCGAGGAGACGCGCCGCCGCTTCCTGATCCCCTTGTGGAATCTGTATTCCTTCTTAACGACTTATGCCAGTTTGGATGGATGGACACCTTCGCACCCGAAATCGGGGAATGGGACGTTCGACCCTGGAACCCCAGAGGGCCCCACGCCCCAGAGCGACAACCCGCTGGACAGGTGGATATTGGCACGCCTGAACCAGGTGGTGGCGCGCCTCACCGATGCGCTGACCAACTCCGATGCCTACGTCGGCACCCTGGCCCTAGAAGCCCTGGTCGATGACCTGAGCAACTGGTACGTGCGACGCTCCCGGCGCCGCTTCTGGAAATCCGAACATGACAGCGATAAAGACACCGCCTATGCCACCCTATACCATGTCATGGTCAAGCTTATTTGCATGTTAGCCCCCTACATCCCATTCGTCACCGAAGTGATGTACCAGAATCTGGTGCGCGGCATCTACCCAGATGCGTATGAGAGCATCCATCACACCGACTGGCCCGAGGTGAATGAAACCGTCATCGATGAAAAACTCGTCGAACAGATGGACCTGGCCCGCCGCACCGCCAGCCTGGGTCTAAGCGCCCGCAGCAACGCTGGCATCAAAGTGCGCCAGCCACTCTCAAAAGTGATGGTCTTTGTCAAAGAAGGCTGGGCGGAGCTCTCCAGCGACCTGATCGATATCGTCGCCGATGAGCTAAACGTCAAAGCCTTTGAGTTCGTTGAGGAGGCCGAATCCCTGGTCACCTACCGGGTGCTGCCCAACAACAAACTGCTCGGCCCCAAGTTCGGAGCCGATTTCCCCAAAGTGCGTGCTGCGCTGGCCGCACTCGACCCGTCCGATGTAGCCGCAAAAGTAGCTGCCGAAGAACCCGTCGTGATTGAGGTAGATGGAAAATCCGTTGAACTGACCCCTGATGAGGTCTTAGTCAATACCGAGGGCGCTGAGGGTCTAGCTACTGCTGAGGACAAGCTGCTCACCGTAGCCATCGACACGAATATCACCCCAGAACTGAAATCCGAGGGGCTGGCCCGGGAGATCGTCCGCCGCATCCAGGCCCAGCGCAAAAACGCTGACTTCAACATCGAAGACCGCATCACCACCTGGTATGTCGCTGAAGGCGATCTCGTCAAGGTCTTCGAGGCTTGGGCCGACTACATCCAGGCTGAAACCCTGACCACGGAGTTGGTCGCGGGTCAGCCGCCTGAAGAAGCCTTCGTGGAGACGCACAAGATCGAAGGGCAGGCGTTCACCATCGGCGTAAAGCAGAATTGAGAGCCTCGCAGGTTCAAACGAACTAGATAAAAGCGAAAAAAGATTAGCCCCGGTTTTGAAATTTGGAAAATGCGAAACCGGGGCTTTTGATTTTGAACGACTATTCACAACCCAGGCCCATCAACAATCTATTAAATCGGTAGAGCATAATGTGCAATCCGCCTACACTTTGAATGATAGAATAATCATCATAAGTGAGTGGTTTGGCCCCTGTTTAAGACCGGATTTCGATTATCGGTAGAAAAAATTTACGGAGGTAAAAATGACTTATTATCTGGTGAAAGCCAAATTGCAGGATGACTTACTCGCAGAACTGCGCGCTCGTCTAGATAGCGGCGAGGTCAGACAAATGCGTCCGTTTGGGACCGCCCTGCAGTACAGCCTCGATCACGCCCGTCTTGACCCACAGGGTTGGGCCGTGTGGGAAGAAGAGGATTATTGCAGGCCGCCGCTGGCACAGGAGCGTGCTGCCGTACTGGATACCTATTTCAGCGACCTGAGCGTCGAGCCGGTACAAAAGGGGGATGGCTGGGAGCGCATCGAATCCCTACCGCTGTTATGGGACAAAAAGAATGGAGGCGAAAATGCGCTATAAACTACTTGGTCGCAGCGGGCTGCGCGTCTCGGAACTCTGCCTGGGCACGATGACCTTCGGTGAGACCTGGGGTTGGGGAGCCTCGAAGACTGAATGCAAGAAAATGTTTGACCTGTTCGCCGAATCTGGAGGCAACTTCATCGATACGGCGGTCAACTACACGGACGGTGAGAGCGAAACCATCTTGGGCGACCTGATCAAGGCTGACCGCGACCATTTTGTAGTCGCCACCAAATACACGCTGACCCAGCCGGACAACACCGACCCCAATAGTGGCGGCAACAGCCGCAAGAATATGTTGAAGTCCGTCGAACGCAGCCTGAAGCGGCTCCAGACCGACCACATTGACCTTTACTACCTGCACATGTGGGACTACATGACCCCGGTAGAAGAGATCATCCGTGGGCTGGACGATCTGGTAAGGCAGGGCAAGGTGCTCTATGCGGCCTTCTCCGACACGCCCGATTGGATCGTGGCCGAAGCTAATACCCGCTCTGAACTGATGGGCTGGTCCCGTTTTGTGGCGATGCAGATACCCTATTCGCTGCTCGACCGGGCGGTGGAACGCGCCATTATGCCGATGGCTAAACACTGGGATATGGCGGTTTTGCCATGGGGCCTGCTGGAAGCCGGCATTCTGACCGGGAAATTCCTGGAGAAAATCAATGACCCGACGCGCATCAACCCCGAGAAGTTGGACCTGAGTGAGAAGTCGCTGGCCGTGGTCAAAGAAGTTCAGAAAATCTCCGAGGAAGTCGGACATCCGATGTCACAGGTAGCGATCAACTGGGTGCGCCAACAGCAGGAAAAAGCGCAGATCATCCCTATCCTGGGGGCGCGCACGCTTGAACAACTCAAAGACAACCTCCACGTGCTGGATTGGGCATTGAACAATGAACAACTCAAACGCCTGGACGAGGTTAGCGCAATTGACCTCGGCTTCCCGCACAACTTACTGGAGGGCAATCCTTACATCTTCGGCGCGACCTTCGACAAGATCGACAACCATCGCGCGTAGGCGGCACATCAGCCCTCACGGGGCTTGAGGCCTGTGGGGGCTCAATGCCGTCTTAAATGATACAATCCCAACCATGAAAAATCGCGCCATCTTTACTATCCTGCTGGCCGTCTCGCTGGCCTGTCGCCCCGTCCTTACCATCGGCTGGGGGGAGATCGGCATTCTACTCGTGCTCATCGCCGTCCTCCTGGGGCCACTGCTCTTCAAACTCTATCAACGGCTGGCCGAATTTCAGGCCTGGAAAGCTTCAAAGGGGATACAGAAAGAGAAAGAAGAATAAACAAGACATCCTCACTTCCCGATTCACTTCTTTGACCGGCATTTATGCCGTGCAGAGCTTCGCTCAAGACTTCATCTGGGACGTGATCACCACCCCCAATCCTGTCAAGCCACCCGTTGATTTGGTGACTGCCATCGCCTTTGGCGGCGGTTGGATTGACGCTGTAGGCGGCCTGCTCCTGATGACATGCCATCAAAGAGATGGGTGGGGAGATCATAGAAAACCAAAATAACTTAACAACGATGATGACAACACCTGATCAAAAGGCAAAACGTACCAAGCAACACACAACCATCGGCTATTTTGCGGCCTTCACAATCCTGGGGTTAACCACAGCCTCCCTGGGGCCATCTCTGCCCAGCTTAGCGGAGAATACCAACACTCTCATCAGCCAAATCAGCTACCTCTTCACAGCTCGATCCGGGGGCTACTTGATTGGCTCTTGGATGGGAGGGCGTACCTACGACCGGCGACCAGGGCACCACGTGCTTGTCCTGATGCTGCTGGCAATCGCCATTGCCCTGGGGTCAATCCCCACGCTCTCACAACTATGGGTGCTGATGGTCGTCCTGATGATCGTCGGTTTTGCCGAGGGCGCAGTGGATGTGGGCGGCAACACACTGCTGGTCTGGCTTTACCGCCGTGATGTCAGCCCATACATGAATGCGCTGCATGCCTTTTTTGGAGTGGGTTCGTTCCTTTCACCGATTATCCTGGCCCTGGCTATGCGCTCAAGCGGGGAGATCACCTTCGGATATTGGGCGTTGGCGCTCATGGTCATTCCCGTGATTTTGTGGATTTTGCGCCTGCCCAGCCCCAAGGCAGACTCAGCAATTGACACCAGTGAACAGGAAACCCAGGCAGCCCTGACCCGTTCCAACATCATCCTGATCCTGATCATCTGCCTGTTCCTCTTTTTATATGTCGGGGCGGAGGTCAGCTATGGAGGCTGGATTTACACTTACGCTCTGGAGAGTAATCTGGCGAGCGAGACCACGGCTGCGTATTTGAATTCTGGGTTCTGGGGAGCATTCACCCTCTCACGCCTGCTCAGCATCCCGTTGGCGACTCGCATTCGCCCCCGCAGAATGTTGGTCATCAACCTTGTCGGCTGTCTGTTGAGTACCGCTATCATGCTGCTCTGGTCGCAGTCAACCCTGGCGCTTTGGGTTGGTTCGATTGGCATCGGGGCATCCATGGCCTCGATCTTCCCCACCACACTCACCATGGCTGAACGGCGGCTCAAGATAACTGGTCAAATCACGGGCTGGTTTTTCGTCGGCGCCAGTTTGGGGGGCATGTTCCTGCCATGGTTCATCGGGCAATTTTTCGAGAGCAGTGGTCCGCAGTCAATGATGAACATCATCATGCTCGATCTGATCCTGGCGGCAATGATATTCCTGCTTGTTCCCAACGATGGTCAGGATCGGACAAGGGGTTTTCAGGCTCTTTTCATCAAATCATGGTCAAAAAGGGGCAGAAAACGCTAGAAGATCGTACCAGCCGGTAGATGACCGGTATAATAGCGTAAACTGATTTCAATCACCATTCTTTTGGGGAGCAAATGGTCATGCGCAATGTGCTCCGTGCGGCTTTCCAGTTCTTATTCCAGATTCTTACCCAACTCTCTGTAAAAGGGATCGAGAATATCCCTTTGCAAAGTGGCTGCCTGGTCACCAGCAACCATATTGGTATCTTAGATGCCCCTTTAATCTATAGTCTGATCAAAAGAGACGATGCCACTGGGTTGGTCGCCAAGAAACACCAACGCAACCCCATCATCCGCTGGGTGGTGGACAGAACCGGCGGTATCTGGATCGACCGCACCCGCACCGACTTTCAGGCTCTCAAAGCTGCGCAGACATACTTAAAAAGAGGCGGGTTGCTGGGCATCTCCCCCGAGGGAACACGCAGTCGAACAGGGGGGTTGATAGCGCCCAAACCGGGCGTGTCATACCTGGCCAGTAAATTCGGTGTCCCCGTGATCCCCCTGGCAATCACCGGCACAGAAAATGCCAAAGCGATCTTCTTATTACGCCGCCCCAAGGTCATGGTTACGATCGGCGACCCCTTCCACCTACCACCACTTGATCGCAAAGACCGCGAAGCTGCATTGAAACGCAACACCGATGAGATCATGTGCCGCATCGCGGCCATGCTGCCGCCCGAATATCGGGGTGTGTATGCCGATCATCCACGTCTGAAAGAAATGGTACACGAATTTCAAGGACTATAAACAGAATCCATGCCCATTAAAAAATCAACCCCGCGGAGGCGTCTTCGCGGGGTACTTGATTCGTTCAAAAGCCCTTGCGTTCACGCTTCAGGCTCCAGACACACACCTTCAAGGATAATTTCTAGAGCTATGGTATGGCTGCAACGCCCGCGAGTCTGGAAGAAATCACAATCGCACTGCCAATGCCCATTTTCAAGCTGCACCACATGGGGGTTGTTCGTGCCGTTGAAAGTCACCGAGAGATTATCAATCTGAATACGTTCGCGTTCCTCCGCGTAGCGCTTGGCTTTCTTGATCTTGCCGATCATCCCATAATCCATAGTTATCTCCTAATCCTTTTGAATGGATATCCTCTGCTGCCCTTCAACATGCGGCCGCCAAAGGCGTACGCGTGCAGCAGAGGGGCCAAAGAACGAGTGGGATACGTCCTTTGATACAAAAAAGCACGCATCTCGCGCGCGTGCTTTAGAGCTAATAACAAGTTATTCCCTTTTCGCTTGAATCTCGCATAAGCGGATCACCTCCGGGGATTGCTCTCAGTATACGCCGAGTCGATCACAAAGTCAACAGGCACAGTCCTGTGTCAACTGGGTGATCCAAACAGCGACAGTTTATTTGCGCTTTTTAAGATCTTCCTTGAATACCAAACTGAGGGCAATGCTGACCAGGCTGGTGATCACCCCACCCCAGAAGGCGCTCCAGAACCCGGCCACCTGGAAGCCGATGCCAAAATTGGTCCCGATCTCTCCAGCCAGGTAGAACAGCAGCGTGTTGATGAGCAAGGTAAACAAACCTAAGGTGAGAAAGATCAAGGGACAGGTCAGAAGTGTCAGAAGCGGGCGCAAAAGGGCATTCAAAAGCCCAAAGATCAGCGCCAGACCAAAGAGAGCCATCCATTGCGTTGTTTGAGCCTCAATACCAGGCACAAGGTTGATCGCAACGTAAAGGGCAATCGCATTAATCACCCAGCGAATGAAGAAACGGTTCATAGTTTTCTCCTTTTTTGATTATCGGCTTATCAGCTAGCGTTAAATCAGGATTTCTGAGAAGCCAAACGATGAGCCCAGCGAGTGGGCTCTGGTAAACGGTAGCCGCCTCCGCAGTTGAGTACAATCCGGACCGCGGAGGCCAAATCGACACGGTGCCCGACCGAAACATATACCGGCTTAACACCATCGCGGGTGCGCACAGCAGACCCGATGGTTTCGCCATCATCGATCAAAGGTGCAGCGCTGCCGCGGGCATCAAGAAGAGCGTCATGCTTGCCCACCAGGATCGACTTGGCGCAGCCTATCGCCGGCACATCCAGCAGCACGCCCAGATGACAGGCCAACCCAAAACGACGCGGGTGCGCGATCCCCTGGCTATCGGTGACAAGCACATCAGGTATTTGGGTTAGTTCTTCCAAGGCATACAAGATGGCGGGAACCTCCCGAAACGAAAGCAATCCAGGGATATAGGGCATAGAGACCCGTGCCTCGGCGAGACCCTGATCAACCATTTCCATCGCAGGATAGCTCATCACAACGACCGCCACCCGGGCGACTTCTTTGCGGCGCGGGAATCCCACATCAATGCCAGCCACATATCGAATTGACTCATCCGCCAGGGGCGCAAAGATCACACGATCCTTTAATCTCTCTTGAAGCTGAACAGCCTCCCGGGGAGGCAAATCCCATGCATGGGCCCGGCGCGCCCGCGCAAATTCAAGTCCGTCCATCCTAATACCCCGCCGCATCAAAGTTCATGGCTTCACTTTCATCCAAACGAGCGTGTGCTGGAATTCGAAACCGGCCTCATGCAGAACGTCCCCAAGACGGCCAGCCGGATAGTCCAATGATAACGGTCGGCGCAAAAGGCTTTCCCTCTTCAAGAAAGGGGCAATCGTCCGCAGGGCCTGCGCCTCCGTTTCAGGAGGAGCCGCCAACCAGAGGTAATCCGCATGGGCATGGGAGGCCTGCCAGGTCAACACCCCCAGAAGACAACCCTTTTCCTGTGCTGCCCAATGCCGCACACGCACATCGCTGAAGAAGCGATACAATAATCCCAGAAGGCCAGGGCGGATAGCCTGGAAGCCGAGCTGGAAATGCCAACGCATGGAGTGGGGATAATTCTCAGATAACCAGGTGGACTGCTGATCCCAATGACGGGTGCCCCGAATGGTAACCCGCGCCCCAGGTGGAATCTCGCCCCGCAAGGCCTTCGGACGCACGTTCCAGGTGCTTCGCCGCCCCTGGGCTTCGAATCCCATCGAGGTGTACAGCGCTCCCGCTGCCGGGTTGTCTTCACGCACCTGCAACCAGACTTCAGAGATACGCCGACGCCGCGACTTCTCCAAAGCTGCTCTGGTCAGGGCGCGGGCGATACCCCGCCGACGATAATCTGGGTGCACCGAGACATTGGCAATCAGGTTTATGCGTCGCCCGCGATGGAAAAATGGGATCAAGCTCAAATTACCAACGACCTCACCGTTTTCCTCCCAAATATACCCTGCCATCGGCGTAGCAGCACGCGGAGCAGCAATGGCTCCCCACGGGGAGTCTTTTTGCGCTTTGGCAGTGGCGCGCATCTTCTGTAAATACCGCCGACCATCGACGGTCAGCGTCTCAGCGAAACACAGCTCGATCAAGTCCGCTGCCGGCTCAAGGTCACGGCGCATGTCAAAGGGACGTAAAGGCTTTTGCCTGTTAGACAGGAAAATTGTTGGTATGGTAGCCATCAATACTGAAGGGGGTTGTTGGAATGGATCACATTCTACCACTGATGAAATATACGCTGATCAGCATCCCAGGTTGCAGTTCACTTAAGTTTTTAGCTTGATTTCCGTTCCTGATTTCTTCATCCAATGTTTCGCGTGATGCGTCGAAAAGCTTTCCCTGAGTTAGGGTACAATAAGCCTGCAATGGACGAGTCGCCTATCACCAGGCCATCATCTTGGCGCACAGCTATCCGGCATTTCTGGCGGCGAATTGTGCCACCTGTCAGCCAGGAGCGGCGGGGAGAAGTTCAAGTACGACTGCGGGATTCCTCAGAGCCTGATTTCAGCTATTTCTTGCTTGTGCTACTATCAAGCGTGATCGCTACCTTAGGCTTGCTGATGAATTCTCCAGCCACGATCATCGGCGCCATGCTGGTCGCCCCGCTGATGTCACCCATTATCGGCCTGGGGTTGGGGTCTATCCGAGGTGATGACCGTCTGCTCAGAGAGGCCGCAGCCGCCTTTCTCCGGGGGTCGGGCCTGTCCGTCCTGATCGCCTTCTTGCTGACCCTAAGCAACCGACTGATCCCCTTTGTCCCACTATTAGCTGACGATCTACCCAGTGAGGTGATGGCTCGCACCCAGCCCACCCCGATGGATCTGGGCGTGGCTTTAGCAGGGGGGCTGGCCGCGGCATTCGCAATGGCGATGCCGAATATATCCGCAGCACTGCCTGGGGTGGCTATCGCCACTGCCCTGCTGCCTCCGCTGGCGACCATTGGGATTGGCTTGGCCTATCAACGCTGGGATGTGGCCGGCGGCGCATTTCTATTGTTTACCACGAATGGTGTTGCCATCTCTGCTTCGGCGATGATCGTGTTCTTCGCTTTGGGGTTTACGCCACGATCCGTGGAGAAGGTAGGGCGATTGTTCGGTCTGCCGCGCAGTTTGGTAGTGCTTTCATTGGTGACTATCCTTTTATTGGCACCACTAACGTATATAAGCGTCCAGTTTGTGCGCGAGGCCAACACCTCCCGCGATCTCGTTGAACGGAACAGGCAGATAGAATCCATCACTGCACAAGAGGTCAGCGCATTTTATGAGGCCGAGGTGACGGAGTGGCAAATCACCGACGAAGAGAACCGCCTCGTTCTGGAAATCACCATCCGAACACCCCTTCTACTGGGGTATGCCGACATGCTTCAACTGCGCGATGCCATCGGAGCACATTTAAGAGAAGCAGAGATTTTGTCGGAAGGCCAGGAATTTCAACTACTGCTCAATCAATTCCAGGCCCAACGGTTGGACCCAAAAATCCCGCCGACGGCAACCGCCACGCCAACGACCACAAATACGCCCACGCCCGGACCCAGCCCAACCCCCACGGCTTCGCCAACACCTGAACCCACGCCGACATCCACACCAACAACGACCCCCTTGCCGACCGAAACGGCCACCCCGCTGCCAACAGCCACCTGGACGCCAACCACCTACCCAGGGTATGCCGCCGGGATTCTATTCCCCGGTTTGAAGTTGAGGCAAAGCCCCAGCGGACCGGCCATCGCCACCTTGCGGGACGGGGAGCCGCTTACTGTGCTGTACGGACAAGAGATCGCTGACGGCCTGGTTTGGGTTGAAGTCCAGGATGCTGCCGGGCGCATCGGGTGGATCCCCCAAATCTATGTGCTGACGCCGACGCCGACTGCCACGCCGACTCCCTGAGCAGTCTACCCAGGGTGCTTACTTAGCTCTCCCACAAATGACGGCTTTCTTGGGCAGGCGAAGAGCTTCAGCCAGCACAGCACCACCTTCACTCATTTCGAACCGCATATCTTCAGGCAGTGCAATGAGATGCGCCGGACATCCCGCCCGGCAGTCGCTAGCGCCAAATCCCCTCAAGGGCACCGATGTGCCGGAAAGGGCCGCCAAGGCCTGGCTCCACTGGCACTCTAGGGGGAAAGAAGTTGAAGAAACCATCTCCTCGGTGACATAGCAATACCCCTTCACTTCGGCGACGTCACGAAAGACGTCGATATGCCAATGGGTTTTGCCTTCCCCGCTCAAGTGGCGTCCCAGGCGCGCCCGCAGGCCGCCAGGCCCGCGCGCCGAGCCAAAATACACATAAACCCCCGGGGGAAAGAGCCCTGTACCCAAACGCCCGACCTGTAATCTGTGGGAAGAAGACTGGGCTAACCAAAGCGCATAACTGCCTGACTCCGTGGGTATTCCAACCATAAATGCCTATCATATCCGCGAGCTTTTTCTTTGACAAGAAAAGGCCTAGCCTATATAATTCTGCCTAGTGCTCCATAAGAAATGCGATTTGCTACCACTGAGGAGCCCTGAAATATGAAGAATTTGCACGAGCCTGTATTGGTACTGAACGCCAATTTCGCACCTATCAATGTGTGCACTACAAAACGCGCCATCACGCTGGTACTAACTGGAAAGGCCAATTTAGTACTCAATGGGCGCGGCATCATCCAAACAGTCTCGCGCAGCTACCCCCGCCCTTCGATCATCCGGCTAGGAATGATGGTCAAGCGCCCCCGCCCGCGCGTGAAATTGAATAAGCGAGAAATCTTCCGGCGTGATAATTACATCTGCCAGTATTGCGGTCAACGCAAAAATAACCTCACTGTTGACCATGTTGTTCCACGCCGACTGGGGGGCGACCATTCTTGGGAGAACCTTGTCACCGCCTGTGCTTCGTGCAATCACCGCAAAGGAGGCCGCACCATCACGCAGGCAGGTCTACAGCTTTCGAAAAAACCAGGCATCCCCTCATCATCGGCACGCTACATCTTCGGCAGGTACGTAGGAGGGAACACCGAGTGGATACCTTTCTTAGAAGGATGGTAAACCAAAAGACCCTGGTACAAGGAAAAGCTCCCTGACCAGGGTCTTTTTTTTCAGCATACCCGCTTTACAACTGAATCTTCATAAAGTCCTCTGCGAGAGCGACATCTCCAGAAAATGTCTTCTGGGCCCTTGCGACCAATTCCAGGTGTTTTCCATCTGTAGTATAGTAGTGGATCAAATACAGGGATTTCGCCCGGGCTTTTTGGGCCACCTCGCCCGCTTGCTCTGATGATGAGTGGCCGGCGGATTTCCCCGTAGCCTCATGAATGAGCACATCCGCGTCAGCAGCTAACTCTTCGACCTCCGGACAAGGAGATGTATCGCAAGAATAAGCCATTACCCCACCGCTATCAAGCGATTCGACTCTCAGACCCATGGCGGGGATCATATGCCTTACAGGCGATATATAAATGCGGAATTCTTCGTCCTCCAAGGCCAGGGTCATCGTCTCGGCAGGCAAACGGTGAAATGCCACCGGGAAAAAGTTAGGCCAATCCTGCCAACCGAAGGCATCCATCAACTGTTCCATACGGTCCAGGGTGTGATGCAAACCATAAATATTCAGCAACTGCTCCCGCCCTAACAACCACATATCCATCAGCAGAAGCGGCACCGCGGATACATGGTCAGGGTGGAAATGGGTCAAAAAAAGATCGCTTAGATGTCTGCATTTCAACCCCGCTTTTCTTATCCGAACCAAGGGATTCCCCACGCAATCAACCAAAATGAAACGATTTTCACCCCGTATGGCAAAGTAGGTGTTCTCGTGCTCTTCATCAGAGACCGCACATGCTGTTCCCAGGAAAATGACTTCAGCCATAATTATTGTCTTTTATATCACAGGATGAAATTAAGTTTATCAGCACTTACGCACTATATCAAGTCACCTCGTGTTCCGATAGGCGCCCACTTCGAACCCAAAACTCAGTGATTCCCAAACATGCGCAAGGCCACCCCAGGCGTAACAAAAACTTCCAGAATTGCGGCCCCTAACAACATGGGAAGAACCAAAAGGAGCATTATTCTCGCCCAATCCGCTAAGGAATTTAATAGCGCCTCGCTGATCGTATGCCCTTCAGCCGGGGTAGATAAGGTAGCACCCAACCGCAGAATCGCCGCGCCCGCCAACGCGATCGCTGGAATCTCTAAAACACCATGGGGGAGCACAAATGCTGTTAAAAACATCCCCGGCGGGATTCCTGCCCTTGCTGCTGTGACGGTGAAATAGCCAATCAAAATGAACGGCAGCATCAAAATGATCAACCCCATCACACCGAAGGAGAAAACCCCCAGGATCGTGGCCAGCAGGATCACCCGCAAATTATGTCCCCACACGAGTGGGACGCTTTCGACAGAGAAAAAGCGCAGCGTCTCAAAACCTTCGACCTCCTGGACGAACCCCTGCTGCAGATTGCTGATACTCATCAGTTCAGGGGGCAGAACGAAGATTTGGGCCTGCAGCACGCCGACAAAGGCCCCGGCAACAAAGGCCATCAATACCAACAGCAGCGGCAGCCATACTCGTTTGAGCGTTTCAGCAGACCCCCATCTCAACCACGCAGAAAATGATTTGGTATCCCCAGTAAAAGCCCTCCAGAATACCCGCCAGCTCCACTTCAAATTCAAGGTATCCAGCTCGCGGGCCAAGAGTTCCTCGCGGTTGAAATGGGCGATGCCCGTACGCACCAATAAACCAGAGATCAGGATTTGGCCGAAGATCGCCCACCAAAGGACATTGTAGCGCGCCCAAAACATGATCATACTTTCACCAATCAGCAGCATGGCCGTGGGCACAATGATGAAAGAAGCCAACAAATTGGCCGCCCGCGTGGAGGTCGCCTGGGACGAGATCACCACTGCCCCACTGACCATCAGCAGCGATTGCACGGTGGTCAAGGCCACCACCTGCACGAGCAAGACCGGGTCTGGCGTCCAGCCAACCTCTCGATATACCCCGATCAAATACACCCCAATCCCCAAATAGCTGGCAAATAGCGGAGGCAGCATTACAGCCAAAAGTTTGCCCAAATACAACTGCAAATCCGTCAAGGGGCTAGAAAGCAGCGGCTCGATACTGCGGCGTTCCTTTTCGCCGACGAAACTTTCTAAGGCAATTACCAGAGACACTGAGATGGGGAAAAAGCCCACCACCATCAAGAGAAACGGGATCAAACGATCCCCGATCACCGGCGCACCGTATCGCGAGACAAAGCTGACCGCTTCGCGAGCGGTGAAGTTCATCAGCGCGGGGAAGAAAAGCGTAAGTATTAAAATCGGAACCAGAATGCGCCAATCTCTGAATTGGTCTCGGACTTCGCGGCGGGTAACGATCAAAGCAGGTCTCAAACTAGACCACATCCAAGACCTCCTGATCATCGGGCGCGCTGACCGCCTCCAAGTAGACCTGTTCCAGGCTGCGCGGCACCTCCTGCAAGCTGACCACCGGCATCCCCTGATCGAGTAAAGCACGCAGCATCAAGGGATTGTCTCGCTCAGGATTTTGCGTCAGATAACGAATCCACCTGGCGCCTTGAGCGCTGATGGCAACCTCTGGGAAAAGAGCAGTAGGCTCCCCGTTGAGCGGGGCTGCCAAGCGAATTTCGAATTCCATAGGCCCTAGAAGAATCTGCTTCAATGCCAGCGGTGATCCTTTGGCGATGATCTTACCACGACGGATGATCGCAATCTGATCTGCCAACTCCTCTGCCTCAGCCAGGTTATGGGTGCAAATGATGATCGCCCGTTCGTCGGAGCGCAGGGCCTTGATCGCGTCCCGCACCAAACGCGCGCTTTCCGGGTCCATTGCCGAGGTCGGTTCGTCGAGCAGCAAAACAGGCGGGCTGTGCAGCAGGGCGCGCGCCAGCGCTAATTTCTGCCGCATCCCCTTGGAATATTCACCGATGCGCCGCTGACGTTCCCTGAGCAATCCAAACTGTTCCAATAATTCGTGGATGCGCTTCCGGCGGGCCCCTGGCTCCATAGAGTACAACTGGCCGAAGAAATCAAGATATTCGATAGCAGGCATGCGGGCATATAAGCCATGATCTTCCGTCAAGATTCCCACAGAGGAGCGTACCTTTGGAGCATCGATGACCACATCATAGCCCGCCACCTGCGCCGTGCCGCGCGTCGGACGTAAAACCGATGTCAACATACGCACGGTCGTGGTCTTTCCAGCCCCGTTCGGCCCCAACAAAGCCAGTACCTCACCCGCCCCAACGCGCAGATCGACTCCATCTACCGCCAAAAAATCTTCAAACTGCTTGGTAAGGCCTTCCGTCACGATCATCGAGTGTAATTCCGAATTTTGAAGGCTTCCCGTTAGAGTGCTAATGACCTTTGAAACATCGCCAAATTCACTTCGAGGAGCACAGCGAGAGTTTATATCCATCCCAATAAAAGAAAGGGGAGGCAACTTGGCCTCCTCCGATCAGAAATCATTCAATGTCAGGCTTCTTGCGATGCCGCCAGAGCAACACCAGCGTTGATACGATCGCTACCGCCGCCATGATGGTCTGGTTGGTGTTGATGCCCCCCATTTGCGCCGAATCCAAACGCAGGAACTCCAACAAGAAGCGGCCCACAGGATAACAAACAAGATAAATCAGAAAAAGGTCACCAGCAATCAAACGATCGGCGTATTTCTTGCCCAACCAAATCAACAGGGCCATGTTGGCAAGATTCCACATGGATTCATAAAAAAAGGTCGGGTGAAAGTGCGTGAACTGCTCGTAGCCGGGCACTCGATGGGCGGGTTCGATGAAAATGCCCCAGGGCAAGTCCGTGGGGAGACCATATAATTCCTGATTGACGAAATTCCCCCAACGGCCGATGGCCTGACCCAAAGCCAACGAAGGTGCTACAATGTCGGCCCACATAGCAAAACTGGTATTTCGTTTGCGGCAAACTAAATACAGCGCCAAGGCACCGCCGATCACCGCCCCAGGGATGCCCAAGCCGCCGCGCCAAATCGCCAGTGCGTCCAGCGGATGGGTCAGGTAGTATTTGACTGTGATGCCCTGTGCGACCATCGAGGGAGGCGGTGTGAAGATATGCCACAGGCGCGCGCCAATGATGCCGCCAATCAGCACCCAGGTCAGACTGTCCCAAACAAACTCGATGTCCTGCCCTCGGCGTCGAGCGCGATAAGCAGCCAGCCAGGCTCCCGCCACCGCTCCCAGCATCAGGATCAAGCCATAAAAACGCACGTAAAGGGGTCCAACATTAAATCCTACAGGCATCGTTTTTCTCCCGTGGTAAACCGGTCAGGCGTAAGTTTTCCCAAAGCGTGCCCAGTTTCAAGGGCCTTTCATTTGTTCATGAGCCTGACGGCGCACATGAATAATGCGCTGCAGCGCAGTAACATTCGCCAAAATGGCGATAATCCCAACACCGATCTTGGGAACATTGAAAACCAACGCTGGCACCAAAACGACATACCGCTCCAAACGCGTCATAATGCCCACTTTGGCATCGTAATCCAGCGACTCTGCCCGGGAGCGCACATAAGAAACCAACACCGAGCCAGCCGCAGCCAGATAAACAAGCCCACTGGATACCCAATCCCCTTCCTGCAGGTAATAGATCAGCAAACCCAGGTAAGTCACTAACTCAGAGTAGCGGTCTGTCACAGAATCGACGAATGCGCCAAAGGTGGACGGCTCCCCCCGCAATCGGGCCATCGTGCCGTCCAAAGCATCGATTGGGCCCATAGTCAAGATAATCAGCCCCCCGACAAGTAAATTGCCCTGCATCAGAAAAACAGCCCCAATGGCATTGCCGACCAACCCTATGACCGTGAGCGTATTGGGAGTCAAACCAATCCCATTGAGAAATGCCGCTATAGGGTCCAATACTCCCTTGAAGAGCGCCCGCATCAGATCAGTGAAGGTTTTCGGTCTTTCTTGTTTTTCAGCCAATTGGGTCACAGGGGTATCCTGCCTTTCGATCTACTCAAAGATGGGCTATGCTATCGCAAGCAAGTAGGGCTGTCAAGCAAAGGCCACTAATACTCGGGATCATCATCCTCTTGACTGACGATCTCCATCAAATCATCGTCTTCATCGATGAGCACGTCTCGTTCGCGTCCACTGCCTTGAGAAGGGCCCACGACTCCCAAATCTTCAAGTTCATCCATCAAACGCGCCGCGCGCGGGTACCCAACGCGCAGCTGACGCTGCAACATGGACGTGCTAGCTTTTTGGGTCTGCTGCACCAGTTTTACCGCCTGCTCAATCAGATCATCCCGGTCAGACAGAACAGCTTCTTTCTCTAATATCTGCTCCCAAGGGGGAATATCCTCTACATCTGCCTGGTAGGATTTCTGCCAGAAGTTGACCACCTGCTCAATTTCCTGGTCTGTAATCCAAACCCCTTGAATACGGATAGGACTGCCAGCCTCGGGGGGCAGGAAAAGCATGTCGCCACTGCCCAACAGGTGTTCAGCGCCGGGCACATCCAGGATCACGCGCGAGTCCACTGAGGAAGCCACCGCAAAAGAAAGCCGCGCCGGGAAGTTGGCTTTGATCAAACCTGTAACCACATCCGTGCTGGGCCGCTGGGTAGCCAACACCAGATGGATGCCCGTGGCGCGTGCCATCTGAGCGAGGCGCACGAGATTATGCTCGGTCTGCTCGGGGGCAGACATCATCAAATCAGCCAACTCGTCGATCAATACCACAATGCGCGGCAACGTCTCGCCATCCTTACGGCGTCCGATCTTACGATTATAAGTATCGATATTACGCGAGCGCGACTCCTCCAGGAGGATATAGCGCCGATCCATTTCTGCGACAACCCAGCGCAAAACACCTAATATGCGCTCCAGGTCGGTCTCCACTTTGCCATAGAGATGCGGCAGGCCGTTGAAGCGGATCAATTCCACCATCTTGGGGTCGATCATCACCAGGCGTAAATCATCTGGAGAGTTGTTCATCGCCAGGCAAGTTGTGATAGCAGCGATAAACACCGATTTCCCTGATCCCGTCGTCCCGGCGACCAGCATGTGGGGCATCGTGGCTAAGTCGGCCACAACCGCTTCCCCGGAAACATCCCGCCCCAAAGCGACCGTCAGGGGAGATCGGACTTTGGAAAAAGCGCTCGACTCCAATATCGGCCGCAGACGAACGATGGTCGAGCGCGCGTTGGGCACCTCGATGCCGATATACGAACGGCCCGGCACGGGTGCCTGGATGCGCAGGCGTTCCGCAGCCAACGCCAGGGCCAGATCGCGCTGTAAACCGGCAATTTGGGAGACCTTCACCTTTCGTAGCCGGGCAATCTCATCCTCTGATGCCCCCGGCTTGGGGAGGTACCCCGGCTCCACGGCGAACTGCGTCACCGTGGGGCCAACCTGAAAACCAATCACCTTGGCCGGAATACCAAACTCGGCCAGGGTCTGTTCGATCATCCCCGCCCGTTGATTGATGTGTCTCTCGCTGGGGCGCGCGGCCTGCTCGTTGGACAACAAATTCAAACCTGGAAGGTCTTCAGATCGAGGCGTCGATGCTCTGGGACGCTCATCTTGAGCCTGCTCGACCCGGAAACGCTTGCGATATTCCGGCGCCACGCGCGGGGTCTTCTTAGACGATTTGCGCGGCGCGCTGGTGAGGGATTCTGCCTCTTCAACCGGCGCAACACTGACCGCGGGGTCGGTTGATGCCGGTATGCCCCGAGCGGATTCTGCCCCCAGGGCCTTCCCCAACAGCGCACTCAGCCCTCCAGATAAATCTAAGCCGACCACAAGTAATAGAACCAGCACCAACAGCACCAAAGCGATCGACCAGGATGGATTGAGCACGATCGCCAGCAGCTCTGCTAACCCCCAACCCACCAAACCGCCATCCAGGCCGAGTTCAGCGCGCTGCAACGATCCCCCATTGACCAATGTCAGCAGGGTCATCAGGGCAAAGGCGGCCCCTTCCAAGGCAAAGACGCGCGCCCATCGAACGGATGAGTCCTCCCCCACACGCCGACGCAGCATAAACAGCCCTACCGCCCCCCCGGCTAAAACCAGAAGCAAACTCCCCCAGCCTAACCAGCGTCGCAAGACTTTCGTCAGTGCCGAAATCAGCGTGCCCCCCGCCAGACCCGGAGCGACCAGCCCCAATAAGATCATCAAGGAGATCGCCAGAACCGCCACGCCGCCAATATCCCAGGCAAAGCGCTCGAAACGCAGCCATAGACGTACAGCCACATCCACCCAAGACCGATGTGAAGGGGCCTCCCTGGTCGATTTCTTAGATGATGTGCTTCGTTTTTGAGCCATACCTCTCCACCCTCTATGATCTCAAAAACAGGGGGGCAAAATTATTGGGAAGAAACGCCATTAGGGTGTAACTCTCTGCTCGCTCCGAGAAGCCACGTAAATACCAATGAGAATAAGTATAGCACCAAACGCCATCAACACTGAGGGCACTTCCTTGAGCAAGATGTACGCCAAAACGGCTGAACCAATCGGTTCACCCAACAAAGTGATCGAGACATAGGCCGCTGAGAGGTACCGCAAAGCCCAATTGAAGGTCGAGTGCCCGAGGAGCTGCGGCACCAACGCCAATAACAACACCCACTCATAGACCTTTGGGGGATACCCGGTGGGCGATTCCCCAGCCGAGAACATGAATATATTCAGGAAAACAGCCGCCATCCCGTACACGATGAAGATATATGGGATCAGGGACATCTTCTCGCGTAACCGTCTCCCAATGAGCAAATACCCCGCGCCAGTCCAGGCGCCGGCCAGGGCTAAGAAATCACCTAAAAAGGCCTCACCAGCCACAAATTCAGAAAATGGGGGGCAGGACATCGCGCCGCCCGCCCAGGTGCAAGAATCGCTCAAACCGACGACCGTCCCCCCCACCAATGCCAACCCCATTCCCCAAAACACAGGGCGAGCGACCGGTTCCCGAATGGTCAGCGGAGCCAGCAGGGCCACCCACAAGGGCGAAGTGCTCACCAAGACCACAGAACTTGCCACAGTGGTGTATTCTAAAGAAGTTATCCAGGTGGCAAAATGCACCGACAGGAAAAACCCGGAGAGCAATGCCAGGCCCAATTCCCGGGGAGTCAGGGCGCGCAATTCAGAGCGATGCCTCAGGAGGGCAATGCCAGCCAAGATAATGGTAGCCAGAGTCAGGCGACCGGCGGCAATGACGATGGAGGGGGCGTCGGCCTGGGCATAACGGATGAATATTGAAGATGTGGAGACTGCTAAGATGCCAAATGGGATCGCGAAATGTGGGGATACAGGCGGCTTCGAGGACGATTTCATGCGTCGATTATATCCCTAATCCCCCCAAAGAAATGATTTGCGGGCAATGCGCTGCCTTTATTTATCCGAGCGCGGCCTGGGAATATGCCAGATCACCTTCCCAATCAGGTCTTCCTTCCCAATCGGGCCCAATTGGGAGCTATCCACACTGAGCGAATGCGTCCCGGTGACATACAGGTGATCCTGATCCCCCTCATAATGGTCGAACTTCTTGATCATGGTGCCATGATCTTTGTGCCGGAACACAAGCACATCTCCCGGCTTGAGAGAAAGGAAGAAGAGGCTTGGTAGCACTCGCGGGGCGAGCGTGGTAAGTACGACAAAATCCCCCTCTCGGAACTCAGGTGCGAGGCTGTTCCCTGTTACTCTGATGATCTTGATCATTGTCGCGCTTCCGACCATGGTGTAGATGGCGCGTATACGCCATCTACACCATTTTTCGAAATATCTACTGCGAAGTATTCAGCCTGGAAAAATCCTACAGATCAGGGTACACCATTTCCAGCGCCGGAGCATAAGGGGCCTTGGCCTGTTTGGTCTTGACACCTTTGATGGCCCAGAAGATCGCGGCGAATTGATTGATGGCATCCACAAAGGCCACCCCGGCCTCGCGATCGGCCGTCTGGCGGGCCTTGGAACCCAACTTCATGATATTGTGCACCAATTCAGGCAGCTCTGGGTACTCTTTCACGTGGTCAGGGCCAATGAAATCGCCCCAGATCACACGCACTTCGTGTTTGGCTTGCTCGGCATGTTCCTCTTTGACGGTTACATAGCGGGACATGCTGTTATCGAAAGCCACACCTTCGCCCTCCAATGCTGCCATTAAATCCATCATGCGCACGACAGTCAGCGCGCTAATCTGAGCGACAATAGGATCATAAATACCGCAAGGGACATCGCAGTGGGCCTTAGCCTGTTCAAATCCAAACTTTTCATCCAACGCTTTGACGAACTTGTAAAACATTTTGACCTCCTATGGTACGAAAAATGCAGAAGTATTCGAAATATTTGACGTTGGAGATCATAATTAATAAGACTATTTCTGTCAAGTTAGAAGCTATTTTTAAGAACAAATTCATAGAAAAATCATATATAATGACGCGCGCATACTCATGAAATGGATCTATCTTTCCCCCCACTTGGATGATGTCGCTCTTTCCCTGGGAGGTTTGCTCTGGGAGCAGGCCACCGCCGGAGAGTCGGCTGAGATTTGGACGATCTGCGCCGGTGACCCGCCTCCTGGCCCTTTATCACCGTTCGCGGAGAGTCTGCACGAGCGCTGGGGAAGTGGCCGGGAGGCCATGGCCGCACGCCGCGCCGAGGATATTGAGTCCTGTGCTCGCCTGGGGGCCTCACACCGGCATTTCTCCATCCCAGATTGTATTTACCGCCATTCTGAGCAATCGGGGGAACATTTTTATCCCTCTGAGACCTCCTTGACCGGCCCAATGCACCCCGATGAGCAGTCCCTCGTCCGGAGGCTGCGCAAAACCCTAAAAGAGACACTCACCCCCGAGGTAAGACTGGTCTGCCCGCTCGGGTTGGGAAATCATGTAGACCACCAACTGACGCGCGCTGCCGCCGAAAGTCTCCACACGCCTCTCTGGTATTACGCAGAATATCCCTATATTCGAGAGATCCCCCATTGGGAACCAAAAGATATGCCACCCAGCGTGTACCCGATTTCAGCAGAGAGTATCACCACCTGGCAGGACGCCGTTGCCGCGCATGGCTCGCAGATCAGCACATTCTGGGAGAACATCCCCGAGATGCGGCGCGAAATTCTTGCGTATGCCCGTGAAATGAAGGGGATCGTGCTTTGGCGCAATACCTGAACGCATGTTCTAAAACGGCCCTTGCCATAGAAAAATTTTTATGCTAAAATCCGGGCCGCGGCGCAATAGGACAGTAGTCCTTTTTTTATTGACGCCGCTCCTTATTTGTCAGAGTGTATTCAAGGCCCCGGGAGAGCACTCTTGACAAGAACAACACATTGCAGGAAATTGGAAATTTTAGGGGCAAAGGAAGAAGCATGCCAACAACGTACTTGACCCGAGAGGGTTTCGAGAAACTTCAGCAGGAGCTCGAGTATCTCCGCACGACTCGCCGCCAGGAAGTAGCTGAGCGCTTGCGCGAAGCTTTGGAAGACGGGGATTCGGGTGTGGATGCCGATGCAGAATGCGATGCAGCTCGCAACGAGCAGGCTTTCGTGGAGGGGCGTATTCAAGAACTGGAGCTCATACTAGCCAATGCGCAGCTCATTAAAGGGGGGCGCAAAAAGGGTGAGATCCAAATTGGTTCTAAAGTGACCATTCAAGAGGAGGATTTCGAGCCTGAGGTTTACACCATCGTTGGTGCTGTTGAGGCTCATCCCAGCAATGGACGTATCTCCAATGAATCTCCTCTAGGGAAAGCGCTCATCGGCCAAAAAGCCAAGGATGAGGTCACCGTACAGGCCCCTAACGGCTCGTTTACTGTGAAGATCTTAAAGGTGCAATGAACTGGGGCTTGACCCATATAGCCCCGCGCGAGTAAACTCAGCGCGGGGTTTTTTTTTGTTCCCACATAGCTGTGAAGGCTTCAGCCAGAACAGTTGATTTTCTTACCGTCCGAGTCTGAAGTGATTTATCGACGAGGAACGCAAAACCATGTCAACAGAATACTCGAACTTAGAGCGGATCAGGCTTGAAAAAATCGATGAACTTCGGGCAGAAGGCATCGAGCCCTACCCCCATAGGGTCGAACGCACCCACACCACTGTGGAAGCGATTCAGGCCTTCGAGGCAGTTGAGAATAACGAGGATGCTGAAGCGGTGCAATCTACCTTAGTCGGCAGACTCAGATCAATGCGGCCGATGGGTAAGATCACCTTCGCACATATCGAAGATGGCCATGGGCGTATCCAACTCTTCTTCCGGGCCAATGACATCGGCGAGGAACAGATTGCGTTCTTCAACCGCGTCTTTGACCTGGGCGACTTCATCCAGGCCAGCGGAAAGTTGTTTCGCACCCGCGCCGGCGAGGTATCCCTTTGGGTCGAGTCTTTCCGGATGTTGGCCAAGGCCGTGACTCCGCTGCCAGCCGCCAAAGACGAAACCGTTGACGGGGAGGTTATCCAACATGCCACCCTGGCCGACCCGGAAACTCGATATCGCCAACGATATGCCGATTTAGCCGTCAACGCCGATGTGCGGCAGATATTCCGTACCCGCGCAGCCATCGTACGCGCGCTGCAAAACTTCATGGATGATCACGGCTTCCTCGAGGTAGAAACCCCCATTTTGCAGCCTCTCTACGGTGGAGCCGCAGCCCAACCTTTCGTCACCCACCATAACCAGCTTAAACAGGAGCTTTATCTGCGAATATCCTTCGAGCTGTATCTCAAACGGTTATTGGTAGGTGGCTTCGAGCGCGTCTATGAGATCGGGCGTGATTTCCGCAACGAAGGCGTTTCCTTCAAGCACAATCCTGAGTTCACTCAACTGGAATTCTATTGGGCTTATGCCGACTACAACCAGGTGATGGAGCTTACCGAAAATATGTTGGCCTTCGTCGCTGACCGAGTCTTCGGCAAACGCACGTTCACGTATAAAGGCCATCTGATCAACTTAGACCCCCCCTGGGAGCGGATCGAACTACGCCAGGGCCTAGCAGATACCACGGGGATCGATATCAACGAGCATCCCACATCCGAGAGTCTGGCTGCCGCGATGAAAGCCAAAGGGATGGAAGTCAAGCCTGATACGGCGCGCGGCAAGTTGATCGATGCGCTGATCAGCAATCATCTCGAACCGACCTTGATCCAACCGACATTCCTCTACAATTATCCCAGGGATATCTCCCCATTAGCCAAAAGTATGCTCGGCGATCCCCAAACAGTCGAACGGTTCGAGGGTTTCCTCGGCGGCATGGAGATTTGCAACGCCTTCACAGAACTCAACGATCCTATAGACCAGGAGGCGCGCTTCATAGAGATGGGGCGGGACTACGCCGACGATGATGAAGAACGCCATCCCATGGATGATGATTACCTGCAAGCCATGCGTTATGGTATGCCTCCCAACGGCGGCTTCGGCATGGGCATTGACCGCCTGACCATGCTGCTCACCGACCAAAGCAGCATCCGCGAAGTGATCCTCTTCCCCCATCTGCGCAGCAGAGAAGAGTAAATCCACATCATTATTGACTTGGACAAAACATTGCGGGGAATTACTTGAACTCGTCAGTAATGAGAGCTTCGCCCATTCTCCACTTCGATAGGATCGAAGACAACTACATCTTTGCCGGTCAATTTCTGATCGACTTTTTGGATGACCATCTCTAAATGGGCAGGATGCTTCACGTAGTTGATATCGTCCGCAGGGACTGTCAGCACGGGGCAGAGATTGAAATTTTCAACCCAATCTTCATAGAGATCGTTCAGTTGACCTAAATATTTCGGGCTGATCTTGCTCTCATAATCCCGTCCACGGCGCTGAATACGCCATTGTAAAGTCTCCACTGAGGCTCTGAGATAAACTACCAGGTCGGGAGGGGGCAAGAACTCGCTCAACACATGATAGAGTTCCTGGTAGGTTTCGTAATCGCGCTCGCCCATTTGCTTCTGGCGATAAAGATTGCGGGCGAAGACCTCCGCATCTTCATAAACGCTGCGGTCTTGAACTACAGAAGTCGGGTGATCGATGAGCTTACGGTGAATACGCAGCCGGTGAGTCAAAAAGAAAACCTGAGAGTGAAAAGCCCAGGCCTTCATATTGCGATAGAAATCTGGCAGATATGGATTCTCTGTTTCGGGTTCGTAGAAGGGCTTCCACCCCAGACTCTTGCTGAGCATACTCACCAGGGTAGATTTGCCAACACCGATGTTGCCAGCGACCGCCACAAATTTTTTCATCGCCTCACCTTATGCCTATCCCATGAATCCCCACAAACGATTCCTTCCCAGAAAGTGGAGATGATCCGATAGAGCCATATCCCCTGTTCCCCAACCAATGGTATCTGCGCGAGCGAAACGAATGAAGCACCTTTAAGATGATTACGAATTTTCAATCTGGATATAAGATGGCTACAGCTTGTCCTGCCTCATTATCCATGACCAACTCTAGATGGTATCCTGGCCGGAAAGATGAAACGTCGATCAGACGTAGACACGCCTCTAAGTTTACCTCATCAGGAGCGCGTTCAGCCAATTGATTCGGGGTATTATAAAAGAATTCGCGATTGAAAACCACATCTTCATCCTCCAAAAAAATTGCCAGGGGGTAGATATTAGCTTCCACCAGGTCCTGGAAGAAATGCGTTCCGAACGAAGGCTCAGGAGCCATCCCAATCCCTTCGCCCGCCAGTTCCACCAGGGCGCGCGTGTTGTAAATATCGGCATAGCGGATATTTACCCCTAAATCAGGATTACGCGTCCCCCAGCGACCAGGGCCGATGCAAATAAAAACATCGTTGACCAAAATGTTGTTTACCCGGCCAATCGCTCGCCCCAATTCAGAGCGGGCAGACGGTGTAGGCAACGCATAATACCCCTCGGGGACAACAAACAGCACATAGCGAATATTCGCCACATGCCCCTGAGGAACCATGCGCCTTGTAGAGAAGACAATATCATCGGGGTTTAGATCATCCGGGATAAAAGCTTCCTTCACTTCAGCATGGCTCTGGGGACGGCACTGCAAAATAGATATTTTAACGTCCGGTGTTATGTTTTGCAGGTTATCCACATGGACCGCAAACTCCATGTCCACAGGGGTTTTATAATAACGCTCCAAAAGATTGAGGATGCGCTTCATACGATCAGCGATTTCTGTACGTTGAATGAGCGCATCGAAAGTCAGCACTACCCGCTCAATAGCGTCCCCAGATAGATTGCTGCGGATGGGGACAAGATACCCGCCATGGTCCATCTGAGCGATGTATCGCAAGAGGGGGTATCGGCGGGTGAGCACATCATGAACCGCCAAGGTCTCGAATTGGTTCTCTTTCAGATTAATCACATCGATGTATTGCTGAGAATAGCGCCGGATCAACTTCGGCTCAGACTCAGGCCGCAGATTAGGGTGGCTAAGCGCTACCAGCCGGGGATAATCATTGCCAACCCGATCAACAGCGCGAGTCCCCAGGCCCCATACTAACCGCAAGAAGCCATCCTCACTGCTGATTTGAGGAGACCAGCGATAGAGGTTGCGGCTGAAACCTACCCCGGCAGCATGAGGGAAGAAATAATCCCCAAAGCGCTCCCCTTCCACAACTTGGACGAGGATTGCCAACCGTTCATCATAATCTTGCAAACCCATGGCGCGCCGGTAGAGCAATGCATCCGGGTTGAGGCCGCTGGCGAAAACATAAGCAATGGCTTGTGTCAATTCAAAGAGATTCTCTTCGGGAGAACTCTGGTTGGGGCAGAATACGCTTTCGTACTTCCCGGCAAATGACGTCCCAAAGTTGTCCTCCAGGAGCGAGGAAGAGCGTACAATTAATGGTTGGGGGCCAACTTCAGCCAACAATTCTTGAAGCTTCTCGACAATATCCGCAGGGAATTCAGCTTTGGCATACTCTGCTTGGATCGTAGCGTATTCGGAATTGATCTGTTCCTCGGATTTGTACTTTTGATCCGCCCAGTGGATCAAATCGTTATAGCTCATGAAAGCATACATCACATCCGAACCGAGGAAATAAGACTCCGGGATGCGCAAACTCTCGCGAATATCGTCCCCGGCAATTTCGCTCAGTATGCGCGCTGCCAGCAACATCCCCGCGGCCTTGCCGCCGATTTTCCCATGCCCGATTTTGCGGCGTTGGATTTCAAACAAGTCGCTAGCAGTGAACCAGGTTTTAGCGATATTGATATAAGCCAACTGGTCGCTGATCATCCGGCGGATCAGCACGACGATCAACTCATGATAGCGGTGCTTATAATGAGCATGCTCCTCAGGGGGCAGGTTTTCAATGGCTAGAGCCTGTTCAAAGATCATATCCTGGGGAGCTAACTCGGGGTTGAAAGAGACCTCAATCTCCTCTGCCATAGGAACGCGCTCAGCAAGCACGCCCTTGACGATCTCCTCAAATTCTTCGAACCTCAAGTTATAGGCAAAATAGAAATCGGTCAGGTGTGTGCGGATACGCGACATCCTGATTTCCCAGATTTCTTCTGTTTCTTCCCAGAGGGGGTCGTGCAACCCTTCTCGAGCCTGGGATTGGATTGCCTTTTGGCGTACCTCGGCCTCGAAATCCTTAGCGGAAAGAATCCCCCGTTCAAAGAGCGCCCGGCGCATACGAGCGCGTATACGCGTCCGCAAGATGGGGTACTGAGCCAATGCCAGATACACTCGTAATGCTCGATCAGTGGAAGGGTTTGGCAGCGTCATAAAGGTGATTAAAAACAGATCCGAAGCCGCGCCTGGCTTCGGATCACATAAATCTCATCTAGCTACCCAAATGCATCGGCATAATCACATGCAGGAAGTCTTTCTGACCCACAGGGCGGATGACCCCTGGGCTGGTGTCTGCCGAGGTCTCCAGGGCAACATTTGGCGATTTGATCACATCCAGCACTTCCCGCATGAAGCGCACGTTGAAAGCAATCAGTATCGGCGGGCCTTCAATAGAAGCATCCACAATGGTCTGGCTTGAGCCTGTTTCTTCAGATTGCCCAGAAATCTCCACCGTGCCGGGCTGCAGCTCTCCACCGGGCGTAATGCTCACCCTGGCAATCAGCGTTCCCTCCCGGGCGAAGATCTCAGCTTGCTTGCAGGCCTTCAAAAAAGCATCTGTCGAGAGCACTGTGCGGGTTTGATGGCTGCGCGGGATGATTTGCTCATAGTCGGGGAAGGTGCCTTCGATCAACTGCGAGGCCAGTTCGACGTCCTGCGTACGGAAGATCACACGTCCACTCTGGGGTGGCATTAACATGGTGACGTTCTCACTGCCATCTGAACTGCCCCCACCAAGGGTAGTCGTGCTGATGCGCGCCAGTTCACCCAACGCCCGCGCTGGGATGACCGCCTGAATGGGTTTTGGTACCGGAGAGGAGAGTTCCGCTTTACGCACAGAGAGCCTGAAGCCGTCTGCAGATGCGAAAGTAATCTGATTTTCTTCGATAGTCACCAACACGCCGGTCAGAATAGGGCGGGCTTCATCCGTAGAAGTGGCAAAAACGACTTGCTGGATCATCTCCCTGAGGTCAGCCACATTGATCTGAACACCCTCCTCCAGGTCTGGAGTCGGCATAGGGGGGAATTCTTGGGCATCAATGCACTTGAGGTCGGTATTCGAAGTGCCACAACGCACGTTCATGGTCTGTGTACGCACATTCAAATCCATATTGACCCGATCAGGGGGCAGCGTGCTCACCAAATCCGTAAAAGTGCGCGCCGGCACGGTCGTCGAACCCTCCTCTTCGATTTTAGCGCCAATCCAACAGGTGATGCCCAACTCCAAGTTGGTCGCCGAAAGGCGTAGACGCCCCTCATCACTGGCGATCAGGATATTGCTCAGGACGGGCAGCGTGCTGCGCGGCGATACTGCACGGGAAACAATCCCCAAACCAAGGGCGAGATTCTCTTGCAGAACTGATACTTTCATGAAGACCTCTCCTCACTCGTGTTGTATGGAGTATACAACGAGAAGTCCAAAAATTCCAGTTGATCGGTTTTGCCCGGCAAAAAGGGCTGAAACAGCCCTAACGATTATGGTCCAGCGTGCCCAGTTTTTCAGTCAACTCAGCATTCGAAGGCTCAGCCAGGGTATCGCCATTTGGGAAAAGGATCGTAGGAACGACCCGCATTCCATTATTGACTTGCTCAACAAAAGCCCGGCCTTCCGCATCCTTGCCGATGTCAATCCACTGATACTCAACCCCCACTTTTCTGAGAACATTTTTGGCCCGGACACAATCTGGACACCAAGTCGTTCCGTAAACGATGATATCGTGATCCACGCATTACCTCTCTTCGATGATGATCATGTTTACAACCCCAAGGAGTATATGATTATTGCAAAAAGGTCAAGATGGGGGGCAACAGCATGGCGAGAACAATGAAAATGCCGATGATCACCATCACCGTCTGCTGCGTGCTTCTTCTTTTTTTCTTCTTCTTTGCCATAGGGTCTCTCCTAAATAAACATCCATCGTGAATCAGTTCTGATCGCCTATTTCACTCGGTTTTTGATCGCCGTATTAATTTTATCCTCTAAATCATCAATGGTCACTGGTTTAAACAGATATCCATCAGCCCCAAGATCGGAGGCCTCGTTGACGCTGGCATCCGTGACCTCGGAAGAGAGCATCACGATGGGCATATCATCCAAATCGGGGCGGCTGCGCACAAATTTCAAGAACTCCATACCCGAGACAATCGGCATATTGATGTCGATGATCATGATGTCCGGGCGTTCTCCATTGAGGACAGCCTTGGCTGCCCTTCTACAATCTAAGAAGGCGCGCGTGTCGTAATCCAACAACTTGAGCAATAGGCGGATTGCCTGGATCATCTCTCCGTCATCTTCGACGTACCATGCGACCTTCAAAAGTACACTCCTTCCATACTTAACGCAACTTAACGCAGATGCTCCTTTACCGCCACCGCAGTGTTGACATTCATCTTTGGGGCTGCGGCCAGTTCATCCTCTGAAGCCCGCCGAATGGCCTCGATAGAGCCAAAATGGCTCAACAGAGCTTTGCGTCGAGCGGGGCCGATCCCCGGAATGGCATCAAGTTGAGAGGTAATGCCCAACTTTGAGCGTTGTTTGCGATGGGCGGTGATCGCAAAGCGGTGCGCCTCATCACGAATGCGCTGCACCAAGTATAACCCCTCTGACTTGCGGGGCAAGAGAATCGATTTCGATTTATTCGGCACAAAGATCTCTTCTTCGCGTTTGGCTAACCCCACCACCGGGATCACATCGCACAAACCAAATTCATCAAGCACGGTTGTCGCCCGGCTGAGCTGCCCTTTACCGCCATCGATGATGATCAAATCGGGCAGCGCTGAAAAAGAAGCATCCGTTTTCTTGCCTGGCGTATCAGCGGATTCCTGGGCGCTCTGCCAACGTTTGAAACGGCGCCTGAGCATTTCTTCCATGCTGGCGAAATCGTCCGGGCCGATCACCGAACGGATATTGAAGCGGCGATAATGTCCTTTATTAGGCACACCCTGATCGAAAACGACCATACTGCCCACCGTTGCCACCCCCTGGGTCGTAGAAATATCATAGCACTCGATGCGTTTGGGTGCCCTGGGAAGGTCCAGGGCCTCATGTAATTCGGTCAAAGCCTGTGTCTGGCGATGCTCATCCGCTTCCCACTGGGCCTGCAAGGCGGTCAGGGTGTCAGCAGCGTTCTCAGCAGCCATCTGGATGAGTTCACGCTTCTGGCCGCGTTTGGGGATATTGATTTTCACTTTTTTGCCCCCTCGGCGGCTGTTCAGCCACTGACGAATGATCTGCGCCTCTTCGACCTCATGGGGCAGCAGCACCTGAGGTGGTACAGTGGGCGTTTGGTCGTAAAATTGCTTGACAAACTCAGCGATCACATTGGCATCCGGGTTATCGTCGGTGCCCTCCATGAGGAAGTATTCTCTCCCGATGAGCTTGCCGCCTCGAATAAAGAACACCTGCACGCAAGCCTCGCGCTCGGAACGCGCCATGGCGATGACATCGGTATCCACATAATCCGAGGACAGCACAATTTTTTGGCGGGCAACAATCTGTTGGATGGCGTCCAACTGATCGCGCAGCACCGCTGCCTGTTCGAAGCGTAACTCCTGGGAGGCCTGCTGCATCTCAGTTTGCAGGCGACTAATAATGCCCTCCGAACGGCCCCTCAGGAAATCCGCCAGGCCTTGGATCATCTGGCGGTATTCATCCTGGTTGGAGGCACCAATGCACGGGGCGATGCACAATTTTATGTCGTAATACAAGCAGGCGCGTTTGTCCGTGCCGGTGATCGTGCGGTTGCAGGTCAGATAAGGGAAAATCCGCCGCAGCACATCCAGCGTCTGGTGCACGGCCCAAACACCGGTATAGGGCCCAAAGTACTGCCCGCCATCATCAACTACTCTGCGGGTAACGGTGACCTTGGGAAATGGCTCTGCCCAGTGGATTTTGATGTAGGGATAGCGCTTATCGTCTTTGAGGCGCACATTGTAGTAAGGTTTGTGCTTCTTGATCAGGTTCATCTCCAAGATCAAGGCTTCCAGTTCTGAACCCACTACAATCCACTCGATATCGGCGATGCGCTTGACCAACTGGCGCGTGCGCGGGTGTTCCTGGCCCCCGGCATGGAAGTATGAACGCACTCGATGACGCAGGTTGACCGCTTTGCCCACATAGATCACCTCCCCGGCCTCGTTTTTCATCAAATAGCAGCCGGTTTTCGTGGGAACGGTGTCTAAAATAGCCTGGAGTTTTTCGGGTACTTCCATGGTGGGAGGATTCTAACATAAGTGGAAATAGCGAAGACCCTGGCAGGGCACGCAACAAGCGACCAGATTGGCATAAATCTGGCAACAGGGTAATTACCCCCTCGACCCCCAAAACTTTGGGGGAGAACTCCCTTCCACACAGGTTTAACAAGTACAGGGGGCATGTCTTGGTCTTATTCTCTTGTCCCCTCCCCTGACTTCAGGGTAGAATGCTGTTCATCCCCATGAATGAAGTGCACCGCTCTCCCCATCGAAAAGCGTGGCTCCTGGCTTTGCTGGCGCTGATCATCGCCATGATGGCCTGCACCCGCAAATGGCAGACCGACGCCGGGCCCTGGGAAGGCGTATCCGGCTCGACGACGCAGGTGCCCGCCCAGAGCGAGTCCGCAGGCCCCTACACTCAGGCGCGCCCGCCTGGGGCTGCGGTGCTCTCGCCCACACCCGATGCCCCTCATCCGATCCCAGGGTTACGCACCGAAAACGAGCAACATATCGTCCAGGCAGGCGATACCTTAGGGATCATCGCCGAACGTTTCGGCATCACCGTGGAGGCTATCGCCGAAGCCAATGGGATCACCGACGTCAACGTCCTGGAAATCGGGCAGGTACTGGATATCCCCGCCCCAGAGCCCATTGCTACAGGGCCCAGCTTCAAGATCATCCCCGATTCAGAGTTAGTTGCCGGGCCGGTAACCGCCTATTTTGATGTGCCGGATTTCGTCTCCGGCCTGAGCGGATACCTGGTTTCCCATGAAGAAGAGGTCGCAGAGAGTGTACTGCGGGGCTACCAGATCGTGCAGCGTGTGGCCACAGAATACTCTATCAATCCCCGGCTGCTGCTGGCCGTGCTGGAATACCAGAGCGGCTGGCTGAGCGACCCAAACCCGCGCACCTACACGATTAACTACGCGATGGGTTGGGAAGACCCCGACCGGGAGGGGCTTTATAAACAACTGGCCTGGGCAGCCAACGAACTCAATCGAGGCTATTACCTCTGGCGCGTGAATGGTGTTGGGAGTTGGGTGCTGCCCGATGGTACCGTGATCCCCGTTGACCCGACCATCAACGCGGGTACAGCGGCCCTGCAGTATTTCTTCTCGAAGTTATACAAACGCGAAATCTGGCAGCGCACGGTCACCGCAGATGGGTTTTTCAAGGTTTATCAAGAGCTTTTTGGCTACCCTTTCGATTACGCTTATGAACCCGTGCTGCCTCCAGACCTGACTCAACCGCCCTTGCAGCTTCCCTTCGAGGATGGGGTGGACTGGGCCTTTACGGGAGGTCCGCACGGGGGTTGGGGGGATGGCTCAGCCTGGGCTGCGATAGACTTTGCCCCCTACGACGAACCCCTGGGCTGCACGCAGAGCGAAAACTGGGTCGTCGCCATGGCCGATGGCCTGGTGATCCGCGCTGGGGATGGCGCGGTAGTCCAAGACCTGGACGGTGACGGTTTCGAACAAACCGGCTGGACGCTGTTCTACATGCATATCGAAACCCGTGACCGGGTTGAATCAGGTACTTACCTGCAAGCTGGCGAGCGTGTCGGGCATCCATCCTGTGAAGGCGGGTTTTCCAGTGGGACGCACGTGCATATCGCCCGGCGGTATAACGGCGAATGGATCCCGGCTGACCAGGACATCCCCTTTGTGCTCGATGGCTGGGTAAGCGCGGGCACCGGGGGCGAATATGACGGTCTGCTGCGCAAGGGCGATCACACCATCTTCGCCGAGAACGGCCACACGCCGGAGAATCTCATTGATCGCTAAAAATCCAACGCACGCCAACGGTAGGCCAGGGCTAGGCGCGGGAATGAGCAGCAAAGACAATCACCCCCTTCGCTTCCAGAAAGAATATCTCCAACGCGCTTCGCTTCGCGCGCCTGCGGCGCGCGGTATGCTCCTTTTGGTCGTCATAATTTCATCTCTCACAACCGGGTGCAGCCTATCGCGCCAGGATGCGCCATTTGTCGCTCCCTCGGAGTACGAAGCGACCATCACACCTGATTGGGCCGCCACGTCAGAGGCAGCCGCGCCACCCACAGAGGCCATCCCGCCCGCCGACCCAACAGAATCCCCGCTGCCCACCGAACTACCCACAGCGACCGTTGAGCTGGTCGAACCCTCTCCAACACCGCCCCCAACCATAGCCAACACGCCGACCACTGTGCCGGCGGACACCGGCCCGCTGCTCTACTACACCCAGTCCGGCGACACGCTCGACGCCTTGGCCGTGCGCTTCGGGGTCACTGTCGATGAGATCGACTCTACCGGGGCGCTCCCCGAACGGAGCTTCATCAATCCCAACCAGTTATTAATCATCCCACAGCGTTTCGGCAATACGACCTCGCCCACCCACTTGCTGCCCGACAGCGAGTTCGTGTACACCCTCTCAGCCATCGACTTCGACGTGGTGGACTTTGTCAACCAAGCAGACGGCTACCTGAAAAACCAGCACGAGTATTTGAGCACACACGGCGAAATGTACGGCGGGGAGATCGTCAAACAAGTAGCACTGGATAATTCCGTCAACCCCAGGTTGCTGCTGGCGCTATTAGAGTACCAAAGTGGCTGGGTCTACGGCCAGCCAGAAACCCTGGCGGAACAAGATTATCCCTTAGGGGAAGTCGCCCTCAGCAAAAAAGGCTTGCTCAGACAGTTGAAATGGGCCGTCAACGAACTCTCCATCGGCTACTACGGCTGGCGGGAGGGGCGGCTAAGCGAAATCCACTTCTCCGATGGCGTCACCGCCCACCTGGCCCCCGATCTAAACGCCGGAACCGCGGCCCTGCAATACTACTTCGCCCAGGTTTATGATAGCCAGGGCTGGCTGGCCGCCCTTGACCCCGAGACTGGTTTCCCGGCACTCTACGAGCAGATGTTCGGCAACCCCTGGACGCGCGCCCAGGTAGTCGAGCCGCTCTTTCCTCCTGACCTTGTCCAGCCTGACCTAGTGCTGCCCTTCCTGATCGGGCGTAGTTGGAGCTACACAGGCGGGCCGCACGGCGCTTTCGAGAAAGACGGCTCCTGGGCGGCCATCGACTTCGCCCCCGCTACAACGGTCAGCGGCTGTTACGACTCAGATGCCTGGGTAACCGCTTCGGGGGATGGCACCATCTCCCGCTCGGAGCGCGGCCTTGTGGTGCTCGATCTGGACGGTGATGGTTTCGAGCAGACCGGCTGGGTGATCGTCTATTTGCACATTGCTGACGAAGGGCGCATCGAAGCGGGGAGGCTGGTTAAAAAGGGTGATCTGTTGGGGCATCCGTCCTGCGAAGGCGGATACGCCACCGGCACTCACGTCCATATGGCCCGCAAATACAACGGCGAGTGGATGCAGGCAGATGGCCCGATTCCCTTTGTGCTCAACGGGTGGACCGTACACGCTACTGACACGCCGTACAGAGGCACCCTGACCCGTGATGGGAAAGTCGTGACCGCCAACCAGTTCGGGGCGCATCACAGTTTGATAGAGAGGGAACGCTAGTAAGTTTGGGGGGGCGTAGAAGATTAGATATCGGGGTTGAATATTGGGGATTTAGGTTAAAATCATGCCATGCGAGCTCGCTTTTTGCTGATCAGCATCTCACTCAGCCTACTTTTCACGCTCACCCTGAGTGCCTATACCGTGAATAATGACCCATTGTCAATTGCGAATGATCAATTGACAATGACGCCTCCCCCCATCGATACTTCTAGCCTATTATTCCCTGATGCCGAACTGGTCTATTCACCAACAGCCCTAGATTTCGACGTCGCGGCATATCTCAACCAAACGGACGGCTTCCTGAGCACTTACCAACAGTATTTGATGATCAGCGGTTGGACCAGCGCGGCGGAGATCATCGAGCGGGTGGCCTTAGAGAACTCGATTAATCCCCGCCTGCTGATCGCGCTGCTGGAATATCAAAGCGGCTGCATCCTGGGGCACCCAGGCGACCCGGAGAACTTCGACACCGCCATGGGGGCGCAGGCGTACTATCGCAAAGACCTCTACGGGCAGTTGGTCTGGGCAGCGCATGTCCTCTCAGAGGGATTCTACGGCTGGCGCGCGGGCACACTCACCGAAATCTCATATCCCGATGGTAGCATCTTCAGCCTTCCCGCAGATACCAACGCCGGGAGCGTAGCTTTACACTACTTCTTCGCCCAACTTTATGGCCATGACGTCTGCCAGCAGGCGCTGGATGCCCTGGAGGGCTTTCCGGCACTCTACCAGCAAATGTTCGGCGATCCCTGGGAACGAGCCGCGGCTGTCGATCCCCTGATACCAGACGAGTTGGCCCAGCCTGAGCTAACTTTGCCCTTCGAAGCCGGAGAGACCTGGGCCTATACAGGCGGGCCTCACCCTGCCTTCGAAGGCAACGGCCCTCTGGCCGCCCTCGATTTCGCCCCACGCATGGGTAGAAGCGGCTGCGTCCCTTCAAACGAATGGGTGGTCGCCATAGCCAACGGGCTGGTGGTGCGTTCGGAACTTGGGGCTGTGATCCAGGACCTGGACGGCGACGGCCATGAACAGACCGGCTGGGTGATCATGTACCTGCACATAAGCGAGCAAGACCGCGCCCCCGTGGGTACTGATCTGCGAAGCGGAGACCGCCTTGGACATCCCTCCTGCGAGGGTGGCCGGGCCACGGGCACCCATGTCCACATCGCCCGCAAATACAACGGCGTCTGGATCGCCGCCGACGGGCCTTACCCCTTTACGCTCGATGGTTGGAGGGCTTTCGCCGGTGAGGAAGCCTACCTGGGCACCTTAACTCGCGGTGAGGAGACCGTTACCGCCCACCAGTTCGGTTCGGCGGTCTCGCGCATCACGAGAGATGAACACGAACAGTGACCGGACGCAGCCTACGGACAACCGCAAGATGTCACGCTTTCTAAGAATCCTCCTCCCAACCATCGGGCTGGCTGCCCTGCTGCTCGTCGGCTGCCAACCCCAAACGGAGTCCGTTCCTGCCACCCAGGAAGGCACACCCGAGGTCGCAGTTGAAGAAATCGCGGCCACACCGCTGCCGGAGCGTCCCCAATATCAGCCTGGGCAGCTGGTTGATTACCTCGCTCAAACCGGCGACACGCTCCCGGTATTGGCCGTTCACTTCAACACCACTGTGGAGGAGATCTTGGAGGCTAACCCCTTCATCCCCGCTGACGCCACGACCCTGCCGCCGGGGATGCCCATGCAAATCCCGATCTATTACCAATCCTTCTGGGGCACGACTTTCAAAATCCTCCCCGATAGTCTGTTTGTAAACGGGCCGGCTCAAATCGACTTCGACACGCAGGCCTTTGTCGATCAATACCCCGGCTGGCTGCGGGGTTACCGGGATTACGTCGCCGGGGCGAGGCGCACAGGCGCGGGCATCGTTGATTATGTGGCCTTGAACTTCAGCATCAGCCCGCGCGTTCTGCTGGCGTTGTTGGAGTACCAAACCGGAGCCCTGAGCCAGGCCAGTTTCCCCGATGATTTGAATAGCGACTATCCATTGGGGCACGAGCAACGCAAAAACCGCGGCCTCTACTTGCAGCTTGTGTGGGCGGCGAACACCCTCAACAACGGCTATTACGGCTGGCGCAGCGGCCATCTGACCACCATCGAAGTGCCAGGCGGCACCATTGAGCATCCCGACCCCTGGCAAACCGCCGCCAGCGTGGCCCTTCAATATTACTTCTCCGTGGGATATTCCGGCAACGATTACCAGGCGGATATTGGCCCTCAGGGATTCGCCCAGGTCTATCGAGATCTATTTGGCGACCCCTGGGTGGATGTTCAGGCTCACATTCCAGGGAATCTGCGCCAGCCAGAGATGTACCTGCCTTTCGAGGGCGGGAAAACCTGGGCTTATACGGGCGGCCCCCACACCGGCTGGGGGACTGGTGAACCCTGGTCAGCCATCGATTTTGCGCCTCCGGGCACGCGCGGCTGCGGTTCCTCCAACGAATGGGCCACCGCGATGACCTCCGGGGTCGTCACCCGTTCTGAGGCCGGCATCGTCGAAATAGATACCGACGGCGACGGCGACCCGCGCACCGGCTGGGTGATCTTCTATCTCCATATCGCCACCCACGAGCGCATCCCCTTAGGGATTTCTCTCGAAGCAGGCGATAGGATCGGGCACCCTTCCTGTGAGGGGGGCACCAGCACAGGAACTCACATCCACATCGCCCGCAAATATAACGGCGAATGGCTCGCGGCCGAGGGGCCGCTGGGCTTCGATCTGGAAGGGTGGGCGGTGCACAATGGAGATGAACCTTACCAGGGCACCATGACGCGCTTCTCAAGCACTGTCATCGCCAACGTCAACGCCAACTTCGAATCCTTTATTACCGCCTCCGAGCGATAGGGCGAACACGTAAGAATCGGTGAAATAGATTCAGACCTTGACCATTCTATATTCACAAATCTGGGGAAACACAGGTTTGATTTTAGAAAAATCAATTTAATTTTCAGTTTTCTAAAAATCCGCTTGACAAATTTTATTATTTCTGTATAATTTTGTTAAGTTTTGGTATTTGTTTGGTCTCACCACTGCACAGGAGTTCATTATGTGGTACGCAACATTCGAAATAGGTAAGATCATGATGCTCAACTCGATAGAAGCGGCCCAGGCGAGGATGATTTCCAATCCAACCTTGTTTGATCGCATATTGGCGTATCTTGGGAAATTGCTGGTGGCCGCTGGGCAGCGTTTGCAAACCCGCCACCAATACGGAACCATGCTTCACACCGGCTAACTACCATTTTCTAGAGAAACGAGGCCACGATGCAAACCCTCCCTACTCAATGTCCTTTATGCAACGGCGAAATCACGGTCACCAAAGTTTACTGCCGCGATTGCGACACGACTTTTGAGGGCCGTTTTACCGTGGGCGCTTTCGCCCAACTGACCCCCAAACAACTTGAATTCGTCGAGACCTTTATCCGCTGCGAGGGGAAAATCACCCGGATGGAAGATGAGCTCAATCTCTCTTACCCCACAATACGCAATCGCCTACGAGCGATCATCAAAGCAATGGGGTATGAACCAGAACCTGACGAAGACGGCGGCCTCAGTGAGAAGGAACGCAAACAGATCCTAGAGGATTTGGATGCGGGCAAGATCAAATACGAGGATGCCATTCAGCTTCTTGGGGAGCAAGAGGAGTAAGCGATGGTTCAGAAATCCCTGGAACTCGGAGAGGCCCCTACAATCACCATCGAACACATTGCCGGTGATTTGCACGTCAAGGGCTGGAAGCGCAAAGAAGCCCTGATCAAAACCACCTGCGAGGATCAGGTCACTTTTGAGCAAGGCGATGAAGTTACCAAAATCGGCTGTCCTGAAGATTGTATCCTTTACGTTCCCCACGACGCTGTTCTGCTGGTCAAAAGCGTTGGCGGCAGCGCCCGTTTTCGAGCCCTGGGGGGGAGGTTGGAGGTCGATCACGTAGCAGGCCCGATGACTCTGCGGGAGGTGGGAGCTGTCGAGGTGGGAACGATCGGCGGCGGGCTGTCGGCAAAACGCGTTCGAGGCGATCTGCAAGCAAAAACTGTGAGCGGCAACGCAAACGTCCGTGATATCGACGGGCAATTCCACTCAGACATGATCGGCGGGAATCTGCGCCTGGGAGATGTCAGCGGCGGCGTCTCAGCGATCACAGGAGGGAATGCAAAGATGAGCCTGGCGCCTGTCCCCTGGCAGGCGTATTCAGTATCCGCCGGCGGCAACCTGCGCTGCCAAATCCCTGAAGATGTAAACGCTGATATCAGCCTTTCGAGCGGGGCCCGATCCATTCGCATAAAAATGCCCGCCCGCTCAGAGGCAATTCGAGATGAAACGCACACCTTCAAGCTTGGCGAAGGGGGCACGCCAATCAGCCTTAACGCTTCTGGGAAAATCGATCTTATCGGACTGGATGCTGATGAGGAAGGTTCTGAAGATCTTGACTTCGATATCAATTTCGACTTCGAACTCAGCGAAGATTTCTCGAAGATGGCCAAAGATATGGCCCGTCAGGCCACTGACCAGGTGGAAACACACCTGAAATCGCTTGAAACCCAACTCTCAGGTTTATCAAAAACGCTGGAAGACGCTGGCCTATCCGAAAAAAGATCCAGAGAGATACAGCGCAAACTTGAGAACGCCCGAGAGCGAGCTACTCAACGCGCCCACAGTGCCGCCAAACGCGCCGAACGTAAACTTGAGCGCAAATTGGCCGCCGCACAACGCAAAGTGGCCCGTGAGGTCCGGCGCAGCGCCCGCACGAAAACCATGAGCATAGATGTCGATGCCCTGAGAGCTTCAAACCAAACGGCCAGCGATCCCGTCACCGATGAAGAACGCATGATGATCTTGCAAATGCTTCAGGAGAACAAAATCAGCGTGGAACAGGCTGAAGAGTTGTTAGCTGCCTTGGAAGGGAAGAAATAATCATGTCGCTCTCAGCCGAACGTTTGAAAATCCTCGAGATGATCGATCAGGGTGTCATCAGTGCCGAAGAGGGCTATTCTCTCTTGCAGGCTTTGGACGAAGGCGACTCAACCCCCATAGATGACGCAGAGGCGGATGCCAACGCATCTGCTGTCGTGGAATCCAACGATATTGTCGCCGACCAGGAAAGGGGACGACAACCTGACCCCGAAGATATCCAAAAATGGAGGCGCTGGTGGTTCATCCCCGTTTGGATTGGGGCTGGTATCACCACAATCGGCGGCGGGTTGATGTACTGGGCCTGGCGCGCCTCGGGGTATGGCTTCTGGTTCGCCTGTTCGTGGCTTCCCTTTTTATTTGGCGTGATGATCCTAGCACTGGGCTGGGGCAGCCGAAGGGCTCCCTGGCTGCATGTGCGCGTGCGTCAAAAACCCGGCGAAAACCCTGAGAAGATCGCCGTCAGCTTGCCCATCCCCATTCGCCTGACAGCCTGGTTCCTGCGCAATTTTGGGCATTATATCCCGAACATAGACGCCAGCACCCTCGACGAGGTTATTCTGGCCTTGGGCAATACCACTGATCAAAAAACACCTTTCTTCGTTGACGTCAATAAGGGCGATGACGGAGAAAAAGTACAGGTCTTTATCGGCTAGAAGGACCTTGATGGTCTCTAAAGCCGAGCAAAACATAAAACATACAGACAGGCATTGAAATGCATACCCTGAGGCACGAAAAAGCCCTCCGGGCTTGGTAAAAAAGGAGCAATATCTATGACAACCGCTGAAGAACGCATGAAAATCCTCAAAATGATCCAGGAAGGTAAAATCTCTGCTGACGAGGGCGCAAAACTGTTGAAAGCGCTCAGCTCCAGCAGCGAAAAACCCGTCCGGACGAAGAAACCGAGCGGTGGGGCGCGCTGGCTGCGCGTTCGTGTTACAGATATGCAAAGAGGCAAAGCCAAAGTCAATGTCAACCTGCCCTTGAAGCTGGTTGATGCCGGTCTGAATATCGCCGCCCAGTTCACCCCCGAGGTGGAACTCGAAGAACTGGGCAGCGCGGTCAGCGAGGCGATTGCCGAGGGTATGACAGGCAAAATCGTCGATGTGGTCGATGCCGATGACGGCGACCACATCGAGGTCTTCATCGAGTGATGCCGGAGCAGGCCCATGTCGCCAACATCGCTAGAATCCACCACACAAAAGAAACTGAGACCAGGACCATTTTGGAAGACATCGAGCGGGGTGAACTCTCCGTCGAAGATGCTTGGAAAAATTAAACACCTAACTTAGATCATTGCGACTCCTCCATGGAACGTGCGCACAGGCTTCCAGCCTGTGCGCCGTGTTTGAATGAATAAATTTCGACTCTATCTAAAATCTAAACAAGAGAGTGTACACATGTCTCAACTGAAAGCAGGCTACACAACACGTCCGGCGAACAAAGAGGATATCGAAGCCCTCTTTGATGTCTTCATGGAGTACTGGCAGGCCCTAACCGGGGTCATGAAATTCACCCTGGATGATTTCCATACTATCTTCTCCACCCCCGGTATTGAAATAGAAGCTTCTACACTGCTCGTTTTCTCGCCAGACAAAGATATAGTTGCCAGTGGTCTTGTCATCGACTTGGGTTCAATGCCTGTTCATCCCAACTTCTACGGGTGCGTCCGCAAAGATTATGAAGGCCAGGGCATCGGCAGCTATTTGCTGCAATGGGGCGAAGCACGCGCCCGGCAAGCGATAGACCGCTGTCCCGAGAACGCCCGGGTTTCCATGTACATCCAGACATCTCAAACTCACCAGCCCACTATCGACCTTTTCGAGAAATCAGGGTTGACCCCGATCCGCTATTCCTGGTTCATGATCAAAGACTTGAATGACGCGCCACCCAGCCCCGTGTGGCTCGATAGCATTCAACTCACATCCTTCAAGGAATACCCCCATCTGGAAACCATCCTGCGCGCTGCCGACGAGGCCTTCGAAGACCATTGGGGGCACGTAGACCGGTCTGGGGATAAAGAACGACACGAGCGGTTCAAGCATTCCATCGAGAACGATGAAGAATTTGACCCTTCATTGTGGCACCTGGCAATGGCTGGAGATGAGATCGCCGGGGTGGCGCTGTGCAAACCGCGCCTGGGGCCTGATCGAGAAACGGGGGTCGTGGACCTCTTGGGTGTTCGCCGCCCATGGCGTCGACAAGGGTTAGGCTTGGCCCTGTTGAACCATGCCTTTGGAGGCTTTTTCCAGCGCGGCTACAAACGCGCTGGCTTAAGTGTCGACTCCCAGAACCTGAGCGGCGCAACTCGGCTGTACGAAAAAGCCGGCATGCAAGTCGCTCGCGAGTTCGTCGTGTATGAAAAAGAGCTTCGTTCTGGTGAGGAAATCAGCAAACAAGCTTAATTCGACTTGACCACACAGATAAGATTCGTCACGGAGTAATCAGAATGCAACCTATCGAGCAAACAAAACCAAAATGGTTGAGCGGCATGTCTGGATTCACAATCGTTTGGCTGGGACAGATCATCTCTGTGCTGGCTTCGATGATGACCAACTTCGGCATGACCTTGTGGATGTACAAACAGACCGAGAGCGCCACGGCCATGGGGCTGATGCAGGTGGCTTTCATCACCCCCTTCTTGTTGCTCTCCCCAATCGCAGGCGCAATGGTAGATCGCTACAACCGCAAATTGATGATGATGATCAGCGACCTGGGAGCGGTGCTGTCTACGACAGCCATCTTGATCTTATATGTAACCGGCTTGTTGGAATTCTGGCATCTATATGTCGCGGCGGTAGTCAATGGCCTGGGCAACACATTCCAATGGCCGGCCTATTCGGCTGCGATCAGCACCATGGTTCCCAAAGAACAATACAGCCGCGCCAATGGCATGATGTCCCTGGTCGAGGCTGGGCCGGGTGTGCTGGCACCTGTGCTGGCGGGCGCAATCCTGGCGCTTACGCTCCGCGGCCCCATTGACAGTTTCGCCCTGATCATGCTGATCGACTTGACAACCTTCTTCCTGGCCATCGGAACTTTGTTGATCGTGCATGTGCCCCAGCCTGAGAAGACCGTCGATGGAGAGAAGGCGGAAGGGAATCTCTGGCAAGAAGGCCTGTATGGCTTCCGGTATATCTTCGAGCGTCCCAGTTTGCTGGGCTTGCAGATGATCTTCTTCTTTGGCAATCTATTCGCTTCGATCGGGTTCACACTCTTCGCACCCATGATCCTGGCGCGTACCGACCAGAACAGCCTGATCTTCGGCTCAGTCCAAACCGCGGGGGCCGTCGGAGGGATCGTTGGCGGTATCCTCATGAGCACCTGGAGTGGTTTCAAAAGGCGGGTCAATGGGGTCATCTTAGGGTGGATCCTGGCAGGTGTGTTTGCTGCCTCTCTTGGAGTCGTTACAGATTTGCCACGCTGGATCGTGCTCGTGGCTCTGTTTTCCCTGATCGTTCCCCTGATTAACACATCCAATCAGGCTTTGTGGCAAGCGAAAGTGGCGCCTGACTTACAGGGCCGGGTTTTCTCGGCCCGCCGGCTGATCGCCTGGTTCACACAGCCGGTCGCCCCCATCATTGCGGGCACTTTGGCAGATTATGTCATGGAACCTGCCATGCAAACATCATCCGGTCTGGCCAATATATTTGGGCCTGTCTTTGGAACCGGGCCAGGAGCAGGAATGGGCTTACTGATGTTCTTCGCAGGCCTGAGCGCGGCCCTGGTCGGAGCGATAGGATATTTCCTGCCCTCCATCCGCAATGCAGATGACATCCTGCCCGATCACGATGAATTAGCAGCCAGCTCCGCCGATTAGCCTTTGGGAATCACATACTCCCCGCTGGTCACCAATTCCCCATCGTCCTCATAGATGAAATACTTCAGCGCAATTGGGAAAACCTCGCCCAACATGGCTTGAGCCGGGCAGTAGCGCACGGCGGAAAGTTCGATGGCGCGCAGCACAGCACTTTCAGCGACATCCCGCCCGGTGACATGGTATTCGATGGTAGCTTCGACGAAAACCTTGGGATGTTCATCGGCCTGCTCGGTATGCACCTTGACTTCATAACCGGTCACTTCCTGGCGCTTCTTTCGGATGATCGAGATCACATCCATGGCGGTGCAGCCTGCCAGGCTGATAGCCATTAACTCCATGGGGCGAAAGCCATCATCGTCGCCGCCAACTGTGGGGGCTGCGCCAAGGGGGACGACGAAACCAGTATCACCCCTACCGGTGAAAGTCAGCCCCCCATGCCAGGTAACGATTGCATCCACGGGCATCTCCTTTTTCGACGCTAAACGCGAGGGCTTCCGCCCAAGCAATTTTATTTCTCTATAAACGGTGTTGCATACTCTGCAAGCGTTTCATTCCCGCAGCAGAGGCGTCACACAGGTCTCCAGCATTTCAAGGCTGACGGGGCCATACCATGCCAAGCGCACTGTGCCCGAACGGTCGATAACGAACGAACTCGGCAAGTGGCTGCTGTTGAAAGCCCGGTAGACTTGCTTCCTGGCATCCAACCAGATGGGGAAGGCGAGCTTCATCTTTTCGATGAAGGGGGCTATTTGCTCAATGCTCTCCTCAGCGTTGACCCCGATGACCATGAAACCTTCCTGCTGATACTTTTCAGCATAGGCCTGCAACTCGGGCATTTCGGCCTCACATCCCGGACACCAGGTGGCCCAGGTGTTGATTAAGATGATCTTTCCGCGATGATCGGCGAGCGAAACCGTTTCACCCTCGAGACTGGTGAGGCTGAGCTCAGGGGCCGGAAACTCGACCTCCTGGGGGATCACGGAGGCGATACGGCGCGAGCCATACTCAATATAAGCCGTGGTGGGTGTAGGCGCTGCCGGATTAGCCAGTTTGTATTGATCGATCACATTTACCCCGATGACGAAAACGAGCACACCCCCTACACCAACGAGGGCTTGCTTCCACCCAAAGCGTGGTTTGCGCTTCCACTGCCCCTCGTATTGATACTCCGAATTATCAGCCATGAAGAACTGCCTCTGCGCTCACCGGTCTATACCAATAACCAATTTTAGCAGAGAGAAGTTCACCTAGATGCACGGGAGTGGCCAAATAGGTGGTGATTGGATTAGAATCGTCGTATGAAATGTCCACGATGTAAGGCAGATGAAAACCAAAATAAAGACGGCTTCACGAA
>JANQED010000187.1 GCA_028278545.1 Anaerolineales bacterium
GCGTTTCCACTTGGCGACCGTCTTCGGGTTGATCCCATGGCGCCGGGCCAGGGTCCTTATGCTCTCTTGACTATGTTGTATCGCTCGACGCACCGCCTCTGTCGTGCGGGCGCTCCCGTGTAGAATCTGGCCCATGTGCCATCCTTGTTGATGACCTCCAAATTTATGCTATGCCATCATACACTGGGAATGAACGCCTGTACGCCTACGCGACAGCAGCCTCGGTCGCGACAGCAGCCTCGGTAACTCTGCGCCGTCTCCACCAGCCGAATAGGCCCATCAGGCCAAGGCCGGTGCCGAAGAGCGGTAGAGCGGCTGGCAGTAGAACGGGATGGACTTCGGCTATAAGAAACTCCGGCGTATTTTTCCCATAAAAGCCAGAACTCGCTAAGAAATCAAACCTGACGTAGAACGGGTCAGAAACTATACCCAAGGGGATTTGAGCTGTTTGAATGGTGTTTGCATCACCGCTCACAAAGGAATTGGTAATATTCTCGATTAAGTCCGTGATTGGAACTCCGCCACTATCAAATATTTGGATGCTTTCTAAAAACCCAGAAGGATCATTTGCACCAATCAAATCGAGATCCTCAAAATTAATTATCATGTTAGATGGTACAGAGCTTTGTACAGGTGAGAATCTTAGATACATCTCCATCTTGCGGCCGCCGGAACCAGTGTCCGCGCTGGTGCCGCAAGAGACGCCAAACACGCAAGGATCAGGCGGCGTGCCAGCAGGCTTCAACGGTATAAAATACCGAACCGCATTGCCGCCTAATGCAGCCCGAAATTCGGTTGAACCGACGGTGGTATCACTGCCGACACCGTCGACCGCTACGCCAACCGTCACCGCATGCGCAGCGTTTGGGGCGATGAGCATCGGCACTGCAAGGAGACCTGCGCCGATAACACTGGCTGCGCCAAACACACCTTTCGCCAAGGTCGACACTACGCGGATCATGATGAACCTCAGCCCATTGAACTGAACGCCTAACGGCCAGCTCGTACTCAACCAGACAACAGGCATCCTGAATGCCTCTGTCACCCAAGCCCCCTCAAACTGAGGTCATAGCTTGGTCCACCTCCGTGCGGATTGCAAGTGAGATCTACGCCCACCACTAAACGACTGCAGAACGACGAAAAAAGCAACTTTGTGTAATTCGGGATTTCCCACGTTTAGCCCTACCAATGGCTAGCCCGAATTATTCATGGCGCCTTATACCAATCGCCCTTAAGACAGATCGATAGCTGCCCAGGGACGAACGCCGATGGACATGATCTTCCAAGGGCGTTCGATCAGGCGGCTCCAGG
>JANQED010000190.1 GCA_028278545.1 Anaerolineales bacterium
GCCCAGAACGCCCAATAGTGCGTCGTGCGCTGCCAGATCGAGTCCCAGGTCGGCCCACATGGATCGGTAATCTTCACTCATTGTCAGCTCCTTTCAATATTAATAGCCTGCGCTCATTTCGGTACGTGAACCGAGATGATGCTATTCCAAAAATGTATTTTGTCCGGTAGTGTTCGTACGGGCTATCGCGGATGCAAAGGCCGCGGACGGCCCAAAGACGATTAGGTGATGTCAGGTTGGATATGATTTTGGCGCACGGCATCGTCTAACAAACCCGGTTAGAAGGATAAGCTCCCTCAAGTAAAGCCAAAATCATGAATCACGGAAGACCTCGCAGTGTCTAATAATTAGCGAGACCTAAAATACTATAGCAATTAGCGATATGTCAAATAGGAAATATTGATACATAACGTGGTATTTATCGGAAAAAGATAGGTAACACTGTTGGCAACCAGGACAAACTCCGTGAAAGAAAATAGTTTGCCCACCTTTTTTCTTTCTGATGAGAGAATCTGGATCTGAGTAGAGGTGGCGAACCGCTAGACGACGATGTTGACCAGGCGCCCCGGGACAACGATGACCCGCTTGGGGGTCTTGCCATCCATGAACTTTTGGGCGGCCTCGTTGGCAAGGGCGGCTTTCTCCATGTCTTCCTTGCTCCCATCTTTGGGCACCTTGATATCTCCGCGTTTTTTTCCATTGACCTGAATGACGATGGTGATTCGGTCTTCGACCACCAGGGCCTCGTCCCAGGTCGGCACGGGAGCCATGGAGATATATCGTTCCTCGCCGAGTCGCTCCCAGAGCTCCTCGGCGATGTGCGGGGCGTAGGAGACGATGAGTCGCAGGAAGGTCTTGATGGTCTCTCGGGGCAGGCTGTCTGCGGTGGTGGCCAGGTTGACGAAGACCATCATTTGGGCAATGGCTGTGTTGAAGCGCATGCCCTCGGTGTCTTCGAGCACCTTCTTGCAGGTCTTATGCAGCGCTTTGTTCAGCCTGCTGTCTCGCTGGGCTTCGCCGTCGACCAGTTTGGGATTCAGGCTGTTGTCGTGCTCGTCGACCACCAAGCGCCAGACGCGTTTCAAGAAGCGGCTGATGCCGTCTATGCCGGACATCTGCCACGGTTTGGTCGCCTCCAGA
>JANQED010000066.1 GCA_028278545.1 Anaerolineales bacterium
CTTATGCTAGCCTTAGGGGGTTTTGAGAATTCGAGCGGTGTAGTGATCTGGTCGCTGGTCGCCCCATTGGGAGCGATCCTCTTTACGGGACGAGGTCAAGCCCTCGGCTGGTTCCTGGCCTTCCTAGGCGTGGTCGCCCTGGGCGGTGTGCTGGAGCCATTCGTGCTGAGAAGCAACAATCTGACGTCGGGCCTCAGGACTGTGCTCTTCATCATGAATATCAGCGCCCCCTCAGCCCTGGCGGTTGTGCTGCTGCTCTATTTCGTGAGACAGAAAGATGCCGCGCTGGGTCTGCTGCGCATTGAGCAGGAGAGATCTGAAGGTCTGTTGCTAAACATCTTGCCTAAGCAGATCGCCGAAATCCTCAAGCGGGACCAACAGACCATCGCGGAACGATACGAGGAGGCAAGCATCCTATATGCCGATCTGGTGGGGTTCACACCGCTCTCCTCGGAAATGAAACCGGAAGAGATGGTCGGGTTGCTGAATGAGATCTTTTCTTATTTCGATTCGCTGGTGGACAAGTACGGTTTAGAGAAGATCAGGACCATCGGCGACAACTATATGGTGGCTTCAGGCGTACCGGTCAGGCGACCCGATCACGCTCATGTATTGGCTTTAATGGCCATGGACATTTGCAGCTATGTCAACGGTTTACGGCCCATAAACGAAAGGAAAATCGAGTTCCGCCTGGGCATTAACTCAGGCCCTCTGGTCGCGGGTGTGATCGGAAAGAACAAATTCCAATATGACGTGTGGGGGGACACCGTGAACATGGCCAGCCGCATGGAGTCGCAGGGAATAGCGGGCAAGATCCAGGCCGCACCGGCGACCTACGAGTTGCTAAGACATGAATTCGATTTTGAGCCCAAGGGGTCTATCGAGGTAAAAGGAATGGGGGCACTAGAGACCTGGTTCTTGATCGGGCCAAAGCACGCAAGAGCAGGATGATTTCTAGGCAGGTCACATAGAGATCGCCCCCCTAGACCTTGTCCCCGGTGGGTTGCTCTCTGGCTTCCGCCGGTTCAATGGTTACAGTCACTGAAGAGTAAGTTGAGCGCGGTTCAGGCGAGGAGCGCTCCAGCCAGAAGATACTCCAAAGTCGCGCAGCTATGTGGTGCTAATAGCGACCGGCAGGACAACGGTAAAGGTTGAGCCCTCCCCCACCTCGGATTCCACCCAGATGCGGCCCTGGTGGCTGTCAACGATGGACTTGACGATGGCTAAACCCAGTCCTGTCCCCTGAATCTCCTCAGGGACGTTACCAGCCCGGTAGAACTTCTCAAAGATGCGGACCTGTGCCTGCGGCGGAATGCCCGGTCCGTTATCCTCAACTTGCAGGATGACCTGATCTTCTTCGCGTTTGCCCACAACATGGATC
>JANQED010000075.1 GCA_028278545.1 Anaerolineales bacterium
GCGAAAGTGCGTTTGCCGCCAAGAGTCTATGTTGCCGGTGAAGCGGGAGAACAAGCGGTTGATGAGCGGCAGCGACAACAAGAGTGCAAATATGGCAACAACCCGCAACAGCTCATCCAACTTGAAGTATGCGCCCGCCCATTGAGACAGCGCGACAATAGCAGCGTAAATCGCGTCCAGCACAGGGTTGAGGCTGCTAAACAAGGTCAGGACCGCGCCGAGTAAGGCTGCTAAAAATAAGATCGCCATCCAGCGTGCCTGGCGGGGGGAAATCCGATTAGAAAGCTCCTCTTTTAGGCGTTGGATCATCAGATCAAATTTACCCGTTCCGGCTACGGGGGTGCCCGAAAGGGTGGGATAAGCTCGTCGACTTTAATGATCTCCCTAACGAGAGGAAGCAGATTAAGTGCGTTGGGGGCTCCCAGGCTAGTCTCTCGGACAGGATTGTTAGATGGCGACACTGGGCCATCTTAGCTAAAGACCCCTACAGCGCATATGGGGAATAAGTACCAAGATGAGGAGGTCAGACAAATGGGTAGGCGAAAAATCCATACAGACCCCGATTTAGGCTACTGGGCCAGCCGAGATGTCCGGGGCAAAGGCAGAGAAGGCTGTCAAGATGGCAAGAAAAGTGCAAAGGGAATACCTTACAAAAGCTGTAAACCCTCTTGCGGCAAGGGCATGTGAGTTACAATTCTCTGCCGAATTGCCTGGATTCGCGGTACTGGGCAACTCCGGCATTTGTTTAGCAAGCGTAGGCATTTTTCACGGTCAGGAAGGCGACAAATGGATTTCTCATGGTCGGACGAACAACTGGCACTCCGGGATGCGGTAATCGAGTTCGCCAAGGGGGAATTAAACGAAAACATTATCGAGGACGACCAGAACAAGGATTTTCCCCGTGACAAGTGGCAGAAATGCGCGGAGTTCGGTATTCAAGGCCTGGTCGTGCCCGAAGACTACGGGGGCATGGGCGCCGACATCCTTACGACCATGCTCA
>JANQED010000108.1 GCA_028278545.1 Anaerolineales bacterium
ACTTCAGCGAGTCCCCGGAGGATCTGGCCAAGCTCGCTTTGCAGGCCGGCGCGACCGGCATTGTAGATGTGGGTGCTCAAATAGCAGCCCAATAAACATCATGATACTGATAGATTCATGCATGAATCCAAGGAGACATAAATGAGCAGGACCGAAAAATCCGCTAATGGAATGATGCGCCGCGCCATCATGGCCGCGCCTGGCGAAATTGAATTTGAAGAGTTAGAGATCCCTGAGCCTGGGTCCGATCAAGCGCTGATCAAAGTGCATTCCTGCGCCCTCTGCACCTGGGAGCAACGTATGTACACTGGCGACGAACCTATCTATCCTATGGCCGGTGGTCATGAGGTCAGCGGTATTGTCGAAAAAGTTGGCGAAAGGGTGTTCAACGTACAGCCCGGAGACCACGTCACTCTGTCGGGCTTGTATCGCTGCCACCAGTGTGAGTCTTGCTTGCGCGGTTACGAAAACATCTGCGAGAACATGTACAAAGTGCGCAATCCACCCGGCGGCCTGGGAGAATATGTGCTGCGTTACGGAGCGGACTGCTTCAAAATCGCTGATGATGTACCTTTTGAACATGCCTCGCTCAGCGAGCCGCTGGCTTGCGTGCTGCGCAGCGTGAAACAATCGAAACTCCAGGGCGGCGAGCGTGTTGTAATTGTTGGTGCAGGCCTCATGGGCCTTCTGCACCTGGTACTCGCCAAGAATCTCGGCGCTGTCGTCTTTGTCAGTGAACCTGACGAGAGCCGCCAACAGAAAGCACTAGAAATGGGGGCCGACCTGGCTTTCAACCCGCTGGAGGAAGATTACGTGGAGAAGGTCAAGGCACTCACGAACGGCAGGGGTGCCGATGTCACCTATGTTTGTGTAGCGCATCCCTCCACCGTCGAACCCGCCGTTGCGGCTTCTGCCAACGCAGGCCGCGTCTTGCTCTACTCCAGCTTCTTCCCCAAGGGTCAGAAGATCGAAGTCGACCCTAACATCTTCCATAAGAAAGAAGTTGTTTTGACAGGCACCATGAGCCAGACGCGCGGTGAATTCCTCGAGGCCGCCCAGTTGATTTCAAATCGCACTGTCGATCTAGAGCCGCTCATCAGCGCAACCTACCCCTTGGATCAGGTCAAAGAAGCCTTCGATGAGGCCTTGAAGATCAATACCTATCGCGTTGTCGTCCAACCTTAGAGCAGCAGAAGAGGAGAGAGTATGGAAATAGCCCATGCACGCATCGATGACCGTTTGATCCACGGCCAAGTCGTCACCGCCTGGATTCGCGCCATTGGCAAATGCGACGAGATCCTAATTTGTGACGATAAAACTGCCAAAGATTCTTTTATGCAGCAGGTCTACAGTTCCATCAAACCTCCCGAAATAGCCCTCCGCGCCCTGTCTCTAGAGGAGACTATCCAGGATTTCAAAGACAAGGCCGATGACCCGCGACGTGTTCTATTGCTCACTCGCCACCCGTCCGACATCCTGGCTATGATGGAATCTGGGATAGAGATCGATTATCTCAACTTGGGCGGCCTGGGTGCCGGGCCGGATCGCAAGGCCCTGCACAAGTTCATTTCGGTCAGCGAAGCAGAACTCGAAACCCTGCGCAAGATCCAAGATAAAGGTGCAAAGGTTGAAATCAAGATGATCCCTAGCGAGCAAGGGATAGACTTGACCAGTGTTGATAAGCGGTGAAATCTTTGAAAGGAGGTGGTTATATTAAAGAACTGATGTCCGCTCTCAACGACTTTATTCGTCTTTATTCGGAGCGAAGGAGGTACTACTCGTGAAAGTCACGAAAAAAATGGTAGCTGCCCTTGCGCTGGTGTGGGTGCTGGCTTTACTCACACAGATCACCGCGTTTGCCTCTAACGGCGATACGCAAGCAGCGCAAGCCGGGGCTACACTAACCTTGTTCCAGGCCATCCTTGTTGCGGCTGGCTACTGGATCACAAGCAGCGCCTTTACCCCCAACCTAGGCTTCAACTTCATGCGTTGGCCTCTGGTTGGCGGCACGCTGGTTGGCATCATCATGGGCGATCTAGGTCAAGGTATCCTGATCGGCGCGTCCATCAACCTGATCTTCCTAGGCGTCATTTCAGCTGGCGGTTCCTCGCCCGCTGATCCGGCCCTCGCAGGCTGGGTGGGTACTGCGCTGGCCCTGTCCACAGGGCTTGGCCCCCAAGAGGCTATCGCCATTGCAGCTCCCCTGGGCTTCATCGGCCTGATTGGCTTCTTCAGCCGCATGAGCGTCGATATCATCTTCGTCCACTGGGCGGACGCCCGCGCCGAGGAAGGGGATATCGATGGGGTCGCGCGTATGAACTGGCTTCCTGGCCAGGCCTACGTCTTCCTCGTCACCTTCATCCCCGCCCTGATCTTGACCCTTGCTGGCGCAGCCGCGCTGGACGCACTGTTCAACGCCATCGATCCTTTCCGTGGCGGCAATGCGGACTGGCGCTGGCTCCGCGACTGGTTCATTATCGCTGGCTCGGTCCTGGTTGCCGTTGGCATCGCGCTCAACCTCAATCTCATCCTCACACGCGCAACATGGCCCTACTTCCTGATCTTCTTCACTGTCGCCGCCCTTGCCCAAGTCAACATCATCGCGGTGGCCGTGATCGCGGCCGGTTTAGCAGTGCTGCACATCGCACTGACAAGGAGGACCCAAGATGTCGGAACAGACTAAGGACAAAATGATTACGCGTGCGGACGTCTTCTCCTCGTTTTGGCGCTGGTTGTTCTTCTCCCATGCCAACTACAACTGGGAGCGCTACCAGGGCACCGCATTCGCACATGCCATGACCCCCATTATCAGGAAGCTCTACACTGACCCGGAAGACATCAAGGCAGCCCTCAAGCGGCACCTGGTTTTCTTCAACACCGAACCTGACACTGGTGGTGTAATCCACGGTATGACCATCGCGCTCGAAGAAGAGCGCGCGCTGGGCAATACCGACATCGATGACGAGACCATCAACAACGTCAAGATCGGCCTCATGGGCCCCTTTGCCGGTTTGGGCGACACGCTCAAGCAGGGCACTTGGTTCCCGGTGTGGCAATCCATCGGCATCGGCGTTGCGTTGGCTGCCAACGGAGCGCCCTCCGGCATCCTTGGACCCATCATCTACTTCCTCGCGGCAGCCTTTTACACCTTCGTCTTTGGATGGTGGGTGTACTATCAGGGCTACGTGCAGGGTAGAGCCTTGGTGTCCCAGTTGATGGAAACCGGTCTGCTCGACGACGTGCGCACCGGTGCGGCCGTCTTGGGTGCTTCGGTGCTCGGCGCGCTTGGCGCGCAGTTCGTCACCGTGTCCACGGGCATCGGCTGGACCGTAATCACGGGCCAAGGCGATCAGGCCGTGGAGCAGCCCTTCTCCCTTCAGACTAACGTGCTGGACGCGCTGTATCCCTCGTTGCTGCCGCTGGTCACCATTCTGGTGATTATCTGGCTGTTCCGCCGCGGCATCTCCGTGGTCAACGTGATTTTATACCTGTTCGGTATCACGCTGGGGGCAGCCTTGGTCGAGTCAGTCGCCCGCTATGCTGGAGAATTTGGAAACGCTTTTGGTGTCTTCAGCGCCAGAGGTGTGCCCACGCTGATCGGCATCGCCGCCCTCATCATCGGCGCTCTCATCGCTGGGAATCGCGCCAACAAC